>DASPKL010000029.1:0-65664 GCA_035628115.1 Phycisphaerales bacterium | reverse complement strand
AAGAGCCCGTCGTTGTTGAAGTCAAGGTCCCCGCACGTGCCGGTGGAGCACGCGCCCCCGCCGAAGACGTCCAGGAAGTCCTGCAGGTCCTGGTTGTCCGGGAACAGCCCGTCACCGTTGAAGTCGATCGAGTCGCAGCCGCCGATACCCGGGAAGATCACGAGGCTCGGGCCGCGGTAACGGTTGTTGGTCATGCCGGCGTAGGTCGCCGCAACGGTGTCGTTCAGCGGATTCAGGACGAGCGTGAGGCTGCCCGAGCCGCTGGCGATGTCCGCCGCGATCGCCTGCCCGGCCGGCGTCGGCGCATCGGCGTCGAAGAGCAGGTAGGACTCGGTCGTGCCCGAGCCGGTCGCGTCGCCGAAGAGGCCGTCGTTGAGGCCCCGCTGGAAGAGGTACGCGTCGGCGCTGAGGCGGTCGGCGTAGTCGGACGCGAAGTTCCCGAAGACCGCGTTGGGGTTGGTGGCCGGGAAGACGGGGACGCTGATGTCGATGGTGTCGTTGTTGGTGTGGAAGATCTCGACGTTGTCGGGGTCGCCCGGGAAGCCGCCCGAGGTGAACGCGCTGTTGTGCTGCTGGAGGAAGAGGTACACACGGTCGGGGTTGGCGACGCCGAAGACGCTGTTGTCGAAGCGCAGCGCGCCGTAGCTGGCGTTGGTGCCGGCGTTCACGCCCTGGATGTTGAAGAAGAACTCGCCGTTGGTCGTCGGGCGCACGCCGTTGACCTGCACGGTCGCGTTGAGCGGGGTCTCGACCACGATCGCGCCCTCGCAGACGTCGGCGGTGCCGTTGGCATCGACGTCCGTGAGCGTGCCCACCTTGAAGTCCCAGCAGTCGATCACGCTGTTCGCGTTGCAGTCCTGGCCGGGCGCGGGCGCCTCGCACGAGTCGAGGAGGCCGTTGTTGTTGCACGCGTCGAAGCGGCCGCCGACGCCGCCGATACCGCCCGCGGCGTTGATCTCGCAGAAGTCGAGCGTGCCGTTGGCGTTGCAATCGAGCGCGGGGTTGCCGGCGATCTGGCAGGCGTCGAGCGTGCCGTTCGCGTCGCAGTCGGTCCCGGAGCTGAGCTGGCAGGAGTCGAGCTGGCCGTTGCTGTCGCAGTCGAGCGAGCCGCCGACGCCGCCGACGCCGCCGTTGGCGTTGATCTCGTCAACGTCGCAGGTCGTGTTGTTGTTGCAGTCCGTGCAGCCGCCGCCGCAGGGGTCGAGCGGCGACGCGCTGTTGCGCGCCGCGGCGGCCGCCGCGGCGAAGTCGGCGCCGTTGTTGTCGGTGTCGGAGCACCCGTCATTGCCGCGGAAGATCGCGTTCGCCAGGCTGGGAGACGGCGCGGCGGCCCCGCCCTCAGAGCAATTCGCCGTGCCGTAGCCGACGAAGTCGCTTGTCAGCGAATCGGGCGTGACGCAGCCGGTGCCGGTGATCGTCACCTGATCCTTGCGCAGGGCGAGCTTGCCGCTCGTGCCGGAAATGTTGGTGGTGCCGGTGGCGTCCGGGGTCGGCAACGCCGCGCCGTTGGCGCCGTTGCTCGCGAGCTGAACGAGGTAGTAGCCGCCGGCGGGGATCGAGCCGCTGAGGTTCGTGCGCTGCCACGACGTCCCGGCCGCGGAGGCATACTGGATCGACCAACCGGTGACGCTGATCGGGCCGGCGGTCGGGTTGAACAGTTCAACGTAATCGTTGGTGTACGCCGCGCTGGCGCTCCCGCCGCTGCCGTACACCTGGCTGATGACGATCTGACCGTGGGCCGCGCCCGCGCTCGCCGCCAGCAAACACGCGATACCGATGCTCTTGCGCATGAACCTGCTCCTGTGATGCAAAGCCTTGAACCCGCACCGCGCCCGCCACCGCGCGGAGACACCGACCCCTGCCCCGGGACACGCCCCGCGGCAAACCGTGCACACCAGCGGCACTCCTGCCGTTGTCGAGTGGGAAGAACCCAGCTCCTCCGGGCAAAGGGTATGAGTGCGGCCTCACGCGTCAACGCTCCCGCCCGGGCTTCGCGCAAGACTAGCGCAGAGCGGTGTGTTTCAAGACGTGCCGCGGCAAGTGGTTGGGTTTTCAACACCCGATAATCTCGGCGGGCACTCCGCGCCCCAACAATCATCGCTCATGGCACGCGGCGTTCACCGCACCCCGCATCCGGACGCGACCGCCGCGATCGCGCGGGGGCTCGCGAGCGTGCTGCGCGGCGGGGACGCGGTCGAGCTGCGGGGCGAACTCGGCGCCGGGAAAACCACCTTCGTGCGCGCCCTGGCCGGCGCCGCGGGGATCGACGATCGCATCGTCGCCAGCCCCACCTTTGTGCTGGTGCACGTCTACCCCGCGCCGGACGGCGGGCCTCTCGCCGCACTCCGCGGCGTGCGGCTGGTGCACGTGGACGCCTACCGCCTCGCGGGCGCCGACGATCTCGACGCACTGGGGTGGGACCAGTGGTTTGAGGCGACGGGCGCGGTGCGCGACGATGCCGTCGCGCTGATCGAGTGGCCGGAGCGGTTGCCGCTGCGGCCCGCGGGCGCCGCGGTCGTGCGGATCGAGCACGCGCCGCGCGACGGGGCGGAGACGCGTCTCCTCGCGATCGAGTTGCCCGACGCGTGGCTCGCGCGCCCGGGCGTGAAGGACCTGCTCGAGCGGCCACCGGCAGTCTGCCCCACCACGCGCGTCTGGGTCGCGCCCACCGAGCCGACGTACCCCTTCGCGAGCGCGCGGGCCCGCGACGCGGATCTCTACGGGTGGCTCACGGAGAAGCACACGCTCCCGCGGCCGGCGAAGCCCGAAGATGAAGCGGCGGAGTGACAGAGCAGTCAAGCGGCACCGCGCTTGGCCCCTCCGCTCGGTCGCTTTGCCGCCGGCCACATTGTCACGTCCAAAAGAACCACGGCCCCGCCCTCGCGGCGGGGCCGTGTGGGAGTGTGTCCGCGCGTGGGCCGCGGAGACGGTTAGCGGAGGCACGGCCCCCCGCCGAAGACGCTGAAGAAGGCTTCCAGGTCGGCGTTGTCCGGGAACAGGCCGTCGTTGTTGAAGTCGATCGGGTCGCAGTTGTACCCGGCGCCCGCGCAGGGCGCGCCGCCAAAGACGGAGAGGAACTCCTCGAGGTCGGCGTTGTCGGGGAAGAGCCCGTCGTTGTTGAAGTCGATGCTGTTGCAGTAGAGATAGCTGGTCGCGAAGATGTCGCCGAAGGCGCCGGAGCCGCAGCTGTTGGCGAACTCGACGCGGTAGTACGCGTTGTCCGCGCTCGTCGTGGGATCGATTTCGATCTCGCGCGTGCCCAGACCGGTGATGCGTCCGCCCTCGTCGTCGGCGATCTCGGCGCCGTCGCGGAACCACGTGTACGCCATCGGGCGTGTGCCCTGCGCCACGACGCCGATGCCCATGCCGCAGGGGCCGTCGGGCTCGACGCAGCCCGAGCCGTTGCCCGCGAGCCACCAGAACGGCGCGAGGCACTGGCCCGTGTCCCCGTCGAACGCCCACGCGTCGATGTGGTGGATCGAGCCCGCCAGGCCCGTGCCCGCCGTGAAGCCGACCCACGCGGAACCGAAGTCGGCGCTGAATTCGTCGGTGTCGAAGACGGGCGCGCCGCCGCCGCCCACCAGGGGCACGGCGCCGAGGTCGATGTCCACGCCGCACGCGAAGAAGTCGTCGACGTAGACGTCGAGCCGGCCCGGGAGGTTGTTGTCCGGGTCCGGGGGTGTGTACTGGACCGTGGCGACGTGCGTGCTGTTGTCGAGGATGTTGATCCCGTCTCCGATCGCGGAGAGCTCCGCGCTCGCGAGCGACGCGTTGTCCGGGTAGTCGATCTGGTGCGCGAAGTTCATCGTCTGGATGGAGACGTGCGGCGTTGGAGCTTCGCCGCAGCAGCTCCACGTGTCGAACTCCACCGCGATGCCCTCATTGATCGAGACGAACGGTCCGCCGTCGTTCGTGACGCCCGGGCCGTAGCCGACGCTCGACCCGCCGCCGCCGCGCGCGACGGAGCCGTTCGCGTCGTTGTGGATCACGAACGCGAAGCCGTCGCCGTGATCGCCTTGCCCCTGCTCGATATGGAACGTGAACGTGGTCACGAAGCCGCCGTCAATCTGCTGGCGCGCCGTGTGCCACATCGCGCCCGACTGGTCGCCCGCGGTCGTTAGCCTGTACGTGCCGTTGTTGGGATCCCACGCCGCCGGGCCGACCGCGCTGACTTCCGGGCTCTGCCCGAAGAAGTACGCGTGCTGAAAGCCCGCGAACGCGGTCCCCGCGGCCGCGGTCACCACCGCGGCCATCATCACCTTCGTCATACGCACCTCCCTATGAGCGCTCACGAGCCGCTCGGGAGGACGTAGCGGGCCCGCGGGGGGCGCTGACAGAATTCAGCGCACGACGCACGTGCCGTCGGGCCGGCACCCGCCGAACCAGCGGACGCGGTTGCGGGCGAACCAGGCGTACGAGCGGTCCACGAAGGGGCGGAGGACCGGCCACGCCGTCCACCCGAGCATCCATCCCCGCCCCACCGCGCCGTAGACGCGCCGGAAGACCTCCATGCCGTTGATTACCGACCCGCCGGGGAGGATGGCGTGGATGGAGCCCGCGACCTGCGGCCAGGAAAGCCCATACCGCGCGGGGTCGAACCCGGGCCGGGCGATGTCCTCGATCGCGACCAGTCCGCGGCCCCGGTCCAGGCGCTGGATGAACCGCCCCTCGCGCCGGCAGGCGGCGCACTGGCCGTCGAGAAGGATGCGGATGGGCTCTGGGCCGCTCATGCCGCATTCTTCGATACCGCGGCGGGCGGAGCGGCTCATGCGAAGGCCCGAAAACGCCGATGCATCCCGTATGGACGCCGCGGCGGTCTCATCCGTCAAGAACCTCGAGCTGGGCTCGCGCATCGCGGTCGCGGTGGCGAAGAAGTCGATGAACGCGCAGAAGCAGCAGGCGCAGGCCGCGCTCTCGCTCCTCGAGGGCGCGGTGAAGTTCGCCGAGCAGGCGGCGTCCGCGAGCGCCGATGGGCGGCTCGACGTCACCGCGTGAGCGCGGCGATCACTCCTCGTCGAACCCGCGGTCGATCATCGCCTTGAGGGCGGCGCACGCCTTCTCCGCGTCCGCGCCGACCGCCTCGATCTCCACTTCGCTCCCCTGGCTCGCCGCCAGCATCATCACCTGCATGATGGACTTGCCGTCCACCTCCATGTCGTCGCGACGGACCTTGATGTCGCTCGCGAAGGTCGAGGCGAGGTCGACGAACGACATCGCGGGCCGGGCGTGGAGCCCTAGCCGGTTGACGATCTTCGCCTTGACGCACGTCTTGTCCGCCACGAAGCTCCCTCGCCGGGCGCTAGATCGCGCGCCGTGTCTCGTCCGTCTCCGACAGCACCGCCAGCAGATCTTCCTTCGTCTGCGCCGCGCGGAGGTGCCGGCGGAACGACACGCGGCTGATGCTCCGGAAGATCGTCTCCATCGCCTGCAGGTGATCCTCGGGGCTCTCCTCCGGGCTTATCAGCAGAAAGACCGAGTAGACCGGCTGGCGGTCGCGGGCGGAAAAGTCAATCCCCCGCTCCGACACGCCCACCGCCAGGAGGAGCCGCTTGACGGCCGGGTGCTTCGTGTGCGGCACCGCGACGCCGCATCCGAAACCGGTCGAGTCACGCCCCTCCCGCTGCAGCACACGCTTCACGACGTCCGCCTCCAGCGTCGGCGGCAGCGACCCGGCGTGGACGAGTGCGCGCACGAGTTCCGCGACCGCCCCCTCGCGGTCTCCCGAGGCGATCGCCGGGACCACCGCCCCCGACGCCGCCAACTCGCCCAGCTTGAACACGCAAGCCCTCCCGGTCATGGACGCTGGTGGTGATGGTTCTTGAGCTGGTCCTTGTACTCGCGCAGCTGCCGCTCGCCCTTCTCGACGACGAGATCGAGCGCCGCGTAGGGATCGGCGCCGGTGGCGTGGGAGACGAAGTCGGCGTGGTCTTCAACGTCCAGGACGAGCTCCACGTTGTACTCCTGCTTGTGGTTCGGGGCCGTGGGCTCGATCCGCACGGTGATCATCTGGAGCTTGTCCCCCAGGTACTTATCGAGTTTCCCCGCCTTGGCGGTCGCGTACTGACGGATGGCGTCCGTCAGGTCCATATTCCGGCCGACAACGTCGATCCGCATGAAGTCCTCCCTTGGGCCCGACGCGCGAAGGGTACGTGAGGCCTCCGCGCTCCCACCCGCGGCGACCGTCGTCACCAGAATGAAAAGAGGCCACCCGCGAGGATGGCCTCCGAACGACGTGGGCCAGGGCAGATTCGAACTGCCGACCTCACCCTTATCAGGGGTGCGCTCTGACCAACTGAGCTACTAGCCCGAAAAGTCCGACGAACCCCGTGTCCGGGGCCGCAAGTATATCCCGTGGGTCCGCCAAAAGGCCACCGCCGGAGATTGTGCTTGCCCGGCGTGAACGCTCCGGTTATAAACGGCTCGCCGGGCTCCGGTCCGGCTGGAGAAGACCATGCGCGGATGGATGATCGGGTTGGCGTGCGCTCTGGCGCCGGGAATGACCGTGTTTTCACAATGGACGGTGGTGCCGGCTGCGCCCGCGGAGATCGCGGCCCTGCCGGCGTTCGTGCGGGCGGAGGCGGGCGCGGTTGTGCGGATCGACTGGGACACGTTGGACGCCGCGCTCGCCGCGGCCCCAGCCGATGATGCGGGCGCCCAGGGGGCTCCTCTCCTGCTGCCGATGCCCGACGGGGGGCTGGCGGAGTTCCGCGTCTACGACTCGCCGGTGATGGAGGCCGCCCTCGCGGCGAAGTTCCCTGAGATCAAGACGTACCGCGTCGAGGGCGTGACCGACCCGCACGCGCGCGGACGCATCGACATCACGCCGCACGGCCTGCGCGGCTTCATCCGCACGGACGCCGGGAGCGTCTTCATCGATCCGTACTCGGCGCAGCAGCGCGAGTACGCGAGCGTCTACTTCCTGCACGATCAGCTCACGATGCATGCGCGCGGCGGGTGGGCGTGCGGCGTCGGTCACGAGCACGGCGAGGGGGACGTGGCCGGGGAGGCTTCGCCCGACGCCGGTGGCGAGCCGGAGGGGCCGGGGCTGGTCGTCCGCACCTACCGCATGGCGATGGCGTGCACCGGCGAGTACGGCGCGTTCCACAGCCAGCTACAGGGGCACACGCCGAACGCGACGGACGCGCTGGGAGCGATCGTCACCGTCGTCAACCGGTGCAACGTGACGTTCGAGGTTGACCTCGGCGTCCGCTTCCTGCTCGTCGCGAACAACAACCTGCTCGCGTTCTTTGATCCGGCGACGGATCCGTACCCGGACTCCGACCCGGCGTGCATCTCGAACCCCGCGGCGGACTGCTCCGGCCTGTATCACAACGTGAACCAGAGCGTCATCAACAACATCATCGGGTTCCCCAATTATGACGTCGGTCACGTGCTGACGCGCATCCGGGGCGGGGTCGCGAGCCTGCGCTCGGTGTGCGGCAGCAACAAGGCGCGCGGCGTCTCGGGCATCCCGCGCGCGGGCGATCTTGACCCGGTCTCGGCGCTGGTGCCGATGCACGAATTGGGCCACCAGTTCGGCGCGAACCACACCTTCAGCGGGGTGCGGGGGCGCTGCAACGGCGGGAACCTCAGCGGGGCGACGGCGTGGGAGCCGGGCTCGGGCTCGACGATCATGGCGTACACGGGCGCGTGCCCGGTGGACGGCGGCGTCGGCCCCGGCAGCGACAACATCCAGCTCTACGCCGACCCGTACTTCAACAGCGGCAACATCGAGGAGATGCGCGCCTTTCTCGCCGGGCCCAACTCGCAGTGCTCGGTCTCGATCCCGACGAGCAACACCGCGCCGGCGATCACGTCGATCCGCTCGGGCGTGCTCGTCCCGCCGCTGACTCCCTTCACGGTGTCGCTCGCGGGCGCGGACGATTCGGGCGCGTTCTTCACCAACTGGGAGGAGCGCGACACGGGCCCCGCGCGGCAGCTCGAGGCTCCCGACAACGGCGCGTCGCCGATCTGGCGCTCGTGGCCGCCGAGCGCGGACGCTTCTCGCATGTTCCCCGTATGGAGCGACATCGTCGGTCAGACCCGGACGGCGGGCGAGCGCTTGCCGGAGATCCCCAGCACGCGCCGGCTGCGCGCGACGCTGCGCGACGGCTCGGGCGGCGTGACCATCTCGCCGCCGGTGGAAGTGGTGGTTGCGGGGACGGAGCCGTTCACGGCCACCGCGCCGGCCGCGGCGGTGCTCGGCGCGACCATGCCCGTCGCTTGGAACGTCGGCGCCACCGCGTCCGCGCCGTTCGGCGTCTCGACCGTGCGCATCGAGCTCTCGCCCGACGGCTCGCCGAGCTTCCCGATCAACCTCGGCGATTATCCGAACACGGGGAGCGCGACGGTCGGCGTGCCGCCCGGCCTCACCACCAACACCGCGCGGCTGCGGATCACGCCGCTGGACGGGCCGCCGGGCGGGCACGCCTTCTTCGCCGTCTCCAACCGCGTCGTCATCGGCCCGCTCTGCGACCCCGTCGACTACAACAACGACGGGCTCTTCCCGGACAACCAGGACCTCATCGACTTCCTCTCCGTCTTCAGCGGCGGCCCCTGCCCCACCGTGACGTGCAACGACATCGACTTCAACAACGATGGGCTGTTCCCGGACAACGCGGACATCGAGGCGCTGTTCGCGGTCTTCGGCGGCGGGGCCTGCTGAAGACAGAACACAGAGCAAGACAGAGGGAAGAAAAGCAAGACCGAGAAGAATGAAGATTGGGCGAAGGGAAGAGGCGCACGTGCGCACTCTTCAACCCCATTCATTCCTTTCTCCGTGTTCCTCTTCTTCGCTCTGTTTCGCTCCGTGTTCGCCTTCCCACCCGTACCGTTGCGCATGCGTACCGCATCCTTGCTCGTTCTCCTCGCCGCCGCCACTCCCGCCCTCGCGGGCGTCGAGATCCTCGTCACCGACCGGGGCAACGACTCGGTCTGGTTCATGCACGACGACAACAACAACGGCGTGATCGATGAACCGGGCGAGTTAACGCGGTGGTACGGTGCGGGCAACGCGTCCGGCCAGCCCGCGGCCCTCAACCCGAACACGATCGCCTACCACAACGGCCTCTGCCTCATCGGCGACCAGGACTCGAGCGCACGGCGGATCTACTGGACGCGCGACCTGACAGGCGATGGTGACGCGATGGACGCGGGCGAGGCGGGCGTCTACGCCGACATCACGGTCGCGGGCGTCGGGCAGTACTTCGCCTTCCCGACGGGCGCGGCCTTCGATGAGAACGGCGTGCCCTTCATTGTCAATGCTGGCAACGGCTTCGGGCCCGACGCGGTGTGGCGCGCCGCGGACGGCAACAGCGACCTCGACGCGAACGACCCGGGGGAGACGACGTCGTTCGTCACAATCAACGGCTTCGGCACGACCAACGGCGCGTACTCGCCGCAGGAGATCGCCTTCGGCGCGGAGGGTGCGCTCTACCTCCGCAACTCCTCGGGGAACGCGACGGTCAACCGGCACGGCGTCTTCCGCTACGCCGACGGCGACGGGAGCGGCGTCATCGACCAGCCCGGCGAGGAGACCGTCTTCTTCGGCGTCGGCAACGCGGACGGCGTCACGCTCAGCGCGGGGTTCGCGGTCGCGGTCGATCCGCGGCGCGAGCGGTCCTTCTACTTCCACATGCTGGCCACGGGCGGCGTGGACCAGCTCTTCCGCCTGCGCGACCTCAACGCGGACAACGACGCGATGGACGCCGGCGAGGCGGCGCTCGTCTGGCAGACGGGCGAGGACGGCTTCTCGTCGATCGACGCCGCGCCCCTCGCGGACGGGAGCGTCCTCGTCTCGGACAACAGCGGGGCCCGCGTCGTCCGCCTCACGGACCTGACATGCGACGGCGACTTCGACGACGCGGGGGAGCGAACGAACTTCTTCGCGAACACCACCGGGGCGCTCGTGGACGCTCGCAACATCGCGGTCGTCACCGACGCGACGCCCGGCTGCGACTGCCTTGATTTCAACAACGACGGGCTCTTCCCCGACAACGCCGACCTCGAGGACTACCTCAGCGTCTTCGGCGGCGGGGCGTGCTCGAACGATCCCCACTGCGCGGACCTGGACTTCAACAATGACGGGCTCTTCCCCGACAACGCGGACATCGAAGCGTTCTTCCGGGTCTTCGGCGGGGGGCAGTGCTAGAGAAAGCGGCAAGTTGGCAAAGCGACAAACCGGCAAATCAGAGGGGAGTCGACGTTCTTCTTTGCCGCTTTGCTCATTTGCCGCTTTGCCGCATTTCTCCGCGCCGCTCCTGCCCGCACCGCCCGAATCCTGATCCCGCCCGCGCCCCCTTGGCGCTTTCAGTCTCGCGGGCTCCCCCCGCGCCCGGAGGTTCCCATGACGATTCGCGCGTCCGCGGTTGCTCTCCTTGCCCTCGCCGGTTCCCTTGCCCACGCCCAGACGTGCGACCTGACCTGGCTCCCCGGCGGGCCGGGGCGGACCGTCGGCGGCACGGTCAACGCCCTGACGAACTTCGACCCCGACGGCCCCGGGCCCACGCCCTTCCTCCTCGTCGCGGGGGGCGAGGGCGTCACCGTCGGCGGCTACGGCGCGGAGAAGGTCATGGCCTTCGACGGCGACCACTGGGCCCCCATCGGCGCGACCGGGGGCGGGGGCGCGGTCAACGCGCTCGCGGTCTGGAACAGCCAGCTCATCGCCGCGGGGGCGTTCTCCTCGATCGGCGGGGTCACCGCGACCAACGTCGCGGTCTGGAACGGGACGGCCTGGGCGCAGATGGGGATCTCGGGCCTCTCGGGCGGCGACGTGCGGGCCCTGGCGGTCTATCAGGGGGACCTCTACGCGGGCGGGACGTTCACCGCCGGCGCCGGGCCCCTCTTCCGCATTGCGCGCTGGACGGGGACCTTTTGGACCAACGTCGGCGGCGGGATGGTGGGTGGGACGACGCAGATCAACGCGATGTGCGTCCAGAACAGCGAACTCTTCGCGGGCGGGAACTTCACGACCGCGGGATCAACCGCGGCGACGAACCTCGCGTCGTGGAACGGGACGGCGTGGACCGCGCGCGGCAACCCGGATAACACCGTCTACGCCCTCGCGCCCTGGTCGTCGGGCACGACGCCGCACACGCGCGTCTTCATCGGCGGGCTCTTCAACAACATCGGCGGCATGGCGGCGAGCAAGTGCGCCTCGATGAACCGGGACACATTCGGCACGATCACGTGGTCGGCATTCTCCCCCGGCGGTATCGCGCTCGCCTCCGCCTGCCACGCCCTGCACATCCGCAGCTCCGGGCCCAATGGCTTCCAGGTCAACGCCGTCTGGTCGCAGACCAACCCATTCGGTCCCAATCCGCAGAACGTCTTCCGCTGGGTCCCGGCGTCATCTTCGTGGACGCAGCTGGGCTCGACGGGCGACGCCCGGTGCCTCGGGAACAACGCGGGCATGGTCGGTGGCTTCAGCACCGGTTTTCCGTCGAGCGTCATGCAGTGGGACAACACCAACTGGGTCGCGTTCGGCGGCGGCGCACCGGGGCCGATCCATGCGATGGTCGCCGCCGGCGGCGAGGCCGTCGCCGCGGTGGACGATCCCGCCGATCTGAGCCCGTGGGCCGTGACTGTTCAGCGTCGCAGCGCGTCGACGGGGGACTGGACGGTCCTCGGCGCCGCGGATGGCGCGATCCACGCCGTCGCGGTGATGCCCAACGGGGACGTCCTCGCCGCGGGCTCGTTCACGAACATCGGCGGTGTCGCGGCGAACCGCGTCGCGGTCTGGAATGGCGCGGCGTGGGCGCCGCTCGGGAGCGGCATCGGCGGCGCGGGCGCGAACGTCTTCGCGGTCGGCGTCCTGCCCAATGGCGATGTCGTCGCGGGCGGGCAGTTCACGACGGCCGGCGGCCTTGGGGTGACGAACATCGCGCGCTGGAACGGCTTCGCGTGGTCGGCGATGTCGAGCGGCATCTCCGGCACGGTGCAGTCGATCGAGGTCGCGCAGAACGGCGATGTCTACGTCGGCGGCCAGTTCCAGAACGCCAGCGGCGCGCTCGTGAACAACATCACCCGGTGGAACGGCGCGAACTGGCTGCCGCTGGGCGCGGGCACGAACGGCGGAGTGCTCGCGATCGAGCAGATGCCCGACGGCGCGTTCGTCGTGGGCGGGGTCTTCACCACGGCGGGCGGCGCGCAGGCGATCAACGTCGCCCGCTGGAACGGGAGCGCGTGGAGCGCGATGGGCGACGGCCTCTGGCAGGGCGGCATCTACGACCTGCAGAACGTGAACGGCGAGGTCGTCGCGAGCGGGCAGTTCCAGAGCTCGGGCGGCCAGAACGTGCGCGGCATCGCCCGCTGGGACGGCGCCTCCTGGCAGCCCTTCGGGGAGGGGCTCACGGGCGGCCCGACGAATTCGATCGCCCGCGCGATCGCGGTGCTGGGCGACGGCTCGCTCGCCGCGGGCGGCGACTTCACGCACGCCGACGGCGACGTCTCGGCGTGGTTCGCCGTGTGGGGTCTGCCGGCGGGGTGCTGCGACGATATCGACTTCAACAACGACGGGCTCTTCCCGGACAACTTCGACCTCACGGACTTCCTGAGCGTCTTCGGCGGCGGCAATTGCTCGGGTCAGCCGGCGGGCGCACCGCCGTGCAACACGGACATCGACTTCAACAACGACGGGCTGTTCCCGGACAACGCGGACATCTTCGCCCTCTTCGCCGTCTTCGGCGGGGCGGGGTGCTGAAGAAAAACGGCAAAGAGGCAAAGCGAAAGAGCGGCAGATAAGAAGGTCACCGAACCTTCTTGTCTGCCGCTTTGTCACTTGCCGATTCAGCTACCCACCCCCGAATCCGAGCCGCTCCAGGTACGCCCGCACCTTCGCGTACGCACGCTGCTTGCGCACGTTGACGTTGCTCGCCGCGATCCCGAGCTTCGCCGCGAGCGTGCGGTCGCTCTCGCCCAGGGCCCAGCTGCGCAGCAACCAGCGCTCGTCGTCCGTCAGGTCGGGCAACTCACCCGGTGTGTCGAGCGCGCGCCGCACGGCGTCGAGGAGCGCCGCGTGCTCGCGGTCGAACGAGGCCGCCTCCGACGGCGCGCCGATCAGGCGCGTGTAGCGCTCCATCGCCGCGTCGCGCCGCCCCGCCGCCCGCAGGTGCTGCAGCCACACCTTCTGGGCGATCGCGTACGCGAACGTGGTGATCTGCGCCCGCGCCGGGTCGTAGCGCCCGGCCCTCAGCGCCCCCCACAACCCCACGAGAGATCGCTGCGCCAGGTCGTCCGCCAGGTCCGCGCGCTTCCCGCCGCTGCGCTCGACGAAGAGCCGCCGGAGCGCGGGGCGCAGACGGTCCTCGAGCTGCGCGAACGCCGCCGTGTCGCCGCCCGCCGCGGCCGCCGCGAGGGCGCGCAGCTCCCGCCGCGCTTCGTCCGCGCCGGGTCTTCCCGCGGTTTGCCCGTCACCGGTATCCATTACCGAGCAGCACGATATCGGAGAAAGAGCGTGCGGAACCCCACGTGAACAGGCACCCCGGGCTGTTCGCCGGCCCGGGGCCGGCGCCCCGTCCGCGGCCGCAAGCTCTGCGGGTTTCTGGGCTTGGGCGCCCCGGCCCCGGCCGCCGACCGACGCGTGCGGAGGAGGCCCCTTACGCTATTTCATGGTGACCACCTCGGAATCGCCGGCGGCGTCCCGCGGCGTGCAGGCCACGATCAACCCGTTCGGCAAGATCATCGCGGACGGCATCACGTTCGACGACGTGCTCCTCCTGCCGCGCCGCAGCGGCGTCATGCCCGCGGAGGCCGACACCTCGGCGAGCCTCACGCGGACGATCCGCCTCAACATCCCGCTCCTGTCCGCGCCGATGGACACGGTGACGGAATCGGCCCTGGCCATCGCGCTGGCGCAGGAGGGGGGCGTCGGGATCATCCACAAGAACCTCCCCGTGGAGAGCCAGGCGCGCGAGGTCGCGAAGGTGAAGCGCTCCGCCAACGGCGTGATCGCGGACCCGATCACCCTCGGGCCCGCCGATACCGTGCAACGCGCCAAGGAGCTGATGCGCCAGCACAACGTCAGCGGATTCCCGGTGACGGAGGACGGCTCGACCAACCTCCGCGGCAAGGGGGCCGTGCTGGGGATCATC
Organism: Phycisphaerales bacterium; assembly: GCA_035628115.1. Lineage (GTDB taxonomy): Bacteria > Planctomycetota > Phycisphaerae > Phycisphaerales > UBA1924 > BJHL01. The sequence continues at coordinate 51,574 of DASPKL010000029.1, read as the reverse complement.
ACGCGGCGCGACCTCAAGTTCGTCGAGGACAACTCGATCACCGTCGGCGAGGTGATGACGCGCGACGGCCTGGTCACCGCGCCCGCGGGCACGACGCTCGAGCAGGCCGAGCTCATCCTCAACCGCAACAAGGTCGAGAAGCTCCTGCTCGTGACGGCCGAGGGCCGCCTCGCGGGGCTCATCACGATGCGCGACATCGAGCGCTTGAGCCAATTCCCCCGCGCGTGCCGCGACGCGCGGGGCCGCCTGCGCTGCGGCGCCGCGGTGGGCGTCGATCAGTACGACCGCGTCGAGGCCCTCCTGAGCGCCGAGGTCGACTTCCTCGTTGTCGACACCGCCCACGGCCACAGCGAGAACGTGCTCCGCACGGTGAAGACCGTCAAGCAGATGCCGGCGGTGCAGCGCGCCGGCGTGCAGGTGATCGCGGGCAACATCGCCACCGGCGAGGCGGCGCAAGATTTGGTGAACGCCGGGGCCGACGCGGTCAAGGTCGGCATCGGGCCCGGCAGCATCTGCACCACCCGCGTCGTCACCGGCGTCGGCGTGCCGCAGATCACCGCGATCATGAACGCCGTCGCGGGGCTCGCCGCGATCGGCAGCGACGCGCCGGTCATCGCCGACGGCGGCATCCGCCACAGCGGCGACATCCCCAAGGCGCTCGCCGCGGGCGCCTCGTGCGTCATGATGGGCTCGCTCTTCGCGGGCCTCGACGAATCGCCGGGCGAGATGGTGATCCACCAGGGCCGGCGGTACAAGAGCTACCGCGGCATGGGGAGCGAGGGGGCCATGAACGCCGGCAGCGCCGACCGCTACCGCCAGGCCGACAAGGTCGGGCGCGACGGCAAACCGGCGCAGAAGTTCGTCCCCGAGGGCGTCGAGGGGCTCGTGCCCTACCGCGGCTCGCTCGCGGAGGTCGTCTACCAGATGGTCGGCGGCCTGCGCAGCGCGATGGGCTACTGCGGCTGCAGGAGCATCGCCGAGCTGCGCTCGGACGCGCGGTTCATCCGTGTTTCGGGCGCGACGGTGATCGAGAACCACCCGCACGACATCCTGATCACGAAGGAGTCGTCGAACTACATGGTCGATCGGAAGTAGCGCGGGGGCGAAGGTAGAAGAGTTCAGCACAGAGACACAGAGAAGATGAGCAAGAAGAGAAGAAAAGACCTGGTTTGAAGACGCGGATCAGGCCGCGTTGGGCGTCCGTCTCTTCAAGCCGGTCAGTTTGCTCTCATCAATCTCATCTTCTCTGTGTCTCTGTGCTGAAGTCGAACTCCTAACGCCCCGATCGCGCCTGCTCGGACTCGATCCACCGCTCGATCCGCGACTCCAGCACCGGCAGCGGCAGGGCGCCGCCGAGCAGCACGGCGTCGTGGAAGCGGCGCACGTCGAAGTGCTCCCCGAGGTTCTCCATCGCGCGCCGGCGCAGCTCCAGGATCTTGAGCTGCCCGATCTTGTACGCGCACGCCTGCCCCGGCCAGCCGATGTAGCGGTCCGTCTCGCTCACGGTGTCGTGCTCGGTGATCGCCGAGTTCGCGCGCAGGTACTGGATCGACCGGTCGCGCGTCCAGTTCATCGAGTGCATCCCCGTGTCCACCACGAGCCGGCACGCGCGCCAGACCTCGTCGGACAGACGCCCGAAGTTGTCGTACGGATCGACGTACAGCCCGCGCTGTTCGGGGCGCAGGCCGGCGGGATCCATCGCGTTGCCGATCTCGCCGCCCGCCATCTCCAGGCCCAGCCGCTCGCTGTAGAGCCCCCACCCCTCGACGAAGGCCGTGTACCCGAGCAGCGTCCGGAACGGGTGCTGCCCGTTCGTCTCGGCGAGTTCGTCCGCCAGCGAGATCTGGAAGTGGTGCCCCGGGACGGCCTCGTGGATCGTGAGCGAGATCGCGCTCGCCTTCGTGCGCTGGCGCATGTTCGTCGTGTTGACCATGAAGTAGCCCGGCTGGCCGCTTCGCACCGAGCCGTTGTAGTAGTACGCCGCGGGGCTCGTCTTGGCCGCGAAGCGCGGGATCTCCCGCACCCCGTACGTGTTCCGCGGGAGCGTGCCGAACAACCGCGGCAGCTCGGGGTCGATGCGCTTGGCGATCTCGCGGTAGTCGGTCATCATCCGCGCCGGGTCGTCCCACGAGAAACGCGGGTCCTCGCGCAGCATCGCGACGAACGCGCCGAACATCGCCTCGTCGCTCGCGAAGCGCTTGTTGTCGCCGAAGTCCGTCTCACGGATTGTGGCGATCATCTCCACCTTGAGGGCCGCGACCTCGCGCAGACCGATCTGGTGCACTTCGCTCGCCGTCAGCGGCGTCGTCGTGTGCCGCCGCAGGGCGTAGTCGTACGCCGCGGGGCCGTCGATGCCCTCGGAGATCCCCACGCTCTCGCGGCACCGGGGCACGTACTCGTCGGCGATGAAGTTGGCGAAGGTGTCGAAGGCGGGCAGGACTTTCTCGCGGATCGCCTCGCGCGCCCGCATCGCGAGTTCGTCGTCCTGCGGGCTGCTCAGAAAGGGCGCATAGAACGGGCTCTTCGTGGGGTCCGCGAAGATGTCGGGCGTTGCCTGCTCCTGCAACTGCCCCGCGACGCGGCCCATCACGACCTTCGGCGGCACGCGCCCCGCGGCGACCCCGGCCCGCAACTGCTCGGTGATCCCCTGCAGGTACGCGGGGATCGCCTCGAGACGCGCCACGTACCCCTCGCGCTGCCTGCGCGTGCGCAGGGGCGTGGTCTGGCCCAACTGCGGCAGGTGCGTGTGCGGGCCGTCGAGCGCGTCTATCTGCAACTGCTCGGGGTGGAACTTCGCCCCGTCGATCGTGAGCGTCAACTCATAGTCCAGCAGGTCGGCGTTGAGCGCATCGTCCTCCGTGAACCGGGCGCGATCGAGCGCGCGCAGGCGAGCGCGGCGGTCCGTAATCTCCGCCAGCCGTCGCTCGCTCGCCGCGACGCTCTCGTCGCGCAGCTTGTCCGCGTAGTCGTCGATGCCACGCTTGCTCGCGCCGATCGGGTCTTCGCGGTCGCTCCACGCCACGTGCTCGTCGAGGATCGCAAGCAGCGCCGGGTTGAGCGCCGGGGCCTTGACTCCCGACGCAGCCCGATCCTGCGCCGCCGCACACACCGATCCCGACGCCACCAACACACCGGCAACGACCGCAAGAGCCAACTGTCTCATGCGGGAGGCTACGCGGGAACACAGAGATAGACGGAGAGAAGAGGAGGAAAACAGAGAAGAGAAAGAACCGAGTTCAGAAGGGGCGCCCGAGTGTGCTTCCACTTTTCAATCAAGTCCTCGTCTCTGTCTTGCTCCTCTTCCCTCTGTCTTGCTCTGTGTTCTCACTTCGCCGGCCGCGCCAGCGAGTCGATCATGATCAGGTCCGGCAGGTTTAGCTCGCCCTTCACCTGGCCGTACTGCTCCTTGATCGTCTCGCTGTCGCCGACGAGCACGAGCACGCACTTCGAAGGATCGATCGCCTGCGGCGCGAGGCGGTTGAGCGCCGCGGCGTCGAGCGACTGCACGGCGCTGATATCCGCACCCACGCTCCCCCAAGGCAGGCCGCCGGCCGTTAGGTCGATCGCGAGCGACGAGATCCCCGAGACCGTCGAGAGGGATTCGCCGATGGCGTCGAGCGTGATGCTGCGAGCCTTGAAGGCCTCGTCGGCGCTGATGTCGCCGGAGGCGATGCGCCGCAGCTCGCCCACGAACTCGCGGAGCGCGGCGCCGGTGACGCCCGACTCGACCGAGCTCGCGGCGGTGAAGACGCCGGTGGACGGGTGCATCGGGAAGGCCGACCGCGCGCCGTACGTAAACTTGTTCTTCTCGCGCAGGTTCTGGTTGAGGCGGCTCGTGAAGCTGCCGCCGAGCACCGTGTTGAGCATGCGCCGCTGCACGCGCGAGTCGTCGCGCAACGCGACGCCGGGGCCCGCGAACATGATCATCGTCTGCACCGCGCCCGGGCGCTCCACGAGGCCCACGCGCAGACCCGGCCCCGCGTCCGGCACTTCAAAGCTCGCGGCGCGGGGCGTCGGCGCCGGGGCGTTCGCGCTCCATCGCCCGAGCGTCGCATCGAGAATCTGACGGGCCTCGGCCTCGGTGACGTCGCCGGCGATCGCGATTGTCATTTGCTCGGGGCGGATGATCGCCGCCATGGCTGCGCGGAGCGAGTCGAGCGTGAGCGCGTCGATCGTCTCGGGAACGCCCGCCGCGGGCGTGCCGTACGGGTTCGTCTCCGAGAGGAGCATGCGCATCGCGGCCTTCGCCGCGGCGATGCGCGGCTCTTCGTCGGCCTGCCGCAGGCTCTCGATCTGGAGCGACTTCACGCGGTCGAAGTCCTCCGGCGCCATGCGCGGCGTCGCGATCGCCTCCGCCGCGAGGCCGAGCGCCGTCGGCAGACCGCGCTTGAGAGACTCGATACTCACGCGGAAGGTCTCCTGCGTGTTGTCGGCGCCGAAGGTCGCGCCCGCCGCCTGCATCGCCTGCGCGAACTCCGAGGCGGTGCGGTTCACCGTCCCCTGCGAGAGCATTTCGGCGAGGAGCGCGCTGCGCCCCGCCTCCTCCGGGCCGTCGAGCGCGGTGCCGGGCTGGAAGAGGATCTCGACGCTCACGAGCGGCAGCCCGGTGCGCGGAAAGACGAGCGCTTTCGCGCCGTTGGCGAGCGTACAGGTTGTGGGCGCGGGCGGGTTGAAGGCCTTGGCCGCGAAGTCCGCGGGCCGCGCGTCGCGCCCGTTGGCGCTGCGCGTCGGCTCCTCGGGCAGCACGCGCTGCACGAGGCGTGCGTCCGGCCGCAAGACCGCGGCGGCCCACGCCTTGCACGACGCGACCGTCGCGTTGCGGTAGCGGGCGAGGTCGCGCGCGAGCCCGTTGGGCGTGCCCCAGAAGTACAGGTACTGGTTCAGCCGGTCGGCGCGGGCCTCGAGCCCCTGAAGCGACGAGAGGAGCGTCATCTCGATCACGTTCTGCCGCTGCGAAAGCTCCTCGCTCGTCGGCCCCTCGCGCACGAGCCGCGTGAGCTCCTCGTCCATCACGGCCTCGACGCGCGAGAGGTCGGCGTCCGGCAGAGCGAGGACCTCGACGCGGAAGACCGAGCCGAGCGCCGACGCGTCCTGGAACGCGGAGACCTCCGCCGCGAGCTGCTCGCGGACAACAAGCCGCTCGTAGAGCCGGCTGTTCTCGCCGTCGCTGAGGACGCGGCCCAGGATGTCCATCTCGGCGTCGCCGTCGCCCATCTGCCCGGGCGAGTGGTACGCGAACGCGACCTTGGGAAGCTGGACCTTGTCGAGGCTCGTGACGCGGATCGTCTTGTCGAGCCGCGGCGTCGAGGGAGCCGCCTGCGGCGCGACGTTCCCGCGCGGGAGGGAGCCGAAGAGGCCCTCGATCATCGGCTTGACGGTCGCCGGGTCGAAGTCTCCCGCGACCACGAGCGAGCAGTTGTCCGGCACGTAGAAGGTCGCGAAGAAGTCCTTGACATCCTGGACGGTCGCGGCCTCGAGGTCCCGGTGCGTGCCCATGACGCCGTTGTGATAGGGATGGCCCTGCGGGTAGAGGAGCTGGTAGCTCGCCTCGTACGCCTTCACGTACGGCGCTTCCTCGATCACCTGGCGGCGCTCGTTGCGCACGACGCCGCGCTGGACGTCGAGCTTCTCCTGCGTCATCGTCAGGCCCATGTCCTCGAGGCGGTCGGCGTCGAGCCACAGGAGCGTCGGGAGCAGCGAGGACGGGCCCGAGGAGAAGTAGTTCGTGCGGTCCAGGCTTGTGCTGGCGTTATTCGCGCCGCCGCCCGTCTCCATGAGCACGTCGAACTGGTTGTCCGGCACGCGCTTCGTGCCCATGAACATGAGGTGCTCGAAGAGGTGCGCGAAGCCGCTCCGCCCCGGCGGCTCGTTGCGAGCGCCGACCCGATACCAGAGGTTGACGGCGACGCGCGGGCTCGCGTGGTCCTCGTGCAGGATCACGTGCAGGCCGTTGGGGAGCGTGTAGTGCTCGTGCCTGAGTTCCTGGGCGGGGGCGAGGGTGCTGACGAGGCACGCCGCGGCGGCGAAGAGCGCGAAAGGCTTCATTGCTTGCTCCATATCCCGTGCGAGCGGGTCGAGATGATACGAAGATCGAGGAATTGAACGCGGAGGACGCGGAGCGACGCGGAGAAAGAAAAACACCGACCGCCGGCGGCGATCGGTGGTCCGAGGATGCAGAATGTCCGGCGTTCGGTGGCGTGCGCCGGTCAGGCCTCGACGTCGAGCGTCGTGGGCGTCGTCGGTGAGGGTGTCGGCGCGGGCTGCGCTGCTGGCGGCGTCGGAGCCGGGACGGGAGCCGGCTCCGTCGGCGGCGTCTGCTCCTGCGGCTTCACGTACCCGAACTTCGTCGCGAGTTTCATCGCCCTCGCGGACTTGGCCATCAGCTTGTGGTAGCGCTCCGGGTCCGACTCCTTGAACTCATCGGCGCGCGTGGCGAGGCGCTCGGAGCGGGCGGCGAACTTCGACGCGAGGCGCTCGCGACGCGACGACCAGCCGCCGTAGCGGCCGTTGCTCTCTTCGCGGTGGCTGCGCTCGAAACAGTCGCAGCGGCACGACTCCTGCGCCGGTGTCCCCGGCGCGGGCGTCGGCGTGCTCGGCACCGGCTGCGGCTCTACCTGTGTCGCGGTGGTCGTGGTGATGCGGGGCTGCGTGGCCGTGGCGGCGGTGTCGATTCTCATGCCTGAGCCATCGGCGGCAGCCGCGTCGGCGTGCACGAACAACGGGCGCGCGTCTCGAAATCACGGCGCAAGCGGTGCGCGAAATGTCCGTCTGTACGGGCGCTCAGCCGTGCCGCACGCCCCACGGGAAGCCGTCGATGCTGTCGTGGGCGCGGCGGTCCTCGTCCGGGCTCTTGGGGTCGTACGCGTGCGTGACGTAATAGAGAAGGCCGGCCGGAGCATCGCCGACTGTCGCCGCGCCGTGCCACAGGGGTGGCGGGATGACCACGACGCCCGGGCGCTTCTCGCCGGTGACGAGCAGCCACGACGCGCCGTCGTCCTCGCGGTGGACGCCGACCTTGATATGCCCGACGAGGCACATCCAGAAGTCCGTCTGCAGGCGGTGCCGGTGCCACGCCTTGATCACGCCCGGGTACTGCACGCTGAAGTTGATCTGCCCCTGCGGGCTCATGACGCCCTGCATCTGGTTCATGAGCGACCAGCCGCGGTCATCGGTGAAGTGCGTCGCGGGGACGAAGATGGGCTCGCGGCCGTCCTTCGCGGCGTTCCACGCGGCGGGGAGGTCGGCGTTATGCCAGGCTTTGGGAGCGGTGGGTTTCATGGGATGAACAGGTGAGCAGGTGAAGAGGTGAACAGGTAAGGATTACCCGGAGCGCTGTCGCGCGAGCTTTGCAGAGATCGGGAAAACCCACTTATCAGCGTGCGTGATCATACCGACCAGCGTCGCGAGGATGGCGTCGTACTCCTTAAACAACCGCACCGCGGCGGTTCGCTCTAAGTAGCCACACTTCACGGCGTAGTCGATCCAGTCTTGTGTCTCGGCGGCTTCGGCTTCGGCGTCGTTCAACTTGCTGACAAACGCCGCCTCGTACCGACGTTTCCGCCACGCTTCAGCGATGCAAGTTGTCACGGAGCGCGATGACCGCCGCATCTCATCGGTCAGGGAATACGTCTCTTGCCGCGGAAATTCCTTCGAGAGTTCAAACAACTCCATGGACGCGGAGAACGCCCGTTTCCAAACATCGAGATCCCGGTGTGTTCGGATCTGCTGCCCCACCAGCTCACCTCTTTACCTGCTCACCTCTTCACCTGTTCACCTGCTCATGCTTTGCCCGCCGCGAACAGCCCGCTCGCGCTCAGCTCCAGGTGGTTCGCGCCGCTCTCGGCGACGTACTTGCTCGCGCGGTGGAGGCTCTCGAAGGTCCCGGCGTCCGTCCACCATCCCTCGAGCACGTCGCAGGTGAGGTCGCCGCGCTGGAGGTAGTAGTTGTTCACGTCGGTGATCTCGAGCTCGCCCCGGGCGCTGGGCTTGAGGTCCTTGCAGACGGTGAAGACGTCGGCGTCGTAGAAGTAGAAGCCCGTCACCGCCATGTTGCTCGGCGGGTCCTTGGGCTTCTCGATGAGGCGCTTGATCTTCTTCCGTGACGCATCCCCGTCCCACTCCACGACGCCGAAGCGCTGCGGGTCGGGGACTTCCTTGAGGATGATCTTGGCGCCGCTGCGCTGCGTGAAGAAGTCCGCCGCGGCCTTGCGGATGCTGCCTTCGATGATGTTGTCGCCCAGGACGACGCAGATCTTCTCGCCGTCGGCGAAGTCCTCGGCGAGCTTGAGCGCGTCGGCGATGCCGCCCTCGCCCTCCTGGTAGGCGTACGCGAGGTGGCGGAGGCCCAGGTGCTTGCCGTTCTTGAGGAGCTTCAGGAAGTCCCCGGCGTGTTCGCCGCCCGTCACGACCATGACCTCGTTGATCCCCGCGTTCACGAGGCACTCGATGGGGAAGTAGATCATGGGCCGGTCGTAGACCGGCAGGAGGTGCTTGTTGGTGACGAGGGTCAGGGGGCGGAGGCGCGTGCCCAGACCGCCGGCGAGGATGATGCCTTTCATGGACGCTCCTTCGGGGGGCGGGATCGTACGGGCGGGCCGCGCGTTCCCCGCCGTGAGATATCGGTCATTCCCGGGCCCGGGTCAACCCGGGCGTCTTGCACGGTCTGGTATGCTGTGGCGGTGCCGGCGACGCCGCCCATCTGCCTGACGTGCGGGTACGCCCTCCGGGGCTTGCCGGCGGGCGTTTGTCCGGAGTGCGGGCGAAGGTTCGATCCGGGTGATCCGAGGACATACGGGCCAAGGCCGTCTGTTCCGTGGCGCGTGCTCGCGAGACTCTCTCCGCCGCGGTGGCTGCATTGGACCGCCGCGCTCGTATTGGCGGGGAGCCTGCTCGTCGCGTCGTCGCCGACAGGCCAACGCGATGACTACTGGACATTGTTCGACATGGTGCTCATCGGGTTGGCGGTTCCCGTGTGGGCGGTCTTGTTCGGAGCGATGTGGATCACGCGGCGCGTGATGCAGTTCAACCGTGAAGAGATTCCGCCAAGACGATGGTCGTGGCTCGTCTTCCCGTTGCTTGTCGGGACGTACATGACGCTACTGATCAATGGAACCATCTTCCACGCACGGTGGGCGTTCGCGAAGGATGACTTTGAGGCCGCTGCCGCGGCGCTCGAGCGCGGCGAGTCATTGACGCTCCCGGCGTGGTACGGGACGTTTCATGTGCGCTCGGCACACATCGCAACCGATGGAACCGTGACGTTCGGCCTGTCGGGGTCGGAGTGGTATTCCGACGGCGCTGGGTGGCTTGAACGCGGCGTCGCCGCGCCGTCAGGCTCGCCGTGCAGCGCGGGGATCGGCGACGACTGGTGGCTGCTGTGGGACAACACGTGATGGCGGATGGTCCGGCGCCCATGACGTGCCTCGGCTGCGACTACCCGCTCGCGGGCGTCGCTGCGAACGCGTGCCCGGAGTGCGGGCGGGCGTTTGATCCCGCCGACCGGAAGACCTACGGGCCGCGGATCCTCCAGAAGGCAGCCCGCGTTCTGCGGTGGAAACCGCCGTGGTGGCTGGTCTCAGTCTACCTGCTGTTCACACTGGCGACGCTGGGGCTGCATGCTTCCCCTGACTCGACGCTGCGCGGCGCATCGGGCGGACCGGTCGTGTGGCTGGCGACCACCGCCTTCATCGCGGGCATCGCGCTGCCGACCTTGCTCCTGCTCTGGCTCGCCTGTGCGCTGAACGAGGATCCGGCTCGGATGAGCCCGCGTTGGTTCGTCGTTGTCTTCATCGCGGTGGCAGGCTTCGCGACGTGGAAGAGCAGCCTGGTGTGGCACACACGTTGGCTGCGCGCCCAGCCCGCTTTCCTCGCGCTGTCGAAGCGCAGCCCTTCGACGTGGAAGCCGGGCTGGTACGGCAGCTTCTACGTCGAGAAGGTCGTGAAGCAGCCGAACGGAACGGTCGATCTCGAGCTCGGTTTTCCGGACTTGTACAGCCGCGGTCCGGCGAGCTTCTCTTTCGTACCGAACGGAAGGCTCCCGGTTGACCACGGCGGGCACCAATGGAATCTAGACGACGGATGGTGGATCCAGTGGACCTCGAAGTGACGCGATGGCGCACGCGCCGGAAAGGCGCGGCATGACCGTCCAGCCCATATGCCTGGGCTGCCGTTACCCGCTGACCGGGTTAGCGGCCGGTGTGTGTCCAGAATGCGGAAAGGCATTTGATCCGGCTCGCCGCAAGACGTACGGGCCGCGGCGGCTCGTCGGGCCGCACCGTGTGCTCGCGTGGCAGCCGTCGTGGTCGATCTTCGTGGGCTACTTCGTGCTGAGCGCCGCGCTCATCGTTCCGAATGCATCACCGAATGGGTACTGCGACGACCTGACCTCCGGCGTCGGATCCGTGTGGAGAATGGCGTCCTGGGTCCTCATCGCTCTTGTCGCGATCGTCTTTGTCACCGCGCGTGTCTGGACGCTTCTCGCCGGTACCGGAGTGTCAGCGCGTCTTCGGTGGCTCCTGCTACCGCTGCTCTTCTTCGGATGGTCGGTCACATGGGAGCGCGGCTGGCTTTGGCGGGCGCGCTGGTACTTTGCGAAGGACAACTTCGAAGCGCTCGCAAAAACACCGCCGTCCCGCTGGGAGACCGGGTGGTACGGAACGTTCTACGTCACCGATATCCGGCCGAGCGACGACGGATCGGCATGGCTGGAGTTAGGATTCCCCGACTGGTACGGTCAGGGCCCCGCACACCTGTTCTATGACTCGAGCACCATCGGACGCATCGACAACGGCGGCCCGAGGCAGGAGTTCGGGAACGGCTGGGGGATCCATTGGAACCCGACGTGAGCGCAACGGGCGCCCTCATCCCGACCGCACCGGACATGGCGCAGTGTCTTGGTTGTCGTTATTCGCTCGCCGGGTTGCCGGCCGGCGTTTGCCCGGAGTGCGGACGCCCGTTTGATCCCGCTTACTGCGAGACGTACGGGCCGCATGCGATCCCATGGGCCCATGATCTCATGCGTCTCAAGCCGCCGCGGTGGCTGACGGCCGCGTACGTCGCGGCCGCCGGCGTCGTGTACTTCCCCTTCACCTACCCGCCGCGCGACTCTCTCGATCTATTCGACGCCTGGCCGGAGTACTTTGTGAAGATGTCGGTGGTCGTGATGGCACTCTTTGCCGCGGCCTTCATCGCCGCGCGGATGGCCATCGCTTGGCGGCGTCAGCGCGGCCGGCCGAGCGCGCAGTGGCTTGTGTTCCCGCTCGTGTTGCTCGTACTGCACCTCAACTGGAGTTGCGGACTGGTCTTCCGTGCGCGCTGGGCGCACGCGCGGTCGGAGTTCATCGCGCTGGCGAAGACGCCGCCGTCAACGTGGAAGCCGGGCTGGTACGGCACGTTCCGCGTCACGCACGTCACGAGTTATCCCGGCGGCACGCTCAAGCTCGCGCTTGGACTTCCCGACTCGTGGTCGGGGCCGTTCGAGCTGTGGCGCGATTGGGACAACAGCGAAGCGCAGGGTTCCAATTCGCTCGACGGGTGGTTTGTTGTTGCGCGGTGAGAACAGCGGCTTACGCCGTCGCGCGTCGAAGGTCAGCGAGGTCGAGGACGAAACCCGTGAGCACCGCGCTCGGGACGCTCTCGCCTGAGACCGGCGCCGAGACGAACTTGCCGGCCTCGAGCCGCCAGCAGTGCACCGCGAGCGTGTCGGGATCGATCGCCCAGTACTCGCGCACGCCGAAGCGCTCGTAGTCCTCGCGCTTCGTGGTCAGGTCGAAAGGCCGGTTCGACGGCGACAGCACCTCCACGATCATGTCCGGGGGCGTATCGATCGGACGGCCCTTGGGGGGCACGCGCGACGCGGCGTAGAAAACAATATCGGGCGCGTACACAAGGTCGGATGCGAAGCGGATGTCCACCTCGGCGATGACCTTGCCGAGCTTGCGCTCAGCGGCGTGGCGGCGCATGACGAGCGTGAGGTACGACGCGACGTCCTGGTGGCCGTACGAAGGGCGTGGCGACATGATGACGATCCCGTTCACGAGGTTGTAGCGGAAGCCGTCGTCGTCGAGGGCGAGGTACTGGTCGGCGGTCATGCGCAGGCCGATGTACCGGGGCTCTGCGAGTTGGCCTGCGGGCGCGGGGACGGCCATGGGGAATGGTACGGTCCGCCACACCGCAATAATCCCCCCTCATGCCCTCCGACCCGCGTGAAACGCCCGCGATGCAGCAGTACGCGCGGTTCAAGAAGCGGTACCCGGGGTGCGTTCTCCTTTTCCGCATCGGCGACTTCTACGAGATGTTCGACGACGACGCGGTGCAGGTGAGCAAGGCCATCGGCCTCACGCTCACGCAGCGGACCGCCGGCGTGCCGATGGCGGGCGTCCCCCACCACCAGCTGGAGACGTACCTGCGGCGGCTCACCGCCCGCGGGTTCCGCGTCGCCGTCTGCGAGCAGTTGATCGACGCCTCCGCGGCGAAGGGGATCGTGCCCCGCGCGGTGACGCGCGTGATCACACCGGGCACACTGGTAGACGAGAGCCTCCTCGAGAGCGACGCGGCCGTGTGCGTGGGCGCGGTGGCGATCGCGGCGCAGCGGTGTTTGATCGCCGTCGCGGATGCGTCCACCGGTGACTTCCTACTGACAGACTGCGCGCCCGACGCGCTCGCGGACGAGCTGGCGCGCCGACGCGTGCGCGAGGTGCTCTACGCCGACGACAACACGGGCAAGGCGCCGGATGCCGTCGCGCGTGCGTGCGCCGCGATCGGCGCGGGGCCGGTGGCCCGCCCGGGGTGGCACTTCCGCCCGGCCGAGTCGCTCGAAGCGCTGCGCGGCGTCTTCAAGGTTGCCACGCTCGCGGGCTTCGGGCTGCGCGACGACGACGCGCTGGTGGGCCCCGCCGGCGCGCTCGTGCGCTACCTGCAGGAGACGCAGACGGCGGGCGAGGAGGAGTCGCGCGAGTTCGCGGCGCAGGGCTTGGCGGTCCGCCGCGGGACGCTGGCGCACCTGCGCCCGCCCCGGCGGGACGCCGCGGGCGCGTTCCTGGTGATCGACACGGTGAGCCTGCGGTCGCTGGAGGTGGAGCGCACGCTGCGCGAGCCGGTCGGCGCACCGCAGGGCGCGGCGACGGACGGGACGCTGCTCGGCGTCTTCGCCCTCGCGGGGGCGGGGAAGGGCTCGGCGCGGACGCCGATGGGCAGACGGCTGCTGCGGGAGTGGATCTGCCGGCCGCTGCGCGACCGCGCGGCGATCGAATCGCGGCAGGCGGGCGTGGGGCTCCTGAAGGAAGACCGGGCGCTGGCGCAGCGCCTGGGCGAGGCGCTGGCGCCGATCCAGGACCTCGCGCGCATCGGCGGGCGCGTGGCGCTGGCGCGGGCGACGCCCCGAGATCTCGTCGCGCTCGCGCGGAGCGTGGTGGCGGCGCGGGCCGTGGCGGCGCACGTCGCGGGCACGCCGGCGCTGAGCGCCGTGCGCACGCGGCTGTGCGCGGCTCTCGATTGCATCAAGGACCTGCCGGAGCGCATCGCGGCGCACGTCGTCGATGACCCGCCGCCGCACCTGCGCGACGGTGGCGTCATCCGCGACGGCGTGGACGAGCGGCTGGACGAGGCGCGGCTGTTGGAGCGCGACGCGGGCGCGTGGCTCTCCGCGTACCAGGCGCGGTTGATCGAGGAGCACAAGCTCCAGAGCCTGCGCGTCGCGTACAACAAGGTCGCCGGGTACTACATCGAGCTGCCGGCGGCGCAGGCGCGGACGGCGCCGCCCGAGCTCAAGCGCACGCAGACGCTGCGCAGCGCGGAGCGGTTCACGACGCCGGAACTGAGCGACTTCGAGCGGAAGGTGACGACGGCGCAGGCGCGGGCGCTGGAGCGCGAGAAGGAGCTCTTCGGTGCGCTCTGCGACGCGGGGATCGCGTGCGTCGAGCCGATCGGCGCGCTGGCGGACGCGCTCGCGGAGCTGGACGTGCTGCTCGCCTTCGCGGACAAGTCGCAGTCGCGCGGCTGGACCATGCCCCGGATCGCGGAGGAGCCGGTGCTGGCGATCGAGCAGGGGCGGCACCCGGTGCTCGACGAGACGCTGGGCGGCCAGTGCGTGCCCAACGACTGCGGTTTGGGCGGCGATAGCGCGGCGCTCGCGCTCATCACCGGCCCCAACATGGCGGGCAAGAGCACGTACATCCGCATGGTCGCGCTGCTCACCATCCTCGCGCACGCGGGGTGCTGCGTGCCCGCGGCGTCGGCGACGGTCGGCGTCACGGACCGCGTCTTCACGCGCATCGGCGCGGACGACGCGCTGCATGCGGGGCAGTCGACGTTCATGGTGGAGATGGTGGAGACGGCGAACATCCTGCACCACGCGGGCGGGCGGTCGCTGGTCGTGCTGGACGAGGTCGGCCGCGGCACAAGCACGCTGGACGGGCTGAGCCTGGCGTGGGCGATCGTCGAACACCTTGCCGGCGCAAAGGAGCCGCCCCGCACGCTCTTCGCGACGCACTACCACGAGCTGACGGACCTCGAGGAGCGCATGCCCGGCAGGGTGCGGAACCTGCACGTGGCGGTGCGCGAGTGGCCCGCGGGGGACGACCACGCGCAGATCGTCTTCCTGCACCGCATCCTGCCGGGGCGGACGGACCAGAGCTACGGCCTGCACGTGGCCCGGCTGGCCGGGATACCGCGGGGTGTCGTCGATCGCGCGGGCGCAGTCCTCAAGAGCCTCGCGGTGCACCACGCGGCGGGCGCGGAGCCGGAGGAGAAAGGCAAGCGCCGCGCGGAGACGGCGGCGATCCCCGGGCGCGACGACGGGCAGCTGGCGCTCTTCACGCAGTTCGTGCCCCACCCGGCGCTCGACGCGCTGCGCGAGGTGAAGATCGAGGAACTGACGCCGCTGCGCGCGTTCGACGAGCTGCGGCGTCTCGCGCGCCTCGCCGCCGAGACAAACGGGCGTTAACTGGCACGAACGAGAATCCGGGCCGGGGACGTTTCCGTCTTCCGGCCCGGAGGGGGTCTCGAGCGGCGCCCGCCGCGAGGTTCAGCAGGTCCCGCCGCCGAAGACGTTGAAGTACGCCTCGATGTCCGCGTTGTCGGGGAAGAGACAATCGTTGTTGAAGTCGATGTCGTCCGAGCAGGGAACGCCCGCGTTCCCGCAGTTACCGCCCCCGAAGACCGAGAGGAAGTCCTCGAGGTCCTGGTTGTCCGGGAACAGGCCGTCGTTGTTGAAGTCGATGCCGTCGCACCCGACGGAGTTGAAGAACAGGACGGCCCGCGTCGCCTCGTACCGCACGCCGCCTGTCACGCCGGGCGGGAGATTGACGTTCGCGAAGACGCCGCTGCGGCTGTCGTACCGCATGACCGTGAACTCGTCGCAAAGACTGGGCGTGTAGCCGAGGATGAACGAGACGTTGAGCGTGCCGTTGAGGCTCGCGTGGCCGTTCACGTCGATCACGTCGCACTGCTGCTGGAACTCGCTGTTGTAGCCGGCGGTCTCGAAGAGGTAGGTGGACGTCGGGGCCATCGCGAAGCCGCCATTCACGCTGAACCCGCCCACCCCGTCGTACGGCCCGTCGGCGCCGCTACGGTCGTCGGGGTCGATGGTTCCCGGGCCGTTCAGATTCAGCACACCCGAGGGGCAGTTGATCGTTCCGTGACCCCTGAGAACCGCACCGGGGTTGATGTGGAGGCCGTTCACGCTCGACAGCGTGCCGCCGTCCATGTCGGTCAACGCGGCCGCGACGACGCTGTTGCTGTCGAGGAGCGTGATGGCGTGAGAGTTCAGGTGCATCTGCGTGGCGGTCTCGAAGATCACGCCGTCGGTCATGGAGCTATTGCCCATCGTCATGTTTGCAACCGCGATGACCTGCGTTCCCACACGGAATTCGACGCGGGCGTTGATTGCGCCGGCGCCGGCCCAGCCGCTGATGGGATCGCCGTTCGTGAACGTGAACTTCGTGCCGCCGCAACCCCCGAAAGGGTTGCTCAACCGGCCGTTGATCGTGATGCCGTCGGTCCCGGTCGCCGTGACGGTGCCGCCGCCGGCAATGAAGGCGATAATGCCGTCGATCGTGCCGGTGCCGACGAGGTCGCCGTTGGGGACGATTTCGAGTCCATTGGGGGCAACGATCCGCCCGCCGTTGATCGTCACGGAGTCCACCGTGGCCAAGTTCTGATCGTGAAGCGTCAGGGTGTGCGCGCCCACGGAGACGGTGCTCCCGACCTGGGCGTTGAAGCCGTCCGACGCGGAGACCGATCCGACCGTGAGATCGCCGCTCACCAGCTCGAGCGTCCCGCCGCTCTCGATGCGCGTGCGGGCGTTGATCGTCGCGGCGCCGGCGATGTTGGTGGGGCCGGACAGCGAACCGCCGTTCCTGACGATGATCTGAGCGGCGTTCAGGAGGCCGCCGTCCTCCACCTCGAGTTCGCCGCGTACGTCGAGGGTCGCGTTGAGCGCGTTCAGATTGGCGCCGGTCTGCGCGACCTCGAGCACGCCGCCCGGCCAGATGACGCACGGGAACGATCCTGTCACGTTCATCGTCCCGCCGGCGCTGACGGACAGCCGGCCGCTCCCGCCGGCGTTGCTGCCGGACCCGCCGACGTCGAAGCGAAAGACCGAGAGCACCGAACCGGGGCTTTCGACGAGGACGAATCCGTCGGACCCCGGCAGCATGCCGACCTCCAGCACGGCCGCGGTGACCGCGCCGCCGAGTTCGGCCTCGAGACGGCCCTGGCCCGTGAAGCCCACGACGAGGTTGCTCGTGGTCACGGTGAGCGTCGAGCCGACCCCGTTCACGGTCATCCGCCCGATGTCGTCGGTCCCGTCCCCGAGGAACAGGTTCGCGGCGCACGTGAGGTCCGAGCCCGTCCGCACGTCGAAGTCGACGGCGTTCGCGCCGGCGCCCGAGCCCAGGCGGAGGGAGTTGCCGCTGAAGCTCGGCAGCGTCCCCGACGCGCCGCTCCGCATCGTGACCACGGGGTTCCCCGCGCCGCCGGGGATCGCGAGGAACGCGCCGGTGGTGTTGGCGAACGTCCCGCCGTTGATATCGATCGTGCCGTCGTCCAGGTCGAGCGTCGCGCCCGTTCCGATCTCGATGCTCCCGGCATCGACGTTCGCATCAACCTCGGTGTGCAGGACCGCCGTCCCGCCGTCGGGGTCGCCCGCGACGAAGAGCGTTCCGCCCACCACGAGATCGCCGCCGGCGTTGACGTTCATCGTCGCGGCGCCGGCCGCGGCGCCGCCGGTGTTGCGGCCGAGGAGAAGATCACCCGCGACGTCGAGCTTCGCGCGCGTCGGGATGACGCCGCCGAAGCCGGCGATGGTGACCGCGGACGTGGACGCCGAGCCGTTCGAGACGACGAGGTCGCCGGCGAAGTCGGCGAGCCCGCCGTTCGCGATGCTCACCGTGGCGTCGCCCCCGGCGCCGAACCTTGACTGCGAAGCGCCGTTGACTTGCAGCGTCGAGCGCACGAGCGGGAGCGTGCTGGTCGCGCCGCTGACGGTGAGGCCCGCGACAGAGGTGCTGCCGCTCCCGAGAAGGAACTGGTCCGGAACAACGACGAGGCCGCCCGCGGTGATCGCGAGCGTGCCGTTGCCGTTGGAGCCGACGGTCATGTCGGACGCGGCGCCGGTGACGGCAAGGTCCGCGTCGTCATCGTTCACGTTGAGCGTGCCCGCGCTGCCGGTGTTCTGGCCGATCGTCACGGCGCCGCCGACGTTCCAGAGACCCGTCGTCAGCGTCACGCCCGGCGCCTCCCCGCTGTTCACGCCGACGCTCAGCGCCCCGCTCGTCGTGTGCGGCGCGGACATCGTGAGCGTCACGTTGTCCTGGTTGAACGTCATCGCCGTGCTCGCCGGCGTGGCCGCCGCGAACGTCACGCCGTAGCTCTGCACGCCGGCGGTGGTGTTGAAGACCAGCGTGTCCGCGGCCGCCGGCACCTGCGCCGGGCTCCAGTTCCCCGCCGTGCCGGCGGACCCGCCGGCGGCATTGGTCCAGTTCAGGATCGCGCCGTGGGCGACCCCGCTCGCCCCCACGATCGTCCCCGCCGCGATCGCCAGCGCCGCGGCGGACCGCGCGCCCATCACCGATCGCCCCGCGTACCTCATCCCGATTGCCATTCGAGCCTCCCCGACGGCGCCGCCTCGCCCGGCACAGGCCGGGCGACCGACGCGCGTCAATAACGTGGTGTCACCGCTCACGCGGGAACGGCCGGGAGGAAAGGCCACGAATCCGGTATTTTTCGAGCGGCGTGGGCGGAACGAGGTCAGCCGCAGGAGGGCAACGCCGCGGCCTCCCCGGCCCGGCCGGTCTCCGCCAGGCGCCTGGCGAGGGCGTCCCGCACGCGGCGGCAGACGGCGCGGCTGTCGGGATCGGCGTTCTTCGTCGCGACTTCAAGCGCCCGGCGCAGGAACGCCTCCGCTTCCGCGTGCGAGCCGGCACGCAGCCGGTGCTCGCCGAGGTGCAGAAAGTTGAGGGCGCGGATGCTCGCCTCCGGGCCGACCTCCCGAAGAACGGATTCGGCTTCCTCCAGCGCCGCGAGGGCCTCCGGGTCACGGCCGAGCGCGAGGAGCGACTCGCCGCGTTGCGTGAGGTACGGGCCGATGCGGACGGCCGGGTTCCTCGAGGCGCGGATGTCGGCGATGATGAGGTCGATGTACCCGAGGGCCGCGCCGTGATCGCCGAGCGCCTGGTTGCACTGGGCCAGGCCGTTGAGGGCGAGGCTGCGGAGGACGGGTTGGCCGCTCGCGTCGGCGATGCGGAGTATGCGCGCCATCACGTCGCGCGCCGCCGCGTAGTCGCCGAGGTCCTCGTGGCACCGGGCGACCTCGCCGAGGATGTCGCCGACGGACGGATGGTTCGGGTCGAAAGCCGCCGCCGTGTCGGCGACGAGTCGCTCGCCCAGAGCGAGCGCGTCGCCGGTCTTGCCGCTCTGGCGGAGCGTAGACAGAAGCGCCCGCCGCGCGCCGAGCATGCGCGGGTGGTCCGCGGGGAGGAACCCGGCGCGGATGGTGATCGCCTCGCGCACCGACGCCTCGGCCCGGGCGTAATCCCGTTGACGGCGCTGCGCGTCCGCGAGCGTGATCAGCAGGTCGGCGATCGCGCCGCGGTCGGGGGGTGCCGCCGCGCGCGCGGTCGCGAGGGCGTTCTCGAGGATGGAGCGGGCCTCGGCCACGTTCTCGGGCTTGTGGCTGCGGACAAGGTTGAGCGCAAGGTCGGCGAGGCACGCCGGCGCCCGGGGGCTCCTGTTCGCGACGAGCACCGCGCTCGCGGCGCGCAATTCCGCCGCGGCGTCGGTGATCTTCCCGAGGAGCGAGATCGTGCTTGCGTGCTGCCAGCGGGCCTCGGCGGTTTCGGCGTGATCGGGCCCCAGCCCGCGCTCGAAGACCGCGATCGCCCGCTCGACCTTCTCCGCGGCCTCGGCGGCGCGGCCGTCGGCCCGGTCCACGCGCGCGACGACGAGCAGCGCGCGGGCGTGCTCGAGCGATCCCTCGCCGTAGACACGCCCCGCCAGCGCGAGCGCGGCGTCGGCGTGCTCTCGCGCCTTGTCGCGCACGTTGACGCCGAGGTACGAGCGTGCCAGCGTCGTCTGCGTGCGGAGACCCACGCGGGGGTCGTCGGCGAAGGCCTCCGCGGCGCCCGCGGCGGCGGTGTCGAGCACGTCGCGCACCGTGACGTCACGGCGGCGCGCCACCTCGGGATCGGCGGAGAGGAGCATCGTCTCGAGAAACTCGACGACACGCTCGGCGGACGCCTGGGCCGCGCGCGCCTCGCGCTCCCCGTCGCGCGCGCGGACGAGGCCGACGCCGGTGCCGACGACGCCGGCCGCGAGCAGCACGAACGAGGCGGCGAGCGCGGCGGTCAGCGCCCGGTTTCGCCGCGCAAACTTGCGCGCCTGGTAGATCGTTGTCGGCGGGCGGGCGGCGATGGGGAGATCATCGAGGAACCGCCGGACGTCCGCGCCGAGCTCCGCCGCGGACGCGTAACGCCGGTCGGGATCCTTCTCGAGCGCCTTGCGGACGATCGTGTCGAGGTCGGCGCCGACGCCGGGCGCGGCGCGGGAGAGGCGGGTCGGTTCCTCGCCCGCGATGACCGCCGCGGCGTGCGTGATCGGCTTGCCGCGCACGTCGTACGGCAGGCGGCCCGCGACCAGCTCGAAGAGAATCACCCCCAGGGCGTAGACGTCGGTGCGCTGGTCGATCTCGTCGGTGTCGCCCCGCACCTGCTCGGGCGCCATGTAGGGCACGGTGCCGACGATCTGCCCGGCGCTGGTGAGCATCGTCGCCGCGCCGACGTCCGCGTCGGTGAGACGCGCGACGCCGAAGTCGAGGATGCGGGGCTGCGGCGCGCCGGCGGCGTCGACTTCCACAAGAATGTTCGCGGGCTTGAGGTCGCGGTGCACGACGCCTTTCTGGTGGGCGTGCTGCACGCCGTCGCACACCCGGGCGAAGAGGTCGAGACGGGCGCGGAGCGGCGGGCGGTGCTCCTCGGCGAACTTGGTGAGGGTCCGGCCGCGGACGAACTCCATCGCGAAGTACGGGACGTCGCGGCCGTCGGGGGCGCGGGCGGAACCGGCCTCGTAGATCTGCGCGATCGCGGGGTGTCGGAGGCGTGCGAGGGCCGCGGCCTCGTGCTCGAAGCGGCGCAGGAGCGCGGGCGATGAAAGGCCGGCGCGCATGACCTTGAGCGCGACGTCGCGCCCGGGGTTCGCCTGCCTCGCGCGGTAGACGGCGCCCATGCCGCCGCTCCCGACTTCCTCCAAGACCTCGAAGGCGCCCAGTCGAGCACCGATGAGCCCGTCGGCCGATGTCGCGGCGTGCCAGGCGAACACGCCCGCGTTGCCCGCCGGTGTCGAGAGAAAGCCGCCGGCGGTCTCGTGGGAGGCCAGCAGGACGAGGAGCTCGTCGCGCAGCTCCGGCGGGCACTCGCGATCGACGAACGCGCCCCGCGCGGCGCGGGGAAGGCCCTCGCAGCGTTCGAAGAGGTCTCGCAGCGCCGCGAGCCGGTCGGCGGTCATGCCCCGACCCGCCCCGCGCCCGCGGCCAGTTCCTTGTGCAGCCACGCTCGGGCGAAGCTCCAGTCGCGTTTGACCGTGCGCTCGGACGACCCCAGCGCCTCGGCCGTCTGCTCGACGCTCAGGCCCGCGAAGAAGCGGAGCTGCACGACCTCCGCGAGACGCGCGTCCATCGCCCCAAGGCGTGTGAGGGCGTCGTCGAGGGCGACGATATCAACCCCGCCCGCCGCCGGATCGGCCTCGAAGTCCGCGACGGTGACGCGGTCGCGGTCGCCGCCCCGCTTCTGCGCGGCGCGGGCCCGGGCGCGATCCACAAGAATGCGGCGCATCGCGAGAGACGCGGCCCCGAAGAACTGCCCCCGGCTGCGCCACGGCGCACGCTCCCCGACGAGCCTCAGGTACGCCTCGTGGACGAGGGCCGTGGGCTCGAGGGTCGCGCCGGGCGATTCCTCGGCCATGCGGGCGCGGGCGAGGGCGCGGAGCTCGTCGTAGACCAGAGCCATCAGGCGCTCGCGCGCGCCCGCCTCGCCCCGCTCGAGCGAGGCGAGGGCGTCGGTCACGGTCTCGTCGCCAGGTCCGCCCACGCTGCACCTCGGCGCTCAGTGTACCGGATGCGTCAAGGCGCCCCACGGATCACGAATCACGAGGAGCGGACGCCGCAAATGAAGAAAGCCCCGGGCATCCACCCGGGGCTTCCCATAAACGTCAGGGTCCTCTTTACTTCGACCCGTCCGGCACGACCTCGGCCGTCTCCCCCGGCATGCCCGGATCGGCGAGCTTGGCGAGGTAGATCTCCACGCGCCGGTTCTGAGGCGTATTGCCGTTGGCGGTGTTCTGCACCGCCGGGCGGAACTCGCCCCACCCCGCGGCCATCATCCGGTCGTTGGGCACACCCATCGAGCCGAGCACGTCGATCACCGCGATGGCGCGGTGCGCCGAGAGGTGGCGGTTGGTCTTGTGCTCGCGCGCCGTCGTCGGGTTCGCGATGCGCTGGCTGTCCGTGTGGCCCTCGACGATGATCTCGTACTGCGTGGCCGCGCCGCTCTTGAGCACGTCGGAGAGCGCCTGCAGGCCCTGCTTTGCGGTGTCGCGGACCACGGCGCTGCCGGAATCAAAGGTCAGGTCGCTCGAGACGCGGAGCATGCCGCGAGCGCTGTCGAAGGAGAGCAGATTCGGGTACTGCGCCGCGAGCTGGTCGAGGCGGTTGCTCGTCTCGGCGTCGAGCGGGCCGAAGGAGAGCTGGCCCAGTTTGCCCTGCATCGAGTTGTAGTCGGACAGGGCGCGATCGAGCTGCGCCTGCAGTTCCGCGTTGCGGCGCTGCAGGTCGGCGAGCGTCCCCTCGCCCTTGCCCATGCTGGAGCGCAGCTGGTCGAGGGCGATGCGAGCCTCGTCGCGCTCGCGCTTCAGCTCCGCCGCGCGGTTCTCCGCGGACTGATTGGCCTCGTAGAGGCGGTCGTACTCGCCCTGGCTGATGCAACCCGTCAGCCCGCACGAAACGACCAGCGCCCCCGCACCCAGAACGATCGACTTCCACGCTGCCTGCATGTCCCTGCTCCCTTGGCCGCGCCCCACCGCTTTGCGCGTCGGCGGCGTCCGAGCCGCACGGGTCGCACACGGGCATCCGTGGCCATCGGCCCATCGTACCCGCCCCGCGCGACCGGGTGGCGCAGTTTGTGCGCGGAATCGGCCGCGACAGGCCATTTCCGCGTCCGTACGCTGGTTTTGCGTGGAAGACCTGTCGCTTTTGCACCCCGGTGAGCGGGTCCGGATTGATGCCGACGCCGCGGCGGACGGCGTCGGGACGCTCATCGCGCCCGCGTCCGTCATCGTCGAGGGTACCGCTTCAGGATCACTGCGCCTCCGCGCGTGCGGCTCGCCGCGGGAGGTTGACGGGGCGGCGGCGGGAGCGCGGCGCGTCGATCGGAGCGGCTGCGTGCTCCTGCCCGCCCTCGTCAACGCGCACACGCACCTCGATCTCACGCACATCGGACCAAAGGAGTATGAGCCCGCGCGCGGCTTCATGGGCTTCGTCGCGAACGTGCTCCCCAACCGGCTGAAAAACGAGGCATCGATCGCGGCGAGCGTCCGGCGCGGCGCGGAGCTTTCCCGCGCGGGCGGCGTCGTCGCGGTGGGCGATATCGCGGGCGTCGTCGAGGGCGCGCCCAGCCTTGCGGCGTCCCGAGCGCTGGACGCGACAGGCCTTCTCGGCGTGTCGTACGTCGAGTTCTTCGCGATCGGGAACGGCGAGGAGCGCAACCTCGCGGCGTTGGGGTTGGTGATTGGTTCCCCGGAATGGCGAGCGTGGCGCGGCGAGCGCGTGCGCCTGGGCGTCTCGCCCCACGCGCCGTACACCGTGAGCGCTCACGCCTTCGAACGCGCGCTCGCGATGACCGAGTCGCCCGTGTGCACGCACCTCGCCGAGAACGCGGAGGAGCGCGAGTTCATCGGGCGAGGGGCAGGGCCGTTCCGCGACTTCCACGACCGGCTGGGCCTGTGGAACGACACGACCGCGCGCAGCATCGGGCGCGGGCTCGATCCGATCGAGCACATGCGCCCGGTGCTCCGGCGTGGAACGCAACCGATGCTCCTCGCGCACGTCAACGACTGCGACGACGCCGGTCTCGCGACGATCGCCGCGAGCGGCGCGAGCGTCGCCTATTGCCCCCGCAGCAGCGCGTACTTCCTCAACCACGAGTCCTTCGGCCCCCACCGCTACCGCGACATGCTGCGCGCCGGGATCAACGTCTGCCTCGGCACGGACTCGGTGATCAACATCACCGACGGAACCGCCGCGGGGTTCGAGGCACGTCTCTCGACGCTCGACGAGGCGCGGTTCCTCCTCGGGCGTGACGGGACGAGCGCATCCACGCTCCTCAAGATGGCGACGGTCAACGGCGCCCTGGCCCTGGGCCTCGACCCCGCGCTTTTCACACTCTCTGGCGGACCCAAACATATGGCGGGGTTGATCTGCGTCGAAGCCCCCGGCCGCGGCGGACCGCTTGATCGGGTCCTGAGCGGTACGACACGACCGCAATTGATCCGGGGCACCGGGTAGAAGATTTCAGCACAGAGACACAGAAGACGAGGAGGAAGAAGAGAAAGACCTAGCTTGGAGACGTGAATGCGAGAGACGCTGGCATCCGAGTCTTCGAAAGCCAGGTCATTTCTTCTCAGCGGTCTCATCTTCTCTTGCCTCTGTGCTGAAATCCGCTTACCTAACCCCCGCCGCGTTGCAGCGCCTCGCGCTCCTCGCGCGTCAGCGGGCGCACCAGGAACCACCCCCGCTCCCGCCAGCCGCGCTCCATCGCCGTCGCGTCCGACGTCCACCGCGCGACGCGCTCCGGCGCGAGGCGCGGGTCGAGGAAGCCCGAGCGCGAGAGCCGATCCAGCTCCGGGAAGTTCACGAAGACGTGCTCGATGCCCGCGTCGCGCAGGCGCCTCGACGCGCCGAAGGCGTCGCTCCCGTCGCCGAGCGCCGCGGCGAGCGCGCTCTCGTCCCACGCCGTTGCCCAGCGCACGGGGCCCGTGAAGTAGAGCGGCGTCGAGTGACCGATGAGCAGGAGGGTCTTCGCGTCCGTGACCACGGTGTTCACGACGTGCTCGGGCGACTGCTGCTCGGCGGGAGCGCCGCCCGGCTTGGTGAGCGCTCCGACCGGAACGATGAGCCCGGCCGCGACGACCTGCGACGGTTCTCTCGCGACCGTCAGCACGAGCGCGAGCATCTGGGCGGCGGCCGCCGTCCCCGCGATAGCCTTCGCGAAGGCGAGTCTCGGCGCCATCGCCGCGGCGGCGAGCGCCACGAGGACGCACGCGGTCGGCAGCGTTGGGAGCAGGAACCGCGACTGGATGTGCGTGAACGCGAGCCACGCGACGAGCTGCGCGAGGAGGCCGGCCGCGAGCACTCCGACCACCGCCCGCGCCGGGCGCTCGCGCCGCCGCGTCCACACCGGGAGAAGAACGGCGAGCGCGACCGCGGCGCAGAGCAACAGTCCCCACTGCGGGTTCGTTACGCCCCGCCACGACACGCCCATCGGGTCGGCGGTATCCGGTATCACGGCCAGCCGCAACCGGTCCGACCATGAACCGGTGAACTTGTGCGCCGCGGCGTACCGCGACACCTGCTCGGCCGTCCAGTGGCCCGTGCCGCCGGACGCGTTCGCGAAGATCTTCGCCGCGAACGGAAAGACCGGGTTCCCGCTCGCGAGCCAGTTCCGCACCATCCAGGGCGCGAGCATGAGCGCGCCGATGAGCGCGCCGATCACGGCACCGCGCAGCCACTCCCGCTTCGCGGTGACGGCGAGCAACCCGACCGCCACAGGCCCTCCGACCATAAAGAGCGCCGTCGGTTTCGCCGCGCACGCCGCGCCGACGAGGATCGCGCACAGCGCCCACCGGTGCGCCGGTGTCATGTCCATGAACAATGCCCGCCCGCACGCCGCGAGCATGAGCACCAGCGCCATCTCGTTGTACGCGAGCGATCCCGCCACCACCGCCCACGGCGTGAGCGCGGACAGCGAGAACGCAAGCGGCCCCGCGCCGGGCCACGCCGGGGCCATCCGCTCCGCGACGAGCGTGCCGACCCGCCCCGTCGCCAGCGCCGCGCACACGCCGACCATCGCGTGCAGCATCTGGGCGCTGCGCAGCCCGAGCCCGTCCCCCGCGAGCATCCCGTCCGCGCCGGGCGCGCCGAGCTGCGCGACGTGCAGGAACGCCGCCTCCAGATAACTCGGCAGGAACGAGTAGACGTTGTGCTCGAAAGGCCGCACCGCGCCGCTTCGCATCCACTCTTGCGGCAGCGTGAGGTGGTACGAGAGGGCGTCGAACCCGCCGAACTCGCCGCGCCAGACGAATCCCGGTGTCATCGTCGCCGCCGCGAGGAGAAGCCCGCACGCGGCAACACCCGGCAGCGCCCACGGCGACCGGAGAAACACCGCCGCCCCCGCAGGCCGCACGCGCATCCCGAATCCCACCAACCCCGGGACGAGCGCCGCCCACGCCACCATCGTTCCGGTCGACCCGCCGAGCAGGCCCGCCCATCCGAGCAGGTGCGTCGCCGTCAGTGTGACGGCCAGGCCCGCGCCCGTCTCAAGCGTCAGCGAGCGCTTCCCGACGAGGAGCCGCGGCAGGAAGAGCGCGCCGAGCCCAGCCGCCGACGCGAGGTAGACACCGGCCAGCGCCGCCGCGCCGACGCCCCGGAGCAGCACGCCCGCGAACCCGGTGAACCCCGTCCCCGCCAAGACCGGCAGGGCGAGCAGGCCCGCCAGCAGGCACAGAAGCGCCGGCATCGACGCCCGGAGCGCCGGTGCCGTGCGCGGGATTTCGAGGGTCGCCGGTTCGGCCACGCGGCGAACGGTACACGCCGTGTTGCAGGGGCCTAGGCGGCGTCGCCGTGGAACAGCCGCCGCAGCCACGCCACATCCGCTTCGCTCAGCGGCGGGTCTTCCGCCGCGGCGACGTTCATGCCCGCCTGCTTCGCGTCGCGGAAGCCGGGGATCGTGGAGCAAACGTTCCGGTGCGCGAGAACCCAGCGCTGCGCGACCGACGAGAGCAGCCGCGTCGGGTCCGCGGCGGGCCCGAAGCGTTCTTTCACGAGCGCGAGCTTGTCGCGCACCTCGCGCAGCGTCCGCGGGTTGAAGTCCTTGCGGCTCGCGCGGTAGTCCCCCTGCTCCCACGCCGGCGGCCTGTCGGGGTCGAACTTGTCGAGCAGGATGCCCTGGTCCAAGGGACCAAACGCGACAAACGAGCAGCCGTGCGCGTCCATCAACCGCTGCATGCGCGACCCGGGCCGGAGAGAGCCGTCGAATCGCAGGTTGGCCTTCGCCTGCAGGACGTCCGGCTTCACGACCGGGACCACGCGCTCGAAGTCGTCCTCGCCGTAGCCGCTCTGGCCCACGGCGCGCACCTTGCCCGCCTCCACCAGGTCACGCATCACCCCGGCGGCCTCGTGCAGATAGTCCTTGGACCCGCCGTCGTACCCCTGCCCGACGAACGCCGCGTGGTGGAAGTAATAGATGTCGATGTAATCGACGCCGAGGTTGCGCAGACTCTGATCGCATTGGTTCCGGATGTGCGCCGGGTCGTAGCCGTGCGGCGCCGTGCCCTTGAAGTGCCCCACCTTGGTCGCGATCACCTGCCGGTCGCGGCTCGCGCCCAGCTTCTTGAGCGCGGCGCCGAGCGTGCGCTCCGCGCGCCCGTTGCCGTAGACGTCCGCGTTGTCCCAGTGGTTGACGCCCGCGTCGAGGCCCGCCCTGATCCCCGCGAGCACGTCGGTTTCGTTCACGTCCGCCCAGCCGATGGGCTGGCCGTTCGCGCTCGACCAGTTCGGCCCGCCCAGCGTCCAGCAGCCGAAGCCGACCTCCGAGACCTTGACGCCGGTGCGGCCAACCTCGCGGTATCGCATGCGCGAGCGTACGGCCTACCGCACCAGACGCGGCAGCACCACCTCGATGAAGAGGTACGCCGCGGCGCCAAGCGCGACCATCCCGACGATGATCTGCATGGCCATCACCGCGGTGTCCCGCGCCAAACGCCGCAGGTCGGGGACGCGGACGGCCTTGTACGTGAACGCGACGAGGATCGCGCACGGCACGAGGAGCAGGTACCACGAGGCGTGCACGCCGAGCGGATCGATGAACGGCCGGTACGCGAGGAACGTCACGCGCCACCCCCGGCGCCCGCGGGCTTGAGCGTCGGCGTCGGCGAGGACGCGATCTCGCGCCGGCGCGTCGGGAATCCCGCGTCGATGATCGCGATGAGGTTCAGCATGCCGGCGAGCGCGGTGAAGAGCGTGCCCAGCTCGTTCACCTTGCCGACGGACTTGACGTTCGGCTTCTGCAGGCCCGTGCGCGTGCCGGCCTGGCCCGAGGGCACGGCCTTGCCGGGTTCCGGAGCGCTGTTGGGGTCGCGCAGCTCCCCGGGGTACGCGCTGCGGTAGCGCCGCAGCCGGTCGTCGTAGACCTTGAAGCGCGACTGGTGGACGTAGTCCGTCGCGATCGCGACAGGCCCCACGAGCGCCTGGCCGAGAAACCACACGCCGTCCTCGCGCCGGTCCACGACGTCGATGCCGCCGATGAGCACCCCGCCCGCGAAGAGCCCGAGCACGCCCACGCCGATCGCCAACCCCCGGGCCCGCTCGCCGCGCGCCGCGTGGCCGAGCCCCGGCAGGACGCACGCCGCGAAGAGCGCCAGCGGCTCGAATGAAACGTCCGGTGTGGAAGGGTTCATGCGTGGGATCGGTCGCGCGTCCGGCGCGGCGGGCGGCAGTGTACGTCTCGCCGTCCGTCCGTCGCGGGCGCGGGGAGGTCGCGGCGGGGGACTTTTCCCGGCGCATGTGCCTGCCTACGTTCGGCGGCGCGTGGCCGGGGTATTTCGCCCCCGGCGTGCAACAGGAGAGCGCCGCGTGCGAATCGCGGCGCGCCGGCTCGTGCCGGCGCGTGCCCGAAGGACGAGGAAGGTGCGACATGACGACCGCCGCTGAACTGCTGAACACGCCCGCGCCCGGCCGAGCCCTCCTCGCCGAGAATGCGCACGGGCCCCACGCCGCCCCGCGCTGGGCCGGCGACGACGCCTGGCTGGCCGCCCCCGCCGCCATGCCCGTCGGGTACGACGATGACGACGATGACGAAGATGAGGAAGGTGACGGCGTTTTCGGCGAGGACGAGGGCGAGGGCTTTGCCGAAGAGGGTGAGGATGAGTTCGAGGAGGACGAGGACTTCCTCGACGACGACGAGGACGACCTCGACGACGACTTCGAGGGTGACGATGATGGTGATGACGACGACGAGGAGCTCTGATCGTCCCGGGTAGGGACGTCGGGGCCCTCCCGGAGACGCCCCGCCCATGCCCGACAAGAACGCGACCAGGAACGACCGCTTTCCCTTCGACGACGGCGCGGGCGTCGGCCACTCGGCCTCTACACCGGCCGCCCCGGCCCGCCCCGGTGAGCAGGCGTTCCCGGGCGTCGTCGACCGCCGGCTCGGGCTCGACCGCCGCGCTATCAACGACGCGAAGAACCCCTTCGACGCCGCCGGCTTCGAGCGCCGCCGCGGCCCGGGCCGCAGGCTGTCGGACTTCTCCCGCTCCGCGGAAGAGGGCAACCTCACGAAGGAGCAATTCCTCTTCCTGATGGCGATCGACGCGTTCAAGAAAGCCAACACCTGCGCGTTCCCGACGTGGACGGACGTGCTCGAGGTGATCCGGCTCCTCGGCTACCGCAAGACGATGCCGATGGAGATGACGCTCAACAGCGCCGAGGACTGGATGGAAGCGCCCGGCGCCCCCAGCGGCGTCCGCCCTCCGCGCTGGGCCGACCACACGCAGCGTCAGAAGCAACGCGACGCGGCGTGAATTGTCTGGAGTAGGCCCGGCGTCCCGCCGGGCACCAGCGGCCTCTCGCGTTCTGGACACGGGGAGAGGGAGAGCGGGAGACACGGGGAATGTGGGGCAGGCGTCCCGCCTGCCACCGCCCACCCGTCGCCAACGAGCCCCACGCGCGAGCGTGGGGCGATGAACCCGCCGCGCCGTCACACACCGCGTCACCCGGTCTCTGTCGTCTCACCTCCCCACCTGTTCACCTCCTCATCTCGCACGGGGAGAGATGGCGGCGCAGCCGCCGGTGAGGGGCCTCACGTCTCGGCGTGAGCTTCAAATCTGCTAACCCACCGCCTTCGATGCACTATTCAACAGGCGCTTCTCGCCAGACGGCGGCGAGGACGTCGTCATACTGCGCGGGGTCGAAGTACCTCGAGCTCGCCTCGTATCGGAACGAGTCGCCGCGAGACGACAGCGGCACCGGCCCGTCTTCCCACGACCGCGTCAGCGTGCTCGCCCCTTCGATCCGCCACCGCTCACGTGCGGTCAACCCTTGCTGTGCCGCGTCGATCACCGCATAATTCAGGAACACCATCGCTTCGCTCAGCGGCATTTGGTAACAACTCCCCATCCAGCCCAGATCACGCTGGCTTGTGCCACACCAGTTATAGAACTTTGGTTCCGCGAGCAGCAGCGCCCGCCCATCACCGAGATCGCGGGTCACGACCACACCCTGGAACGTGGCGACGCGGAGTGCTTGATCAAAGCTGGACGAGGACACGTCGACGGCCCGCACGATTCCCGCGGGTCGGAGCACGCGTCCACTTTCCAATGTCAGCGCACCATCCTTGACCGCGACGACACGAATCGGATTGATGAGCGGATTCTTTCGCTTCCAATGCGATTGGAACGCGCCGGCGTTCCACACCGCGGCGAACACGAACAGCCCGGCGGCGAACGCCATGACGGCGATGCCGAGCCGGCGGGCCTTCTTCACTTTGGCGTCGTCATCAGCCTTTGCTTCGTGCTCCACCACGGGAACGTACGCCCGGCGGCCGGCGCCGGGTTCATCCGTGCGTCCGCTACGCTGCCCCGATGCCCGCCCGCATCCGGCTCAAGGTCTGCTGCATCGCCTCGGTCGATGAGGCGCAGCTCGCGATCGCCGCCGGGGCGGACGCGCTCGGACTCGTCGCGCGCATGCCCAGCGGGCCCGGGCCGATCGATGACGACCTCATCGCGACCATCGCCGACACCGTCTGCCCGCCCGTCGCGACCTTTCTGCTCACGTGCGAGGTGGGCCCCGACGCCGTCGTCGACCACGTCCGCCGGACGCGCGTCAACACCGTGCAGCTCGTGGACGACGCCGTCAAGCCCGACGTCTACGCGGCCCTGCGGAAGGCCGCCCCCGCCGTGCGCATCGTGCAGGTCGTCCACGTCCGCGCCCGCGATTCGGTCGCCCTCGCGCTCGCCGCGGCGGACCATGTCGATGCGCTCCTCCTCGACTCGGGCAACCCGCACGCCCGCGAGCTCGGCGGCACGGGACGCACGCACGACTGGGTGCTCAGCCGCGAGATCGCCGAGCGCTCGGCGCGGCCGGTCTTTCTCGCCGGCGGGATCGGCCCGTCGAACGTCGCGGACGCGATCGAGCGTGTGCGTCCGTTCGGCATCGACTTGTGCTCCGGTGTACGGACGAACGGCGCGCTCGACGAAGCGAAGCTCATCGCGCTGACCGCCGCGATGCGGCGGTGACCGTCCCGGCGGCGCCTTCTACTTCCCCCGCCGCGCCTCGATCCACGCGCCCACGACGCCCACCGCCACCGCGAAGACGCCCAGACCGCCGCCGAGCACCGTGCCCGCCGCGGCCCCGCGCACGCGCCCGATGTTCTCGTACCGCGAGTCCCTCAGCTCCGCCGAATCTACAACCACCGTGACGTTCTCGTTCCCGTGCTGATCGATGAAAACCTCCGGCGCGTTGCGTCCGGCCCACGCCCCGAAGAGCCCGCCCGCGAACATCCCGAGCAGCGCGGTCGCGAAGACGATGGCCACGGCACGGATCGTGTACTTCATGGTTCGGCCCCCCACAGGAAGCGCGGTCTTCCCGGCCGAGCCCCGGCCGGCCACGACCGCCTTGTCTCCATCCATCGGTAGAAAGCCTCCACCAGCACCGCCAAAACCCCGAGACCGCCCCCGAGCGCGACGCCTACCGCGGACCCGAGGAACCGCGCCGTCCCCTCCGGCTCGACCCGGATCGGGTCTCCGGGCATCGCGAGGATGTGCTCGAAGAAGTCCGGGGCCGTCCGACCCGCCCACTGACCGAAGACGCAGCCGGCGAGCATCCCGACCGCCGCCGAACCGCACACGACGATAAACACCGCGCACCCGCGCCTGGCCATACGGGACGTACTTCGGCCCCTCTCACCCGGTTCGAGCAGTCAGGCGCTTACCGGTTATGGACCCTCGCCGCCGTGTGGCGCGTGAAAACCGCCTTCGCCCGCTCCTCGCCGAGGCAAGCTTCGAGCAATGACAGGGCGAGCGCCGGGTACGGCGCGAGCAGGCACGCCGTCCGGTTCAGGTACGACGCGCCCCACTTCCGCCATCGTTTCCCGGAATGCGCCCGCAATTCCGCCGCGGCGTCGAGCAACGCCACGGCGACGACCCGCGCGTCACGCTCACCCAACCCGACCGCGGCGCGGAGCAGCAGCTCCAGCGTCGTTGCCCTCGACCGGAGCGGCGTCACGCCAGCGCTCTTCGCCAGCGCATCGGCGAGCACTCGCTTCGCGTACTCAATCCGGCCCCGTGCGGCGGCCGCCTCGATGACCCATGCGAGCACCGCGACGCGCTGGTACGCGTCGTTCCCCTCCGCCGCGGCGGAGCACGCGCGTGTCAGAACGTCATCGACTCGCTCCTCCGGCGCCGACTCCGCCACGCCGGCCAGCGCCTGCGCGCGGTACCACGGGATCTCGATCCCGCGCGCGACCTCGAGCGCGTCGGCCCACCTCGTGCGCGCAAGCTGGCACGCCCGGGTGCGCAGCGTCGCGCAGTGCTCGGCGTTCTCCCACCCGGGTCTCCGCACGGATCATGGTAACATTGGAGTCGCCAATCAAGCGCGGTGGATCGGACTTCTGCCTCACAACAGAATTCTGCAATCCGGCTGAGGGCGTGTTGCGCGAGGGCTTGCATGGCAACGACGACCATCGACCAACTCCGCGACCTCATCCGCTCACACGGCCTGACGGCCGCAGAAGAGCGGATCATGAACCTGGTCCGTCCCTGTGTGCGGCTGCGTCGCACGCCCGTTGATCAGGACTCCCTGGGCCCGTCAGACTCGCGCCTCGGCGGCGATCCACACTTGCCGATCGGATTCGAGTGGCCGTTCCGCAAGCGCCTTCCCCTCGCTCACATCGCCACGATCCGGCTGTCGGACGCCGCTCCGTTCGATACGAACGGCCTGTTGCCCCCCTCGGGCCTTTTGTACTTCTAGTACGACGTCGCCGAGCAGCCGTGGGGATTCGACCCGAAAGATGCCGACGGCTTGCGTGTAGACTACATCGCGGACGAGAATGCGCCGCTGGTATGGACGCCGATGCCGGTCGATCGAATCGACCCGTCCGCGGACCGCGGATTCCTCGATGACACGCCGCGCGCGGCGTGCAGGGTCCGGTTCGAAAGCGGGCTCACGCTCCCGAACTGGGAGTGGCTGCGCGAGCACGGGGCTGCGGACAGCGACCTCGCGGACAGCGACGCGTACGGAGAGTTGGCGTCTTTGCTGACCAAGGAGCCCCGGAACTACCTTCTCGGGCATCCGCATCCGCAGCAAGGCCCGATGGAACGCGAGTGTCAGTTGGTGAGCAACGGCCTCTACTGCGGCGACGGATCCGCGCACGACGATCCGCGCCGCGCGGAACTCGAGGCGGGTGTGCACGATTGGCGACTCCTTCTCCAAGTCGATACGGATGAAGATGGTCCGGGCTGGATGTGGGGTGACATGGGCACGCTGTACTACTGGATCCCCGAGGCTTCGCTCCGACGCGCCGACTTTTCAAAGGCGTGGTTGATTCTGCAGTGCGGATAACGGCTCCACGTGAACCAGAGCGCCGCGCGCACCGTCTACGCTCCCCCATGACCTCCCCGAACTCCGTCCGCCTCCACCGCGTCCTCAAGGCCCCGCCCGAGGCCGTCTTCCGGGCCTTTGTCGAGCCCGCGGCCCTCGTCAAGTGGATGGCGCCGCACGGCTTCGTCGCGCAGGTCCATTCGATCGACGCCCGCGCGGGCGGCTCGTACCGCATGTCCTTCGCCAACTTCCGCACCGGCCAGACGCACGCCTTCGGCGGCACGTACAAGGAGGTCAAGCCCGGCGAGCTCCTCCGCTACAACGACAAGTTCGACGACCCGAACTTGCCGGACGAGATGACGATGACGATCTCGTTCCGCAAGGTCTCCGTCGGGACGGAGCTCTCGATCGTGCAGGAGAACATCCCGCCCATGATCCCGGCGGAGATGTGCTACCTCGGCTGGCAGGAGTCGCTGACGCTCCTGACGCTGCTCGTTGAAGCAGACGTGCCGTAACCGGACTCCTTGTTCCACGACGCCGCCGTACTCAGCGGCGGCGTGTCTGCGGCATCGCGGCCGGCGATACGACTCAGACCCTCTTCAACTCCGTCACCGTCCGCTCGCTCCGCACGTTCCCCGTGTTCACCGTGCTCGCGGGCTCGAAGAGGACCACCTCGACCTCCTCCTCCGCAACGGGCCGGTGCTCGACCCCCCGCGGCACGACGAGCATCTCGCCCTGCGCCACCGGCACCCGCGTCACCCCGTCGCCTTCGCGAAATTCCATCACGAACGAGCCGCGGTGCACCAGGAAGAGCTCGTCCTCGCGCTCGTGCGAATGCCAATCGAACGCGCCCTTGAACTTCGCCAGCTTCACCTGCTGCCCGTTCAGATCCGCGGCGATCCGGGGCGACCAATGCTCCGAAAACGTCGCGAACGCGGCGGGGAGGCTCACCTTGTCGGGCACGCGGGGCACCCGGCACGGTACGACCGAGCCCCCGCCGGGGAGCGGCGAGCGGCACGGCCGCCCGACGTGCTTGTTCGGGGCTTTTTAGGGGCCCGCCCCGGCCGCGGGCGCTCACCCCGTGAATCCGCAAGGGCCCCGAACTTTCGGTGGTCGGCGCGCGTATAGTTCTCCGATCACTGTCAGGGCCCGGCCGCGTCGGTCGAGTTTCGCAGTCTCCCGACGCTTCTCACGCCCGAGCCAAGCACCGGTAATCTCAAGTTTCGTCTCTCGGGCAAGGAAGAAAGCTATGAAGCTTTACGTCGGGAATCTTTCGTACAACACCACCGAGTCGCAGCTCCGTGACCTCTTCGCGCAGCACGGCGACGTGGTCTCCGCATCGCTCGTGACGGACCGCGAGACCGGCCGCCCCCGCGGCTTCGGTTTCGTCGAGTTCAAGAGCGCCGAGCAGGGCCAGGCCGCGATCAACGCCCTCAACGGCAAGAACGTTGACGGCCGCGACCTGACCGTCAACGAGGCCAAGCCCCGCGAAGGCGGCGGCGGCGGCCGCGGCGGATTCGGTGGCGGCGGCGGCGGTGGTGGCCGCGGCGGCCGTGGCGGCGGTGGTGGTGGTTGGGGCGGCGGTGGTGGCGGCGGCGGCCGCGACCGCGGCACCAGCGGCTGGTAATCGCCAGTCCTTTCAATGGCATGTCAAGACCGGGGCCGAGAGGCCCCGGTTTTTCATTTGTGGCGCCGCGCGCGGAATGCCGGGATCGCGATCATCACGCCCCCAGCCGCACCGACGCGTTGATGATCGCCGCGTACGTGTACGCCTGCGCGATGTTCCCCAGCGCGATGCGGTCGCGCGGGCAGAACTGCTCCGTCGCCGTGCCCGTCGGGCCCACCAGCGACACGACGTCGTTGAGCAGCGCGAGCCCCTCCTCGCGGCGGCCGACGAGCGCGAGCGATTCCGCGAGCCAGCCGGCGCAGATGTGCATGCCTCCTTCCGGCCCCGGCAGCCCGTCCTCCTCGAAGTACCGGTACACCGTCGGCCCGCGCCGGAGGCGCGCGTTCGCCGCGTCCACCGTCGCCACGACCCGCTCGTCGTCGGGCGGCAGGAGCCCGGAGAGCCCGACCCACAGCGCCGCGGCGTCCATCGTCTCGCGCCCGTACGCGCCGCGGAAGGACCGCAGCTCCGGCGACCAGCCGTGCGCGAGCACGTCGGCGCGGATCTCCTCCGCGAGCGCGGCCCACGCCGGGTTCGCCCGCCCGTGCAGCGCTTCCTCGATCGCGAGCCCGCGCCGCACCGTGTGCCAGCACATGACCTTCGAGTGCACGTGGTGCCGGCGCTCCGTGCGGAACTCCCAGATCCCGTGGTCGGGCTCGCGCCAGCGCGCCTCGACCGCGCCCACCATCGCCTGCGCCAGCCGCCAGTGCTCCGGCGAGAGGGGCGCACCCCGCTCCGCGATCATCGCCATCAGGTCCACGATCGGGCCGAAGACGTCGAGCTGCACCTGCGTCGCCGCGGCGTTGCTGATGCGCACCGGCCTGCTGTCCCCGTACCCGCACAGGTGCGAGATGTCCGCCTCCGGCGGCAGGTGCCGGCCCGTGACCGTGTAGATCGGCCGCAGCCGGTCGGGCGACTCCGCCGCGTCGATGATCCCCAGGACCCAGTCCAGCAGCTTGAGCGCGTGCCCGTGGTTCCCCAGGCGCACGAGCGCCCCCGCCGCGATCGCGGCGTCGCGGGGCCAGCAGAAGCGGTAGTCCCAGTTGCGCACGCCGCCCAGGTGCTCCGGCAGGCTCGTGGTCGCGGCCGCGACGATCGCGCCCGTCGGCCCGTGGCACAGGGCCTTGAGCATGATGGCGCCGCGCTTGACGACCGGCGCGTGCAGCGCGGGGAGGCGAAGCGACGACGCCCACCCGCTCCAGAAACGCACGTTCTCACGCCGCCGGTCGGGCTCCGGCTGCGTCGGCGGGCGGTGGGCGGCGGTCCCGACGCGGAGCTCCATGAACACCGGCGCATCCGCGAGCGTCAGGCGCGCCGTCGCCGTCTGGTGCCTCCCCTCGTCCGCGACGCTCCACGCGATGCCCGGCGCGTAGAGCGCGAGCGGCTCGGACGAGCCCTCCACGATCAGCCCGTGCTCGTGCGGGATCAGCCGCGTCGGCGAGCGTCCGAAGTCAAGCCTCGGCGCGAAGCGCACGACCGCGTCGCCGCGCCCCTCGAGCACCCGCACGAGGTCGCTGCGGCCGGCACGCTGGAACGCGCGCCCGCCGGCGCAATCGAGGTAGTCGGTCACGCGCACGCCGCCGAAGTCCGTGACCAGCACCATCGAGTCGGGCTCGTAGCGCTGCGTCGCCGGCCCCGCCCCGCCGGCCGTCACCGACCAGTGCCCCGCGTTCTCGCCGCCCACCAGCGCCGCGAAGACCGACGACGAGTCGACCCGCGGCGCGCACAGCCACACGACGGACCCGGCGGGATCGACGACCGCCAGCGTCCGCTGGTCCGAGAGGACCGAATGGCGCTCGAGCGGCACAAGGTTCCGCTGCGACAACCACGCCCGACGCCGCGCCAGCAACTCGGCGAGCACCGCCGCCAGCTCCCGCGGCGTCCCCACGCGTTCGCCCGCGGCGGTCGGCCCCTCCCCGACCTTGACCCCGAGGTCGCTGGTCGCCAGGGCGCGCATCCCGTCCTCGTCCGTCGGGTCGTCGCCCGCGAAGAAGACCGCGGTCGCGCCCGAGCGGTGCCGCAGCGCCTCGAGCGCGCCCCCCTTCGTCGCGCCGCTCAGGTTGAACTCCACCACCATGCTCCCGCGCCGGGCCGTCACGCCCGCCAGCGCCGGGATCGTCATGACGGCGCTCATCGCGCGCTCGACGGCGGCGGCGCCGAGCGCCAGCGGCGCGCCCCGATAGTGGAGCGCGACGCCCCAGGGCTTGCGCTCCAGGAGCGATCCGGGCGTGTCCGCCGCGATCGGCGACAGCGTCGCCGCGAGCGCCTCGAGCAGCGCGGGGTCCGGGGCCGCGGGCCGGCCCCAGCCCGGCATCTCGGCGCCGTGGCTGCCGACCAGCGTCACCGGGTCCGTCAGGCCGCTCACGCGGCGCAGGTCGTCGAGCCCGCGCCCGGAGACCACCGCGACGTGCGTGTGCGCGAGCGACGCCAGCGCCCGCATCGCGTCCATGCTCTCCCCGAGGGGAGCCGCCAGGCGGGGCTCCGAGGCGAGGTCCGCCAGCGTGCCGTCGAAGTCGCTCGCCACGAGCAGCACGGGCGTGCGCGCCAGCGCACCGACTTTGTCCGCCAGCGCCGGGTTCACCCGCCGACCTCCTGGAGCGTCTCCACGAACTGGTTCGCCCACTCGAAGACGTCGTGCCGCCGCACCTGCGCCCGCAGGATCGACATCCGCATCTTCTCCTCGCGCTCGCGCATCCGCAGCGCCTGCGTGATCGCCGCCATGAACGCGTCGATGTCACGCGGGTTGACCAGCAGCGCCCGCCGCAGCTCGCGCGCGGCGCCCGCGAACTCGCTCAGCACCAGCACGCCGGTGTGGTCCGTCCGGCACGCGCAGTACTCCTTCGCGACCAGGTTCATCCCGTCGCGCAGCGGCGTCACCAGCATGACGTCCGCCGCGAGGTAGTACGCGACCAGCTCCTCCCGCGAGAGGGAACGGCGGAAGTAGTGCACCGCCACCTTGCCCGGCGCGCTGAACTGCCCGTTGATGCGCCCCACCGTGCGCTCGACCTCCTCGCGCACCTGCTCGTAGCCCAGCGCCTCCTCGCGCGACGGCACGGCGATCTGCATCAGCACCGCGTTGTCCGCCGACAGGCGCTTCTCCTTGAGCAGCTCCTCGAACGCCTTGAGGCGGTCCGTGATCCCCTTCGTGTAGTCCATCCGGTCCACGGCGAGCAGCACCTTCCGGTCCCCCAGGCTCGACCGGATCTCCGCCGACCGCGCCAGCACCTTCGGCGAGCGCGCCAGCCGGTCGAAGTCGTCCGCGTCGATCGAGATCGGCATCGCGCGGCAGTGCACCGTGCGCCCCTCGATCGTCAGCTCCCGGTCCGTCCCCTCCGCCGGCGTGTACCGCCGCGCAAGCCGCGAGAAGTTCGTCGCGCTCGCCTCGGTCTGGAACCCCACGAGGTCGCACCCCAGCAGCCCGCGCAGCAGCGCCGCCCGCCACGGGAGCCACGCGAAGAGCTCCTCCGGCGGGAACGGGATGTGCAGGAAGAACCCGATCTTGAGGTCCGGCCGCAGGTCCCGCAGCATCTTCGGCACCAGCTGCAGGTGGTAGTCGTGCACCCACACCAGCGCGCCCCGCCCCGCGACGCGCGCCATGCGCGTCGCGAACTTCATGTTCACCTCGCGGTACGGGTGCCACCACTCGCGGTGGAACTCCGGCGTCTGGATCGCGTCGTGGTAGAGGGGCCAGAGCGTGCCGTTGCAGAAACCCTGGTAGTACCTGTCGACCTCCGTCCTCGTCAGCTGCACGGAGAGCACGGACATCTTGCCCGACTTGATGATCCGCGGGGCGCGCCCGGCGCCGCCGTCCCACCCCACCCACGCGGCCCCACGCTTCTCCACGATCGGCGCCATCGCCGACACCAACCCGCCGGGGCTGCGCTCCCAGACGATCGACCCGCCGCGCGAGACGCGCTGCACGGGGAGCCGATTCGCCGCGATCACAAGCCGGGCGCGTTGTGCCATGCAGTCTCCTGTGCCCCGGTCGGGGCGGACTCACGTTCAACAAAAATACCAGCCATCACCGGCGCACGGGGTGAGAAGGGGCTCATGCCGCGCGCCGCGTGCGGGTTTGGCGCCGCGCCGACAACTGGCCTTCAGCAACGCTCGTGGGGAGGTGAGGAGGTGAACAAGTGAGGAGGTGATGCAGAACTGGAGCCCTTTCACCTCCCCACCCGCTCACATCCCCATCCGCTCTGCCCTCGTTCGCTCGTTCGCTCAACCCCTCTCTTCACTCCGTCTCTGCGTCTCTCTCTACACTTCCTCCCAATGTTCGACCGCCTGACCGACACCTTCAACGGCCTCGTCCGCAAGCTCTCCGGCAACGACAAACTGACGGAGAAAAACGTCGCCGACGCCATGGCCGACGTCCGCGCCGCCCTCCTCGACGCCGACGTCCACGTCGGCGCGGTGGACGAGTTCTGCAAGGCCGTCCTCGACGACGCCCTGGGCCAGAAGGTCATCCAGAGCGTCGAGCCGGGCCAGCAGATGGTCGGCATCGTCCACAAGCGCCTCGTCGAGCTTCTCGGCGGCGCCGTCGCCGTCACGCCCGCCGACGAGCGCACCGGCCTGCCCATCCCCATGCCCCGGCCCGTGGACCCCGACGCGCTCATCACCCGCGTCAGCCCCGGGCCCACCGTCATCCTCATGTGCGGCCTCCAGGGCTCCGGCAAGACCACGACGTGCGCCAAGCTCGCCGCCTACCTCCGCAGGCGCGGACGCACCGTCATGCTCGCCGCGTGCGACCTCCAGCGCCCCGCCGCCGT
The DNA here is from genome assembly GCA_035628115.1 of Phycisphaerales bacterium. Taxonomy (GTDB): domain Bacteria; phylum Planctomycetota; class Phycisphaerae; order Phycisphaerales; family UBA1924; genus BJHL01. The sequence goes on along the minus strand of DASPKL010000029.1, from coordinate 11,787 downwards.
CGAGCAGCTCGCCAACCTCACCCAGCAGGTGAACACCGACGCCGGCGGCCCCGCCTCCGTCACGTTCTACGGCGAGCCCGACAAGGTCGCGGCGTACGGCAAGGCCGTCGGCGTCGCGGTCGATGTCGCCAAGCGCGCCCTCGCCGCGGCACGCTCCGCCCGCGTCGACACGCTCATCATCGACACCGCCGGCCGCCTGCACGTCAACGACGAGCTGATGAACGAGGTCGCACGCGTCAAGGACGCGACCAACCCCCACCACGTCTTCCTCGTCGTGGACGCGATGACCGGCCAGGACGCCGTGACGAGCGCCCGCGCCTTCAACGAGCGCCTCGCCGTGGACGGCGTGATCCTGAGCAAGTTCGACAGCGACACACGCGGCGGCGCGGCCCTCTCCGTCCGCCACGTCACCGGCGCCGCGATCAAGTTCGTCGGCGTCGGCGAGAAGATCGACGCCCTCGAGGAGTTCCACCCCGACCGCGCCGCCGGCCGCATCCTCGGCATGGGCGACGTCGTCTCCCTCGTCGAGAAGGCCTCGCAGGAGGTCTCCGAAGAGGAGGCCAAGACCCTGCAGGAACGCATGATGCGGGGCGAGATGTCGATGGACGACTTCCTGAAGCAGCTCAAGAGCCTGCGCCGCATGGGCCCCCTCAAGAACCTGCTGGGCCTCCTCCCGGGCGTCGGCTCGATGCTCAAGGACGTCAACATCGAGGACAAGCAACTCGACCGCGTCGAGGCGATCATCAACTCGATGACGCGCCACGAGCGCTCCAGGCCCGGCGAGATCACCTTCTCCCGCCGCCGCCGCATCGCCCGCGGCGCGGGCGTCAAGGAGGACGAGGTCGGCCGCCTCGTCAAGCAGTTCGACATGGTCAGCAAGATGACCCGCGAGATGGCCCGCATGGGCGGCGCGGAGCGCGCGAAGATGACCAGCCAGCTCCGCAGCGAGGACCCGATGGCCGCCGCACAGGCGATGCGCGGGCTCGGCGGCTTCGGCCGCGGCACGACGCACACCTCGAGCATCAAGGACCGCTTCAAGAAGCGCAAGCGCTGAGCAATCGCGTTACGGCGCCTTCGGCAACGGCGCAAGGTCCGGCTCCATCCACCCGCGCCGCGCCTCGGCGGACATGATCCGCTCGCGCGAGTAATACAACCGCAGCAGCACGCGGCTGTGCAACTGCGTGTGGTGGTCGAGAAACGCCTCCACCGTCGGCTCGGCGCCCGCGTCCGCCCCGCCCGGGCCGTACGCCCGCATCGTCGCCCCCACGATCCGCATCCACGCGATCGTCAGCGTCTCGTGATACCCGCCCGTCGGCGTCTGCTCGATCCCGTGCGCCGCGTTGTACTTCTTGACGCCCTCGCACATCCGCCGCGTCGCTTCATCGGGCGGATACGCCCGCAGCAGCAGGTACGCGACCGTCAGGTGCGCCCGGTGGTTCCACGCCTCGCGCGGGATGGAGCACGCCTCGAAAGCCTCGAGCGTCACAGGACCCATGACGCTGAACGTATCCCGCGCTCGATGCTCCGTCGCGCCGACACCGCCTCCGCCGAAGGTGTGACTTTCGGCGGGGGCCGGCGAATTCACCCCCGTTTCAACCGCCGCGGGACCTCGCCCTGCCGCGCGACCGCGCCCAAGGAGCCCCCGCATGATCCTCCGCATGGACCGTCTCATGACCGACCTGCCCATCCCCGATTCCCCCTCGCCCAACGGCGCCGCGGCGGTCCAGGAGCTTCTGGGCGGCAAGTTCGGCGAGATGTCCACGCTCATGAACTACACCTTCCAGTCCTTCAATATGCGGGGCCGCTCGCAGATCCGCCCCTTCTACGACCTCGTCGCGAACATCGCCGCCGAAGAGTTCGCCCACGTCGAGCTCGTCTCCTACACCATCAACCTCATGCTCAACGGCGCGACCAAGCGCGGCAAGGACCCCGTCAAGGCCCCGCTCTCGAACGCGGTCGATTACCGCAACTCCTACCACTACATCGCGACGGGGCAGCAGGCCGTCTGCGGCGACTCGCAGGGCAACTTCTGGACGGGCCAGAACGTCTTCTCCAGCGGCAACCTCAAGCTCGACCTCCTCCACAACTTCTTCCTGGAGTGCGGCGCGCGGGCGAACAAGATCCGCGTCTACGAGATGACCGCCGACCCCACGGCGCGGGCCATGGTCGGCTTCCTCCTCGTCCGGGGCGGCGTGCACATCGTCGCCTACGCCAAGGCGATCGAGAAGCTGAGCGGCGTTCCCGTCGGCAAGCTCCTCCCCATCCCCGACATCAACAACAAGAAGTTCCCGGAGGCGGCGGCGCACGAGGCCCGGGGCGAGCACCTCACCCTCTACCGCTTCAGCCCCTCTGATTACACGCGCCTGGGCGAGGTCTGGAACGGCGAACACCCCGAGGACGGCAAAGAGCTCAATGTCGCCGAGGGCCCGCCGGAGGGCGCGCCGCCCCCGGACTTGGACGCCGAGCCGCAGCTCACCGCGCCCATCGGCCCCGACGCGGAGACCCTCGACCCCGAGGTGATCGTGACGTACGCGAAGAAGATCTTCGGGAGCGAAGTCGCGGCACAGGCGAAGCGGCGGCAGGGGTAAACCACACGATCAAGTTATCGAAGCACCCGGTACGCGCTCGACTCGTGCGCCGGGTCGATGTCGCCGTATGTCGCAAGTTCCAAGTAAATCGCCATCAGTCATTCATCAAGGCTCGACGTGGTCTGAACCATTCGATTCGGATCGTGGCCGACGTGGACGACGGGGCTTGATCGGCGTGGCTCGGGGCGCACGCGCACGCAATCGAAACCCCCGTCCCCATCCGTGAATCGTCAGCAGTTGCGGCGTGAGCCAGAGCATTTCCTCCGTCGATTGCGTTTCAAACGTCGCTCCGAAGCGCAGACCGTTGCAGCAAGCGAGAAACGCTCGCAGGTCCTCCGGACACGTCGGGGCCGGCCTCACCGGACAGCTCTCAAAGACACGATCGATCTGTGCTTCCGTCGCCGGCGGATTGCGTGAGAGCTGCAGCGACGCATGGTGCCGCCGCTTGTGCTCGAGGATGAGGCTCATCACGCGACACATCGCCCTTCGCCTTCCGATCGCGCGGCACCGTTACTCAAGCACTCGTCCATTCGCGGCGTGATAGTGCACTTCCCCACCGGCCCAAACTTGGCGCAGCGCGCCGTCGCGCTGGTGAGCGGGCACCGTGCCGCGCTCCACAGACACATCGAACGCCGCCTTGTCGAGCGTGTACCGCGTCAGCATTCCAGAGAGGCGGTACTTCCCGATGTAGTCCTTCGCATTCTCGAACGAGGAGAATACGGCCGACGGATGGTGCGACCGCCGTTCTGGCAAGCTATCGCCCTCGAACACCCACACGTACATTTCTTGACCTGACTCGCTCATTCTCCGCCACCGGATAGCTGCGTGAGAGTGTCGAACCTCGGTCTGCTCACCGCGTCACCCCCTCACCGCGTCACGAGTACCGAGCGTGTCGGCGTCCAATGGCCACTCCCGCCCACCCGCACCTACTCCGGCCGCATCAACGGAAACAGCACAACGTCCCTGATCGTCCTTTGGTCCGTCAACAGCATCACGAGCCGGTCCACGCCCAGGCCCATACCTCCCGCCGGCGGCATGCCCACCTTGAGCGCGCGCAGGAAGTCGTGGTCCATTGTCCGGAACGTGTTCTCCTCCGCGTTCTTCTCCGCGTCCAGCCCCTTGAGCTGATCGCGGAACTTCCGCTCCTGGATCTCCGGGTCGTTCAGCTCCGTGTAGTGCGGCGCGATCTCCATCCCGCCGATGAAGAGGTCCGCCCGGTCCGCGAGCACCGGGTTGTCGCGCTTGGGGCGCGTCAGCGGGCTCACCGCCGCGGGGTAATCGGTGATGAACGTCGGCGTCGCGGGATCAAGCTGCGCCTCCCCCCCGCGCTCCTTGTCCTCGAACAACTCGTTCACCACGAGGATCTCGTCCATCGCGTCGATCGCCCCGTGCAGGGCCGCCGACCGCGATCGCTTCAGCGTCTCCCGCGCCCGCTTCGCGTCCGTCATCGGGAAGCCGTACGCCTTCTCGAAGAGCTCGCCGTACGACCGCCGCGCGAAGGGCTTGGAGTAGTTGATCGAGAGCTCGCCGAAAGGCAGCACGATCTCCGCGCCCGCAGCGCCGCCCCGCGCGTCGTGCACCATCCGCGCGCAGTCACGGATCACGCTCTCCGTCAGCTCCATCACCGTCTCGACGTCCCCGAAGGCGTGGTACGCCTCCAGCATCGTGAACTCCGGGTTGTGCTGCTTGTCGAGCCCCTCGTTGCGGAAGTTCCGATTGATCTCGAAGACCTTCGGCATCCCGCCCACCAGCAGCCGCTTCAGGTAGAGCTCCGGCGCGATCCGCATGTAGAGGCTGATCGAGAGCGCGTTCATCGTCGTGACGAACGGCCTCGCCGCGGCCCCGCCCGCGAGCGTCTGCAGCATCGGCGTCTCGACCTCGAGGTACCCGCGCGACTCGAGGAACGCCCGCATCCGCGACACGATCCGGCTGCGCATCTCGAAGACGCGCAGCGTCTCCGGGTTGACCCACAAGTCCACGTACCGCTGGCGGTAGCGCAGTTCCACGTCCGTGAGCCCAGCGTGCTTCTCCGGCGGCGGCACCACCGCCTTCGCCCCGGGCCGCAGCGCGCTCGCCCACACCGTCACCTCGCCCGTGCGCGTCTTCATCACGCGCCCCTCGGCCACGACGACGTCGCCGAGGTCGCTCAGCTTCGCGAGGTTGAACCCCTTCTCGTCGCAGTCCTTCTGCGAGACCGCGACCTGCAGGTCCCCCGTCGCGTCGCGCAGGTTCATCCACACCAGCTTGCCGTTGTCGCGCAGCAGCACGACGCGCCCCGCAATCTTCACCGCCGGCCGCTTGTCCACGAACCCCGGCGCCTTCCCGTTGGCCTGCTGGTCCTTGTCCGCCGCCTCGTCGTACACCGCCGCCGCCCTTGCCAGCGGCGTGATCCCGTCCTCCCGCCACCCGTACGGCTCGAAGCCGAGCGCGCGGGCGCTCTCGCGGTTGGCGCGGCGTTGCTGCTCGAGATGATGGACGGACTGCTCCTGCGCGGGCGGTGTGGTCATCGCGTGTTCCTCGCGCGAGGGTACACGCGGCGTCACTGCCCCGGCCGCGGGCGCACGCGGATCGCGCCCGAGACCGTCACCTGCTGCGTCGCCTTCGGGTCGCACAGCGGCCGGTTCACCGCGCCGGGCTGATCGATCAGGTCCTTGAGCGACACGTTCTCGAACTGCCTGATCAGCAAGGACGCGGCGTCGTCCAGCGCGCGGTGCAGGGGGCAGAGGTTCGGCCCGTGGTTCGGCAGGCCGAGCGGGCAGGTCGTGATGCGCTCCAGCCTGCCGACGGCGTTGATCACCTCGAGCATCTTGATCTGTTCGGCGGGCCTCGTGAGCCGGTAGCCGCCGCCGACGCCGCGCCGGCCGGTGATGAGCTTGGCGGTGGCGAGTTGTTGGAGCACCTTCGCGAGGTAGTTCGTCGGCACGCGCGTCATGTCCGCGAGCGTGGTCGTGGGGACCAGCTCGTTCGGCGCGAGCGCAAGGCAGGCCATGGCTCGGAGTGCGTACTCGGTTGTTTGTGAGAACATTTTTTGGCGCTCTTCACGAATGCTACGCCCGCGCCAAGATTGAACCCCGACCTATCCGCAATGTGAAGCCATATCTTTTCACACCCCCGATTCGCCGCCGGGGCGGTTGCCGTACCACGCGATCGTGCGCGCAAGCCCCTCCTCGAAGCCGACTTGCGCCCGCCAGCCCAAGAGCTCCCTCGCCCGCGTCGTGTCGAGGCACCGGCGGGGCTGCCCATCGGGCTTCGACGGATCCCAACGGACCGCGCCCCGGTACCCCGTCAGCCGCACGATGAGCGCGACGAGATCCCGGATTGTGATCTCGAAGCTCGCGCCGAGGTTGATCGGCGTCGGCTCGTCCATGACTTCCGCCGCGCGCACGATCCCCTCGGCGCAGTCATCAACGTACAAGAACTCGCGGGAAGCGGCGCCCGTTCCCCAGCACACGATCTCCGGATCGCCGCGCCGCGCCGCCTCCACGCACTTGCGGACGAGCGCCGGGATCACGTGCGACGTCTCGAGGTCGAAGTTGTCGTTGGGCCCGTACAGGTTCACCGGCAGCACATAGGCGCTGCGCATGCCGTACTGCGCGCGGTACGCGTCGAGCATCTGCCACGCGGCCTTCTTCGCGACGCCGTACGGCGCGTTCGTCTCCTCCGGGTAGCCGTTCCACAGCTCCTCCTCGCGGAACGGCACCGGCGTGAACTTCGGGTACGAGCAGATCGTCCCAACCTGGACGAACTTCCCGCCGCGCTCCGGCAGCCCGTCGAGCCGCGCCTGCTCGATCAGGTGCATCGCCATCGCCATGTTCGCGAAGAAGTACCGCCCGGGGTTCGCCCGGTTCGCGCCGATGCCCCCCACCTCCGCCGCCAGGTGGAGCACGACGTCCGTCTTCTGCCCGTCGAACGCCGTCCGATAGAGACGCGCGCAGTCGTGCGCGAGCGTCAGGTCGAAGCCCCTCCGCCGCGGCACAAAAACCGCCGCGCCGCGGTCTTTCAGGAGCGCCACGACCCGCGCGCCGAGGAACCCCGCGCCGCCCGTCACGATCACGCGCTTGCCCGAAAGAAAACCCGGCTGCATCCGCCAATCGTTGCAGCCCGTACGCCTGTTCGCCAGATAAACTCGTCCGCAGCAGCCCGGTCGGCGGGCTCCCGCGGCGCGCTCTCGGACTCGCCGCCGACGACGAACCGCCCCGTGCCCACCAACAACGAGACCATCCCCCCCTCGCCCGCCGACGAGGGCGTCAACGCGCCGGGATCGCCGGGCGCGGACAGCCCGGGCGCCGCGCCCGCCGAGCTCGACCACCACCCGCAGCTCGCCCGCGCCGTCGGCAGGGGCATGACGTGGATGATCGGCGTCACGATCTTCAACAAGCTGCTCACGTCCGTCGCCCAGGTGGTGCTCGGCTGGAAGCTCGAGGAAGAGGACTTCTCCAAGTTCGCCATCGCCCTGGCCGCCGCCGGGTTTGTCTCGATCTGCCGCGAGGCGGGCATGCGCGAGCTGCTCGCGCGCAAGGGCGTCGCCGAGTACGAGCGCCTCGCCGGCCCCGCGTTCTGGCTCGCGTTCTGGTACAACGTCGCGGCGATGATCGCCACCGCGGCGGCCGGCTACGGCCTCGGGCAGTACCTGGGCAGCGACGTCATCACGTGGATGATGCTCGTCTTCGCGTCGAGCATGCCCGTCGGCACCGTCGCCGCCATCCTGCAGACCAAGATGCGCGTCACGATGGACTTCCGGGGCCTCGGGATCCGCACGCTCACCGCCTACGTCGCCCGCCAGGGCTCGGCCATCATCTTCGCGCTCCTCGGCATGGGCGCGATGAGCCAGGCGTGGCCCGTCCTCCTCGGCTACGTCGTCGAGTCCGTGACCGCGTACGCCGCGACGAAGGACAAGGTCTGGGAGCGGCCCGCGAAGCGCGAGACGTGGCCCGGCCTGCTCCGCGAGAGCCGCTGGGCGATGTTCGGCTCCGTCGCCTTCTTCACGCTCGACTGGGGCCCCTTCGCCGTCCTCCGACCCCTCGCCAAGGTCTCCGACACCGTCAACGGCACGTTCTACTTCGCCTTCTCCATCACCGCGCAGGTCGGCGTCCTCCTCTCGCACACCGTGACGGTCGTCCTCACCCCGGCCCTGGCCCGCATGAACGAGAACCCCGAGCGCCAGGGCAAGGCCGCCCTCCGGGGCCTCCGCGCCCTCATGCTCTTGGGCGCGATCCTGAGCCTCGGCCTCGCCGCCTGCATCCAGCCCCTCGAAGACCTCCTCTGGCACGGCAAGTGGGCCGCCGCCGTCCCCGCCGTGATGGCGCTGGGCGTCTTCTTCCCCTGGCGCGTCACCTGGGGCCTGACCTCCGCTCTCCTCATGGCGCGCGGGCGCTTCAAGGCCTACGCCCTCTCCAGCGCCTTCGAGGGCGCCGGCCTCATCATCGCCTGCGTCATCGGGGCCCTCGTCGAGGAGTCCGCCTTCGCCATCGCGCTGGCCGCCGGGATCTGGCTCATGGTCAGCCGCGTCTACGTCACCGCCTGGACCTTCCGGCCCCTGGGCGTCTCACTCGGACGCGTCCTCGCCGCCACCGTGCCGCCGTGGGGCGCCGCGATCGCGTCCGCCGCGGCGGGGTGGCTCGTCGCGACCCGCGTCCTCGAGGTGAACGCGGCCCTCGCGCCGCGCCTCCATTCCATCGCGGCCGTCCGCGCCCTCGGCGAGCACGGCCCGCGCTCGGTCGCGGACCTCGTGGAAGTCGCCGTCGCCGGCGGTATCTGCACGGTCGTCTTCGCCGCGATCGTTCGGACAATGCTCGCGGGCGCGCTGCAGGACACGATCGACGTCGCCCCCGCGCGCCTGCGTCCGCTCGCCCGCCGCTTGCTCGCGCTCCCCGAGCGCAGCGACGACGCAATCCTGTGAGCACGCCCCGTACGCTCGGCCCATGACCGTGCCGCGCGAAGTCATCTGGACGCTCCGCTGGTGCGCCCGCCTCCTGCTCCTCCTCGCGTGGGCCGCGATGCTGTCGTGGATGATCGGCCGCCTCTTCAGCGACCGCTCCTTCTGGACGCAGTTCTTGTTCTGGATGCCCTCGTGGATCCTGCTCAGCGGCGCGGGGCTCTGCTTCTCGCTCTGCGCCGCGATCGACCTCGTCGCCTTCCCCAGGCCGCGCGCGGGCGCTCCCGCCGCGGGCCCGCGCGCGCCCGACGGCGTGATGAGCCGCCGTTGGCGGCGCTTCGCGTGGGTCGTCTGGGGCGTCATGGTCCTCGCGATGCTCTTCGGCGAGTTCCGCGTCCACCGCGCCGTGCTGCCCCGGGAGCGCGACCCGAGCGCGCTGCGCATCCTCGCGTGGAACCCGTCGGAGTGGCCGCCGTCGGTCGAGGAGGCGATCGCGGCGCACGAGCCCGAGGTCGTGCTCATCAGCAACCCGCCGTGGCGCTCGCCCCTCTCGACGCTCGCGTCGCGCGTGGGCACGACCTCGTCGGCGGTCATGGAACGCTTCGCCTGCCTCAGCAAGCACCGCGTCCTCGGCTGGGCTTGGCTCGAACTCGACGTCAGCGGCGCCAAGCTCCGCACCTTCACGTGGAAGGGGGGCGGGTACACGACGCACGACGTCGGCCAAGCGATGCTGCTGCGCCTCGACACGACGGAGAAGCTCGGCCGGCCGATCACCGTCTGGATCATCGACCTCCCGAGCGACTGGGACATCCCGCGTCAGCGCATGATGACCGAGGCCGCCGCGGCGATCAAGCGCTTCCGGGGCCCCGCCTACCGCCGCACGGAGGACGGGCTCGACGCGATCGATTCGACCTTCGGCCCGTCGCACCCGCTGATGCAGCCGGATATCGCCGCGGGGGACTTCAACACGCCGCGCGGCTCGCGCTCGATCGCGACCCTCCTGCCGAACATGCACCACGCGCACACGGACGCCGGCTGGGGGCCGGACATGACGTACCCGCGCCGGCCCGCGCTGCTCGCCATCGACCACGTCTTCCTCGCCCCCTCCCTCCGCGCGACGCGCTACAGCGTCCGCGATGCCGGCGTGGGGAAGCACCGGCTGCAGGTGGCGGAGGTCGTACCGCGCAAGTAGGCCAACCATGCGCGACGCGTTCTCGCGGTTCGATGATCGCGGAGGCCGCGGAGAAGCGCAGAGGACCCTTCGGTACTTCGCCCCTGGGGCAGCTCTGCTCTTTCTGCCACTGAGACGCGGATCTTTGAGCATCTCAGTGCTCTTAATCACTCGACCACTTGATCACTCTGCCATTTCGGTTCTCGCCCCTTCGGACTTTGAACCCCGCCATCACCATGTTTGTGCGCACAACGGCGCTCTCGCCACACCGAAATCCGCGCGGCGTCCCGACTTTTTCTTCTGCTTCTTACCCCGCGCCGTAACCCCTTTCTTCGCTCGCATTTCGACCTTCACCCCCTCACCCGCTCATCCCGTTACCCCCTCACCAATAAAACACATTTGTGCGCACGAATGCGCTCGCACACTCCTGTATGGATCGCCGCAACAAACCCTTCACCGCGTCTTGGGCACGCTTCTCGTTGGGGCCTTGGAGTTGAGCGACGTGGACCGCCATTCGGCAGAGCGAAGCCGGCGGCGGAACCAGTTGCACGACGCCGGGGCCCGGAGGTCCGGCGTTGCCGATGGCGTGAGGGAGGGCGAGGTGCGGCGGCCCACGGTCGGCTGAGCCCGTGACAACTCTGTCCGAGCGTCCCGGTCCGCTGCCGGGGCGCAAGGCCGGTTCGGCGCGGGCGCGGATGGTTCAAGGCCGCACATGGGCGAAGAGCCCGTCGTTCAGCCCGCCCGTCGAGCAACGGCCGGTGGCGAGAGGCGCGCGACTCGAGATAACGCGTGCCCAGGACCTCCCCGCGCGGTTGATCGTGAAACTCAACGCGAACCGGCGAGGACAGCCCGCAACGGGCTGTTCTCGCTGCGCATACAAAACGCGCGTTGCAACGCCGCCTCCTCTTCCTCCACCCCAAGCACGCCGTGTCGCACGCGGGCGCGTGGGACGGCGACGTCTTCCGCATCACGCGGCGGAAGAGGTCTCGCACCGGGCTGTACTTCAAGAAGGAACGAAAGTGCGTCCTCACGATCACGCGCGTCGATGGCGGTCTTGAGATCGCGCAGGGAGGGAGCCCGTTTACCTTCGTGCTCGGGCCAGCCGTCATGTTCTGTCATGATGCACGGATTTCGGCGCGTGTGGACAGCGGGTGGGAGCGGTGCTGGTGGTTCTGCAGCGCAACGGAGCGCCAAGAGACGCACCTGATGATTGTGTGCCAGGTGTGGCCGGAATGGGCCGCGATGCTCGCTGGCGCGGTCCGGGACGGGCTCGCGAGCGTTGCGATGCTCGAAGAGCTGCCGCGGTTGCGCGCGGCGGAGCGGGGCCTTTGCCCGTCGTGCGGGTACGACCTCCGCGGCGGCATTCCGGTGTGCGGGCTGGCGCGGTGCCCGGAGTGCGGCCGAGCGTCGATCGCGGCGTGGTGCGATCGTGTGGAGTGGATGGTGTAGCGACTCGTTCGGCGTGGCAGAACGCCACCGAGGCTTGAGAGCTCGCCACGGTGGTGGCACGAAGGGAAGAGCCGCCCCGGAGGGCGGGTCACGCTACAGCCGGCTCGCCGCGAGGCTCGCGAGCTCGCTGCGTTCGCTCTTGGCGAGCGAGACGTGCGCGAAGAGGTGCAGGCCCTTCATCTTCTCGATCGCGTACGCGAGGCCGTTGCTCGACTGGTCGAGGTACGGGTTGTCGATCTGGCCGATGTCGCCGGTCAGGATCAGCTTGGTCCCCTCGCCCACGCGGCTGGCGATCGTCTTGACCTCGTGGGGCGTCAGGTTCTGCGCCTCGTCCACGATCATGAACTGGTGCGGGATCGACCGGCCGCGGATGTACGTCAGCGGCTCGAGCACGAGCTTGCCGTCGGCCATCAGCTTCTGGACGCGCTGCTCGCTCGTGTGGCTGTCGGCGTGCTGGGTGCCGCCGCCCCGCGTCGAGAGCAGGTAGGAGAGGTTGTCGAAGATCGGCTGCATCCAGGCGGTGAGCTTCTCGTCCTTGTCCCCGGGCAGGTAGCCGATGTCGCGCCCCATGGGCATGATCGGGCGGGCCACGAGCAGCTTGTCGTAGCGCTCCTCGTTGAACACCTTGGCCATGCCCGCGGCGATCGCGAGGAGCGTCTTGCCGGTGCCGGCCGAGCCGAGCAGCGTCACGAGGCGCACCTCGT
>DASPKL010000028.1:0-93226 GCA_035628115.1 Phycisphaerales bacterium | reverse complement strand
ACGGGTGGAGCGGTGCGCAGCACCGCGCAACCCGTGGAAAGCGTCGAGGAGAAACTCACCGCCCGGCAGGGGCGGAGGACGATGACCTCGTGCGAACGATTCCTCTGCCCCTCCGGGGCAGTGTTCATCTGCGCGCCTCTGTCCACGGGTTGCGCTCGAAGACTCGCTCCACCCGTGGCTACATCCCATCGCCCCTCCGGGGCGAGGAAGAAGTAGCGGTGTGGTCGAGTGGTTGGGTGGTCGAGAGCACCGGTCGTTGAAGACGCCGACCAGTGGCACGAAGGATGATCGCCTTTGTGCGCGATCCCGCGCGCATCAGCCACGTTTGTGCGCTCTTTCGCGCTCATGCGCGCTTCCCCTCTTGGCGCGCACGCGGGCCTTGGGTAGTGTCTCTCGCGCGGCGGCGTGGGGCCGCCCGAAGGCGAGGAGGTGAGCGGGTGAACAGGTGAGGCGGTGATGCGCACGCGCGCTCGTGACCTGTTCACCTCCCCACCTCCTCACCTCTTCACGAGTCTTGCTCACAAGGGGGGTTCGCATGGAGTGCATCAGCAGGACGTTGGACACGGTGCAGGCGCGGGGCGTTTCGTGGCTCTGGAAAGACAGAATCCCGCTGGGCAAGGTCACGATGCTCGCGGGGGACCCGGGCCTGGGCAAGAGCTTCCTCACCACCTGGCTCGCGGCCCGCGTGACCAACGCCGACGCCTTCCCGGACGTCGGCCCCTCGCTCCGTGCGCCCGCGAGCGTCGTCTTCCTCTCCGCCGAGGACGACCCGCACGACACCATCGTGCCGCGCCTCAAGCTCGCGGGGGCGGACCTCTCCCGCGTCGTCTTCGTCGAGGGCGTGCGCGACGGCGACGGGCGGGGCGAGTGCCTCTCGCTGGACAGGCACGCCGCGGCCCTCGACCGGCTCGTCCGCTCCATCGACCGTCCGCGCCTGATCGTCGTCGATCCCGTGAGCGCGTACCTGGGCGAGGCCGACGGCAACAGCAACGGGCAGGTGCGCTCGCTCCTGCGCGAGCTCGCGGAGATCGGCATGCGGCACGGGTGCGCGGTCGTCTGCGTCACGCATCTGAACAAGGGCGGCAGCGCCAACGCGACCTCGCAGAAGGCGATCTACCGGCTGATGGGATCGCTCGCCTTCACCGCCGCGGCGAGGGCTGTGTACTTCGTGCGCGCGCTCCCCGGCGAGAACGAGCGTGCGCTGGCGCTGGTCAAGAGCAACCTCCAGATGAACCGGGGCGTGATGACCTACCGCGTGGGCGAGCGCGGGATCGAGTGGACGAGCGTCAACGCGAGCCTCTCGATCGCGCAGGTGGAGGAGGAGGACGACAACACGCTGAGCGCGGTGGAAGAGGCTGCGAACTTCCTGCGCGAAGCGCTCGGGGACGGGCCGGTGAGCGCGGCGCAGCTGCGCGAGGACGCACGGGCGGTGGGGATCAGCGAGGCCTCGATCGAGCGCGCGCGGCGGATGATCGGGGCGCGGGCGGTGCGCGACGCGAAGGCCGGGAGCAACCCGGGCGCGGGGCGCTGGCTCATCGCCCTGCCCCCGCAGGGGGGCGCGGCGTGAACACCCTCGACACGCCCCGCATCCTGCTCCTGATGAGCGAGCGGACCGACCCCGACGCGGTCCTCGAGTGCCTGCGCCTTCGGTACGACGGGAAGGAGATCTCGCTGCGCGAGGACTTCCGCCGCGCGGTGCGCGAGGGTCGCTGGGGCGACGCCTTCATGCTGGCGCTGGTGGCGTCGGGAGAGGACGAGGCCGTGTTAAAACTGCTGTCGTGGGCGGTGGAGGGGTCGGGTCCGCAGGCGCACGAGCCTCGCCCGGCCCCCCACGACCCCCACGACCCCCGAGAGCCTCGCGAACCCCATGGCCAGCACGCCACGCCGATTCGCGATCGGCCCGCGTGGGATTAAGGCCCGCAACGGTGCGCGTGCAGGCTTGCGGGTCTTATTCGGGGGATGGCGTGAGCGAGGACTGAGGGCCGAGAACGGTGAAGCGGCGCTCCTCGCCGTTCTCCGATCTCTGTTCTCCGTTCTCCTTCTTGGGTCCGCTCATCTTCCTCTGCGCCTCTGCGGTGAATCTTCATTCTTAACGGCCACCGAGCTTCTCCGCCCACCCCGCCAGCCGCCCGTGATCCGTCAAGTCAAATGTCAGCGGCGTCACCGTGATGTGCCCCTGCATGAGCATGTCCACGTCGCTCCCGGGCTCGGTCGCGTGGAAGTCCAGCCCGTGCCCGGCGGCCCAGTAATAGACGTCCCCCGACGGGCTCAGCCGCCGCTCGTACTTGTCCACCAGCCCGTGCGTGTTCATCGGGCAGACGGCGATCGGCGGCATCGTGCGCGGGTCCCGCCGGCGCGGGTCCTCCTTCGCCACGCCCGCCAGCTCCGTGTGGCCCCGCGCCCGCTCGCCCGCGCCCCACGCCTCTTCCGTCGTCGGGATGTTGATGCTCACCACCTCGTGCTTGCCCGGCCCCCCCGCGGCGAAGACCGCCTCGAGCGCCTTGCGGGCGCGGAGCGCGCCCAGATCAAACCGCGTCTTGCCGCGGCCGAGGCGCAGGCTCACCGCGATCGACGGCACACCGAGAAACCCGCCCTCGATCGCCGCGGCGACCGTGCCGGAGTAGACGACGTTGATCCCGCAGTTGGCGCCCGCGTTCATGCCCGAGATGATGACGTCGGGCCGGGGCGTGCCCATGCGCTCTGGCCAGACGGAGGAGACGGCGAGCTTGACGCAGTCCGCCGGGCGGCCGTCCACACCGACGCCGACGACGTTCTCGCGCGTGCCGGGGAGGTCTTGCATGAACGGCAGCACCTCCTCGCGCGTCATGAGCGGCTCGTGGAAGGTGATGCCGTGGCTCGTCGCCGATTGGACCGTGAGGGGCGCCACGACGAGGCAGCGGGTCTTTGAACCGCCGAGCGGGCCGCTCGCGCCGGGCGCGGTGCCCATGATCGCTTCATACAGCGCGAGGATGCCCGGCGCCCGGATGCCGTCGTCGTTCGTGAGGAGGATGTCCACGGGGGAGGGTAGTGGGCGGCCCTCGCTCGCTTGCTCGCTCATTCGCTCGCTCCCTTCTTCTCTACACTCGGCCCGCATGCCCACCCCGCACCTCCTGGGCCTTCAGGGCGCACCGCGCGGCGAGATCGTGTCGCTCCTCCGCGCCGCCCGCGCGATGTCCGAGCGCATCGAGCGCGCCGACCCGGCGCTGCAGCGCGCCCTGGCGGGGCGCGTGGTCGCCAACCTTTTCTTCGAGGATTCGACGCGCACGCGCATGTCTTTCACCGTCGCCGCGAAGCGGCTGGGCGCGGAGGTCATCGACCTGCTCGGGTCCAACTCGTCGGTGAGCAAGGGGGAGACGCTGATCGACACCGCCCGGAACATCGAGGCGATGGGCGTGGGGGCGCTCGTCGTCCGCGCCAAGCAGGCGGGGGCCGCGGCGTTGATCGCCTCGCGCGTCGCGGTCCCGGTGCTCAACGCCGGCGACGGACGGCACGAGCACCCGACGCAGGGCCTGCTCGACGCGTACTCCCTCGCGGAGGCGCACGGGAGGCTCGACGGTTTCGACCTGGCCGGCCTGCGCGTCGCGATCGTGGGGGACGTCGCCGCGTCGCGCGTGGCCCGGTCGGCGATCGCCGCGATGTCGGCGCTGGGCGCGCAGGTCACGTGCGTCGGTTCCGCCTCGCTCGCGCCGCGCGCGCTGGAGGGGCTCGGGTGCGCCGTGACCGACGACCTCGACGGCGTGCTGCCCGCGCTCGACGCGGTGATGATGCTGCGCATCCAGTTCGAGCGCTACGACGCCGCGTCGCCCGCGAGCCCGGGCTCGCCGCCGCCCAGGCCCAACGTCATCGCGTCGGTGCGCGAGTACCGGGCGCGGTTCGCGCTCACGCAGGCGCGGGCGGACCGCATGAAGCCGGGCGCGATCGTGATGCACCCGGGCCCGATCAACCGCGGGCTGGAGCTGGACGCGGAGGTGGCCGACGGCCCGCGCAGCGTCATCCTGCGGCAGGTCTCCAACGGCGTTGCGGTGCGGATGGCGGTGCTGGAGCGGCTGCTCACCGCCCCGCGCTGACTCAGTCGCTCTCGAGCTCGATCACCTGCTCGACCGTGAGCACGCCGTTGGCGTTGGACGGCCGCGCGACGACGGTGACGTCGTCCGGGTGCCCGCGCTCGTACGCCCGCGCACGCTCGGTGCGGGCGGGCGTGATGAGCGGGTCCCCCTCGAACCAGAACGAGTGGAACCTGCGTTTGTAGGCGGGGGCGGTGATGTCCATGTGCACGTGCGCCGGGTCGTCGCCGCCGGGGTACGGCCCGGGCCGGACCGTGAGCACCTGGAACCGGCCCTGTCCGTCCGTCTTCACGGTGCCTTGGATGCGCGGCTCGCGCGTGCCCGAGTTCGGCGGGTTGTACAGGCCGGCGGCGTCGGTGTTGTACACCGTGACGTTCGCCCCCGCCACGGGGCCGCCCGACCTGGCCAGGACACGGCCCGCGATGAGGAGCCGTTGGCCCGGCTCGTCCGCGTTGCAGATGATCGCCGTGGACGACGGCGCCGGCGGCGGGGTGCGCGTCGCCTCGTCCGGGCGGCCGGCGACGGCCCACACGGCACAGAAGGCGGCGGACGCGGCAAAGAACGTAAGGAAGACGGCGCGAGCGGGCCGATGCATGGTGCAACCTCCGCGGGATCAGACCCCGCACCGGCCGTAGAGTTTCATCATCCGCATGGCAATTTCCCCCCCGCCACACCGCCTCCCGACCGACACGGACGACGGCCTGCTGCTCATCATCTCCGGCCCGAGCGGGGTGGGGAAGACCACCATCACGCGCGGTGTCGAGCGGTCGATCGCGGACAGCGTCTTTTCTGTCTCGTGCACGACGCGGGCGAAGACCCCCGCGGACGTCGAGGGGGTCGATTACCGCTTCGTGACCGACGAGGAGTTCGAGGCGATGCGGGCGCGGGGCGAGTTCCTCGAGACCGCGGGCGTCTACGGGAAGAAGTACGGCACCCCCAAGGCCTGGGTCTTCGAGCAGCTCAAGCGCGGCCGGCTCGTGATCCTCGAGATCGACGTGCAGGGCGCGATCCAGGTGAAGCGGCAGGCGCCGGAAGCGTTCGCCATCTTCATCCTGCCGCCCGACGAGGCGACGCTCCTCAGCCGGCTGCGCGACCGCAAGCGCGACGGCGACGACATGATCAGGAAGCGCTTCGAGGCGGCCAAGAGCGAGATCGAGACGGCGCGCTCTTGCGGCGTGTACAATGTCTTTCTCGTGAACGACACGCTCGAGACGACGATCGAGCGGGCGCTGGACATCGTCCGCGCCGAGCGCGCGCGGCGGAACCGACGCGGCGGGTAGAAGAGTTCAGCACAGAGGCACAGAGAAGACGAGCACGAAGAGAAGACGTGGTTTGAGACGCAGATACGGCCGTCTCGGGCGTCCGCCTTTTCAAGCCAATCAATCTCTTCTCATCGGTCTCATCTTCTCTGTGTCTCTGTGCTGAAATTCGTTTACCCACGAGCCTCTGCAGCGCAGATCTGCGGTCGCGCGTACAACCAGCATGGACTTCCGCCGCGTCGCCGCCGCGATTTGCCTCGCGCCGCCGTGTTGCCCGTGCCTCGCCGAGCCGCCGCGGCTCGTCCACGCAGCGCCCGACCACGCCGACGCCGGCGTTGATCCGGCGACCTCCGAGCTGCGCTTCGAGTTCGATCAGGACATGCGCGGCGGGCGTTCGATCTGCGGCGGCGGGCCGAACTTCCCGCCGATCGCGGGCGAGATCGTGTGGGAGTCGTCGCGGGTCCTCGTCGTGCCCGTGAAGCTCGAGCCGGGCCGCACGTACGAGTTCTCGCTCAATTGCCCCGCGGCGACCAACTTCCGCTCCGTTGACGGCGAGCCGCTCGTCCCCACCCCGATGCGCTTCACGACGGCTCGCGCGGGCGAGGCGCCGACGCCGCCGGTCGCGATGACCGAAGAGAAGGCCCGGGCCGGGCTCGACGCGCTCCGCAGAGCGATCGACGAGCGGTACTCATACCGCGACCTGCGCGTGCCGGACTGGTCCGGTGTTTTCGGGGCGCATGAACGACGCGTGCTCGGAGCGCCGACGCGCGCGGCCTTCGCCCGCGCCTGCGCGGAGCTGCTCTCCGCCGCGGGGGACGTGCACATGAGCCTGCGGATCGGCGACGCGTGGTTCCCGACGCACCGCGCCGACGTGCGGCCGAACGCCGATATCAAGCGGCTGGAGCGCGCCGTGCCCGGCTGGAAGGCGCACGGCCGTCACATCGCAACGGGACGATTTGAGGACGGCATCGGCTATATCGCGGTCTTCTCTTGGGCCGGCGTGCACGCGGACTTTGAGCCCGCGTTCGAAGCACTCGACGCGATGAAAGACGCGCCGGCGATCGTCGTGGACGCGCGTTTCAACAGCGGCGGCGACGAAGTCCTCGCGCGATCGTTCGCGGAGCGCTTCGTCGCGCAGCGCACGGTCTACTCGAAGAACCGCTGCCGCGATCCATCGTCGCCGGCGGGCTGGACGGAGGTCTACGACCGTGTCGTGGAGCCGAGCGCCGCGAGCGTGGCGTTCCGGGGCAAAGCCGTCGTGCTCATCGGCGGGGCGTGCATGAGCAGCAACGAGTCCTTCATCGCGATGATGAAGCACGGCGCGGGCGCGACGCTCGTGGGAGAGACGACCTACGGCTCGTCGGCCAACCCCAAGCCCGTCGAGCTCGCGGACACCGGGGTCACGCTCGTTTGCCCCTCGTGGGAGGACCGGCTCCCGGACGGGACCGTGCTCGAGGGCGGGGGGATCAAGCCGGACGTCCGCGCCGAGTGGAACGGGGGCCCGGGAGACCCTGTGCTTGGCAAGGCGCTCGAACTCTTACGGCAGAACTGATCACGCCGCCCGGCGCATCGCGTCGGCTTCCTGCGCTTCGGCGGCTCGGGCGGGCGCCGGGGTGTTGCTCTGGTCCGCGCGGGCCCGGCGCATCCATCCCGGCATGCTGTCGAGGTCTTCGTCGATCGCGGTCCTGATCGGGCCGGACGCCCGCTCCGCGCGCTTCTGCGCGCCCGTCACGGCGGCCGCGCCCATCCCGGCGATCGCCCAGAGCGCGTCGAGCAGACCGAGGCCGCCGGTGAGCGCCTTCCACGCGTGCCCGCCGCGATCGGCGTCCATCGCCCGCGCCAGGTCCTGCGCGTGCTCGCGTCCGAACTTCTCACGCTGGCCCGGCGTCATGATCTCCCAGCGCTGCGCCGCGGCGTCGGGCACGCGGGAGAGGTCCCGGCCTGCCGCCGTCCACCGATCGCGCATGTCCTGCTCGACCCACGCGTAGACCTCGCCCTCCTCGAAGCCCCCCGCGTTGAGCCGCGCGACCTCGCCGGCGACGCGCGTGTGCGAGACGACGAAGAGGCCGAGCGCCGTCGCGACGAGCGTGATCGTCGCGGCGAAGAGGCCGGTCAGCACCGTCGCTTCCTTGCGCGCGCCCCACGACATCGCGGAGCCCGCGGCCGCGCCGAGGACGATCACCGCCCAGCCGGCGGAGAGCCCGGTCGCGTACGCGAGGTATCCCCACCCGGCAACGCCGGCAACCGCCGCCAACACGCTGAGGATCAACCCCAAGCCCATGCGAACTCCTGCGCCGCGGGCGCTGTGCAGTCTGGATGGAGCATCGCCCGAAAGGACCGCCCGCATCACCACACGGAGGGGGTTCCGCGGTGCGCTGCCGGTGCAGGCGGCATAACCGGGTCCGACCTCGCGGTGCGCGCGAAACCTAGGAAATCGTGAGCTTGGGGCGCTCGCCCGCTTTCATGCCGGCGAGGGCCACCTGCGCCTCGAACTGCGTGACCATCGACTCCAGAGACGCGACGAGGCGTTTTCCGGGCTCGTCCCTCCCCTCGAAGTTCGACGTCGGATCACCCTTGTCGCTGTTCACGCGCAGGCTCATGGTGATCGGGACGGCGCCGAGGAACGGCACGCTCAGCCGCTGCGCCATCGTCTCCGCGCCCCCCTTGCCGAAGATTTCGTAGGTCTTGCCGTCGTCGCCGATGAACGCGCTCATGTTCTCGACGACGCCGAGGACGGCGACACCGAGCTGCTGGAACATCTTCGCGGCGCGCTCCGCGTCGTCCTGCGCGACGCGCTGCGGCGTGCAGACAACGACCGCGCCGGTCAGTTGCAGGAGCTGCGCCATCGTGAGGCTGATGTCGCCCGTGCCGGGCGGGAGGTCGATGATCAAATAATCGAGTTCCCCCCAGTCGGTCTGTTCGGCGAGCTGCTTGAACGCCCCGTGCGCCATCGGCCCGCGCCAGATCAATGGTTTGCCCGGTTCGACGAGCTTCCCCATCGTCATCGCCTTGACGCCGTGGACGTAGAACGGTTGGAGCATCCCGCGCCGCACGATCGGTTCGTGGCTCTCGAGCCCGAGCATCGTGGGCATCGAGGGGCCGTAGATGTCCGCGTCGAGCAGGCCCACGGCGTGGCCGCGGCGGGCGAGCCCGACCGCCAGGTTGAGCGCGATCGTGCTCTTCCCGACGCCCCCCTTGCCCGCGCCCACCGCGGCAATGTGGCGCACGCCCGGCAGCGGGCCGGCGCTCGTCTGCGGCGTCGGTTGACGCAGGCCGGGGATGGGCTCGTGGCCGCGCGGTTGCGCCGGCGGCGGTGCGCCGTCACCCCAGCGGTGCACGACCGCGCCGTGTTGATCGACGAACTCGGCGGTAAAGGAACGCAGTGCGCCCGCGCCCCCGGCCGCTTCGGTTGCCCCGCGCGCGTTCGCGGCGAGCGCATCCATCGCCTGCGCCGGCGCGCCGGCAGGCGCGTCGATCTTGACGGAGACAAGCCCGTCACAGACGGCGGCATTGATGACGGGGGGCATCCCCGCGACGCCCGAAACCGCCTTCATGACCGATTCCTTCGTGAGCGACATTCGTGCGGCAGGGTATCGCCTGACGGCCGATATCACCCGCGGGAAAAGAGCTGCGTGCAATACACGCGACGGCGCGGCGTTGGGCCGGGCGGCGAAGGCAGCGGCTTTCGCCGCGGGTGGAAAGAGAACATGCAGGAGGTCGTGCGATGAAGTCTCTCCGTGGTTGGGTGCTGGTGATGGCGTGCGGATTGGCGGCCCCGGCGTTCGCGCAGGACAAGGGCAGCGGGCGCGACGGGCTGGGCGGCCCCAAGGTGAAGGACCACGGCGCGCCGGGGGACGCGCGCCGCTTCGGCAAGGGGCGCGACCCGAAGCAGCGCCCGTTCAATATGGGGGCGTTCCTGGGCGCGGTGCGGGCGATGGAGAGCGAGAAGGCGCCGGAGAACGTGCGCCTGAGCGAGGAGCAGGCGGCCGATATACGCAGGATCCAGGACGAGTTCCGCGCATCGCTGCGCGAGTACGTCGATGAGCACCGGGCGGAGCTGGAGTCGCTGCGCGATCAGCTCCCCGAGCGCGAGCGCCCGCGCGTGGAGGCGTTCCTGAACAGCGGCGCGAAGCCCGGCGAGGGCCCGAAGCCCGGCCCCCGCGCCGAGCGCCCCGAGCCCGGCGACGGCATGATGGAGGAGCGCCGCGAGCCGACGGACGAGGAGAAGGCGCGGCTCGAGCCCGTCCACCGACGACTCAAGGAGATCCGCGACGGCGCCCCGAACCCGGCCGACGCGCGGGCGCAGGTGATGGCCCTGCTCAGCGACGAGCAGAAGCGCTTCGTCGAGGAGCGCATGGCGAAACCGCCGGAGCCGCGCCTCTCGCCCGGGGAGCGCGAGAAGGTCAAGGACATGGCGCCCGAGCAACGGCGCGAGTTCCTCCGCGAAAAGGTGAAAGACAAGCGCGGCGGCAAGGACAAGTAAGCCCGGCACACCGCAAATGAAGAAAGCCCCGCCTCGCGGCGGGGCTTTTTCGTGCGCAACGTGCGGGCGACAGGAGTTGAACCTGCACGGCCTTGCGGCCACGGGATCCTAAGTCCCGTGCGTCTGCCAATTCCGCCACGCCCGCGGCGGGGAAGCGTAGTGGAAGAACCGCGGCGGAACGCCCTCAGCAGGAACCGCCTGCAAAGACGCTGAAAAACGTCTCGAGGTCGGTTGTATCAGGGAAGAGGGTGTCGCCGTTGTAGTCGAGCGAGTCGCAGCCGCCCGTGGGGCAGGTCCCACCGCCGAAGACTGACAGGAAGTCGAAGAGATCGGCCGCGTCCGGGTAGAGCCCGTCGTTGTTGAAGTCCTGGTCGCCCTGGCCCACGTTCGCGAAGGCCGGAGCGCTGATCGCCGCGCCGCACGCCGACGTCGCGACGCAGTCGTAGGCGCCGATGTCGGCGGCGCTCGTGTCCGTGATCGTGAGGCGTGCGCGCGTCGCCCCCTCGACGATCGAGCCGCTGGGGGTGGCCCCGTCCGCGAGCGGCACGCCGTCTTTCCGCCAGCGGTACGTCGCCGGCGCCAGCGACGCGTGGTACGCGGAGAGCCGCAGCGGTGCTCCCAGGCATGCGCCCGTGTCCATCGGGGATTCCGTGAAGACCGGCGGCGGCGTGAGCGCCGACCAGCGAGCCACGCGCAGCGCCTGACCACCGCTGGTGTAGTCGAACGCGCCACCGACGACAAGCACGGGCGGCAGCGGCCCGCTCTCATCAAAGTCGAAGATCCGCAGCGTGTAAATCTCGTTGGCCTGGTCGAAGGGAGCCCACCCGGCGGCGGTCCACATCCCGATGCCGTCCGGCCCGCCCGTCAGCAAACTCGGCGGCAACGGCCCCGGGCCGTCGGTGTCGTATGTCTCGAAGGTCAGGGGCAGCCCGGCGGGCGCATCCATCAGCACCCAGTCGCCGTTGCCCCACCGCGCGAGCGACGTGGGGGCTTCGCCGTCGGGATCAAGCGCACCGCCCACGAAGAGCTGCGCCGCCTGCGCCCCGCCGCCGTCCGGGTCGTACGTGCCCAGCGAGAGGACGATGTCGCTGCCCAGCAAAGCGCCGAAGTTCTGCCACGCGCTCCCGTTCCACGCCCGCACGCAGCTCGTCGGGTGGATGCCGCCGACGAAGAGCATCGGCGCACCGAGGCCCGCGCCGTCCGGGTCGAACGCCGTCGCCGCGTACGCCTGCCCGCCGTATCCCATACCCAGCGCGCCCCACGCCGCGCCGTTCCACGCCGCGACCCCTCTCGCCATAACACCGCCGGCGGTCAGGAAGTTCCCGACCGCGATCAGCTCCACGCCGCGCGGACCCGGGCCGTCGGGGTCGAACGTCGTCAGCCCGTGGACGGCGGAATTCATGCCCGCGCCGAGGGCGTTCCACGCAGCGCCGTCCCAGCAGGCCATCCGCGCCGCGGGAGCGCCGCCGGCATTCAGGAAGTACCCGCCGACGTAGAGCTTCGCGGGTTGGCCGTCGGTCGTGTCGTCGTCCCAACTGGCCATCGCGAGCACCGGGCCGTCGAGCCCTTCCCCCAGCGGCTCCCACTCGTCGCCCGTCCACCGCGCGACCCGGCTGGCGGGTGCTCCGCCCGCGGCGAGAAATTCGCCCCCCGCGTACAGGGCCGGGCCCGTGCCGTCGTCGTGGCTGCACAGCACGCGGACGCGGGAATCCATCCCCGGGAAGTTTCCGGACGGCAGCCACCCCGGGCCGCACTGCGCCGCGGCGTGACCGCCGAATGCGCACAGCGACAGCCCGAGGGTCATGCCTGTGGAGGGTCGGCGCACGGTTTCTCTCCTCGAACACCCGTGGGAGGCCACCCTGGGGGCCGAGTGTACCGCACGGCCTGCGGGCCGTGAGCCTTGCGAGCGGGTTGAGGAGCGATATCCGCCGCCGCGGCGGCGGACCGTCCGGAAAATCAACCCGATCGCGCCGCGTTCGCGGAACTTTTCGCGCACGGTGACGGACGTGTGGTACCTTCTCCTGCCATGCGTACGCAGACGGCAACCCACGCCACGCTGCTGATGCGGCTCGCCTCAAGCCGTGCCGGGGACGAAGCGTGGCGAGAATTCGTCGATCGCTACGGCGAGTTGCTGCGCGGGTTCTGCCGCCATCACGGGCTGGGGCCGGCGGACGCCGACGATGTGGTGCAGGACGTGCTTCTTTCGCTGGCGAAGGCGATGCCGGGGTTCCAATACGACCCCTCCAAGGGCCTCTTCCGCTCGTATCTCAAGACGGCGACATTGCACGCGATCTACCGAAAGTTCCGTCAGGAGGGGCGCGCTCAGGCGCTAGGAGATGTCGAGTCGATCGTGACGGCGTTGGGCACCGACGCCGGCGTCGACGCGCAGTGGGAGCGCGAGTGGCGGGCGTACCACCTCAGGAGGGCGATGAGGACGATCGAGGCCGAGTTCAGCGACCGCGACCGCGCCGCGTTCGAGCGCTACGCCCTGGGCGGCGAGCAGCCGCAACGCGTCGCGGACGAGATGGGCGTGTCGATCGACGCGCTCTACCAGATCAAGTCGCGCATCACGCGCCGGCTCGCTTCGCTGATCGAGCGGCAGGTCGGCGAGGAGGGGTAGCGTGAGCACGGCGGGCCCAACCTCCAGAGGCTCGTGGTTCCAGGACGAAGACACGCTCCTCGCGGAGCTCAAGCGCTCGCGCGGGGGGGCGCCGCGCATCGCGGGGTACGCCGGCCTGCGCGAGATCAAGCGCGGCGGGCAGGGCGTCGTCTACGAGGGGACGCAGACCTCGACCAAGCGCCGCGTGGCGATCAAGGTGCTGCTCGATTCGGCGTTCTACTCGGAGAACGGGCTGCGCCGCTTCGACCGGGAGGTGGACCTGGCCGCGCGGCTGCGGCACCCGAACATCGTGCGGGTCTACGACAGCGGCCTGACGGACGACGGGCGGGCGTTCCTGGTGATGGAGTTCGTGGACGGCCGGCCGCTCGACGCGTGGGCGCGGGGCCGGCCGCAGCGTGAAGTGCTGGGCGCGTTCGTGCAGGTCTGCGACGCGATCCAGTACGCGCACACGAGAGGGGTGATCCACCGCGACATCAAGCCGGGGAACATCCGCGTGGACGCGGAGAACCGGCCCCTCGTGCTCGACTTCGGCCTCGCCAAGGTGACGAGCGAGGCGACGCGCAGCGAGACGGACCGGTCGCTCACCACGACCGGCCAGTTCGTCGGGTCCCTCCCCTTCGCGAGCCCGGAGCAGGCCCGGGGCGAGCACGACCAGGTGGACACGCGCAGCGACGTCTACTCGCTCGGCGTCGTGCTCTACAACGTCCTCACGGGCGCGTACCCGTACGACGTCTCCGGCCCGCTTCACGAGGCGCTCGCGAACATCGTGAACACGGCGCCCGCGTCGGCCCGGTCGAAGAACCGCGACATCGACGAGCAGCTCGACGTGATCCTCGCGACCGCGCTCGCGAAGGAGCCGGCCGCCCGTTACCAGAGCGCCGGCGCCCTCGCGGACGACGTCCGCAACCACCTGGCGGGCGAGCCGATCGCGGCGCGGCGCGAGAGCGCGTGGCGCACGCTGCGCCGGCAGGCGGCGCGGTACCGCACGCTGGCGTGGGCCGGGGGCGCGGTCGTCGCGACGACGGCCGCGGCCTCCGTCGTGTCGATGAACTTCGCGAGCACGGCGCGCCGGGAGCGCGACGCGGCGACCAACGCGACGGAGAAAGCGCGGACGGAAGCGCGGCGCGCCGAGAGGACGGTGGAGTTCCTCACCGAGCTCTTGGCCGGCGCATCGCCCATGACCAACAAGGGAGGCAAGGACGCGCGCGTGCTGGACATGGTGGACAAGGCGAGCGCGGAGCTCGACACGCGCTACGCCGACGACCCGACGACCCGCGCGACGCTGCACGACACGCTGGGGCAGATCTACACACGCCTCGACGAGATGGAGAAGGCCAAGGGCCACTTCGAGGCCGGCGTGCGGGTCTGCGAGGAGCACCCCGACGCGTTCCCCGACGGGCTGATGCGGCTGCAGTGCATGGGCAACCTGGCGTCGCTGGCCGCGATGAACCGCGAGTGGCAGGAGTCGATCGACCTCAACACGAAGACGGTGGCGGAGTACGGGAAGCTCGGCATCACCAAGCACATCAACCTCGCGATCGTGCACAGCGACATGGGCGTTGCGTACCGCAACCTGAACCGGTTCGAGGACGCGGACAGGTCGTACCAGGCCGCGCTCGCCGCGGTCCCGGACGACAAGCAGGACAACAGCCTCGTGCCCGTGCTGATGGGCAACCGCGCGACGCTGATGGAGGCGATGGGCAGGATCAACGACGCGCTGCCGCTGATGCGGCGCTCCGTGGAGCTGACCGAGAAGATCGACGGCGAGGACTCGATGCAGGCCGCGATCAGCCGCGGCAACATGGCCTTTATGCTCATCACGGCGGGACGCGCCGAGGAGGGCATCGCGCACCAGGAGAAGGCGCTCGCCTCGCTCCTGCGCAGCGCGGGCGAGAGCAACACGACCGCGCTCGTCGCGATGAACAACCTGGGCAAGATGTACCAGGACACGCGGCAGTACGAGAAGGCGCGGGCGCTCTACGAGCGCGCGATCGGCATCTACAAGACGCAGCGCGGCGGGAACGACCCGGGGATGGTGCCGCCCATGATCAACTACGCCGCGACGCTCGGCGAGATGGGGGAGCTGGAGCGCTCGGCCGAGGTCGCCAAGGAGGCGATGGACGCGGCGATCCGCCTCGGCGGCGAGAAGTCGTTCGGCGCGATGAACTCGTCGAGCAACTACGGCGTCTCCCTCGAGAAGCTCGGCAGGCTCGCCGAGGCCGAGACCTCCATGCGCAAGGCCGTTGCGCTCAGCGCGCCCGACGCGGGCATTCTCCCCGCGGGCCACTGGCGCCACGACGTCTACCGCGTGATCCTGGGGAACAACCTCGTGCTGCAGGGCCGCCTCTCCGAGGCGCGGGACCTCATCCCGGACGCGGCGGAGAAGCTCGCCAAGGCCCTCGCCCCGACGCACCCCATGAACAAGCGCGCGGCCAAGGCGATGGCGGCCCTCCTGCGCGCCGAGGGGAAGCCCGACGAGGCCGCGGCGTGGGACGAGAAGTCGAAGTAAGAACACCCACCGCTGGGACTGCGCGCGGATGATCGGTCGGGATTATGGTGCTCGGCGCTCCCGTTGACTCCGGTCTCGCCCTCCGTCTCGCCGCGCAGCGTCGGCCAGCCCCCGGCGCGGGGCACGGACGCCTCCAATGATTCCGCGGGGAGGGTGCGTTCTGACGTTCGAGGCCCGCAATCCGCCGCCGGACAACCCCGTCACGCGATTGCTCACCCGCGCCACCGCGGGCGACGCGGCCGCGACGGACGAGCTGTTCCCCGTCGTCTATGGGGAACTCCACCGCATGGCCAGCGCCCTCATGAGCCGCGAGCGCGGGCCGGGCCCGCACACGCTCCAGCCCACCGCGCTCGTGCACGAGGTCTACCTGCGCCTCATCGGGCCGGGGGACATTTCGTGGCAGAACAAGGCCCACTTCTTCGGGGCGGCGGCGATCGCCATGCGGCGCATTCTCATCGACCGCGCCCGGCGCGTGAAGGCCGGGCGTTCGAAGACCTCGCTCGATGAGGGCACGACGCTCCCGACGCTCGACAGCGCCTCGCCGCCGGCGCGCGCCGCCGAGGACCTCATCGCTCTCGACGACGCGATGGGATCGCTGCGGTCGCGCGATGCTCGGCAGCACGACGTGGTGATGCTCCGCTTTTTCGCGGGGCTCACGCTGGAGCAGACGGCCAGCTCGCTCGGCGTCTCGCTCGCGACGGTCAAGTCCGACTGGTCGTACGCGCGGGCGTGGCTGCTGCGCGAGGTCGAGCGCAGGCGCGCCCCGGAGGGGAAGCCGTGAGCGTGGACGTGGGCACGCGCGCGCGCGAGCTCTTCGAGCGGTGCGCCTCCACGCGCGGCGGCGAACGCCTCTCGCTCCTCTCCCTCGCGCGCGAGAGCGACCCCGAAGCCGCGGCGGAGGTCGAGTCGCTGCTCGCGTTCCACGACACCGCGGGGTCCGCGATCCTCGACCAGGACTTGTCGCGCGTCGCGGGGGCGCTCGGGCCGGGCGGGGGCGCGCTCGCCGACGCGGCGCTCCCCGGGGCCGTCGGCCGTTACCGCGTCGTCCGGGAGATCGGCCACGGCGGGATGGGCGTGGTCTACGAGGCCGAGCAGGAGTCGCCTCGCCGTCCCGTAGCGCTCAAGCTGGTGCGCCCCGAGTACGCGAACGAGTCGATGCTCCGCCGCTTCGCGCGCGAGGCGGAGGCGCTCGGCATGCTGCACCACCCCGGCGTTGCGCAGATCTTCGAGGCCGGCAAGGCGAGCGTCGGCGGCGTGCCGCGGATGTTCATCGCGATGGAGCTGGTCGAGGGCGCGACGCTCGCGCAGACGGTGCGCGACCGGCGCATCCCGCCCCGGCGGGCGATGGAGCTCGTCGCGGCGGTCGCCGACGCGGTGGACCACGCCCACCGCCGGGGCGTCGTGCACCGCGACCTCAAGCCCGGCAACATCATCATCGAGCCCTCCGGGCGGCCCAAGGTCCTCGACTTCGGCGTCGCCCGCCTCGCCGATCCCGGCCGCCCCGGCGCGACGATCGCGACGGGCGCGGGCCAGATCGTGGGCACGCTCGAGTACATGGCCCCCGAGCAGCTCGCGGGCTCGCCGGGCGCGGGCGACGCCGCCTGCGACGTCTACTCGCTGGGCGTGATCATGTACGAGCTGCTCGCGGGCCGGCGGCCCATCCGCCTCGACGGGCTCAATCTTTTTCAGGCGATCGACGCCGTGCGCACCGCCGAGCCGGCGCGCCTGGGCCTGATCGACCCCGCGCTCCGCGGCGACCCCGAGGCGATCTGCGCCAAGGCGATGGAGAAGGACCCCCGGGCCCGCTACACGTCCGCCGCGGCGCTCGCGGACGACATCCGCCGCTCCCTGCGCGACGAGCCGGTGAGCGCGCACGCGCAGACGACGTGGTACCAGGCGCGCAAGTTCGCGCGCAGGCACCGCGCCCTCGTCGGGGCCGTCGCGGGCGTGATCGTCGCGCTGAGCGCGGGGATCGTGGCGGCCCTCTGGCAGGCGGGCATCGCCCGCGGGGAGCGTGTCGAGGCCCAGCGCGCCGCGGACACGAGCGAGGCGGTCACGAGCTATCTCGTCGACTTCCTCGCGACCGCGCACCCGGAGCACACCGGCGGGCGCGAGGTCACGATCCGCGAGGCGCTCGAGCGCGCGGCGGGCACGGTCGAAGAGCGCTTCACGGACCAGCCCGCGGTGATGCTGCGCGTGAAGAGCGTCCTGGGCTCGGCCTTCGCCGCGCTGGGCGACAGCGCCCGCTCCGCGGAGTTCTACACGCAGGCGCTGGCGCTCGCCAGGGAGCTCTACCCCGACGACCCCGCGCGGTGGGCCGACCCGGCGGGCCAGCTCGCGTCCGCCTACGTGCAGCTCGATGACGCCGCGAAGGCAGAGTCCGTCGCGCGGCCGGTCATGGAGCAAGTGCTCGCCCGGCACGGCGAGGAGCACGAGGCGAGCGCGACGCTCATGCTCCGTGTGGGCGAGGCGCTGCGGCGGCAGGAGCGCTACGACGAGGCCAGGCCGCTCCTTACCAAGGCCCACGACGCGCGCGTGAGGCTCCTCGGGGCCGACCACCGCGAGACGCTCGTCGTGCTGAACCAGCGGGCGCTGCTCGCGACCAACAGCGGCGAGAGCGAGGAGGCCGAGCGCCTCCTCCGCATCAACGCCGAGGCGTGCGTCCGCAACTTCGGCGAGGACCACCCGGACACGATCGCGGCCCGGAGCAACCTCGCGGTGGCGCTCGACAACCTCGACCGCAGCCCCGAGGCGATCAGGCTCAACGAGCAGGCGCTCGCGTCCGCGCGCCGCCTCTACGGCGACGACCACCCCGACACGCTCGCGGTGATGGGCAACCTCGCCGTGAACCTGCTGAGCGAGAAGCGCTTCCCGGAGGCGATCGCGATGTTCGAGGAGTGCCTCGAACGCCGCGAGCGCGTCATCGGCGCCACGCACGAGGGCACGCTCAACATCATGAACAACCTGTCGCTGGCGTACGAGCAATCAGGCCGGCTCGACGACGCGGCGAGAGTCCTGGCCGAGCTCCTCCCGATCATGGAAGGGAAGGAGCCCGAGTCGATCCGCACCATGATCGTGACGGGCAACTGCTCGCGCATCGCGCGGCAGCGCGGGGAGCTCGAGGACGCCGTCCGCTGGGGCGCGCGCGCCGCGGAGCTGGCGGCCAAGCTGCCGCGGGACAAGGCGTTGCCGTGGCGCATGCACCTGCTGTACGGCCAGGCGCTCGGCGAGGCGCAGCGGTTCGACGAGGCGGAGCGCGAGCTGCTCGCGTGCCACGAGGCGTTCACGGGCATCGACGGGGCCGGCACGTTCGCCCAGCAGAGCGCCAAGAGCCTCGCGTCGCTGTACCGCAAACGCGGCGACGGGACGAAGGCCGCGGTGTGGGACTCGAAGTCGGCGGACGCCAAGTAATCGCTGCGCTCCGCGGGTCTGCGTCGCTACCGCAGACCGCGTACGTTGAAGTCCTGGATCTCCAGCGGCATGATCCCGCTCGCGCGCCACCGGCCGTCGGGCTCTTTCTGGTAGTCCAGCCGCCACCACGAGTTGTTCGGGATACCCGCAGCGCTCCGCACCCACACCTTCACCTGCACGCGCGCGCTGCCCCCCTCCGCGACCGCCTGGAACCGCACCATTTTCCAGTCCGCGACCGCGAACTGGCTCGCCGTCCCGAAGTACGTGCTCACCGCCGTCAGCAGCGGGTCGATCCGCATGCCCCCCTCGGGGGCCGGGTAGCCGATGTACACGCAGTCGTCGGTCAGCCGGCTCCGCACGGCGCCGATGTCCGCCGCCGCGACGGCGCCGATGAGCCCGCGCGTCGTCTCGCGCAGGTTCTCTCGCGCCGTCACCACGAGCGTCGCGACCATCCACACGACGAGCGCGACCGCCGCGGCGATGCCCGCGTGGAGAACGCCCCGGCGCGTCTCGCCGCGCCCATGCCGCCAGAAGAGCGTGACGACGGCGACGCCCAGCAGCGCCGCGACGATCAGCCAGGGGGACTCGAGGAGGTGACGCTGCAGCGGCCCGGGCTCCGGCAGGGGCGTCGGGTCCGGCACGTCGATCATGTTCTGGATGTTGCCGAGTTGAGCGAGGAACAGCATGCCGCACGTCTGTACGCCGGCAGGACCCGCCCGTTCCCGCGGTTTCTCAGCGCCCGGCCTGCTCGAGGGCGAGTTCGGTCTTGAGGACCGCGGCGAGGTACTCGTACTGCGCGGGCGTGTTATAGAGCTGGGCGGAGATGCGGATCACACGCTCGTCGGTCGAGGGCAGGCGCCAGATGGGCGTCACGATCCGGTACTTCTCGAGGAGCACGTCCTGCAGCGCGTCGTCGTAGCACGTCGGGCGGGCGCGCATGTGCGCCGGGGGCTCGGGCAGCTTGATGCTGCACATGCTGCCGATCATCGCGTCGGGCGTGTGGGGCTCGACGCCCAGCGCCCCGCAGACCACGCGCCGCGCCCGCACGATCGTCTCGTGATTCTGGCGCATCACGCCGGGCCACCCGCCGGGGTGCATCTCGCCCACCGCCTTGACCGACGCCGGGAGGCAGCAGAACGCGGAGTAGTCGTCCGTGCCCTGGTAATCGAAGTCCCGCAGAAAGAGCGCGCGCTCGGGGCGGATTTTGTTCGCACGCGCCGACAGGGAGAGCGGGCGGAACCGGGCCTGGCGGTCCGGGTGCACATAGACAAAGGCGCTCCCCTTGGGACCGCTGAGCCACTTGTGGCCGCTGGCGACGAAGTACGTCGGGTTGAGCGCCCGCACGTCCACGCCGATCTGCCCGGGCGAGTGCGCCCCGTCGATGAGCGAGTCGATGCCCCGCTCGTTCAGCTCGCGGACGATGCCGGCGACCGGCAGGATCATCGCGCTCGCGCTGGTGACCTGGCTGACAATGACCAGGCGCGTCCGGTGCGACACGAGGGAGAGCACGCGGTCCTTCGCCACCTCGTGCGAGGCGATGGGGAACGGGACCTGCGCCTTGACGACCTTGATCCCTTCCAGCGCGCTCATGCGCTCGAGCTCGTTATACAGCGAGCCGTACTCGTGATCGGTCACGAGCACCTCGTCGCCGGCCCTGAGGCCCGCGGCGCGGAGGACCGTGCCGATCGCCCACGTCGCGTTGCG
The DNA here is from genome assembly GCA_035628115.1 of Phycisphaerales bacterium. Lineage (GTDB taxonomy): Bacteria > Planctomycetota > Phycisphaerae > Phycisphaerales > UBA1924 > BJHL01. Next base: position 73,176 of record DASPKL010000028.1, on the reverse strand, counting down.
GAAGGGGGCGAGGTCGGCGGGGTTGCAGTTGAGGAACTCGCCCAGCTTCTCGCGCGTCGCGTCCATCATCCGCTCGAGGTCGAACTTGAGCAGCCGGACCGGGTCGCGCTCGAAGCGCTCGCGGAAGGCGCTCTGGGCGCGGAGCGCGCTCTTGGGCGTGGCGCCGTAGCTGCCGTGGTTCAGGAAGGTAAGGGAGGGGTCGAGCGCCCACTGGTGCAGCGCCGCGGGCGCGGGGCGCTCCAGCCGCTCGATCGGGGCGTGGCCGGCCGCCGCCGCGGCGTTCAGCGCGCGGTCGAGGTCGTCCAGCAGTCCGGTGGGTTCGGCGAGCGCCGGGGAGAGGGTGCGGGTGTCGAGGGCAGCGGTCGTCCGTGACTGCATGGCGGGCAGTGTATCGGCGCGCGCCCCGATTCCCGCTCAATCTGCGCGCGCGACGGCGCCGCTCAGTGATGATCGCCCGCGGCGGGCGTCTTCGCGTTCATCATCGCCACGATCGCGATGATGATCGCGGTCACGATAAGCGCGATGACGAGGATGAGCTTCCACATGCGTGAACCCTCGGAAGAGGTCCGGCGGGCTGACGGCCAGGACACCGGCGGCACCGGACAACGGCCGCTTATGGCTGCTGCTGTCAGGCCCTGACCAGGTTCACGGGCTGCCCGTGCACCGGGCCCGGCCGTCAGCCTACCGGACAAAGTCGGGGTGGGCGGATTCGAACCGCCGACCTTTTGACCCCCAGTCAAACGCGCTAACCAAGCTGCGCTACACCCCGTGGCGTCGGACGAGGAGTATAGGCGAGCGACACCTTTTCCGCACGCGTGCGGACAACTTCACGCCCGGATCACGCCCACCGTGGCCGCCCGCCCGGACGTATCGGCCGGAGAGAGCACCCGACACCCCGGGCGTCGTCGGCAAGACACGCCGCCCCCGAGGAGTTCTCCGTGCTCGTCGCCACCCGTCCACCAACGTCGCTTCTTTCCCGCACGACCCGCGCCACGGCGCTGATTGTCGCGGGCTTGCCCCCGATCGCTGCCGCAGGGATCGGGCCGACAAGTCTCCACCCCGCCGGTGCATCGAGTTCGTTCGCTTGGGGCGTGGAGGGCTCGCGGCAGGTCGGCCAAGCTCTGTTAGGCGGCGCGAACCACGCGGTGCTCTGGGGCGGCTCGGCCGCGTCGGCGATCGACCTCAACCCTGCAGGGGCGTCGGCGTCGATCGCGTACGGCACGTCCGGGGGGCAGCAGGCCGGGTTCGCCCGCGTCGGCAACGTCGGCCGTGCCAGCCTTTGGTCGGGTACGGCGGCGAGCTGGGTCGACTTGAGCCCGACCGGGGCGACGACCTCATTTGCGCTGGATATCGCCCCGGGCCAACAGGTCGGCTGGGCCACGGTCGATGGCGTGCAGCGCGCGAGCCTCTGGTCGGGCACGAGCGCTTCGTGGGTCGACTTGAGCCCGCTGAACTCCACGTCCTCGCAGGCGAATGGCACGGATGGGGCCCAACAAGTCGGTCAGTCGATGGTCTTCGGCACCACGCGCGCCAGCCTCTGGTCCGGGACGGCCGCGTCGTGGGTTGACCTCGCGCAGTTCGGCTGGACGTTCTCCGTGGCGCAGGGCGTCCACGACGGCCAGCAGGTGGGCCAGGCGTTCGTGAACGGCCAGTACCGCGCCAGCCTGTGGACGGGCAGCGCCGCCTCGTGGGCGGATCTCACACCGGCCGGGGCGACGTTCTCGACCGCCAACGCGGTGTTCGACGGTGTGCAGGTCGGCGCCGCCCGCTTCGGCGGCGTTGACCGCGCAGGGCTTTGGATGGGGAGCGCCGGGACGTGGCAGGACCTCACGCTCTCGCTGCCGGGCTCCTGGGGCGAGACGTCGGCCCAGAGTGTCTGGACCGACGCAACCACCATCTACATCGCCGGGTACGGCCGGAACCTCGACACCGACCGCACCGAAGCCCTGCTCTGGACGGTGCCCATCCCCGCGCCGGGCGCGGCGGCCGTCGCCGGTATCGCGGGCGTCATCGCCGCGAGGCGTCGGCGCCGCTAACGCTTCCACTGGGCCGTCATCGAGCGCTGTTCTTCCGTGCCCGCCGTGGCGAGCGAGGCGCGGAGCGCGGCGTCGGCGTGCACGCCGGCCCCGCCGATCTCGTTGAGCCAGCGTTTCGTCGCCGCGAGCGCGTGCGGCGGCTTCTCGGCCAGCGCCCGCGCGATCTCCACCGCGCGGTCGCGGCAGGCGTCGCCGTCGGGCGCGCACTCGTGCACAAGACCGATCTCGACCGCACGCCGGCCGTCGATAACGCCGCTGTCGAGCATGCGCGCCCGGGCGGGCCCAGCGCCGACGGCTTCTATCAGCGCCGGGGCGCTCACCGCGGGCGAAACGCCCAGCCGCAGCACCGGGTAACCGAGCCTCGCGTCCTTGTCCGTCACGGTGACGTCGCTCGCGGCCGCGATCGCGCACGCGCCGGCGAGCGCGGCGCCGTGCGCGGCGCAAACGACCGGGCACGGGCACGCTCGGATCGCGCCCAGGAGCCCCGCGAGCGCCCGCAGGAGCGCGGCGAGCTGCGCGTCGTCCCCCGCCACGGACGAGAGATCAAAGCCGGTGGAAAAGGCCGGCCCTTGGCCCGCGAGCACGACCGCGCGAGAGCGGACCGCGCTCTCGATCCCCGCCCGCGCGTCGTCGATCATCGCCACGGTTAGCGCATTGCGCTTCTCCGGACGGGCGAACTCCACGACCGTGAGCGGTCCGTCGAGCACGATGCGGATCACGCCGCCCCCTTCCCGCGCAGCGAGCGCGCGAAAGCCGCGGCCTCCGCCAGCCGATCGTCGTCAACCCCGCACGCGTACCCGGCCTCGCGCACCGCGTTCACAAGCGCCCGTGTGTCGATGTTGCCCGGCGCCCGCCTGCCGGCCGAGCCCGCGTACGGGCAACCGCCCAGGCCCCCCGCCGCGCCGTCGAAGGAGCGCACGCCGCACGCCAACGCCTCGCGTACGCACAACGCGGCGCGCCCGAACGTGTCGTGCAGGTGGAGCGTGATCGACGGCCCGATCCCGGCGTGCGCCTCGAGGAGCGCACGCGTTGATTCGGGCGTCGCGGCCCCGATCGTGTCGCCGAGGTCGATCTCGTCCACGCCCAAGTCTGCCAGGCGGCGCGAAACCTCCGCCGCCCGCGCGGGCGCGACCGGCCCCTCGAAGGGGCACGCGACCGCGCACGAGACATAGCCGCGCACCGCCAGCCCGTTGGCCTTGGCAAGCGCGATCACGGGCGGGAAGCGCGCGAGCACCTCGTCGATCGAGCCGTTGGTGTTCTTCCGGCAGAAGGTCTCGCTCGCCGCGGCGAAGACGCTGGCCTTCCCGATCAATCCCTTGCCCGCCCGCGCGTTGACCTCGAGCAATGCCCGCATGCCGCGCTCGTTCGGCACGAGGGCCGAGAAGAGCGGGGCATCGCCTCGGTTCCCCGCCAGCAGCGCGAAAAGTTCCGCCGCGTCGCCCAGTTGCGGGATCCAGGGCGCGGGCACGAAGCTCGAGACCTCGATCTCGTCCACGCCCGTTCGGCAGAGCAATTCCACGAGCCGCGCTTTGTCCGCCGTGGGGATGATGCCGGGCTCGTTCTGGAGCCCGTCGCGGGGCGAGACATCGGTGATTCGAACATGCCCGTGCATCGTTCGATGCTACGGGCGACATGTGTAAAAGAGCGGGGCGAGCCGCCGGACGGTCAGAGGGCCTGTTCCAATCTCCGCCGGAGCCGGACAGGCTCGCCCTGCACGGACAGCATGCCACGTCCGCGCCGGAAGTCCAGCGACGACAGGAAAGATGGGGACAATGGGGGGTTTGGAAGGCCTGCGCGAGCGTGACTCTTCGCGCCGTCTGAATTCACGGACCTATTTACGGCGACGGATGAGCCGGACAGCGCCGAGACCGCCGAGGAGCACGACGCCTGGGATCACCGCAGGCGGGAGCGGGACAAGTTGCGGCCCGTCGGATGTCGGGCCTCCGCCGCTCGGCGCATCGTTAGTTTCCGGAAAGACCGTGCCCAATGGCAACAGCCCGCGTCCGCCTCCGCCGCCGCCGTCGGAATCAATTGACGGCATCGGGGCACCGATCGCCCGCGGCCTCGGCAGCGCGTCGGTGATCGAATCGAACGCGGAGGCAGAAAGCAGTGCGTTGCCGCGGTTGCGCGGCGAGAAGTCGGCCGGCGTGCTCGAGAACGCACCGCCGAACGAGGACAACTCGGTGCGTTCGGAGAGCGGCGTGTCGAGCATTTGATTCACGCGCGCCAGCACGCCGCCGGTCTCGTACGGCGGCTCGATCAGTTCCACCACGCCGACAGGTGTGATCTCGGGCTCTTGAAAGGCGGTCGCGACGAAGGACATCCCGAGCGTCCGGAGCACATGCGTCGTCAGACTGCCCTGCCCCTTGCCGCCGGCAGTGGGGCGGGAGTTCTCGACATCGACCTGCGGGGCGCGGATGAAGATCGCCGGCTCGCTCCAGACGTCATCGAACGTCAACAGACCGACGCCTTGGCCGCTCGGTCGAGCGCTCTGGAACAAAGCGGGACCGAGTTGAGACGCCGCGCACGCACAAACGAAGAGCGCGGCTGTGACAGAACGCATTGATACTTCTCCCGGTGCTGAACCGATGGCGGGACGGCTCAGGACCGAGTTGGCCCCGGGTGAATGCGGGGAAATGCGCGTCGCTACGTCTTATAACCAGCCGCCAAGACCCGAACACCTGCCGATCGCAAGGCCTCGCGCACGTGCAGCGCCGTTTCGGTCGCGCGGGGAGAGTCGGCGTGGAGGCACAATGTTTCGGCCTTGCACGTGACGGTGCCGCCCTCAACCGTGGGGGCCTCCGCGCGGAGGGTGATGAGCAGCGCTTGCTGCGCCGCGGTCGCCGGATCGTCGATGACCGCCCCGGGCCGCGAGCGCGGGACGAGCGACCCGTCGGCGCTGTAGCGCCGGTCGGCGAAGGCCTCTTCGAGCACGCGCACGCCCCGACGGCGGCAGGCGTCCAGCGCCGGTGCGCCCGCCAAGCCGACGAGCACCAGAGTAGGGTCGATGCGAGCCGCCCCCTCCGCGATCGCCAGCGCGATCGCTTCATGACGCATCGCGGCGTGGTAGAGGGCGCCGTGGGGCTTGACGTGCACGAGCGGCACCCCCTCGCGCCGCGCGATCGCCGCGAGCGCGCGCACCTGCCGCTCCACCTCGTCCGCGATCGCTGCGGGGGTCATCGCGATCTCGACGCGCCCGAAGTTCGCGCGGTCGGGGTACGACGGGTGCGCGCCGAGCGCGACGCCGCGGCGTTTCGCGCACCGCACGGCGTGCGCCATCGTGGCTTCATCGCCGGCGTGCCCGCCGCAGGCCACGTTGATCGACGACACAAGGGCGCACAGCGCTTCGTCGCGCTCGGGGGCCTCCGGGGATTCCCCGAGGTCGCAGTTGAGATCGATCGAGGTCGCCACGCCTTCAATCCTTGCCACGCCGCGCCTCCGGCGCAACGCGATCGAGCAACGCCCGCTGCTCGCGCAGCGCATCGCGGGCTTGTTCTCGTGTCACCGCGACAAACCGGATCGGCGCGAAGGGTCGCGATTGGCCGAGACGGGGCAAGTCGGCCTCGATCACCGCCGCGGCGAGCTCGTAGCCGCCCGTCGTCGGGCCGTCGGGACCGAGGATCACGGGCGAGCCGTCGGGCGGGACCTGGACAGCGCCCCAGAACATGCCCCGGCTAACGAGCGTCGTCCCGCCGCCGTCGGCGATCGCCTCGCGCAATCGCACGCCCGCGCGGTCCGAGCGGGATGAGACGGAGAAGTCGCGGCTGAAGAGGCCGCTGTGCACGCCGAGATCGATCACGCGCAGAACACCGGGTACGACCATCGCACGCAGCGCCGCCGCCGCGTCGTGCGTCGCGCCCGGCGGGGTCCGGGCGCCGTTCCCGATTCTGAGAACATCGCCGGCCTTCAGGGGTGCAGCTCCGAGCCCGGCGGTGATGTGCGTGGCGCGGCTGGCGAGCGAGACGGTCGTGTCGAGGCCGCCGGCGATACACAGGTACGCGCGGCAGCCGGCTTCGGTCCGTCCGACTTTGACCGCAACGCCCGCCGGAATGGCGTGGGGGGCCCATGGCGCGATCGACCTCGCAGCGCCGTGCGCTTCAACGGTGATGCCGCTCGCGTCGCCCGTCACGGCGATGGCAACGTCCGCGAGGGTCTCGAACTCGAAGCCCGTAAGGGTGCATTCAACCGCCGCGGCGTGATCGCCGTTGCCGACGAGCCGGTTCCCTGCGCGGAGGGAGAGCGGGTCCATCGCGCCGCACGGCGGCACGCCGAGGGCCGCGTGGCCGGGGCGGCCGAGGTCCTGGACCGTCGCGAGCAGACCCGGGGAGCGGACGCGCAGGGCGTTCACGTGGCGCCCCCGGCCGCTCGCTCGAACTCGGGCCGTGTGATCAGGAGAAAGCGCACGCGGTCGCCGGCCTGCACCAGGGCGGCCCGCTCCCGTGAAGCATCGAACACCCGCGCGTGCGTCCGGCCGATGATGCGCCAGCCGCCGGGTGTTGCGGCCGGGTACACGCCGGTCTGGTCACCGGCGATCGCGACACTCCCGGGCGCGACACGCGGGCGGGGCGTATCAAGCCGCGGCGCCCGCAGCGGCGCGGGCAGGCCGATCAGGTACGGGAACCCCGGCGTAAAGCCGACGAACGCGCACGTGAACATCCGGCTCGCGAAGAGATCGATCACATCGCCGGCGGCGAGGCCGGCCCGCGCGGCGACGAACGCGAGGTCCGGCGCGACGTCATCGCCTTCGGCGCAGAAGGGGATCTCGACCACTATCCCTGTCGCGACCGGCTCGGGCGCGGCCGGCGCACAGGCCGCGCGGACGGCGTGCTCGGCGCGGCGTTCGTCCACCCGCAGCGCGTCGAACGAGAGCACCACCGAGGTGTACGCGGGCGTGGCGTCGGTCAGGCCGGGCGGGGGCGATCGGCGCAGCGCGGTCAGGAAGGCGCCGACGCGGAGGCTGGCCTCGACGGACGGCCGCTCGCCCCATTCGACCAGCAGGGTCCGCTCGCTCGTCCACGCGATGGACGGCGCGCTCGCCATGGTTCACCACGCGGCGCGCATCTGCGAGACGATGTCGCGCGCGAGGCGCTCGACGGCGGCCTGCCGCCCGACCTCGATGCGCTCGCCCGTCGGGCGCGCGGGGACGAACGTGTCCGCGGCGCTGAAGTTCTGACGCGCCACGAGCACCTCGCCCGAGCGCGCGTCCCGCCACTCGAAGTCCACGGTCACGACGAAGGCGAGCTCCTGCACAAGGCCCGTCGTCGCGTCCAGCGAGATGCGCCGCATCTCGACGTTGCGTATGACGCCGGTGAGCGCGCTCTGCGCCCGCGAGGACTGCACGACGCGCATCGTGGTGCCTGCCTGCACCTGCTTGATGACCGCTTCGGTCAGCTGCTGCTCGACGCCCGCGAACGCCGAGTCGTTGCGGAAGATCGGCACGGCGACGGACGCGACGGCCGCGGGGGAAGAATCCTGGGTGAACGAGTACCCGCGGCGGGGATCCGTCGAGCAGGCGCCCAGCGTCGCCAGCGCGACGCACACGCACGCCGCGCGGCGCATCACGGTCGCTCCTTCGGCGCCAGCAGCCGCTCGAGGTCCTGCATCACCGCCAGCGCTTCCTGCGCCGCGCCCGTGCGCGGGTGGCGCCGCACCAGGCGTGAGAGCGTGAGGCGCGCCGAGACGGGATCGTCGCGCTTGATGTACCAGCGTGCGGTCGTGAGCATCGCCGCCGCGGCGGACTCGTCCAGCCGCGCGACGAGCGCCTCGGTCATGCCGCTCTCCTGGGCCGCCGCGGGGTGGCGGGCCCGGAACTCTTCGACCTGCACCGCCGCGTCCTTGAGCATGCTGGCGTCGTAGCGGGGGCCCTTGAACTGGGCCACCGTCGCGTAGACGCGGCGCTCCATAGCGCGGGCGTGCATCGGCGAGCGGGGGTAGACGCGGACGAAGACGTCGTACGTCTCCGCCGCCATCGGCAGGTCGCGCGTGCGGGCGTAGAAGTCCGCGAGCTCCATCAGCGCGCGCTCGGCGAGCTTGCTCCCGGGCAGCCGCTCGTTGATGCGGAGCAGGATCTCTTCCGCGAGCGGGATCCCCGAGTCGATGCGCAGGCCGAGCGACTTCTTGCGCCGGCCCTTGAGGTACAGCTTCGCGACGTCCAGCTCGCGCTCGAGCGCCAGCGGGAAGAAGTCGCTCGCGTTGTAGTTCTTGACGATCTCCTCGTAGTCGCGGAGCGCCTCGCCCTCCTCGCCCCGCGCGAGGCGGGCGTTGCCGCGCAGGTAGTGCGCCTCCGGCGTCATCGGGTGGCCCGCGGACTCGGCGCTGCCGAGGAAGCCGTCGAGGAGCTTCTCGGCCTGCTCGGGGCGCTTCGCCGCGAGCAAGCGCCGCGCCTCGATGATCTTCGCAGCGATCGGATCGCTCGCCGCGGCCTCGGGCGCGGGCGTGCGCGGCTCGTTCACGATGCGCACTTGCGCGTTTGCAGCGCACGCCGACAAGAGCACGCACAGGGCCGCCATGGATCGCGGGAAGTTCAGCACCGGGTGAGGATACGGCTTCAGCGGACCGCCAGCAGGCTCCCGCCCGCGAGCGCGACCCAGAGGAGCACGGCCATAAGGAGCGCTCGCCAGCCGACGCTCTTCAGGGCCGCCACTGAGACGCCCGAGCCCACGAGGAAGAGCGCGACGCGGAACCCCGCGGCGGAGACTTCCTTCAAGGGTGCGAGCACGCTCTCGGGGATCTCGACCAGCGTGGCGATCATGCTCGCGGCGAGGAATCCGGCGATGAAGAGCGGGAAGATGGTGGCCCAGGAGCGCGGCGCGCGCGGCTCGGGCCGTTCGCGGCGCATCCACCACCCCGCGAAGAGGCAGAGCGGGAAGATCCACAGGACCCGGGTCATCTTGACGACGTTGGCGGTGTCGAGCACCACGGCGTTGCGGGCCTCGTCGTGCGGCTGGTAGGAACTGGCCGCGCCGGCGACGGAGGCGACGTCGTGGATGCCGACGCCCGCCCACGTGCCGAAGGCCTTGTCGGAGAGGCCCAGCGCGTGGCCGATGGGCGGGAAGGTCCAGAGCGCCACCGCGTTGAGGAGGAAGACGCACGCCGTTGCGATCGCCATCGCGCTCGCGCTCGCGCGGATGGTCGTCCCCACCGCCGCGATCGCGGAGCCGCCGCAGATCCCCGTGCCCGCGCTGATGAGCAAGCCGGTCTCACGATCGACGCGCAGCAGGCGGGCGAGGAGGAGGCCGAGCAGGATCGAGCCGACGATCGTGGCGATGGAGAGGAGGAGGCCGTCCATCGCGGCGTCGGCCAGCCTGCCGAGCGGCGTGCGCAGGCCCAGCATCACGATGCCGATCTGAAGAATGACCCGGCTCCATTTTTTCGCTTGGGCCGGGAACGGCACGAACCCGGCGAGGCCGCAGGCGATTCCGAGCAGGAGCGCCCAAGCGGGAGAAAAGAGCGGGGCGGCGCACGCCAGCAACGCGGCGATGAAGAGCACGATGGAGCGTGCGCGCGGGCGTGCGGGCGGCGAGCCCGTCGCGGGCGGCGTTGTCGGCGGTGCTGGTTCCTCCGTGCGGTCCATCCGGGTGCTGGGTCTCACCGTACGCTGGCCCCGATGCTTTCTGCGCACCAAGCCCGGGAGGCGGTGAACGCCATGGGCGAGCCGCTGCCGAAACCGAGCGGGTTCGCCTGTCACTGGTCGCTCGATCCGAGCGTTGTGTACCTGAACCACGGCTCGTTCGGGGCGACCCCGAAGGCCGTGCAGGAAGCGCGGCGGGCGTGGGAGGAGCGCCTGGAGGCCGAGCCTGTGCGCTTCTTCGTCGAAGACTACTGGGGCCTCATGGACAGCGTCCGGGCGGCGATCGGGGAGCTGGTGAAGTGGCCGGCGGAGTGCATCGTGCCGGTCGCGAACGCGACCGCGGGGGTCGCCGCGGTGCTGACCGGGCTGGGGCTCGGCACGGGCGACGAGCTGCTCATCAACCAGCACGAGTACCCGGCGTGCCGGAGCAACGCTCGCGCCGCGGGGGCGCGCACGGGCGCGACCGTGGTCGACGCGAGCGTCCCCTTCCCGATCCGCGACGAAGACGAGGCCGTGAGCGCGATCATGAGCCGCGTCACGGGCCGCACGCGGGCGGCGCTCTTCAGCCACGTCACGAGCCCGACGGGGCTCGTGCTGCCGGTCGAGCGGCTGGCGGCGGAGCTGGAATCTCGCGGCGTCTTCGTGCTCATCGACGGGGCGCACGCGCCGGGGATGATCGAGGGTCTCGACCTCTCCCGCATCAACGCGCACGCGTACGTCGCGAACAACCACAAGTGGCTGTGCGCACCGAAGGCGTCGGGGTTCCTCGCGGTACGGCCGGACGTGCGTGCGCGCCTGCGACCGCACGTACTCTCGAACTTCGCCGAGTCCCCCCGGCCCGGGCGCGACCACTTCACGACGGAGTTCGACTACGTCGGCACGCAGAGCGTGAGCGCCTGGCTCGCGGTGCCCGACGCGATCCGATGCCTGAACGGACTTGTCCCCGGCGGTATCGACGCGGTCGCCCGCCGCAACCGCGAGCTGTGCCTCTCGGTGCGCCGCGCGCTGTGCGGACGCTGGGGCGTCGAGGCCCCGGCGCCGGAGTCGATGATCGGGAGCATCGCGACGCTGCTCCTGCCCGACGCGGTCGGGCCGATCGTTCCGGGGCTCCGATACGCCGATGCGCTGCAGGAAGCGCTCGTCACGGCGTGGAACATCCAGGTGCCGGTGTGGTTTGCGCCCGGCACGGCGCGGCGCACCCTCCGCGTTTCGTGCCAGCTCTACAACGCGCCGGAGCAGTACGAGTACCTCGCGCGCGCGGTGCTCTCCCAGCGACCGTGAGCGGTGATTCCTCCCGGCCGGGCCTCTGGGCCCGCTCTTTCGCCTTGCCCGCGCGCTCGTCGTCGGGGGACCTCCCGGCGGAGAGGCGGTACGCCGCGGCGTCCGCGCTTGCCCCGCTTCTCGGGCCACGCCGCGAGTCCGGAGCGCGGGCTCCGTGACTCCGGGGTGAGAGCCAGGACGCGGCGGGAATGCGCTCCGCCGTCGGCCCGGCGCCGGTCGAGCGCGGCGACGCTGCGTTCGCGGGGCCTACGCGACCTTCTTGACCTTGATCCGGCGGGAGATCTCCTGCATCTCCGGCAGTTCCTGTGCGCCCCAGCGCTCCTCGTCGAGCACCGCGGCGAGGTGTGTGTCGCGCTCGAACGCGGTCTTCGCTCCGGCGAGCTTGCGCCACAGGAGGAGCGCCGTCGCCGAGAGGACGAGCATGCCGCCGCCCATCATCGCGAGCGTCCAGTACAGGCGCGTGTTGTCGATCGGGTCGCGCCCGGCCCTCGCGGGCTGCGCCACCTTCGTCACGCTGCCGTCCACGCGCGCCGCCTGCGCCGCGTTGGCCTGGGCGACGAACGCGGCGGTGAACGTCTCCAGCGTGCGCTCGGACCGGTCCGCGCCCTGGCCTTTGAGGTACAGCGTCATCTCGCCGGGGTTGGACGAGTCGGTGGAGACCGCGGTCTCGACGAGCGTCTTCACCGCCGCCGGGCTCGAGAGCGACTCCATCCCCACGCGGGCGAAGCGGTCCGCCGCGTTGGAGTGGAATCGAGCGTCCGCCAGCAGCTTCTTGTGGTAGTCGAGCCACTCGGCCAGCTCGGGCTCGCTCAGGTCGCGTCCGCGCCCGTCGGCCACGACCTGCGCTGTCGAGATGAACGTCGCGGGCGCGGTCTGGCGTGCGACGCCCCACGAGAGGCCGCCGACGATCGCGGTGGTGATCGTGGCGCACAGCACGGCGACCGACGCCTTGTTCTTCGCCGCGGCCGCTTGCACGCGCCGCTCGGCCTCGACGATGCGCTCGCGGGCCTGCGCGAGTTCGGCGCGCTGCCTGAGGACCGCCTCGCACTGCTCGAAGCGCTTGCGGAGCGCCTCGCCCCCCTTGCGCACCTTGTCGGCCTGCGCGGCCACCAGCCGGCGCGAGAGCGCGAGGCGCCGGCGGCGGCGCTCGGCCGATTCGTCGCTCTTGACCCGGCCGGGCCCGCCGATCGGCAGGCCCACCTCGGCGTTGCTCTCCATCTCGGCGAGACGGGCCTCGCGCTCACGGATGCGCGCAACGGCGGTCTCGAGCTGCTGCCGGGCGAGCGCACGCTCCTCCGCCTCGCGGGCGAGGCCGTCGCGCAGCCGCTCCAGGAGCGTATCGGGCGACGCGTCGTCACCGGTCGTGTCGACTGCGTCGGTCTCCGCGAGGACCGCGCGGAGCCGGTCCGCGAACTTACGCTGCCGCTCCCGCTCCTCCGCGAGTGCGTCGTTCATCCGCTGCCGCCACTCCTGCTCGCCCTTGGTCCCGACCTCCGCGAGCGCCGCCTCGATCTCCCGGCGCGCCTGCTCGTCCGCCTCGCGCCGGGCGAGCTCCTGGGCGGCCGCCGCGGCGCTCGCGGCCTTGAGCTCCAGTTCCTGCGTCACGCGTTGCACACGCTCTTCCATCCGCGACGCGGCCTGCTGCTCGAGGCGTTCGCGCTCCCGCGCGAAGGCGGCTTCGAGCTCGTCGCGCTCGCGGGCCAGGCGCGTCGCCGCGTCGTTCCGTTCCTTGGCGAGCAGCGCGTCGAGCTCCGTCGAAGCCGTCGAGCGCACGTTCTCCAGCGACCTCTGCAGGGCCTCGACCTCGCGGCGCTTGGCCTCCAGTTCGCGCTTCCACTTCTCGCCGGCCTGCGCCGAGGCGTTCTGTTCCTGGCTGATCGTCTTCCAGAGCTCCTCGACCTGCGCCGTGAGGCGTGCGTTCTCCGCGCGGGCGGCCTCCAGCGCGATCGCGGCGTCCTGCGCCTGGCGTGTCGCGGCGAGCAGCCGCTCTTGGCCCGTCTGCGCCTCGCTCCGTGCGACGTCGAGCTGACGTTGCAGGCCAGCGGCGAGCTCCGCCGCGTTCCGCGCGTCCCCGCGGGCGCCGTCGCGCTCTGTTTCGAGCCGCTCGGCGAGGGCCGCGGCCGTTTTCGCGTCGTTCCTCGTGCGGGCGAGCTCCTCCGTCACCGCCGCCAGCCGATCCGCCTGCTCCTTCAGCCCCCGAGCCTCGGCGGTAAGCGTGCCGACGGATGCCTCGAGTTCGGCGCCCCGGGTCTCCAGCGACCGGCAGCGGTCCTCGAGGTCCTCGGTCGCCCGCCTCGCGGCCGCGAGCGCGGACTCCCGCTCGGCGAGTTCCGTCTGTTGGCGTGCCGCGGCCTCGCCGGCCTTCGCGGCGTCGTGCTCCAGGCGCTCGATGCGGCCCTGCAGCTTCATCGCCTGCTGCGACGCCTCGTTGAGCGCCGCGTCGCGATTGCTCACTTCCTCGCGCGCCTGGTCGATTTCCCGCGCCGCCGCCGTGGTCTGCTGCTCGAGGGCGGCGACCCGCGCCGTCAGCCGCTCGAACTCCGCGGCGCGCTCCGCCAGCTCGCGCCGCCCGGCCTCGAGGGCCGCCCTGTCCGCGTCCAGGCTCGCGCGGTGCTGCGCGAGCACGCCGGACTGGGCGGCCAGATCCCGCTCGCGCGTCGCGAGCTCCTGCAGGCGCTCCTCGGCGGCGCGGGCGCGGGAGTCCAGCTCCCGGGCCTTCTCTTCGAGCGCGGTACGGCGCTGCGCGATCTCGCCCGACGCCTTCTGTTGATCCTGGTCGCGGCGCTCCAACGCCTTGCGCATCGCGTCGACGTCCGCGGTCTTCTGCTCAACTTCGCGCAGCCCGCGCTCGAGCGCTGCGCGCTCCTGCTCGGCCGCTCGGCGGTTCGCCTCCGCCTCCTCGCGCCGGCGCACGGACGCGGCCGTCAGTTCGCTCAGCTCGCGCGTGCGCGCGGCGAGCGCCTCGTCCCGGTCTCGCAGCGCATCGCCCGCGCGCTCGAGCTGCTCCTTCAGGGCCTGCCGCTCCGCCGCGAGCTGCTTGAGCATCCCGAGCTGCGATTCAAAGCCGCTCAGGATGTTCAGGATGTCGCCCGATGGCGCGGCCTGCGAAGGGTCGGTCTGCGTCTGCGGACGATCGGCGGCTCCCATGCGCGTCTCCTCATGGCACGTCGCGGGCGCGTGAGGGCGCCCGGCTCTCACCGGTATCGACGGTTGCCGAAGACCGCTGAACGCGCGTCCGAAAAGAGACCGACCGCCGCGCGCCACGCCCGTCCGATAGCGCCCCAAGACTTCGGGGTGGCCACCTACCTCCTGAAGACCGAGCCGTCGTGCTATTCCTTCGGTCAACTCGAGCGCGAGAAGCGCTGCCGTTGGGACGGCGTGGTCAATCCCCAAGCTCGCATCGCCGTCCGCGCGATGACCAAGGGCGACGAGGCGTTCATCTACCACACCGGCGATGAAAAGGCGATCGTCGGTCTGGCCCGTGTGCTCGGGAAAGCGTACGAAGACCCAGAAGAAACGGGCCTGAACGAGCGGGGCGAGCCGAGGGCGCCGGTCGTCGATCTCGAGGTGGTCCGGGCCGCGAAAACGCCCGTGACGCTCGCGTCGCTCCGCGAGGACCCTCGCTTCGAGGGCTTTGTTTTGCTCAAGAACTCGCGGCTCAGCGCGATGCCCGTCCCGCCGGCGCTCGACCGAGCGCTGCGCACGATGGCCGGCCTGTAACGGGCTAGAGGATTTCGACGACGGTGAACTTCTTCACGCCCCGGGGCGCGGTGACACGGATCGTTTCGCCGATCTTCGCCTTCAGCAGCGCCTCGCCCATCGGGCTCGTTGCCGTGACCTCCACGTAGTCGGCCGGCATCACGGGGGAGGCTTCACCGACGAGCTTGTACAGGTCCTCGTCGTCGGTCCCCTCCTCGCGCAGCTTTACCGTGCAGCCGATGAAGACCGTCCCGTCGAGGGCCTTGGTCATTTTCTCGTCGATAACGCTCATGCTCGCCAAGCGTTCCTGCAGACGTCGGATCTCCGCCTCCTCCATCCCCTGCTGCTCGCGCGCCGCGTGGTAATCACCGTTCTCGCGCAGATCCCCGTGCGCCCGCGCTTCCGCGATGCGGGCCGACAGACTCGACCGGTTGGCCACGAGCCCGGCGAGGCGCTCCTCGATCTGCTTCTTCTCCGCCGCGGTCACAAGTTCCATGTCAACCTCGCCTTGGCCCGGCCGTGTTGCGGCGGGTGGGCCGATTCCGTGCAGGTAGGGGGGCCGGCGCTAGTTTAGGTCCGCGAGCGGCGCGGGGGGTCTGGGCGATCCGACGGCGCTTACCGCCCATGCGACCGCGGCGACGGACGTGACAACCGCGACCACTGTCCACCCGTACGCGGGCACCGCCGCGACCGCCCCCGCGTCCGAGCGGTCAGCGACGATCGCGGCCGCGCCCGACAGCGGCGAGAGGAGCGGCAGCAGGCCGCCCTCACCGCCCGTGAACAGCCACGCCGCCGGGGCGGAGAAGCCGACGACGACGAACGCGAGCATCGTGAGCGCCCGCGCGCCCGAGCCGTGCGTGAAGAACGCCGTCAGGATCGCCGCCGCGAGCGCCCCCCACGCGGCGAGCCACAGCGACAGCGCCGCGCACGCGCTCAGCGGCCAACCCGCCATCCACGCGAGCCCCTGCGGCCAGACGATCGCCTGCACGGGCAGCATGATGACGACCCAATCCCCGGCGAACGAGCGCGGCGGGCTGCGCGGCGCCGCCTGGCTCAGGCGAAGCATCGGCCACACGACCCAGATCGAGCACGCGAGCACGACGGCGAGCCTGCGGGCGAGCGGGCGGTACACCTCGGGCCCCACCAGCCCCAGCGCCCCCCCGGCGCCAAGGGTCAGCACGAGCGCGGCGCACATGTACAAAAGCCACGCCGCGGCGAACGTTCGCGGCTCGCCACGCCGGTGCTTCCAGGGGTCGTTCGTCCGCGGCACGGGGGAGCGTACGGAGGGCGGCCGTACGCTCGCGCGTGATCGACACCCACTGCCATCTCACCTTCCCCGACTTCGCAGAGCCGGCGATGCCCGGCGGTGTCGGCGCGGTGATGGCGCGGGCGCGGGAACGGGGCGTGACAGGGTGCATCACGATCAGCACCACGACGCGGGACTGCCTCGGGGCGCTCGCGATCGCCAAAGCGCACGATCGCGTCTGGTGCACCGCCGGCGTGCACCCGCTCTACTCCGACCAAGGCCCGCACGAGTGGGAGAACCTGAAGCGCGTTGCGCGGGAAGAGAAGTGCGTTGCGTGGGGGGAACTCGGGCTCGACAACCACTACAAGGAGCCCGCGCGGTCGGTGCAGGACCGCGTGCTCGAGGAGCAGCTCGCCTTCATCGCGTCGTGCGGGCGTGAGGGGATCGACAAACCGATCGTCATTCACTGCCGGGAGGCGTTCGCCGACCTCGTGCCGGTGATGCGCGCCAGCGGGCTCGACACATCTCGGATGGTCTTCCATTGCTTCACGGGCGACAGCGCGGACATGCGGCTTCTCCTCGACCTGGGCGCGATGGTCTCGTTCACCGGCGTCGTCACCTACAAGAACGCCCCGGCGCTGCGCGAGGCCGCGAAGCTGCCGCCTTTGGACCGCATCATGGTCGAGACCGACGCGCCCTTCCTCTCACCCCATCCCCACCGGGGCGTGCGGCCGTGCGAGCCATGGATGGCGAGTGTGACGGCCCGGGCCCTCGCCGAGCTCCGCGGCGAAGTGTGGGAGGAGTTTGAAACGCACGTCGCGAAAAACGTCGAGCGGTTCTTCGGCGTCGTGTGATGCCGGGTGATCAGGGAACGGGGATCGGTGCATGGCGGCGCGAGGACGGTCCGGCCGCACCGGCGCGATTGTGAGTTGTGTGCTGCCACCATTCCCCGATCCCTGATCACCGATCGCGACTTCTTCCGTACCCTGCCCCATGCTCTCCCTCGCGGCGTGGCTGCACGACCTCGACCCCGTCATCGTGCGGATCACGCCCGGCCTCGCGGTCCGCTGGTACGGCCTTGCATACACGCTCGGCTTCCTGTACGCGTGGTGGGTGATGCGCTGGCTGGCGCGGCGCGGGGCGACGCCGCTGCACGAGGACCGGATCGCGGACGCGATGCTGACGCTGGTGCTGTGCGTCGTCATCGGCGGGCGTCTGGGGTACGCGCTCGTCTACGACCCCTCGCTCTTCACACGGTTCGACAACACGCCGCCGTGGTGGGCGCTGCTCGCGGTGCACAAGGGCGGCATGGCCTACCACGGTGCGCTCGTGGGCGTGATGGTCGGTGGTTGGCTCGTCGCGCGCGGCCGCAAGAAGGCGGAGGGCGCGCGCGAAGGCGTCGTGCCGTGGCGGCACGTGATGGACTTGGGCGCGATCGCGTGCACGGTGGGCCTGGGGCTGGGGCGCGTCGCGAACTTCGTGAACGGCGAACTGCTGGGCAAGATCGTCGCCCCGCCGGGCGCGCCCGCGCCGTGGTGGGCGGTGAAGTTCCCGCAGGAGTTGCTCGAGGACAGCCCGCCGGCGCTGACCCCGGAGCAGAGCGAGCGACTCGCGGTACTGCTCGACCGCGTGCGCCCACCGGGCGGGAACGACGTCGACGCGGCGGAGCGGCTCGTCGCGCTCATCCAGAGCGGTCCGGCCGAGACGGCGGCGCGCCTGAGCGCGGACCTGGAGCCGCTCCTCTCGGCGCGGCACCCGTCGCAGCTCTACCAGGCCTTTTTCGAGGGCGTGATCCTCACCGCGCTGGTCTGGTGGCTGTGGCGCAGGCCCCGCGTGCCCGGCGTTGTCGGGGCGTCGTTTCTCGTGGGGTACGGCGTGCTGCGCGTTGTCGCGGAGTTCTACCGCCTGCCGGACGCTCAGTTCGCGATCGGGCGGCCGGGCGGTCTGTCGCGCGGCCAGTGGCTGAGCGTCGCGATGGTCGTGGGCGGCCTCGCCGTGCTCGCGTGGCTCCGCGCTCGCAGGGAGCCGTCGATGGGGGGATGGGCGGAGAAACGCGTCGCGGCAACTTAGAATGGCGCGTGCGGCGTGCGAAGAGACAGGCCGGGTCCTCGATGACAACCCCCGTCGGGCGCGGACGATTATCCGTTCTCGACAGACGAAAGGACGGGGAGGCGGAGAGGCGCCGTGGAGGGTCCGCGCGGTGTGCGCGCTTGTCGTCCGTGATTCTCGCCGCGCTCAGCCTCTTCTCGCCGTACGCGCTCGCGACCGATGATGACGGCGCCGCGGCGGTCGAAGCGCTGCCGTCGTCGGACGCCCTCGTCTTCGAGAACTTTCCGGCGCCGGCGGTCGACGGGCCTGCCGCGGACTGGGACGCCGCGTGGCCCGCGCGGCTCGGGTTCGATGCCGCGGATTGGCGACGCGGCGTCGTGCGCCGCGTAGAGCCGCCGGAGGGCGAGGTCGCGGTCCGCCCCGCGGGATCGCGTCGATTCGACGTTGCGCTGCGTGAGCAGGAGAGCGCGGTCGCGCAGCTGCGCGGGGCGGGCGTCGAGGTCGGCGACGCGCCGTCTCTCGTGCGCTCCGGCAGCTTCGTCGTCTCGATGCCGACGGCGCGTCCGGACGAGAATGGGAAGCTCCCCGCCGGGCTCGGTCCCCGCAACCGGGCGTCGATCACGATGCGGTATGTCTCGGCGACCGCGACCGGCAGGGGCGCGCGCGTGCAGACAACGTGGTTCTGTCTGGACGAGCCGCGGGGCGCGCCGCGCGGCGTGGTCCTGCTCATGCCCGGGCTCTTCGGCACGCCCGAGGGCGTGCTGGAGTCGCTCAATCGCCGCCTCCGAGAGCGCGGGTGGGCGGTGCTGCGCATGATTGCGCAGCCCTCGGGCTTCCTTGAGGACGCGACGCTCGTGCTCGACCCGGCGGACCCCGGGGCGTGCGCCGACGCGATCGCGCCGATATTCAACGAGCGCTTCGCCGAGTGCGCGCTCGCGGCGCAGGGCGCGTTGCGCTTCCTGGACCGTGACCGGCCCGACCTCGCCGAGCTGCCGTGCGTGGTGATCGGCTTCTCTGGCGGCGCGATCACGCTGCCCACGGTCGTCGCCCGTGAGCCGGAACGCTACGACGCGGCGATCCTCGTCGCGGGGGGCGTCGACTTCTGGCTGATGAGCCAGACAAGCAACTACCGCAACTGGGTCGACGCGCTGCGCGTGGACTGGAAGGCGCCGCCGACGCCGGAGCAATCCCGGGCGATCGACGCCGCGGCGCTCGTGCGGACGGCGCTCGATCCGTACCACACGGCGATCGTGCTCCGCGGCAAGCCGGTGCTGATGGTGCAGGGGAACGCGGACCAGGCCGTCCCCAGCCCGTTGGGGGACGTGCTCTGGGAGCGGGCGGGGCGGCCCGAGCGCATGATCCTCGCGGCGGGGCACGAGACGCTCTTCATGGGCCTCTCGCGCCGGTTTCCCGCCCTGCTCGATTGGTTGGACAAGCACTTCGCCAAGGACGGTGGATGACGTGGATATCGCGGTCTCGCCCTATCACTTGACGACGCGCGAGCCGCCGGCGATCGCGGCGCTGATGCTCGCGCGGCGCGTGGTCACGATGCGGCCCGCGCCCGTGGGCGAGCACGGCGGGTTGAAGGGCGCCAGCGGCGAGCAGACCGCCCGGCGCGTGCCGGCCTATCGCCGGTTCATCGAGAGCTGGGCGTGGAGCACGCCGCTGTGGAAGGACGGCCTGATCACCGGCGACTACCGGGGCCGGTCCCCCGTGGACGACATGTGGGCCGTGGTGGAGCACGTGCGTCGCACCGGCGAATGCGCATCCCTCCGGCGGTTCTTCAGGCAGGACGAGTACCCCGACGCGGAGGCGTATCTGCGCGCGGTCGCGGCCGACCTGCTCAAGGGCGGGCCGGACCCGGGCATCAGCCTGCCGGTGGCGGCGGGGATCGACCGCTTCGCCGCGAAGCACGGGCTGCTCGTCGCCCGTGCACGGGCGGCGTCGCTCGCGCAGCGCGTGGAGGCGGCGATCGCGCGGCCGATGTTCAGCGTCGGCGTGCCGACGCTGACGCAGGCGAGCGCGGAACGGATCGTGCACGCGCGGTCGGTGATGCACGAGGAGCGCGACGCCCTCGGCGCGGCGGTGCGCCGCATCGCCGCGAGCGACGACGCGCCCGGACGCGAGGAGATGTCCGACCTGCACGAGGCGGTCACCGGCTACGCGCAGCGATTCCGCGACGCGCGCGAGGAGCTGCTGATGGGGGGCGCCGACGATGACATCCGCGTCGTCGAGGGCGTCACGACGATTTCCGCCGTTCGGCTGCCGTGGGACGCCGTGCTGACATCGAGCGTGCGCGCTTTGGGCGTCATGGCGGGCGGGCACGCGTCCGACTGCGCGGACGCGGAGGGGTCGTCGCCGAACCTCCCCGCGCTCGCGGACGGGATGGCCGGGCGGACGGTCGTCGCCCTCCTCATCCGCAACATGGGCCAGGCCGCGTAACCGCAGGAGGACGCCGTGAGCAAGCCCAACCGCCTGGCGTCCGCCGTCAGCCCGTACCTCCTGCAGCACGCGCACAACCCGGTGGACTGGTGGCCGTGGGGGCCCGAGGCGCTCGCGGAGGCGCGTCGCCGCGACGTCCCGATCTTCCTCTCGATCGGCTACTCGACGTGCTACTGGTGCCACGTCATGGAGCGCGAGAGCTTCGAGGACGAGGCGACCGCCCGGCTGATGAACGGGTCGTTCATCTGCGTCAAGCTCGACCGGGAGGAACGGCCGGACCTGGACGAGGCCTACATGGCCGCGACGGTGATGATGAACGGCCACGGCGGCTGGCCGATGAGCGTCTTCCTCGAGCCCGACACGCTGCGGCCCTTTTTCTGCGGCACGTACTACCCCAAGCAGGACCGGCACGGCCTGCCGTCGTTCATGCGCGTGCTGGAGGCGATGGCGAAGGGGTACCGCGCGAAGCGGAACGAGGTGCGCGAGCAGGCGGCCGCGCTCGCCGCGGCGGTGGCGGAGGACCTCTCCGCGCAGCCCGCGCTCGCGCCGCTGGGCGTCGAGCACGCGGAGCTGGCGACGCAGCGCATCCTCGCGATGAGCGACGGCGTGCACGGGGGTTTCGGGACGGCGCCCAAGTTCCCGCAGCCGGTCTTCATCGAGTTCCTGCTCGATGTGCGGCCGCGCGTGGACGAGGCGACGAGGCTCGCGGTCGACCGGGCGGTGCGCGGCGCGCTCGACGGTATGGCGGCGGGGGGCATCCACGACCACGTCGGCGGCGGGTTCCACCGCTACAGCGTGGACGGGCACTGGACGGTGCCGCACTTCGAGAAGATGCTCTATGACCAGGCGCAGCTGCTGAGCGTCTACAGCCGGGCGGCGGGCCTGTACGGCGACGCGTGGTACCGGAAGGTGGCGGACCGCACCGCGGGGTTCGTGCGCTCGGCGTTCGGCGATCCCGACGGCGGTTTCTATTCGGCGCTCGACGCCGAGGTGGACGGGCGGGAGGGGTTGAACTACCTCTGGACGCCGGACGACGTGCGGGCGGTGCTCCCGGTGGACGACGCGGAGTTCGCGATCAAGGTCTTCGGCCTCGATCGCGAGGCCAACTTTCAGGACCCGCACCACCCCGATGCGCCGCCGGCGTGGGTGCTGCGCCTCAGCGCCCGGCCGGAGAAGGTCGCCGAGCGCCTGGGGAAGACGCCCGAGGCATTCGAGAAAACACTCGCCGACGTAAGCGACCGCCTCGCCGCCGTTCGGGCGGGCCGCAAACAGCCGCGCCTTGATGACAAAGCTCTCGCCGCGTGGAACGGCCTGGCGATCTCCGCGCTCACGGACGCCGGGGAGCCGCAGCCCGCGGCACGGGCGGCGTCGCTGCTCGTGGAGCGGCTGCGGCCGAAGGGCAACTCGCTGCGGCGTGTGGCGCGGGGGAGCATCGCGCAGACCGACGCGGTGCTCGAGGACTACGCCGCGATGATCGCGGCCCTGGTGCGCACCGGCGAGAACACGCGGGCGGCGTCGCTCTACGACGAGGCACGCGGTCTTTTCTTCGACGTGGCGACGGGGGCCGTCTTCGACTCCGCCAGGGGGGCGCAGGACCTCTTCGTGCGCACGTGCGCCACGCACGACGGGGCGGTCCCCAGCGGCTTCTCGATGATGCTCCACGCGATGCTCGACCTCGCGCAGGCGACGGGCGATCGGGGCATCGCCCGCGAGGCCGTGCGGACGCTGGCGTACCAGTCCGGCCGCGTCGCGGCGAGCCCGGTGGGATGTGTGAACAGCGTGCGAGCTCTGCTGCGCGTGCTGGTGGACGCGGAACTGCGAACAGAGCTCGGGCGGCTGCTCGCCGGGGCGACGCCGATCGGCGGGGCGTCAACAACCGCGACGAGCGCGCAGCCAGCGCTCCCGGACCCGGTACAGGTCTACGCGGGCGTCGAGCGGGTCACGGTGCGGAAGGACGCCCCGGCGGAGGTCATGCTGCGCGTCGTTGTCGCGAAGAGCGCCCACGTGATCGCGGGCGTGCAGGACGAGGGCGCGCCGGCTGGTCTGGCACCCCTGCGGGTCAGTGTGACCAATGGTTCAGGGGTCGCGGCGTACGCGGATTACCCGGAAGGCGAGTTGCTGCCGGAAATCAAGGCCCGCGTCAACCACGGGGAGTTCGACCTTCGCGTGGCGCTGGAGCGGAACGGCGAGTGGAACGGAAAGCCGATCCTGACACTCACATACCAGGCATGCGACGACCGGGCGTGTCTGCCGCCCCGCACAGTCGAGATCGACGTGAGCATCGACCGCGCGTAAACCGCATCACGGCACGGTGTCCGTCGCCGGCGAGCTGGGCGCGATGTCCACGCGGACGTTGACAAGCGTGCGCCACTTGTTGTTTTCGCCGAGGGCGTAGCGGGAGTCCCCATCGCACGAGGCGCGGATGAGGAAGCCGCGGTTCGCGGCGATCACGGGCCGCGCAAGGCACTCGCCGAGCATCTCCGCGATCAGCCCGCCCCGCCACGGGTCGCCATCCATGAACTCCGCCTGCGGGCGCGGGAGGGGTCCGCTCGCCGGGGTCCCGTCGCCGCAGAGGAACGGGCGAGAGACAGGCCTCGCCGGCGTCACCGCGCCCGTGCGGAGATTCGCCGTGTCTCCGGTGCTGAGGATGTGCAGACGCACATTCGTCCAGCCGCCGTTCTCGCGTTTCGAGCGGCGCATATCCACGATCACGACCGAGCGTTCCCCGAGGGCCTCGGCGGTCAACGTCGCGAGGTTGATGTCCGCCGCGCTATCCTCGTTGACCGCCAGGCCGATGTGCGTCCGCGTCTGCCCGAGCGCCGCGACAAGTCGCCCAAGCCTGCCGCGATGCAGAAAGTGCTGATCGGTGATCACGCCCGGCAGAAATCCCATGCCCGGCGCGAGGTTCGCCCCGCCGCGCAGCGCGTCCTCGCTGCTTCCGCCCGTGATCATCGGGTCGGACATCATCGCGGCGCCGGCGCTCGTGCCGGCGATCACCCCGCCGCGGCGGAGCACATCGAGGCACGCCCGGTACGCCGGCGTGCCGCCCGCGCCGGGTCGGAACACCGACGTGATGCGGTTCTGATCCCCGCCGACGAACCAGAGGGCGCTGCAGGCGCGGACGCGCGCCGCGACGGCCTCGTCCATCGCGTTCGTGTGATCGTTCATCGTGAGGGGGAGCACCTCGACGCCGCCCGGGGCGTGCGGCGCGAGCGCCTCGCGCGTGCTCTCGCCGGGGTTCTCAACGCCCGTGGCCGTGGGCACGACGCCGATGCGTCCGCCGCCGGCGCGTTCGACAAACCGGCCTCGCACCAGCGTGTTCCCGTCGTCCAGCCCGCCGCCGATGATGAGGAGGTGGCCCCTGTCCTTCGAACCGCACGCGCAGAGCACCGCCGCGGCGGCGCACAGCACGAACACCGCGGCGCGGGAGAATCGGTTCACCGCTTCTTCTCCCAGATCGCGACGCCGTGGTCGCCATTGCTATCGGCCCAGGCGCGGTACATCCCCTCGGTGTTGAATGTCAGGACGATGTCGCCCTCCTTCGAGACCGCGATCACCCCGCCGTCGTCCGGCCTGAGCTTGCCGTGCACGACCTGCCTCGCGGCCTCCTCCAGGCTCACGCCCTTGTACTCGTAAATCGCGGCGATGTCGCGCGCGACGCCGTGCCGGATGAACTCCTCCCCGGTACCGGTGCACGAGACGGCGCATGACCGGTTGCTCGCGTAGCACCCCGCTCCGACGATCGGTGTGTCCCCCACGCGGCCCCAGCGCTTCGCCGTCATGCCGCCGGTGCTGGTCGCAGCGGCGAGGTCCCCCGCGGAATCGAGGACGACGCACCCGACGGTGCCGTACTTGTCCTTGGGCTGCTGATCCCGTGAGGACCGCTTGCTCTCGCGCTCGCGCAGCACTTTCTGCAGCGACTCGAATCGCTGCGGCGTGTCGAAGTAGGTGTTGGGCACGCGCTCGACGCCGGCCTCGTCGGCGAAGGCCTCGGCCCCCGCGCCCGCGAGGAGGACGTGGCGCGTGTTCTCCATCACCCTGCGGGCGAGCGTGACGGGGTTCTTGACGGTCATGACGCCCGCGACGGCGCCGCAGGCGAGGGTGCGGCCGTCCATGATCGACGCGTCCAGCTCGTGCATGCCCTTCTCGGTGTACACCGCGCCCTTCCCGGCGTTGAACAGGGGGTCGTCCTCCAGGATGCGCACGACGCGCTCGGCGGTGTCGACGGCGCTCGCGCCCGACTCGAGCGCGGCGCGCCCCGCATCGAGAGCGCGCAGCAGACCCGCCTCGTACTCGCGTGCGCGCTCGGGCGATTCGCCGTGCGAGATCGTGCCCGCGCCGCCGTGGATCGCGATCGCCCAGCGGGGCTTGGTGCGGGTGCTCCCGCCCGCCGCGCACGCGCACAGAAGGAGCGGGACCACCACGAGCAGCGCCAGACGGAGCATGGGCACCTCCGGGTGGAGTCTAGAGGCGAAGACAGACTCACCGCAGAGCCGCCGAGGACGATGAGAAGAGAGTAGATTGATCCAAAGAGCGCGCACGGGCGCCGCCCCGCGGACCGGCCACTTCTCTGCTGTGCGCTGTGTGCGCCTCCGCGGCGAATCTTCCTCTTTACTTCCCCACACAGAACGCGCCGAAGACCCGGGCGAGGATGTCGTCCGGGCTGATGCGTCCGCAGAGCTCGCCCGCGTGCACGACCGCGGCGCGGAGCGACTCCGCCACGACCTCCGGCTCGATCCGCCCGGCGGCGCATTGCGAGGCGGCTTCGCGTGCCGCGGTGATCAGGCCCGAGCTCGCGCTGCGCCAGCGCGGCAGGAGGGCGGCGACGCCGGATGCGCGGGACCGCCCGGCCCACGCCTGCTCCGCAACCGCGCGCTTGAGGGGGCCGAGGTTCCATCCGTCGAGAGCGCACACGGCGAGGTCGGCGCTACCGTCCGCGCCGGGGCGATCGGCGAAGGTCCGGACGCGCAGCACCCGGCGCCGCGACGCGCCGGGCAGGAGGCGCTCGTCGAACCGGCCCGCCGGATCGCACCAGACGAGCAGATCGGCGCGACCAATCGCCTCGGCCGCGGCGCGCTGCGCTCCCGCATCGGCGACACCCGCCGCGGATTCGCTCAGGCCGGCCATATCTTGGAGTACCACAGGGCCGGGGGCGCCCGGGCCCAAGTCGAGTTCCTCGCTCAGCACGTCGCGCGTCAGTCCCGCGGTGGGGCCCGCCACCGCGCGCGCCCGTCCGAGGAGCCGGTTGAAGAGCGTGCTCTTCCCGGCGTTGGGCGCGCCCACGAGCGCGACGGCGGGGAGCGGGCCCGGCGCCTCCGCGGGCGCACCCAGGGCTTGCTCCGCGTCGACGGCGACCGCGAGCAGCCGCGAGCGCAGGTCGCTGGGGGCGATCGGCACGACGTCTTCCTGGTCCGTGAAGTCGATCCCCGCTTCGACAAGGGCGAGGAGAGTCGTGAGCTCGTCGGCCCAGCGTTCCGCCCGCGCTCCCAGCGCGCCCGATCGCAGGCCCGCCGCGGCGCGGAGCTGGTCCTCGGTCGCCGCCCCGATCGTCGCGGCGACGCCCTCGGCCTGCGCGAGGGAGACGCGGCCGTTGAGGACGGCGCGGGCGGAGAACTCGCCCGGCGCGGCGAGGACGGCGCCGCGCGCGATGATCGCCTGGAGCGCGCGCTCGACGAGGGCCGGGTTGCCGGGGAGGAGGATCTCGGCGCTCTCCTCGCCGGTGTACGAGGCGGGCGCGAGGGAGCGGACAAGGAGGACGGGCAGCTGCAGTTGATCGAGTCGGAAGACGCCGCGGAAGACGCCGCGTGCGCCGGGGTCGCCGCCGGCGAGCAGCGCGTTCAGCACGTCCGCGACGCCCGGACCGCTCAGGCGAATGATCGCGCGCGGGGCGTGGCCCGGCGGCGAGCAGGGCGCGGCGATGGTGGTCGCGGGGTTCACGGCCGGGTGTACGTCGCGGCGCAGCCGGGCGCCTCGGTCACGCGCACGCTCTTCACGCGGGCGTGCGGCGCGAGGGCCTCGCCCAGGCGGCGGTGCAGCTCGTCGCCGACGTGCCTCGCCACGTTCTCCGCGGTCGGGTTCACGGTGTTGAACGGCGGCGTGTCGTGCAGGTTGCGGTTGTCGAACGCGCCGACGATGTCGCGGAGCGTCTCCTCCACCGTGTGGAAGTCGCAGAGGAGGCCGTCGGAGTCGAGGTGCTCGCCCGCGACCGTCGCGGTGACGCGCCAGTTGTGGCCGTGCATGGCCTCGCGTGCGCCGGCGATCGCGAGCGCGTGGGCCGCGCAGAACTCGGCATCGACGGTGAGTTCGAACATGGAGAATCGTAGAAGAGAATCGCTCGACGCCGGGGAGCGGCGGGAAAGCGGCCGCACGCGGGGAAGGGGGCGAGAAGTACTTCTCGACGCGCCGCGCACAATCTACCCTCCCCCATGGGCCATCTGATGCTCTCTGTTTCCGGCTGCCGCGGCGTCGTTGGCGAGACGTTGACGCCGGAAGTCGCCGCGCGCTTCGCCGGTTGCTTCGGCGCGGTGGTGCGGGAGAGCGCGCCGGGCTCGCGCGTGGTGCTCGGCCGAGACGGGAGGCGCGGGTGCGAGATGGTGCACGCCGCGGCGGTGGCGGGATTGCTGGGCGCGGGCTGCGACGTCGTGGACCTGGGCGTCGCGATGACGCCGACGACGGCCGTGATGGCCGACACCCTGCGCACGGGGCCGATGGGCGTCGGGATGGTGCTGACGGCGAGCCACAACCCGCAGGAGTGGAACGGGCTCAAGTGCCTCCTCGGCGAGCCGGCGCTGCACGGCGCCGGGGCGTGCGCACCGGCGAAACGGATCGCCGACGAGGTGATCTCGCGATTCCGCGACGGGCGACCGGCGCTCACGCGGTGGGACGGCGTCGGCACCCTCACGGGTCACGAAACGAGCTCGGAGACGCACATCGAGCGCGTCAGGCACGCGGTGACGCACTCGGGGCTCACGGGCTCCCCCGCGACGCTCGCGCGTGGCGTGCGCGTCGCGGTCGATTGCGTGAACGCGAGCGCGTCGCGCACGGCGCCGCTGCTCCTGCGCGGCCTCGGGTGCGAGGTCGTCGCGATCAACGCGGAGGTGCAAGGGGAGAAGGCGGGGCTCTTCCCGCACCCCCCCGAGCCCACGGCGGAGAATCTCTCCGGCGCCGGGGGGCTCTCCGACGCCGTGCGCTCGGAGCGCTGCTCGATCGGATTCGCCCTCGACCCGGACGCGGACCGGCTCGCGCTCGTGGACGAGACCGGGCGCTATATCGGCGAGGAGTACACGCTCGCCCTCTCGGCGTGGGCGATTCTCCTCGCGGCGCAGCGGTCGGGCATGCACGGCGGCGAACGGCCGGCGCTCGTCACGAACCTGTCGACGAGCCGGATGCTTGACGACGTCGCGGCGAGGTTCGGGGCCCGCGTGGTGCGCACGCCGGTGGGAGAGGCCAACGTCGTCGAGGCGATGAAGCGCGAGAGCGCGATCGCGGGCGGTGAAGGGAACGGCGGCACGATCTGGCCCCGGAGCTGTTACGTGCGGGACTCGCTCGCGGGCATGGCGCTCGTCCTCTGGCTCATGAGCCCCGCGGGCGCCGGCCTGCCCCTGAGCCGGCTTGTCCGCGAGATTCCCTCCTACGCGATCGAGAAGCGCAAGATCGATCTCGCGAGCAAGGACCAGGCTGCCGCCGCGGTCGCGGCCGTCGCGAAGCACTTCGCCGCTCACCGCGTGGACGTGCGCGACGGGGCGTGGGTGGACATCGCCAGCGGCCCCCTCGCCGGCAAGGCGTGGCTGCACGTCCGGGCGAGCAACACCGAGCCGATTATGCGGCTCATCGCCGAGGCGCCGACGAGCGCGGAGGCGAAGAAGGTGCTCGACGAGGCCCAGCGGGCGGTGGCCGGACGGTGATCAGCGGTCGCTCGTGATTGCCCCGATCCCGCCGGCGCGGCCGGAGCGATCCACCGCCACCACTTTCCCTTCACCGACTTTCCTTATAAAGCCCGCGCCTCTCGATGAGGCGCGCGACCTCTCGCGGCAGCTCGTTCAGAGCCTTCGTGCGCTGCGCCGCTGTCCCGCCAAGCAGGCGGCGCATCGTCGTCGACGAGTGTTCGACGAACGGCGAGGGCGCGAGGCGCATCGCCCACCACCCCAACATCGCCGGCCCCCAGAACGCCGCCGCTTCCTTGTCGGCGCGGAGCGCAACGGCGATGTCCAGCGGGCCCGCGATCCCCTCCCGCGGCATCACCAGCGGCGGCGCGATGCGGACGACTTCTTTCGCGTCCTTCCAGCGGTGGAAAGCGAGGGCTTGGTCCGCCCCGATCAGCAGGCGCAGCCGCACGGCTCGGCCGGCGAGCCTGCGGAGGCGCCTGACCGTGTCGATCGTGTAGCTCGGCCCGGCCCGCCCGCGCTCGCGGCTCCACGCGGCGCGGTCGATCTCGTCCGTCCAGACGCCC
Source organism: Phycisphaerales bacterium (assembly GCA_035628115.1). Taxonomy (GTDB): domain Bacteria; phylum Planctomycetota; class Phycisphaerae; order Phycisphaerales; family UBA1924; genus BJHL01. Next base: position 44,404 of record DASPKL010000028.1, on the reverse strand, counting down.
GCGCGGGGCGTGCTCTTCGCCAGCGCGCGCACCATCGCGACGCGGTCCTTGTCCTCCGCGATCGGTCCCTGCGCCTTCAGCGGGTTCCTCGCCGCGGGGACGAAGAGGAGCCGCCACGGTCCCAGGCCCAGGTGCTCCGCGACGCACGCCGGCGCGAGGCGGTGCAGCCGGTGGGGCGGGTCGAAGCTCCCGCCGACGATGTAGAGCACGCTCGGCGCTGGCCGCATGGAGGGCAGGGGCGTGATCGGTGCGGGCACAGAGGAGTTTATGGGTCAGCGGTCGTCCGTCGGCTCCGCGATCATCAGCGAGCCGTGCAGCGCCGCGGGGTTGAGCGTCGGGAAGCGCTCCGCGAGCTGCGAGCGCGTCAGGCCGTCCGCGAGCAGAACGCCCGCCCCGGTGCGCACGCGGTAGAGGATGCCCGCCGCGGCGGAGTCGATGATCTCCAGCCGCAGGTCGCTGGTGTTGATCGCGCCGAGCGGCCGCTCCGCGGGCGCGGCGAACGCCGGCGCGGCGGGGACGGGCACGGTGCCGGCGCGCCCCGCGCTCGGCGCGATCGAGCGGCCGACGACGACGAGGATCGTGAAGGCGACGCACCCGGCGACCATCTCCGATCGGGTCAGACGCGGCGTGGCGGCGAGGGGCTCGATCGGGCTTGTGCTCATGAGCACAGGATCGGTTTCACCAGCCCGGGCGTGCAAGGCCGCGGCACGCTTTTGTGCCTCTTTCGCTCGGCGCAGACGTCGCAGGCCGCGCGTCGGGCACGCCTTGCCCGGATTCCGCGTGTGCGCATTCAAGCCGGGGGGCGGGTGTTCAGCGGCGCGGGTTGCGTGGCGTGCCGAAGCGCGTGGGGCGCGCGGGCTTGGGCGGGAAGGGCCCGCGCGGGCGCTCCGGCTCGCCCGCGTCGGGCGGCGGATCGGCTGTGGTGGCGGCCTCGGGCTCGGCGCCGGCCTGCTCCTGGGGCTGGTCGGCCGGCTGCTCGGCCGGGCGGCGCTCGCCGATGCGGGCGAAGACGAGCTTGCCGGCGGAGGTCTGGAGCGTGCTTGAGACGGTCATCGCCACGGTGCTCCCGATATCGCCCCCGCCGTCCTCGGCGACGACCATCGTCCCGTCCGGGAGGTACCCAACGCCCTGCCCGGCCTGTTCGCCGGCGCGGATGAGCTTGACGGTGAGCGGGTCCCCCGCGACGAGGTTGACGCGCGTCGCGGTGGCGAGGTCGTTGATGTTGATCGCCTGCACGCTCTGGATGGACGCCACGCGCGCGAGAGCGACGTCGGTCGTGAGGATGATCGCGGGCATCGCGCGGGCGAGCTCGACGAGCATCTGATCGACGGCCTTGCCGGGGACGATCGTCTCGTCGATCGAGACGTCCACGGTGCCGAGGCGCTGGAGCCGCGTGACCATGTCCAGCCCGCGCCGGCCCTTGCCGCGCTTGGCCGCGTCCTGGCTGTCCGCGAGCGCCTGCAGCTCCGCCAGCACGAAGCGCGGGATGAGGAGCGGCGTCTGGATAAACGACGACGCGGCGATCGCCTCGATGCGCCCGTCGATGAGCGCCGAGGTGTCCACGAGCATCGGGCGCGGGCCCCGGATCTGCTTCGCGAACTCCACGTAGGGGATGACCAGGCGGAAGTCGTCCTGCGTCTGGAGGACGGTGACGACGCCGAGGTAGACGAGGCAGATGCCGATGATGATCTTGACGCTGTCGGCGATGGGGCTCACCCACCTGGCGGCGCCGGTGTCCGAGACCCAGCTCTGGAGGAGCAGGTCGATAAGGCCTGAGAGGGCGATGGTGGCGAGCAGCCCCAGCAGCATGCCCACGAGGACACCCGCGATCGTCGAGATCTTTTTGACAGGCGTGAGCAGGTCGACGACGACCACCAGCGCGATCATCACGAGGGCGGAGACGACGGTGACGGCGACGGGGAGCCACCGCCCCTCGGTGGGCCCGAACTCGCGCATCTGGTCGATGGCGCGGAAGACGGCCAGCATCGTGAACGTCACGATGAGGATCGCGAAGCCGATGCGCACGGCCCGGATCACGACCGAGCGCTGCCGCGCGGCGAGTTCGGCCGGGTGGAGATTGTCGGTGGTGGTCCGCACGGGGGATGGTACGGGAACACGGAGTGAAACAGAGGGGAACAGAAAGAGACAGAAAAGAGAATCACGGGTCCAGAAGGTGCGCACCCCGCTCTTCTCTTCTTCGATCAGCCCTTTTCCTTTCGGCCTTCCTCCTCTTCCTTCTGTCGTTCCCCGTGTTCTTAGCACCCACCCCCGCCGAAGACGCGGAGGAAGTCCTCCAGGTCCTGGTTGTCGGGGAAGAGTGTGTCATTGTTGAAGTCGACGTCGCCGCAGGCGCCCGTGCTGCAGGGCCCGCCGCCGAAGACGCTCAAGTAGTCTTCCAGGTCCTGGTTGTCCGGGAACAGCCCGTCCCCGTTGAAGTCGATGCTGTCGCACGCGCTCACGCCGAGCGCCGCCGCGTTGGACGTCCGCGTGCCGCAGTCGTCCGTCAGCACGCAGTCGTACAGCCCCGCGTCCGCCGGCATCAGCCCCGCGAGCTCGAGCGTCGCCGACCCCGCGCCGCTCACGCCCGGGCCGTTGCCGAGCGCGACGCCGCCGCGGCGCCACTGGTACGAAACCTCACCGACGCCCGAGGCATCGACCGTGAACGCGGCGCTCCCGCCGGTGTTCGCCGACGCGGGCTGGGGCTGGGCGTGGATGATCGGCCCGCTGTCGGAGATGGCCAGCGTCGCCGTGTTCGACGTGACGCTCCCGCACGCGCCGGTGGCGACGCACCAATAGTCGCCCGCGTCGCTCGGGAGGACGGGCTGGAGGGACATCAGCGGTGTCGTGGTGTTGCGCACGTTCCCGGCGTTCGTCAGCGGCTGGCCGTCGCGGTACCACTGGAACGTTGCGTTCGGGTCCGTCACCTGGAACTGGAACGCCACCGCGAAGGGGACCGTGCAGAATCCGCGGGGCTGCGGCTGCGCCGTCGCGGCCATGCACGGCACAACCCGGAGCGAGACGCCGCCCCGGTTGCCGCCGCAGGAAGTGTCGCTGACGCGCAGGTCGACGACCCCGGGCTCGGCGAGGGCGATCATCTGTGACCGCGCGTGCTGCGCGAAGGCCGCCGCGGCGGTGGACCGCGGGCAATCCACGGCGCCGACGTCGTTCCACGCGCCGCCGTCGACGCGGTACTGGTACGACCAGACCCAGCCGTTGGTGCAGCACGTCGCGCCGCATCCGCCGTTGGAGGACGAGGCGCTCCAGGCGTCGAAGTCGCCGCCGCCGGACATGCTCACCGGCTCGAGGATGTACGAGCCGGCCGGGAGGGCGAGGCTCGCGAACCCGCCCGCGCCCGAACAGTCCGCGGAGCCGCCGATGCTGATGAACTGGGGGAGCCCGTAGCGGGAGACCAGGCCGAGCATGTCGCCCCGGGAGAGGCGCGAGCGCTGGCCCATCACGGATTGGTACTGCGCGTACTCGGGGAGGGCCTGGATGCTCGCGCACGAGAGTGCGCAGCCGCACGAGGAGCCGCTGGGGCAGCAGTTCGAGAAGGAGCAGTCGTCGTAGTGCATCACGCTCTCGAAGTCGTACGGGCCCACGAACGGCGCTCCGACGATGTTGAAGTTCGAGGCGTAGTCCCCCTGGATGTTGTCGAAGTTGACCACGACGTACTGCGCGCGGTCGGCGCGCTGCTGCTCGTGCCACACGCCCAAGGCGTGCATCAGCTCGTGCGCCATGATCATCCGCACGTTCCAGTTGAAGATATTGATCGTCTGCTGGCCGCCCACCATGCCGATCTGCGAGTTGTTGCCGCCGCTCGCACGGATGTTGATGTAGTTGCTTTGCGTCGTGCGCGGGATGAACGTTACGCCGCAGACGGCCTCGATCTCCGCCATCGCCGCGAGCATCGCGGTCTGGTTCCCCGCCGTTGTGTTCGCGTCGAACGTGTAATAAACGTTGCCCTGGGGCCACAGATTCGCGGCCCAGATACTGGCGTCGACGGCGACGGTCGGGACGATCTCGCAGGGCCGTTCCGGCCTGTCGAGGAACTCGGCCTCCAGCGGGGCGCTCCCGGTGTGCTGCGCCGGCGCGAGCGACCCCGCCAAGCCCGCCGCCGCGAGAACGATCCCGCAAGTCCGCGATCCGCGCATGATGCCTCCCGCCCACAGCGTACCACGGGCGTCAAGGGCCGAGAAGACCGCGATCGGCGGCCGGCGAGCGGCCGCTTCAGATCGCCCGGATCGCGCGTGCGTGATCGGAGCGACGCGTCGCCGCTATCCCCGGCGACCGCTCCCCGATCCCTGCCTTCCAACAACAACGCCCCGGCCGTGTGGCGGCCGGGGCGTCGAAAGGGGTGCGTCGGTCAGGGCCGACGGATCAGTAGCAGGTGCCGCCGCCGAACACGCGGAAGAGGGCGAAGAGGTCTTCGTTGTCGGGGAAGAGCCCGTCGTTGTTGAAGTCGATGTCCGTCGTGCAGGGGACGGAGAGGTCGGCGCACGTGCCGCCGCCGAAGACCGCGGCGAAGTCGATCAGGTCGGTGTTGTCGGGGAAAAGCCCGTCGCGGTTGAAGTCGAGGCTGTCGCACACGGGGCACCCCCAGTGCGCGAGGAACGGCGAGAGGAAGAGCCCGACGGTGTTGAACGTGCCCCCGATGAAGACGTCGCCGCCCGGGACCTCGCGGATGAACGCGACGCTGTTGTCGGCGCCGTTGGCGAACTCGCTCCAAGCACCGTTGCTGAAGCGCGCGACGCGGTTGACGTTGTTGCCGCCCGCGAAGATGAAGTCCCCGCCCGCGAGCAGGTCGCCGTTGGCGGCCATCGTCAGCGAGGCGACCGGCCCGTCGATGCCGACGGGCTCGAGCGGCACCCACGCCGAGCCGTTCCACTTGCCGACGTACTGCAGGAGCGTCGTGCCCGTCTGCGTGAAGTTGCCCGCGGCGACGATCTCGCCGCCCGGCAGCCGCGCGACGCCGTTGACCGCCTGATTGAAGCCGTTGCCCATCGCGGTCCACGCCGTGCCGTTCCAGCGCGCGACGCGGTTCACCGTGGTGGTGTCGGCCTGGGTGAAGCTTCCGCCGATCACGATGTCGTTGGCGTTGTTGACGAGCACCGAATTCACGGTGCCGCTCACGCCCGTGCCCAGCGTTGACCACTCCGTGCCGTTCCAGACGGCGACGCGGTTGGCGGGGTTGCCGCCGGCGGTCGTGAAGGCGCCGACGACGAGGAGGTTGCCGTTGGGGAGCAGCGCCATGTCGCGCACCACGCCCCCGAGGCCCGTGCCGAGCGCCGACCACGTGCTCCCGTTCCAGCGGGCGATCCGGTTGATGCCCGTCTGCCCGTCCACCTGCGTGAACTCGCCGCCGATGACCAGGTCCCCGTTGGGCATGATGATCATCGATCGCACCGGGTTGTTCGCGCCGGTCCCGAGCGCCGTCCACACGCCGTTGGTGTAGCGGGCGACACGGTTCGCCGCGACGCCGCCCACCGTCGTGAACTCGCCGCCGACGTAGTAGTCGTCGCCCGAGAAGCCCGCGACCGCGCTGACGGGCGCGTTGAAGCCGCGCCCCAGGCCCGACCACGATGAGCCGCTCCAGCGCGCCACGCGCTGGGCGACGGCCAGGCCCGCCTGCAGGAAGGCCCCGCCCGCGTAGACCTCGCCCGACGGCGCCACCGTGATGCCGCTCACGGTGCTGTCGAGCCCCGTCTGCAGCGCCGACCACGACGTGCCGGTCCAGCGCGCGATGCGGTTGGCCACGGCCGTGCCCGCCTGCGTGAACGACCCGCCGATGTAGAAGCTCGTGTTCGAGACCACCGCGATCGACGTCACCGTCGAGTTCGTCCCGGTGCTCAGCGCCGTGAACGTCGTGCCGTTGAGGCGGGCGACGCGGTTGATCGTGACGCCGTTGGCGGTCGTGAAGTCGCCGCCCACGATCACGTTGCCGTTGGGGAGCAGGCCAAGGGCGTTGACCGCCTGGTTCATCCCCGTGCCGTAGGCGTTCCACTGCGTTCCGTCCCAGCGCGCAAGGCGGTTCACCGTCGTCGTGTCGGACATCGTGAAGACGCCGCCCGCGAGAACGTCGCCGCTCGGGAGCACGAGAACGGCGTGCACGTTGCTGTTGAAGCCCGCCCCGAGCGCGTTCCACTGCGCGCCGTCCCACTCCGCGACGCGGTTGGCCGGGTTGGCGCCCGCCGTCGTGAAGACGCCGCCGATGATGACCCGCCCGTTCGGGCGCACCGCGACGGTGTTCACGGTGCTGTTGACGCCCGTGCCGAACCCGCTCCAGGCGCTCCCGTTCCACTTCGCGATGCGGTTGACCGTCACACCCCCCGCGAGGTTGAACGCCCCGCCCACGATCAGGTCGCCGTTCGTCGCGGTCGCCAGCGCGTTCACCTGCGCGTTCACGCCCTCGCCCAGCGGCACCCAGTCCACACCGTCCCAGCGCACGATGTTCTGCACCGCCTGCGAGCCGGCGATCGTGAACGCCCCGCCCACGATCAAGAACGCCGGACGCGGCCCCGCGCCGTCTTGGTCCCACATGTGCACCGCCGTCACGTTGCCGTTGATCCCCTGGATCCCCTCGCCCGGCACCCACGTCTTGTCCGGGCACTGCGCCCCCGCCTGCGACGCCAGGGCGACGGCGCCCAGGCCCCACGCCATCAATCGCTTCCTCATTCCGTTCATCTTCCACAGCTCCTTTCGGCGTTGAAGCGCTCCGTTCTCGGAGCTTCCACCGGAGGGGTCATGCGGACGAGTGCTGAATCGTGGCTAGAAAAAGCCGATAACAAACGCGGCGCTCCGCCGCGGCGGGCGCAGCAGCACCCGAACCCTAACATTCACCATGCCCACGTATCTCTATGAAGTGCTCGGCAAGGACGGCCAGCCCACGGGCGAGACGTTCGAGATCGTGCAGAGCATGAAAGAGGCCTCGCTGACCAAGCACCCCGGGACGGGCGCGCCCGTCCGCCGCGCCATCGTCGCCCCCAACATCGCCGGTAAGTGGAGCGACATCAAGGGCAAGTCGGCCCTCTCGAACCAGAACCTCGAGCGCATGGGCTTCACGAAGTACGAGCGCAAGGGCAACGGTTACATGGAACGCGTCGCGGGGAAGGCCGGGCCCAAGGAGCTCCGCGCGGACGACTGAGCGCCCTCACGCCGTCGCCGGCCGCGCCGCACGCATCGCCGCGGCCTTCGCGTAGCTGTCCAGCACCCGCGCCGCGGACTGGTCCCACGTGAGGCGCTGCAGCTCGAACTGCCCGTGCTCGCGCAGCGTCTGCGAGAGCGGCGGGTGCCGCAGCACCGCGAGGATCTTGTTCGCCATCTCGTCGATGTCCCAGAAGTCCACCTTCAGCACGTGCGAGAGCACCTCGCTCGCGCCGCTGGTCTTGCTGATGATCACCGGCACGTCGTGGCTGATCGCTTCGAGGGCCGCGATCCCGAAGGGCTCGCTCACGCTCGGCATCACGTAGCAGTCGGCCATCTTGAAGACGCGCTCGACGTCCCCGCCGCGCAGGAAGCCCGTGAAGAGCACCTTGTGCCCGATCCCCAGCCCCGCCGCCAGGTCGATCATCCGCAGGGCCATGTCGCCCGAGCCCGCGAGGACGAACTTGACGCCGTCGAACTTCTCCAGCACGCGCTTCGCCGCGGCGATGAAGTACTCCGGCCCCTTCTGCATCGTGATGCGCCCGAGGAAGAGGACGATCTTGTCGTCGCGCTCGATGCGGGCGCCGGGCGCGGGCTGGTGGGCCTCGCGATCAAGGCCGTTGTAGACGACGTCGATCCGGTCCGTGGGCACGCCGTACCGCCGCTCGCAGATCGACGCGGTGAGCTGGCTCACGCACACCACGCGGTCGGCCGCGTGCATCCCCATACGCTCGATGTCGTAGATGCGCTGGTTAACGTTGGAGCCGGAGCGGTCGAACTCCGTGGAGTGCACCTGCACGATCAGCGGCTTGCCCGAGACGCGCGAGAGGGCGACGCCCGCGGGGAACGTCAGCCAGTCGTGGGCGTGGACGACGTCGTACCCCTCGCGGCGCGTCAGCGCCACGGCCAGCCGCGCATACCGCTCCGCGTCGGAGAAGAGATCCCCACCGTACCCCTCCCCCGCCCCGCCGCCGATGACCGCGCGCGAGGGTGGGGGCGTTGCGCCGAGCACGGTGGGGGCCGCGGGGCCGGGGACGCCCGTGACGGCCGCCTCGATCTCTGCCTCTTCGTCGCTCATCTCGCCGGGCGCGGGGACGCCGACGATGCGCGTGGAACCCGAGGCGTAGGAGTTGCCGAAGGAGGCGGGCAGGCCCAGGAACGTCGCGTGCTCGAAGCCCTGGACGGCGTACGCCCCGACGACGCCGCCCTCCTCGAGCGAGCGGATGGGGAGCCCGCCGAGCTGCACAGCCCCCACGACGGACATCGGGCTGAGCATCTTGACATGGCTGCTGCGCGAGCGGTCGACGGGCTTGGGGAGCACGAAAATCACGTGGTGTCCCGCCCTGTCCAGCGCGCGCGTGAGCCCGAAGCAGGCGACACCGAGCCCGCCCGCGATGAACGGAGGGAATTCCCAGCCGAGCATCAGGATGCGCATGGGGCGAGCGTAGGGAAGAAGCGAACAAGCGAACGAGGGCAGACGGGAGAGTGGTGAATCAGGTGTGGGGCAGGCGTCCCGCCTGCCACCGAGCGCCCGTCGCCAACGAGCCCCGAGCGCAAGCTCGGGCGATCAACCCACAGCTCGGACTCGCGGCGCGCCGCCCGTCCGCCCCTCTTCCTCCCTCGCCCCGCGGAACGCGGGGAGAGGTGGCGGCGTCTTCGCCGCCGGTGAGGGGTCTTCCTCTTCCCCTCCGTGCCTCCGTGCCCCCGTGCCTTCGTGCCTAGCTGCGGTAATTCCCAAACTGCAGCGGCACACCCACGTCCGCCGCGAGCACGAGCCTCTGTACCGCCTGCAGGTCGTCGATCTGCTTGGCCGTCACCCGCAGCTCCTCCCCCTGGATGCTCGGCTGCACCTTCAGCTTGCTGTCCTTGATCAGCCGAGAGATCTCCTTGGCCTTCTCCGACTCCAGCCCGTCGCGCAGCTTGGCCGTCACCCGCATGCGCCCCGCGGCGGTCGCCTCCGGCTCCCCCCAGTCGAAGGCCCGCTGGTCCAGCCCGCGCTTGCCCGCGGCGGAGCGGAACATCTCGATCACGTTGCGGACCTTGGTGGCGTCCTCCGCGACGACGTCGAGCTTCTTCTCCTTGCGGTCCACCGTCAGCTCCACGGGCGAGCCCCGGAAGTCGAACCGCTGGGCGATCGCCTTCTGGGTGTTGTTCACGGCGTTGTCCAGCTCGGCGAAGTTGATCTTGCTGGTGATGTCGAAGGAGGGCATGTCGAAGTATACGTGGTAGATCCGCTAGCAATTATTGCACGTGTAGCCATCGGCTACTCTGCAGCCAGTCCTACGTCCTAGGCTTCCTGCGATGCTTGCGTTGCGGCTCATAGTCCGTAATATCAAATGTGTGGACGTCCATTAGTCTTACCGTCTGATCGACCCTCCCAACAACCATAAGATAATCTCGTTGATCAAAGGACGCGATTGGCAGTGGCGAATCGAATGAGCAGCCTCTTTGCAGTGACGCTGATAACTCTAGCAACACCGCATCAACCAAATCGATCTGCAAAAGCGAGGCCATCCTTTTCATCTCATCAATCCGTGTGGGATTGTCCGGCAATATCGTGGCAGTTCCGGGATTCATTGCCCATTCAAGCATTTGACAACCAGAGTCGACAGAGCTGCCAAAGCTGCCAACCAGCATACCCCAAGACTCGACTAGTACCGACACAGGTAAAACTGGATACCACGGACGGCCGTCTAATCCGGCCAAGAACGCATCTGCAGTCTCATGGTGCTCATCAACTGGGAGAAACTTAGCGACTACGACGTTTGTATCAACAAGCACCCCGTGGCGCGGCACATGATAGCTTCTGCTTTGAATCGTAAAATTAAGCACTAGTCGAGCTCGCGTAAATCGATACCGCACGCTGACGCTAAGAATTTATCAAGAGACTGCTCTAGTTCGCTCGAACTTCCACCGGGACTACCGTAGTTATAAGCGACAATAGCTTCAACATAACTTGCTATCGCCGCGACGTTCTTTTCATCCTCCAAGAGCACGCGAGGGATAGGCAGACGAGAGATCTGTTGTGTTTCAAACTTAAAAAACCTACCTTGAAATGATGGCATTGTTGCGCGCATATACCAGTCAGCAACGCGCGAGTTAAGGTAGCCTAGCAATACTAACAGTAACTCGTCATCCTGAGGCACTATAGAAAGTCCACCCACAACAAACACGCCACCGTTGTCATCCGCAGCAAAAGACGCCTGGCGGGCAAGTTCCTTTGTGATCAGCTTCCTGCTGCTTAGCCACTCCTCGTTGCGCGGCCAGGACAATGCGTACCAGTCGCGCTGCGAGCGTTCAATACTGCTTCGGCTATCAAGGATCTGTTTCACTTGGGTTAGATAGCTAAATGCTAATGGATATTGATTGGCCATAGCATCAGCCGGGATTAGCTTGCCATCCTTGTAAGGATACAGAAGATACCTCGTTGGTCTGACGAGATCAAAGCGCTTGATGTCCGAGCCAAAGACAACTGGCTTAAGAACTTCTGGTTCGATAAGCACCTTGAATCCCATACCCGACTGCATTTCCCACGGATGCGATCCGGCCGACTTCAAGGGATCAAGGATAAAAACATCGTTGGCGCCGGTTTTAATGCCCTGAAAAGTGTCTGCAATGTCGCAAAGAGGAACTGAAGAGTTTTCTAAACGAAGCCGCAAGCCGATCGCACTTGGCTTCATGAGTAGCCACGGTTCACGTCCCGACGGATGCGTAATTGAGTAGCTGTCAATATCGTCGCTCGCCAAATCATGTTCCGTGTGCGCCGCGAGGGCTAATTGATGACTGGCGAAGCGCTTGGGAAGACGGTTAACTTTAACCAAGCGAGTGGACTTCTTTGCAGACGCGTCAGGGGTGCTCTGCAGCAGTAGGACTGTGATATATGCTTCAACGCCCGGGAACGCGTGATTGCTACCAAAGTCAACAATGAGCTCAAGCCGGCAAGTGGTTGAAAGCACGTCTCGAATAGAGGCGGCGTCACGACTTGTAAAAATGCCACGCAAAGTCACCATGCCGAGATGCCCACCTTCGCGGAGCAGGTGTGTTGCGAGTTCTAAGAACAGGTAGGAATAGTCAAAGCGGCCTTGGGCAGACTTAAAACGCTTGGCAAGATCTGCATGGGAGCGCAGATGCATATGTCCCAGAAACGGTGGATTGCCAAGTACAATATCGTATTGTTGAGGAAGTGATACCCAAGTATCAGGATCCAAAGAGTCGCCGCAGATTATGGAATCCTCTAGCTTTGGAAGGGGGAGAGCATTTGGCTCCTCGGCAAGGCGAAGCCAAATAGATAGGCGTGTAAGCACAGCTGCTCGCGGATCTATATCAACACCACACAGCGCAGATTGTTTAATGATCTGGCGACCCCAGTTCTTGCAGGGATCAATATCTCGTAGGCGTGCGATTAGCGCATCTAGAGCGGCGACGAGGAATGCCCCCGAGCCGCACGTGGGGTCAACTATGCGCGGCAGAACAACATTGCCGCTATTGGTTGGACGAGGCGGATGTCGATGGATTGCTTCCTCGGCGAGCAGTTTGACGATATACTCCGGGGTGTAGTATGCGCCGCGCACTTTCCGAACCCCCACGCGATTGACGTCACGCAATGGCTGGTTCCACATACGCAGCTGTGGGTCAAGAATCTTTGATGGAACTAGCGCGTTGGCGAGGTACTTTTCGTACGCGCGACCGAGTACGTCCGAGGATACCCAAGCAAAATTGTACCTAAGGCCACGAAGCGGGATGTGGGCTGGATAGTACAAATCTCTGATGATGCCGCCGAGAATAAAGGGCGGAATATCACGAAATGAAGCAGGGGAGAATAAATCAGACTGTATGGCTTCGGCGGCGCGATCGAACAGAGATTTAAGGAGTGCCTTGTTAGCTGTCCCATCTTTGCGCAGGACGGATTCAAGCGTCGGTAAGGTTGATGAGAGCGATCTGTCTTGAACGGCACGCAAAACGAAGAGTTGTGCGAACAACTGTTGTAGGCGCTCGTCGATTCCCCTGATAGAAACGGAGTGCCGAAGTGTTTCATCGCGCCACGCGTCTAGTCTGTCAACTAGTGCATCATCAACGGGCAGAAGTGTAGCTTCAGGTTGAGAAACCGAAAGCGCTGTGCGATTGAGAGCGTCGTCAAGGACGGACTGGGGCTGTAGGCACCTCCATAGCTTTAGATCATGTTGTGTGGCGTCAACGTGTAGAGATGGCAAGGTAAACCAAGTGCCCGCCCGAAGCCAGTGCGAATTGAAGATAATGGCTTCGAAGTCATGGCATAGGACGCCCCATTCAAAAGCGGCGTGGTATGCGAAGAGGGCCGCGGTGGGTAGGACGTCGGAGGGTGACACCGCTGAATCGGTGTTACAGAAAAGAAGCGCCGGCTGCTTGACTATTGACGCCTGAAAGACGTCAAACGGTACACCAGCGGGCGAGAGTTTGCGAACGGTTGCGTGAGCCGTGTTCCAGCCAAGTGCTTCAGCTAGTCGCACGGCCATCGGCCCCGCGTTGTCATGCGATGCAGGGCGTTTTAGGCCGTCTAGTGCAGCGGCGAGGGCGCTATTTTGAGAAGACATGCACGACTCCGTGCCGTAGTTTATAGCAAATTAACTATGTGCCGCTGTGCCAACGGTGATCTTCACCGGCACAAACGTCGGCTTCACCCGGGCCTCGAACTCCGCCCAGTACTTGTTCATGATCGTCCGCACGGCCCAGTTGTTCCCGTCCGCCAGGCCGCAGATGGTCGTGCCGGGCATACTTCCCATGCTCGTCGCGATCTCGAGGGCCAAGTCCAGGTCCTTGGTCCGACCGTGCCCCTCCTCGATGCGCTGCATGAGCTGATAGAGCCACCCCGACCCCTCGCGGCACGGGGTGCACTGGCCGCACGACTCGTGCTTGAAGAACCGGGCGATGTTGCGGGCCACCGCGACCATGTCCGTGTCCTCGTCGAAGATGGTGGGGCCCGCGGTCCCCAAGCCCAGGACGTTGTACTTGCGGCCGATGTCGAAGTCCATCTCGGCGTCGTACTGGTCCGGGCCCAAGATGCCCATGCTGACGCCGCCGGCGATCGCGCCCTTGAACTTCTTCCCGTTGCGGATGCCGCCGCAGAGTTCCTCCACGAGCACGCGCAGCGGGATCCCCAGCTCGCACTCGTAGCAGCCGGGGCGCGCGACGTGGCCGCTGACGCCCATGAGCTTGGTGCCGTGGCTCGCCATGCCGCCCGGGAAGGTGCTCGCGACGCCCTGCTTGGTGAACCACTCGCCGCCGAACTCGACGATGCTCGGGAGGTGGGCCAGCGTCTCGACGTTGTTGATGATCGTGGGCTTGCCGAAGAGGCCCTTGACGGCCGGGAACGGCGGCTTGATGCGGGGCCAGCCGCGCTTCCCCTCCAGGGCCTCCAGCAGCGCCGTCTCCTCGCCGCAGATGTACGCGCCCGCGCCGCGGTGGACGTGGCAATCGACGGCCCACGCCCCGCCGCGTGCGGTGGAGGCGCCGTTCATCAGCCCCTTGCTCCCGAAGACGCCGTTGGCGTAGGCCTCGGCGATGGCCTTCTCGAGGACGTGGGCCTGGTGGTGGTACTCGCCCCGGATGAAGATGAAGGCGGTCTTGATGCGGCAGGCGTAGCAGGCGATCGCGATGCCCTCGAGCATCAGGTGGGGGTCGAAGTCCATGAGCAGCCGGTCCTTGAAGGTGCCGGGCTCGGACTCGTCGGCGTTGATGGCGAGGTAGCGCTGGCCGGGGTCGGCCTCGGCGCCGTTGGCGTCCGCCGCGAGCTTGGGGAGGAAGGTCCACTTGAGGCCGCAGGGGAAGCCCGCGCCGCCGCGGCCGCGGAGGACGGACTTCTTGACCTCGTCGGTCACGGCGTCGGGCTTCATCGTGAGGGCCTTGCGCAGCCCCTCGTAGCCGCCGGTCTTGACGTACTCGTCGTAGGAGACGGTGTGGCGGCCCTTGGGGTCGGCGTAGGGCCAGCTCGGGATGCGCTTGGTGAGGATGGGCCCGCCGCCGTGCGCGAGGGAGTCGAGGTTGGGGTTGACCTTGCCGGATGGGCGCGAGGTGGTCAGGCCTTGGGGGTGGAAGGGCATGGGGGGTTCCGAAAGCGCAAAAGCGGAAAAATGGGAAAGCGGAAAATGAGAAGAGCCGCGGCGTCCGGCCGCGGTGGGTGGTAGGCGCGGAGTGTAGGAGAAAGGCGGTGCGTGGAGCGTTGTGCGTGGTGCGTCGGAAGAGGGGCGGGGCGGCGCCGTCAGCGGGGGCCGACGGCGATGAAGCTGAACGCGCCGTCGAGGCGGGTGGACACGTCGTTGTACAAGCGGACCCGCACACTCGACGCGGAGACCGCCTCGGTCATCGCAAAGTGGATCCCGACGAAGTCCGAGATGTACTCCGCCGTCACGGTGACGGCGGGCGGACCGACGAAGGGTGTTGCGAACGTGATGGTGTACGTCGTGTCCGCGTTGGCAGTCGCCGTGAAGCCCGTTCCCGAGACGATCCCTCCCGATGCGTTGACCCGCCCGCGGATAATGCGAACGTTCTCCTCCGCGGCTGCCACCCGGGGGCCGCCGGACCCCAGCCGGACGCTCCCGCTCGGCCCCGGTGAAAGGAAGATGTCGCCGCCGGACCGCGCGTTGAGGATGCCGAAGTGCGGGCTGCCGGGCGTCCCGAAGCCCACCCACGCCGTCTCGCTGGGGTTGGAGTTCCAGAACCCCAGATAACCGGACTGCTGCGAGTTGGCGCTGGTGTCCTGAAGGACCAGGACCGGCTCGCTGTTCACGATGTGCAGGGGGACGCCCGGCGCCGCCGTGCCGACGCCGACACTGCCGCTGTTGTCAACGACGACGGCGTTCGCGGGCGAACCGTCGGGGGCGCTCAGCGTGTACGCGGCGTTGGCGATGCTCGCGGCGAGGGCTCTCGGGGTTGCGGTGAGCTGCTGGCGCGGCGCGAGCACCACGAACCCGCCGACATTTGAGCAGTCAAGACCGGTGTCCGCCCGAACGTCGATCTCGACAAACCGGGCGGCGCTCGACGCGAACTGCTGGCCGAAGTCCATGATCGCCGAGAACTTACCCTCGGTCACGGCGATGTTGTTGACGCAGACAGTGGAGCCGACCTGCGCGCCGCCGAACGCGGCGTCGAAGAGCCGGAAGCGCATGTCGAACGCGCCGTTGGCGGGGGCGCCGCCCTGCCCGAGTTCGCCTTGGTACGTGAACGCGGTGGACTGGGCGAAGCTCGCGCTGATTGACGCGAACACAACGGCGGCGAAGGCGGCACAACGGACCATGGCGCACTCCTTGTGAGGGCGGGCTGTGGCAACAGCACCCCTCTCGGGAGCGTGTTCGATCTGTTCTGCGGATCGCCAATTCCGGTACTTTGTTGTCGATTCGGGAGGCAACGCCGCCGCCAACCCGCCTCCGGCTCCCGGGCCGCAGCGTTGGAGGCACCGGGAGCCAATTTCTCGCTGGCCTCGACAGGGGCCGCAGGTCTTCGGCGGCAGGCCGTGCCCGGAACTAGTTCCAGAAGACCCGCACCGCGCCGGCGGCGCCGATGGCGGGGTTGGCGGCGTTGTACCCGCCGTTGCCGCCCGCGCCGGCGCCCATGGACGACAGCGGCGCCCCGCCCGAGCGGGCCGACGCGCCCACCCCGTGCGTGCCGGGCACGAACATAACCGAGGGGAACGACCCGACGCAGTTGGGCGCGACGCCGAAACCGCCGTTGGCACCGAGCATGCTCGTGGTGACGGTGACGCCGGAAGCGGCCGTGGGTGCTGCGCCGCCGCTGCCGCCCATGCCCGATGGTGCTCCGCCTTGGGACGGAGGGTGCACCAGGCCGACGTTCCCGCCCAGGCCGCCCGGAGCGACGGCGAGATCGATCACGCCGCGGCGGACGCGCGACGCCTCGCCCGCTTGGCCTGGAATCCCGAGCCCGCCCGCTCCGCCGCCGATGCCGACAACGATGGTGACCGTTTCGCCGGGCGTCACGGGGATGCCCACCCGCGTGTACGCGCCGCCTCCGCCGCCGCCGCCTCCGCCGCGGAAGGCGCTGGGCAGCGGGCAGCTCGTGGCGGTGACGCCGCCCGCGTTCATCCCGCCGCCGCCGCCGCCCGCGCCCCAGACGTCCGCGCCGAGCGTGGTGACGCCGGCGGGCACGACGAACGAGTGCGTGCCCGGCGTCGTGAACGTCTGTGTATTGGCGGGCGTGACCGGGTCGCCCATCACGAACGGCGCCCAGAACGTGCCGGTGAACCCCTCAAAGCGGTTCTCGGCGGCGTTATACCGGATCGCGCCCAGGCGCTCGAGCGATTGCGCGGGGACCGCGGACGCGTACGCCGCGGCCGGCGCGGGCGTCATCGGCTGACGCGGCGTGAGCGTGGTGAAGCCGAGCGGATCGCCGCAGGAGACGGCGCCGAACGCGTCGACGCGGATGTGGAACTCGAGGAAGACGTCACCGCCGCCACGCGGGAACGTGCTGGGGAGTTGGACCGAGAAGAGGCCGTCGGTGACGGCGACGTTGTCGGCGCACACCGGCGGGGCGAGCGCCGAGCCCCCGGCGGCCGCGTTGTACGGTGTCACACGGATGTCGTACGTGCCGTTGGCCGCCGCGGCGCCGTCGGTGAGCTTGCCCTGGTAGGTAAAGACCGCGGCGTTCTGGGCGAGCGCGGGGAGCGGGAGAATCGCGGCGAGGAAAGCAACGGCGAAACGTGCAATGCGCATGGGGCCTCCTGACAGATGGCGCTCCCCGCGGGGCGGGGAGGTCCACTCTATCGGCAACGACACGGAACGCAAACACAACTGCGCGCGGCGCGGTGTGGGCGAGGTGATTCTCGGTCCGTGCCTCAGCGAGCCGGCCGCGGCATCGTGTAGTCGATCCGCACGCCGCGGATGAACATCGCGCTGCCCGTCCACCCGCCGGATGTATTGGCGAGGATCCGGTAGCTGGTCGTCGAGTTGTCCACGGTGATACTGAGGCCGGTCACGGAGAGGGTCTGGATCGAAGCGCTCGCCCCCGAGGTATTGACGGCGGCGAAGGACGTGAGGAGCCCGCCGGCGACCGTCTGGCGGATACCGCTCAGGAACATGTCCGTCGAGGCGGTGTTGTCGACGACGTAGTAGTGGACGGCGGTGATCGTCGCGCCGTGGGGCAGGTTTACCGGCGCGGCGAGGCCGTTAAAGGAGGTGGCGGTGGGGGCGGGGTGGACGCCGCCGTCCGGGCCGTTGGTGTGGTAAACGGGCACGCCGTCGCGGGCGGAGAAGGCGGCCGGCGCGATCATGCAGTGAGAGGTTTGCGGCGATGCGTAGAAGAAGTCGGCCGCCGACACCGTGCCAGCGGCGGTAACGCCGCTGCCGCTGGCGGCGAGCGCGCCGCCGGAGACCTTCGCGAGCGACGCCGTGTCGGAGGCGAGGTCGGCGGAGGTGATCGAACTGTCCTGCACAACGCCCGCGGCGCCGCCGGCCACGCTGCCGGCGCCGAGCATTGCTGCCTGGATCGCGCCCGACGGGATCGAGAACATCGTGCCGGAGAGCGAGAGACCGGCGCCGGCGGTGTAGGCGGTGTTGAGGTCGTTGGCCGGCGCCCACGCACCGCCGTTCCACTTCAAAACCTGGTTGACGGCCGCGGAGGTGGTGTCGCCGCCGGTCCCGCCGCGGGCCGGCGAGAGAATGCCCGAGGCGATGTTCGACGCGTTGAGGCCAGTCAACCCCGCGCCGCTGCCGGCGAAGACGTTCGACGCGTTGTTCAGCGTGACCGCGTTGGCGTATGGGCCCGAGAGGATCGGGCCGGGGAGCGTGCCGGTGAGGTTGCCGGCGTTCGTGTAGAACGACGCGGGCTGGCCGTTGAGCGTGAACGCGTTGGCTGCGCTCGACGCGGACCCGGCGAGGAGCGCGTAGGTCGAGGCGGGGGCCGCCGTGATCTGCTGACGCGGGGAGAGCGCGACGAAGCCGGTCGTGTCGGAGCAATTCGTGCCCGTGTCGGGGCGTACATGAACCTCGAGGTACCGGGTCTGGCCGGCGAACTGCGCGCCGAAGTCGAGAAGCGCCGAGAATGTGCCGTCGGTCACCGCGACGTCGTCGGCGCAGAGCGTGGCCCCGAGCTGCATCCCCCCGGCGGGCGCCGTGAAGAGCAGGAACTGGAAGTCGTGCGCGCCCGACGCGGGCGTGCCGCTCTCCCGGAGTTCGCCCTGATAGGTGAACGCCGTGGTGAGCGGCTGCGCGAGCGCGGGCGCGGCGAGAAAGGCGAGAGCGGTGATGGCGGTTCGCATGGTGTCTCCTTCCGACGTCCGTCAAGGTGGGTTCGGCGTCACATGCCGCGTGGAAAGTACAGGACGTGGAGCGTGTGGCCCCAATAGACCTGCTGGTTGTTGCTCGCCTGGTTGTACACGCTCGTTGTGAAGGACCGCGCGCCCGGGCCCGTGGGGACCATCCAGTTCAGCGTGAGCGTCCCCGTGTTCCGCACGGTCCCGAAGCCGTCGAAGTCGGAGCCGCTATGGATCTCGGTGAGCGTGCTCGCGCCGTTGGTTGTTTCATCGAGCTTGAAGTGGAGCTTCGCGTCGGCGCCCGAAGTCCGCACGTTCAGCGTGGCCGTGATGAACAGGAAGCCGTCCGACGGCACGTTGACGGTCACGGAGTCGAGATTCGCGGAGGCGCCGGGTTGGATCGTGGCGCCCGTATTGCTCTGGCGGCCGTCCGCGTATGTCTGCGTCCCCGCGATCGCGGGCATGTTCGCCGCGGAGACGGCGCCGGTCGCGCCGTTGAGCGTGATCGTCGCCGCGCCCGCTGCGTTGCGGACGTCGATGCTCGCCGCGGTCGTCCCCGCGTCGTTGGGCCACATCTCGATCTTGTTGCGCACGCGCAGGATGCCCAGGTTCCCGCTCGTGCCCGTCAGGTTGAGCCCCGGGACAAGCCCGCTGTCGTTGCGGATCTGCAGCGTACGGCCGCCGAAGTTGAAGCTGGCGGTGGTGGCGAAGCTCGCGGTGTCCAGGAAGTCCACCGGGTTGTCGAAGTCGATGTTCCCGGTGAACGTCTGGTTCGCGTTGCGCAGCGCCACATTGCTCGAGAGCCGTGCATCCGAGAGCGTGCCGGAGGTGATGTCCGTCGCCGGGTGCGTGTGCGTCGCCGCGGCGAACGCGCTCGATGAGAGCCCGTCCAGCAGGTCGGCGCTCAGGTTCGCGACGGTGGAGGTGCTGTCCACCGCGAACGGCGCCGTGGAGCCCGACGTCCCGCCGTTGAACGCCGGGATCGCGCTGAAGGTCTTTACGCCCGAGAACGTCTGCGCGCCCGCGAGCGTCGCGACGTTGGCCGAGAGACGCGCGTCGGCGATCGTGCCGCTCGCGATGCTCGTCGCGTTGAGCGCCGTCAGCCCCGCGCCGCTGCCGGTGAAGGCGTTGGACGCGTTGCTCAGCGTCAGCGCGTTTGTGTACGAACCAGAGAGGGCGGCGCCCGGGAGCGTGCCCGTCAGGTTGGCAGCGTTGGTATAGAAGGAAGCGGGCTGGTTGTTCAGGTTCTGCGCGTTCGTGGCCGTCGTCGACGTGCCCGCGCTCGCCGCGGCGATGGCGTACGTCGCCGCCGGCGCGGCGGTGATGCGCTGGCGCGGGCCGAGCGTGACGAACCCGGCAGGGTTCGTGCAGTTTGCGCCCCCGTCGGGACGCACGCGCACCTCGAGGTACCGGGTCTGGCCGGCGAACTGCGATCCAAAGTCGAGGAGCGTCGCGAACGAGCCGCCTTCGACCGTCACGTTATCGGCGCACAGGGTCGCGCCGATCTGCGTCGTGCCCCCCGCGGAGTCATAAAGCGCAAACTGGAAGTCGAACGGCCCGTTGGCCGGTGCGCCGCCCGTCTCGAGACGCCCCTGATAGGTGAAGCCGGTGGAGAGCGGTTGGGCGGATAACGGCGCCGCGAGCGTGGCGGCCATGAGCGAGGCAACGACGGTCGAACGCATGACCCCTCCAACGAACGAACGCGCCACCCCGCGCGGCCAGCAGTGTACTGGATCGCCGCGTTTTGGCAATCACAATCGCGGCGCCGCACACCACAAGCTCCGGTCGCAACACCCGCGCCCGGTGCTTCGTGGACGCGGAGGTGCCGGTCAACCGGACCGTTCACCGGCCCGCCGGCTGGCGAAGGCTCGCCCTCGTGCGTGACGCGACCGGGCTGAGCGACAGCGCCAGAGGAGGCGGCCGCAGGCAGGGTGAGCGACGGGAGAAGGGGACAGGATCGAAGGCCTTACATGGTTTCCTCCTCGGAGTGGGCGCGCGGCACACCCGTGAGCGGGAGGGAGCCGCGGTCGGGATCGCGAATGTGCGCGGCTGGCCCCCGGCGGAACTGCCGCGCATTGGTGGAATTGCATCTCGTCACCGCGTCGCCCCCGCAATCTCGCTTGACAGACCGATCACCGCGTGGGATGTTGTGCGGCCCTGCTCGGCGCCCGTGGTGGGTGACGCGGTGTTCTGCCGCTGCCGGTCGGGGAAGACGCCGGCGCGGGTTCTCGCCGCGCCGAAGGAGCGACGAATGAACATGCACGGTCGATTGATCGCGGTCGTTGCGGGTCTTGGGGTTGGAGGCTTCGCGGCCGGCGCGTTCGGCGAGGGCGCCGCCGCGCCCGGGAGCGGGAACCCGCGGGCAAGCGCGGAACAGGCCGAAGTACGCCCCGACGCCGGCACGTGGCGCGACGAGTGGCGCGCCCGCCGCGACGCGGCCCTCGCCGCGGACCCCAATCTGCCGCACGACCCGACATCGCTGCTTGTGAAGTTCACCGACCAAGCGACGGCCGAGGACATCGGGCTGCTGCTCAAGACGATCGGCGGCGACACGATCGAGACGTGGCCGGGCTTCCTCCCCGGGGTGCACCATTTGACGACGAGCATGCGCGTCGAGGACGCGATCGAGGTGCTCGAGAAGATCGGCGGCGGGATGGGCGCCGTCGAGTACGCCGAGCCGGACTACATCTACAAGCTCGGCGCGACACCGAACGACACGTTCTACAGCCTTCTCTGGGGCATGAACAACACGGGCCAGACAGTGGGCGGTGATCCGGGCGTGGCGAACCACGACATCGACGCGAACCTCGCGTGGGACTTGACCACGGGCAGCAGCACGTTCGTCGTCGGCGTCGCGGACTCGGGCATCCGCCGCACCCACCAGGACCTGACCGCCAATATCTGGTCCAACCCCGGCGAGGTCGCGGGCGACCGCGTGGACAACGACGGCAACGGGCGCGTCGACGACACGTGGGGATGGGACTTCTGGAACAACGACAACAACCCGACGGACGACAACGGGCACGGCAGCCATACCTCGGGCACGATCGGCGCCCGGGGCAACAACGGCCTCGGCGTCACCGGCGTGGCGTGGACCGTCAAGCTTGCCGGCCTCAAGATCGGCAGCGCGGGCGGGAGCGTGAGCTCGTCCGCCGCCGCGAGCGCGATCAACTATTGCGTGGGCAAGGGCATCAAGGTGAGCAACCACAGCTGGGGCGGTTCCGGCGGCTCGACGACGCTCAGCAACGCGATCTCGGCGGCACGCACGGCGGGGCACCTGCTGGTGTGCGCCGCGGGCAACGGCGGGAGCGACTTCGTTGGCGATAACAACGACAGCTTCCCGCAGTACCCCGCGAGCTACACGCACGACAACATCATCAGCGTCATGGCGATCGACAACGACGGGGCGAGGCCGACCTTCTCCAACTACGGCGCCACGAGCGTCGATCTGGCGGCGCCGGGCGTCACGATCGCGAGCTGCTACCGCACGAACGACAGCAGCTACGTGTACATGGACGGCACGAGCATGGCGACGCCCCACGTCGCCGGCGTCGCGGCCCTCGTCTGGAGCCGCTACCCGGCGTGGACGTATTCGCAGGTGCGCTCGCGCATCCTGAGCACGACGCGCGCGAACGCGAACCTCGCCGGGCGCTGCGCCACCGCTGGTGTGGTGAACGCGTTCAACGCCGTGCAGTAATCAACGGCTTCTG
Organism: Phycisphaerales bacterium; assembly: GCA_035628115.1. GTDB lineage: Bacteria > Planctomycetota > Phycisphaerae > Phycisphaerales > UBA1924 > BJHL01. Next base: position 22,318 of record DASPKL010000028.1, on the reverse strand, counting down.
TCAGGGCGAGCAGCCCCGCCCGAGAGGGCGGGGTTGCTTGTTGAGGGAAGGGACGAAGAGAATCAGGCTACCCGGTGAAACCGGCCCACCCGCCTGATTCGTCCGAGTCTCCAACACTGCGCCGTGGCCCGGGTTCTGATCCTCGTCCACCGCGATGGCTCGCTCCACGAGGCGACGTACTTCCTCCGCGCCATCGCCGAGGTGTGGCGCGAGCGAGGGCACGAGGTGATCGAGCAGCGCAGCCCCGGGGCCCACGTCCCCGCCGATATCGCGTTCCTGCACGCGGACGTCACGCGTGTGCCCGAGGACCACGCCGCGTTCGTGCGCCGATACCCGCGCGCCGTCAACGCGGGCACGGTCGACATCTCCAAGCGCGCGATCAGCCACTCGCTCGTCCGCCGCGGCGACGCATACAACGGCCCGGTGATCGTGAAAACCGACGCCAACTGCGGCGGGATGAAGGACGGCGTGCTCCTCAAACGTTCACCGTTCCGGCGCACCGTTCGCGCGGTGCGCAACCGCCTCCCGTGGCCGCTGCGGGCGCGGCTCGCGACCGACGACTACCGCGTATTTCAATCGGCGCGTGACGCGCCGTGGCCCGTGTGGTTCAACCCGGACCTCGTCGTCGAACGCTTCCTGCCGGAGATGCGGGGCGACCTCTACTCCCTGCGCACGTGGGTATTCCTCGGCGACGCGGAGACCAACTCCATCTGCTACTCGCGCTCGCCGATCGTCAAGTCGCACACGATCATCGGTCGCGAGGCGGTGCCCGACGTGCCCGGCGAGCTGCGCGCGATGCGCCGCGAGTTGGGGTTCGACTTCGGCAAGTTCGACTACGCGATCGTTGACGGACGCGTCGTGCTCTACGACGCGAACCGCACGCCCACGCTCGGCGACTTCCCGCCCGAGCAGTACCTGCCCCGCGTCCGGCTCCTCGCCGACGGCCTCGACTCGCTGCTGCGATGACGCCCGCCGCTACACTGGGGCTTCCCCGTCCGCGTCCGCGAGACGCCGCATGACCACCACGCGCGCAACGCCGGCCCCGCACCCCGCCGCGGCGGGTGTGCACGGCCATTGGCCGGAGATCGCCGCCCGGTGGGGCCTGGTCGGCCCGCCGCTGCGTCCTTCACGCGAAGACACGGACTTCCTGCGGCGAGAGGTGTTGCCCCGCCTGCCCGGGGCGCCGCGCGTCCTCATCCTCGGTGTGACGCCCGAGCTCCACCGCCTGCCTTGGCCGGCGCGCGCGGACGTGCGTGCGATCGACCGCGCCCGGGCGATGATCGATGCGGTCTGGCCCGGCGAACCCGCCGCGGCGCTGTGCGCGGACTGGCGCGACATGCCCCTGGAGAGCACCTCTTTCGACGCGGTCCTTTGCGACGGCGGGCTGCACCTGCTCGACCCGCCCGGGCAGACGCGCGTGCTCCGCGAGGCGCGGCGCGTGCTGCGCCCCGGCGGGCTGTGCGCATTCCGGCTCTTTGTCCCGCCCGCGGAGCATGAATCGCCGCGCGCCGTGCTCGACGACCTCCTCGCCCGGCGCATCGCGAACGTCAACGAGCTCAAGATGCGCCTGCTGATGGCGATGCAAGCAACGCCCGGCGAAGGCGTCGCGCTCGACGGCGTTTGGCGCTCGCTCGCGAGCACGGCGCCCGGCCTCGATGCGCTCGCGGCCGGCACGGGCCTCGACCCGGACGCGCTGCGCGCGCTCGAGACGTACAAAGACCGTCCCGCGCGCTACCACTTCGTGGATGAGTCCGACGCCGCCGCGGCGTTCGGCGCGGCGGGTTTCCGCCCCATCGCCCGCGGTGCGCCCGCGTATCCGCTCGGGGACCGGTGCCCGACGCTGATCTTCCGCGCGGGAGGGACGGCGTGAAGCAGCGGGCGCCGCGCGCGTTGCTCCTCCGCGGCGGGTGGGAAGGCCACCAGCCGGGGCCGGCCGCCGCGATCGCGCGCGACCGGGTGCTCAGAGGCTTTGAGGTCACCGAGACGGACGACCTGGGCGTGCTCAATCGGGACACGCTGAACGCCTTCGACCTCTTCGTCCCGGTGTGGACATTCGGCGAGCTCCCCGACGGGGCGGAGGCCGCGGTTCTTCGCGCCGTGGAGCACGGTCTCGGGCTGGTCGCGTGGCACGGCTTCACCAGCTCGTTCCTCGCCAGCCGTGCGCTCAAGCACCTCGTCGGCGGGCAGTTTGTCGCGCACCCGGGCGGCGAGAACGTGACGTACGACGTGGCCTTTCTCGACAACGACCCGCTCGTCGCAGGGCTTGCGCCGCTGCGCATCACGAGCGAGCAGTACTACATGCTCGTGGACCCGGCCGTGACGGTGCTCGCGACCACGACGGTCGGCGGCGGCCCGATGCTCTGGCTCGCGGGTGTGAAGATGCCGGTCGCCTGGAGGCGGGGGTGGGGCGCGGGCCGCGTCGCGTATTGCAGCCTCGGCCACACGCCCGAGGTCCTCGCGCTCCCGCAGGTCTCGACGCTGCTGCGACGCGCAGCGCTCTGGGCGGCCCGCTCTGCCGCCGTGCCTCAGATCGAAGGCGAGGCCTCGAGCACGCTGAACGTGCCCGCCGCGGGCGTCGCACGGTCGAGTTGAAGCCCCGCCCCGGCAAGCAGGCGGCGGTACTCCCCCTCCGTGCGCTCGCAGGAGCCGTGCGCGACGAGCATCATGAGGTCGCTGCGCGCGAGCGCCTGGTCCACGCGGGTCGTGCCCGGCGCGTCGGGCATCACCTGCTCCACGACGAGCAGGCGCGAGCGCGCGGTCATCGCCTCGCGGCAGCGACCGAGGATCGCCGCGCACTCCGCGTCGTCCCAATCGTGCAGGACGCTCTTGAGGAGATAGGCGTCCGCGCCCGCGGGCACGGCCTTGAAGAAGTCCCCCGCGACGAACGCGCACCGTTCGGCCACGCCGCGCGAGATGAAGTCCTCCCGCGCCGGCGCGAGCGCATGCTCGAGCTCGAAGAGCGTCCCACGCAGGCGCGGGTGCGTCGCGAGGACCGCGGCGAGGAGTTCACCACGCCCGCCGCCGACATCGACGACGGTCTCGAAGCGATCGAACCCACCGGCCTTCACGACGCCGCCCGTGGTCAGCGCCGTCAGCTCCGCGATCGCTCGGTGGAAGAGCGACGCGACGGCCGGGTCGGCGAGGTGGTCGAAGCCCTCGGTACCGTGGATAAGCGCGCGGCCGCCCTTGCCCGTCTCGACGCAGCGCGGCAGCACCCCCCACGCGCCCCATTGGTTCGTTCCCCACCAAAGCGTCCACGACCGCAGAGAGTTCGGCGCGTCGCTCCGCAGCGGCCCGCCGAGCGGCCCGAGCGAGAACGTGCCGTCCGCGCGGCCGACGCACACCCGGATCGTCGCGAGCGCCCGCAGCAGCTGCCGCATCGGCCGCGTCGCCGTCCCGCACCGCCGCGCAACCTCCCCGGCGGTCAGCGGCCCCGCCGCAAGCACGTCCGCCACATTGAGCGCGGCCGCGGCGTGCAGCGCCTGCGACTTCCAGCTGCCGTGCAGCGTGTCAAGGAAGTCCTGCGTGATGTCCGCGTGCGCGTCCGGCATGGCGTTCGGAAGCGAAATGAAGAACGGGAAGCCCGACGATGTCGGGCCTCCCGTTCTCGAAGCGGAGAGGGGGGGATTCGAACCCCCGATACCGGCCTAAACCAGTATAACGGTTTAGCAAACCGCCGCCTTCAGCCGCTCGGCCACCTCTCCGGCGGACGCCATCGTACGCCCGCGTCGGCCCGGGCGGCGAGGCGCGGACAGCCCCGGATCACGCGTACCGGGCGACGATCAGCGTCACGTTGTGCCCGCCGAAGCCGAACGTGTTGTTCATGGCGAAGCGGGTCGTGCGCTCGCGGGCGGCGTTCGGCACGAAGTCCACGTCGAAGGGGGCGATCTTCCCCTGGTCCGGCCCGTCACCGATGCGCGACCCCGGGTTCTCCAGGTTGATGGTGGGGGCCACGACGCCGTCGCGCACCGCGTGGATGCACGCGATCATCTCCACCGCGCCGCTCGCGCCCAGGCAGTGTCCGTGCATGCTCTTGGTCGAGCTCATCCACAGCCTGCCGCCCTTGCTCTTGAGGGCGTGGTCGCCGAAGAGCCGGGTGACCGCCGCGACCTCGGCCTTGTCCCCCAGCGGCGTGCTCGTGCCGTGGGCGTTCACATAGTCGATGTCCGTGCTGTTCAGCCCGGCGTCGCGCATCGCCATCTGCATCGCCCGCACCGCGCCGCCGCCGACGTCGTCGGGCGCGGTGATGTGGTGCGCATCGCACGAGTTCCCGAAGCCCACGAGCTCCGCGAGGATCGGCGCGCCGCGCCTCTTCGCGTGCTCCTCCGTCTCGAGCACGAGCATCGCCGCGCCCTCGGCCAGCACGAACCCGTCGCGGTCGGCGTCGAAGGGCCGGCTCGCGCCCGCGGGGTTCTCGTTCCGCGTCGAGAGGGCCTTCATCACCATGAACGCGCCCACGCACAACGGCGTGCACGCCGCCTCCGCCCCGCCCGCGAGCATGACGTCCGCGTGCCCGCGACGCAGGTAGTTCATCGCGTCGCCGATGGCGTGCCCGCTGCTCGCGCACGCGGTGGTATGGCAGCTCGCCGGCCCCTGCAGGCCGTAGCGGATCGAGATGTTCCCCGCCGCGGCGTTGGCCATCAGCCTCGGCACGGTGAAGGGGTTCAGGCGGTCCGGGCCCTTGTTGGCCATCACCAGAACGCCGTCCTCGATGGTCTTGATCCCGCCGACGCCCGAGCCGACCACCACGCCGCAGCGTTCCGGGTTGAGCCTCGAGAAGTCGAGCCCCGCGGCCTTCACGGCCTCGGTCGCCGCGCCCACGCCCAGGTGCGTGAACCGGTCGACGCGCTTGGCCTCTTTCACCTCCATCACGGAAGTTGGGTCCCACCCCTTCACCTGGCCGGCGATGGTGACGGCCCACTTGACGGGCGGGTACGCGGCGAAGTCCTCGCCCTCGATCGAGCTGATGCCGCTGCGCCCCTCGCGCATGGCCGACCACGTCGCGGGCGCGGAGTGGCCGAGGTTCGTCACGGCGCCCACGCCGGTGATGACCACGCGTGGCTCGTTGGTGCGCGGGCTCATAACGGTCCAACCCCTCCGGGGGTCACTTGCCGTGGTGCTGCTTGATGAAGTCGATCGCGTCCCCGACGGTCTTGATCTTCTCCGCCTGTTCGTCGGGGATGTCTGTCTCGAAGGCGTCTTCGAGCTCCATCACGAGTTCTACGAGGTCGAGGCTGTCGGCGTTCAGGTCCTCTTGGAAGGACATGCCCCGGTTGATCTTGGAGCGGTCGTGGCCGAGTTGCTTGGCGACGATCTCGACGACCTTCGATTCAATTTCCTGTTCGGTCACGATCGATCTCCGTTCGTTGCCCGTTGGCCGACTCGCCGCGGGGTTGACTGGGCGGGGTCCGCCCCGCCCCCCACCCCATGGGTCGTGCTTCGCGGCACGCCGTGTTCCCGGGGACGGGAGCCTCTGACGGGGCGATTCTACTGCCGCGGGCCCATCCGAGCAACCGCCCCGAGAACCCGGCCCTCCACGCCGGGGCGGCCCGGCGGATGGTGGGGGCGGGCGGTCTGTGCGGGCAGCCTTTGCGCCCGAGACGGGAAAACCGGTGCGCGCGGTTCGGGCCGCCGCGGACCCGCTCGATACACCCGCTGCCCCCGTGCACCGCGGGCGGCGCGAAAAGCGGGGATCAAGCCCATGGCGCACATGCCGAAAGAGCCCGAGGCGTTCGCTGAGTGCGTGGCGGACATGCTCCGGCGGCTCCAGCCCGAGTACGCCGTGGACCTGGTCGGCCCCCGCGAGCTGCTGGTCAACGGCCGGCGCCTCGACCTCGAGAACCTCTACCGCATGGTGAACCACGAGCCCGGCCGCGGCACGGAAATCGTGGAGCACTACCTCGAGCAGCTCTTCGCCGGCGAGTCGATGCAGCTCGCGAGCATGACCTTCGAGTTTGCCCGCCCGCGCATCATGCCGCGCGTGCAGCCCGAGTCGATCTTCGACCACCTCTCGCGCGACCAGGTCGCCCACGTCCCCTACGTCAACGAGACCGTGATCGTCTTCGTGACCGACCTGCCCCACATGACGGTCTCGATCACGACGGAGCAGCTCGTGCGCTGGCGCGTCTCCCTCGACGCGTTGGAGGACATCGCGCGGGCCAACCTCGACCAGTACGCCCCCGAGCTGGACGTGCAGATCGTGGAGAGCAAGGAGGGCGGGCGCGCCGCGATCATCGGCCAGCACGACGGTTATGACGCCGCGAGGCTCCTGCTCGGCGGGCTCCACGAGCGCCTCGCGCCGCAGCTCGGCGGGGACTTCTACGTCGCCACGCCCGCGCGCGACATGTTCGTCGCCTTCTCGCAAGGGCCGGACGTCTTCGTGCGCCGCCTGCGCGAGCGCGTGGAGAACGACTTCCGTCGCCTGCCGTACCCGATCTGCCCGGACTTCTTTTATGTCACCCGCGACGGCGTCTGCGGCACCAAGCCCGAAGCGCTCGAGCGCCCCGAAGCGGCGTGATCACGCCGCACGGTGCGGATCAAACGTCGCCCTGATCGCCCGGTCCACCGTGCGCGGCTCGTGCACCGCCTCGATGTGGAGCGAGGCCGACATCGGGCCACCCTGCGGCCGCGGCGATGGATACAGATAAATTTCGCCCGTGCCGTCTGTGTGGTCCTTCCGCATGATCGCCAGCGGGTGCCCCGGCTCAACCTGCGTGACGTGCGCGCGGCCGTCCGTCTTGAGAATGACGCGGAGGACGCGCGTCAGCGTGACGGCGTAGACGGTTCGCCGTGCGCGGCGGCGGTGCACGAACGGGCCGAGCGCTACCGCGAGGCCCATGGTCGCGAGCACGACGCCGATCAAGCTCGCGACGATGATGACGGTGCGGAGCTCACGCGCCGCCTCGGGCACGCCGCGAGCTTCCTCCGACCCGGCGAACACGGCGAGGCCAGAGAGCGTTGCGATGACGGTCACCGTACCGGCGGCGCCGAACGCGCCGGGAAGGCCGTTCCTGAAGACACGCCGCCCGTCCGGCATCCCCGCCCACACCACGCGTTCGCCCGGGTCAAGCTCGCGCGCGAGCGCATCGCGCAGGAACGCGGGGAGCGCCGCGAGGCCCTGATCGCCCGATTGCTGTTGCTGTTCCACAAGACCCCCGGCCCATTCTTGGGAACTGCGCCCCGGCGATTTCGGCCTCCCAACACTCCCCGCACGCGCAGGGGCCCGTGGTAGAGATCGTTGTTGAATGGCCGCCGTGAACCGCGGCGGCGCTTCAGAGCACCGCGAACAGGCACGTCAGCGGAATCGCCAAGGCCGCAATCGCAAGGGCCTGAATGCACCGTCTGGCGGTGAGGCTGCGCGACAACGACCGCCGCTCGACAACTGCCGCGGTGGCAACCGACAGAAGCGAGATACCCGTCAACAGCGGTATGTAGAAGGCGAACTCGAACTTATCTCCGGCGCCCAGCACCCACGCGCCGAGGAGCACCCAGAGGCCCCCTGCTCCGAAGAGCAGCAGTGCTCCGTTGTGCGCAGACGCGGCGCCGCACACGTCAGCCTGCCGCCTCGCCGCCTCGACATTGACGCCGCACTCCGGGCACATCGCCGACGGGGCGTTGCTCACGTCGTAGCCGCAGGCGGGGCATGTCGCCGGTTGCATCGACGGAACATCTCTCAGCGGTCGGTCAATAACTGCTCCGCCCGCTCGCGGATCGCGTCCGACACCAGCGGCGTCGCGTTCTGGTCCGAGCCGAGACGCCACACCCACGGCGCGCTCGTGTCGTAGGAGTCAATTCGCCCGTCGCGGTTCGTGTCCTGCGCGACCGTGAAGCAGAGCGTCCGCGAATCGGCCATTGCCGATACGCCCCACACCTGCGCGTCCGTGGGCGTGACGATGCGCGGATTGCGGGCGTTCGCGTCCGTGGCGATCGCCACCCGCGCGTCGAGGTTATTCAGCACGCCGTCGCCGTTGGTGTCGTCCACCACGGCGACGAAGACGACGACGCTCGCCGCGCCGAGGCCCGCGTACCACTCCCCGATGACGCCGCGCCGCGTGAGGATCATCCACTCGTCGCCCGACGCGGTGTCCTTCGCGATCACGTTGTGCCAGCGCACGCCGCGCGGGGGCGGGCCGCCCCGGTAATTGGCACGACCACTCTCCACACCGCCGCGGCGGGTGTACGGGTCGTCGTCCTCGAAGAGCCCCTTGGCGCTCTCGACCGCGAACGGCACGAGCACGGTGCTCGACTCCGGCAGCGGGATCGGCGCGCCCAACCGCGGCCTGCCGCGGACGTCCCCCTCCGCCGGCGTTTTGCTGATCGTGGGGGCCTGGGCAACCCGACGCGCGGGCGTGCACGCGGCGAGCACAACGGCGGCCAGAAGAACGGCGACGGAGCAACGTGGCATAGAGCCTCCCGGGTGTGGGTGGTTGTAGGCGGGACGGCACAACGATCTGGCTGCAGGCTAGAAGCTCTTGAGCAGAACAACACCGGCCGCCCACAGCCCCAGGTACGTAAAGGCCAAACTAGAGAGAATCGCGTGTACGCGAGGTGCGGCGTACCTCAGCCGGCCACGCTGAAGAAAGCACAGGGCCGCCGCAAGCCCGCACGAGACGGCGAGAGCACAGGCCACGATCCGGATGAATTCAGGAAGCGAGGTCCATGCTTGTGGCATTCCGAAGATCAGCACGGAGAGGCACCAGAGCAGGGAGGCTGTGCCGAAGCACACGACGATGCCCCAGACATCCTTTGCGCCTTCGCGGCGAAGGAACTCGTTCTCGATGTCGCATCCGCACTCAGAGCACAGCGCTGAATTTGTAGCGCTCGTGTCGTATCCGCACGCTGGGCATGTCTTGATGTGATCCACGCAAGTGTCCCCGACCTGCGGTCAAACATCCTTGCGCGAGGCACTAGAGCTTCTTTAACGCCCCGACCAGCGTGTCGATGTGCTCCTTCGTGTGCGCCGCGGAGATCTGGCAGCGCAGCCGCGCGTGCCCCTCGGGCACCACCGGGTAGCCGAAGCCGATCACGAAGACGCCAAGGTCCAGCAGCCGCTTGCTCATCGCGATCGCCTTGGCCGTGTCATGCACGATGATCGGGCAGATGGCGGTGGGGCTGGGCAGCACGTCGAACCCCGCCTTCTTGAGCTCGCCCCGCGCGTACGCGACGTTGTCGCGCAGGCGCTGCACCCGCTGCGGCTCGCGCAGCATGATCTCGATCGCCTTGTTCGCGCTCAGCGCGATCGTCACCGGCAACGCGTTGCTGAAGAGCGTGGGCCTGCCGCGTTGGACCAGCAGGTCGATCACGCGCCTGCTCGCGGCGACGAACCCGCCCGCGCCGCCGCCGAGGGCCTTGCCCAGCGTGCCGGTAAAGATGTCCACGCGGCCGCGGTGCGAGCCGCCGTCGATCATCCCCCAGTGCTCGTGCGTCCCGCGCCCCAACGGCCCCATCACGCCGTGCCCGTGGCTGTCGTCCACGACGAGCAGCGCGTCGAACTCGTCGCAGAGCGCCCGCATCTTCTGCAGGTCCGCGATCGATCCCTCCATGCTGAAGACGCCGTCGGTCACGACCCAGACCTGGCCTGTGACCTCCTTGTTCGCGCGCGCCGCCTCGAGCGCGGCGCGCAGGCTCTTCTCCCCCTCCAGCACGTTGTTGCGGTAGACCGCCTTGTGCACGCCCTTCTTGATCGTCGTCGCCAGCCGGATGCTGTCGATGATGCACGCGTGGTTCAGCTCGTCGCTGATGATGAGGTCGCCGGGCTCGCAGAGCGTGGGGAAAACCGCCTCGTTGGCCGTCCACGCGCTCACGAAGGAGTACGACGACTTCGTCCCCATCATCCGCGCGATCGTGCGCTCCAGCTCCCAGTGCGGGCCGAACGTGCCGCAGATGAAGCGCACGCTCGCGGTCCCCGCGCCGTAGTCGCGCAGCCCCCTGATCCCCGCCTCGACGACCTCGGGGTGGTTCGCGAGCCCCAGGTAGTTGTTCGAGCAGAAGCAGAGCACCTTCTGCCGCTTCCCGTCGCGGTTCAGCGTGATCTCCGCGTCCATCGGCCCCTCGATGGTCTGGAGCTCCTTCCAGAGTCCGTCGCGGCGGAGCTGGGCGAAGAGGTTCTCGGCGCGGGCGTCGAAGGCGTGGGGCATACCGAACAATAGTGCGGCGGCGCAAAAATGCCTCGCCGTCGCCGCGTGCCGCCGGGCACCCGGGCCGCGGCGACGCCTACGAGCGCGGGATGAGGAGCGCCAGCACGACGTTCGTGAGGTTGAAGAGCACGTGCATCACGATCGGCACGCCGATTTCCTTGCGGTGCTCGAAGGCGATCCCGCAGCACAGGCCGAGCACGCCCACCGTCGCGGCGGAGTACCACTGCACCGACTGCGCACCCACCATATGCACCGCGCCGAACGCCGTGGACGTCAGAATGATCGCGACCCACGGCGACCCGAACATCTTGAGCAGCGCGCTCTGCAAGAAGCCGCGGTAGACGATCTCCTCGACAATGGGCGCGGCGACGATCGCCATGAACGCAAGGCCCCACGCCCACGGGTCGTTCCGGTTCTCGCTGATCTGCCGGAGCGTGTCGTGCCCGAGCACGTCCGGCTGCGCGTAGCCCAGATGCCTGTGGACCGCGACAAAGCCCAGGCTCGCCGCGATGACGACCGGCCACGCCAGCACGCCGCCGACCAGCCCCCACGGCAGCGAGCGGGCGGTGAACGCGAGGCCCGAGCTCTTCGCGCTCGTCGCGACCAGGCGCGCGAGCAGCACGGCGATCACGATCGCGAACGCGTACTGCAACCCCATGACGACCGCCGTGGCCTGCGTCGTCTCGTGCACGCCGCGCCACTCGGGCTTCAGCAGGCTCACGAACGCGCCGCCGACCATCATCGCGCCGATCACCGTTGCGCCGCAGAGGAGCAGCAGGATCGGGCTGTGCGGGTCGAGCGAACGCTTCCCGGCGCGTTCCAGCGAACCCGGACGGATCACGTCGGCGAACACGAGCGACAGGACCACGACGATCGCGCCGATGACATGCCCCCAGAACCACGGGTCGCTGCTCACGAGCGTGCCGAACCTCGATGCGCTCTGCGTCACGGTCTCCGTCGTCGCTTCGATCGCGCGATCGACATCCTGAGCGTTCGCGGGGAGCGCGAGCGCCGCCGCCAGCGCGACGCCTATCGCCGGCACGGTGCGAACAATCCCGCCCGTGGCGCCGCTCCCGCAAACCCTCGCCGAGATCATCGAGCACAAGCGCCTGGAGGTGGACGAGGCAAAGAAGGCGGTGACCTTCGCCGAACTCGAGGCCCAAGTCGCCCAGCAGGAGCCCCCCCGGAACTTCTTCGCCGCCGTGACGCGACGCGCCCCGGGCGTATCCGTCTCCGTGATCGCCGAGATCAAACGGCAGACCCCCTCCGCCGGCCTGATCCGCCCCGAATACGCGGGGGATGGGTTTTCGCCCGAGGGCATCGCGTCAGCGTACCACCGGGCGGGGGCCGCGGCGATCTCCTGCCTCACGGACAAGCGGTTTTTCGGGGGCGACGTGTCCTTCATCCAGCGGATCAAGGATCGGGTGCCGCTCCCCGTTCTCCGCAAAGACTTTGTGATTGATCCGTGGCAGCTGTGGGAAACCCGGGCGGCCGGCGCCGACGCGGTCCTCCTTATTGCCGAGTGCCTGACCCAGGGCGAGCTCCTCGACCTGCTCATCTTGGCCCAGCAGCTTCAATTAACCACCCTCTTGGAGGCCCACAGCATCGAGAACCTGCTGCGGGTGCTCCCGCACGTGGGCTTTCCCCACCCCTCGTACGCACTCGTCGGCATCAACAATCGCGACCTGACCACCATGAAGGTGGACATCAGCCAGACCCTGCGGATGGCGGAGTTGGTCGAAGACCCCTCGATTCTCGTGAGCGAGTCCGGCATCGCGAGCCGAGCAGACCTCGCCCGCCTCACCGAGGTGGGTGTGCGCATCGCTCTCATCGGCGAACACCTCATGCGGCAGGACGACCCCGGCGGGGCGTTGGCGGCGCTCCTCGCTCGCGCCTGAGCCTGTCACCGATACCCTCCCCCATCATGCACACCATGACCAAGCTCGCCGTCTGCCTTGTCGCTCTCGCCGGCGCCGCCCCGTTCACCGCGCTGCCCGCGCCCGCCTCGGCCCACGCCCAGCCGGAGGCCGCGACCAACGGCCGCGCTCTCTTCGAGCGCGCCGCCAACGTCTACAAGAACGCTCAGGCGATCTCGTACCGCTCTACCAACACGGGCGAGGGGATGATCGCCGCGGCGTATCAGCCCGCACGCCTGCTGATCCGGCTGATGCGCGTCCCCGCGGGGGGCGTCGGCGGCTGGCTCGTCCGGGCGACCGGTTCGCTGGACAAGGGGGCGGAGCATGCGCCCGTCGATATCGCCTGGGGCGAGTCGTCGGTCGAGATCTTGGATGCCTCCAAGAAGACGCTCTTCGAGAAGAGCATCCGCATGGGCCTGGGGCCGGGCGTTTCGGTCGCGCAGCGGGCGCGTGTCAACGAGGCCCTCTCGCCCTCGCCCTTCGCCGCGGAGCTTTCCGCGAGCGAGTACACGCTGGAAGAGCCCGCGACCTTCGGCGGCGAAGAGTGCGATATCGTCAGAGTGAAGGTCGGCAGGAACAACAGCTCGACCCGCTGGGCGTTCGCGAAGAGCGATGGGTTCCCGCGCATGATCGAGCAGGTCTTCGAGGGCGCCGCCTCGGGCCGCATCGCCTTCGAGTTCTCCGAGGTCCAGATCGATAACGCCAACCCGCCGACGATCATGAAGCGGGAGGACCTCAAGGCCCAGCTCCCCGAGGGGTACGCAGAGGATCGCAGCGGCGCGCAGAAGGCCCCGGTCATCCCCGCCGCGACGCCCTCGATCAAAGAGGACGGCGCCAAGCCCGCCGAGCAGCCGGCGGACGCGCCCGCCCCGGCGCAGCCCCAGCCAGCACAGGAGCCGCCGAAGGCCCAGGGCCCGCGCCCCGCGCCGGAATTCAGACTCGCGACGATGAGCGGCGAGACAGTCGGGCTCTCCTCGCTCCGGGGCAAGGTCGTGGTCGCGCAGTTCTTCGGCAGCTGGTGTCTTCCCTGCACGTCCTGGCACGGCATGCTCGCCGAATCCCTCCGTGACCTCCGCGGTGATTCGCTTGCCATGCTGGCGATCTCGGTGCGCGAGCGCGACAACCAGAACGCGGCCAACGAACTCGGTCAAGCGGCGAGCGCGTACACCCATCTCGTCGGCGGCGAGGCCGTGACCACCGACTTCGGCGTCGGCGTTTACCCGACGACGCTCGTGATCAATAAAGACGGCATGATCGTGAAGGAGTTCGCGGGCGAGACCTCCGCCGAAACCGCCGCGGCGGTCCTTGTCGCCGTCCGCGAGGCGCTGGGCCTCGCGCCGTCGCCGGAGGCCGCGGGCGCCCCGGCCCAGCCGGCGGCCGGTGCGGAGAGCAAGTAAGACATGGGCTCCGACCTGGGGCGTGGGCGCACGCTCGACGACGCGCCCGGCGTCATCGGTGTGACCAAAGCCGAGTTCCCCGCGCTGCCCGATGAGGCGATGGCCAGCCCGGAGGCGGGCCGGCTCGACCCGCGCGCGTGGTTCGCGAACCCCGCCGCGCCCTTCGACATCGAGATCGGGTGCGGCAAGGGCACGTTCATTCTCGAGGCGACAGGCCGCGACGAGGGCGTGAACTTCCTCGGCATCGAGTGGGAGCGCGAGTTCTACCTCTACACAGCGGATCGGCTGCGCCGCGCGGGTCGCGGGAACGTGCGCATGCTCCACGCCGACGCCTCGGAGTTCCTCCGCTGGCGCTGCGCCTCGGGCGTTGCGCGCGTCATCCACCTGTACTTTTCCGACCCGTGGCCGAAGTCCAGGCATCACAAGAACCGAGTCGTCCAGCACCGGTTCCTCGCGGAGGCGTGGCGCGTGCTCGCGTCCGGCGGCGAGCTGCGCGTCGTGACCGACCACGACGAGCTGTGGGCGTGGGACATGGAGCACTTCCGGCGGTGGACGGGAGAGGATGAAGTCCCCGCGACGGTGCGCACGCTCTGGCAGATGCCCGCCGCGCCGTTCGAACTGCTTCCCTTTACACCGCCGCCGTGGGTGGGCGAGGGCCAGGCGGTGGGCACCAACTTCGAGAAGAAGATGTGCGTCGGCAAGCCGCCGCACGCGGGCGTGCTCCGCAAGAGATCGGCCTAAGAGTCAGTTCGCGGTAGAGGGGCGGCGAGCGGCGAGCGGACCGGGAGACCGGAAAGAGAAGAACGCGAAAGACTGCTTTGTTCTCTTCCGGGTCTCTGTTCTCATTCTTTCGACCCGCTCATCTTCCTCTGATGCGCTGCGGCGGGTCTTCTCGTTACACCCGGACCATGCCGGTGTACTCGTCCAGCCGGGCCATGATCTCGGGCCGCTGGAGCGTGCGCAGGCGGTCGAGGCTGAAGCTCTCGATCGTGAAGCTCGCCGTCACCGTGCCGAAGACGATCGCGCGCCGGATCGCGTCGAACGAACCGGGGTCCTTGATCTCCCCCTGCGCCGCGATCGAACCCATCATGCCGCCGGCGAAGCTGTCGCCCGCGCCCGTCGGGTCCACCACGTTGTCCGTCGGGAAGGCGGGGAGCGCCGCGAGCCCGTCCCGGTGCACAAGCAGCGCGCCGTGCTCGCCCTTCTTCACGACGACAAACCGGGGACCGAACGAGAGGATCTTCTTGCCCGCCGCGACCGTGCTGTTGATGCCCGTGAGCTGCTCGGCCTCTTCGTAGTTGAGCACCACGCCGTCCACCTGCTGCAGGAGCGTCATCAGCTCCGCGCGGGCGATCTTGATCCACAGGTCCATCGTGTCCACGACGGTGAGGCGCCGCCCCTTTACCTGGCCGAGCATGCCCAGCTGCACCTCCGGGTGCGTGTTCGCGAGGAAGAGGTAGCGCGAGTCCGCGAACGAGTGCGGCACCTTCGGCGGCGGCTCGGCGAGCACGCCCAGCTCCGTGAAGAGCGTCTCGCGCTGGTTCATGTTCGCGAAGTACTTGCCGCCCCAGGCGAAGGTCTTGCTCTCCTTGCGGACCTCAAGGCCCGTCAGGTCCACGTTCTTGAGCTCGCGCAGCGCCGCCATGTGATCGGCGGGGAAGTCCCCGCCCACGGCCGCGACCATGCGCACCGGCGCGAAGTGGCCCGCCGCGGCGGCGAAGTACGCGGCCGACCCGCCCAGGATGCGCTCGCGGTGGGCGGTGGGGGTGGCGACGGTGTCGATGCCGATGGTGCCGGTGACGAGGAGGGACATGGGGAGCGAGGGTAGCGACCGCCGTGCACGCGCACGTTTCGCGTTGCCCGCGGCCCCCGGCGCCGCGCGGAAGTCGAACCACTGGCTGTACGAGCAGATCTAGAGGGGATAGCGCGCGTCGAGCCGGTGGCCAATGCACTCAGCGGGGTGCAGCCGGTCTGATCGAAGAGTGTCGTCGAGGCCTCCGTGTGCCGTTTCCATGTGTCCGTCGCAGCGTTGCCGACACCGCGACGAGCAGTTCGAGGCGGCACTGGCCGGTCAGACGGGAGGGCCTGTTTTCCTCCATGTCCTTGCTGAACGCCATGGTGTGCTGGAACGCTCTCGCTGATGGGACGTTCGCGACCGCGAGCGGAGGGCAGAGCCGATGCGTCGAACACAAACGCCATTGACACTGCTTTACCGTCTGGTAGCATTCCCCTTCTTTAAGGGGTCACGATGCAGTCGATCAGGAAGTTCTTCAATCAGTCGATTCCTGGCTTGGCCAGCGTAATTACGCTGGCGCTTTGCATGGCTCTCGCTGCGCCGGCTGCCGCGCAGCGCTCTCTGCCAGTGCGCGTTCTGCACCCCAGCGGGGCGGCCGGGGATACATACGGGCACGCAGTCGCGGTCGATGGCGACACTCTGGTTGTCGGAGTTCCCGGCGATGACATCGGGCCAAATCAGGACCAAGGGTCTGTGCAGGTTTATCGCTGGACCGGGTCGGCGTGGATGTTTGAAGCAAGCATCATCGCGGAAGCGGGAGAACCCGGCGACCACTTTGGTTGCGCGGTCGCGATTCAGGGCGCAACATTACTGGCCGGCGTGCACCAGGACGATGTCGCCAGCAATGCCGATCAAGGGTCAGTTCGGATCTTCGCGCGGTCCGGCAATGCCTGGACGGAACAGGCGATGCTCACGGCCGGGAACGGCGAGGCGGGCGACAGGTTCGGCGCGTCCGTTGCGGTGTCGGGCGACACGGTGGTTGTGGGTGCGCCGGCCGACGACGTTGCGGGGAATGTAGACCAAGGCTCGATCTTCATGTTCAATAGGTCGGGCGCGTCGTGGGTGCAGGAGGCCCAAACAGTCGCCGCGGACGGCGCCGCGTTCGACGGGTTCGGTTGTTCCGTGTCATGCTCCGGCGAAACGATCGCCGTTGGCGCGCACGGCCAGGACACGGGCGGCAGTGTTGATCGGGGAGCGGCCTATACTTTCGTCCGAATTGTCAGCGTCTGGCTGCAAGAAGCCAAACTGGCGGCACCCGACGGCATGTCCGGGGATCGCTTCGGCGGTGCGGTCGCCGTCGCCGCTGACACGGTCGTAGTTGGCGCGCACGCGGACGACGTCGGCGCAACCGGCAATCAAGGTTCGGCGTACGTTTTCGTGCGTGCCGGCACGGCATGGGCGCAGCAAGCCCGGTTGACGGCCGAGGAGGGGGCCGCCGACGACTCGTTCGGCGCAGCCGTGGCGCTCGCGAGAGACACGATTGCCGTCGGCGCACGGCACAGCGACGTTGGCGTGAACGCCGACCAGGGCTCCGCATTCGTCTTCACGCGGACAGAGACCGGCTGGGTCCAGCAGGCCCGGTTGACCGCCGCCGACGGGGCGGCCGGCGATACGCTGGGTGCCTCGGTCGCGCTTGCAGGAGACACCGCCGTCGTTGGAGTGCCGGCGGACGCTCAAAACGCCGGCATGAATCAGGGGTCGGTGTGGGTCTTTTCTCGGCCCGGTCAGAGTTGGATCGGCCACGACGTGGCACTCACGGCCGCGGACGCGGCCCCGTTCGACAATCTCGGCGCCGCCGTCGCGGTTTCCGGCGACACGGTGATCGTTGGTGCGCCGACGGACGACGTTGCCGGCAATCCAGACCAAGGTTCGGCCTATGTCTTCCTGCGTTCTGGGACGGTCTGGACGCGGCAGGCAAAGCTCGTTGCGCCCGACGGCGCCGCGAGCGACTACTTCGGCTCCTCCGTTGCGATCGACGGCGACATCGCCGTGATCGGCGCGCGCGACGACGATGTAGGGCCGGACATCAACCAAGGTTCGGCGTATGTGTTCGTGCGGTCGGGCTCGACCTGGACCCAGGAAACAAAGATCACGGTGTTCGACGGCGCTGCGAACGATTACTTCGGCACTTCGGTCGGCATATCGGGCGAAACGATCGTCGTCGGCGCGCCGTTCCGCGATGTGTTTCCCCACACCGACCAGGGAGCCGCGTATGCGTATGTGCGCTTCGGCACTTCTTGGATTCTGCAGGGCCAACTGGCCGCGTCCGACGGGGCAGGCGCCGACAGCTTTGGGAGGTCGGTCGCGATATCGGGCGATTCGGTGCTCGTCGGATCTCACTTGGATGACGTCGGCTCGTTTCCGAACATCGGGGCCGCATATGTATTCGTGCGCTCGGACATCGCGTGGTCGCAGCAAGCGAAGCTCAGCCCTCCGGCTGCGGGCACGGGGGATTCTTTCGGATTCTCGGTTGCCCTCGACGCGGACACCGCCCTAATCGGTGCATGTTTGGACAACGTCGGCGCCGCCGCGGACAGAGGCTCCGTATTCGTGTTTGTGCGCTCGGGGACAGCGTGGACGCTGCAGGCCACGCTGAGCCCGGACGACGGCGCCGCCGGCGACAACTTCGGTATCAGCGTCGACACCGAGGGAGATTCGGCGGTCGTGGGCGCGTACTTCGACGACGTCGGCGCCAGCGACGGTCAAGGTTCGTTATACACCTTCGAACGGTCGGGCACATCCTGGCACCAGCGCGCTCACATCACCGCGCTCGACGGCGCCGCGAGCGATTACCTCGGGTCCGCGGTCGCCTTCGACGGTGATACGGTCGCCGCGGGCGCATATGGCGACGATGCGCAGAGTGGAGTGGACCAAGGCTCGGTCAGAGTCTTCGACGTCTCGCACAGCGACCTTTCCTTTGCCCGAAACGCAACGACGGGCGCCGTGCATTCGTCGCTGGGCTCGGCGATCTCTACGGCCATGACGGGTGAGCAACTCATCGGTACGCCCGGCGCGTGGCGGACGAGCGGTATGCTCGACACGTTTGGGCAGTCGCTGGCCTTGGCGTCGAGCGGCGACTTGCGGACGTCGCCGACGTCGGTTTTGACACTCGGCGGTTCGTCGGTCGTCAGGGCGAGTCAGGACGGCGATGTGCACCTGAGCGGCCAAGTCCGCACGTCACCCGGCGCGGTGACGAGCGTCACAGGCGGGCTGTTTACGCTCGGCTCGCGCGGCGCAATCGCTGTGGCAGGCGAATCTTCACTGACGTTCGACGCGCCATGTGCCGTGATCCACGGGCAGACGAGCGTTGGACAGGAGGGTTCCCTCGTCTTCAGCGGCTCCGTTGCGACGACCGCGCCCGTCACCATGTCGCCGGGCTCGACCGTGGCGGCCGGGTCCGTCCTCGAGAGCGCCGCTGTGTTCTCCGTGTTAGACGGGGTGGTCGATGCACCCACGTTCTGGAACCGTGCGGACGCGACCTTCGGCGGTGCCTCGGCGGTGTTCGGGGCGTACCGGAACGACATGTTCGCGGTAACGAACGTTCAGTCGGGGTCGCTCAATGTACTCGGCTCCTTCGCGAACAGCGGAGTCGTGCAGGGAACGGTGTGCGCCGGCTGCGCGCCGACGCCGCCGAGCCTCGAGATCGGCGGAACTTTCTCGCTCGATCCTAACGCGGGCCTAATGATGCCGATCCCCGGCTCACTCGTACGAGTCGGCGGGTCGTTCGGTTGCGCCATAAATACGAACGCTTTGTTCGATATGACGAGCGCCGTGCTGATGATGGCGGGCTCCGATGCCCCACGCACGCTCGAGGCAATGTCGATCGACATCGGAAACGACGAGGCAGGTCTTGACCGGGCGATCCCCGGCCATTATCCGCTCCGTGCGTTGCACATCGGCCCCGGGCAGGGCCCCGTGACCATCGTCGACCTCCACGACAATGACCGGGCAGGGCAAGCAGGTAGTGAGGCCGTGTACGCCCATGAAGTCGTGATCGAAACGGGCGCGGTGCTCGACAATAGCCGTTGCCGTGTCTATTGCGGCGCACTGTTGAACGAGGGTGTCGTCACAACTCCGGCAAACCTCGTCTTGATCAGCGGAGTCGGTGGCTGCGACCCAACGGATTTCAACAACGACACGCTCTTCCCTGACAACCAAGACCTCGAAGATTTCTTCAGCGTCTTCGGCGGCGGCCCGTGCTCGACGGGAGCATGTAACGACATCGACTTCAATAACGATAGCCTTTTTCCGGATAACGCGGACGTCGAGGCCTATCTGAACGTCTTTGGCGGCGGCAACTGCTTCTAAAAATCACTCACCGCCCTCGATCACCGGCAGATCGCGGGCCTCGACTTCAATCTCTTCCATCCGCAGGTCGGCGAGGACGACCGCCGTCGCCTTGACGGCGCCGTCCTGCACGCGACCGATGTCAGCGCTGCGCACGGCGATGATTTTCTCGTCGCGCGAGTCAAACTCGTCGCCCTCCCGCACAAACCGCCGCCCCTCGCCGTTCTCGTTCGTCAGTTCCAATGTGACAAAGACCGGTGCGATTCCCTCTCCGGCGCGGGGTTTGGCGATGCGAACCTCGTATGAGAGACGCGTGCGATCCCGTCCGCCTGAGTCTTTGTAACGAGGAGCGTCACGCCGGACCGATCTCGACAGGGTTCTCCATCGGCTCGAGGGTCACCGGCGTGCGCAGCGTCCTACCGGCCACGTGCACGTCGGCCCGTGCCCGCACCAGCGCGATGGAGCGGGGCAGCCCTTTCAGCTCCGCGCGGGCCTGCGCGTGCGCGTGCTCCGGCCCGTTCCGCCGTCTGTCCATGCGGGCCATGGCTGCGAACGACTCGTTGA
This sequence comes from Phycisphaerales bacterium, assembly GCA_035628115.1. Lineage (GTDB taxonomy): Bacteria > Planctomycetota > Phycisphaerae > Phycisphaerales > UBA1924 > BJHL01. Next base: position 2,223 of record DASPKL010000028.1, on the reverse strand, counting down.
GCCATCGCCGCGGCTCGCGCGCCGGCGGCTTGCCTTCCAAAAGGTTGTTCCGTTCACCGTCGCGCAGCTCGATGATCGACATGCCCTGGGGCAGCGCGGGCGGGCCGTCCTTGGGCAGGTTCAGCACCGCGCGGAACTCGACGGAGCGCGAAACGACATTCTCGCGCCCAAACGTAACGCGCGTCAACACCTCGCACGACGCGGGCTTGATCGTGATGCCGCTGTCAACCGGTGAATCCGTCGAACTCGGCGATGGGATCGCCAGTGCGAACGCGGTGACGACAGGCAGCAGAACCATGGCGGATCCCTCCGGTGGTAGGGGAGACTATTCGCCCAACGGGTGCCGCTCGCACAGCCCACCCGCGGCGCTGTGACAGCCGCGTTACTCCGCCTCCGCCTCGTGCCGCGCCGTCACCGTCAGCACCCCCTTGCCGGCCTCCACCTTCAGGATGCGCATCGACCGAGCTTCGTCGATGCGCACGACGGGCGGCGGGGTCCGCGCGCCTTGGATTGCCTCCAGGACAACCGACCGGGGCACGGGCACGCGGCCGAGGTAGAAGGCGGCGTGCGCCAGCGGGTCGTCGCCCTCGCGCACCGGCGTGGGCACGCTCGCCCACGCGGTGCGGCCGCCGTCGATGCGGGCGCCGACGCGGACTTCCCCCGGCTCGAACGAGACACGCACGTCCTCGAATCGCTCCGGCACACCGCGGCTGCGCAGCCAATCGCCCAGGCGCGTCCCCAGCCACGCGTTCGCCTCGGCCTCGTCGATCGTGATCGTGAAGGGCTCGCTGATCAGCTCCGCGCCGTCGCGGGTCAGCGGCCGCACGCCGCTCGCGTCCGAAACAACGTGATTCTCGAGGCGTTCCGCCGCGACGGTTCCCGCGGCGGGCGCGGCTTGTTCCCACCAGGTGGGTTCGGCGCGGAGCATCGAGCGGCCGACAACAAGCAATGTGACGAACGTCGCCGCCGCGACGGCCGCGGTGATCGCGGCGACGCGCAGGAGCTTGCTCGTTGACCGACGATTCATCGTGGAGAAGGCATTCTTGCGGCCCGGAGGGGCGGCTTGCCGACACTGGATCTCGGGTGCGTGTTTGGAGGGTGTTCCGGTCTGGAGCAAGCCTTTACGAGAACGCGACTTACGACTTTTCTCGCCCCGTCCAACGCCCGAACATTGACGGTTGTTCGGCTTTTGATATACTTTGGTGTCCCGGCTCGCGACCAGCACCGCCCCGGGAACGCCGTGCGTTGGGTAAGGAAGCCCACCGGCGCACCGTGCTGTCGAAGCCCGGGTGATGTCTCCGTTCCGGCGGCGGCTGCCCGGCGACAAGTGAAAGGACGTGGCTGATGGCCAGCGTCGAAGTGAAGGAGCCGCGCGCGCGCGGCCGGGCAAGTTCCACGGAAACCGAGAGCGATTCGCGCAAGCCGGCCCCGGCCCCGGGTCTGGACAAGGAGAAGAAGCGCGCGCTCGACCTCGCCCTCCAGCAGATCGAGAAGACCTTCGGCAAGGGCTCGATCATGAAGATGGACGAGGAGGCGTACCTCGCGCAGCCGGGCATCTCCACCGGCTGCCTCTCGCTGGACCTCGCCCTGGGCGGCAAGGGCATCCCGCGCGGGCGCATTGTCGAGATCTTCGGGCCTGAGTCCAGCGGCAAGACGACGCTGGCGCTCACGGTCGCGGCCAACGCGCAGAAGGAAGGCGGCGTCGCGGCGTGCATCGACGCCGAGCACGCGCTCGACCCCTCGTGGGCGCGCAAGCTGGGCGTCAACATCGACGACCTGCTGGTGAGCCAGCCCGACAGCGGCGAGCAGGCCCTCGAGATCTGCGAATTGCTGGTGCGCAGCAACGCGGTGGACCTGATCATCGTCGACTCGGTGGCGGCCCTGATCCCCAAGGCCGAGATCGAGGGCGAGATGGGCGACAGCATCGTGGGCGTGCAGGCGCGGCTCATGAGCCAGGCGATGCGCAAGCTCACCGGCGTGATCGCGCGGAGCAACTGCACCGTCATCTTCATCAACATGACCGGGAAGCTCTACGAGTACCTCGGCGCGGGGCGGCCCGTCGTGGGCGTGGGCCCGCCGGCGGGCGAGGCGGCGCAGCTCCTCGAAGCGACCGGCGGCGGCCGCCTCTTCGCCCGCGACGACGTGGACGGCCTCGCGCGCCACCTCCGCGCGCTGTACGACCGCTGGGCGGCGGGCGAGGACGTGCCTGGCGCGTCGCCCGAG
>DASPKL010000027.1:0-249583 GCA_035628115.1 Phycisphaerales bacterium | reverse complement strand
TCTTCGCCGGCGGCAACTGCACCGGCCAGCCGACGGGCGCTCCGCCCTGCAACGCGGACATCGACTTCAACAACGACGGGCTCTTCCCGGACAACGAGGACATTTTCTCGTTCTTCAGGGTCTTCGGCGGCGGGGACTGCTAGAAGATCGCCGCGACGGTGGACCGAGACGGATTCGATGAGGAAGTACCGGACGCCGCGTCTGGTGCTGTGATCCTTTTTCTTGAACTTTCACGCTCTGGTCTTCAGGCGTCCGCGCCGGTCTTCCGCCGGGCACGGCGCTCGTGGCCGCGCTGCTCGTTCGGAGGGGGCCGCCCGAAACTCCGGCCCGTTCCGCGGCTCTGTCCGCATGTCGATCGAAGCTTCAACGCGTTCGTGATGATCGGAGAAGATGATGAAACGGCGAGCATTCTTGCGCAGAACAACGTCCGCGGCCGGTTCGATCGTCGGCCTCGCGCTGATGGCCACCGCGGCAGACCCCGCCTGGGCGCAGGTGACCGTCCCGCTCGAACAACGGGGGACGTTTTTGCGGACAAACCAAGATTCGCCGATCGCGCCGGTGATTTTGTCACTCGGCACGCTTGGCCTGGCGCCCGGAGACCTCATCCGCATCCGCATCCTCGGCGAGTACACGTTCAACAGCGCCGGCGCGGCGACGCGGAACTCGTGCGCCGTCTTCTCGTCGTCCACGACGCTCCTGGCGACGAACGTGCAGGCGCGTGTCCCCGGCGCGGTCGACGCCGGGATCGAGTTCATGAGCGCCCCGACGTTCCACGGCTCGCTCCCGACCGACATCCCCGAGGACTTCCGCACGGGCGACTCCGTGTCGCTCGACCACGCCGACGTCGTCGTGCCGGCCGGCGCCGCGTACTTGTTCATCGGCGCCCACGACAGCCTCTACGGCGACAACCAGGACACCGACAACGACTTCCGGGCCGAGATCACGCTGCTGTGCGCGGCGTCCAGCGGCGCGTGCTGCGACTCGATCGACTTCAACGGCGACGGGCTCTTCCCCGACAACCAGGACCTCGAGGACTTCCTCTCGGTCTTCGGCGGTGGGTCGTGCTCGACGGGCACGTGCGGGGACATTGACTTCAACAACGATGGGCTCTTCCCCGACAACGCGGACTTGGAAGCTTTCTTTAGTGTCTTCGGCGGCGGCAATTGCTAAGGCCGCGGCGCGAAAATCGCATGGACAATCCGGCTCCTTTCCCGGACAATGACGGTGGCCGGGTTTGACCCGGCTCGGCCTTGGGAGGGGTTCCATGCACTCCGCGATTCGTTCGGTCTCACTTCTCGCGCTCACCGCGACGGGCGCACACGCGCAGGTGTCGTTCAGCGACAACTTCGACAATGGTCCATCGCCGCAGTGGATGAACCAGCGCGGCAACTGGGCGGCGGTGAACGGCCGGTACGACGCGCTCGCGCCGAGCAACAGCCCGCCGACGCTCACGACGCTGCCGTACGTGCTCGGGGACTTCGAGCTCGCGCTCGACGTGCACGGCGCGGTCGACGGCGGCGTCTGGCTGCACACCGACGGGAGCGGCGACAACGGCGTGCTGCTCGTGATCGGCGGGTTCTCGCACACGGGCAACGGGTTCTACTTCCACCGGATCACGAACGGCTCGTACGGCGGGCCCGAGGGGCTCTCCGGGCCCCAGTTCGCGCCGGGGTCGGACATCCACGTGCGCGTGACGGCGGTCGGGGCGACGTACTCGGTGTACTTGAACGGGAACACGACGCCGGCCACAACGCTCACGCTGCCGCAGCCGCGAACGGGCCTCGTCGGGCTCTACGACTATGCCACGCCGGGCCATTCGTACGACAACGTCGTGCTGACGGACACAATGTGCGACAGCATCGACTTCAACGGGGACGGGTTGTTCCCTGATAATCAGGATATCGAGGACTTCTTCTCCGTCTTCGGCGGCGGCCCGTGCAGCACCGGGGCGTGCGGCGATATCGACTTCAACAACGACGGGTTGTTCCCCGACAACCTCGACCTCGAGCTCTTCCTGAGCGTCTTCGGCGGGGGCGGGTGCTGACCGCGCGTTCGGGGTGTCGCCGCAGCTTCGGAACGGAATACTCGCGGCGGCACGCCGGAACGTGACGCGTCCCCGACGCGTTGCCGCATGAGACCCCGGAGGATGCCATGAAGACCGCTACCGGTATCGCCGCGCTCGCCCTCATCGCGTGCGCGGCGTCCGCGGAGTTCATCCGCCGCTCGTCGCCCCTCGAGAGCCCCGCGGCGATGATCAACTTCGAGGACCGCACGCTGCCGCGGTTCACCGAGATCACGAACCAGTATCAGGCGCAGGGCGTCGTCTTCCCGACGCCCGTCCAGTGGAACCGCATCCTCAACGACTTCCCGAACATCACCGGCAACCGCGTCGGGACCAACCCGCCTTTCAGCCTGCGCGTCCGCTTCACACAGCCGCAGACGCGTGCCGCGTTCGCGATCGGCTGCAACAGCAGCGTGCTGCAGGTGCGGGCCAAGCTCGGCGAGCAGGCGCTCGAGACGGTCGTTATCAACATGGCGCTCTTCGACCCGACCAATGTCATCGGATTCGAGGGGGTGACGTTCGACGAGATCGAGGTGACGCAGCTCTCGCAATCGGGCTCGCCCGGGATGATCATCGACACCATCCACTTTGGGTCGACGCAGCCGTCGTGCGACTCGATCGACTTCAACGGGGACGGCCTCTTCCCGGACAATCAGGACCTCGTCGACTTCCTGAGCGTCTTCGGCGGGGGCGCGTGCTCGAACGACCCCAGCTGCGGCGACCTGGACTTCAACAACGACGGGCTGTTCCCGGACAACGAGGACATCCGGAGCCTCCTGCGTGTTTTCGGTGGCGGGGCCTGCACCTAAAGGCCCCGCGGGAACGCGGCGGGGCCGGGCCGGCGCCGGGGACGGCGTCGCGGACGCACCGCCCCGCGGGAATCACACGGAATACGGCGGCCGCGGGGCCGGGGTTTCGCGCCGAAAACTCTTGGTGTTCTACGGCATCGCCTTTACACTGCGATCTTTCGCAGAAAGGAATCACCGATGCGTTCACCGATTCTCCCGTCCCTGCTCGTCCTCTGCGCAGGTTCCGCCGCCGCCCTGGCTCAATCCGTCACGGTCACCCGCCTGTACCGCGAGCAGGACGCGGTCTCGACGCCGACGGGCGACTTCATCGGGCTCGCGACGTCCTTCAACGGCGTTGCCGTCAACGACGCGGGCGTTGACCTGGTCGAGTTCGACACCGATCACGCCGACACCAACGCCGACGTCGTGGTGCTGCGGGACGGCGTCCTCTTCGCCCGCGAGAACGACCCCGTTGGGGTGGGCTCTGTCGCGGTCTCCAGCTTCGACTCGATCAACATCAACGCGGCCGGCAATGTCGCGTGGAACAACTTCTTCCGCAACGCGACCACCAATACCGACAGCGGCATCCGCTTCAACAACACGCTCGTGCTGCAGGAGGGCACCGCCTCGACGTCGCCCGCGTTCACCCCGGGCACGCCCTACGTCGGGTTCTTCGAGGTTCGCGGCGACGACAACAACGACTTCCTCGTCGTGGCGTCGGTGGACGACCCCGCGATCCCGACGACCGTTGACCGCGCGCTGGTGGTCTTCGATTACAACCCTTCCACCAACACGTACACAGAGACCGTGCTGTGGAAGGAGGGTGACGTGCTGCCGGGGATGACCGCCGCGGTCTCCGACTTCGGCACCGGCCCGGAGAACATCTCGCGCTCGCCCAACGGCCAATACACGATGTTCACCGTGACGTCGGTGGGCGGCGCGACCGACTCGATCTACCTCAACTCGACGCTGATCGCCCAGGAGTTGCAGCCCTCCCCGATCGCCGGCCGGAACTTCCGCATCCTGACCAGCCAGCCGGTTTCCGTCAACAACGCCGGGCAGTACGCCTTCCGCGCCACGCTCGACGGTGACGCCGGATCGGACTCGGTCATCTTCCGCGGCGCCGAGGTGATCGCGCAGGAAGGCGGCGAGGTGCCCGGCGTGCCGGGCTTCCAGTTCACCTCCTTCGGCACCGGCCCGATCTTCGTCGATAGCGCCGGCGGCGTCACGTGGTTCGGCGATTGGAACGACCCCGACACCACGCGCGACCGCGGGCTCTTCCGGGATCAGCAGCTCATCCTGCGCGAAGGCGACGTCGTCGACGGCGAGACGATCACCAACATCCTGGGCGTCAGCGAGGGGTACAACCAGAGCCCCGACGGCCGCTACGTCATCGTGAAGGTGACGCTGGGTACGAACGTTGACGCGGTGCTGCTGCTGACGGTCGGCGGCGGCTGCGACTCGATCGACTTCAACGGGGACGGGCTGTTCCCGGACAACACGGACCTCGAGGACTTCCTCTCGGTCTTCGGCGGCGGGCCGTGCAGCACCGGGACCTGCGGCGACGTCGACTTCAACAACGACGGGCTCTTCCCCGATAACACCGACCTCGAGGCGTTCTTCAGCGTCTTCGGCGGGGGGCCGTGCTAACACAAAGCAGCAAGTAAGCAAAGCGGCAAATGAGGAGGGGCGATCGCTTGTTCTCTCTATTTGCCGCTTTTTCGCTTTGCCGACTTGCCGCTTTTCCTCAGCAGTCTCCGCCACCGAAGACACGGAAGAAGGCGAAGATGTCCTCGTTGTCGGGGAATAACCCGTCCCCGTTGAAGTCGATCGAGTCGCAGCCCGGGCAGTCCGCGCCGCCGAAGACGGCGATGAAGTCCTGCAGGTCGAGATTATCCGGGTACAGGCCGTCGTTGTTGAAGTCGATATCCGTGCACGGCGTCGTCACGGTGCCCGTCAGGATGAACGGCAGGTCCTGGGCGACGTCGACCGCGTGCTCCGGCTTGCCCGCGTCCATCAGCGGCGACCAGACGCCCCCGGTCGCCTGCACCGCGTTCCAACCCGCACGCGTGCGCAGGCCGTCGATCGTCGCGGTGGGGAAGAAAACGCCGGCGCCCGGCGTCGCGGACGTGACCTGCCAATCGAGCCAGTACGCACCCGGCGGCAGGTAGGCGTCCACGTTCAGCGTGACGCGGAAGACACGCCGCGAGGTGTCGCTGGGCGTCGCGAGCGGCCCCGCTTCAGTATCGAAGACGCGGTAGACGTCCGTGAACGCGGCGCTCGTCAGTCGGTCGGTGGCCGCATCGCCCCACACGACCCACGAGCCGCTCGCGCCCGGGACGCCGCTCCAGATGCGGAGCGTCGCGCCCGCGAACGGTGACGCCGTCCCCTCGTACCCGGGCTGGTACGCGTAGAGCCACACCTCGTCGATCGTCCAGCCGCTCGTGCCGGTGACGACGACGTCGTCGGCGAGTCGGTAGTCGACGTTCGCCGCGGCGTGCCCGCTCGCGCCCGCCAGCGAGTTGGCCTCGAAGGCGCCCGCGCCGGAGACCTCGCTCCAGGAGCCGCCGCCGGGGGCGGGCGTGCCGCCGCCGGTGGAGGCCGCCGCGGCGAGCGCGGGGACGTGCGGCTGCGCGCTCGCGTTGCTGTAAATGGGCTCGGAGGCGAGCGCCGCGCCCGGTGCGGCGGCGGAGGCGAGAACAAGCGCTGTGTTGATCGTCTTCATGCCAGCACCCCGCGGAACGTGGGCGTGAAGCCCGGGAACACGGTCGAGAGTTCGGCGTTGCCGAGACGCTGCTGCACGATCTCCGCGAGGATGTCGCGGTAATCGATCGTGACCTGCAGGTCCAGGCCCTCGTAGAGATTCGCCGGGTCGAGCCCCGGCCAGTTGCGCAGCACGCGCCCGCCGGCGACGGCGTTGCCCATCACCAGCATCGCGTTGCCGTGCCCGTGGTCGCACCCCTGCGTGCCGTTCTCGCGCACGCGCCGGCCGAACTCGGACATGGCAACGGTGATCGTGCTCGGCGCGCCGGGCTGCTGCAGGTCCGTGTAGAACGCGCCCATGCCGCCGGCGAGCGAGGTCATCAGGTTCGCCATCGTCCCGGTGACGGAGCCCTGGTTCGCGTGCGTGTCCCAGCCGCCCAGGTCGACCGCGATCGCCTCGACGCCCACGTTGGCCTTGATGAGAGCCGCCGCGCTCTTGAGGGCGTTGCCGAAGGCGTTGGTCGGATAGACCGCGGCGTTGTACGGCACGTAGTTCGCGAAGTCGATCGTGTTCAGCAGGTCGATCGTCTGGAAGGTCGTGAGGGCCGCCGCGGCGAGGGGCTCGCGGGCGGTCTCGTACATCTCCGCGAGCGCGGCGCTGCGGGCCGTCCGGGTGCCGTTGTTGCCGGTGAGGCCGAAGGTGTCGAGGTTGCTGATCGGCAGCGTCCGGGGACCGCCCACGAGCGCCTGCTGCAGACCGGTCGCGATGCCGACGGCGCGGAGCTGGGCGTTGGGGTCCATCGGCGCGACGCTGGCGACGTGGCGGCCGAGCCAGCCGGTGGAGATGGTGTTGTCGCCGGGCTTGCCGACCTCCATGAAGCGCTGCGCCTCGAAGTGCGACCGGCTCGGATCGTTCGATCCGCAGGCGTGCACGAAGAGGAGCTTGCCGTCGAGATAGGCCTGGCGGAGCGGGAGCATCGCCGGCGGGAGGCCGAAGAAGCCGTCGAGGTCCGTCGCGCGGTTGGGGTCGGAGGTGTCGGGCCGGGCGACCGCGATCGACGTGCGCGCCGCGTAGTACGCGCTGTCCGCGTACGGCACGCACATGGTCAGGCCGTCCGACGCGCCGCGGAGGTAGATGTGCACCATCACGTCGCGCTGCGACGAGCGGTGGCTCTCCGCGACCGAGACGCGCGGCAGCCACGCGTACGACGTCGCGATCGACGCGAGCAGCGCCGACCCGGCGGAATAGCCGACGAACTGTCGCCGGCTCAGCTCCGCGTACTCGGGGCAGCACCGTGCTTCGGGCGTGTGCATGGACTCTCGGCTCCTTCCTCTCGACTAATACCACTGGAACGACGGCGCGCCGATGGCCAGCCCCGGACCCTCGTTGCGGCGAGCGGCGGAGGGGGGGTCCGGGAGCATGTAGTCGCGGATGCGGTTGCGCTCGCTCGCGGGCATCGCGCCCGCCCACATCAGCTCGTTGATCCGGTCGGCGTACTGGTCCGCGGTCGTCAGCCCGTTGAACATCGCGGTGAAGTCGGGCGACGTGTTCGCGATCGAGCCGCTGCAGAGGCTGGCGCCGAAGTTCCAGCGGGAAACCAGGTTGCTGCCCCAGTGCTCGATCTTGTCCGGGTAGCCGTCCGGCGTCGTCCAGTTGAAGGGCAGGTGCCCCGCGCCCTGGAGGAGGTTGCGCAGCGACGCGCTGCTGTTCATCGTCGTCAGCGTGCCGCGCATGCCAGACACGAAGTGGTGGAACGGCCGCTTGAGCTTGGGGGCCGCGGCGGCGAGCCGCTCGGGCGCGAGGGCCGCGCGGATCATCGCCTTGATGTCGCCGTTGCTCTGCGTGTACACCGCCGCGACCGCGTCGACCGTCGCCCGCGGGACGGTGTAGCCCAGGAACTGGCGGCAGACCTTGCCGGCGATGAACGCCGCGGTGCTCGGGTGGTCGAGCAGGATCTGCAGCACCGTCTCGCCGTCCTGCTGGCCGCCGCCCGCCGGGATGATGTTGCCGAGGACGGTCTTCTGCCCGTTGTCGTGGTTCACGGCGTTGAAGAGGAAGACGTGGCGCTGCTCCGCGGGGCCGCCGGTCCGGACCGACCAACCGGTGAAGCAACGGGCGACCTCGATGACGTCCTGCTGCGTGTACCCGCCGGTCACGCCCAGCGTGTGCAGCTCCATCAGCTCGCGGGCGTAGTTCTCGTTCGGGCGGACCGCCGTGCTGATGTGGTTGTCGAGGTACGCCAGCATCGCCGGGCTGTGGGCGCTCGCTGCGAGCAGGCTCCGGAAGCTGCCCAGCGCGTGGGCGCGGATCACCTCGCGGTCGTCCACCGTCTTGTACGCGCGCAGGTTCGTGTTGTCGGGGTAGATATTGAAGTGGTCCGTCCACATCTCCACCGCACGCTCGAAGAGCTGGCGCGTCGAGAGCTGCGCCCGGAGGATCGCCGCCTCGGTCAGCTCCGTGCGGGCGAGCGCGTCCTGCCCGTTGATGATGATGGTCGCCGCGGAATCGTCGAGGGTGCCCAACGCGGCGAGGCGCGCCGCGAGCGTCGGGTTCTCGGGGATCGCCGCGTAGTTCAGGTGGTGCTCGAGGTAGCCCGCGTAGCCGAGCGAGAGGGCGAGGTTGTACTCCTCGGGCGTAATGCCGAACGTGCACCGGCTCACGAGCTTGTGCAGCAGGCTTGCGGGGTCAACGTCGCCCGGCGTGTCCGCGCCGACCTGGGCCTCTGCGCGGCGCCGGCCGGCCCACACCGCGGCGAGTGCGGCGGCCCCGGCGAACAGCCCCCGGCGCGTGAGGCGCCCGCCGCGGTCTGCGGCCGGGCGTTCCGTCTCGAGGTCCGGCATCGGGCAGGTCTGCTCCATGCGTTGGCTCCGGTGTGGCGCGGAGGCACAACGTACCAGATTCATGGCGCATTGCCATCCCGTGTTCGAAGAATTTACCGGGCCCGCCGGCGACCGGCGAGCGCCGCGCCGATGGCCAGTCCCGCCGCGCTGCCGGGGCCGGGAATCGGTGTGTATTCCACGGTCAGGCTCGGGCGGAACTCCGGCGTGGCGTGCTCGCGGCTCGCGAAGCGCTTGGCGGTCTGCGGCGCCGCCTCGTTGCCCATCAGCAGGAAGCCGTGGTTGGTCGCGGGCTGGTCGACCCACGACTGGACGCACGCGGCCAGCGCCGCGCTCTGCCAGCCGTACGACACGCCCGAACCGGCCACGAAGGTCGTCGCCAGGGCGGAAGCGTCGAAGTCCCCGCCGGGCGCCGTCCACGACTGGCCCGGGAAGAATGAGAAGAGCCACGTCGCATCGCCCGGCGCGGCGTCGGCCCCGAGCCCGCCCTCACCCTCCGCGACCGACGCGCCCTCACCCCACGACGCCAGCGCCCTGTGGAGCGTCACCGGCTCGGCGCCGCTGGCGCTGCGCGTGCAGTGGAGGGTGAGCGTGACGCTCGTGACCGCCGAACCGGCCGGAATCGCGGAGACGTCGAACGCGAGCAGCGCCCGGCGCTTCGTCTGGATCATCGTGAATCCGGCGAAGAGCGACTCGCCCATGCCGTTGCTGACTTGGAACGGCGACGTCTCTTCGTAGAGGGTGTTGTCCTTGGCGGCGTCAAGAACGAGAAGGTCCGCGTACGCACCGGGTGCGCACGCAGCCACCGCGAAAGCACAGGTCAAGAGTCGCACGGCCGCTCCTTCCGTCCCGTCTCTCAACCATGCCACAGAACGCGGGACATGCCAGCGGATTGCCCCGATTTTGATCGCGAAGCTACTCCCAGATTCCCAGCTTCAGCCGCCGCGCCTCGGCCTCGAGTTCGCGCAGCATGCCCGTGTGCCCGGGGAGGGCGGTGTCCGTGGCGCGGGCGTAGCCGTGCCGGACGAGTTCCGCGTTGACCAGTTCCCCTCCCGGGGGCGAGGTACAGATTGACGAAGCCGTGACGCGGGTCGGCCTTGTTCGCACCGGTCAGTTCGGCCCACACCTTGCGCTTCGTCAAAAGTCCTTGCAGGAACGCGCGGGACTCGGGGCCGCCGGGCTCGTCCAGCGCGGGCGCATCGACGCCGAGCAGATCGAAAGTCGATCCTTTCGCGTCGAGCGCACCGTGGGGCGATACCTGTTGCGAGAGGACGCCGAGCACGTGGCACCGATCGCCCGCTGGCACGTCGCCGATGTTCACGAGGAAGGCCGCCGGCGTCGGCGGTTGCAGCGTGGCCGCCGATCTGGTCGGGTCGCGATCGCAGCCGCAGTGAGCGCCGCACACCAGCAGCGGGCCGACGAGCGACGCGACCGATCCGTTTTTCATCGACCGCCTCCGATCAACAATTATCGGCCATTCGGCCGCGTTTTGAGGCTGACGGAATCCGGATTCTCGTGTATGCTGCCCGCTCGCAGTGGGGGAGGAGTCCGCGGATGCTCAAGCGATCGTTCCTGTTCGTCGCCGCGATCGCGGCGACGGTGACCGGTCTTTCTTCCGCCGCGCAAGCCCAGGCGGTGCGGCAGGCCGGGCCCGCGCAGGCCGGGCCATGGACGCTCCTGGCCGATCACACCCCGGCCGTTCTGGCCGGTGAGGCGTGGGTGCGCCCCGGGCGGTACGCCGCGGCGAGGCTCGACCAGGCCGGGATGCGCCGAGCGCTCGCCGACGCGCCGATGGAGGTCGCGCCCGGCGCGGGCGTCGGCGAGGGGCTTCCGCTCGAGTTGCCGCACCCCGCCGGCGGCGTGACGCTCTTCCTCGTCGCCGAGGCGCCGGTCATGGAGCCCGCGCTGCAGGCGCAGTTCCCCGAGATCCGCACGTACATCGGCCAGGGCGTCGCGAACCCGGCGGAAACGCTGCGCATGGACATGATGCCCGCGGGCTTCCACGCGCAGGTGCTCTCGCCCGACGGCGCGTGGTACATCGACCCCGTCACCCGCAACGACGCGGACCACTACGCGAGCTATTACAAGCGCGATCTCCGCCGCGGCGTGGGGAACTGGGGCTGCCTGACCCCGGAGCCCGACGAGGCGTGGGTTCCGCCCGCCGGCGGCGTCGAGAACATCGGCACGACGCTGCGCACCTACCGGCTGGCCGTCTCGACAACGGGCGAGTACGGCGCGTTCCACGGCGGGACCGTCGGCAGCGCGCTCGGCGCGGTCGTCACCGTCGTCAACCGCGTGACCGGCGTCTACGAGACCGACCTCGGCGTGCGGCTGACGCTCGTCGCGACCAACAACGCCGTGATCTTCGTGAACGCCTCGACGGACCCCTACACCAATCCGGGCAGCCCCGGCGCGACGAACAACACGCTGCAGACGACGCTCGACAGCACGATCGGCGCGGCGAACTACGACGTCGGCCACGTGCTGCACCGCGGCGGCGGTTTCGCCGGCAACGGACTGGCGGGCGGCATCGGCACGGTGTGCGCCGGCGGCGTCAAGGGCAAGGGGTACAGCAGCAAGGACCCGCCGGTGGGCGATCCCTTCGCGGTCGATTACGTCGCGCACGAGCTGGGGCACCAGTTCGGCGGCCGCCACTCGTTCAACAACTGCTCGGGCGGGCCGGGCGACGCGGAGGCGATCGCGCACGAGCCGGCCTCGGGCTCGACGATCATGGGCTACGCGGGCATCTGCGGCAACAACGACCTCCAGCCCAACTCCGACGCGATGTTCGCGTCGATTAACCTCGAGCAGATGCACGGCTTCGTCTCCGGCACGGCGTGCGCCGTGACCCAGGCGACGGGGAACACGGAGCCCGTCGTGAACGCGGGCCCGGACCGCACGATCCCCGCGGGCACGCCGTTCGATCTGACGGCGGTCGCGAGCGACGCGGACGGCGACGCGCTCACGTACTCGTGGGAGCAGCGCAACGGCGGCCCCGCGGTGCCGCTTACCGGTTTCAGCGACAACGGCCAGTCGCCGATCGCGCGCGTCTTCCTCCCCGTGACGAGCCCGACGCGTACGTTGCCTCGGACGGCGAACCTGCTCGGCAACACCTTCTTCCTCGGCGAGACCCTCCCGGCGACGACCCGCACGCTCAACTGGCGATGCGTCGTGCGTGACAACCGCGCGGGCGGCGCTACCGCGAACTGGGACGACGTCGTCCTCTCGGTGACGAACGCCGCGGGCCCCTTCCGCGTCACCTCGCCCGCCTCCGCGGTCTCGTGGACGGGATTCTCGACGCAGACGGTCACGTGGAACGTCGCCGGCACGAACACGGCGCCGGTGAGCTGCGCGAACGTATCGATTCTCTTCTCGACCGACGGCGGCAACACCTGGCCGCACGTGCTCGTCGGGAGCACGCCCAACGACGGCTCGGAGACGATCACCGTCCCGTACATCCCGACCACGCAGGGGCGGGTCCGCGTCCAGGCGATCGGCAACATCTTCTTCAACATCAACCAGGGCGGCCTGATCACCGTGGTCGCCCCCAGCCCGGGCGCGGACCTCACCGTGCCGGGCCCGGCGGCCTTCAGCGACAGCACACCCAACGGCAACAACAACGCGCGCATCGATCCGGGTGAAACGCAGATCGCCGTCACCGTGCCCGTCGCGAACACGGGCCTCACGGCCGCGACCGGCGTGTCCGGCACGCTCGTGTCGCTGACGCCGACCGTCACGGTCGTGCAGAGCGCCTCGGCGTACCCGGACATCGCGGGGCCGTCCGGCAGCGCGACGAACACGACGCCGTATGTCATCAGCGTCGATGCGTCGCACCCGTGCGGAGACCCGATCTCGCTGCGGCTCGACGTCACCAGCAATGAAGACGCGGGCAGCGGCACGTTCTCCTTCGACACCGGCATCCCCGGCGGGCCCGGCGCGCCCACGCGCATCGCCTACACCGGCGCGCCCGTGACAGTGAGCGCGGGGCCAACCGATATTCCGCTGGCCGTCTCCGGCCTCTCCGGCCCGATCGCGGACGTGGACTTCCTGATCGAGAACGTCGGCGGCTCGTGCACCACCCCGGGCATCAGCCACACGTGGATCAGCGACTTCGAACTCTCGCTCGTGAGCCCCGCCGGTACCGTCGTCGTGCTCTTCGACGAACGCGGCGGGAGCGGCGACAACATGTGCAGCACGACGTTCGACGACGCCGCGGCGGGCCCGATCAGCGGCGGCGCGCCGCCCTTCACCGGCACGTTCCGGCCCGAGACGGTGCTGTCGGCGTTCAACGGCGAATCGCCCAACGGCACGTGGAACCTCCGCGTGCGCGACGTCTTCCCTTCCGCCGACGCGGGCACCGTCCGCGCCTTCGCGGTGCGCATCCGTACGCAGAACCCGCCGGTGTGCGACGACCCCCTCCCGGGCCCGTCCTGCGACAGCATCGACTTCAACGGGGACACGCTCTTCCCCGACAATCAGGACCTGGAAGATTTCTTTAACGTCTTCGGGGGCGGACCGTGCTCTACGGGGACCTGCGGTGATATCGACTTCAACAACGACGGTCTCTTCCCGGACAACGAAGACCTGGAGACGTACCTGCGGGTCTTCGGCGGCGGGAGCTGCTGAGGAAGGCATGAACGCACAGAGGCACGGAGTGAGGGAAGCCCCGGGCTCCCACCCGGGGCGCTCCATTTGCGCCCGGGGCACGGCGCGGGAGTTGACATCGCCGACGGCCGGTCGATACTGACCGCATGACGTCGTCGTCGGGCATCTCGCTGGGGGCGCTGCGCTCATGGGCCGGCAGGCACGCGCGCGAAGCCGCCGTGCACGCCCGGCGCCTCGTCCAGCCGCGGACGGACGACCGCGTCATGATCTTCCCGAGCCGGGGCATCTACTCCGGCTCGGCGAACCTGCGGGGCTACGTCCTCGCCGAGGAGCTCCGCGAGCTCGGCTGGCGGGCGCTCGTCGTGCCGGCGCACCTTACATGGCCGCAGCGGCTGCGGCTGATCCGCGCCGAGCGGCCGCGCGTGATCTACCTGCAGTCGTGCCGGCACGAGCTGAACCAGCCCGGCATGTACAAAGGGATCGCGCCCGTCGTCTTCGACATCGACGACGCCGACTACCACGAGCCGGGCCTGGGCCCCAAGTATGAGGCGGCGTGCCGCGACAGCGCGTGCGTCTTCGCGGCGTCGCGCGACATCGCGGCGTGGTGCGGACGGCACGCCAAGCGCGTCGAGATCGTCTGGACGAGCCACCCGGAGCGGACGCGCCCCACGCCGCCGCAGGCGCAGCGTGCCCCGATCGTCGCCTGGGCCCAGGTGAGCTGGGAGAACTACCCGGCGGAAGCCGAGTACGTGCGCAAGGTCATCCTCGCGCTCGCGAAGAAGCGGAGGTTTCGGTTCGATCTCTACGCCGTGAAGACGCCGGCGCAGGCCGAGGCGTTCCTGCGCCCGCTGCGTGACGCCGGGGTCGAGTGCCTTACGCACCCGTACCTGGACAACGAGCGGTTCGTGCGCTCTCTGGAGACCGCGGCGGTCGGCCTGCACGTCCTGCTCGGGAGCGACTACGCCAAGGGCAAGTCCTTCGGCAAGGTGCTCAGCTACCTCGTCGCCGGCGACTGCATCGTCGCCCGCGACCCCTTCGAGACTTCGCGCTTCCTGCGGCACGGCGAGACGGCGCTCCTCGGCGAGACGCCCGAGGACCTCGCGGCCCACTGCGGTGCGCTCCTCGACGACCCGGCCGCCCGCGAACGCCTCGAGGCGAGCGCGTACGGCGCGTTCCGGGCCCAACTCGCGACGCCCGTGGTCGCGAAGCGCGTGGACGGCCTGCTCCGGTCGATCATCGGGGGCAACGGGTAGAAGAGTTCAGCACAGAGTCTCAGAGAAGATGAGATCGATGAGAAGAGACTGATTGGGTTGAAGACCCGAACGCCAGAGGCTCTCGCATCCACCTCTTCAAACCCAGTTTTCTCTTCTCTTCCTGCTCATCTTCTCTGAGACTCTGTGCTGAAATCTCTCACCCGGTGCCTGATAATCGCCCATGAGCCCCTTCGTCCTTATCGCTCCCCAGGGCATGCTCGGCACCGCGTTCGACCGCGCCCTGCGCTACAACGCCCTGCCCTACACGGGCCTCGGGCCCGAGCAACTCGACCTCACGAAGCCCGAGACGATCGCCGCGAGCATCCACCCCGGCGTGCGATACGTCATCAATTGCGCCGCCTGGACGGATGTGGACGGTGCCGAGACGAAAGAGGCGGAGGCGACGGCCGTGAACGCGATAGGCGTCCGCGCTCTCGCGGATCGGTGCGAGCGCGTGGGCGCGACACTGATCACGTACAGCACGGACTACGTCTTCGACGGCCGCGCGGCGGCACCGTACGCGATCGACCACCAGCGCACACCGGTGAACGCCTACGGCCGGAGCAAGGCGAAGGGCGAGGAACTGCTCGAAGCGAGCGGCGCGAACTGGCTCAACATCCGCACGAGCTGGCTCTACGCCCCGTGGGGGAAGAACTTCGTCCTCACGATGAAGAGCCTGCTCGCGAGCAAGCCGAGCCTCAAGGTCGTGAACGACCAGCGGGGCCGGCCCACCAGCGCCGAGCACCTCGCCGACGCGACCCTGCGGCTGATCGACGCCGGCGCCGAACGCGGCCATTGGCACGTGACGGACGGCGGCGAATGCACCTGGTTCGAATTCGCGACCGAGATCGGCCGCGTCGCGGGCCTCCCCGCGCGCGTCGAACCCTGCACCAGCGACGAATTCCCCCGCCCCGCGAAGCGCCCGGCGTACAGCGTGCTGGATATCGCGAAGACGGAAGCGCTTGTCGGGCCGATGCCCGGTTGGCGCGATAATCTTGTGAGCGTTCTTCGGGCGAACAGACCGTAGCTGACGGACCTCATATGCACATCCTCCTTACCGGCGGCGCCGGCTTCATCGGCTCTAACTTCGTCCACTTCATCCTGCGCAACAGGCCGAACTACCGGCTCACGAACCTCGACGTCCTGAGCTACTCGGGCAATCTCGAGAACCTCTCGGCGATCGAGAAGGACTCGCGCTACCGCTTCGTGAAGGGCGACATCTGCGACGATGCGCTCGTTTCGCGCCTCATCGAGGAGTGCGACGCCGTGGTTCACATGGCCGCGGAGAGCCACGTGGACCGTTCCATCCTCGACAGCAAGCCCTTCGTCGTGAGCAACGTCTTGGGCACCCAGGCGCTCCTGGACGCCTGCCGCAAGGCCAGGGGCGGCGAATGGAAGAAACGCGGCGTCTTCGTCTACGTTTCGACGGACGAGGTCTACGGCAGCCTGCCGCTGGAGAACCCCGAGGTCAAGTTCACGGAGGAGACGCCCCTCCAGACCAACAGCCCGTACAGCGCGAGCAAGGCCGGCGGCGACATGCTCGCCCGCGCCTACCACCACACGTTCCACATGGACGTGCGCACCACGCGCTGCTCCAACAACTTCGGGCCCTACCAGTTCCCGGAGAAGGTCATCCCGCTCTTCGTCACGAACCTCATCGAGGGCAAGCAGGTCCCGCTCTACGGCGACGGCAGGAACGTCCGCGACTGGCTCCACGTGGATGATCACTGCGAGGCCGTCCTCACCGTGCTCGAGAAGGGCAGGGCCGGCGAGGTCTACAACATCGGCGGCAACAACGAGCGCAGCAACCTTGAGTTGACGCACGAGATCCTGCGCCTCATGGGCAAGGGGCCCGAGATGATCAAGCCCGTCGCCGATCGCCCCGGCCACGACCGCCGGTACGCGATCGACGCCGGCAAGATCAAGCGCGAGTTGGGCTGGCAGCCCACGCGCAGCGCCTGGCCCGAGGCCCTCGCCGAGACGATCGAGTGGTACAAGGGCAACGAGCCGTGGTGGCGGCGCGTCAAGAGCGGCGCGTACCGCGAGTACTACGAGAAGCAGTACGCCTCACGCTGACGCCCGGCGGCGTCGCAGCGCCGTCACGCCCGCGCACAGGCCAAGCCCCGCGGCGCCCAGCCACGCGCCCGGCGGCAGCGGCACCACCGGCGGCGGGTCCTCCGGCGTCGGGGGCGGAGGCGGCGGGATCTCCGGCGGCACGCCCGGGGGCGTCGGCCCGCCGAACGGCACCGTGGACTCAATGATGTAGACGCCGGTGAACGCGCGCCCCAGGTCGATGTCCGAGACGCGGATCGTCCCGCCGCCGCCCCACGCGGCGCGGGCCGCGATCCCCACCGCGCGCCGCGTTGTCACGCTCCGCACCGTGCGGCCACCGTGCCGGCCGGAATCGATGAACGTGCGGCTGAACCCCGGCGCCCGCAGCACCATGTCCGGCGGCAGATCGACGACGCCCCGCCCGGCGCTCGCGATGCCGATCCGGTTCACGGGCCACCGAGAGTCCATCCGCAGCGGCAGGCTGTCGTCCAGCAGCGAGCCGGTGTTCCTCGTCGCGAGCGGGTTGATCGTCGCGACCCGCACCAGCCCCGGCGCCGACGAGAGCTGCGAAAAGAGAGCCCCCTCCCGCCTCGCCGCGGCGACCGCCGTGCGGTGCACCGCGTCATCCACGATCGGGGCGTAGTACCAGATCGGGCGCGTCCGCACGTGCCGGATAACCTCGACGTCCGCGGCGCTCGCCGCCGTGGCGGCGCCCGCCAGCGCCAGGAATGAACTCGCGAGCAGCCGTTTCATGACGCGCTCCGCCTTCCAGCAGACGCACCTGCCAAGCCCTCCGCCGGTGCAATGGCGTTCGTTCCAGCGCTGCCGAAGGATTTGAAGCGGGTCCGTCCGTTCGCGGCGTTATTGGAGCTTGCGGCGGCGGGCGATCCGCATGCCGCCCACCAAGCCCAGACCGCCCATGCCCGCCCAGGCGCCCGCGGGGAGCGGGACAACCGTCAGGTTGTGGCTCGCGCACTCGACCGCGTCGCTGACGCAGATCGTCGTCCAGTCGCAGCCGGCGCCGATTTCGAAGACATAGGAGGTGATGATCGAGTAGACGCCCGCGACGGAGACCGTGGTCGCGCCGATGTTCGACCCGCCGAGGTTGAAGCTCCTCGTGCCGCTCTGGTGGAACCGCGAGTAATCAAGCTCCGGCAGCGGCGTGCCCTCGTGGAGCGACTCCGAGCTGATCGATAGGCTCTGGTCCCAATCGGCGTTGCTCGTGCCCTGCAGGACGCGCGAGGCCGTCGCCGTGCCGTTGCCGATGGTGTTGAAGTTCTGCGAGAGCGTCAGCGTCACCGTGCGGGTGTAGTCCCGGGGCGCCGCCGTCAGGCTGAGCGAACTCAGGCCCGCCGCGAGCGACTGGCCGCCGCCGCTCGTCGAGCTGTACGCGAAGGCCGTGCCGTTGAGATAGATGCCCTGGCCCGACCCGCTGAAGTTCCAGCTGACGTAGCCGTTGGTGTTCAGCGCCGAGACGCCGTTGGCGTCCGTGAAGGAGACGGCGCCGGTGGAGACCACCTGGCCGGCGAGCGCGGGCAGGGAACAGGCGAGGACGGCGACGGCGGTGATGAGCTTGCGCATGGTGGGTTCGTGTCTCGGGGTTGGGAGCGTCGCACGCTCCACGCGGTGACACATGTACCACAAGCCCGCCAGAACGCAAGCCTGTCCCGGGGATTCCGGCCAACGTCGCGGTTATGTGGTCCGGGTGGGCAAGCTGGGGAGGCCGAGAACGCCGGCGCGCCTCGGAGCGCTGCGCTCTCGGACCATCGCGCCCGCGACAACAAACAACCCCGCGAGACGCGCGGGGTTGCGAATAGAGCCGGGTTGATGGAACGCGTCGTTACTCGCCGTGCTCTTCCGAGACCGTTGCGTGCTCGGTCTGCTGCGGCGTGTTCAACGCCCGCACCAGCTCGCTCTGCCACGGGTGCTCGCCGAGCCAGTCGATCGAGCCGGTGCCGATGTCGTAGAGCGCGCCCTCGACGCGGAGCCGCCCGTCGCTCACCATCGCGCGCACCTCGCTGCTCTCCTTGAGGAGGTCGAAGATGCTCTGCCATACATTCTCGCGCACCGCGATCGCCGCGAGCTCGGCCTCGCTCGCCCGCGGGTTGTGACGGCGGGCGCGCGCCACCGCGGGCTTGACGCGATCGACGAGGCCAGCGACCTTGCCGTGCAGCGGCGCGTCCGCGCACGCCGCGGCGACCGCGCCGCACCCGGTGTGGCCCATCACGAGCAGCAGCGGCGTCTTGAGGTGGCCCACTCCGTACTCCACGGTGCCCGCCTCGCTGTCGCCGCAGACGTTGCCGGCGACGCGGACGACGAACACCTCGCCCACGCCCCGGTCGAAGACGCGCTCGACGGGGATGCGAGAGTCGGCGCACGCGAGCACCGTGACGAAGGGCTTCTGCCCCTGCTCGGCGAGTCGCTCGC
Source organism: Phycisphaerales bacterium (assembly GCA_035628115.1). Taxonomy (GTDB): domain Bacteria; phylum Planctomycetota; class Phycisphaerae; order Phycisphaerales; family UBA1924; genus BJHL01. Next base: position 230,855 of record DASPKL010000027.1, on the reverse strand, counting down.
GCCGTTCGGCGTCGGTCGCGGGGTTCACGCACTCGCCGCGGACCCAGCGGTCGTTCCCTTCGGCGAGCAGTGCGCGGGCTTCCTCCGCCGTCGGCGGGGTGTCGGGCGCGGCCTGCACGGCGTTCTTCGCGGGCTTCGCGTTCTTCGACGGGGCCGTCGACCGCCGCGGCGGCTCATCGGCCGCGCTCTTCACGGGCTCATGCGCCGGCTCGCTCGGCTCCGTCTTCACGGGCTTCGGGTCGGCGCTGCGCTTGGAACGCACCGGCTTGGCCGTCGCCGGCTTGTGATCGTCGCCGTGCGCGGGCGCCGGCTGGTCATCGCCGTGCGAGGCCGCGGCGGCGTGATCGTCGCCGTGCGCCCCCGGCGCGGGGTGGTGATCCTCCTGGGCCTTGCCGTGGTCGTCGGAGTATGCGTTGCCCATGCCCATAAAGAGGACGACGGGCACGAACGCGAAGAGAACGCGGAGCGGGTTCTTCATTTGGACACCTCGTGTGTTGCATCGAGGTATCGGGCCTCGCGGGGCGCGGCTGAACCGGCGGCGGCAGAGACCAGTCGAATCGGGGTGCGTTCACCGGGAAGTGGAGGCCGCCCGCGCAATCACGGCGCTCTGAGCTGTTCCCGCAGGGCCTTGTCGGCGGTCGTGTCGCGGAGGTGCTGGATGAAGACCGACCCGGCCCCCGCGCCGTCGAGGTTGTCCAGCGCCGTCGCGACCCACTGCGCGTCGCGCCCGAAGGTGTCGTTGCGCAGGGTGACGCGCAGCAGATCCACCAGCTCCCGCTTCGGGGCCCGCAGCCGCCCGTGCGCCGTCAGCCAGAGCGCGTCGCGCAGGTCGGGGCGGGCGGCACGCTCCGCGTCGAGGAGGCGGTAGGCGCTCACGAGGTCGTCGGGTTTCTGCGCTCGGAAGAGGGGCAGGACCATCAGGGCGGCCGCCCCCGGCGAGAGCCTGTCACGCTTGTCGCGCAGCAGCCCGCCGGCGAGCTTCGCGGCGTCGGCGTCGCGCCCGGTGACGACGAGCACGCGCATCGCCTCCTCGTACCTCTCGTCCTTCAGGAGGTCCCGCAGGTTCCCGGCGAGGTCCAGCGTGTCCTCGAGCGGCAGCCCCGCCGCCGCGTCGCGCTCCATCGGCTCCTGCAGCGTCATCAGCGGATCGCCGAAGACCGCGATCTTCCACAGGTGCTGGGTGTCGTGGCGCACCGCCGCCCCGAGCGGCGCACCGAGCAGCAGACGCTTGGCGAGGGTCTCGTTCGGGATGAACGCGCTCAGGTACGGCTCGTGCACGCTCCCGATGTAGGCGTACGCGCCCCGCTCCATCCAGCGCCCGGCGAGGAGGTGCCGCTGGCCGGGGAAGAGCGCGGACCACGAGTGCACCACGTGCACGATCGCGGGCCGCGCGAGGATCGGCACGTCCGCGGGCTTGGCCTGCCCCGGCTCGAGATCGAAAAAGTCCGCGTTCCCCTTGGTGTTCACGAGGACCAGCCCGGCGTCCACCGGCTTGGACGCGCGCTGCCGCCACGACTCGGCGCTCCCGCCCGGCTTGTCGAGCGTCTCCACGTCGAACCTCGCGCCGCGCAGCACGATCTCCGCCTTGCCCATGTCGTACACGCGCCACGGACCGTCGTCCGGGTAGCCGTCGAAAAGCCACGCCGCGCGCGGCTGCAGGAAGATCGCGCACATGGCGCGGTAGACCGCGCGAGGCGCGTCGCCGCTCACCTGCCCGCACCACGCCCACCGCTCCTTCAGATCCGTCCCCTTGCCCGGCCGCCCGATGCGGTCGGTGAGCGCGAGGAACTCGCCCCCGCCCTTCTCCACCTTCGCCGGCGCGTTCGCCGCGATCGTCACGGCGTCGATCTCGTCGGCGAGGCTCGACCACTCGAGGCCCAGCTCGCGGCACTTCCCTTCGATGAGCTCCTCAAGCCCGTCCGCACCCGCGGCGGAGAGGGCCGAGTCGATCCCCAGCGGGTAGTTGATGTCCGGCAGGATGACCTGCCCCCGGTGCGCCGCGAGCGCCACGCCGGCGGCCCACGCGGTGTCGTTGGGGTTCACGATCACGACGCCCGGCGGCGGCCGCTTGCCGTCTCGCCAGTGCTTGATGAGCGCCGGGACGTCGGCGTTGTCCTGGTCCCACGCCTTCGCCACCGCGCCCGTCAACTGGTCGATCGGCCCGAACTTGAAGCTCTCCGCGCCCTTGCGGTCCGGGTCCTCGCGCTCGCTCGTCCACCGCACGACCCGCTCGGGCGCAAATGCGCGCACGAAGCGGCCGATGTCCTCGGCCGTCTCCGGTGTCCCGTCGTCCACCAGAACCGGGAAACGCGTCGTCGGCGTCCACGCGCCGATCGCGTCGATGAACGAGGCCCGGTTCCCGACGAGCACGACAACCGGCGTCACCCGCATCTGCCGGTCGTTCGCCATCACTCTGTCGCCGAGTTTGAGGGGCGGGGGCACCGCCGCCGGCGGGGCCGTCCCGGCGTGCTGCTGGGCCTGCCGGGAATGCGCTGCGGCCGAGGCGATCAACACGGCGGCGAACAGAGCGTGCATCGGTGACTCTACGGGACGGGTTGCGGCCGTGTTTGGTGCTTGCTGCATCCCCGGCCCGGCGCGGCACGAACATGGCGTGCCCGGCGAATTCTCGCGCGGGATGTTCCGATATCTCAATGGGGTCTCCAGGCCTCCGCGCTAAGATAGTGGACATTCAACACCATAATTCGCCGCGCGCTGTGCCAGGCCGCTGAGGACGAGGAGCAGGGATGATCGGGACGTTCAAACGATTGCTTGCGCTCGCCGTCGCCGCGGGCGCGCTCACCGCGCCGGTGCACGCCGATGTCGCGGTCCTCACGCCCTCCGCCGACAACACGGTCTATTCCGAGGCCAACTTCCTGAGCAACGGCGCCGGTGACTACGTCTTCGCCGGCAAGAACGGCGGCGGTCTCCCGCGGCGCGCGCTCCTCAAGTTCGACCTTTGGCAGATCCCGCCCGGATCCACGATCAACAGCGTCTCGCTGCGCATGTACATGTCCCGCGCGCGCGGTGGCAACGCGATGGTGAACCTCCACCGTCTCACCGCCGACTGGGGCGAGGGCAACTCCGACGCCGACAGCAACGAGGGGGGCGGCGGGGGGGCGATGCCCGGCGACGCGACGTGGGGCCACCAGTTCTTCGACAACGACTTCTGGGCGACGCCCGGCGGCGACTTCGCCGTCCCCGCCAGCGGCGGCGCGACCGTCGGCTTCACGACCGGCTTCTACACGTGGAACACGACCCCCGGCCTCGTCGCCGACGTGCAGTCGTGGCTCAACAACCCGAGCGCGAACTACGGGTGGATCGTGGTCGGCAACGAGGCGGCCACGCAGACCGCCAAACGCTTCAATTCGAGGGAGCACCCGACCGCCGCGCAGCGCCCGCAGCTCACCATCAACTACACGCCCAACGCGCCCACCGGCGCCTGCTGCATCCCCAACGGCACGTGCCTCGTGACCACCGCGGCGCACTGCACGCTCCTCGGCGGCCTCTACCAGGGCAACGGCGCGGCCTGCGCGCCCAACCCCTGCCCGCAGCCCACCGGCGCGTGCTGCGTCGGCTCGGTCTGCTCGACCATGACGCAGCTCGACTGCGCCGCGGCGGGCGGCGCCTTCGGCGGGCCCGGCACCACCTGTATCGACTTCCAATGCCCGGACTCGCAGTTCCTGAGCGCTCCGCCCGCCGCGGACAACACCCTCTACCAGACCAACGACGGCTCTACCAGCAACGGCGCGGGCGAGACGATCGGCGCGGGGACGACGGTCGCCGGCTCCATCCGCCGGGGCGTCGTTCGCTTCGATCTCTCCTTCATCCCCACGACCGCCATCGTGAACGGCGCGCGCCTGCGCATGCACGCCCTCTCGACGCCCGACCCGACGCTCCGCAACGTCTCCCTCCACCGGCTTCTCCAGGACTTCGGCGAGGGGACCTCCAACGCCGACGGCGACGAGTCCCTCGGCGCGCCCGCCACGAGTAACGACGCGACCTGGCTGCACGCCTTCTTCCCGGACTCCTATTGGAGCTCCCCCGGCGGCGACTTCGCGGTGAACCCCAGCGCTACGCGCGCGGTCGGGTCCATCTCGGCGAACGTTGACTGGATGTCCCCCGGCCTCCTCGCCGACGTCCAAGGGTGGGTCCAGAATCCCGCCTCCAACTACGGCTGGGCGATCAAGGGCGACGAGAGCGTCGCCGGCACGCTGCGCCGCTTCGAGTCGGGCGAGGCCCTCCCCGCAGCACGGCCCGTGCTCGAGCTCTCGTACGTGGTGCCCCCGAGCGGCGCCTGCTGCCTCCCGAACGCGACGTGCATCGAGACCTCCGCCGCCGTCTGCGCGGCGCAGGGCGGCACCTACAACGGCGACGACACGCTCTGCGTCGACTACGCCTGCCCGCTCGTGCTCACGCCCTTTGTCGATGCGCTGCCGATCCCCGCGGTCGCGCAGCCGACCAGCGGCCAGGTCGGCGGCGCGGCGACGTACACGATCGCGATGACGGAGTTCATGCAGCAGCTCCACCGCGACCTGCCGCCAACGCGCCTCTGGGGCTACGGCGGCGCGTTCCCGGGCCCGACGATCGAGGCCCGCACAAACCAGCCCGTGCAGGTCACGTGGATCAACGACCTGCGCAACCTCGAGAACGGCCAGCTGCGCACGACGCACGCGCTGCCGGTGGATACCTGCCTCCACGGCCCGGACCAGACCGGCGGCCTGCCCGTCACCGTCGTCCACCTCCACGGCGGCCATGTCCCCGCCGGCAGCGACGGCTACCCCGAAGACGCGTTCCCGCCCGGCCAGCAGTCGGCGGTCTACGACTACCCCAACAAGCAGCGAGCCGCGACGCTCTGGTACCACGACCACGCCCTGGGCCTTACGCGCCTCAACGTGATGATGGGCCTCGCCGGCTGCTACATCGTCCGCGACGACGCGGAGGAGGCGCTCAACATCCCGCGCGGCGAGTTCGAGGTCCCGCTCCTCGTCCAGGACCGCACCTTCAACCCCGACGGCTCCCTTGTCTACCACGACGAATGGATGGAGCACTTCTTCGGAGACACCATCCTCGTCAACGGCAAGGTCTGGCCGTACCTCGACGTCAAGCAGGGCAAGTACCGCTTCCGGGTCGTGAACGGGAGCAACTCGCGCGTCTACACGCTCTCGCTCTCCGACGGCGCGTCGTTCTCGCAGATCGGCAGCGACCTCGGTCTCCTGGCCGCGCCGGTCTCGATGACCAGTCTGACTATTGCGCCGGGCGAGCGTGCGGATGTCGTCATCGACTTCGGCGCGTACGCGCCCGGCACGCAGGTGACGCTCCTCAACAGCGCGCCCGCGCCCTTCCCCGGCACGCCGGGGGTCGGCGTCGTCCCCAACGTCATGCAGTTCGTGGTGCAGGCCCAGCCCGGCGACGCCGACCCGCTGCCTTCGTCGCTCGTCCCCGTGCCCCGCACGCCCGAGTCCGAGAGCGTCGTCACCCGCGAGTTCCTGCTGCGGCGCATGACCTCGACGTGCCCGCACGGGCCGATGTGGGCGATCAACGACATGATGTGGGACGACATCACCGAGCGCCCGCTCCTGGGCACGACGGAGATCTGGAGCTGGATCAACCCCAGCGACGTCGTCCACCCGATGCACGTGCACCTGGTCTCCTTCCAGGTCCTGGACCGCCAGGACTTCACGCTCGTGAACAACCAGGTGATCCCCACCGGCCCGCGCGTCGCGCCGCCGCCCGCGGAAATGGGGTGGAAGGACACCGTGCAGGCCTACCCGGGCCAGATCACGCGTGTGATCGCCCGCTTCGAGAACTACGGCGGCCTCTTCGCCTATCACTGCCACGTCCTTGAGCACGAGGACCACGAGATGATGCGCCAGTTCGAGGCCCGCTGCCCGACACTCTCCATCACCCAGAGCCCCGCGAGCAAGCTCGCGTGCGTGGGCGAACAAGGCGGCTTCAACGTCGGCGCCTCGGGCGCGGGGCTGACGTACCAATGGCGCCGCAACGGCCAGCCGCTGGCCGACGGACAGACGCCCTCGGGCTCCGTCATCGACGGCGCATCCGCGCCGACGCTCGTCATCGACAACATCACGCAGCAGGACGCCGGCACGTACGACTGCCGCGTGACCGACGGCTGCGGCGAGGTCCGCTACTGCTCCGGCGCGGCCCTCACCGTCTACCCGTGCGACAACGTCTGCGACTCGATCGACTTCAACGCGGACGGGCTCTACCCGGACAACCTCGACATCGAAGACTTCCTGACCGTCTTCGGCGGCGGGCCGTGCAGCAACGACCCGAACTGCGGCGACATCGACTTCAACAACGACGGATTGTTCCCGGACAACACCGACCTGCAGGCCTTCTTCAGCGTCTTCGGCGGCGGCGGGTGTTTCTAGGAAAGACTCACCGCAGCGGCGCAGAGATCGCAGAGAAGAGAATGGACTGATTTGAAGAGCCGCGCTCGTGTGCAGTCTTCAAGTCAATCTGTTCTCTTCTCATCTTCCTCTGCGTCTCCGCGGTGAATCAGCGAAGTTCCTTGACGTAGATATTCGCGAACTCCAGCGCATCCCCGTGGTGCTGCAGCAGGATCGGCCCGCGATCGTTGACGCCCGGGATCTGCGCGTTCTCGATCACCCGCACGCCGTTCAAGTCCACCGTCACGCGATCGCCCTTCATCACGATGCGGAAGCGGTTCCACTCGCCCGCTGGCGCGTCGGCCCGCTGCTTCGGCGTCGCCGCGGCTCGCACCGCGGCTGAAACATTCGGGTCGTTCCGCACGCCCCACAGCTCGCCGCTCCCGACGCTCCAGCACCAGATGTTCACCTGCGACCGGTCCGTGCCGCGCAGGTAGATCCCGCTGTCCCCGGCGTGCTTGATCGTCTCCTTGACCTGCTGCCCGTTCGCGTCGAGCTTGTACGTCCCGTCCGGCAGCACGATCGGCTGCTGCGCGTCCACGGGCGTCCCCGGCAGGCGCCAGCCGCAAACAAGCTCGAAGTCGCCGTACTCCTTCTTCGTCTTCAGGTGGTCGCCATTCCCGTCGTACGCGAGCACCCACCCCTTCATCGCCCAGTGCCCCGGCCCGCCCGCCGTCTCCCACAGCGGCAGGTCCTTCGACGTCAGCAGCGGCTCGAAGCCTTCTCCCACTGCGCCGAAGCGGTTCATCCCCGTGTCCTCGTCGCGCGACCACTCGCCGAGCTTCCACGTGTCCGTGCGGAAAGGCGGCACGGGCCGGCCGTCCTCGGTCTTCAGGGTCGCCTCGCACGCGTCGCACCACGCGTACCGCACCGCTGTAATTGGACCAGGCCACGCCGGATCGATCATCACCGTGCGGCGGTGGGTTCTCGCCTTCGCTGGCCGGAAGACTCGGTCGTCGCCCGCGATCTCGATTCCCCGCACGTCCTCCGACGGCGCCAGCTCGTTGGAGATGGCGATCCACTTGGCGGGGAAAGAAACTTCGGGGTAAATCTCTCCCTCTTCCACGTCCTTGCCCTCATACGCCACTGCCTTCGCCGCCCGCGCGAGGCGCTCACCGACCGTCCGCTTCTCCGCCGGGTGGATGTCCTTCGGATCGCCCACGTCGAGCGTCACGATCAGCGATGCACGCTGCCGCATCGCCGCGCGGGCCTGCGCCTCGCGCAGCGTCGCCGCCTCGCCCCGGTCGTTCTTGTAATCGAACGGCGCGATCTGCACGACGTTGAAGGGCAGCCGCGCGTTCTCGAACTCGCTCCGCCACGACGTGATGAGCCCCTCGAGCAGGCCCTCGTACGCCTCGGCGTTGTGCAGGTTGCTCTCCCCCTGGTACCAGTTGATCCCCGCGATCGTCAACTCCGAGACCGGCGCGATCATCCCGCCGTGCAGCGCCGTGACGGTGTTCTGGTTGACCTTCGCCGCGTCGAGCGCATCGAGCTCCTCGTTCGTTCCTCCCGCCGCCCGCAGCGCCTCGGCGCTCATCCACGCCTCGATCCGCGTCCCGCCCCAGTCCGCCTGCACGATCCCGACCGGCACGCCCAGCTCCCCGCGCAGCGAGCGCGCGAAGAAGTACGCGACGCCCGACATCTGCGCCGCCTCCTGCCCCGTCGCGCTCGCCCATGCGCCGCCGCTGTCAAACCGCGATTCAACGCTCGGCGTGTTCGGGACCTTGAAGACGCGGATGTTCGCGTCCTTCGCCTCCGCCGCGGCCTGCTCCCCGCCTGCGCAGCGCGCCAGCGGCCATTCCATGTTCGACTGGCCTGAGCAGAGCCACACTTCGCCCAGCAGCACGTCGCGCAGCGTGAGCGTGTTCTTCCCGCTCACGGTGATCGTGCGCGGGCCTTCGACCGCTCCCCGCGTGTCGAGCGTGCACGACCACGAGCCGTCCCGCCCCGCCGTGACGACGACCGGCTTCTCCAGCCAGTCGGCCTGCACGCGAACTTCCTCGCCCGCGTCCGCGCGCCCCCAGATCCGCGCCTCCGCCCCGCGCTGGAGCACCATGCCGTTCGAGATGACGCCCGGGAGCGTGATGTCCCCGCGGGCAACTGCGGCGACTGCGAAAGCGAACGCGGCGACAGAACGAGTCATGCGGTCCTCCGGTTCAGAGGACGATATGACTTGCTGAATGAGAGAAGAGCGGCGGCGCGCAGGCGGACAACCGGGCGATCCGCGGCCGCCATTCACCGATCACCGATCCGTCCCCTTACTGCACGCCGACCGCCGCGGCGTCGCGGTCCGTCAGCATCCCGCCGTCGGAGCGCTGCTTCACGGTCCCGTCGCGCTTCCAGCTCCGCTCGCAGCGGGGCCGGTCGCGCAGGTCGAGCACCTGCAGCGCCGGGCCGACCCTCACGAGGCTCACGCCCAGCAGGTCGGCGAGGTCCACGGGGTCGAAACCGTCGAGGAGGCCGTCGGCGCTCGGCAGCACGAGCCCGGCGTCGAGCGGGTTCTCGACGCCCCGCGCCTTGGCCTTCTCCAGCTCCACCTGCGCGTCCTTCATCAACGCGTGCACTTTCGCCCAGCGCGCATCGCTCGAGACGCCGTACCCCGGCGCGCCGTTGGTCGTCGCGAAGGTCTCGAGGTGCACGCACGCCCCCTCGTCCCCCTTGCGCAGGGCGCGGAACGCCTCGTCCGCCGTGTGGCAGAGGATCGGTGCCAGCAGGCGGCAGAGCCCGTCCGTGAGGTTCCAGATCACCGTCTGTGTCGCCCGGCGCCTCGCCGAGGCGGGCGCGTCGCAGTAGAGCCGGTCCTTGACCGCCGCGAGGTACGTCGCGCTCAGCGTGTCGTTGCAGAAGTCGAAGAGCGCCTTGTGCGCCGTCTGGTAGTCGTAGCGCCCGTACGCGTCGATCACGGTGCGCGAGAGCGCGTCGAACTCGCTCAGCACCCACGCCTCGGGCGAGGTCGGCGCGAGCGACGACAGCGGCGTCGCCGCCGAGGCGTCGAAGTCCGCGAGGTTGCTCAGCAGGAAGCGCAGCGTGTTGCGCACCTTGCGGTAGCTCTCGCCCGCGAGCGCGAAGAGCTCGACGTCCACCTTCACATCGTTCTCGTACGCGAGGCTGCTCACCCACCAGCGCATCACGTCCATGCCGAACTCGGTGCAGAGGCTGTCCACCTCGTAGCGGTGCGCGTCGGGCCGGCTCTTGGAGAGCTTCTTCCCGTCCCGGTCCACCATGAATCCGTGCGTCAGGAGCGTTGTGAAAGGCGGTTGACCCGTCACGCCCAGCGCGGGCAGCAGCGACAACTGGAACCAGCCGCGGTGCTGGTCGGACCCTTCCAGGTAGAGGTCCGCCGGATACCCCAGGCCCCGCGCGCGGATCACGCTGTTCCACGACGAGCCCGACTCGAACCAGACGTCGAGGATGTCGCGGGTCTTGCGGAGCGACGCCGGCGACGAAGAGACGGAGAGACGCAGAGACGGAGTGAGATCAGGGTCCGAGGCCGCGTCGTAGCCCGCGAGCAGCTCGGCGGGCGAGAGCTGGTACCACGCGTCGCTCCCCTTCTGCCGCACGACCGCCGCGACCGCGCGGACCGTCGCCGGCGTCATCAGCACCTCGGGTTCGGCGCCGGGCGTCCCGCCCGGGACGAGAAACGCCGGGATCGGCAGGCCCCACGCACGCTGGCGCGAGATGCACCAGTCCGGGCGCGACTCGAGCATGCCGCGCATCCGGTTGCGGCCCCACTCCGGCACGAACGCCACCTTTGAGGTCGGCTCCGAGACCGCGTCGAGCGCCATCCGGCGGAGCGACGCGCCCGCCGCGCCGTTCTTCGCCACGCCGGCGCACGGGTCGTCCACGCCCACGAACCACTGCTCCGTGCAGCGGAAGATCACCGGCGTCTTGCTCCGCCAGTCGTGCGGGTAGCTATGCATGAACTTCTGCGCGTGGTAGAGGTGACCGCTGTCGCGCAGGTGCTTGACGATCAGGTCGTTGGCCTTCCAGATGTCCATCCCCCGCAGCCACTCGGGGACCGTGGCGTCGTACGTACCGTCGCCCCGCACCGGGCAGTAGACCGGCAGCGCCGACTTGAGGCCGGTGGCGTAGTCCTCGGCGCCGTGTCCGGGCGCGGTGTGCACCATCCCCGTGCCGTCCTCGGTCGTGACGTAGTCCGCCGCGACGATGCTCCAGATCCCGTCGAGCGAGCACGCCCGCTGCAGCGCGCACTTGGGCGCATCGGTGACGAACGGGTGGCGGTAGCGCAGGCCCACGAGCCTCGAGCCCGGCGCCGTCGCGAGCACCGCGACCTCGTCCGCGCCCGCGGTCTTTGTCACCTTCTCGACGAGCGCCGACGCGATCACGGTGACGTTCCCGTCCACCCACGCCAACGCGTACTCGGTGTCGGGGTTCACGGCGACCGCGACGTTGGCGGGGAGCGTCCAGGGCGTCGTCGTCCAGATCATGAAGCACGGGCGCTGGTGCGGCCGCGTGCCGGGCTTGGGCGCCCGCGACCTGCGCTCATGGATCGCGGAGTCCGCAGAGGATCGCGGAGGAGCAGCGGCCCCGCCCTCTTCGGCGCCGGCATCTACTCCGCGGTTCTCCGCCTCTTCCTCCGCGTCCTCCGCGAACTCCTTCAATCCGAAGGCGTCGTACACCTTGTCTGCGTCGAGCGCCTCGAAGTCCACGAAGACGCTCGTGTCCTCCCGGTCGAAGTACTCGAGTTCGGCCTCGGCCAGCGCCGTCTCGTTGGCGACCGACCAATGCACAGGCTTGACCGCGCGGTAGACGAGCCCGCGTTCCATCAGGGCCGCGAGCACCTCCAGCGTGTCCGCCTCGTACTGCGGCGCCATCGTCATGTACGGGTGCTCGTAGTCCGCGAGCGTCAGCAGCCGCTGCATCTGCCCCGCCTGCAGCTTGATGTACTTCTCGGCGTGCTTCTGGCACTCGCGCCGGACGGCCATGTCGCGCTGCGCGGGCTCGAGGGCGCGCAGCTTCTCCATCTTGCCCCCCTCCATCATCTCCGTGGCGACCTTGTGCTCGATCGGCAGGCCGTGGCAGTCCCAGCCGGGGACGTACGGGACGTCGAAGCCCATCATGCCCCGCGTGCGCACGACGAAGTCCTTCAGGCACTTGTTCATCAGGTGCCCGAGGTGGATGCTCCCGTTCGCGTACGGCGGGCCGTCGTGGAACGCGAACCGCGGCCGGCCGGCGCTCCGTTCGCGCACCTTGGTGTAGAGGTTCATCGCCTGCCAGCGCTTCAGGCTCGCCGGCTCGTTCTGCACGAGGTTCGCCTTCATCGGAAAGGGCGTGCTCGGTAGGTTCAGCGTGGCGCGGTAACGGCTCTTGGGTTCCTTCCCCTCCGCCGGGGCGGACGTCTGCTGGTTCGGCGTCGTCTGCGACATGAAAGTCCTCACTCGTCCGCGCCCGGGCGTCGCCCGTCGCGCCGTCGATCGCGCACAAAAAGCCATCATAAGAACAACGATCGGCGTTGCCCGAACCGGGCACGCCGCCGCACCAATCGCCCCAGGCAAAGGAATCGCCCCGCCCCGAGAGGCCCCTTTACCGGGGCCGGGTAATTCGAATCGTCGGGAGGGCGGGTGTCACGGCGGATTCTAGGTCGGCCTTAGAAGCCGATCTCGAACAGGCTCTGGCTGCGGAGGACCGTCTGCGACTCCGCCAGGAGGTGCCACGCCTGCGCGTGCACTTCGCCGGGATACCGCTGGATGTCCACAAGGCTCAGGCACTCCCCCTCGCCGTCGCGCCAGAGATGAACAAGGCACTGGTTCTCGCGCCCGAACTCCAGCATCTCGCGGTGGGTTTCCGCGAAGACCGCCCCGGGGAGCGTCTCGGTCTGCAGGCTGTTCCAATACTTCACACCGCCCCGGGCAAAGGTGTGCTCCGTGTCCTTCTCGCTCGGGCAGTAGAACGCCGCGACGATGTCGGTCGTCGGCACCGGCCGCTCATACTCCGTGATCAACTCGCTCGCGCACAGGTCGCCCCGCTCGAAGCGCAGCACGTGCGAGCCGGCCATGACCCAGGCCTCGAATTCGTACCCCGCGAACCGAACCACTTTGCGCGCTTTGGGCAGCAGTTGGCCCGGGTGAAGCGCTTTCTCGTAGAGCACCAGTTGAAATGCGTGCAGAACGCTCTGCTTCGGCGTCAGACTCATGCGGCCCCCGGTTTCCAACCATCGGTCCCGCCGTGAGTTGTGACGATTCTCCCGTCCGGCTCGCGAGCGACGACGCTCGACCTTGCGGGCGGTCCGGCGTTGGGCGTCCAGCCCGCCTCCGGTCATGAATCGACACAACCTGACTTTGGATCCCACGGCGTCGCGACAGGCACCGCACAAATTGCTGCCGCTGGGGCGACAAGGTATAAGAAGAGGGCCCCTTCGTCTACAGAATCTTGAAATCCAATCCTATCTTTTGTGAACTTTTTCTCAGCGATGCGGAAAACCTGTTAGGCTGTCCGCATCGCACCGCGCGACATGATGCACCCGGCGAGGACCGCCAACCCCGAAGCGCCCACGCTCGCAGCCGACCCGGCGGCGAGCGCGCGGCTCGCGCGCCTCGACACGCTGCCGGCCCCGACGCGCGCGCGGGCGCTTGCCGATGCGCTCCGGCACTGCTCTGCCTCCGAGGCCGCCGTCTTCGCGCCCGCGCTGGTGCAGTTGTGCGTCTCGCCCGTGACGGAGCGTCAGAGCCCGCCGCCCGATTCCCGTGCCGCCGATGAGTCGACCGTCGAGTTCCTCCGCCGCAAGTACGGCTTCGTGCGCGAGACCGCACCCTGGCACGTCCGCGCCTGGCGGTCCCTGCGCACCGCGCGCGAGCGCCGCGCGATGCAGGACGCGGACGACGCGTTGTCCGCCGCGGCGGGCGTCTTCCGCCACCTGCCGCCGGAGTCGCGGTCCGCGCTCCTCGCCGTCGGCGAGGGCCGCTGGAGCCGGTGCATCGACCGGCAGAGCACGGACGCCGACACGCTCGGCTCGCACGCGCTCCTCGCGGGGGCCGCCTGCGACGCGGGGCTGTCGGGCCGGCTCGTCCAGGCCCTCGAGTCCGGCGACGAGGTCGCCGCCACGCACGCGCTGGCGTCGCTCTTTTCCCTCTGCCTCGTCGCCCGGCGCGACGCCATGGGCGGGGACGAGGACGCGTGGCGGTCCGCCGCGGAGTCGCACCCGCTCTGGGAACTCCACCTCTCCCGGGGCCTGCTCCTGGGCCTGCGGGGTCAGGAGCGCGACCTCGCCAGGGCGCTCGAAGCGGCGCTGCGGAGCTACCCGTCGCACGGGCGGCGGGGCGTCGCGCTGAGCGTGCTGGCCCTGGCCGACCTGCGCTCGCGGTGGATCGCCGCGGGCGACCCCGACAGCCCGCACGGCGCGGTGATGCACATGCTCCGCGGCGAGCCGTCGCCCGCGCTGCTCGCGATCGCGTCGACGCTGCGCTTCAGCCGCTGGCACATCGCGCGCCTGCGCGCGTTCGAGTGGCTGGGCCTGGCGCCGCTGCACAAGGGCCTCGCGCACGGCGCCGTCGCCCGCCTCGCGACGACGCGCGGCCACCGCGACCACGAGGTCGTGCTCCGCTCGTGGCACCTGCTCCTCTCGCCCCGGCGCGCCGCGGCCGTCGCGGGGGTCGTCGTGCGCGGGCGCAGGCGTGCGTCCACCGACGGCGACACCGGCGCGAGCACGGCCCCCGAGGGCGGCGCGCTCCCGACGCCGTCGCAGATCGACCAGCTCTCCGTCGCGGCCCGCCGCGGTCTTGCGCTCTGGGCGTGCGCCATCCGCGCTGATGCGCCGCTCCGCGCCGGCGCGCTCGCGCCGCTGCTCAAGGACGCCGACGCGCTCACGCGCATGATGCTCGCGCGCCGGGCCCCCGCGTCGCTCCTGCACGACTGCGCGCTGGACGCCGACGCCCGCGTCTCGCGCCACGCGGCTCTGCGCCTCGCGGACGACGCGCGCCAGCGCGGCGGCGCGGGCCGGCACGCCCCCGACAGGTCGCTGCGTGTGCTGATGATGCACCCCTCGCCCGCGACGCGCGCGCTCGCGCAGCGCGAGTCCCGTCTGGCCGGCGGCGCGCCGGAGACCGCGGCGATGCTCCGCGCCCTGTCGCGCGACCCCGAGCGCGTCGCCGCGGACGTGCGCGAGTCCCTGGCTTCGCCCGATCCCGCCCGCGTCCTGCGCACCCTGCGCACCGTCGCCGCCGCGCGGGCCGCGGGGTTGGCCGGCGAGCGGCTGATCGAGCTCGCGCTGCTGCACAGGGACGACGCCGGGTGGCGGCGCGTCGCCGCGACCAGCGTCGCCGCCCTGGGCGCGGTGCCGGGCGAGGCCGCCGAGCACGCGCTGCTCGCGGCCCTCGACGCCCCCGACCAGCGCGTGCGCGCCAACGCCGTCGAGGCCGCGGCGCGCCGGCGCAGGGCCGCGGGCGCCGGGGTGGATGCCCGGATCGTCGAGCTCAAGGGCGACGCGAACCACCGCGTCCGCGCCAACGCCATGCTCGCGTGCGCAGCCGCCGGTCGACACGCCGGCAAGGCGGAGCACGAGGCCAACGGCGAAGCACTCCTCGGCATCCTGGCGGACACCCGCCCCGCGCACCGCCTCGCGGGCGTCTGGCTCGCGGGCCGGCTGCTCGCCGGGCCGGCCCGCGCCGTGCTCGGCGAGCGCTGGGCGCTCATGAGCGCCCGCGTGGCCGAGATCGCCCGCTTCGACGAAGACCTCGCTGTCCGCCGCCGCGCCGCCGCCTGCGCCGCGATCGTGGAGGCCCGCACCCGCGCCACCTGGCGCTCCGCCGTGCGGGAGGGCGCCGATACCGGGACGCTGGAGGGCGCCGTATGAGCCGATGGGCCTGTCCGCTCTTCTGCGTGATGAGCGCCGCCGCGTGCGCGCAGGACGTGGCGCCCGTCGAGATCGTCACGGGCGATGCGCCGGCCCGGCCGTTCCCGTGGCTCGCCGCATCGCTCGGCGCGGGCGCGTGCATCGCCGGCGCCGTCATCCTCTGGCTCGCGATCGCCGATCACCGCCGCCGCAGGCTGCGGCCACGGAACGTCGCGGGCCTCGTGGGAGCCGTGCGGCTCGACCCGGCCGACGCCGAGTTCTTCGCCGTCGCGAAGGCGCTGGGCGTCCCGACGGGCGACCGCCAGCGCGTGCTGCGCGTCGCCCGCGCACGCGGCCTCTCGTGCGCCGTGGGGCTCATCCTCAGCCCCACCGCCCTCGAGCGAGCCCTCGCCGAGGACGCCGCGAGCGCCCGCACGCTCCGCCGAGCGTGAGTCAGCCGTGCAGGCGGCGGCGCAGTTCCGCCGCGGCGTTGGGGTCGCCGCAGGTCCAGAAGCCCGAATCGCGCGTCACACGGAAGACCGCCCCCAGGCCCGGCGCCTCGATCACCGCCTCGCCGTCTGCGCTCACGCGCTCCTCGACCACGCCGGGCAGGTCCGTGACGCGGGCCGCCAGGCCGATCTCCGTGCCGCCCGAGCGCAGCACGAGGCGCGCCTGGCCGAGTTCCGCCAGGCAGCCGGCGAGGTTGACGGCGCGGTCGCGCACCGTGGCGCCGGCGATGAGGCCCGCGTCCTGGCTCATGCGTCCGCCTCGTCCACTTCGTCGCTCGCGCTCGCGGGGATCGGGCTGGGCCGCTCGCGCGTCGGGTCCCAGATGTCGGATTCGGATTGCCCGTCGCAGACGCGGCGCATCGCGAGGTAGAGCAGGGCCCCGCCGGTGTGCGCGAAACTCACGAGGTACGCGGGCACGACGAGCAGCGTCAGCCTCGTCCAGAAGCCGACCATCCCGCCGGTGTGGTTCTGCCACCGCGTGTCCTGCGTCGTCCAGCTCTCCCCGCCGGTCGTGCCGCGGAGGCGGATGAGGTCGTCGTAGCCGCCGTCGAGCCACAGGCTCGATGCGCGTCCGGCGATGGACGTCGTCCAGCTCACGGCGAGGAACACGAACCAGAGGGCGAGCGCCGCGAGCAGCGCGAGGATCGTCCAGTACAGCAGCAGCCGCAGCGGCCGCGCGCGCACGTACGCGAAGACGCGCCCCACGGCGTCCATCGCGTCGGATCCCTCGCACATCACCGCCGGCACGAGCATCGGCCACCCCAGCGCGAGCCCCAGGAGCGTGAGGGCCGCGACCGCGCCCAGCAGGATCGCGACGATGTACAGCGCGCCGCCGACGTAGTTGAGCGCGAAGATGCCGAGGAAGAGCCACCCCAGCGCCGCGAGCAGGCCGACGATCATCCCGACGAGGATCAGCGGCCCCGCGGTCACCAGCGTGGCGGAGACGCCGCGCGACAGCGACTGGCCGAGCGCCTGCGGCCACGTCAGCCGGCGCTGGCCGGCGAACTCCGCCGCCGCGGACCGCGCGATCGCGCCGCCGAAGACGCCCCAGAGGGCGAGGGCGGGCAGCGTGAGCAGAAGACTCCAGCGCGGCGCACCGCGGAAGGCGGCGGCGATCGCGCGCGGGTAGACCGCGAGCGCCTCGGGCGTGCGCCAGGAGAGCGGTGCGCGCAGGCGGTCCTCGAAGGCGTCGTCCGCGACTTCAAAGACGTCGGCGTACGTCGCCGCCTCCTCGTTCACAATCGCCGGAACCCGCAGGAGGGCCGCGAAGCCCACGAGCAGGAAGAGCGCGAACACCAGGCGCATCGGCCGCAGCGCCAGTCCGCCGGCACGGAGCAGATTCGGCCACACGAGCGACCCCGCCGCGGGCCAGACCGGCTGAAGGTTCATCCCCATGCGGGCAGGATATCAGAAAGCGGGCCGCCCCGGCCGTGCCGCTCGGCCCGCGTTCGGATCGGCTACCGTCCCGGCCCTCCGCATGACCAAGTCCATCCTCCGAACCGTGTACGTCCTCCTCGTCCTGCTGGCGGTCGGCCCCCTGTCGGCCTCGTTGCTGGCGGGTCTGCGCGACGCGGACGGCGGCAACGGCGTGACCATCCTGACCGGCGGTCGCGTCGGCGCCGGGCTCGCCGGGCTCGCGGTCCTGGCGCTCGGCGCCCTCGTCGCCGGCGCGGCGGGCGCGAAGCTCTTCAGCGCCGGCATGGGCTTCGCCGGCGCCGGCCTGGTCTTCGCGTGGGGAGCGTGGAATCTCGGCACGCTCGAGGAGGTCCTCCGCCGCACCCGGCAGGGGAAGGAATCGACGGCGCTCGCGGCGGAGGGTCTCCTGGCCGTCCTGGTGGCCGGCGTCGTGATGGGTGTGGCGTGGATCATCGCCGAGCGAGCGCAGGGGCGCGACAAGAACGGCGCGGGCGGCGTCGGCCTGATCGGCGTGCGCGAGAAAGGGAGCACGGGCATCGCGGCCACCGCGCTCGCCGCGTGGGCGCTCGCCGCGTGCGCGGCCGGCGTCGCCGCCGCGATCATCGCGATCTCGGCGGCCAAAGGTCAGGCGGTCTTCGCGGCCTTCGCCGGGGCCATCGTGGCGGGGATCGTGGCCCAGACCATCGGCGCCGCGCAGCACGTGAAGGTGTCGCCGCTCGTGCCGGCGCTGGCGATGGCCGTGCCCGCCGTCGCCGGCCCGCTGATCGCGGCCCTGGTGGCGCAGAGGGGCTGGGTCCCGGCGACGTTCGCCGGCTCGGACTTCCCGCTCGGCCGCGTCGTCGGGCTGGACTGGTCCGCGGGCGTGCTGCTCGGCGTGCCGGTGGGCATGGGCTGGGCGGGCGCGATGATCGACCACCGGGCGCCGGCCTGACGGGCGGCGGTGAAACAGCCGGTCCCGCGCGGCATCGAACGAAAGTGAAGCAGCCGATGGCGAAGCCCGCATCCAAGCCCAAGCCCGCGCCCAAGACGGCCCGGCCCGCCCCGCGCCGGGAGAAGACCTCCCTGCCGGACATCCAGTCCACCGTCGACGAGCGCATGGTCGCCATCGACCGGGTGGGTGTGAAGGACGTCGTCTACCCGCTCGTGCTCCGCACGCGCGAGGGGGGGACGCAGACCACCGTCGCGACGATCAACATGTACGTCGCGCTCCCGCACCACCAGAAGGGGACGCACATGTCGCGTTTCCTCGAGGTGCTCAACGCCCAAACCAGCGAGCCGCTGACGCCCCAGCGCATCCCCGAGGTCGCCTCCGCGATCCGCGAGCGCCTGCACGCCGAGACGGCGCACTTCGAGGCGGCGTTTACGTACTTCGTCCGCAAGGAAGCGCCCGTCACCGGCTCGCCCGGCCTGATGGACTACAAGGTGACGTTCGAGTGCACGTCCAACGGCGAGACGGACTTTGCGATGAAGGTCTCGGCGCCCGCCGCGAGCCTCTGCCCGTGCAGCAAGGAGATCTCCGCGTACGGTGCGCACAACCAGCGCTGCCGCATCGAGGCCCGCGTGCGGTTCAAGGGCCTGCTCTGGATCGAGGACCTCGTCGAGACCCTCGAGAAGGCCGCGTCGTGCCCCGTGTTCGCGGTCCTCAAGCGCCCGGACGAGAAGTTCGTGACCGAGGCGGCCTTCGACAACCCCAAGTTCGTCGAGGACATCATCCGCGACCTAGCGGTGGGGCTGGAGCGCGACAAGCGCGTGACGTGGTACGAGATCTCGAGCGAGAACTTCGAGAGCATCCACAACCACAACGCCTACGCCCAGATCACGCGGGCGAAGAAGTAAGGCAATCACCGCAGAGGCGCAGAGAGCGCTGAGAAGAGAAATGGCCGGATTGAAGAGCTGCGCCCGCGCGCTGTCTTCAAACCCATCTGTCCTCTTCTCATCTTCCCCTGCGACGCTGCGGTGAATCTTCTTCCTACGCTTCGCCCGCGAGGACGGACCCTCCGTGAAGGCCATCGGCCAATCCATGTTCCTGAAGCGCCTGCTCTTCCTGCAGGGTGTTGTCGCCGTGGGCGTTGTGTTGCTCGGCGGGCGGCTCGCCGCGCTCACGCTCGGCGACGGCGAGGAGATGCGCGATGAGGCGCGGGCCCGCCTCGTCCGCGAGCAATGGACGCCCGCCCCGCGCGGCCGCATCCTCGACCGCAAGGGCCGCGTCCTTGCCGAGGACCGCCCCGCGTACGACGTCGTGGCCGATTACAGCGTGATCAGCGGCGAGTGGGCGGTGCGCGGCGCACGGAGCGCCGCCGCCCGGCTCGCAGGCACGCGCTGGGCCGACATGAGCCGCGCCGAGCGCGACGACCTCATCGCCGAAGTGACGCCCCTCTACGTCGCGCACCTCGAGGCGGGGTGGGACCGCGTCGCCGCGAGCCTCGGCGTGACCCGCGCCGAGATCGACGAGCGCCGCGCCAAGGTCATGCAGGACGTGGAGCGCCGGCAGGCCGAAGTCACCGCGAGGCGGCTGGACAAGGCCCTCGCGCAGGCGGCCGAATCGGGCGTGGAGATGACGCCCCGCCGCCGGCGCTCGATCGAGCGCGACGCCGCGGCACCCATCGCCGAAAAGACCCGACCGCACCCCGTCGCCAAGCGCGTCGCCGACGAGGCGGGCTTCGCCTGCCGCGCACTGGCGGATGAGCAGGGCGCCATCGCGCTGGGTTCGGGCGCCCTCGCGCGGCGCCTCGGTCTGGCCGAGGACCGCACCGAGCCCGTGCCCGTCGCGCCGGGCCTCGCCGTCGTTGACGCGGGCGAGCGCGACTACCCGATGGACGCCGTGAACGTCGAGGTGGACACGGCCTCGTTCCCGGCGCCGGTGCGGGGCGGGGTGCGGAGCGTGACCGTGCGCGGTCTCGCGTGCCATCTCCTGGGCCGCCTGCGCGAGAGCGTCTACGGGCCCTCCAAGACCGCCGACGGGCGCGATGTCCTCGGCGACGCCCAGAAGCGCGCCGCGGCGTTGGCGCAAGACCCGGAGTGGCGAGCCCTCGCGCTCCTCGAGGGCGGCGCCGACCGGGGCGCGTACCGCGAGGGGGACCGCGTCGGCGACGTGGGCATCGAAGGAACCCAGGAGTTCCTGCTGCGCGGGCTGCGGGGCGTGCAGCGCGTGCACCTCGACAGCAACGAGCGCGATTCGCTCCCGCCCACCCCCGGGCGCGACGTCGCGGTGACGCTCGACGCCGCGCTCCAGGCGCGCGTGCAAGCGCTCTTCGACCCGGCGCTCGGCCTCGCGGTCGTGCAGCCGTGGCACGGGCAGTCCGACAACGAGCTGCCCGCGGGCACGCCCTTGAACGGCGCGTGCGTCGTCCTCGACGTGCAGACGGGCGAGGTCCTCGCGTGCGTCTCGACGCCGACGTTCTCGCGCGCGGACCTGCAGGCCAACGCGAAGGCGCTCTACAACGACGAAGTCAACACACCGATGATCAACCGCGCGATCGCGGGCGAGTACCCGCCCGGGTCGATCGTGAAGCCGCTCCTCTACGCGGAGGCCGCGGCGCGCGGGCGGATGTCCGTCGGCGAGCGCATCGCGTGCACGGGGCATTACCTCGAGGACAGCCCCAACATCCTCCAGTGCCTGATCTTCAAGCGCTACCGCACGACGCACAGCCAGACGCTCGGCCACGACCCCGACGGCGTCGAGGCGATCGGCGTCTCGTGCAACATCATGTTCTACACGGTGGGGGAGCGGTTGGGGCCCAACGGCGTCGAGGGCGCGTACCGCGACTTCTGCGTCGGCGAGAAGTTCGGTTTGGGCGCGGGCTACGAGGCGAGCGGACGCGTCGGCGCGATGCACGACGACCCGAAGAAGCCGACGCTCTCGATCGGCGACTGCCGGCAGATGGGCATCGGCCAAGGGCCGGTCACGTGGACGCCGCTGCACGCCGCGGCCGCCTACGCGACGCTCGCACGGGGCGGCGAGCACGTCCCGCCGCGGCTGCTGATCGGAGCGCCGCCGGGCGCTTCGCGCCGTCTGCCACTCCCGGCCGACGCCGTGCGCATCGCGATGGACGGCCTCTGGTACGCGACGAACGAGCCCACGGGCACGGGCGAGCACCTGACGATCGACGGCGGGCGCGAGCCGATCTTCACCGCGCCGGGGGTGAAGGTGTGGGGCAAGACGGGCACGGCGACGGCGCCGGTGCTCCTCGTCGACCCCGACGGCGACGGGCCGATGGAGCGAGAGGTTGCGCGCAAGGGCGACCATTCGTGGTTCGTCGTGCTCGTGGGACGCGACCGCCCGCGCTACGCGATCAGCGTGATGGTCGAGTACGGCGGCTCGGGCGGCAAGGTCTCGGGCCCGATCGCGAACCAGGTGATCTACGCGCTGATGGCCGAGGGGTACCTCTAACGCGGCAAACCGGCAAATGGGCAAAGCGGCAAATGGGAAGCGGATGCGCGGGGAGTCTTCCCCTCGCACGCTTCGCGCTCGTCTCTTCTCGCTTCTGCTGAGGGGTTTTTCCTCGCGTCGTGGGAGGTGGTCCTGGGCAGTGGGTGCGGGGTGATCGTCCCCGCTCCCCTTGCTTGCCCGTCGGACCCACGAAACGCGCTGAACGGGCGACGCGCAGGACTGTCTCCGGAACAGTCAAGGCGGGACACAGGTTCAACACCGTTCCCGCGGCGCACATACCCCGGGTCTTGCGACCCGTGGCCCGTGCTACCAGCGCCGACCGTGCCGGTCCGCACGCCCAGAACTCACGGTGCCAACCCAGCCGGACCACCGGATTCCGCCGAGCGCCCTTGGGTTCGTGGCATTGCTGCGCAGGTCCCCACCGACACCCGTACCAGAATCCACCGACGGGGAAGGCCGCTTGCCGTAAGCGACTGAGCGGGCGTCCCGACATCAATGGACGAGCGATCACGAATGTGCGCACACACCCGGGCAATAGTCAATGGGGAATGGGCAGTGGGACGGGGAACGGGCTGTGCGCAAGAGGTGGAAGGACAGGCGGTTGCGGAGCGCGGCGGGGAGAGAAGAAAAAGTTGGGAGGGCGTGCGGATTTCCCGGCTGGGCGAGCGCCGGTGTGCGCACAAACGCGATCGTTAGTTCTGACTCGGCTTCACGAGGATCGCGTTGAGCACGCGCCCGGGGACGAAGTCGGCGAAGCGCTCGCGCTGGAGGCCGTCGCGGAGCGAATCGCACACCACGACGTCGTCGCCCTCGACGGCGGTGAGGACGACCCAGTGCAGACCCTCGACGCGGACGAGCGCGAGCGCGGGGTGGCCGCTCGCGAGGTGGTCCCGGAGCTGCGCGTCGCGCCCGGCGTCGCGCGCGAGCAAGAGCGTCGTGTCGAAACCGTCCTGACTAAGGACGCGCAGGATGTCCGGGTGGATCGTGCCGAGCGACTCCGGGTCGAGGTTGTTGCCGAGCCTGTCGGTGCCGAGCCGGAACCGCAGCCGCGCGGCTTCCGGGTCGAGCCCGTACGCGCGGTAGACCGCCGCGGCGCTGTGGAAGCCGCAGGTGTGCCCCTCGCGCTGCACGTCCGGCACGAACAGACCCGGCATTTCGGCGGGCCGCTGCGCGGTCGGAGGGCCGCTGTACTTGGCGCCGTAGTAGTCCGGCGTGCCGGCGCAGAAGAAGACGGAGACGGAAACGAAGGCGAGGAACGCGGCGAGGAGGGAGTAGCCCAGAATCCGCGGCCAATGATCGATCATCCACGCGAAGACGCGTGCGGGCATGGAGGACTGTACGGAGGCTCTTTCGAGCACTAGCGTTCCGCATGGCAAAACGCCCGGACCTCACCAGCTCCCAGCGCAAGATCGTGGACCGGTACTACGAGCACCGCGACACGATCTGGGCCACCAAGCTCTCGGAGCTGGTCGGCGACATCGCGCTCGCGGAGGACGAGAAGAAGCGCGCGCGGCTGTGGAAGTCCGCGGCGGAGTACCTCGCCAAGTGCGGCGCGCCCGCCGCGACCGTGCAGCGGATCGCGGCCTCGCGCGACGCGGCGGCTCTCGCGCGGGCGGCGGCGGCGGCGATGGTGGGGAAGCCGATCCCGGCGAATCCGTAAGGGGGCTACAGGTAAACGATTTCAGCACAGAGGCACAGAGAAGATGAGCAGGAAGAGAAGAGAACACTGTGCTTGAAGACGCGGGTACGAGGGACCCTGGTATCCGCTCCTTGAAACCGCCAGCCTCTTCTCATCGATCTCATCGTGCCTCTGTGCTGAAGTCCGACCTCCAAAGACCTTTGGCTCAGCCCTTGCTGCGCGTCCAGCGCGCCTTGATGAGGCGCTTCCACTCGCCGCCTTCGCGTATCTCGACCGTCCACTCGAACTCGTCGGCGGAGAGGAACTCGATCGTCTGGTGAAGATTCGACTCGCCGCCCTGCTCGAAGGGCGTGAAGCCGACGCGGAGGACCTTGCCGTCGGTCGTCTCGATGCGCTGCTCGCGGACGCCGCCGTCCATCGCGAACGCGTACTGCACGAGCGACTTCTTCTCCGGGTGCCACGTCATGAAGCCGTCGTAGCGCTGGATCTCGCTCCCGTCGGGCTGCGGCAGGAAGGTTCGCGCGCGCATGTGCCTGCCGCCGAGCTCCATCGAGTAGACGTTGCGCGCCTTGAGCGGGCGGCCGTCGTCCCACTTGGCGTCGATGGTCCACTCGCCGACGAAGGGCTTGAGCGCGTCCACGCTCTGGAGCGAGGACGCGGACGCGGCCGGCTGGTCGGCGGCGTCGCCGCCGGCGAGGGGCGCGGCGGCAACGAGCAAGAGCGCGGCGCCGCACGCCGCGGCGAGGCCGGAACGACGGAACGAGGGACGGTTCACGGGAACTCTCCTTGAAAGGCTTGTGATCAGTTCACGGGCCAGTGCTCGCTGCGGCACTTGCCGGGGAGGAGGGGTGTCATGACCTTCATGAACAGGAAGAAGGCGCGGGTGCGGGGGTCGGGCGTTCCTGTCTCCATGACGCGCTTGAGCGTCTGCGTGATGAGCTTGCCGCCGAAGAGCATCTGTTTTTCGGTGGCGGTGCCCGGGGGCGCGTCGAGGATCGTGAGGGTGAACTCGGTGCCGCCGGCGGCGGGGCGCAGGTCGTAGCGCACGCGGCAGGGCGGGTCGTTCAAGCGCGTGAACTTGAAGGTGTGCTCGAGGCGGGTCGGCGGGACGCACTCGGTGATCTCGCCGACGACGCCCGTATAGCGGTTGTCGGGCGTGCGCATCGCGAGCTTGCTGCCGGGCACAAGGCCGCCGGGGCCGATCGCCATCCGCGAGTTGAAGAAGCAGAGGATGGGCTCGTCGGTGCGGGTGATCTCGCGCCAGACGTCGTGGATGTCCGCCTTGATGTGGACGCGGAAGACGCTCTGGGGTTTGGCCGCGGTCGCGCTAGGCACTCTTCGCCGCCTTTCGTTTCGCGGGCGCGGACTCGAGGCGCTCCTTGATGTCGGCCACGCGGCCGGCCCAGAAGCGGGCGTAGTCCGTCGTCCAGCGGTCATAGATCAACTGGATGGGCACGACGTTGAAGTAGAGCCAGCGCTCGCGCCCCTGCTTCTGGCTCACGATGAGCCCCGCCTCCTCGAGCACGCGGACGTGCTTGAGGACGCCGACGCCGGACATCTTGAAGTGGTCGGTCAGCGCGGCGATCGTCGCGCCCGGCCGCTCGAGGAGCAGATCGAGGATGCGCCGGCGGACGGGGTTCGCCAGGGCGCCGAAGACGAGATCGAGCGGGTCGTCGGGCATTGATAACCGATAGGTTAGCTATGGGCGGCCGGGTTGTCAAGGGCTTGTTGAGAAAAGCGCGTCGTGCGTGGGGAAGGCAGGGATGACGAGACGAAGTGAAGACCTCTCACCGGCGGAGAGGACGCCGCCACCCCTCCCCGCTGACGCGGGGCGAGGGAGGATGCGGCGCACTCGCACCGCTTTGCCACTCTGCCACTTGGCGACTTCCGTTCCGCTCCCGCTCCCTTCCTTTTCTACCCTGCACTATGGCCTACACCGTTCTCGCCCGCCGGTACCGCTCGCAGTCGTTCGACGAGGTGATCGGCCAAGAGGGGATCGCCAGGACCCTCCGCAACGCCATCGCGACAAACCGCGTGGCCCACGCCTACCTCTTCTGCGGTACGCGGGGGGTGGGCAAGACCACCTCCGCCCGGCTCTTCGCCAAGGAGCTCAACGGGGGGAGCCCCGAGGTGGACAAGGCCATCATGGAGGGGAAGGACACCGACGTCATCGAGATCGACGCGGCGAGCAACACCGGCGTGGACAACGCCCGCGAGCTGATCGCCAACAGCATGTACCGGCCGCTGCGGGGCAAGCACAAGGTCTACATCATCGACGAGGTGCACATGCTGAGCAACGCGGCCTTCAACGCGCTGCTCAAGACGATGGAGGAGCCGCCCGAGCACGTCAAGTTCATCCTCTGCACGACGGACCCGCACAAGGTGCCGGCGACGATCCAGTCGCGCTGCCAGCGGTTCGACTTCCGCGCCATCCCGGTGAGCCTGATCGCCAAGCACCTGGGCGACGTGCTGAAGCAGGAGAAGGTGAGCGCCGATCCGGAGCTGCTCCACCAGGTGGCGGTGCTGGGCAACGGGAGCATGCGCGACGCGCTGACGCTGCTGGACAGGCTTCTCGCGAGCGGCGAGAAGAAGCTCACGCTCAAGCTCCTCGAGGAGCTGCTGGGGCTGCCGGACCGGAAGGTCGTGGGGGGGCTGATCGACGCGCTGGCGGACGGGGACGCGGGCAAGAGCCTCGATTTGGGGCGCGCGCTGCTCGACAAGGGCATCGCGATCGATCAGTTAATCGAGACGCTGCTCATGCGGCTGCGCGACCTGATGATCCTCGCCGCGTGCGGGCAGAAGACGCCGCTGGTCGATCTCTCCGACGACGCGCGGGGTGAGGAATTCGCGCGGGCGCAGCGGTTTGACGCCGCGGGGCTGGTGCACATGATCGCCCTGTGCGAGAACGTGCAGCGCGCGGCGAAGCACTCGGGCGTCCCCCGCGTGCTGCTGGACGCGCTGCTGGTGCGGCTGGCGATGACGGAGAAGCTGGCGGACGTGACGGCGCTGATCGCGAACGGATCGTCGCGGCCGGCGCTGGCGGGGGCGGCCGCAAAAAAAGCCTGACGGGCGCCGGGGGCGCAACGCCGAGCGCGGGGGCGCCGCCCCCGGCTCGTGCAGCGCCGCCGCCGCCCGAGCGCGTCGAAGTCAAGCCCGCTGCGCCGGCAACTTCTCTGCCGGCGCCCGCAGCGGCCGCGCCGCCGAGGCCGTCCGGGCCGATCGTCCCCGCGCGCGACGCGGCGGAGTTGTGGGCGCGCATCGTGGCGGGCGCACAGGAGAACCGGCGGCTACGGGTGATCGTGGCGGAGTTGACGCCGCTCTCGCTGGAAGGGGGCGTGCTGCGCGTGCGGCCCGGGCTCAACATGGCGGTCGCGGCCCAGGCGCTGCGGGGTGAGCTGGCGGTGCTGGCCTCGCAAGTGAACGGGGCGAGCGTCGAGATCGTGATCGAGGCCGCGTCGGCGCCGAGCACGCCCGCGCTCGAGGACAACGGGCTCTCGCTCGAGAGCGCGACCCAGCACCCGCTGATCAAGCAGGCGGTGGAGCTTTTCGGCGCGCGGGTGGTGCGGGTGCAGCCGCGGAAGGCTCCGGGGGAGCAGTGATCGGCGAACGTCGGCGACCGACACCGGCGGCCGGCGCGGACGCGGTGTCGCGGGCCCGTCCGGACGGTGTCCCCGCCGAGCGACCGGCCGAGGACCCGCGTGAAATTCCCGAGAACGGTGGTCGTTGCCCGGGTGTGATGTATGTTCACCGTGTGGGGGATCGGCACCCGCCGGGAGGGCATATGCACGCACGGTCCTTGGTCCTTCTCTCCGCTGCCTGCCTGGGCTTTGTGTGTTTCGACACCGAGGCGGCTCTCGTGAGCTTTGCCTCCGACACCCAGCCGAGCCAGCCGACGTTCTTCGGCGACGGCGCGGGCCTGCTCGACGGGCCCGGCGTGACGAACGTCGTGCTGCTGATCGACGACGACAACGGCCCGCTGCCCGCCCTGGAGATCCCGGCGGAGTTCAGGGTCTTTACGCTGCTGGGCGCCGCGGTCTCGACGCCCATTGGGGGCGGCTTCCTGCACACCCACACCATCAGCACCGGCACGGCGTTCGGCTTCTTCGACGCCGGCGGCAACCCGCTGCTCACGGCGACGATCGCCGCCGGGGGCGTGCTCACGTCGATCGGCGGCCCGAACGCGTGGGGCGGCACGGCGACCATCCAGGCGAGCGACGCCGCCGGCGCGATCACGTACCAGTGGCACGGCGCGGAGAACCCGGCCTACGGCCTGTTCGCCGGGCTATCGGTGGGCTACGACGACGCGGCGTTCACGCTGAGCAACCTGCGCACCTTCCCGTCCGGCCCGCCGGGTATCCCGCTCTCCGGAGGCCGACCCGGCGGCGCCTGGAGCGCCGAGGGCTCGTTCTCCGGCACGATGCACTTCGTGCCGGGCCCCGGGACGTACGCGTTCGTCGCGCCGGCGATGACCGTTCTGACCCGGCGCCGGCGTGCGCGGCGTTGAGTCCCTTCAGACGCCGCTCCGCGGCGCGGCGACGCGGGCGAGCAGCCCCGCCTTCACCCGGGGCCATTCCTCCGGCACGACGCTGAAGACCATCGTGTCCCGCGGGTTGCCGTCGCACTGGACGCGGTGGTTGCGCAGGACGCCCTCGCATGTTGCGCCGAGCTTGCGGATCGCCGCGGCGCTGTGCGCGTTGCGGGCGTTGCACTTGATGGTGACGCGGATGCAGCCCAGCGCCTCGAACGCGTGCCGGAGCATGAGGAGCTTGCACGCGGGGTTGACGCGCGTGCCGCGTGCGGCCTGCGCGTACCACGTGGCGCCGATCTCGACGCAGCGGTTGGCGGGGTCGATGTCGAGGAAGGACGTGCTGCCGAGGACGCGGCCGTCGGAGGCGTCGAAGACGACGTACATGTGCTCGCGGGGCTCGGCGCGGTACTCCTCGTACCAACGGGTGAACTCCTCGAGCGTCCAAGCGCCGGGCCACCTGATGTAGTAGCGGAAGGTGTCGGGCGGCGTGACGGCGAAGAGGGCGGGAGCGTGCGACGCGTCCGCGCGGGCGAGGCGCACGCCGAAGCCCTCGAGGTCGGGGAAGGTCCACGCGGGGTTCGTTGTCGCGGTGCTCACGGGCGCTTGTAACTCTCGCGGTCGATGATCTCCATGAAGCGCGTCGGGTCCTCCATCGGCGCGAAGCCGAACCGAGCGTACAGCCCGTGGGCGTCGCGCGTCAGGAGGCAGAAACGCCGAACGCCCTGCACGTCGGGGTGGTCGAGGACGGCGCGCATCAGGGCCTTGGAGAGGCCGCGGCCGCGGTGGGAATCGAGGACGAAGACGTCGCAGAGGTACGCGAAGCTGGCGCGGTCGGTGACGACGCGGGCGAACCCGACCTGCGCCGGCAGGTGTGAGCCTGCGCGCGTGCTCGACGCGTCGTAGACGCCGAAGCAGAGGGAATTGGTGATCGCACGCTCCACGCGCTCTCGGGCGATGCCGGGGGACCAGTAGCAGGTAGCGAGGAAGCCGTGGATGACGTCGACGTCGAGGAGCGAAGGGTCGGAGGAGATGGTGAAGGGCACGGCGGAGAGTAAGAAGACGCGGGGAGCGGGGGACGCGGGGACAGAAACGAGTGAACGCGTAGCAGTTCGTGGCATCCGCGCACCGGACAAAGAAAAACCCCGGGGTTGATCCGGGGCTTCTTCACCAGTGCCGAGTGCCTGATGCCTTGTGCCTACTCCTTCAACCACTTCTTCCACACCTGGGCGAACTCGTCCACGTTCTCCTTCGTGACGATGTCCACCTTGGCGCGGACGGTGGGGCTCTCGGGGTTCTTGCCGGTCATGGCCTTGTCGAGCAGGATGCGGACCGATTCGTAGCCCCAGCCGTAGTAGTCTTGGCCGACGAGGGCCTTGACCTCGCCCTTGCGGACATAGTCGAGGGGCTGCTGGAGCGTGTCGATGCTGACGACGGCGACGCCCTTGTCCGCGACGCCCGTGAGGGCGTTGTCGGTATAGAGGGGCCAGCCGCCGACGAAGGCCCAGCCGGTGATGTCGGGGTTGGCGCTCTGCACGCTCTTGATCTTCGCGACGGCTTCGGGCGCGGTCTCGACGTGGTAATAAACGCCGTTCACCTTGATGCCGGCGTGCTTCTTGAGCTCGTCCTGCACGCCGCGGACACGGGCTTGGAGGTTGGTCGCGTTCTGGTTGCCGGCGAGGATGGCGACGCTGCCCTTTTCGCCCATCGCCTTGACCATCTGGCGGCCGAGCTCTTGGCCGGCGGCGAAGTCGTCCATGCCATAAATGGCCATGCGCTTGCTGTTGGGGGCGTCGCTGTCGAAGCAGACGACGGGGACGCCCTTGCCCACGGCGCTGTCGATCGCGCTGGTGAGGACGTTTGCGTCGGTCACGCTCACGGCGATGCCATCCACGCCGGTGTTGGCGAGCGTGGTGATCGCCTGGGCCTGCTTCTGCGCGTCTTCGGTCGGGGGCGTCTCCCAGCGGATCTCGATCTCGACGCCCCGCTCCTTGCCGAGCTCGCGTGCCGCGGCGAAGGCGCCGTTCTTCGCGGCGATGAAGACGGGGTTGTTCTGGCTCTTGGCGATGACGCCGAAGGTGTACTTCTTGGCGGTCTCGCCCGCGGACGCGACGCTCGCGCTCATCGCGAGGGCCAACCCGGCGATACCGACTGTCAACGCGCGCACCATGCTCATTTCTGCTGCTCCTCGTGGGGAAACCGCGCGGGCGCGGCTCCGACGGGAGTATACGCGGCGGCCGGGATCAGCCCGTTCACGGACTTACCCGCCGCGCCGCTCGCCGTTCTCGTAGCGGTAGACGACGCCGGGGGTTTCGTCGCGGCAGGCCTTGTGCGAACCGTCGCAGAAGGGGAACTTCGCCGAGAGGCCGCAGGCGCAGACGAAGACGGGCTTGAGGTTGCCCTGGTCGTCGCGCGGCCAGGGGACGACGTTGGGCGCGGGCGGCGTCGCGCCCGGGGCGAGCGCGGGGTCGATCTTGATCGGCGCGGCGGCGTGATGGGTGACGTCGCGGGGCATGGTCAGCTCGGGCTCGCAACAGTCCGCACGATGTCGTCGAGGATCTCGGCGGTGGCGTCGAGGCGGCCGCCCCCGGCGCGGCCGATGACGCGGTGGGCGCAGACCGACTGGATGTTCTCGACGATGTCCTCGGGGATGACGTACTCGCGGCCCCGGTAGAAGGCGGTGGCGCGGGCGGCCTGCGTGAGCGAGAGGGAGCCGCGCGGGGAGAGGCCGTGGAGGAGGGCCTCGCTCGCGCGGGTGGCGTTGGCGAGCGCAACGACGTAGTCGAGGAGGGAGCGGTCCACGCGGACGCGGTCCACGGCGTCCTGCATCTCCATGACCTGATCGCGCGTCACGGCGGGGCGGAGCGTGTGCAGGGGCGAGTTGCTCGGGCGTTCTTCGAGGACGCGGCGCTCGTCGACGGCGCTGGGGTAGCCCAGCGAGAGGCGCATCAGGAAGCGGTCGAGCTGGTTCTCGGGGAGCATGTACGTCCCCTCGAAGTCGAAGGGGTTCTGCGTCGCGATCACCATGAACGGGCGCGGCAGGTCCAGGACGCGCCCCTCGGCGGAGACGGTCCCCTCGGCCATCGCCTCCAGGAGCGCGGCCTGCGTGCGGGGCGGCGTGCGGTTGATCTCGTCGGCCAAGACGATGTTGGCGAAGATTGGCCCGCGCTTGTAGACGAATTCGCCGGTCGTGCGCTCGTAGACGCTGACGCCCAGGACGTCGGCGGGGAGGGTGTCGGGCGTCAATTGGATGCGCGCGTACGTGCAGTCGACGCTGCGGGCGAGCGCGGTGGCGAGGACGGTCTTGCCGACGCCCGGGACGTCCTCGATGAGCACGTGGCCGCGGGCGAGCAGGCAGCAGACGACCCGCTCGATCGCCTGCGGGTGGCCGAAGAGGATGCGGGCGATGTTGTCGCGCAGAGCGCCGAGGGTGGGGTTCATGGGGGTGTTCGAGGCGCGTTCGGTGGCCAACCGCCCGCGCGGGGCAATGCTATGGGCGGGGCCTCGGACGGGCCGCCGGGGATTGGCGCGGCGTGTATGCTGTTGCTCCCCCGGCCTTGCTCGGGCCACTCAACGCGGAGCCCCACCCCACTTGCGACCCGACGCACAAGCCCAGGCACCGCTGGCATACGCCGGCGACGGGCGTGAGATCGCACCCGATCTTGCGCGCCGGATCTCCTGCGCGCGCTGCAAGTACGACCTCCGGGGGCTGTCGATCACCGCGAGGTGCCCGGAGTGCGGCACGCCCGTCCGCGCGAGCCTGCTCGCCGTGCTCGACCCGCTGGCGCACGAGCTGCGGCCGGTCCCGCGGCCGGGCTTGACCGCGGCCGGGCTCACGCTCTGGGTGTCGGGGGCGTTGCTCGCCTCGCTGGTGGTCTGGGTGCTGCGCGTGTCGGAACTCACCGGCGTGTGGCCCGCGTGGCGCACGCAGGCGGGGATGGCGGTCGCCGCGCTTGCGGTGCTCTCGGGCGTCGGCGCGCTCGCGCTCGTCAAACCGCACGAAGGCCTGCCGCGGCGGGGCAGGGTGCTCGCGGCGGTCGGCGCGGGGCTGTACGTGCCGCTCGCGTGGCGGCTGTGGCGGCTGCACGCCGGTTTCGACGCCGGCTTCTACCCGGCGTATCAGTTCGGCGACGGCGAGGCCGCGAGCGAGCGGAGCTGGCTTCGGCTCTCGTGCGGCGCGCTGATCGCGGCGGTGATCGTGTGCCTGCGGCCCAACGCGCGGCTGCTGGCGTCGCGGTCGTTCGTGATGCGGACCGGGCGCGTCGACCGCCAGACGATGGCTGCGCTGGCGGCGGTGGTGGCCGTGTGGAGCATCGGCGACGCGTTGGTGATCGGCGCGACGGCGTGGGGCGGGGTGTACGCGGAGGAGCTGCGCATGTTCGGCGACCTCTTCATCCTCGTCGGGAGCGCGATGTTCACGGTGGGGCTGGTCGGGGTCGCGGTGGACGTGTGGCGCCTGCGCGGCGTGATCCTCGAACCGCCGCTGACGCTGAGCGAAGTCACGGGCGGAAGGTCGGCGTGAAGCGGGCGCGGCGCGACGAGTTCGACGCCATGCTGGAGCGCGTGATCGCGGCGCTGCCGGACAGAGTCCGGGCGCTGCTCGACGAGGTGCCGGTGGTGGTGGACGACCTGCCGTCGCGCGAGGTGCTCGAGGAGTTCGGGATGACCGCGGATGAGGCCGACGAGCTGTGCGGGCTGCACACCGGGCGGGCCTTCACCGAGCGGAGCGTCGAGCACGACGCGGAGCTGCCGTCGGAGATCCAGCTCTACCGCGAGGGGATCGTCGCGCAGGCGGGCGGGTGGGACGGCGGGGGCGCGAAGGCGAGGATCGAGGAGGAAATCCGGATCACGCTGCTGCACGAGATCGGGCACCAGTTCGGGCTCGACGAGGATGATCTCGAGCGGCTGGGGTACGGGTAAGAAGATTCACCGCAGAGTCGCAGAGGAAGATGAGAAAATTGGTTTGAAGAGTGCGCGTGGGCGCAGTTCTTCAGTTCATTCCTCTTCTCTGCGCTCTCTGCGGTGAACTCGTACCGGCTGGCTACCGTTCCCTATGTTCGGCAGCCACTTGTCCGTCGCCGGGGGCATGGTCAACGCGTTGACCGAGGCCAAGGCGCTCGGGTTCGACACGGTCCAGGTCTTCACCAAGAACCAGCAGCAGTGGAATGTCCCGCCGCTCGACCCCGGCGCGGTGCGCGCTTGGCTCGATGAACTCGGGGAACTCGGGTGGCAGGACCGCACGGTGAGCCACGCGAGCTACCTCATCAATATGGCCAGCCGCGACGATGAGTTGTTCCGCAAGTCTGTGGACCTGATGACGGTCGAGATCGAGCGGTGCGAGGCGCTCTCGATCCCGCTGCTCGTGCACCACCCGGGCTCGCACGTGGGTTGGAGTTTGGAGGAGGGCATCGCGCGCATCGTCGAGGCGTACGCGACGCTGCTCACGCGCACGCGCGGCTGCCGCACCGTCGTCTGCCTGGAAGGGACCGCGGGCTCCGGGAGCCACATCGGCGGCAGGTTCGAGCACCTCGCAACCCTGCGCACGCGCATCGCCGAGCGCACGGGCGACGCGGGCCGGGTCGGCTTTTGCCTCGACACGTGCCACCTGCACGCCGCGGGGTACGACATGGGCACGCTCGCGAGCGCGGCGGAGGTCCTCGCGGAGTTCGATGCCTTGTGCGGCGCCTCGAACCTGAAGGTCTGGCACCTCAACGACAGCAAGGGCAAGTGCTGCAGCCATCTCGACCGGCACGAGCACATCGGCGAGGGGCACGTGGGCGGGTCCCCGCCGCTCAACGCCAAGCCGGCGAAGGCCGCCGTGTTCTCCGAGACGCGGCTCGCGGATTCCGGCTTCGCGGCGATCGTGCGAGACCCGCGCTTCGCGGCGGTGCCGAAGATCCTTGAGACCCCGAAGGAGGATGCGAAGGAGGCGCGCGGGGTGCCCGTCTCGAAGCGCTTGGACGCCATGAACTTGCGCCGTTTGCGGGCGTTGATGGAGGAGACTCCGACGGCGCCGACGCGCAACATCCGCGCCGCGGCCGTGAAGAAACCCGTCGCGAAAGCGCCCGGCAAGCGGGTCGGCGCCGGGCTTTGACGCCCGGCCGGGCCGCGGCTCACGGTTCTGGGGCGTTGAGCCGAAGAATGACGTGCCGGATGCGTCGATCTTTCCCAACGCCGCCGGAGTACAGAAGGCTTCATGTCGGCGCGGGCCGCCCGCGAGCAAGGAATACTTGTCCATGCAGAGGCCCGGCACAACGATCCTTCCCACCATGCGCACCGCCCCGCACCGCTGCTTCGCGATCGCGATCCTTGCCGGTGTTCTCGCGGCGACGCCCGCGTGCCGATTCCTCGACCGCCCCGCGCCCGGCAACAAGAGCAAGCAGAGCCGTGCGGGTCGGGTGCCGACCGACCAGCAGACCGCGGGCACGGACACGATGAACCGCGCGCGCATCCTGCGGGAGCAGGGCCTCGAGCAAGAGGCGTTGGCGCAGTTCGAGCGGGCGATCATGGAGAACCCGCTCCTCGTCGGCGCGCACATGGGCGCGGGCGAGATCAACCTGAAACGGGGCGACATCGAGGCCGCGGCGGAGAACTTCGGCACGGCGGCGCGCCTCGAGGAGAACAACTTCAGCGCGCAGTTCTGGTACGGCGTCGCGCTGCAGGAACTGCGGCGGCTCGACGAGGCGATCCGGCAGTACCTCCGGGCGCTGCGCCTGCGGCCTGACGACTTCCAGGCCAACAGCAACCTGGGCGTGGCGTACCTGCAGGCGGGCGAGCCGGGCGAGGCCCTCCCGTACGCGCAGCGGGCGATCGAGCTCAACCCCAACGACGGCCCCTCGCGCACGAATCTCGGCGCGGTGTACGCGGCCCTGGGGCAGTATGAAAACGCGATCACGGAATTCCAGCAGGCGGCGGAGTTGACGGACCTGTCTCCGCCGCTGCTGCTGAACCTCGCGGACGCGTACGGCCGGATGAAGCGGTACGACGAGATGGTGAACACCCTGCAGGAGGTGATCCGTCTCGAGCCGAGCGCCGCGGCGTACGAGCGCATGGGGTCGGGGCTCTTCCGTGTGGGGGATTACGAGGGGTCGCTCGGCGCGTTCCGCAAGGCCGTCGAGCTGGACGAGCGGCACTACCCGGCCCACAACGGCGTGGGGGTGTGCCTACTGCGGGATTGGATGGCGGGCGGGCAGGAGGACGAGGCCTTGAAGCGCGACGCGCTCCGGTCCCTCCGGCGGTCGCTGCAGATCGAGAAGAACCAGCCCAAGGTGCTGGAGCTCGTCGCCCGTTTCCAGTAGCGTGAAACACAGATTCCGGTTACCGCCGCGGGCGTTTGCGGTATATTGGTGCCATGCGCCGGGACGCCCAACGCAAGCACGCGCCGCCGGACGACGCCTCCGTCGCGGTGATGTGCGGCGCGGCGTGGTTCTTCGGCGCGGCGTTCGCGCTGGTGCAGTCGCCGACGGTCGGCGAGGGCGTGCTCTTTTACAGCATCTTCTGCGCCGCGATCACGGGGGTGCTCGGGTCGCTTGGAGCGGTCGCGTGGAAGCGCGGCATGCTGCCGATCGGGCCGGCGAGCGCGATGGTGCTGATCGTCTTCGCGGCGTGGTACACGGCGCTGGCGGCGTGCACGCTGACGCCGCGCGAGCTGTTCGTGCGGTTGGACAACGGCCTGGGCGTGCGCGCGGGGCCGGCGAGCGGGGGCTCGTGGGTCGCGACCGCGCTCCTGCAGGTCGTGCTCTTCGGGGTGCTGCTGGCGGGCGCGCGGATCGTGCGGCGGCTGGAGCGGGCGAGCGCGACGCAGACGGCGGAGGAGGCGGTGGCGCGGCGGATGCACGAGGCGCTGGTGCCGGACGTGAGCGTCGCGCACGGGCCGATCAGCGTCTGGGGGCGGAGCGTGCCGTGCTCGTCGACGGGCGGGGACTTCATCGAGGTCTTCCACGAGCGGGGCAGCGTGACGGTGGTGATCGGCGACGTCTCGGGGCACGGGGTGGGGGCGGGCATCCTGATGGCGATGATCAAGGGCGCGCTGCGCGTGCGGCTGCGGCAGGAGATCACGCTCGACCGGCTGCTGAGCGAGATCAACGAGATGGTGCTGAGCCTGAACCGGCCGGGGATGTTCGTGACGGCGCTGGCCGTGCGCGTGCACGAGGACGGGAGCGCGGAGTGCGCATCGGCCGGGCACCTGCCGCTGCTGCGGCTCGACCCGGCGTCGCCCAAGGGGTGCGACGTGCACAACGAATGCCTGCCGCTGGGCGTCGAGTCAGAGGAGCGGTACGGCACGAACCGGCTGCACCTGGCGCCCGGCGAGACGCTGGCCCTGCTGACGGACGGGCTGGTGGAGGTGCAGGACAGGGCGGGGAAGCAGATCGGGATGCCGCTGATCCGCAAGGTGCTCGCGTCGCGCATCGACGCGCCGCTGCCGGAGATTTTCAACGCGCTGGCGAAGCGCTGCGAGAGCTTCGGGAAGCAGTCCGACGACCAGACGCTGGTGCTGATCCGCTACGGCGTGCGCCCGCCGACGCTGGAGCCGCTCGCGGCGCCGGAGGAGGAAGAGGCGCGGGCGGCGGGGTGAGGATCCGCGGGGCGCGGAGCGAACATGCGGGTGCCGGAGTGAAAAGGACCGGCCGCGGGGCCGGTCCTTCCGGGTGCGTCATCCGGCTTCGACAACCGCTCAGCGGTCCAGCCGGCGGAGTTCGAGCCCGTGCTCCGACAGGCGCTCGCGGATCTCCTTGAGCGACGTGGCGCCGAAGTTCTTGATGCCCATGAGCTCGGCCTCGGTGTGGCTCGCGAGGTCGCCCAGCGTCTGGATGCCCAGGAGCTGCAGCGCCTTGCGGGCGCGGACGGAGAGGGCGAGGTCGGTGACGGGCTTGGCGAGCACCGTCTCCTTGCCCGTGCCCTTGTACTGCTCGATCAGAGCGCGGCGGGCGGCGCGGTGCGCGTCCTCGAGGCCCTGGCCCAGCTTGAGGCCCTTGGCCTGGAGCATCTTCTTGATCTCGACGAGGCTCGTCTCGCCGAAGTTCTTGTACGCGAGCAGCTCCGCCTCGGTGATCCGCAGCAGGTCGCCCAGCGAGCGGATGTTCATCTTCTTGAGGCAGGTGCGGGCGCGGACGGAGAGCTCGAAGTCCGTCACCGGCGTGTCGAGGAGCGCCTTGCGCTTGAAGATGTCGCGGTCCTGCTCCTCCTCGACCACCATCTCCTTGCTCGCCGCGACGTCCTTCATGTACAGGCGCGCGCGGAGGTGGTTGGGGCAGCTCTCGAGGATCTGCTTGAGGCAGCGCTCCGCGGCGCTGTGCTCGCCACGGTCCTCGTACAGCACCGCGAGGTTCATGAGGGCGTTGACGTGCGCGGGCTGGCGGGTGATGCAGCGCTCGTAGAGGCTGAGGGCCTCGTCCTCCTCGCCCATGAGGTCGAGGTGGTACGCGAGCTTGAAGAGGGCGAGGGCGTTGTCCGGGTCCGCGGCGAGGGCCTTGCGGAGCTCACCGACGGCGGCGGGGCGGTCGTTGGCGGCCTCGGCCTGCGCGGCCACGGCGAGGTGGCGGCCGGCGGCCTGCGCATCGCGTCGGGCGGTGTCTGTCGAGCCGATGACCATATCGAGCGGGTCGTGGGACATGCGATCTCCATTGACGGCACAACGCGGGGCTCGGGGCCCTGCGCGTGCGCAGTGTTCAGCGGGAGAGGTAGGGTAGGCGGGAGGGGGGGCCAAAGCGGCAAACCGGAAAGGCGGCGAAACGGCAAGTGCGGGGGGCCTGTCGTGCGTCCAACCGCCGCTCGCCCTCTTCATTTGCCGCTTTGCGCACTTGCCGGCTTGCGGACTTACCTCTCCGCCACGATGTACGCGATGAAGGACGCGCACTGCTCGCCGACCTTGCGGGGTGTGAAGACGCCGTTGCCGCCGCCCTTGTTGTCGTCCCCTTCCCAGTAGATCGTGACGCGCTTGAACCCGGCCTCGAGGAGCAACTCGCGGGTCTCGGGGATGCTCCAGAGCCGCCATCGGTACGTGAAGGCCTTGTTCCAGGCGGGCCCGCGCTCGAACTCGAAGTGGATGTGGCACTTCATGTGATTCGAGAGGGGGTCGAACCAGGCCTGGTCCCAGACATACTTGAACCACCTGCCGCGGCCGGCCGAGACGCGGCGCCGCTCCTGCATCTCCTTGCTCGCCTCGTAGCCGCCGTACGTGTCGAGGAAGAAGAGGCCGTCGGGCGCGAGGGAGTCGCGCACCGTCTTGAAGTAGCCGAGCAGGGACCCGCGGTCCGAGAGGATCCAGTAGCTGAAGTTCATCGCGAGCACGGCGTCCACGTTCCGCGCCCCGCGCGGCGGGGTGCGGACGTCGCTGCGCAGGAGGTTCACGCGGTCGCGAGCGTCCCCGGCGAGCTTGCCGACACGGTGCTCCCGCCCCCACGCGAGGGTGCGCGTGTCGAGGTCGAGCCCGACGGCGTGGTTGTCCGCGTGGCGCGAGACGAACTCGCAGGCGGTGGCGCCGGTGCCGCAGAAGTCCTCGCGCAGGCGGCGGAGGGGGCGGCCGCGGAGCTTGCGGAAGATCCTGGTGACGAAGTCGATCTCCGCGTCGGGCGACTGCACGGCGAGCGTGTAGAGCTCGTGGCGGTCGGCGTTGGCGCGGGAGAGTTGGGGTGAGCGGGCTCGTCCTTGCATCGTGGGGGCGTCCTGCGGAGACGGGGTCAAGAAGGGCGGCCGGCGTGCCGAGAAGATGGCCGAGAGCGTCTGCGCGGAGCGCCGGCGGTTTATACTCTGCCCCCGAATCACCGGAACGTCCGGCACCGGGTGGCGAGGGGCTGATTCTTGCACCTTTGACGGCCCCCGTGGGCCGCGGACGGAGAGGGTTCAATGAAACTCACGATGGTCGGGACGGGGTACGTGGGGCTGGTGACGGGCGTGTGCTTCAGCAACACGGGCAACGACGTGACGTGCCTCGACGTCGATCCGCGCAAGATCGAGAAGCTCAAGAAGGGCGTCTGCCCGATCTACGAGCCCGGCCTCGAGGAGATGATGGAGCACAACGCCAAGGCCGGGCGGCTCGCGTACACGCTCGACAAGAAGCAGGCGTACCGCGACGCGGAGATGATCTTCATCTGCGTCGGCACGCCGACGGGCGAGAACGGGCAGACGGACCTCAAGTACGTCTACGGCGCGGCGGACGACATCGCCGACATGCTCAAGGAGCTGGGCCCCAAGCAGCAGCCCAAGGTCGTCGTGATGAAGAGCACGGTGCCCGTGGGGACGACGCTCGCGGTGCGCGACCGCATCCGCGCGAGGGTGGGCCCGGAGATCCCGTTCAAGGTGGCGGACAACCCGGAGTTCCTCAAAGAGGGCGCGGCCATCGACGACTTCATGAAGCCCGACCGCGTTGTGGTGGGCGTCGAGGACGCCGCGACGGGCGAGATGTTCAAGGAGCTGTACGACCCGTTCGTGCGCAACGGCCACCCGATCTACCTGATGGACATCCCCAGCGCGGAGATGGTGAAGTACTGCGCCAACAACTTCCTCGCGACCAAGATCTCGTTCATCAACGAGATGGCGAACCTGTGCGAGGCGTACGGCGCGGACATCAACCGCGTGCGCGAGGGCATGTGCTCCGACAAGCGCATCGGTAACGCGTTCCTGTACCCCGGCCTGGGCTACGGCGGCTCGTGCTTCCCGAAGGACACGCTCGCCTGCATCATGATGGGCGACCACTGCGGCATCGAGGCGCGCCTGAGCAAGGCCGTGCACGAGGTGAACCAGCGCCAGCGCGACCGTTTCTTCGACAAGATCGTCGGGCACTTCGGCGGCAAGACCGGCGTCGGCGGCGGCGCGGCGGGCATGCAGGGGAAGAAGATCGCCTTCTGGGGCATCGCCTTCAAGCCCAAGACCGACGACATCCGCGAGGCGCCGGCGCTCACGCTCATCCGCAAGGCGAACGGCTACGGCGCGGCGTGCGTGGGCTACGACCCTGTGGCCAACGAGAACGCCAAGGCCGAGCTGGGCCCGATCGCGACGATCGTGGACAACATGTACGACGCGCTCAAGGGCGCGGACGCGCTGGTCGTCTCCACCGACTGGGACGAGTTCAAGAGCCCGGACTTCGACAAGGTCCGGAGCCTCATGAAGAGCCCGGTGATCTTCGACGGCCGCAACCTCTACCGCCTCGGCACGATGGAGACGGAGGGGTTCACGTACTACTCCGTGGGCCGTCGCGTGGTGAAGCCGCGGTAAGCGGCGCGAACAGCTCAGGGGCGCGTCCACCCGGCTCTACAGTCGGGCGATGCAGCCACGTCTACGTCTGGGCATGGTCGGCGGCGGGCGCGGTGCGTTCATCGGCCCGGTGCACAGGATGGCCGCGACGCTCGACGGCGAGGCCGAGTTCGTCGCCGGGTGCCTCTCCTCGACGCCCGAGCGGGCGATCGAGTCGGGCAGAGAGGCGGGGCTCAAGAGCGTCTACGGCACGTGGGAGGAGATGGTCGAGCGCGAGCGGGCGCTCCCCGCGGGCGAGCGCATCGACGCGGCGGTGATCGTGACCCCCAACCACCTGCACGCGACGGTCGCGGCGGCGTTCGCGAAGGCGGGGATCAACGTCGTCTGCGACAAGCCGCTGACGCGCACGCTCGCGGAGGCGGAGGAACTCGAGCGCGAGGTGTCGCGCACGGGCGTGGTGTTCTGCGTCACGTACAACTACACGGGCTACCCGCTGGTGCGGGCGATGCGCGAGATGGTGCGGGGCGGCCAGCTCGGCGCGGTGCGGCGGGTCGCGGTCGAGTATTACCAGGGGTGGCTCGCGACGAATCTCGCCGCGGAAGGGCAGAAGCAGGCGGCGTGGCGTGCGGACCCGGCGCTCGCGGGCGCGGGTGCGCTGGGGGACATCGGCACGCACGCGGAGAACCTGATGTCGTTCGTGACGGGGCTCGAGGTCGAGTCGCTGTGCGCGGATGTGCGGAGCGCGGTGGCGGGGCGGACGGTGGATGACGACGCGTCGGTGCTGCTGCGCTTCAGGGGCGGGGCGCGGGGCGTGCTCACGGCGTCGCAGGTGTGCGTGGGGGAGGAGAACGGGCTGGCGATCCGCGTCTACGGCGAGCGCGGCAGCGTCGCATGGCGGCAGGAAAACCCGAACGAGCTGCGCGTGAGCGCGGAGGGAGAGGCGACGCGCGTGCTGACCCGCGCGGGTGCGGGCGGGCCGGCGGGCATGGGGACGCGTCTGCCTTCGGGCCACCCGGAGGGGTTCATCGAGGCGTTCGCGAACGTGTATCGCTGGGCGTTTGGGGCGATCCGGGCGAGGCGGGAAGGCAAGACAGCAGCGGGGGAGCAGTCGCATCCGACGATCGTCGACGGGGTCCGGGGGGTCCGCTTCGTGGAGCGGTGCCTCGCGAGCAAGGGGGCGTGGGTGGACTGGTAGGGGATGGGTCGCCGGAGAGCCCACCGCGGCGTACAATGCGGGACATCACGGGGTGTAGCGCAGCTTGGTAGCGCGTCTCGTTCGGGACGAGAAGGTCGCAGGTTCAAATCCTGTCACCCCGACTTTGCCACGATTGACCCTTCGGCCGTAAGCCGAAGGGTTTTTTGTTGGGGGTGCGGTGGGGCGGCTCTGCAGCGCCGCCCGCAGAGCGGGAGGGAAGCCGTGCAAGCAATGCCATGGATCAGCGTTGATTCGCAGGCGGACCTTGACGGCCTTGAGCAATCAGTCTGCTGGATCGACTCATTCACGATCGAGTACTACGGAACGTTCCGGGATGCGCCGTACTTTCCCAGCGACATCTGCAGGTCCGGGTACGACCGGAAGAACATCTACGTGCTTCACAAGTGTGACTCGCCGCTCGGCGTGTGCTTGGAGATGGTGTTTGTCCACTGCGACTGTGTGTCCGGTGACTTCTTGGACAAACCGTTCGTTGTGGGGCGAGTTGACACTCTGAAGCGCGTCGAAATTTGGAACGGACGCGGTGCCGCCGTCATGCGGTGCGCGCGGCTGATTTACAGGTTCTTGCAAAGCGAGCCTGGGAGGCCGTACTTCGCGCGGAGTGATTGGTCCTGATTCGATGCCGCGGCAACAGGTCGCTCGTTCAAATTCAGTCACCCCGACTTTGGCGGACATAGCCGCGGCACTTGCTGGGGCCGTTTGCATTTATGAAATGTTCGGCCGCGTCCTTTCACCCTCGCGGTTTGGGGTTGAAATTGAACCTTCCGGGGGTCGTGCTCGCTTGCCATTCAGCAGGGCGCCGATCGGTGTGTACCGGACTGCGACGTGATAGGTAACAAGGAGTGCCGCTGTAGTGCTTGTGGTGAGAAGGGCGAACTCCGCCAACGGCGGGAGGTCTGTCCGCAGGAGCAGCGCCTGACCCACGATGATGAGCGGCAGGTGCACGAGGTAGAGCCAGTACGACGCATCCGATAGGTACCGCAACCAGGGTCGATCCTTTGCGAGCATCGACTCGGAGAGGCCGAGCAGCCCGAGCGTCATGAGCCACGGATAGAGCACCTGGAGGAGGCAGGAGACCCAGCGCCGAGCGCCCGCGTGCGCGATGATGTCGGCAGCGCCGGCCGCGTTGTATCCGAACATCAAGCCGAAGGGAAGCACCACAAGGGCGATCGGCAGCATGGCATACCAGAAGCGCCCGAGCCTTGCGCTCGGTCCGCGCGCGCAGTGCGTAACCGCGCCGAAGCCGAAGAACGCCGCGTAGTGCAGCAGCACATGCGGCGCGGGTGCCAGCCCCGCGGAGGTATCGGGGCCGAAACCGGGGACGGCGCCATCGACGTGCATCCGCGACTGCGTGAGCAGGGTCAGCGGCACGAGCCAGAGGAGGCAGCGCGGCGGGCCCACCAAGGCCGCGGGGAGTTTGACGCTCGGCAGGACCCGGGCCAGCAGGACCACGAGCGCGAAGCCCGCGTTCAACCAGCACAGAAACCACAGAAACCAGAGGTGTTGGAAGAAAACGTCGCTCCGGAGCTGGGAACGCAGCCATGCGGGCCAGCTTTCGCCTGCGTGCGAACGGGGCGTGGCTTTGGATCGAGCGACGTCGGCGCCCTCGAGCATCCGGCGAATGCGGTCGCGCCCGGCGGTCACCTCGTCGTAATCGATGGGGACTTTGAGTATGTTGGCGATGAGCTCGACCGTGTGCCGGTCATGACTCATCGCGTGGACGGGTGGATCGCCGGTGGCGCTGGCGGCGGTCTGGTCCGCGCCCGCGCGGAGCAGGAGTTCCGCGACTTCGGAGCGTCCGAAAAAGCACGCGGTGTGCAGGGGCGTGTTGCGGTCTTGATATCGGGCGCTGGGGTCGGCGCCGACTTCGAGGAGGTACTCCGTGGCGTTGGGTGTGTTTCTGATCACGGTCCAGCCAAGAGGCGTCACGCCGAAGGTCGGATCGGGTGTGTTCAGGAGTTCGGAGTCCGCCGTGTACGCTCGCAGGCCTTCCATGTCGCCGTACGCCGCGACAGTCCAGATGCCGGGCGTGGGCGCCCGCTCTCGGGGAGCACGCTCCCCCGCGGCCTCTCGTACCTGCACGGTCTGCTGCGAGACCGCCCACCTCGTCACGCCCCACATCGCGGGGACGATCGTCAGACAGCCCAAGGTGAGCGGCAGCAGGATTCGGCGGGCCCGTTGGGACAGAAGGTGCTCCAGCCCGCGCCGCCGCCAGAGCATCGCGGTGAAGAACCCGCTGATGAGAAAGAACAACGGCATTCGGAAGCCGTGGATCGCCGGAACGAGCATGCCGAGTCCGACCGAGACCCTGTCGTCGGATACAACCCATCCGGCCCCGGAGTAGGCCAACGCCGCGTGCAGGGCGATGCCGAGCAGCATCGCGAAGGCTCGCAGCGCGTCCAGGTCGTGCCGGCGATCACCGGGTGCTGTTCGATCCGACATTCGGGCATCTCCTCCGGCGGACCGCGCGCGGTGATCGCGCGGCGGCCGCTGTTGACGGTCCGTCAGAAACGGCTCGCAGGCGGGCCGGGGCGGCTCAACGCGCCGGCGCGATCAGCCCCGGTTCTCCAGTGCCGGAGCGGGGCTGACGCGCCACCACTCGCGGTATGCGTCGTAGAGCGCGCAGAGCACGAGCATCGCCCCGACCGCGCCGAAGATCGGCATAGCAACGGCGTTCGACTCCGCGGATTGGAAGACGTGAACGGTCTCGCTCGCGGGCAACGGCTCCGTCGGCGCGGCGTGGCCCACGAGCAGCAGGCCGAGGGCGCCGTGCAACACGACGCTCGTCCAACCCGTCCATGGCCGCCCCCTGCCCTGCACACCGATCGCGGTGTACATCGCGGCCAGCAGGACCAGAAGCGTCATGG
Source organism: Phycisphaerales bacterium (assembly GCA_035628115.1). GTDB lineage: Bacteria > Planctomycetota > Phycisphaerae > Phycisphaerales > UBA1924 > BJHL01. The sequence continues at coordinate 186,906 of DASPKL010000027.1, read as the reverse complement.
TAATTGCGCGCAGCCCGCTCTGGCTGAAGGCCTCCGTGAGCTCGACTCCGCCGGTCGGGAGTGTTCCCAGGAACACGATCCGCACGAACGTCTGCGGCGCGGCGTACATAAAGACCGGGAAGATCAGCGTGGCCGTCATGGCGAGCGCCGCGAGCCCGCGGGGCATACAATCTTGCCCGCGCTTGGGCCTCCAGCCTGAAGCGTCAGGCCGGCGCCGCCGCCACCATCCCATCGCCGCGAAGACCACCACGAGCGCGCCCAAGCATTGCAGGAACAGGCCGCCGGCGCTCGTCGCCCCGGTCCAGCTCGTCCTCGACAGGACGGAGACGGTAATGGCGGCGGCGAGCGTCCAGATCAGGAAGTGATGCGTATCGGTCGGATCGATCACCGCCGGTCGCTGGAAGTAACGCCCTGCAGCCTCCGCGGGCCGGCCGAAGCCGTTGAGCAGGTCCATCGCCATCGCCTTGTCGGGAGCGCGGCCCGCAGCCTGTGCCTTTGCGGCGAGTTCATCGCCTAACAGCGACCGCAGCTCGAACGCCACGTCGTTGCGTTTCTCCCGCGGCAGGTAGCGCGCCACATCGCGGACGTAGGACTCGATCACGTCATGGGCGTTCATCGCCGCCTCCCGTCGAGAAATCTGTCCATCACACGTACCTGGTCGCGCCAGGCTTCTGTCAGCGCGGCCAGCGTCCGTTCGCCCTCGGCGTTCAGCCGGTAGTAGCGGCGTGGTGTGTGGTCGGTGTTCCATTCGCTGGCCAAAAGGCCTTGCGCCTCCAGCCGGCGCAATAGCGGATAGAGCGTGCCCTCTTCGATCGGCATGCCGCCCTCGGCCAGCGCCTGACGGAGCGAGTAGCCGTACTGCGGGGTGCGCAGCCGCGAGAGCACGGCGAGCACCAGCACCCCGCGCCGCAGTTCGGTTACGCCTGTACTGTCTCGTTCTGCCATGTGCCGCCCATTACCGTATAACGCACAGTATAGCGGCACACAGTACTGTGTCAAGAACAGTATTCAGAGTTATTTTCGGTGAGCATGGCGCAACGATCGGCGGCTGCCGATGCAACTTGCCGCTTGGACAACACGCCCTCACCGTTTCACAGGCAGCAAAGCCCTGTTCAACCGCCCCCGCGTTCACGCCGCGGGGATGACGGTCAGTCCCTATCGGGTACAGCCCGCCGCAGGGACGATTAAGGCCAGGATTCCGGAACGCCACGCACGTATTGCACGAGCGAAAAAACCAACTGGAGTCCGGTCACTCCGACTCGATTCGATAGAATCATGGTTAGGCCACCGCACCACCTCACCGACTCGCGGAGCACTCGCCGTGAAGCTACTCGCACTGGAGGTCGAAGAATCCGGCACCTCGCCCGAGGCGTTTCGCCCTCACCTCAGGGACGAGGCCAAGGCCGTGTGGGAGCTTTACCTCTCCGGCATCGTGCGCGAGGCGTACTTCCGCACGGACCGCCACACCGCGGTGCTTGTCCTGGAATGCCCCGACGCGGAGTGCGCGAGAGAGGTTCTCGCGTCTTTGCCACTGGCTCGTCGCAACCTCATCCACTTCGAGGTCATCCCGCTCACTCCCTACTCTGGATTTGAAAGGCTCTTCGCGTCAGGCGCGTGAGATTGTTGGTTCCTCCGTCGCACAGCGCGTCTACGGACCGTTAGAGCCGTACGACATGCGATCTTCAGACTTTGAGTCTGCGAAGTGCGTGACCAAGGGCAGCGATTACGATAGTTTGACGACCTGCATTCCTGTCAACCGGACTGGTTCAAAGGCTGTCGAAGGTCCAATCAGCAACGGATGTCGAAGCCATGCTCGACGCGAAGATGCAAAGCCCAACCAAGGGATTCGTCGCAATCACTCCATGTTCGCATGGGGACTGGACAGCGGTCGCAAGACTGCTTACCGATGTGTATGTCGGCGAGTCCTTCACTTCTGCGGAACGGGCCAACAAGTTCTTCTGTCAAGAGCAACTCGAGCCCGCTGGAGTCGTGCTTTGTGCAAAGATGGGACCGGGTGTGGTCGGCGTGGTGATCCTGCTCCATCGCGACAGCCCGCTCAAGCAGGTCGCGATGCAGGAAGAGGCCGAGTTCCGACTGCTGGCCGTGCATCGGTCTGCCCGTGGGAAGGGCGTCGGTGAGGCGCTGGTCGCCGAGTGCATCCGGCGAGCCGCGGCGCCGCCGCTGGCCGCTCGATCACTCGTGCTCTGGACGCAACCGCGGATGACCGCTGCACAGCGGCTCTACGAGCGGACCGGTTTCCGCCGCGCTCCTGAACGGGATGCGCTGCTTCCTCCGTACCCGCACGGTCCGGACGGATCGCTCCTCGAGCGATGGGTGTACTGCCGCGATCTTCGGGACTTGCGCTAGCTCATGCGGCTCAGCCGTTGCTCCAACTGTGCTTTCACCTCTGGCCACTCGTCGTCGACGATGCTGTAGTAAACCCAATCGCTAATGACGGGTTCCGTTCGATCCAGCGCCGCCGGCATGATCCTTGCCTTTCTGAGAACGCCTTCCCGCGCGGCTCCGAGCTTGGCGATGGCCGCCTGGCTGTGCACATTCGTGCCGTTGGTGGTCAGTTGCACACGGATCGCGGTGGGTGAGAGCGATTCAAAGGCATGTCGCAACATCAGGTACTTGGCCTCGGGATTGACGCGCGTGCCGTGATACGCGCGCCCGATCCACGTACGGCCGATCTCCAATCCCCGATGGTCTGGCTTGATATCCATGAACGTCGTCCGACCGATCGCCTGCCCCGCTCGCATGTTTCGGTCATCGCAGGCCAAGACGATCGCGAACGCCACGGTGCCGGGAAGAGAGCAGACCCTCGTCAACTCCAGCTCAAAGCCGCGAACGGACCACTCCGGCGGAGCCTGCATGGTGTGCCGAAAGAGCTCCCGATCAGCCCCCGTGAAGAGATCGGCTGCGTGATGAGCCTCCAGCGGAACCAGGCGAATTGTGCGGACCACGCCGGGGCAATCGAGCGTGACCGGAGTGATCCACGAGGATAAGTGCGTCTGTGTCATGCTCGCAATCCCGATCTGAATAGATCGGCTCCAACGGCTGTCGCTTCGTCAAGAACCCACCGTACTCCTCGCGACACTGCTCCCGTGGTCGAGGCCCCTATCGAGACGCAACTCATGCCGAGATGCTGCAATGCGTGCCGTCGATGGGGTCGCGATTGCCCACTTGACAAAGTACCTGCTGCACACCAACGGGCCAATCGAACACACTCCGGGAAAAGGGTTCAACTGGAACCAGTCATGCCGACGTTGCCACGATAGACCCTTCGGCCGCAGCCGACGGGTTGTTTGTTGGGCGGTCGTGGGGGCGCGGGCTTACTGCAATGTCTCCGCCGAGCGATCACTTATCTCCGAAGACGCGCCGCCGCAGCAGGCGCATGTCCAGCGGGATCAGCGCGATGAGGAGCAGGGAGCACAGGCCCGCCGCCGCGGCGAGGTGCCAGGTCGGTTTGCCCGTCAGCAGCAGCCAGCGCAGGCCCTCCGCGAGGTGGTGGAGGGGGTTCAGCATCGCGGCTTCGCGCAGGCCCGGGACGTCGGGGAGTGGGAAGTACGTGCTCGACGCGAAGCCGATGGGCATGATGACCAGGAAGAAGGGCAGGCTCATGTGGTCGATGCTTGGCAGGATCGCGGTGAAGAAGAGCCCGACGGCTGAGAACGCGAGCGCAGTGAGGAAGAGGAGCGGGATCGTGACGGGCAGCCACTCCCAGTGCAGCGAGAGCTGGCCCGCGAGCCCGAAGCAGGCGAGGACGACGCAGACCACCGCCGCGTAGGAGGTCGCGAGAGTCGCCGCCCAGAAGGCTTCGCCCCAGACGACGTGCTCGAGCCGCACCTGCGTGGTGAGTTGCCCTTCCCACGCTTTCTGGAAGCGCATGCGGATGAACGCGGCGAAAAGAGACTGGAAGAAGGACGACATGAACGCGGTGTACGCGAGGATGCCGGGCGCCAGGTAGTGCATGTAGTTGAAGTCGTGCCCCTGCCAGCGCAGCGTGCCCATCTGGCTCCCCAGCCCGAGCCCGAAGGTGAGCAGCATGATGAGCGGCTCGCACACGGGCGGGAGCGTGACGGTGTGCCAGTTGCGCAGGTGGACGCGGACGTGGCGCGAGAGGACGGCGCGGCTCTGCCACTGCAACGCGGCGGCGAGGATGCTCATGCGCCAGCCTCTCCGGAGAGCGCGAGGAAGAGGTCGTCCAGCGTCGGCGGACGCACTTCGTATTGCAGATCGGGGAACGCCGCGACGAACGCGGCGAGCGTTCTGCCGTCAAGCGCGACGTGCCAGTCGCCGAGGACCTGCGCCGGACGCGCAGGGCGGTGCGGTGGCGGTGGGTTGCGGAACCACGCCAGCGCGGCGTCGGTCGTCGGCGCGGCCGCCGGCAGGACCATGACGTGCTCGCCCACGACGTCGCCGAGCACGGCCGCGGGGCTGCCGCTCGCGCGGACCTTCCCCGACTGGATGACCTGCAGGCGGTCGGAGAGTTTCGCGGCCTCGTCCATGTAGTGCGTCGTCAGCACGATCGCCAGCCCCTCGGCGCGCAGGGCGCTGACGAGTTCCCAGACCGCGACGCGGGCCTGCGGATCGAGACCCGTGGTCGGCTCGTCGAGAAAGACGACGTGCGGCTGGTGGATCACCGACCGGGCGATCATGAGCCGGCGCTTGTAGCCGCCGGAGAGCGTGTCCGGCTTCTGGTCCGCGTATTCGCGCAGCCCGAAGCGGTCGAGGACGCCGTCGATGCGGGCCGCGAGGTCCGGCTGGCGTGGGCGGAAGTACCGCCCGGTCTGGATCAGGTTGCCGCGGACGGTGAAGTCCGGGTCGAAGGTGTCGTCCTGCGTGCAGACGCCCAGACGCCGCCGCGCGAGGTCGGGCTCACGGGCCAGGTCGTGCCCGGCGATGCGGACGGTTCCCCGGTCGGCGCGTAGGTAGCCGTAGCACATGCGGAGCGTCGTCGTCTTTCCCGCGCCGTTGGGCCCGAGCAGGCCGACGACCTCGCCCGCGGCGCAGGTGAGGTCGATGCCCTGCACGACGGGCTTGCCGCCGAGGGACTTTTCGAGACCGGTTGCTTCGAGGACGGGGTGGCCAGTCATATGCAGCGTGTCGGTTGCGCGGGCACGGGGTGAGAGCGTACCGCGGTCGGCCACGCCGGGGTTGGGGCGGCATTGAATACGCTGCGCGGTGCGCATGGCGTTCGCCGCGGCGCCGCGCCCGCGGGACAGCCGGCTCACCGATGAACTTCGAAGAGCAACGCGGTGTGGCCGTCGTACGAGACGGTCCCGTTCCTGCGCATGCCGCACTTCGTGAGCACGCGGATCGAGGCCGCGTTGTCGGGGAGCGCCAGGCCGACGATCTTGCGGAGATTCAGCACCTCAAAGCCGAAGGTGATGCTCGCGGCGCACGCCTCGGTCGCGAGGCCCCTGCCCCAGTGCTCCGGCGTGAACCGGAAGCCGACGTCGACAAGATCGAGTTCCTCAAGCCGCTTCAGCCCGCAAAACCCGATGATCGACCGGCTCGTCTTCAGCTCGCAGCCCCAGCGGCCGAATCCGACCGTTTCGAAGTCCGGATAGCTCTCGATGGCGGCTCGAGCCTCCTCGATCGAACGCAGTGGTGGCTCGCCCGTGAGGCGCATCACCTCGGGGTTGCTGTTGAGCGCGAAGAACGCCTCGGCGTCGTCGGTGTTCATCGCCCGGAGGATGAGCCGGTCCGTCTCCGGGCCGATGCGGTGTCCAGCCATTCGTGCCGGTGCTCCTCGCCGGTGCAAGCGCCGGGTGACTGTACGACCGGGGGCTTGCTTTGCGGCGCAAACTGTTGCGAGAGCGCGCAAGAACCGTCAAGGGCGGTTCCGGCGGGCCGATAGGATGACCCGTCTGGCGGTCATCGCGGCCGCCTTCGTGGAGGAACCGTCATGACGCTCGTCCGCCTTGCTTCGCTCATCGGCGTTGGGCTGCTGGTGATGGTCGTGAACATCGCCGTGAGCGTGCTCTACATGGTCGTCTACGGCCACCTGATCAACCCGGGCCACCCGAAGGAGTTCTACAACGAGCACATCAAGATCGCGGCTCCATATTGCAGCATCGTCGCGGGGATCCCGCTCATGTTCCTCGCGGGGCTGTGGGTCGCCGGCTGGGGCGGGCCGGGCGCGCCGCTGGGCGTCAAGGCGGCGCTCGTCGTCTGGCTGACGTACGCGGTCGTCGATCTCGCGATCGTGCTGGCGGCGGGAGGGATGACGACGAAGACGGGAGTGCTGGTCGCCGTCTCACTCCTCACGAAGCTCGCCGCGGCGTACGCGGGGGCGCAGGTCGCGCTCCGCAATGTGTCCCCGAGCGCCGCGGTGGGCGCGGGTTGAGTATCGATATGGACCCGGCCGCACTCACGCGCTGCCTGACGCACATCCAGGCGAATCTCGACGGCGATCTGTCGCTGGAAGCGCTCGCCGCGGTGGCGGGTTGCTCCGCGCCGTACTTCGCGCGGCGCTTCGCGGCGGTGATGCGCGAAACGCCGAAGCGGTACACGGCGCGCCTTCGGCTGGAGCGGGCGGCGCTGCGGCTGGTGTTGCTCGACGACGACATCCTCGACATCGCGCTCGATTGCGGATTTGCCCGGCACGAGACGTTCAGCCGGGCGTTCCGACGGCGCTTCGGCGTCGCGCCGCAAGAGTTCCGGAGTAAAGGAAGGCTGCCGGCCTCGCGCAAGGCCGCGCAGGAGGTGCCGCAGCGGGTTGACGCCGGAGATGCGCCGGCGTCGCTCTCGAGCACGGTCGTTCGCACGCTGCAGCCGATGTCGCTGGCGTGCATCCGCCACACCGGACCGTACGAGGACGTGCCCATCGGCTTGTGGGACAGGCTCATCGACTGGGCGCGGCGGCAGAGCATCCCGGGACCGTACGTCCTGATGGGCATCGCGCACGATGCGCCGGGGATCACGGCGCCCGAGTATCTCCGCTTCGACGCGGCGATCCGCGTGCGCGGCGAGTTCCGCTCCGGCGGGCGCGTGGCCCACCAGCGTTTCCCGGGAGGGCTCTTCGCGTTCACGACCAGCGTCGGGCCCTTCTCGTCCCTTCCCGGGGCGTATGCGGAGGTCTTTGGGCGCCTGCGCAGCGACCGCTCGCTCGACTGCATCGGGCTCCCGTGCCTGGAGTTCTATCGCGTGAATCGCGTTGCTGCGAATATGGCGATCGTGCACACGGAAATCGCCGTGCCCGTGCGGCGGAAGCGATAGGCCTCTCACCCGCGAAAGCGGCGAACCGGTCCGAATCGTCTTGCACCGAATCCCACGTTCGGGTAGACTGGCTGGCGAGAGAGCCGGCCCCGCGGTGCTCGCGCGGCCGGGCGAGAGGAGAGAGCAGCCATGACCGACACCAATTCCGCGCGGTGGTTCTACGCGTGCGTGTCTCTCGGTGTGCTTGCGCCCGCGGCGAGCGCGACCGACGGCAACCTGTACGCCACGCAAGAAGCCCCGGGCTTCGTCCTCGAGTTCAACGGCGTCACGGGCGCGCCGGTCGCCGCGTTCACCGGGCCGCTGCCGGGGAACCGCATGGCGATCCACACCGGCGGCGCGGCGGGCGACGTGCTCGTCGGCGCGGCCTTCGGCGGCGTCAACAGGCTGGACCGCAACACGGGCGCGGTGGTGCAGACGTACAACGCCGGCGGGGGCTGGCAGTGGGCGGGCGTCTGGCGCCCGGGCTCGGGCACCGTCCTCATCGGCGACATGAGCACCAACGACATCCGCGAGTACGACCCGGACACGGGCGCGTACCTGGGCACGTTCGCCACGGGCGTCAACGCCCCCGCCGACATGATCTTCGGGCCCAACGGCAACCTCTTCGTCTGCTCGTTCGCCTCGGGCGCGGGTGTCTACGAGATCGACGGCGTTACGGGCGCGGTGGTGAACCAGTGGGGCCTGGGGATGGGCTTCACGAACGACATCGTCTTCATGCCCGACGGGCGGCGCATCGTCACCGCCATGGGCGACAACATGGCGCACGTCTTCGACAGCGGCTGGAACCAGATAGCGACGTTCGCGGGCACGGGGTGGGGCCGCATCCACGGCATCACGGTGAGCCCGCACGACGGGAGGATCTACGCGATCGACGGGCTGACGACCAACGTGCACTCCTTCGACCCGGTGACGTACGCGGAGATCGACGCCAACTTCAGCTCGACGAACAGCAAGCCGGTCGACCTCGAATTCCGCGCGGCGATCCCCGCGCCCGGCGCGGCGGCGCTGCTTGCGAGCGGGGCGTTGGTCGGCCTGCGCCGCCGCAGGCGGAACTGAGCCCTTTGGGGCCGGCATCGATCGAGCGGCACGACCGCGCCGGTCCGACCTGTGCGCTGGGCGATTGAACGCCCGCGGCCGTCGATCGCAGGGCGATCCAACAATGGTGCGATGAAACCGACCGACGCTATCGCGACCCCCCGGCCCACGACCCCGTCCAGCGGCCACGGCGGCTTCGCCGACCCCCGCGCCATGCAGGACCGGCTCTTCAAGGCCCTCTCGGCGTCGTTCGCCGAGGAGGTGCCCCTCTACGGCCGGTCGCTGCGCGTCAACCTCGCCTGCAACAAGGCGGTCTGCGACCTGCTCGGCAAGGCGTACGCGGGCTTCTCGATGACCGAGGCGGACATCGAACGCACCAGCGGCGAGCGCCACGGCGCGATCCGCATCGGGACGCCCGAGGAGTACTCGTGGGTCGCGCGCTGGTTCGCCGCGTTCGGCATGGAGCCGCACAACTTCTACGACATGTCGCGCGTGGGCGCGAAGAGCCAGCCGGTGGTGGCGACGGCCTACCGCTCGCGGCACCGGCCGGAGCACCGGGTCTTCACCTCGATGCTGCTCACGGAGTACTTCGACGACGAGACGCGGGCGCGGATCGAGGCGTTGCTGGCGCAGCGGCGCGTCTTCACGGACAAAGCCAAAGCGCTCATCGAGAAGGGGGAGCGTCAGGGCGGGCTCAACTGGGAGGACGCGGAGGCGCTGATCGCCGAAGGCGTCTCGCGCATCTTCAAGTGGACGGGCACGGCCCGCGACCACGCCCTCTACAAGCACCTCTGCGCCGCGGGGTTCAAGATCGCAGCGGACATCGCCTGCTTCGAGGCGCACCACCTGAACCACCTGACGCCCAACACCTTCTGCATGGACCTCTACACCGCGTCCATGGAATACTGCCTGAACGAGATCGACGAGCGTGAGTTCCGCGACCGCGCGGCCCGCGCGCTCCGGCAGCACCTCGCGATGGCCGACCGCGATTCCATGCGGCTGCACTTCAAGCACTTTTCCGCCGCGGCGGTGGCGGCGTTCGAGCGCCGCGACCCAGGCGAGGAGGTGATCAAGGCGACGATTGACGGCCTTCTCGAGACTTTCCGCGCGCCGGAGTTCGCTCTGCACGAGCTGGACCACGCCGGGTTCAAGGACTACACGGAAGGCCCCGACGCCGGCACGCCGATCTTCCTGCGACAGGACGCGTACAAGGCCCTCTCGGAGCCGGTGCGCTTCCGCAACCCGGACGGGACGGTGACGGAGACGGTGCACACCGCCCGCTTCGGCGAGATCGAGCAGCGGTTCTACGCCGCGACGCCCGCGGGGCGGGCGCTCTACAACGAGTGCAACGCCGCGGCGGAGGCGGGGCGGGGGACGGCGATCCCCGACCCGGCGAAGGACCACGCCGGGGCGCTGGCGGCGTACGCGAAGTTCTTCGACCGCTTCCCGAAGACGCTGCACGCGCTGCTGCGGGCGGGGCTGGTCTTCGGGGAGTTCCACGCGACGCCGGCCGGGATCGCGGCGAAGGGGTCGCTCCCGACGCGCGACCTGCTGGAGCTGGTGGAGCTCGGGTACGTCGAGGTGGAGGGGATCCGCTACGAGGACTTCCTCCCCGTGAGCGCCGCTGGCATCTTCGCGTCGAACCTCGACCAGTACGGCACGAAGGCGACGGCGGCAAACCGGCCCGTCTTCACGCGCGAGCGGCTCGAGAAGATCATCGGGCGGCCGATCATCGAGGCGGACGAGGAGTACGCGCGGCGTGAGCGCGAGTCGATCGAGCGCGTCTCGGCGGCGCTTGGCGCAACGGTGAGCATCCGGCGGGGCTAGAGATCGCGGAACATCACCAGCGCATCGACATAGCCAAGCGCCGGGTGGTTGAACGCGCCCGGGAGGCGGCCAATGGTGCGGAAGCCGAAGGACTCCCACAGGGCGACGGCGCGGGTGTTGGTGCTGACGACGAAGTTGAACTGCATGGCGCGCTCGCCGCGGCGGCGCGCGTGGTCGAAGGAGTGCGCGCACATGGCGCGGGCGACGCCCCGGCCCGTCGCGGCGGGTTTGACGGCGTAGCCGCAGTTGCAGACGTGCCGTCCGCCGCCGGCCTGGTTCGAGCGGATGTAATACGTGCCGACAACCTGACCGTCCAGCTCGGCGACGAAGACCTCGTGCTCGGGCTTGCACCAGGAGGCGAGGGCGTCGGCCTCGCTCATGTCGCGGTCAAGGGCCAGCGTCTCGCCCGCTCGGATGATGGGGCGGAGAATGCTCCAGACCGCAGGGAAGTCGTGGGGTTCGGCGGGTCGGAGGAACATCTGGGGGCGCACAGAGTAATGACGATCGCTATTCCTGAGCCGTCTCTTGGTACTCCTCAAGCACAGAGTCGGAAAGATGGCCTAAGTGCTTGAGCGACATGATCTCTCGAAGGTCTTCGTATGCAATGAAGGTGCATCGCTCCGAAAGTGGTTGATGCTCCAGGAGCGAAAAGACCGGGCGGCGAATTTCGCTGAACACTTTGTCGCGGCGCTCGGCTGGTGCGACGATGTGTAGGGAGATGTTCATGTTGGGTTGTAGCGCGAGCAGGTCCGCCATACGGAGCAGGCCCGAGTAGATCGCTGTTGAATGCTCCACCTCGAACGCCCGCTGGATCGCGCGACCTTTGAGCCAGAGCACATCGATTTGCTCGATCGTTTCTAAAGTGGTGTCGTCGTAGTTCAGCGGGAGTGAATCGAGGAGCGAGCCGTTGTCCGGCTGCCAATGCTGCAAGACTGCCGCGATCGTTCCGCGGCAACCAGATGCGGAAACCCATCATTTCGCCGAGTTTCGCCAAATCCGCCTGATTCCTGATTGAATCGCGGCCTGCCTTTGAGCTCGTCGCTGGCTCGGGCTCCACTTCGTCTTTAGGCACCGTGACGCTGACAGTGCCGTCGGCACGCTTAACGTGCTTTGGACGGTACTGGTCAATGTCCGCTTGATCCAACGGGTAAGTCCTTGGAGATTTCGACTGACGCAGCAACAGGTCCTCCAGGAACCGTCCGTCTTTGTCCTCGATGTGCTGCAAGCTCCGGCGGAGTGGCCCGAGCCAGTACCCGTCTTCCTTGCCATGGGTGAAGCTCAACGTACGGAACACTTGGTCATCGCGAATCGGCACCGCGTGCTCAAGCGAAAGCGCTGGCACCGCTCGTACCTGAAATCGAACAACGAAAGGATCGTTGTCAGGCACGAACAACGGTGTCCGATCGATCGTCGGACCGTCAATGACTTCCAGAACCGCCGCCCACCGCGATAGTCCCTTGATATATGCCAAGAGCTTGTCGCCTCGCTTGACCCGCTTGGCCATACCCGTCTGCGTCTCGCGGAAGCCGGAGACAGTGCGGTCAGAAGCGAGGAACGCTTTATACGTTTCAACGGTAAACAAGTCAGTAAAGTAACTCATTGGCCAGATTGTACTTGAACGGGGAGCGCAGGTTCCTCGAGCCGGCCGATGTCGCCAGCCGGACGAGGCCACTTGCAGGGTTTCGTCCCTTCGTTTGAGCCTAGAGACAATCCGCCGGTCACCCTGGCCACAGCCCCGCAAACACCGCCCCCGTGATCAGCCCGAAGACGATGCCGTCGAGCCAGTCCATGGCCATGGCGCGGCGTTTCTTCTGGAACCAGAGGTCGTTGGGGAAGCTGGCGAAGCAGTAGGCGAGGACGCCGGCGGTGCCGGTCACTTGGAAGACCTTCCAGAACGTGGACGCGCCGTCGTCGGCGGTCGCCGCGGTGGGGGTCGCGGCGTGCGGGAGGACGGTCCAGGCGAGGTAGCCGATCACCGCGCTCGTGACGAGGTAGAAGAGGAACGTGAGGGCCATGTTGAGGCCCATGTTCGTCGGGGCCCAGACGCGCAGCAGGCCCTGCGGGTGGCGGTCGTAGAGGGCCTTGAGGGCCTCCATCCGCTCCTTCCGGGGCAGGGTGTCGTGCTGGCAGAAGTCGGGGAAGCCGTAATTGCCGGGGCGGATGTTGAGGCGCGTGACGGCGTCCATGAACGCCCGCTCCCCCTCGGCCCCGCCGGGGATCGCGTCGCGGTCTTTCTTGTGGTGGCCGATGACCATCCAGGCGAGCGCGCTGGCGATCCAGACGCTGACGCCCGAGGCGACGATCGGTTTCCAGAGGTGGATGAGGAAGTCCATGGGGGTCTCCGTGGTGGTGGCTGCGGGGGGGACTGGTCCTGCCGCGTGGCCGGAGCGTCGGCCGTGGCGTGCTTCTTGGAATCGGCAGATTCACCGCGTGGGCGTGACTGCTGCGCTGGGTCCCGGCCGGCGTGCTGTCGAAAGCGGATGGGCGCGTGACGGCGTGGTCGGATAGCGTTTTGCATGGCCCTCTACGACACCATCGGACGCGGCTACGCGGCGTTCCGGCGGCCCGACCCGCGGATCGCCGCGGCGATCGATGCGGCCCTCAGCGACGCCGCGAGCGTGGTGAATGTGGGCGCGGGGACGGGCTCGTACGAGCCGGCCGGACGCGGCGTGATCGCGGTCGAGCCCTCCGAGGTGATGATCCGGCAGCGGCCGCGACCCCCACAGGCCGCGCCGTGCGTGCAGGGGTCGGCGGAGGCGCTGCCGCTGGCGACAGCGTCGGTGGACGCCGCGATGGCGGTCTTGAGCGTGCATCACTGGCCGGACCTGGAACGCGGCCTGCGCGAGATGGCGCGGGTGGCTCGGAAGCGGATCGTGCTGCTCACGTGGGTGCCGGAGGCGCCGGACGCTGCGCCCTTCTGGCTGACGCGGGACTACTTCCCGGAGATCGCGGCGCACGACCGGACGATTTTTCCGACCGCCGCGAGGCTCGCGGCGATGCTGGAGCGTGCGGCGGGCGGCGTGGTGCGGATGACGCCGGTGCCGATCCCGCATGACTGCGTCGATGGTTTTCTTTGCGCGTATTGGCGGAGGCCCGAGCTGTATCTGAGCGAGGAGCGGCGGGGCGCGATCTCGAGCTTTGCGAGGTTTGACGCCGGGCCGGGCGTTGCGAAGCTCCGCGAGGACCTTTCGACAGGGCGGTGGGCGGAGCGGAACGGGGCTCTCTTGCGTCTCGTTTCGCTGGACCTGGGCTATCGCATTGTCTGCTGCGACGTCGGCGTTGATGGATAAGCAGCGGCCGCGGCACGGTCGACGTGCAGCACGCCGCCGGCGCAGTGCTTGGATGTCGCCGACCGGGTTGAGGCCGGCAGCGGAACAACGCGCTCGGGGCGATCGGCATCAGGCACGCGGAGCACCGGGAGCGCGCGGTCGCGACCGGCGGAAAAAGAAGCTATACAAGGACGGGCAGGTGTTGAAGGGCGCATCTCGCCGTACGCGCCGGTGTAGATCGATTGGTCGGATGAATGTTTGAACAACCAACGGTGCATTGATTCATGCGCCTCGATCAGAGCACATTCTTGTGGCAGCGAGCATGCCCGTCTGATGCTGTGAGGGATATGCACCTCAAATGTGAGTCGGCGCGTGCACATTCACGACGACCGACTGCGCCGAAGTACCGGAGCACCTTACGAGAGGTGACACCGGGCGACGAGTTATTACTTCAAGCAAGAAGTTACATCGACGACGACATTCCGTGCAACCACGTGCCGCGGCCCGCGGTACGCCCGACACGAGCGTCGGGCGCCGGTCCTGAACTCGCGATGGAGTTCTGGAGCGCGCCCGGCCTGTAGGCACCCTCGCCCGTGGCTCGTCGCGGTCGGTGTGTCGCCGGTTCGCGCGCACACGGGGAGGTTCGCGGCAAGGAAAAGGAGCCAGTATGTTGTCTCACTTCGGTCTGATCCGCCCCCGCGCCCGGCGCCTCTGCGCCCTCGCGGCGATCTTGATCGGTGTCGTGCCGGCGGCCGCGCAAGTCGCGACGTACGTCGACCTCAACGACGATTGCGTGGTCGACAACGGCGACCTCGGCGTGCTCCTGGCGAGCTGGGGCCCGTGCGCATCACCGTGCCCCGCGGACCTGAACGGTGACATGGAGGTCGATGGGATCGACCAAGGCCTGCTGCTGAGCGCATGGGAGACGCAGTGCCCGCCGTTCACGGTCCACTGGAACGCGGTCGGCATCCAGGCGCTTCAGGTGACGCTCGACCCCGACCTCGACGCCGTCATGCAACGGGACGTGGTCATCCTGAGCGAGCATCACTACGGGATATTCCCGAGCGCAGGCCTGCACTTGACGTTCGGCAGGAACGGCATCTACACGAACTGGGAGACCTACCACCAGCAGTATCTCGCGAGGCATGTGGACGAGGTCGAGGAGTTCGTGTACACGCCGTACCCGAACGGCCCGGGGCTCACGGCCGCGTACGAGGGGCGCGCGATCATCGACTATGAAAGTTGGCGCCCCGTCTGGGAGAACAACTCCGTCGCGGTGCAGGAAGAATGGGAGACATTTATCGCGGCGATCAACTCGCCGGCCTGGGACCAGGAGTTCCTCGCGGCGATCGCCTATACGCCGCCGGCCGGGGTCAACAACTTCCGGCAGTTAGACGAGGAAGAGGAGGAAGACTTCCTCAAGCTGAGCTGGGACCACTTCGCGAAGGAGTTCTATCTGCTCTCCCTGCACGCCGGCCGGGTCGCGCTGCCCGAGGCGCGGTTCGGGTTCTACGGGTTCCCGCAGCGGGTGTATTGGGAACCGCCGGGCCAGGTCGGCTACCCCGAAGCGCAGAAGGGGTACAACGACGAGATGATCTGGCTCTGGCAGCAGGTCGACATCCTCGTGCCGTCGATCTACCAGCCGTACTACTCGGTTGATCCCGACAACACCCTGGGGTCGTGGCAGAACCCCAGCGACGACAACGCGACGTACATCATCGAGAACATCGCCGAAGCGCTGCGCTTGCGCGGTAGCGTGACCCACGATCCGGACATACTCGCGTACGTCGCACCGTTCTATCACGGCAACAGCACCACAAATCCGAACCCGTACTTCGAGACCGCCGTCAACGACATCAACTTGGACCAGCAGGTGCGGATGTCGCGCTACGCGGGCGCCGACGGCATCGTCATCTGGGGCTTCGTCACGTGCCTCGACGCGTGCGGCGTGTGCGCGTCGGACGCGAACTCCGTCGGTTGCTGGGAGTACGAGATGAACACCCGGTGGAAGCCCGTGATTCTCGACGTTGTGGCGGACTGCCCCTGACCCCGGTCCCGCGAGCGGCGCACCGCCGCGACGGGACAACCACGGCCGGGGCGCGGGAAGCCGCCCCCCGGTCTTTCCTGAAGGCGGAGGCTGTCGCGCGGATCGCGAGCAAGCCTCATCGGCGACGCTGACGTTCGTGCTCAACTGACGCCGGGCGGAGAAGCGAGTACGCCGACCGCAGATCCCCGCGGGCGAGCTGCCCGCGGGGCCTTTCCCTCGTCTGCCTTTTACCTTACCCGTGAGAGGAGCTCGCGGCACTTGCGCCCGGCGAGGACCGCGCCGTCGTCGTAGTTCGAGAGCGCGACGAACGTGAAGCCGGTATCGAGGTGCATGTCGAGGACGCTGCTGATGCCGCTGAAGCCGCCGCCATGGCCGGCGATGCGGTTGGCGCGGCCGCCCGGGAGACCGCCGAGCTGGAAGCCGTAGCCGTAGGTCGGTGATGAGGGCTTCGGAGACCAGAGGGTCACGAGCATGCCCTTGCTCACGAGTTTTCCGGCGCGGAGGGCCTGGTCAAAGCGCAGGAGGTCTTCGGCCGTCGAGAATCCGCCGCCGGCGGGGCCGCCCTTGATGACGTGCAGGAAGACGTTGTTGGCCCACCGCGGCTCGTCGCCGGGGCCGAAGTCGCGCGTGTAACCGATGGCGAGGTTCGGGGTGTCGATGTCCATCTCGAAGCAGCCGGTGCCGGTCATGCCCGCGGGCTTGACGATGTGCGTCTCGACGTAGGCGTCGTAGTTCTCGCCGCTGACCTTCTCAATCACGGCGCCGAGCAGGAGGAAGCCGCTGTTGCTGTACGCCCAGCTCGTGCCGGGGTCGAACGCGGGGGCTTGCGGCGCAACGAGGGCCTTGAAGTCGTCGAGGTTGCGGAAGCGCGTGCGTGAGGAGTTCCAGAAGTCCTCGGTGAAGTGGCTGCCGAGGCCGGCGGTGTGCGAGAGGAGGTGCCCGATCGTGATCTTCGCGGCGTGCTCGGGGGCGATCCAATCGGGGCCGAGGTGCTTGTCGAGGGGATCGTCGAACGAGAGCTTGCCGGCCTCCACGAGCTGGGCGACGGCGACGGCGGTGAACATCTTGTTCATCGAGCCGAGGTTGAACTTCGTGTCGAGCTTGTTCGGCGCTGCGAAGGCCTTGCTCGCCTCGCCCCGGACGAAGGTGAAGATAACTTCGCCGTCCTTGGCGAGCAGGGCGGTGCCGGAGTACGCGTCGGCCTCGGCGAGGCGTTCGAGGTAGGTCTTCAGTTGCTCGGTCGCCTGCTCGAGCGTGAGCGGCTCGGTCGATCGCGCGTCGGCCGGGGGACGGGCGGGGAGGAGGCTGAGGTTGTCGATGCGGTGCGGCGCATCGGGCTCGAACTCGATCTGGAAGGCGTCCCATGAATCGCGAAGCTCGCTGTGCACGATGACGGTGCGGTTGGTGGGCGGTCGCGGCGGTGCGTACGTGCGCAGGCCGTGCAGCTCGAGGCGTCCGAAGCGGCGCGAGACATCAAGAAGGAACCGGACGAGGTCCCGGTCGGAGAGCTGCTCGCGGAGCCGCGGCGTGAGGTTCTCCTCGATGAAAGCGACCGCCTCCGCGCGGTCGCCGGAGTTCGCGGCGTCGATGAGCGCGGTGACGCGTGCGGACTGCGGTTCGCCGATGGGCAGGCCGGGTGAATCGGTGAAGGGGGGCGGGGGCGCTTGGGCGATCGCGGGCGCGGCAAAGGTGATGGCGATCGCGAGCAGGGCGATACAGGCGAAGAGAATCCTCGTGGCCGTGCGTGCGGCGAAGACGTGCATGATGTTCTCCGATGCGTTGTGGGCCGTTCAAGGCGTCGGCGAGCGGGCCGCGACTCTCCGCTCGCGCCGTGGGTGCTCCACGGCTTCCGGGACGAACGGTAGCGGACCCTGAGGACTCGGGTGCGTTGCGATCCGGATTGCTATGTCCACGCTGCCGCGGGCGGCGAAGAACGGGGTGGCCGCGCTGAGACTGCGCGCGGCGCCGGCGGCAACGTCAAGGACCGCGTATGCGAACCCGACCCACCGTTTTCGTATCGCTTCTTGCCGCGTTGGCGGCCTGCAGCGCGGCGCAGGACAGCAAGACGGCGGCCGAGGCGCCGAGGGAGGTCTCTGCGCTCTCGGAGGCTCGCGTGAAGGAGGCCGCGTCGGTCGGCGGCGAAGCGACGACGCCCGCCGCGATGGCGCCGTTCGAGCGCATGGTGGGCGGCGAGTGGAAAATGACGGTCGCGAGCGGCACGAGCAGCTACCGCACGTGGCGGTGGGGGCCGGGGCGGCACTCGGTGCGGGTGATGCTCGACGGCGACGACGCGGCGGGCGATCCGTGGCGTGACTTGAACGTCTTCTACTGGCACCCCGGCCGCAAGGAGGTCCGCGAGTTCGGTGTTAGCCGGTTCGCGCGCGGAATCACGGAGGGCTCGATCACGTTTCGCGGTGAGACCGCGCAATCCGACTTCGATCTCCATCAGGCGGGTGGAAGGCGCCGGTTGCGCCTGCAATGGGCGTTCGATGGTCCCGATGCGTACCGCGCGACGCTGCTGGAAGCGAGTCCGCCGGAGAGCAAGGACTACACGTTCATGGTCGCGTGGGACCTCGTGCGCACAGAGCCGCCGAACCCGCCGCGGGCGTTCGCGGTGGAGGGTGCGACGGGGCCGTCGGACCTCCTGAAGCCGTTCGTGCCGCTGCTGGGAACATGGGAGTCGGCAGCGGCCGGCACGCCACGCACCCGGTCGACCTTCGAGTGGATTCCGCTGGCGGACGCGATCTATGCGAGGGTGGTGGGGCCGGGTGAGCTTGGCACGGAGGCGCACCTGATGGACGCGTACCTGTATCACCATACGGGGACTGGTTCGCTGCGGTGCCTGGCGCTCACGAAGCAAGGCGGCGTGTACGAGGGCGATGTGACGGCGCTCGAAGGCGCCGCGTTGCAATTCGACCTGAAGGGCTACGTTGAGGACAGGGTCGGCGAGTACGTCGTGCGGATCGACGTCGAGAAGGACGGCGTGCTCTGCACGCGTGTGTGAACGGTCGATGGTTCGGAGCGAACGCTCGTGACGGAAAGACGACACCGGCGGTATCAGCCATGAAGAAGACATCAGCCAAGAAGAAGAGCGGGGTGAAGCGAGGCGGCGGGACCTCGTCCGTGCGCGCTGCTGCGCAGCGTGGCGAGTCGGGTGACTGGCGCGACCACACGCTCGCTCGAGTGCGCATGCTCATCAAGCAGGCCGTCCCGGATGCGGTCGAGGAAGTCAAGTGGCGGAAGCCGTCGAACGGGATGCGGGGCGTGCCGGTCTGGTCGAGCGGCGGCATCATCTGCACGGGCGAGACGTACAAGAGCGCCGTGAAGCTGACGTTCGCGAAAGGCGCCGCGCTGGATGACCCGGCGGGGCTCTTCAACGCGGGTTTGGGCGGCGGCACACGCCGGGCGATCGACATCCGCGAAGGCGAAACGATCAACGAAGCGGCGTTCAGGGCGCTGGTGAAAGCCGCGGCGGCGCTGAATGCGAGCTCCGGCTCGAAGCCGCGGCCCGCGCGCAACCGTGCGTCCGTGAAGCGGGAGGATGAATAGCGTTACGAGCCGGCGAGCAGACGTCGCCGCCAGATTGCCGTTGGGGGGACAATGGGAATTCACATCGGGCTGATTGCAGCGAAAGTTCCCGTGGCGCAACTGCGGGAGATTGTCCTTCAAACGTGGAGCGAGTACAAAGTGACCGCTTCGGAAAACCTGCCGAGTGAAGAGGCATTGTGGGCCTGGAGAGAGAAGCATGAGGTGTTCGTCTCCGCGGCCGACTGGAGTCCGACGAAGCGCGGAACCACGGTCTTCGCTTTCTGGCAGGACGGTCCTTGGGCGGTGATGATGGACTGGACCTACACCCTGGCGACCGATGAGCAAAAGCTGGCAGGGCTTAGTAACCGGCTTGGCACGGTACTGACGCTCGTCATTGAAACCGTGAGTGCCTCGGTCACGTTTGCGTGCTACGAAGCAGGCGTTCTGCGACGCATGATCGATAGCAGCGATGGCAAGGTGTCGTTTCGGGGTGAAGCCCTTGTTGAAGAGGCCGGCATCGACATCGACCGCTTCTACGTGGAGGAGTCGAGGGCGTTGTGGACCGCGCTCGGGTTGGGGCCGATTGACTCCATTCCTAGCAACGGTCTGCAAGCCGTCTGTACCGTTGATCAAACAGATTACAGCTCAAGCGCGTCTGATCATGGAATGGGCGCGACGACCGCCACGGATAAGCATGCGGCGCCCGCGGCGCGGCAATGGTGGAAGTTTTGGTAGAACGAGGATGGGACCAGAGGGACGGCCTCATTCGTCGGCGGCATGTATGGCCAGAAGACCCAGCACGAAAGCCCAGAAGCCAAAGCTCCTGTCCGGCGGCAACCCGCAGATCGCGAAGGGGTACGGCGATGCGCCGGTGCGGGCGTACATCGCGGCGATGCCGGGGTGGAAGCGCGCGGTTGGGCGGCGACTCGACGCGTTGATAGAGGAGGTCGTGCCGGGCGTGCGCAAGGCGGTCAAGTGGAACTCGCCCTTCTACGGCGTAAAGGACGAGGGCGCGGGGTGGTTCCTCAGCTTTCACTGCTTCAACAAGTATGTGAAGGTGGCGTTCTTCCGCGGCGCGATGCTGAAGCCGGTTCCGCCGGGCGAGTCGAAGCAGAAAGACGTGCGGTACCTCGATATCTACGAGGAGGACGCGCTGGACAAGGCACGGTTCGTGGATTGGCTGAAGCAGGCGAGCGGTTTGCCGGGGGAGAGGGTGTGACAATGAAGGGCCGCTCCAGAACTCGGCGGTTACGTTTTGATCATTTTCCCGTTTGCGCGGGGCCGGAAATGCTGTAGACTGGCTCGCGGCGCAGGCGAGCGCGGCCGCGGGATTATGGAACCGCCATTGCGGTCGTCACCGCGGCGAACAAGGTCGGGTTGCCACCGACCGCCTGACGCATCATCGCAGATGCCTCGGCGCGACCAGCTGTCGCGGGGCAACGCGGCGGAGACATTCTATGGCACAGCGCAAGTCGCGAGCGGCGTCGGGTCTGGCCGCGGTTGTCGTCGTGTTTGGCCTTGCGCTGAGGGCGCCAGTCGGAGCGCAACAAGCGCGGCCCGCGCCCGGCGTGCGAGCGGAGCTGGGGGCAGCTCCGCGGGCGCACCCCGAGTGCACCGCCGACCTGACGATCCCGGGGACCATGAAGGACATTCTGTCGAACGCGCTCAAGCGCGGGCTGAAGGTCCCGAGGCGGGATGTCGTGCTCTTCCTCGACGGCGCGGAGCAGAAGTACGCGACCGGGCACGAGCTGCTGAAAGCGACCGCCGCGCAGTTCAAGATCGCCGAGGACGTGCTCGTTTCGAAGGTCGAGAAGTACCGGCACTGCAACTGCGCGCACCCCGTGCCGAGCGATCTGCACCCGCTGCTGCTCGTGGACCCCGCGCCGCACCCCGATTGCGACGGCAACCTCGAGAACACCGGAGAACTGAGCGACGTTCTGTCGAACACGCTCATGCTCGGGTTCGAGCTGCCGGAGCCGGACGTAAGGGGGTTTCTCGACGGCGCCGGGGAGCGGTACGAGGACAGCCCCGAGCTCTTCAAGGCGACCGCGGCCCACTTCAAGATCGAGGAGGGCGTGCTCGCCGCGAGGGCGAGCGAATTCAGGCACTGCAACTGCGAGCACGCGAAGAAGAAGGGAGCCGCGGGGGCGGACGCCGGAGGCCGGCGGTTCGACACCAACCTCCCGCCCTCCAAGTTCGCGAAGGACGTGACGCTGCACGTCGTGCTGCACGAGCTCGGGCACGCCGTCATCCGCGAGTTCGACATCCCCGTCCTGGCGAACGAGGAGACGATGGCGGACGCGTTCGCGACGTACTACCTCACGACGTACATGCCCGAACGCGCCGTCGATGTGCTGACCGCGCGCGTCACATCCCTCATGATCGAAGCCGGCGAGGAAGCGGGCGGGGTGGACTGGAGCGGCGAGCACGACCACGACGCCCGTCGGGCGAACCAGATCGCGGCCCTCGCAGTCGCCGCTGATCCGGTGAAGTACGAGCCGGTGGCGGACGTCGTCAAGATGTCCGCGGAAGATATCGAGGACGCGGTGGATTACGGGGGAGAGCTGCGCCGGTCGTGGCGGCGCGTCCTCGCGCCGTTGTGGATGCCGGAGGGCGCCGCCTCGAGCGAAGCGAAAGTCGCGTACGACGACGCCAGCGTGTTCCTTATCCGCTTGTGCGAGGACGGGCTCTCTCGCGAAATCGAGTCGGCTCTCCGTCGCTTCGACTGGCATTCGCAGGTGACAATCCGATTCGTCGAGGGTGACGGGAAGGCGGGGTGGAGCCGCTCGGCCCGGACCGTGACCGTCCACAGCGCGTATGTGCGACGGTTCGTCGCGCAGGGCGCCCGCGGCCTGCCGGCCGAGGCGAAGTGAGAACGGTCACGCATCGGAGCCCGGCGCCTTGACGGAAACGCGCGAGCGCGGCGCCGCACGAGGCGAAGAACCTGCATGCGAAACCAATGGCGGCGCGGACGGAACGGGTGGAAAAGGTCAGGCTCTGCCTGTTCGCGGGCGATGGCCGCCGCGGCGGTCGCGATCGGTATGGCCGCGGGGTGCGGCTCGAGCGACGAGCGCGTTGCGACCTGCGCTGGAGCGGTGGGGGAGGCGGCGGACGTTAAGGACGCATTCCTCGGGGGGAAGGGTCTTGCCGCGGGAGTGGGATCGGCGGTTGATCCAATGACGGGCCTGCCGACGCGTGTCGTGCACGCGGCGTCGGGAATCACCCTCGTGCTCGTGCCCGCGGGCGAGTTCTTCATGGGCGTCGAGGGGGGCGAAGGGCTTGAGGCGCGGCACCGGCGCGTCGTGAAGCGGCCGTTCTACATGGGAGCGACGGAGGTCACTGTCGGCCAATTCCGGCGGTTCGCCGATGCGACCGGCTACGTGACCGACGCCGAGAGCGGGCGCGCGCCCGAGGAGGACGACAAGGTGCGCGGCGCGTTCGTCACGCCGAATGATCGTGTGCATCAGCGCGAGTGGGACGAGCGCGCGAGCTGGCGGAACCCGTTCGCGCGCGTGTCGGGGTTCGAGCTGCGCGAGGACCACCCGGTCTCGCAGGTGTCGTGGAACGACGCCGTCGCTTTCTGCAGGCACTTCCGGCTGGAACTGCCGACCGAGGCGCAGTGGGAGTACGCGTACCGCGCCGGCGCGGCGACGGCGTACCCGTGGGGCGACGACGGCGCGGCGGGCGCGCCGTTCATGAACGGCGGAGACGAGTCGATGGCGCGGCGCTTCCCGCGCGAGAGCGCGGCGTACGCGTACGACGACGGGCACGCGACGCACGCGCCGGCGGGCGCGTTCCGGCCGAACGCATGGGGCCTGTTCGACATGGCGGGGAATGTGGAGGAGTGGACGAGCCACGACTCATTCCTGCGCGAGGTCGCGGACGGGCTGGACGAGCGGGCGCCAGCGCCGACCACCAACTCGCGCGTGCTGCGCGGGAGCGCGTGGTTCAGTTCGCCCGAGGGCTCGGAGCCGTGGCGGCGCTACGGGATGCGGCCGACGAGCCGGCGCGACTTCATCGGCTTCCGCGTGGTCGTCAAGGTCGACGCGCGGTAGCCACTCGAGTCCCGCGGTGTAGCCGGCGGCCGGGCGCGGCATCTATTGCAGGATGACAAGCGATTACTGGAACGAGCGGTACTCGGGCACCGAGCTGGCCTACGGCGAGGCGCCGAACGACTTTATTGTCCAGGTAGGCGACCGGCTCCCGGGGCGCGGGAGGGCGCTCGACCTCGCGGCGGGCGAGGGGCGGAACGCGCTGTTCCTTGCCTCTCTCGGCCTGGACGTGCTCGCCGTCGATCAGAGCGCCGTCGGGATGCAGAAGGCGGAGCGGCGTGCGCGCGAGCGCGGCCTGACGCTGCGCACGCAGACCGCGGACCTGCTGCACTTCGGCGCCGAGCCCGGCTCCTTCGACGTGATCACCTCGATCTTCGTGCACTTGCCGGCGGCGGTGCGAAGGACGGTGCACGAGCGCGTCCGCTCGTGGCTCGGGCCCAACGGGGTGTACGTGCTCAAGGCCTACGCGCCGGACCAGATCGGCCGCGGCACGGGCGGGCCGAGGGACCCATCGCGTCTGGCGTCTCTCGACGAGATTGCGGCGGAGCTGGACGGCCTGGCGATCGAGCATCAGGCTGCGCTGGTGCGGAACGTCTCCGAGGGCGTCTACCACACGGGCCAGGCATCTGTCGTTCAGGTGTTCGCCAGGAAATGCTGACGCCGCGCGACCCGCCGAACCGCCCGCCGCGCTGCGCGGAGGGCGAGAACGCCGAGCGCTGCAACGCTGACGGCGACGAGCGTCCACCGCACCGCCGCGGCGGAGGCGAACGAGAGACCAAGGCCGGTGAAGAGAAGCACGTACGCCGCGACGCACGCGGGGCACTTGGGGACACCAGCGAGCACGGCGACGGGGACCGCCCACACCAGCGCTGCGCCGGCGCGTCGGAAGGCCGAACGGTGCGGGACCGATGGAACGATCGCGGACGCCACAGCGGGCGCTCGGCCGTCGTTGCAACAGCAGTGCATTCGGGGTTCCTCGCGCGGCGCGTCAGCGCGGGAGCGGCGCGGTGACGCCGGGGCTTTCGAGCCACGGATCGACAAAGGTGGTGTCGCCGTAACGGTCGCGGTGGCGGAGCCAGCCCATGCCGCCGGTCTGCTCCTCGTCGCGCCCCTTGGGCGTGATGTCGATGTACCGGTACGCGGTGAGGAAGTCCTCAAGACCGCGGGCGAACGTGGAGTAGGTGTGGTAGATCTCGCCCTTTGCGTCCTTGAAGAAGACGGAGAGGCCGGGCAGCTCGCGGATGGGGTATGGCTTGGTGGTGAAGTTGTACACCGCGCCTCCCGAGGCGAGTTCCTCGTCCGTGAACGAGACGCCGAAGTCACGCCCGAAGTCCGTGTGCGCCGCGGAGACCCATGGGAACGTCCAGCCCATGCGCTCGCGGAACCGCGAGAGCGTGTCGATCGGAGCCTTCGAGACGGTGACGAACGAAATATCGCGGTGCGCGAGGTGAACGACCAGCGGATTGTAGTGATCGGCCACGAACGAGCAGGACTTGCACCCCTGCGACCACGTCGGGTCGAACATGAAGTGGTAGACGATGAGCTGGCCGTGACTGCCGAAGAGATCGGCGAGGGACTTCTTGCCCGTGGGCGCGTCGAAGGTGTACTGCTTGTCCACCTTCACCCACGGAAGAGCGCGGACGCGCGCCGCGAGGGCGTCGCGGCGGCGGGTAAGCTCTTTCTCTTCGGCGAGGAGCGCGATGCGCTCCTTAAGCCACTGCTCGCGCGGCACGACACGGTGAGATTGCAAGGCGCTGCTGCTCATGATCCTCGTCCTTTGTTGGCCGCGTACGGGAGCGTTCTTGGCTCAGATCCCGCCTTGTTCGTCCCCGCTCGGGCCGTAGCTCGACGGCACCGGGACGTCGAGCATCCGCAGGTAAACGCCCAGCTGGCCACGGTGGTGGTACCAGTGGTTCAGCATAATGGTGCGGAAGAAGCGATGGCGAGGCAGCTCGAGCACCGAGCCGTCGGGCATGTCGATCGTGAACGCCGTGTTCATTCGCGCGTCCTCCACCGTAAGGAGCGTCTCGCGAACGTACGCGGCGCCCGCGTCCAGCACCGCGAGCACGTCGGGCACGCTCCGCGCCTCCGTGCGCACGCCGAAGTCGGGCGCAGCGGCGCGGTCCAGCAGCCCGAACTGCAGCGCCATCCCGGGCGTCTCCGCGATGTGGTGGGCAAGCTGGCCGGCGGACATTGACTTTGCGTGCGGTCGCCACGACAGACGATCACCCGGGACGCGCTCGAGAAAGCGGCGGGTTGTCGCGACCTCGCGCTCGAACTCTTCGAGCATCGACCGTGCGATCATGTTCCCGGTTGCGGTTGTTGCTTGGGTCATCGGCCACCCCCCTTGCCGGACTTGGTTTCAGCGATCTGCTTCACGCGGCTCAGCCCGTGCTCCCACCCCTCCGGCATGCCGTCGCGGTGCTCTTGCGGGATGAGGCCCATCGCCCGGTGGACGAGGGACATGCGGGTGCCGTTGCCTTCTGCCTTCAGCCGGTATTGCACGTGGTTCATGGCCGGGTAGGACATGGGCATCGGGCCCGCGAGCTCGAGGAGTGCGGGGGCCTTGATGACCTGCACGTGGCCCCAGAGATGGCCGTACGTGTGGCCGCCGGCCTCGCCGAGGTCGCGGTACCAACGGCCGCCGGGCCAGGGCTCGATCTTCATCGGGAAGGGCTTGCCGTCGGGCAGCACGGCGCCGGGCCCGAGCTCCTCGAGCAGGGCCTCGAAGGCGATTTCCATCGACGCGGCGATGAAGATGTCACGACGGATGTCGAGCGTGTGGACGGTTTCGTTCTCGGTGGCGGGGGTGCTCGTGGGCATGGATCTTCCTTTCAGTTCGGGCTCGGGCGGTTCTTATGCTTCACCTGGCGTTCCATCCGTTCCGCGCGTTCCTTGACGCGCAGGAGCTGGTTCTCCCAGAACCGCTCGTAGGTCTTGACCCAGTCGTACACGGAGCGGAGTTCCCGGCCGTTGAGGCTGTACATGCGCCGCCGTCCCTTCTGCGCGACATCGACAAGCCCGACCTTGCGCAGCACGCCGAGGTGCTTCGACACCTGGGGCTGCGGCCAGCCGAGCGCTTCGACCAGCCGTGTCACATCGCACTCGCCGTCGCACCCGGCGACCGCGCCGAGGAGCTCGCGACGCCGCGGCTCGGCGATAGCGGCAAAGGCGTCGGCGGTGGTGGGCGACCGGGCCACGGTGAAATATATACCCATATGGGAATGTGTCAAACGGCTCTCGCGTTTGGCCCGCAGAAACTGCGAGGACACCGAAGTGCTCTCCTGCCGGTTCGTTGAACGAGCGGTGCGGTCCATTCCGGCACGCCGCCCGTAAAATCGGTGATGCCCGAATCGAACCGCCGCCGAAACGTCGCGATCGTTGTCACGCTTCTGATCTTGATTCTGCTCTTCCTGCTCGTCGTGATGACGATGTGCCCGGCGTCGGTCCACGGCACGGCGGTCGTGCCGGCGCCAACCACGCCGACAGCCCCGACCGCGCAGCCGGCGCCGCAGCGATCGGCGAGCGCGCCGCCGGCCGCGCAGCCCGAAGAAGTCCTGACGCCGGCGACACTGGGCACCCCGGCGAGCGTTGCCGCGGGCTCGGCGTTCACGGTCTCGTGGACCGGGCCGGATAACGCCGGCGATTACGTGACGATCGTGCGGACAGACGCCGCGCCCGACTCGAGCGGGAGTTACCGCGAGACGCGACGCGGCGCATCGCTCGAGCTGACGGCGCCGATGGAGCCGGGCGCGTACGAGGTGCGGTACGTCGCCGCGCGGTCGAAGACCGTCCTCGGCCGCGCGCCGATCCAGGTGACCGCCGTCGGCGCAACGCTCGATGCACCGGCGGAAGTTACGCTCGGCTCCGCGTTCCAGGCGGCCTGGACCGGCCCGAACAACCAGGGCGACTTCGTGACGATCACGGCCAAGGCCGCGCCCGACGACGCCTACGCGAGCTACGCCGAGACGAAGAGCGGCTCGCCGGTGACGCTCACGGCGCCGGTCGAGACGGGCGACGCGGAGGTGCGGTACGTGAGCGGTCAAGGGCGGCGGGTGCTCGCACGCCGCGACATCAAGGTCGTCGCGGCGGCGGTGACCCTCGCGGCGCCGGAGCAGGCCGTCGCCGGGACGACCATCGACGTGGTGTGGACAGGGCCGAACAACACAGGTGATTACGTGACCATCGTGCCGAGTGACGCGCCGGATGGGCAGTACGGCAACTACACAGAGACGTCGAAGGGGTCGCCGTTCAAGCTCCTCACGCCGATCATGGCCGGGAGCGCCGAGCTGCGGTATATGACCGGGCAGGGCCGCCGCGTGCTCTCGCGCCGGCCGATCACGATCGTCGCGGCCGAGATCACGCTGAGCGCGCCGCCGGGGTGCAAGGCCGGCGCGGACGTGAGCGTGGCGTGGACGGGCCCGAACAACCGGGGCGACTACATCACGATCGTTCCGAAGGCGATGCCGGACGGTCGGTACGCGGCCTACACGGAAACGAGCAAGGGCTCTCCGCTCTCGGTCAAAGCGCCGAAGGAAGCGGGCGAAGCCGAGGTGCGCTACATGGCGGGCCAGGGGAACAAGGTACTGGCACGCGTGCCGATCAAGGTTGCGCCCTAGTCGCGGCGGATGGGCATCTGCGCCTTGATCTCGAAGTACTCGCCGCCGTGCGCGAACGGCCGGCCCACCCACGCCTCGAAGCACGGGTGATCGTCCGGCACATAGCCGCTCCGCGGCAGCCACGAGCCGTAGAACCACTGCAGCGCGCGGAGCTCCAGGTCGATGCCGCCGCGGACGTCGATCTGGGCGACCGTCATCGCCGGGAAGCGGAAGCGGCCGATCTCGCCGCGGGGCGTGAAGCGATCGGCCTCGACCGCGACGTAGTAGCGGCAGTCGTCGAGCGCGGTGACCTCGGGGTTCTCGCGCTGGTAGCCGAGCCACTGGTTGTCCGCGAAGCCGTGCCGCTCCGCCCACGCGGTCAGCCTCTGCGCGGCCTTGAGCACCGCGTCGCCCCGGTACGGCCGATCGACGCGGATATACGCGACGGTGCGCGCGGGGAGGTCGCGGATCTTGACCGCGAAGTTGTCCGGGTTGCGTCGCGGCGGAAGACCCGTGATACGGGCGCGTCGGGTGGCTTCTTCAACGATCCCGTCGAGCTCCGCGTTGCGCGAACGCCGCCACGCGTCAGTATCGAACGCACTCGGAGCGACGCCGAAGCGCTGCTTGAAGCTCCGCGAGAAGTCCGATGATGAAGAGAACCCGCACGCGAGCGCGATCGATGTGAGCGACGGCCGGCGCGGGCGGCCCATCATGCCGAGGGCCTTCTCGAGGCGGAGGCGCTTCGCAAAGTCGGCGGGCGTCTCGCCGACGAGGGCCTGGAAGACGCGGTGGAAGTGGAACGGTGAGAGCATCGCGACCCTCGCCACGCGGCGCAGCCGCAGGGGCTCGTCCAGGTGGAGGGCGATGTGGTCGATGGCGAGGTTGATGCGCTCGGCGTATGTCGCCGCTGTCGCAGGGCCGGGTTTGCGTCGTGTCGAAGTTCGCAAGTTTTGGCAAGCCCTCGCCGGCGTGGTCAGGTAGGATGCCTGTTATGGCCCGCGGCCCGTCGCCGCGGATGGGGACGTGTATGAACAGAGTGATTGTTGGTCTTGTGCTGTGCGCGCTCGCCGGGTGCTCGTCCCCCGGCACGCCGCGCAGGGACGCCGAACGCGTCGAGGAGAGCAAGGGCATGCAACTC
The DNA here is from genome assembly GCA_035628115.1 of Phycisphaerales bacterium. GTDB lineage: Bacteria > Planctomycetota > Phycisphaerae > Phycisphaerales > UBA1924 > BJHL01. Next base: position 158,185 of record DASPKL010000027.1, on the reverse strand, counting down.
GGGAACTTCTCCGTCAGTCTCGCCGTCAAGGACCTGCAGGCGTCGCGGGCCTTCTACGAGAAGCTCGGCTTCCGCGCCACGGGCGGCGACGGAAGTTCGTGGTCGATCATGCAGAACGAGACGACCACGATCGGGCTCTTCCAGGGGATGTTCGAGAAGAACATGCTGACGTTCAACCCGGGGTGGGACCGCTCGTGCGCGACGCTGCCGGCGTTCGACGACGTGCGTGCGATCCAGGAGCGGCTGCAGGAGCAAGGCCTGGCGCTCGCGATGACGGCGGACGCCGCCTCCACCGGCCCCGCGAGCATCATGCTCGTGGACCCGGACGGGAACCCCATCCTCGTCGATCAGCACGTGCCGAAGCCGACTCCCTGAGCGACACCGCCGGCGGTCCTGCGGGTGCAGGTAACCGCGCGCGCTGACGCGGCGTAAAACGACCGTCGGCGGCACATTCGCGGAGGACGGTCGTGCGGAAGGTGCGCTACAGCGTCGCCAGCAGCCTGGACGGCTTCATCGCCGGGCCGAACGGGGAGCACGACTGGATCATCATCGACCCGTCGTTCGACTTCGCGGCCCACTTCGCGAACATCGACACGGTGCTTCTCGGCCGGCGCACGTTCGAGGCGGCGCAACGCCGGGGTCACGGCGGCGGCGGGATGCCGGGCGTGCGGTCGATCGTGTGCTCGCGCACGCTGCGCGGGTCGGACTGCCCGGGAGTCACCGTCTGCGACGACGCCGCCGCCGCTGTCGCAGGATTGAAGGAACAAGGAGGCGGGGACATCTGGCTGATGGGCGGCGGCGGGTTGTTCCGCAGCCTGCTCGATGCAGGTATGGTGGATTCGGTCGAGGTGAGCATCGTGCCGGTGTTGCTCGGCGCGGGGGTCCCGCTCTCGTCGGGTCCGTTCGGTGCGCACAAGCTCGAACTCGCTTCATCCCGGGTGTTGCCGAACGGCACGATCCTGACGGCGTATCGTCCCGTGGCGCGTGCCGGTGGACCGAGAAAGCGGGCCGCATCGAAGGCGAGTCGATGACGCGAAGTCCGACGGCCTGAGGCGCCACGTCCCGTCTTTTTCATCGGCGCGTTAGCGGATGTGTTCTACGAGATGCCCGACGCACCGCCCATCCCGCCGGGGGTGATCTCCCTCCGACCCGTGAGGCGCAGCGACCTGCCCCTGCTCTTCGGGTTCCAGTGTGATCCCGAAGCCAACGGCATGGCGGGGACGAAGCCGCGCGGCGAGGCGGCCTTCTTCGCCGTTTGGGAGAAAGTCCTCTCCGATTCGGCGGTCGTGCACCGCGCCGTTATGCTCGACGGCGCGGTCGTGGGCACCATCAACTGTTTCCGGGCCGACGGCGTGGACGCGGTTGGGTACTGGATCGACAGGCAGCACTGGGGCAAGGGGATCGCGACGCGGGCGCTCGAGCTCTTTCTGAAGGACTTCGCGCGGCGTCCTCTGCACGCCACGGCGGCGAAGAGCAACGCGGCGTCGATCCGCGTGTTGGAGCGGTGCGGGTTCCGCTGCAAGGGCTCGCACATGGGCGAGGAAACGGACCGCTACACCGCCCGCGAGGTCGCGACATTCGTGCTGGAGGACGAACGCCCGGCGCGATTGTGAAGGTGCGGGACGTCTAAACTGGGGGTGCTGCTTTGCTGGAGGCCCCATGCGAAACGTGCCAGGCACCGCGTCGAAGACCCATCCCCGGAGCACGCTCCGCCTCGCCGCCGGTGTGTTGACGGCGTGCGCACTCGTCCTCTCCTCGGGCTGCGAGACGACGAAGCCGGGCGCGGCCCCGGACACCGCGATGGCGTCAGAGACGCCCGCGCGGCCGTACAACCTCGGGCGCTATTCGTGGCGCGTGACGGCGACGCCGGCGGGGCAGAAGTGGTTCGACCAAGGCCTGAATTGGATGTATTCGTTCAACCACGACGAGGCCGTGCGGTCCTTCGAGAAGGCCGCGGAGGTCGATCCCGGCTGCGCGATGGCGTGGTGGGGCGTCGCGCTCTGCAAGGGGCCGCACATCAACAACCCGGCGATGGACGAGGCGTCGTGCCGGGTCGCGTGGGATTCGCTGCAGAAGGCGCGAGCGCTCGCGGCGAACTGCACGCCGCTGGAGCGGGCACTGATCGACGCGCTCGGCCACCGGTACGCCGACCCGAGCGCCGGGAAACCGCCGATGGACGCGGCCGGCCGCGCGCCGCTGGACCGGGCGTACGCCGACGCGATGGCGAAGGTGCACGCCGAGGCCCCAAGCCACGTGGACGTCGCGACGCTTTACGCCGAGTCGCTCATGGACCTGCGACCGTGGGACCTCTGGTCCGTGGACGGCGAGCCCCGCCCCGAGACGCCGACGGTCGTGAAGCTGCTCGAGGGCGTGCTCGCCGCGAGGCCGGACCACCCCGGCGCGAACCACTACTACGTCCACGCGGTGGAGGCCTCGCGCGAGCCGCAGCGCGCGGACGCCGCGGCGACGCGCCTGCGGACGCTCGTGCCGGACTCGGGCCACATGGTGCACATGCCCAGCCACATCGACGTGCGCCTGGGCCGCTGGAACCTCGCGGCGGAGCAGAACGAGAAGGCGATGCGGGTGCACGAGAGGTACGCGGAGCATTCGCCCCGTCAGGGCCTCTACCGCGCCTACATGTTCCACAACGAGCACTTCCTGTCGTACGCGTGCATGATGGCGGGGCGGCGGGAGGACGCGGTGCGGGCCGCCCGGGGCATGGTGGCGTCGATCCCCGAGGAGTTTTACGCCGCCGCGGCGCCCGTCGCCGACGCGTACACATCCATCCGGACCGAGGCGCTGATGCGGTTCGGCATGTGGGACGAGATCCTCGCGGAGCAAGAGCCTCGCGCGGAGCTGCCGATCACGCGTGCGATGTGGCGATTCGCTCGCGGTGTCGCGTTCGCGGCGAAGAACGACCTGGGGGCGGCCCGTGCCGAGCAGGCGCGCTTCCGCGAGGCGTGCGCGAAGGTGCCGCGCGGCGCGATGATGGCGATCAACCCCGCGGAGAAGGTCCTGTCGATCGCGGACCTGATGCTCGAGGGCGAGATCCGCTACCGCGAGGGGGACATCCACGGCGCGGTGTCGCGCCTCAACGAGGCGATCGCGGTCGAGGACACGCTTGGGTACATCGAGCCGCCGGACTGGGTCCAGCCGGTGCGGCACGCGCTGGGCGCGGTGCTCCTCGACGCCGGGCGGGCGGGCGAGGCGGTGAAGGTGTACGAGGAGGACCTGAAGCGGTGGCCCGAGAACGGCTGGGCGCTCCACGGGCTGGCGCAGGCGCTCGGCGAGTCCGGCCGCACCGAGGAGGCCGAGGCGGTGAAGCGGCGCTTCGAGCGGGCCTGGTCGCGGGCGGACACCACGCTCGCGGCGAGTTGTTTCTGCTCCAGGCGCGTCGCGGCGAAGTAGTGCTTCGGCAGGCGGAGGCGGTGTCGGAACGGGTCGACCTCTATAGCAGCTACGCCGACTACACCCACGCGGTGCTGGACGCCGTGCGCAAGGAGACATTCGGCGCCGACATCGGCCAGAACAGCTGGACCACGGCCGACGAACTCGCTCGCCTGCTGCCGTGGTTGCGCCTGGCGGACAACACGCACGCGCTCGAGATCGCGTGCGGGTCGGGCGGCCTGGCCGTCTTCATGGCGCGGACCATCGGCTGCCGCGTGACGGGGACCGACGTGAGCGAGAGCGCGGTCGCGACCGCCGCGAGCGCTTCGGCGGCGAGCGGCTGCGCGGAGCGGCTGCGGTTCCTGACCGCCGACGGGAACGCCGCGCTGCCGTTCGACGACATGTCGTTCGACGCGGTCGTGTGCATCGATTCGATGAACCACCTGCCCGACCGCCTCGGCGTGCTCCGCGAATGGCGGCGGGTGCTCCGGCCCGGCGGGCGGGCGCTCTTCACGGACCCGGTGGTGATCACCGGACCGGTGACGAACGACGAACTCGCGCTGCGCAGCTCGATCGGGACCTTCCTGTTCGTGCCGCCCGGTGTCAACGAGGAATTGGCGTCGCGGGCCGGGCTCGGCGTCGTGCACCGCGAGGACGTCACCGACAACATGGCCTCGATCGCCGGCCGCTGGCGCGCGGCGCGGGCTTCCCGCGCGGACGATCTCGTCCGTCTCGAGGGTCAGGAACGATTCGACGGGCTCCAGCGTTTCTTCGACGCCGTGCACCGGCTGTCGGGCGAGCGGCGGCTCTCCCGGACCGCGTACGTCCTCGAAAAACACGCGGCGTAACCGCCGCGTCGCGAGGCGGAGAGGCCCGTTGAACGAGGTCGACGCGCCGGCTTTTCGGACGCGGGACGGCCGCCCGCCGACGCCCGTGACGGACTGAACGACCGTTGGGGGCGTCACCGCTGATCTTCGCTAACTCCGTTGAGGTGCCCACGGCGCGCGGCCGATGAGGCCGTACGTCGGCGCGGGCCCCCCGGGAGGCGTGGAACCAATGAACTTCGGCAAGTCGATCCGAAAACTGGCGGCCTCTCGCGCCGGCGTCGCGTCGGGCGTCGCGGTCTGGGCGGTTGCGCTGGGCATCGGGCTGGTCGCGATGGCGCGGTATGAGGTGACGCCGGGCGCGCCCGCGGCGGCGCCCGTCTCGTGGCCGCCCGGGACGGCCCTGACCCGCGGCGGCGACCGGCCTGTGGTCGTGATGTTCGTGCACCCCCGGTGCCCGTGCACGCGCGCGAGCATCGCGCGGTTCGGCGAGGTCATGGCGGGCGCGGACGGGTCGGTGGACGCGTACGTGGCGTGTTACGTGCCTTCGAACGCGGACAAGGCCTGGGAGGAGTCGGAAACGTGGCGCACGGCGGCGTCGATCCCGGGCGTCAGGGTTGTCCGCGACAGTGACGGGCGGGAAGCGAGGCGCTTCGGCGCGTCCACCTCCGGCCAGGTCTTCGTGTTCGACGCGGCGGGAGCGCTGCTGTTCGAGGGGGGCATCACGGCGGGCCGCGGGCAGGCCGGCGACAACGCGTGGTCGGCGGCGGTCGCCGCTCTGGTCCGCGGCCGCGAGGCGGGCGTGTCCACGGCCCCCGTGTTCGGATGTGCGCTGTTGGCGGGGGCCCCGTGCTCTCGGTGCGGAGAGGAGGGGACGCCGTGAGTGATCGAGGTGTGCCCGTGTCGGCGCCCCGCGTCGAACAGGTCTATCAGGAACAGCTGACGACGCAGCGGGCGCGCACGTCGCGCCTGTTCGCCTGGCTCATGCTGGCGCAGTGGGCGGGGGCGGTCGTCGCCGCGCTGGTCATCGCGCCCCGCACGTGGATCGGCGAGCAGCACCGCGTGCACGAGCACGTCTGGTTCGCGGTCATCATCGGCGGCGTGCTCGCGTCGCTGCCGGTCTGGCTCTCGCTGGTCTGTCCGGGCCGTGCGCTCACGAGGCACGTGATCGCCGTCGCGCAGATGCTCTTCTCGGCGCTGCTGATCCACCTCACGGGCGGCCGCATCGAGACGCACTTCCACGTGTTCGGCTCCCTGGCCTTCATGGCGTTCTACCGGGACTGGAGGGTGCTGCTCACGGCCACCGTGGTGGTCGCGGTCGACCACATGGTTCGCGGGCTTTTCTTCCCGCTGTCCGCGTTCGGCACGGAGGCGACGAGCCAGTGGCGATGGCTGGAGCACGCCGGGTGGGTCGTGTTCGAGGACATCATCCTCGTGCTGTCGTGCGTCCGCGGCCTCGCGGAGCTGCGCGGCATCGCGGACCGCCAGGTGCGCCTCGAGGAATCGAAGGCCGCGACCGAGCGCGAGGTCCTCGAGCGGACGAACGAGCTGAGGCTCGCGAACGCGTCGCTGAAGGAAAACCAGGAGGCGCTGCGCACGTCGAACGAGGAACTCCGCGCCAGCGCCGCGGAGCGCGAGGCCCTGCACGCCCGGCTCATGGCGGCGTCCAGGGAGGCGGGCATGGCCGAGGTCGCGATCGGCGTGCTCCACAACGTCGGCAACGTGCTGAACAGCGTGAACGTGTCCGCGACGGTGGTCGCGCGGAAGCTCGCGACCTCGGAAGTGCCGCACCTCGTGAAAGTCGGCGACATGCTCCGCGAGCACTCGTCGGACCTGCCCCGGTTCCTGAGCGAGGACGAGCGCGGGCGCCACGTGCCGACGTTCCTGATCGAAGCGACGCGCACGCTCGAGGAAGACCGCAAGTGCATGGAGCGCGAGCTCGAGGCCGTCACGCAGGGCATCGAGCAAATCAAGAAGGTGATCAACCTCCAGCAGTCGAACGCGAAGCGTTCGTTGGTCCTCGAGAGCGTCGAGCCCCACGAACTCGCCGACGCGGCGTTGGAGATGCAGGCCGGGACGCCGGGATGGGAGCACGTCCACGTCACCCGGCGGTACGAGCCGGTCGGCAGGGCGATGCTCGACAGGCACCAGGTCCTGCAGATCCTCGTCAACCTCATCAGCAACGCGAAGAACGCCGTGCGCGAGTGCCAGCCGGGGGCGGCCCGCGTCACCATCTCGGTGGGCGAGCAGCGCGAGGGTGCGGCCCGCCGGGTCGTATTCCACGTGGAAGACAACGGCGTGGGGATTTCAGCGGCAAACCTCGACCGGATTTTTACCCAGACGTTCGCCGTCCGCCCCGAGGGCAACGGCTTCGGGCTCCACAGCGCGGCGACCGCGGCGCAGGCGATGGGCGGCGCCCTGCGGGCGTTCAGCAACGGGCCGGGCACGGGCGCGCGGTTCACGCTCGCGCTGCCGGCGAGCGATCAGGGCGCGGGGCGGCACGGCGAAGGCCGTGCCTCGGCGCCGGAGGTGGCGCGGGCCGGCTCGTAGCGGGCCGGCGCGAGCCCCTGCCTGTCTGCCGCGGTACCCGGCCGGGCAGAAGCCGCGGGCGTCCGGTGCGTTCGCGCACCGCGGGCGGCGATGCGGCGTTCGCCTTCAACCGCGCACGGACGACCGGCCGCGGGCCCGGCCGTCCGTAGACTTGCGCTCACGGCGCACCGGGGTGGTCGGCGTGCGGGCACGGCGTCCGGAGGCACGGGGCATGAACGGCAACGCGTGCATGAGCTTCCGCCGGCTCTTCGCGCTGGCGAAGGGCAGGCCGTGGACGCCGGAGGAAGAGCGGGAATTCGCCGCGCTCGACCAGCCGGCGCGGAACGAGGCCGTGAAGCGGCTCGCGGCGGAGGCGGGCTGCGTCCGCACCGAGGACCGGCGCGGCACCGACGGCGTGGTCTACACCGCATTCTGGGCCGACGACGCGCCGCAACGGGCGTGCGCCGAGACGAAGCGCCCCGGGTAAGCAGCGGCGCCGCGACCGGTGTTCATTCACTTCTCGTTCGCCGCGCGGCGCGCACGGTCGAGGATGTCCACGGCGATCAGGTTGAGTTCCAGACCCGAGAGGGGATCGACGCCGCACTCGCCGCGGGCGACACGCCGCAGGTACGTCCATTCGTCCTCGAGGTGCGCGGGCTTGGGCGGCGGCGTGACGGGGCGCGGCGGGGCGTTCTCGTCGCGGATCGAGAGATGGTCCCACTTGCCGCAGTGGATGGAGCCGCGCTCGGTGTGGAGGTCCGCTTCCTTGTTGTCGTGCGTCCACGCCCACGACGCCTGGATGACCGCGGTCGCGGACGGGTACGTCACGATGATCGTCGCGTCGTCGTCCACACGCGGGTACACGGAGGGCTTGAGCGTCGCCGCGCTCGCCGCGACGCGCGTCGGGCGTTCCCCGTTCACGAAGTACGCCGAGAGGACCGCGCCGTAGCAGCCGAAGTCCACGATCGCGCCGCCGCCGTTCTCCTCCGGGTCCGTGAGCCACCCGAGGAACTCGCGCGAGCAGCCGATCTCCGCCGGCCCCTTGTGCCCGTGCCGGAAGACCATCTTCCGAAGCGGCGCCCGCTCGCCCGAATCGATCAGGCGCTTGGCCTCGCGGATCGACGCGTACCAGCTCGTCTCGTAGTTCGTCAGCACGAGCACGCCGTGCTCCGCGGCCAGCGCGGCCATCCGGGCGGCGTCCTCGTTGCTGAAGGCGAGCGGCTTTTCGAGGAGCGCGTGGACGCCGCGGGGCGCGCACGCCTCGACCGCCGCGCGGTGGTCCTTGATGGACGTCATGACGCTCACCGCCTCGGGCTTCGTCGCGTCGAGCATCTCGCCGAGCGACGCGTGGTAGAGGGACTGGTCGAGCTTGTACTTGGCGGCGAAGCGGTCGAAGAGGGCCCGGTCGGGCTCGTACACACCCGTGATCACGACGTCGTCGCGGTTCGCCGCGGCCCAGAGAAGCCCCTCGACGTGGCCGTGGGACATCCCGACGACGCCGATGCGCAGCGGGCCATTTTCCCGAGAGAACTTCACGGGAGGGCGAGCGTCATGCGCAGGAGTCGGCGTCTGGGCGGAGGCAATCAAGGCGATCGTCGCAGCGAGGAAAGCGGCCGCAATGGTCCAGCGCGTCATGCGCCGAGCGTACGGCCGCCCCAAGGGCTCACCGGCGCTTCATCGCGGGCGGACCCTCGCGGGCAACTCCTTTCGCGATGGTCGCCCGACAGGACGCCAAGGAGCCCTTCGACTTCACCGTCGCCATGCGGCGGCTGCGCGCCGCGGTGCGGCCGTACCCGAAGGCCGCGATGTTCGAACTGCACGACGAAGGTCACACCTCGGTCTTCGAGCAGCTCGTCGCGTGCATCATCTCGATCCGCACGCTCGAGGCCGCGACGCTCGCGACGGCGCGGAAGCTCTTCGCCGTCGCGCGGACGCCCGAGCGGGTCGCGGCGCTGACCGTTGAGCAGATCGACGAACTGATCCGCGGCTCCACCTTCCACCGCCCCAAGGCGGCGCACATCCGCGCGATCGCGCACGCGACGATCGAACGGCACGGCGGCGCGCTCCCCCCCGACCGCGACGCGCTGATGGAGTTCGCCGGCGTCGGGCCCAAGTGCGCGAACCTCGCCGTCGGCGTTGCGACCGGTCTAGCGGCGGGAATCCCCGTCGACATCCACGTGCACCGCGTCACCAACCGGTGGGGCGTGGTGGCCGCGCCGACGCCGGAGAAGACGATGCCCCGGTTGGAACAGGTCCTGCCGAAGCGGTACTGGCTGGAGATCAACAAGCTCCTCGTGCCCTTCGGCAAGTACGTCTGCCGGTCACCCCGGCCCAAGTGCCCGCACTGCCCGCTCCTCTCCATGTGCCGCCAAGTCGGCGTCAATGCGGTCGATCCCACGCCGCCGCCGGATGTCGGGGTTGCGTCCGAGCCCGCGGCCGCTGACTGAAGCTGCGGGCGCATCAAAGCAACACGGCACCGCGGACTCACCTCAGGGCCATTTCACGGTGTGACCTATAATACTGCGCAAATCGCTTCTTTACCCCAAGTACAGGCGGGCGAATGAGCCGACCGGAGAACTCCAGCCACCTCGCTACCGGCGGCAACGATGGTCTCCCGCCCGTCGCGCCGGACCTTGTTGGACAAGACTGCGCCACGCTTATCGATAACATCGTCCCCACGCGCGGGTACCAGATGCCCCCGATGGTGGGGATCGGCGCCTCGGCGGGCGGGATCCAGGCTCTGATCGAGTTCTTTAGGGCGATGCCCGCCGACACGGGCCTGACGTTCGTCGTCATCCTGCACCTGTCGCCGACGCACGACTCGGTGCTCGACCAACTGCTCGGCCGCGCGACGCCGATGACCGTCGTGCAGGCCGAAGACGGCCAGCAGCCCCGGCCGAACCACGTGTACGTCATCCCGCCGGGCAAGTACCTGCTCTCAACGGAGAATCAGCTTCGGCTCGTGCCCTTCGAGACGGAGCGCGGCAAGCGCGTCGCGGTCGACATGTTCTTCCGGTCGCTCGCGGACTCGCACGGGCCGCACGCGATCGGGGTCGTGCTCTCCGGCGTGGACGGCGACGGGGCCCTGGGCATCAAGCGCGTGAAGGAACGCGGCGGGCTCACCATCGCGCAGGACCCCGGCGAGGCGGAGCACGCGGGCATGCCTCGGTCTGCCATCAACACCGGCATGGTCGATTGGGTCTTGAAGGCGGCGGAGATCCCCGCGCGGCTCGCCGAGTACGTCCGGAACGAATCGCGCCTGCAGCTCCCGCCCGAGGACGGGCCCGCGTTCCCGCCGACCCAGGCTTCGCTCGCGGACGCGGACGAGGCGGCGCTGCGGGAGATCCTGGTCTTCCTCCGCACGCGGACGGGGCGCGACTTCGCGTGCTACAAGCGGGCGACGGTGCTCCGGCGCATCGCGCGGCGCATGCAGGTGAACGGGATCGAAGACCTCCCGGGGTACGTCATATACCTCCGGACGCACCCGGGCGAGACCGGTGCGCTGCTGCAGGACCTGCTGATCTCCGTCACGAACTTTTTCCGCGACCGTGAGGCGTTCGACGCGCTCGAGCGGCACATCCCCCGCTTGTTCCACGGGAAAAGCGCCGGCGACGCGGTGCGCGTCTGGGTGCCCGCGTGCGCGACGGGCGAGGAGGCGTACTCGATCGCGATGCTCCTGCTGGAGCACGCGGGCGAGCTCGACTCGCCGCCGTCGCTGCAGGTCTTCGCGTGCGACCTGAGCGAGGAGGCGATCCACGCCGCCCGCGCCGGGCACTATCCGCTCACGATCGAGACCGACGTGACCGAGACGCGCCTCAAGCGGTTCTTCGTCAAGGAACTCGACGGCTACCGCGTCCGGCGCGAGCTGCGGGAGATGGTGCTCTTCGCGACCCACGACCTGCTGAAGGACGCTCCCTTCTCGCGGATGGACCTCATCTCCTGCCGCAACCTGCTGATCTACCTCAACCGCGAGGCGCAGCAGCGGGTGATCGAGACGTTCCACTTCGCGATGCGGCCCGAGGGGCTGCTCTTCCTCGGGACGTCCGAGTCCATGGACGAGGGGAGCCCGCTCTTCACCATCGTCGACAAGAAGCACCGGATCTACGCGCACCGGCCGACGGGCCGCGCCTCGATCGCCGCCCAGCCGGGGGCCGCGGCGGTCACGCGGGCCGCGCGGGCGCACGAGGAGGCGTCGGCGCCGCCGGTGGTGCACGGGCGGGCGTTTCTCCACGGCGCCGCGGCGGCGGCCTTGCAGAGCAAGATCGGCCGGGAGCTCGACCGCGTCTCTCTGTCGGAGCTGCACTTCCGGCTGGTCGAGCGCTACGCGCCGCCGTCGGTGGTGGTGAACGCGGACCACGAGGTGGTGCACGTGTCGGCGCACGCGGGGAGCTTCCTGAAGTTCGCGGGCGGCGAGCCGACGACGAACCTCCTGCGGGTCGTCCTCCCCGAGCTGCGGGTCGAGCTGCGCGGGGCGCTCGTCCGCGCGGCGGAGATGGGCACGACGGTCGAGGTCTTCGGCGTCCAGGCGGAGGTGGACGGCCAGCCCCGGGCGGTGGATATCCGCGTCGCGCCCGCGCCGGAGATCGCGCCCGGCTTCCTGCTCGTCCTCTTCGAGGCGAGGTTCGGCGTGCGGGCGCGCGGGGCGGATGTCGCGGACTCGGCGCCGACGACCCCCGACTCCGCGGTGCGACACCTCGAGCAGGAACTCGAGCGGGTCAAGAGCAACCTGCGCGACACGGTGGAGCAGTACGAGGCCTCGACGGAGGAGCTCAAGGCCAGCAACGAAGAGCTGCAGGCGATGAACGAGGAGCTGCGTTCCGCGACGGAGGAGCTCGAGACGAGCCGCGAGGAGCTGCAGTCGATCAACGAGGAGCTCTCGACCGTCAACCAGGAGATGAAGAACAAGGTCGAGGAACTCGCCGGCGCGAACTCCGACCTGCAGAACCTGATGGCGTCCACGTCGATCGCGACCGTCTTCCTCGACCGAGGCCTCACGATCATGCGGTACACGCCCGCCGCGGTGGCGATTTTCAACATAATCCCCGGCGACATCGGGCGCCCGCTCGACCACCTGCGGCACAAGCTCAATTACCCCGACCTGATCGTGGATGCGGAGCGAGTGCTGAGCACGCTGGTGCCGGTCGAGCGCGAAGTCTCCGACGGGGCGCGCTGGTTCCTCGCGCGTCTGCGGCCGTACCGCACCGTGGAGGACCAGATCGCGGGGGTGGTGCTCACGCTGGTGGACGTGACGGAGCGCAACCGGGCGACCGAGGCGCAGCGCGAGTCGGAGGAGCGGATGCGGGCCCTCATCGAGAGCGCCAAGGACTACGCGATCTTCACGCTCGACAAGGAGCGGCGCGTGGACAGCTGGAACACGGGCGCGAGGGCCATCTTTGGCTACGCCGACGACGAGATCATCGGCAAGAGCGGCGACGTCCTCTTCACGCACGAGGACCGGGCCAAGGGGGACCCCGAGAAAGAGGCGAGGAAGGCGCGCGAGCAGGGCCGGGCCGAGAACGAGCGGTGGCACCTGCGCAAGGACGGCTCGGTCTTCTACGGCTCCGGCCTGGTGATGCCGCTGCGCGACAGGACGGGCGCGCCGCGCGGGTACGTCAAGATCATGCGCGACCTCACCGAGAGCAAGCGGGCCCAGGAGGCGCTGCGCGAGCAGATGGACGAGCTGAAGCGGTTCAACGCCGCGGCGGTGGGGCGTGAGGCCCGCATGATCGAGCTGAAAAAAGAGATCAACGCGCTGTGCGAGAGGATCGGGGAGCCGCCGCGGTATAAGGTGGAGGGGTGAGGCGGAGGAGCGGAAGGTGGAGCGTGGGCCATGAGCAGGAAGCCGGTTCAGCCGCTCGGGGGCGAGGTCGAGGCGCTTGTCCGGGTGCAGACCGCCGAGTTGCTGCGGTCCAACGAGAAGCTGCTGGACGAGATCGCGCGCCTGCGCGACAAGAACGCGGAGCTCGCGCGGCAGCTCCAGGAAGCGACGCTGGGCGGCATCGCGGACCGTGAGGGACGCCGGGCGGCGCTGAACCTGATGGAGGACGCGGTCCGCTCGCGCGAGGCCGAGCAGCGCGAGAACGCGGAGCGCCGGCGCGTCGAGGAGGAGCTGCGCGAGACCAACCGCCGCAAGGACGAGTTCCTCGCGATGCTCAGCCACGAGCTGCGCAACCCGCTGGCGGCGATGCGCGCCGCCGTCCACCTGCTGGGCCTCGAGAAGAACGCCGGCACGCTCACGCCGACGCAGCGCCAGGCCGGGGACATCATCGAGCGCCAGCTCAACCACCTCGCGCGTCTCGTGAACGACCTGCTCGAGGTCTCCCGCATCGTGAGCGGGCACGTCCGCATGACGATGAGGCCGGTCGACCTGCGCGAGGTCGTGCGGCACGCGGTCGAGACGGTGCGCCCGCTCGTCGAGCAGCGGCGGCACGCGCTGGAGCTCGTCGTGCCCGAGGAGCCCGTGCCGGTGCTCTGCGACGCGGTCAGGATGGAGCAGGTCGTCAACAATCTGCTCATCAACGCCGCGAAGTACACCAAGGACGACGGGCTGGGGGAGATCCGCGTGCTGCTGGAGACCGAGCGGCCCGGCGGCCGGGCGGTGCTGCGTGTCGTCGACAACGGCGAGGGGCTCGACCCCGACCTGCTGCGCGACGGCCGGATCTTCGGCCTCTTCGTGCAGGGCAAGCGCTCGCTCGACCGGTCGCACGGCGGGATGGGCGTGGGCCTCACGCTCGTGAAGCGCATGGTGGACATGCACGAGGGCGAGGTCGAGGCGCACAGCCGGGGGCCGGGGACGGGGAGCGAGTTTGTCGTCCGCGTCCCGCTGACGCCCGACCGGCCGCTGAGCGAAGCGTGCGGGCCGTCCGCGCCCGGGCGGTGCCGGATCGAGCGCAGCCACGCCCGCGTGCTGATCGTGGACGACAACCAGGACTACGCGGCGATGCTCGGGGCCTCGCTGCGGGCGCAGGGCTTCGGCGTCCAGACGGTGTACACGGGCGCGGACGGCCTCCGGGCGGCGCTGGAGTGGCGGCCCGACGTCGTGCTGCTGGACATCGGGCTGCCGGAGATGGACGGCTACGAGGTCGCGAAGCGGCTGCGCGCCGAGGAGGGCGGGGACCGCTACACGCGCCTGATCGCCATCACCGGGTACGGCCGTTCGGAGGACGTCGACCTCGCGCGCGAGGCGGGCTTCGACCACCACCTGACCAAGCCCATCGACGTCGAGGAACTCGCGTGGCTCATCGCGGCGCCGATGACCGGCCACCCGTCGCGCGCCCCGGGCGGCGACGCCCCGTCGGAGCGGACGGGAACGGGCGGGAGCGGCGCGCCGACCGAGCGCCTCCGCGTGCTCTGCGTGGACGACTCGCCGGACGTCGGGACGGTGATGGAGCGCATGATCAACGGCGATCCGAGGATGGAGTGCGTCGGGCTCCTCTCGTGCGCCGACGCCCTCTCCGAGGAGGTGGGGCGGCTGCACCCCGACGTCGTCCTCCTCGACGCAACCATGCCGGGCAAGGACCCGTTCGTGGCGATGGGCGAGGTCAGGGCGCAGTTCCCCGAGGTCAAGACGTTCATCTTCAGCGGGCACGACGACCCGGCGTTCGTCGCCAAGGCCGTCGGCGCCGGCGCGGCGGGGTGCATCTCGAAGGACAAGGACTCCAAGGAGATCCTCCGGACCCTGCGCGACGCGGCACACACGAACTGACGCGCTGTCTCGGCGCGGAGGGCGTGCTCCGACACTCGCGTATCGTCGTGCATGCCCGCCCGGAACAGAGAGCGCCCCAAGCCCGCCGCGCGCGGCGCGCGAGCCGCGGCGAAGCGGGGTGCCTCGAGGAGAGCAAAGCCCGCCGCCGGCAGCGGACGCACCGGCGCGGATCGCGACGCCGTCGTCGCGCGGCTCCGCGCCATGGGCAGCGAGCGCGTCCGCGTCGGGATGGCGCGATTCGGGCTCGCGGAGGCGTCCGAGCGGGCGTTCGGCGTCGACGTCGGGAGCATCCGCGACCTCGGGAAGGAGCTGCGGCGCGGAGGCGGCGGTCCGGACCACGCCCTCGCGAACGAACTTTGGGCGACGGGGTGGCACGAGGCCCGGCTCCTCGCGGCGTTCGTCGCCGATCCGGCGAGGGTGACGCCCGCGGAGATGAACCGCTGGGCCAGGGACTTCGCCGACTGGGCCGTCTGCGACACCGTCTGCTTCCACTTGTGGGACCGGCTGCCCAAGCGCGAACTCGCGTTCAAAAGGGTGGACGCGTGGGCGGGCCGCAGGGAGGAGTACGTCAAACGCGCCTCGTTCGCCCTCCTCGCGTGCCTCGCCCTGCACGACAAAGAGGCGCCGGACGCGATGTTCGTCGAGCGCCTGCCGCTGATCGAGACCGCCGCGGCGGACGACAGGAACTTCGTGAAGAAGGCGGTCAACTGGGCGCTGCGTGCGATCGGGAAGCGAGGCGGTGACTGCGCAGACGGGGCGATCGAGACCGCCGCGAGGCTCGCGGAGAGCGACGTCGCCTGCGCCCGCTGGGTGGGGAAGGACGCCCTGCGCGAGCTGTCGAGGCGGCCCGCGACGAAGCGCTGAGCGCTCTACTTGCTCTCGAACCAGTTCTTGCCGATGCGCGCGTCGGCCTTGAGGGGCACCTTGAGGCTCATCGCCCGCTCCATTTCCGCCACGACCATCCCGAGCGCGGGCGGGGCCGTCGGCTCCGGGCACTCGAGCACGAGCTCGTCGTGGATCTGGAGGAGCATGAGGACCTCGGCGAGGCGCTTGTCGGCGCAGGCGTCGCCCGCGCGGGCTTCCTCGAGACGCTTCTCGACGTTCACCATCGCGACCTTGATCATGTCCGCCGCGGAGCCCTGCACGACGCTGTTGATCGCGAGCCGTTCGGCGAGCGCGCGCTTCGACGGGTTGTTCGACTCGATGTCGGGGATCGGGCGCCGCCGGCCGAGCATGGTGACGACATAGCCGTTGGCCCGGGCCTGCTCGATGCACTCCTGCAGGAAGGTGGTGATCCCCGCGAAGCGGCGCTTGTACGCGTCGATGATCTCGCTCGCCTCGGCGGTGGGGACCTTGAGGCGGCGGGCGAGGCCGAAGGGCGTCACGCCGTAGACGATGCCGAAGTTCACCATCTTGGCGCCGTTGCGTTCCTCGCGGGTCACCTCGCCGGGCTTCTTGTGCCTGATCTGCGCGGCGACGGCGGTGTGGATGTCCTCCCCCTGCATGAAGGCCTCGATCAGCGCCGGGTCGCCGGAGAGGTGCGCGAGCAGGCGCAGCTCGATCTGCGAGTAATCGGCCGTCAGCAGCACGCGCCCCGGCGGCGCGACGAAGGCCCTGCGGATCTCGCGCCCGACGTCCGTCCTGATCGGGATGTTCTGGAGGTTCGGGTCGCTGCTCGCGAGCCGGCCGGTCGCGGCGACCGTCTGGTGGAAGCTCGAGTGGATGCGCCCCGTCGCGGGGTGGATCGCCTCGCGCAGCGCGACGAGGTACGTCGAGAGGAGCTTGGAGAGCTGGCGGTACTCGAGGATGAGGCGCGGGATGGGCGAGGCGAGCGTGTCGTCCTGCGCGAGCTTGTCGAGGACCTCCGCGTCGGTGCTGTAGCCCGTCTTGGTGCGCTTCTGGCCCCGGATGCCCAGCCCCGGCGGGTCGTCGTCGGGCTTGTTGAAGAGCGCCGCGCCGAGCTGCTTCGTGCTGTCGGGGTCGAAGGCCCGGCCGATCGCCGCCTTGCTCTGCGCCTTGATGTCGGCGAGGAGCTTCTCCACCTGCGCGTGGATGCGGGCCCGCTGGCGCTCCAGCTCCGCGGGGTCGACGGCGATGCCGTTCCACTCCATCTCCGCCAGGACGCCCACCAGCGGCATCTCGACCTCGTCGAAGAGCTTCGCGAGGCCCATCATCCGCAGTTGCGGCAGCATCAGGTCGTGCAGCTGCATCGCCACGTCCGCGTCCTCCGCGGCGTACTGCGTCGCGAGCTCCATGGGCACGGTGTCGAAGGTGCGCTGGTTCTTGCCCGTGCCGATGAGCTCGGTGATGGAGATGTTGGTGCGCCCCAGCAGCGCCAGCGCGAGCGCGTCGAGCGAGTGGCTGGAGCGCGAGGCGTCGATCAGGTACGACGCGACCATCGAGTCGAAGGCGACGCCCCGCAGCGTCACGCCGTGGGCGCGGAAGATCAGGACGTCGTACTTCAGGTTGTGCCCGGCCTTGTAGCGCGCCGGGTCCTCGAGGAGGGGCCGCAGCGCGTCGAGCACCGTCTTCGTATCGAGGTGGCGGTCGGGCGTGGGCGTGAGCGTGGGGATGTAGTACGCCTCGCCCGCGCGGACGCAGACCGAGATCCCGCAGAGCTTCGCGTCGCGCGGCGAGAGGGACGTCGTCTCCGTGTCGAGGGAGATGATCGGCGCCGCCTTCATCTGCGCGACGAGCGCGTCGAGCCGCTCGCGCGTCGTCACGGCGTGGTACGTGCCCGACTGCGCCACCCGCGGCTCCGCCGCGACGCGCTGCGCCTCGTGCGCATCAAAGAGACCGCCCAGGGCCTGCTCGCTCTCGCGGGCCTTCTTGGCGCCGCGGGGCGGCCCGGCCTCCGCCCGCCCCGAACGCTCCTCGACGCCCGTCGCGGGCATCACCGCGCGCTCGCCGAGGAGGGCCCGCACCTCGTCCTGGTAGCGGTTGAACCCCAGCTCCTTGAAGATCGGGATGAGCCGCTCGATGCGCAGGGCGTCCGCCCGCGCGGACTCGAGGTCAAACTCCACCGGCACGTCGCGCCGGAGCGTCACCAGCTCGCGCGACAACGCCAAGCGCGGCGCCGCCTCGCGCAGCTTCTCGCCCCGCTTGCCCTTGATCTCGTCCGCCCGCGCCAGGAGCGCGTCGAGCGAGCCGTACTCGCAGATAAGCTGGGCGCTCGTCTTGTCGCCCACGCCCTCCACGCCCGGCACGTTGTCCACCGTGTCGCCCATCAGCGCGAGCATGTCCACGACCTGCCCCGGCCGCAGCCCGGACTGCTCGCGCAGCGCCCTGGCGTCGAAGACCTCGTCCTTGTGCACGTCGAAGATCTCGACGCGCCGGGCGTCCCCCTCCTCCGTGAGCAACTGCTTGAGGTCCTTGTCCTTGCTCACCATCCGGATGTCGACGTCCGGCCGCTCGCTGGCGAGGCGGTCCACGATCGTCGCGACGACGTCGTCGGCCTCGAACCCCTCCGCGAAGAGGACGGGGACGCCGATCTCCCGCAGCATCGCGATGCACCGCTCCACCTGCGGCTTGAGGCCGTCCGGCGGCGGCGGGCGGTTGGTCTTGTACTCCGGGTAGAGTCCGCTCCGGAACGTGCCCCGGTCCCCCGAAACATCGAGGGCCACGGCCATGTAGTCGGGCGGCCCGCCCCACGCGTGCATCGCCGGGCTATCGGCCTTGAGCAGCTTCAGGAGCATCCCCACGAACCCGAACGTCATGTTCGTGGGTTCCTTCGTCACCGGGCTCGTCATCGGCGTGCGGATGGCGTGATAGGCGCGGAAGAACTGGGCGTAGCCGTCGATGAGGTAGAGCGAGGGCATGGCGGCGAAGGCTACGGGGGCGGGGAACGGAGAACGGGGAGGAGAAGAAAGCGCTCCTGCCCGTTCTCGGTTCTCCGCTCTCCGTTCTCCCGCCCGCGGTGATCTTCGGCCCGACGCCCCGGCCCTCCTCTACGCTCCGCCGTGACCTTCCTCGCGCCGCTCCCGGCGGTCATCGCCGGCGCGATCGCCATCCCCGCCCTGCTCGCGCTCTACATGCTGCGCCTGCGCCGCCGGCCGGTGCGGGTGGGATCGATCCTCTTCTGGCCCGGGGCCGAACAGGACCTTCAGGCGAACGTCCCGCTGCGGCGCCTGCGCCCGTCCTGGCTCCTGTTCCTGCACCTGCTGGCGCTCCTGCTCGTGCTCCTCGCCTTCGCGCGCCCCGCCGTCGACACACTCGGCGCCGGCGCGGAGCGCGTCGTGCTCCTGATCGATGCCTCGGCGTCCATGAGCGCCCGCGACCCGGCGCAGCCCGGTGCGCCCACGCGCCTCGACCGCGCCAAGGAGCGGGCGGGAGAGCTCGCGCGCGAGATGCTCCGCGGCGCGGGGCGGCGGCGCGTCGCCGTCGTCGCCTTCGCGCACTCCGCCCGCGCGGCGACCGGGTTCACGTCGTCGTCGGCGATTATCGACGACGCCATCGCCTCGATCGAGCCCACCGATCAGCCCGGCGACCTCGCCCGCGCCCTCGAGGCGGCGGAGGCCCTCGCCCTCTCCGCGGACGCCGCGGAGGAAGAGCCCGACCCCGCGCTCGTGCTCCTCAGCGACGGCTCGTTCCGGACAACCACCCGGGCCCCGGCGTCGGCCCTCCGCACCGCCTTCGAGCGCATCGGCGACGACGCCGCGCCCTTCAATGCCGGTGTCGTCGCGATCGGGGCCAGGCGCGACGCCGCGACGCCCTCGTCGCTCGCGCGGCTCTCCGTGCGCATCGCGGCCAACGCGCCCGGAGGGGTCGATGTCGCGATCGCGGTCGCCGTGGACGGCGTCGTCCGGGATCGGCGTGCCGTCCCCATTCCAGCCCGGGCGGAGGATCGATCGCCCGCCGACGCGGAGGTGCCCCTGGCCGTGCCCGTCACCAACGCGCAGACGGTGCTCACCGTTTCCATCTCTGGCGGCGACGCGCTCAGCGCGGACGACACGGCCTCGGTCGTCATCCCGCCCCTCGACCCGCCGGCGATCGCCGTCGTCCGCGATCCCTCCGCCGCGGCGACGGCGTGGCTCCTCGACGACGTCCTCGCGGAACTCCGGCCCCGCTCGCTCGCGACGGGCGCGCCGACGCAGCCCCTCCCCGCCGAAACCGACCTCGTCGTTGCCGACGGCGCGTGGCCGGCGCCGCACGGCGAGCCGCCGCGCCACCCGAGCACGCTCGCCTTCGGCGTCGTCCCCGACGTTCCCGGCGTCGCCGCGGCGGGCGTCGCGACGCCCCGCGCCGGCTCGGTCTTCTGGGACCGCCGCCACCCCGTGATGCGCGGCGTGAGCCTCGACGACCTCGTGATCGCGCGATCGCTGCACCTCACGCTCGCCGATCCGCCGCCGCCGGGGTGGACGTTCACCGTCGTCGCCCGCAGCGACGACACGCCGTTGATCGTCGAGGCGCGCTCGCGCACGCGAGCGGTCCTCGTCGCGGGCTTCGCCCTGGCGGAGACGAACTGGCCGCTGCGCCCGTCGTTCCCGGTCTTCATCGCGAACGCGGTGGACTTCCTCACCGGGCGCGACGAGGGCACCGCGGGGCGGGCGCACCGCACGGACGAGCTGATCCCGCTCGACGTCCCGCCGGATGTGCCCGTCTCGGTGCGCGGGCCCGTGACGGTGGAGCTGCCGCCCGCGGCGGGCGACGCCGGCCGGTCGGTCGGGCCGCTGCCGCGCGCGGGCGTGTACACGGTGAGAGGCGGTGGGGGCGGCGTGCGAGCGCTGGCCGTGAACCTCTGCGATCAGACGGAGACGGCGCTGGCGAGCCCGGGGCAGGTGCGCGTGGGCGGCGTCGCCCTTCGGCGCACCGAGCCGGTGCGCACGCCCCGCGAGGTCTGGCGCTGGTTCATCCTCGCGGCGGTGGGGGTGCTGACCGTCGAGTGGGTCGTGTACGCGTGGCGGTCGCGGGTGTGAGCGATCAAGGCGGCCATCCCCCGAATAAGACCAGCAAGACCACGCACGCACCCTTGCGGGCCTTAATCGGCGCTGGCCTTGAGTCCGTGCGCGTATATATAGATTTGGAAGAAGGAAGGATCGGCGTCCCTCGGACGCCGGTCTTGATCTCGGCTAGGAGCGCCCTTTCTTTTCGCCCCGGAGGGGCGACGGGGTGTAGCCACGGGTGAAGGCCGCCGCAGGCGGCCGCAACCCGTGGGGAACGTGCGTACGAGAAACCGCCCCGGAGGGGCGGAGGGATCGACCGCTCACTCGAACACGTACCGCTCATCGAAGTCCACGGCGTGAGCGCGGAGCAAGCGCAACAGCTCCGATCGGAAGTCTTCTTTCGCGTGGTGCTCGCGTTGATTCGCGATGTACGTCTTGACCGCCGCCTCCTGCGACTTGCTCACTGAGAAGACGCTGTACCCCTCCTGCCACGCGAACTGCGCGAGCGCTGGGAACGTCTCGTGCATCCACCGCGATGACCGGGCCTTGACGGTGCGCATCAGGTCCGAGACGTTCCCATCGGGGCGCCACCGCAGGTACAGATGCACGTGGTCCTCGACGCCCCCGACGTCGTAGAGCACGCCTTTCTCTGAACGCACGATGCCGCTGATGTATGGGTACAGACGCTCGGCGACGTCGGTCGTGATCCACGGAACGCGCTCCCTCGTCGAGAAGACGATGTGGATCAGGAGTTGGGAGTACGTACCGGGCATCCGCTTCCTTCGCCCCTGCCGGGGCGAGGAAGATATTCCCCCGCTGTCCACGGGTTGCGCTCGAAGACTCGCTCCACCCGTGGCTACACCCCGTCGCCCCTCCGGGGCGAGGAAACAAGCGTGCTCAACCGACTACCCGGACCCCGAGGCCGGGGGCGCAGGAAGCCGATCCATCAACTCTAAATCCTTCTGTACGCGAGAGCGATTAAGGCCCGCAAGGGTGCGTGCGCGGTCTTGCTGGTCTTATTCGGGGGATGCTCCCGACGCCGTCGTCCTCACCGCAGCTTGGCCCCGTTCGCCACCAGCCCGTCCCGCAGCTCCTTGACTGTCTTGCCCGCGCCCGGCACGATCAACCCGGGCGCGACCTCCGCCAGCGGCGCGAGGACGAACAGGCGCTCGTGCATCCGCGGGTGCGGCACCGTCAGCCCCGGCTCGTCGATGGTCGCGTCGCCGAAGAGGATCAGGTCCAGGTCGATCGCCCGCGGCCCCCAGCGCTGCTCCTTCGCGCGGTCGCGCCCGAGGAAGCGCTCGATCTCCTGCAGGCGCTCCAGCAGGCCCCGCGCCGGCAGGCGAGTCTCCAGCAGCGCCGCCGCGTTGAGGAACTCGGGCTGCTCGATGGGCCCGACCGGGCTCGTGCGCACAAACCGCGACGTGCGCACCACGCGCACGCCCGGCGTCTCCGAGAGCATCTCGATCGCGCGGCGCATCGTTGCTTCCGCGTCGCCGACGTTCGCGCCCACCGCCACCGCCGCGATCGTCTCCGCGACCAGTTCGCGCGCCTTGAACCCCTTGCCCCAGATGAACATCTCGCGCGAAACGTCGCGGCTTGCCTTGGGTTTCGTCGTCCCGGCCTCGCGGAACATCGCCTTCGCGCGGGCGATCACGCCGGGCGTGGGCTCCCCCTCGAGGATCTTCATGCACAGGGTGCCGCCCTCGCGCAGGAGCGTCGGGCAGAGGTCGAGCGTGCGCTCGCAGAGCCGCGCGGAGAGGAAGTCGTCCCCGTGCCCGCTCGTGCTCGGCGCCATGTCGGAGAGGACGACGTCGAAGCGGTCGCGCCCCTCCGGCAGCAGCTCGCGCGGCTGCGCCCTGTACGCGTCGCCCACGACCGTGCGCACGTGCGCCTCGAGCGGGATCTCCACCGGCGTGAGGTCGATCCCCACGACGCGCCCGCCCTTGCCCACGAGCTTCTGCGTCACCTGCAGCCACGAGCCCGGGGCGCACCCCAGGTCCAGCACCGTATCGCCCCGCCGGATCAGCCCTCTCTTCTCGTTGATCTCGATGAGCTTGTACGCGGACCGCGCGGCGTACCCCTCCGCCTTCGCGCGCTTGAAGAACTCGTCGTGCAACTTGCGGGGCTGCGGCACCGTCAAGGGTACGTGATCGCCCCGGCCGGCCCGCCGCCGCGGCGGAAATCACGGCCCCGACGGTGTACGCTCCCGCGCGTCCGCCATGCGTTTCGGCGGCCGCCGCTCCAACCACGAAAGGCATCCATGTCCGCGACGACCAAAGCGCCCGCGATCTCGAAGGAACAGGCAGAAGCTATCTACTCCAAGGGCCTCGAGGGGATCATCGCCGGCGAGACCGCCGTCTGCTCGATCGAGCAGGGGGGCCTCTGGTACCGCGGCTACGAGATCCACGACCTCGTCCAGAACGCGACGTTCGAGGAGGTCGCGTTCCTGCTGCTCGAGGGCCACAAGCCCAGCAGCGCGGAACTGAAGCGCTTCAAGGCCGAGCTCGTCGCCGAGCGCAGCCTGCCGGCGCCCGTCGTCGCCTTCATCGAGAGCATGGGCGGGTACCTCGCGTCGGGGCGGGCGGTGCCGATGGACATCCTCCGCACCGGCGTGAGCATCCTCGGGCACCTCGACCCCGACGCGCAGGACAGCAGCCCGGGGGCGGGCCTGCGCAAAAGCAAGCGCCTGCTCGCCAAGATCGGCACGATGATCGGCCACATGCAGAACGTGATCGACGGGCGCGCGATCATCGGCCGCGAGACGGGCGGCGACCCGGGCCTCGACCACGCCGCGAACATGCTCTACCTGATGTCCGGCCAGAAGCCCGACACGGCGTACGCCCGCGTGGTGGACGTCTCGCTGATCCTGTACGCCGAGCACGACTTCAACGCGAGCACGTTCGCCGGCCGTGTGATCGCCGGCACCCTGAGCGACATGCACGGGGCGGTGACGGGCGCGATCGCGGCGTTGAAGGGCCCGCTCCACGGCGGCGCGAACGAGGCGGCGATGGAGATGCTCCGCGAGATGATGCACGACGTCGGCGAGGCGGGCATCGGCACGGGCAAGGTGGACGACTGGATGCAGCGGGCCTTCGACACGAAGCGCAAGCTCATGGGCTTCGGCCACCGCGTCTACAAGAACGGCGACCACCGGGCGCCGATCCTGCACCGGATGGGCCGCGCCATCGCGGAGAAGGACACGAAGAACCCCGGCGGCCATCCGGCCGTGCAGTGGTTCCGCCTGGGCGAGCAGGTGCAGAAGATCATGCTCGAGAAGAAGAACATCCACCCCAACGTGGACTTCCCCTGCGGCCTCACGTACTTCACGATGGGCATCCCCGTGCCGCAGTACACGCCGATCTTCGTCGCCAGCCGCGTGACCGGCTGGTGCGCCCACATCATGGAGCAGCACGCCAACAACCGCATCATCCGCCCGCTGAGCAAGTACACGGGCGAGGCGCCGCGGAAGTGGAACGGTTGAGGAAGGGAAGAGGCACGAAGGCACGGAGGGGAAGAGAAGATGAGGAGGTGAACAGGTGGGGAGGTGAAGAGGTGAGAAGAGCGCCGTCGCGCTTCACCTCCTCACCTGTTCACCTGCTCACCTCTTCACGAAGAACGGCGCGGACGCGATGTCAGCCGACTCGGCCAACCCCGCGAAAGCCGCCGGCCCGCAGCCGACCCCCCTCGCCCGCCGCGTCGCCAACCTGATCGCCCGCACGCACCCGCGCTTCGCGCGAGCGCGCTTCACGGAGGCGATCCGCCGCACGACGCCCGAACTCCTCGAGCGCCACCGCGTCCCCGGCTTCCAGTGCGCGTTCATGATCGCCGAGGCGGCCCCGCGCACGATGTGCTTCGGCGTCGCCGACGTGCAGACCCGCGAGCCGATGACCGACGGCACGCGCTTCCGCATCGGCTCCCTCGCCAAGCCCGTCGCGGCGGTCGTCTTCCTCACGCTCGTGCGCGACCGCGTGCTGGACCTCGACGAGCCCCTCGCGGAGATCCGGCCTTTCTTCGAGGGCTGCCCGCCCGACGCCCGCGCCCGCGCCGCCCGCCTCACCGCCCGTCTGCTCCTGGCGCACCGCTCCGGCCTCGCGAGCGTCCACCCGCCGCGGATCGAGGCTTCCGCCTTCGCCGACGCCGACCGCGAGGCGTGGCTGAACGCGGCGAACCTGCGCTTCGAAGACGACCTCGGCCCCGAGTCCGGCTACTCGAGCGTGAACTACGCGCTCCTCGAGGCTGTCGCCGTGAAGCGGACGGGGCTGGGTTTCCCCGCTCTCGCCCGCAGGCGCCTCTTCGACGTGGTCGGCGTCCCCTGCGGGCACGAGGGCGCGGTCCCGCCCGGCGGCGCCGTGAGCGCCGACCACGACGAACAGGGGCGATCGATCGTCGTGCATCCGAGCGCGAGCGCGGCCTCGTCCGGCTTGGTCGCGTCCGCCCCCGACCTCTGCCGTCTCATGCACGCGGCCTTCTTCACCGACGCGGTCCTGCCGCCGGCGCTGCGCGACGTGCTGCGGACGCCCCAGCCCCCGGGCCGTCCCGACGCCAGCTTCACGGCGGGGCTGCACCTCTACCGCGACACGGACGCGCGCAGCCTCGGCCACGGCGGGCAGCGCGCCGGGCACCGGTCGATCCTCGTCGTCGTCCCCCGCGCCCGCGCCGTGCTCTGCGTCGCGACCAACGGCGAGAACGGCTCGCCCGTGACGCGCCCGCTCACGGGCTTTTTCCGCGCCATCACCATCGGCGACTGACCGGCCCAATCATCCGGCATGATCGTGGCCTGCCGCGCCTGCAAGGCGCCGATGCAACTCGAGGAACCCAGCGCGGGCGAGAAGTTCCGGTGCCCCACGTGCGGCGAGGAATTCGCCTTCCAGCCGCCCAGCGCCGCGCGCGTGCAGGACGCGGCCGCGACGGGGGTGCGGGCCGCCGTTCCCGCCCCCGCTCCGCGGCCGACCGGCGGCCTGCCCCCGGCCGACGGGCCCGAGGTCGAGATCCTGATGCTCCGGCCTTCCATCGCCCGCGGCAACCCGCTCCTCTTCCTCCTGCTGGTGGTGGTCCTCCTCGTCGGCCTCGCGGGCGCGGCGTGGGTCGGTGTGCAGGGCGGGAGCGACTGGGCGCTGTACGCATGCCTCGGCGGCGCGGGTGTCGCGCTCATCGGCCTCGCGTGGCTCAAGGTCGCGTCCCTCGGATCGCGCGTGCGGATCACCTCCAAGCGCGTCGTCGACATGGACGGGCTCTTCAGCCGGCGGATCAGCGAGGTGCTCCACCGCGACATCCGCAACATCCGCGTCGACCAGACCGTCGCGCAGCGCCTGCTGAACACCGGCGACTTCTCGATCTTCACCGCCGCGGAGGGCGAGCCCGAGGTGTACATGGCCAACGTCCCCAACCCCGGCCGCGTGCGTGAGGTGATCGACGCGTACCGGATCATGTAGGCGCGATGGCGAAGCCACTCGTCAACCCGTGGGACGAGGCCATCTGCTGGCGGCTCGGGATCATCCCGACCGACGACGTCTTGGCGGTCGCCGCGGCGTGGCGAGTCGAGGTTGACGGCAAGTCCGATGACGCGACCGTGCTGCGGGAGTGGGGGCGTTTCCGCAACTGCCCGGAGATATGGCGCTGGTGGGCGAGTACGTGTAGTCTCGGAGCGGCATCGTTCGCGGCGGCGCTCTGGTTCCCGCTGGTCGTCACAGGGCGGGCCTGGTCCCACTTCGTCATGCGCAGCGGGTCCGCTCAACGGGCCATCCGTGCGTATCACGATGGTCTCTGCGGCGCGTGCCGTTCCCCGATCAACAACGTCGAGGCCGAGCGCTGCCACGAGTGCGGCGCGCCGTGGCCGGGCGTCCTCCCCGGCACGCCCGCGCGGTTGGAGGCGGACCGGCTGACGCTCTACCAACGGCTCCGGGACCACGCCGCGTCGGGCGTCACGGCCGCAAACCCGTCCGCATCCGACGGGGCCTGACCAAGGCCCGCAACCCCTCGCTTTTCGTTGCGGGCCTTAATCGGTCGTCTGTATAGACAGACCGGGCAGTCCATTCGCCAGTCAGAAGCCCCCTGTTCAAGGATTTTCTACCCAGATTCGCACTCTCTTCGCGAAAACCCCGTTGCTGCGCCTATTTAGCGACATTAGAATGAGAACGCGGTCCGATACGGGCGGACATCCGCCAGTCCTACGCCCCGGGACCGTCAGGAGGAGAGAGAACAATGACCAGAATTTGCGCGCTCGTTGTGGTTTCCCTCGCGGGCTCGGCCTTCGCCCAGACCCCCGGCGACATCATTTTCACCAGCCAGCAGGGCAACGGCGTCCGCATGATCGGCGGCTTCGCCCCAACGCCCGCCGGCACCGCCACCCAGCTCTGGAACTCCGCCAACCCGGCGACCCGGCTGCACAACATCACGTCCGCGCCGGACGGCAACTACTACGTTGCGGACGGCCGCTTCCCCTTCCCGAACACGACGGACGCGGGCATCATCCGCCTGTCGAACCTCTTCACGGGTGCGACGGCCAGCCAGCTCCAGCAGGGCAACCCGATCCAGAACCCCGTCGGACTGGTCTGGGACAACAACACGAACCGTCTGTACACCGTCTCGAACCCCGGCTCGCCCCAGCTGGCGACCACGATCGACGGCGTTTTCGGCGTTGACCTCGCCGGCAACGTGAACACCGTCTTTACCGAGACGTTCCCCATCCCGCCCCGGCCGGCCTACCACGCGGCCCACTCGATCATCAAGGACCCGCGCCCGGGCAGCAACGACTACCTCATCTCGAACCTCAACGGCGGCGTCGGCACCGACCCCAACCCGATCTTCGGCTTCGACGCCGAGTCCTCCACCATCTGGCGCATGCGATGGAACGGCGCGAGCTACGCCGTCGACAGCACGCCCATGATCGACTTCGACAGCAGCTTCACGGGCGCCTCGGGCAGCTTCTACAACGCGCGGGGCATGGCCGCGGTGCCGGGCAGCAGCTCGATCTACGTCGCCGACATCGACGCCGGCGCGATCAACCGCGTGGACATGGACGCGCTGGGCAACTTCGCGAGCATCACCACGATCGTGACCGGCCTCGCGCAGCCCGAGACGATCATCTACAACCCCTACAGCAACAAACTCGTCTTCAGCGAGCGCAGCACCAGCGGCGGCGGCCCGCTCGTGGGCTCCAAGATCAGCGAGATCAATCTCGACGGCACGGGGTACCGCGTGATGTACGACGGCGAGCACGCGCAGGGCTTCGCGATCGTCCCGACCCCGGGCGCCGCGACGGTCCTCGGCCTCGCCGGCCTCCTCGCCGTCCGCCGCCGCCGCGCCCGCTGAGGCACGGTCCCCCGAGTCTCTCCGTATCGACGACCCGCGCACCGTGCGCGGGTCGTTCCTTTGAGGAAGCGACGGGACGGCGGCGCGGCGTGCCGCGGGGCGTCGGGAGCGCCCGTCGCCACGGCGCGCTCGACCACCCGACGGCGCCGTTCTTTGCTTCTTCTTCAGCGGTTGCTACGCTCTGACCGATCGGAGGAACCGTGCGACTGCTCGACCGCGTGCGTGTCCGTGTGCTGTGGGTGGTCGTCGGCGTCGCCGCGATGGCGCTGGGCGTGATCGCCTGGACGACGCTCCCGGCGTGGCCGATCGTGGGCGCCGCCGTCGCGACGCTCGTCCTCGCCGTGAACACCCTGGGCCGCAACGTCCGCCAGGACTCGTGCATGGCCTGCGGCCACCACCTCGCGCAGCAGCCCCGCGGCGAGCACGGCGTCGCCTGCCCCGGGTGCGGCCAGGTGAATCAGCCGTACGCCTGAACCGGCGCGGGCGCCGGCTCCGGCCGCGCGGGCGCGATCCCGAGCGCCTCCTCGAGCGCGTCCGCGGCGTTGGTCGCCGCGTGCATCCCGTCGTACGGGGCGAGCACGGCGTCGATTGCGTCGCGCTGCTGCGCCGCCTGGGCGGGGTCGGTGATCAGCCGCTCGGCGAGCTCGACGATGGGCTCCGCGCCGCCGAAGTGCGGGATCAACTCGGGGATGACGCGCCGGTTGGCGAGCACGTTGGGGAGGGAGAAGTACCGCGTGCTCACGATCGCCCGCGCGATCAGGAAGAGCAGCGGGTTGGCCTTCTTGTAGAAGACGATCATGGGCTTGCGCTGCTTGGCGACCTGCAGCGTCACCGTGCCGCTCTTGACGAGCGCCACATCGCACCAGCGCACCACCGCGTCCGTGTCCGCCGTCACGATCTTGAGCGACTCGGGCCACGACGCGCCGCTCTCCTGCCCGATGCGCCGGAGCGCGGCGCTCACGCGGTCGTTGATCGCGGCGACGACGCCGCTCGCCCCGGGGAACGTGCGCTTGAGCTCCGCGTACGCCTCGAGCAGGATGGGGAAGTGGCGGCGCAGCTCGTCGGGGCGGGACCCGGGCATCATCGCGATGCGCGGGCGGCCGTCGCCGAAGGTCGCGGCGCGCAGGTCGAGCTCCGCCGGGCGGACGGGCGTGTCGAAGAGGAAGTGGCCGATGAACCTCGCGGGCACGCGCCGGCGCGAGAAGAACGCGGGCTCGAACGGGAGCATGCACAGGAGCATGTCCGTCGAGCGGCGCAGCTTGTGGATGCGCCAGCGGCCCCACGCCCAGATCTGCGGCGCCACCAGGTGGACGACCTTGAGCCCGCGCCTCTTCGCGATGCGGCAGATCGGCCCGTTCGCCGCGGGCGAATCGACGGGCACGTGCACGCGCACGGGGCTCGCCCCCGCGAGGTTCTCCGCCAGCCACGCGTCGATCCGCCTGTTGATGCGCAGGTGCTCGATGATCTTCGCGGCCCCCGGCATGCCCATGACGGCGTTGTCGCCGGTGCGCTCGATCAGATCCGCGCCCGCGAGGTGCATCTTGGGCCCGCCCCACGCGTAGATCGGGAGCTTCGGATGGCGCCGGCGCAGCTCGGCGATCACCGCGGACGCGTGGTCGTCGCCGCTGGGCTCGAAGGCCGTGAAGAGGATGGCGGGCTGCTGCGGCACCGGGAATCCTACGGGAGGAGCGAGAAAGCGGGGCGGTGACGAGGGGCCGGCAACGGCGGAGAGGTGGGCAGGCGGGGAGGTGAACAGGTGGAAGAGCGCACGGCGCTTCACCTCCTCGTGTTCAACCGCCTCCGTCCGCTCGTCCGTTCGCTCCGCCCTCTCTTCACAGCCCCGCCGCCTCCATCCACGCCGAGGGTTTGCGCTTCAGGGACGACGCGATCGCGACCAGCGATTCGAGGCTCGGCAGGTGCGTCCCGCGCTCGATGCTGCTCAGCTGGCTCACCGAAACGCCGCAGGACTCCGAGAGTTCCTTGAGCGTGAGCCCCGCCTCGGTCCGCGCCATGCGCACCTGCCTGCCGAGCTCCGCGCGCAGCTTGTCCTGCGGGCGCTGCCCGAGCCCCAGCCTCGCGACCGCCTGCCCCAGCGCCGCGCGGAGTACATCGAGCGAGAAGGGCTTGGCGATGTAGTCGAACACGTCCTGCTTGAACGTCTCGCGCATGCTGTCCATCGACGGATAGCCGGTGACGACTATGACGCAGAGCCGGGGCCAGCGCCGCCGCACCTCGCGCAGCACCTCCTCGCCCCCCGCGCGGCCCATCTTCATGTCCAGCAGCACGACGTCCGGCAGCCGCTGATCGCACGCCTGGTACAGCTCCTCCGGCTCGGCGCAGACGCGCACGTCGTGCCCCTCCGACGCGAGCGCGCCCGCGATGAACTCGCGGAAGTCCGCGTCGTCGTCCAGCGCCGCGATCGAGAGCGGGGGCAGGGCCGCCGCGGGCTGTGCGTCCGGCGAGCGGAGCGGGGTTGGGCGGGACGTGGGCGTCACGGCGGCTCCTCATTGTCCCCGGCCTGCGGGGCGACGGCGGGCGCGACCGCCGCCTCACGCGGCAGCAGCACCTCGAAGGCGGCGCCGCCGTCGGGCCGGTTGCGGGCCAGGACCAGGCCCGCGTGCTCGCGCACGATCCCCTCGGCGACCGCCAGGCCCAGCCCCGTGCCGTGGCTGTCGAGCCGCGTCGTCACGAAGGGCTCGAACAGCCGGGGCAGCACGCCCGGGTCGATGCCCGGCCCGTTGTCGTTCACCGTCACCGAGGCCCACGATCGGCCGTCGCGCCGGCTCGAGGCGCCCTCGACCCAGACGCGCGCGCCGTCCCGGCCGCGCACCGCGTCGACCGCGTTGCGCACGAGGTTGACGAACACCTGCACCATCCGGTCCGGGTCGCAGTCGGCGGTCAGGCCCGGCCCGACGCCGTTCGACAGCTCCACGGACCGCGCGTCGCGATCGAGCCGGACGAGGGTCATCGCCTCCTCGACGATCGCGCGCAGTTCGGCGGGGCGCGTCGAGGGGGGCCGCACGCGGGCGTAGTCGAGCAGGCTCTCGGAGAGGCGTTCCAGCCGCCCGACGACGCGGAGCATGAGCTGGGCCTCGGCGGGGTCGAGCCCCCGCGCCGGCTCCTCCGCGAGACGCTCGGCGAGGCCTTTCACGACGGCGAGCGGCGTGTTGAGCTCGTGCGCGATGCCCGCGGAAAGGATCCCCAGCCCGGCGAGCCTGTCGGCGTCCGCGAGGTTGCGGCGCGCCGTCTCCAGCAGGTGGTTCTTCCGCTTGAGGTCGTTGGCGACCGACTCCAGCCGCGCGAGCGCGTCGCGCAGCGCCGCGCCCTGCGCCCGCAGCTTGAGGACCGATTCGTTCCGCGAGCGCATGATCGCGCCGAGCTCGTCCGCGGGGATGGCGTCGGACGGGATCAGCTCTCCCTCCGGGCGCCCCTGCTGCACCGCGAGGTCGGCGTCGAGCATGCGGCGCACGGGGATGTAGACGTTGTTCGGGAGCACGAGCAGCTCGAGCGCGAGCGCGACCAGCACGTACGCGCCCAGCAGCGCGCCGCCGACGATCATGTAGAGACGCGCCGCCTTCTCGTGCGCGCCCGGGATCCGCTCGCGGAGCGCCGCGAAGCGGTGCCGCCCCTCGACGACGCCGAGGAACACGACCGCCCCCGGGCCCACCACGCTCTCCTCCACCGCGACCGCCGAGCCCGGCTGCGCCAGCGCCCGGACGACGGCCCCCCGCGCCGCGATGCGGAGCTCCTCCGGCGTGCCGACGCGGACCGAGCGCCCGCCGTCGTCCCCCGGCCCGATCGCGCCCGTCTTCGTCATGATGTCCAGCACCGCCGCGGACTTGTCCATCTCCGCCGCACGGACGAGGGCACGGACCGCCGGCCGCAGCGTCGTCAGCAGCACCGCGCCCAGCAGGAGCGTGAAAACCGTGTGCAGGACGGCCAGCTTCTTGCGGACGCGCATCCCGGTGAGCACCCGCGGCCGGCGCGACAGCGCGCTGCGCACCAGGATCGCCCGGCCGTCGAAGAACGGCGCGAGGGCGGGCAGCGCCCGCTTGCGGGGAGCCTCCGGCGGGCCGGCGCCGTGCCCGCCCGGGAAATCAGGGGTGTTCGGGGCGCTCGCCATGCCCCTCACGCTACGCTGGGGCCGTGAGCGAAGCGAAACGAGAACCCGAAGGGGCCGGACCGGCGAGACGCCAGAGCCGGCCCGGGGCCCGCGCGGTCGCGTGCGAGGCGTTGAGCGCCATGACGGAGCGCTACCCCGACCTCCTGCCCGCCAGGGTGGACGTCGACGGGCTGTCGCACCGCGACGCGGCCCTGGCGCACGCGATCGTCGACGCCGCGACCCGCCGGTGGACGACCCTGGGTTTTCTCTTCGAGGTCGCGCTCTCACGCCCGTGGATCGACCTGAAGCCGCCGATCCAGGCCGCACTCCTCGCTGGCGGCGCGCAGCTTCTCTTCTTCGACCGCCTGCCCGTCTACGCCGTGATCGACGAGACGGTGGAGTGGACCAAGCGCCGCGTGAAGCCGGGCGCGGGCGGGCTCGTGAACGCCGGGCTGCGCGGGCTGGCGCGGCTTGTGTTCGAAGGCGCGGACGAGGCCCGGGACGCGCGCGAACTCGCCGCCCGGGTCGATGAGAGGTTCGCCGACGGCCGCGACTCCCTCCCGCTCGCCGACGGACGCGGTCTGCGCCTGCTCGCGCCGGTGCTGCCCGAGGACCGGTGGATGCGTCTGGCCGTCTCCTGCAGCGTCCCGTCGGCCGTCATCAAGCGGTGGCGCGCCGCCCTCGGCGACGACGCGGCACGCCTCCAGGCCCTCCACTGCGTCGTGCGGCCACCGACGATCCTGAACGTCCGGTTCTCGCCGCACGAGCAGCGGTCCAACCCGCTCTTCGCGCCGCACGAGGACCCGCACCACCGCGTCTTCGCCGGCGAGCACCACGAGCTCGTGAAGCTGATCAAGCGCACGTCGCGCGTGTGGGTGCAGGACCCGTCCTCGTCGGGCGCCGTCGCGTCCGCCGCGGAGCTGACGCCCCGCGTCGTGATCGACTACTGCGCCGGGCAGGGGACCAAGACGCGCCAGCTCGCGCTCACGTTCCCCAAGGCGCGCATCCTCGCGACCGACACCGATGAGCGCCGCGTGCGGACGCTCCGGCAGACGGCGGAGCAGTACCGGAACGTGGAGGTCGCGCCGATCGAGACCGTGCGCCGGCTCGAGCCGATCGCCGATCTCATTCTCGCCGACGTCCCGTGCGGGAACACGGGCGTGCTGGCCCGCCGGCCCGAGGCCCGCTACCGCGCGCAGACAGACCAGCTCGAGCGACTCGTGGCCGTGCAGCGCGACATCCTGCGGGAGTGCGCGGCGCTGCTCGCCCCCGGCGGGAGCATCCTCTACGCGACGTGCAGCATCGAGGCGGAGGAGAACCGGCAGCAGGCCGCGTGGGCGGGCGCGGAGCTCGGCCTCGCCGCGTCGGGCGAGCGGGCCGAGCTGCCCGCCGGGCTCCCCGGCGACGGGGCGGAGCGCTACCACGACGGCGCGTACTCCGTGCTTCTGACGCGGCGATGAAAAAGGCCCCGACGCGTCCGTGCGTCGGGGCCCCGAAGAGCCGGATCGGATGGGCGCCCGGGCCCGGGATTAGCCCAGGAGCTGGAGGGCGGACTGCGGAGCGCTGTTCGCCAGCGAGAGAATGTTGGTCGCCGACGACACCAGGATCTGCGAGCGGGTGAGGCTCGCGGTCTCGGAGGCGAAGTCCGCGTCGCGGATGATGGACTGGGCCGCCGCGGTGTTCTCGATGTTGATGCCCAGGCTGCGGATGGTGGCGCCGACGACGTTCTTCTGGAACGCGCCGAGCCGGCCGCGGAGGCTCGAGACCTGCTTGATCGCCTCGCCGACGACCTTCTGGGCGTTGGAGAGGCTGCCGCTGACGATGTCGTTCGCCTTGCCGCGGCCGAGCGAATCGAGCATGCCGGTCGCCGCGTTGCCGAGCTTGCGGGCCGAGATGTCCTGGATGCCCAGGCCCACCTTGCCGCTGATATCCACCTTGCTGGAGAGCTGGAACTCGGCGCCGCCGCCGGTGATGCTGAAGGCCGCCGTGCCCGCGCCGCCGGCGCCGTTGACGTTGCCGCGGGTCTGCGACTGCGTCGTGCCGAGCGTCAGCTCGACGTCGAGGAAGTCCGTGTTGAGCTTGAGGTTCTTGCCCTTGGCGCTGGCCACGATGCCGTTGATCGTGCCCGCGACGTTCTGGCCGGCGTCGCGGACGCCCGTCGTCGCGGCGTTGAACTCCGCGGCCTGAGCGCCCGCGGCGGCGGTGTTGGTCGCGTTGAGGTTGTAGATGCCGCTGCTCGCGGTGGCCAGGCCGCCGGCGTTCGAGACCTTGACGCTCACGAACTCATCGCTGCCGAACTCGGAGCTGATCAGGCGGATGCCCGTGCCCGAGACGGTCGCGGTGAGGCCCGTGACGTCGGTGAACTGGTTGATCGAGTCGCGGATCGTGTTGAGCGAGGCCGACTGGGCGAAGGAGAACTGGCGGCTGCCCTTGGGCCCGCCGATCTCCATCACCAGCTGGGCGGTCGCCGCGCTCAGGTTGAGCTGGGCCGCGCCCATGGACATGAACAGGCCGGCCTGCTGGGCCGACTGCGTGACCGAGACGTTGACGGCGAGCGAAGCGCCCGTGAACTTGGCGCCGTTGACCTTGAAGTCGGTGACGTTGCTGCTGTTGACGCCGCTGGTCTTGAAGTCGAGGTTGCCGTTGAGGAGCTTGATTCCCTGGAAGTTGGTCGCGCCGGCGATGCGGTCGATCGTCTGCAGGATCGAGTCGATCTGCGACTGGTTCGCTTCCTTCTCCTCGGTGGAGAGGCCGGCTCCGCTGGCGCTGGCGGTGACGAGCGTCTGCAGCTCGGTCAGCAGGCTGCTGACCTCCTGCAGGCCGCCCTCGGCGATGTTCACGACCTGATCGGCGCGCTCGGCGTTGGCCACGGCCTGGTCGAGGGCCTTCTGCTCGCTGCGGAGGTTCTCGCTGGCGATGAGGCCGGCGGGATCGTCCTTGCCGCGGTTGATCTTGAGACCCGTGGACAAGCGCTCGAGCGCTACGCCCAGCGAGTAGTTGTTGCGGCCGAGCACGCGCTGGGCCACCAGACTCTGAACGTTCGTGTTGATCCGGCTCATCGAAAGAACCTCCGTGCGGTTGCGAGCCCCGCCTTGGCGGGCGCCTGTCCTTCGGGCCACCGAACCGGTCGACCCGTCTGAGAGCCCGGCGCCGCCGAGGCCCGAGGCTCGCGGATCGAAGGTTCCGTCCCTCGACCCGGCGCCGCGCGGCTCACACGAGCCGGTCCGCGGTACAGCCTGCATCGAGTCGTTCCGAAGGTCAATTCAGCGCGCGCGGCCGAACCGGAACGTTTTTGACAGGGTTTTCTCTCGGACCACCATGATCCGGTGGGCGCAGGAACCGCCTGTGCCAACGAAAACGCCCACCCCCATACGGTGGGTGGGCGTTCGGGAAGGTCTTGCGGGGGTGCGTTCAGCCGTTGAGCAGCTGGAGCACCGACTGGCTCTGCTGATTCGCGAGGCTCAGCGTCGAGGTACCCGCCGAGGCAAGGATCTGGGCGCGGGTCAGGCGGCTGGTCTCGAAGGCGAAGTCGGCGTCGCGGATGCGGGACTCGCTGGCGGTCAGGTTCTCGAACTGCGACTGGAGCGAGCGGACGTTCGTGTCGAGCACGTTTTTCTCGAAAGCGCCGAGGCGTCCGCGCAGTTCCGTGACCTCGTCGATCGCCGCGCCCAGAACGTCCTGGGCCGCTGTGAAGTCGTTGCGGCGGACGGCCTCGGCGATGCTGTTGCGCGCCCCGGTCTTGAGCGAGCTGAGGAACTCGATGCCGTTGTCGGTCTTGGCCGCGCCGAGCCGTGAGGCCGCGACGCTGGGAATACCGAAGTTGGTTTGCTGCAGGGCGGTTACCTCCGGCCCGAGCTGGAAGAGAGCGCCGCCCCCGGTGATGTAGAAGCTCGAGACCGCGGCCGACGGGAGGGTCGCGAGCGACTCCGTCAGCTTGAGGTCGAGCGACAGGGCCGGGGAATTGACGCTCATCGACAGGCCGCGCCCGGTGGCGAGATAGCCGTTCACGATCGCGGTCACGTCGCGCCCGCGGTCGTCGGTCGCGGATTCCATCGAGGCCCACGTCGCGGCTGCCGGCTCGGCCGTCGCCTGCGGGTAGCGGAAGAGCTGGAAGGTGTTGCCGGCCGTGGGGGCGTTCGTGCGGCGGACGCTCACGAACTCGTCGCCGCCGTACTCGAGAGAGCGGAACACCATGCCCGAGTTGCCGGGCAGGAGGACCGCCTCGACGCCCGTGAAGTTCTTGAGGTTGTTGACGCCCGCGACGACGTTGGAGAGGGCCGTGTTGGAGAGGAAGCGCAATTCCTGCACGCCCTTGGGGCCCTTGATCTCCAGGTTCATCGTGGAGAGGAAGACGCCCGGCGTCGCGGCCGAGCTGCGGAAGAAGAGCTTGCCCCGCTGCGCGGAGGTGAGGACGTCGACGTCCACCTTGAGCGACGCGTTGTTGATGAGGCTGGCGCTGCGCACCTGGGCGACGGCGATCGCGCTGGTCCTGACCCCCGAGAGGGAGTAGTCCAGGGAGCCGTCGAGCAGCCGCAGGCCGCCGAACGTCGCCGTGTTCGAGATGCGGGTGATCGACTCGATCGCCGAGTCGATCTGCAGCTGGTTGGCGTTGCGTTCCTCTTCGGAGACCGCGCCGGTGTTGGCCGACTCGACGATCAGGCCCCGGATCGAGTTCAGCAGGTCGTTGACCTCGGCGAGGGCGGCCTCGGTCGTCGAGATCATGCTGCTGGCCCGGTCGGAGTTCTTGATCCCCTGGTCAACGCCCGCGATGTCGGAGCGCATCCGCTCTGAGATGATCAGCCCGGCGGGGTCGTCCGCGCCGCGGTT
This sequence comes from Phycisphaerales bacterium, assembly GCA_035628115.1. GTDB lineage: Bacteria > Planctomycetota > Phycisphaerae > Phycisphaerales > UBA1924 > BJHL01. Next base: position 121,615 of record DASPKL010000027.1, on the reverse strand, counting down.
GATCCGTAGCCCCGTCGAGAGGCGCTCGAGCCGGATGCTCAGCTCTTTGTTGTTCCGCGACAGGTTGGCCTGCGCGATGACGCTCGGGATGTTGGTATTGATGCGAGACATGGCAATCCTCCGTGATTGCGTTCCGCCGAACCGTCACCCGCCTTCCTGCGGGCTGCCGAACTCTCCTCCGCAAACGGCTTGCCGAACGCGGCGGGGCCTAGGCCCCCCGCACCTGTGAATTCCTGACGCCCTCGCCGGCGGCTCGCGCCGGCGGGGGCTGGTGGTGGTCGATGGGGATCGGGGCGTGCCCCGACGTCAGCGACGCGGTCTTGGGCTTGACGCCCGGGCGCACGCCGGGCCGGATGGCCCCGAGTTCGCCCGCGATCGTGGCGGCCTGCTGATTCTCGCGTCGGATGGCTTCGTAAACCTCTTTGCGGTGGACGGCGATCCGGGTCGGCGCCGTGATGCCCAGGCGAACCTTGTCGCCACGGATATCGACGACCGTGATCTCGATGTCGTCCCCGATCATGATTGTTTCGTCCCGTTGCCGGGAGAGGACCAGCATGGGGGTCTCCTCGCTCACCGCGGCGGTATCGCCGCGGCCGGGCGTCCGTGCCCGTCGTGACCATGCGTGCAGAGAGAATGACGTTCTGTAGAACGGCTGTAGGCGGCGATGGGACCTGGGTCAGGCGGACATCGCGTGCTGGGCGGCGGCGCCGACCCTGACGAGCGGGTGGCGGGTCGTCCAGCGCTTCTCCGCGAGGACGAACTGCTCACCGATCTTGTTGGCGGTGTTGATGACCAGCGGGCCCTGCATGTTGCCCGTGAGCGTCTGATCGACCTTGTTCACGATGACGAAGACCTGCGCGTCCTCGAGCTTGCCGAGGCCCAGCTCCGCCATCTGGTCGGGGCGGATCGGGACGGAGTAGTCGGCGACGAAGAGGCTCGGGTCCGTGATGACGAATGCCAGGTTCGGCTCGTCGACGCACTGGAGCCAGAAGAAGCAGGAGTCCTCGCCGGGCTCCAGCAGGCAGTACCGGGTGTGCTGGCTGAACCCCAGCAGCCCCTTGGGGACGTGGATGATCCGATCTTCGGCGATCTGGAGCACACCAAACCGTGTGGTTCGAACTTCCATCGCGCACGCTCCGCTGCTTTGCCCGGCGAACTGTCCACGGATCGCGTTCCGGCGGAAACGTGCCGCCGGCGACGTCCTGTCAAGCACTCTCCCCGAAGTCGGCCGGGCGGGAGAGGGCCACGATCCAGCAACCGTCCGCGACCGGGTCTCCCCGCGCCGCGACGACTCAGAGGTAATCGAGCAGCGTCAGCCGCTCGATCATCGACGCCGACTGCAGGCCCGCCTGCAGCTGCGTCTGCAGCAGGGAGAACCTGGACGCCGCCGCGGCGAAGTCCACGTCCCGCAGGCCGCTCCGCACCGATTCGTCGAGCACGGCGCGGTCCGTCTCGCGCTCGAGCCCGGCGTCGACGATGCGGGCCGAACCGCCGATCTGCCCGCGAACCTCCGCGAGCTGGTCGGCGATGTCCGCCAGTGCATCTCCAGCAAGGCTGATGCCACGCACGTTGTTGCTCCGCAGCGAATCGCGCAGGTCCACCAGGTGGGTGAAGAGGCTCTCGACGCGCACCTTCGCGCGGTCTTCGCCGGTCAAGGTTGCGCTCGCCGGGTCGAACGTGCCGTGCAGGAGGCCCAGGTGCTCCGCGGAGCCGGAGTTGTTCAACGGCTCGACGAAGAGAACGCCGTTGATCGACGGGTCCTGCCGCAGCGTGATGCCGTTCCCGTCGTCCGCGAGGCCGACGGCGAGGGTCGAGCCCGGGCGCCCCAGGGCGAAGAGCGCCGCCTGCACCTGCGTGTTCATGACGGCGACGACGTTCCCGACCGTCGTCAGGTCGTCGGGACGCAGGTCGATATCGATCTCCGTGCCGTCGCCGAGCGTGATGCGCATGTCGGTGTTCAGGTTCTGGTTGATGACGCCCGAGACGGGGTCGGGGACGTTGTCCACGACCGACACGCCGCGGCCGAAGTTGAGGTCGGAGATCGGCGTGTCCATCGCGAACGTTCGCACGCCGAGGCGCGTCGCGGTATCGCCGCCGGCGACCTCGGAGATGGACAAGGACCGCGCCGAACCGGACGCGACCTCCGTGAGGATGTCCAGCCCGTTGCCGGCGGTGTTGACACCGACGCGCACGCCGATGTTGGTGCTCTCGATGGCGTTCTTGATGTCCTCGACCGTCTGCGCGCCCGAGAGGTCGACGACCACCTCGCGCCCCGCGTTGGAGACGCGCACGGAGCCCAGCGGGCCGGCGACGCCGGCGAGGTCCGCGACGCGGGTGCGGGGCGTGAGCCTCGGGGCGACGTCGCGCCCGCCCGGCGAGGCCGCGGTGTAGGCGAACCCCGGGTCGGCCGTGAGCCCCAGGTCGCGCGCGGTGATGCCCGTCCCGACCTCGAAGAACTCGACGCTCTGCCCCGCGGCGACGTCGATCGAGACCGCCCCGCCGGCGAGGGAGACGCCGCCCGGGCCGAGCACGGCCACGCCCTGGGCCGTCTCGAACTCGCGGAGCGCCGCCGTGACACGGTCGGCGATGTCCTGGAAGGAGTCCGCGCCCGCGAGCTCGACGCGCACCCGCGCCCCGCCGCCGACGCTGAACTCGACGGGGCCGAGCGAGACGCCCAGCCCCCGCGCGCCCGCGACGTCGGCGATCCGCGTCGCGCCGGTGAGCGTCGGGTTCAGGTCCACCGTGCCGCGGACGCGCGCCGACCGGCCCGCGACGGCGCTGGGGCCGAGCGTGATCGGCACCGTCGAGGCCTGGTCGAGGTCGGTCGTGAGGCCGTCGCCCTCCGCGACGTACCGGTAGTAGCCCATGAACGATTCGACGGGCCGGCGCGAGGTCGTCGTGCCGCCGAGCACGAAGCCCGCGACGCCCTCCCGGTTCGCGATGTTGAAGAGGCCCGCGAGCATCTGCTCCACGACCACGGCCTGGCTCGCCCGCTCGCTCGCGCTCGCCGTCAGGTTCGCCTGCTCGCTCGCGATGTCGCGCGCCTGCAGCGCGAGGCCCGAGGCCTCGCCGAGCGTGTTGTCGAGCACGCCCAGCGCCGCCGACGCGTGCTGGTAGTTGCGCTTGAGCTGGTCCGAGCGCTCGAGGCGGTCGTCGAGCACGCCGATCGCCGCGGCCTTGACGATGTCGTCGCTGGGGCGGTTGACCGCGCGCTGCGTCGCGAGCTGCTCCTGGGCGCGGATGAGCGCGACGTTCGCGCGTGTGATGTGCGACAGCGCGAGCCGCGAGGCGAGCGTGTTCGGGACGCGGGAGAGGTTGGGGGGGATGGAGGCCATGGTCAGATGATCGCGATCAGCTCCTGCATCATCTCGTCCGCCGTGCTGATGACCTTGGCGGCGCCCTGGTACTGGCGCTGGAACTCCATGAGGCTGATCGACTCTTCGTCGATGCTCACGCCGGAGACCGCCTGCCGCTGCGCCTCGAGGCTTTCACGCACCAGGCCGGCCGCGTCCGCGGCGCTCCGTGCGCCCGCGACGCTCGCGCCGACCTGCTGCACGGTGTCGCGCCACAGGTCCGCGACGCTCCGGTTGCCCAGCGACGGCAGGCTCCTGTCCTGCAGCTGCGCGAGCTGGAGCGCCGTGCCGTTCTCGACGAGCTCGAGCGAGTTGTTGTTGAGGGCGTACCGCCCGGCGGCGAGCGACCCGGGATCGGACCGCAGGCGCGAGACGATCGCGATGTCGCCCGCGCCGGCGCCCGAGAAGAACGTGTTGACGCCCAGCGCCGCGAGCGCGCCGCTCGAGTCGTCGCCGAAGCTGAAGGAGAAGCCGTCGTCGGCCCGCACCTCGAGCTGGCCCGACGCGTTGACGGTCGCGCGGATGCCGGCGACGGCGTCGAGCCCGGCGACGATGTCGGCGAACGACGTGTCGTCGGCCGTGCCCGGCGTGCCGGCGTCGGTCAGCCCGTCGAGGTCGATGTCGATCCGCCGCTCCGTGATCTGGCCCGTGGCCACCTGCCGGACGCGCACGATGAACCCGCCGTTCACGGGCCGGAAGGGCAGCCCGCCCATCGCCGCGTGCGCGGGGTCGTTGAGCGGGCGGCTCTGGTCCGCGGCCCCGATGCGCAGGGCCCCCGTCATCGACGTATAACCGTTCGGCGTCGTGCCCGTGCTGTGCAGGCGGTTGACCTCCCAGATGAGCTGCGACGCGAGCGTGTCCAGCTTGTCCGTCGTCGCGTCGATCACGTCGGACCGGCTCGTGAGGAGCGCGCCCACCTGGCCGGAGTCGATCTCGAGGCGGGACCCGTCGGTGCGCGTCGAGACAAGGACCTCCGTGCCGCCGCCGTCGAGATTGACGCGCTCGAGCCGGACGCCCCGCGACTGGCCGCCGAGCACGACGGGGACGCTGCCGACAAGCACGTCGCTCCCCTCGCGCCCGCGGTCCACGACGCTCACGGGGAGCAGCGCGGAGAGCTCGGTGATCAGCTGGTCGCGCTGGTCGCGGAGGACGTTGGCCGGGTGGCCGCTGATCTCCGCGTCCGTGATCGCGCGGTTGAGCTCGGCGATCTGGTCGAGCATCGCGTTCGACGCCTCGACGGCGCCGGCGAGCTGCCGCTCGCCCTGCGCACGCTGGTCCGCGAGGTCGTTCCTGATGCGGCGCATGAACGTCGCGAGCTTCTCGCCCTGCTGGATGACGCTCGCGTCGCTGCGCGTCTGGTTCGCACGCTCCGACCACGAGCGGAAGAACGCGGAGAGTTCGCTCGAGAGGTCGTTGTCCCCGAGCTCGCCGAGGATCGACTCGACCTGCGAGTACAGATTGAGCACCGTGTCCGCCGCGGCCTGGTCGCTTGTGGTGGACCAGAGCCGCGCGACGAGCGCCTCATCGACCTGCCGCTCGATGGCGAGCGTCTGGACGCCCATGCCGATCGAGACCTGCGGGTAGTCCCGGGCGCCGCGCAGGGGCGCGAGGCGGCCGACCTGGCGCGAGTACCCCGGCGTCGCCGCGTTCGCGACGTTGTTGCCGGCGATCTGCAGCCCGATCTGGCTCGAGGTCAGCGCGGTGCGTCCGATGTGGATTGCCGAGGTCAGGCTCACGGCCCAACCGTCGCAAACCGTGCGCCAAGCCTCAACCACTCTGAGTCGCGGGTGTCCGGTGCGCCGAGCTAGAGCGGCGACGAACGGCCACGATTGCGACCGGAACCGCGCCGATCACAAGCGAAACCGCGATACTGGCTACCAAACCCGGTATGCTGTTCCGCCGCTGCCAGTACGTCCACGATCCACAACCATGGTGTTCAACATCTAATAGGTTCCGCGGCATGGGCGGCTGCATCGCGAGCACAGGGGATGCCGGAATGATCGACTCCCGAATGAACGCGTCAACACGGTCGCCAACCTCCGTCTCGAAGCCGTTGAGGGATGTATGCCAACTCCCGTATTGATCGGCGCCGAACTCATAAACCCAATGCGATGCACGCCAACAACTCCACGGCGCGATTGTGCGGCCCATCGACTGCTCGCGGACCGCGATCACAATCGCGCCGGGCACTGGTTCCCACTTGTCAAGCGTTTCAGTTGGCTCTGAAACGATGAAGGCCAGGGAGTTTCCGTCTGGAAACCCGTCGATCCTGAGCGTTCGCCGCATCGACGGCAGGAAGCCCCTGTAATCTGACTCAACGATGAGTACAAAGCTCCAGAACGCGAGCCCAATACCGGCGATGGCGGCGACCAGATACATGAGAATGGCCGAGACACGGTTCATGCGTAGCCGGTGATCGCCGGGTGCACGTGTTTACGGTGTGCAGGGCCACAGGTTCGCGGCATCCCATATCAAGTGGCAAGGTCCAGCGCCACCCCACCGATCCCCGCCACCGGCTCGACGACTCCCCCCCGGCCGTACGTCCCCGCGTGCGAGAGTGTGCGGCCGACCTGCCGCATCATGCCCTCCATGTGGGCCAGGAGCGTCTGCGTCGCGGCGCGGGTGCTGGCCGTCTGCTCCCGCACGTTGATCGCGAGGGTCCGTAACGCCGCGGCGCGAGATTCCATGCGGGGCCGCTGCTCGGCCGGGCACGCGCGGGCGAGGTCGGTCAGGGTGATCGCGTCTGGCTTCTTGCCCGCCAGCTCCGGCAGGCGGCCGCACACGCCCGCGAGCACCTCGCGCCGGCGCTGGTCGCACGCGGCGAGGTCGCGCAGCGACGAGCTCTGGCGGTGCAGCGCGGCGTCGATCCCTTTCGGGTCGGCCGCACGCAACGCGTCGCGGTGGGCCCGGACGGACGAGTCAACGGCCGCGTACGCGGCCTCGAAGCCGGCGAGGAGGGCGTCGAGGCTCGCGGCGAGGTCGGCGCGGGACGTGGTGATCGTGTCCGTCGGACGGTTGGTCATCGGAGCGGTCCCGTCTCCCGCGCGTCGGCGGCGATTGGTGCGAACGCGTTCACGGTGCGCGGGTCCGCGGCCGCTGGCGCCGCCGCGTTCTGTCCGCCCGCGCGCTTCGCCATCTGCTGCTCGACGTGCGCCACCAGCCCCCAGCGCTGGGAGCCGACGATGCGGGCCGCGAGCGCCGCGTCGTGCAGCTGGCGGAACGACTTCTCGGCGCTGTTGGGCGCGAGGGGCGGCGCGGCGTTCTGCGACTCGCGCATCTTCGCGAGCACGGGCTGCACGAGCGCGATGGACACGAGTTGCTCCGCCGCGGCGCGCGACTCGGCCTTGCCGCCGGGCTCGCCCCGGGCCCGGCTCAGCACGCGCGAGAACTGCTGCTTCTCGTCGAGCCGCTGGCGGTCGCGGGCGGGGCCCGCCGCGACCTGCTCCGCGATTGACTTGGCGGGTGCGATCATGCTCAGTCCATCACCAGCCGGGCGTGGAGCTTCCCCGTCTTGTGCAGCATCTGCAGCACGTTGATCTGCTCCTCCACGGGCACGGCCAGCTTCTCGAACGCGGCGAGGAGGTCGGCGAGGCGGGCGTTCTCGCGCGGGCTCGCGCTCGTCTTAACGTCCGCCCAGCGGTCGCGCCGGACGATCGGCGTCTGCGACGTCGGCGCCGGGCCGGGAACGGTCGTGGTGATCGTGAGGTCTTTGTGCGTGATGGCGACGGGGCTGATCTGCACGTCGCCGGTGACGATGATCGCGCCGGTGGCGCGGTTCACGATCACCTGCGCCGGGAGGTCGAGCAGCTCCGGTTTCACCTCGGCGCTCAGCACGTCCGCGAGGAACGCGGCCTTCTCCGCGCGTTCCTCCGCCGGGATCGTGACGCGGATGGTGCGCTCGTCGATCACCCGCGCGATGCGGGGCGTCGAGACGGAGGCGTGGCCGGCGATCGCGACGCTGCTCTGGATGGCGTCGGCGATCGTCGCGGCGCTGGGCCAGCCCGCGAAGGGCGGCTCGATGATCAGGTCGAAGGCGTCCGCGACCTCGGGCATCAGCACGTCGCGGATCATGCGGGCCCCGCCGCGGACGCGGCCCGACGTTTGGTTGGATTGGCCCTCGATCTCGACGCGCCCCGAAGCGATCGCGTACACGGGGGCGCCCGGGATGGGGCCCTGGAGGGTCGTCAGGTAAAGCTCGCCGCCGGAGAGGTCGCTCGCGGTGTTGAGCGTCGAAACGGTGACGTCGAACTTGTCGTCGGTGCGGGCGCCCTCGCGCGGGACGACGCACGTCACGCTCACGAGCGCGACGGATCGCACGTCGTTCTTCTTCCCCTTGCCCTCGTCGGGCAGGCCGACGTCCTGGCCGTTGGCCTTCAGCAGCGCGATGAGCGGGCGAGCGACCTTGAGGTCGGCCGTGCTGTCGCCGGTGCCGGGCAGGCCGATGACCAGACCCACGCCGCGGAGGACGGACTCGCCCTGCCCCTCGAGCCGGGTCAGCTCCTTGACGGTCGTGCCGGTGCCGGCGCCCGCGACCGAGCAGGCGAGCGACGCGGCGGCAACTGCGAGGGCGCGGAGGAGCATGCGGGTCCAGACGCAAGCGGGGTGCCAGCGGAAGGGGTGATCGGTGAGCGGTCGCGGCGGGGGGGTGCTCGGATCGCAGTGTCAGAGCGGCGTTCCGCCGCCGTCCACCGATCGCCGTTCACCCATCACGCTTAGAAATTGAACACCGTCTCGAACACCCGCGTCAGCCAGCCCTTCTTGGCCGTGTCGCGCACGTCCCCCTCGCTCTCGACGCCGATCGTGAGTTCGGCGAGCTGGGAGGAGAGGATGGTGTTGGCGTTCGTCACGTCCTCGCGCCGGCAGTTGCCGCTCAGCACGAGCGTCTGGAGCTGGTCGTCCTTGCGGATCGTGCGCCGGGCCTCGAGCACGAGCGTGCCGTTCGGCTTGACGTCGATGACCTCGGCCGTGATGCGGTCGGTCATGCGCTCGCTGCGCTCGTACTTGCCGTCGCCCTTGAACTCCGAGTCGCCGCTCGCGCCCACCGTCACCAGCGGGCTCGTGTCCGTCGACCCCAGGCGCAGCTCCAGCAGGTCCATCAGGTCGGGGAGGGAGTTGATCCGCCCGGAGATCTCCGCGTCCTTCTTCGTGTCGAGCTTCGCCTTGCTCTCCTGCCGGCTCTGCTCTTGCACGATGATCGTGACGAGGTCGTGCACCTGGAACTCACGGGGCTTGGGGGCCTCGACGAACGTCAGGCTCAGCCCGCGCAGCGCCGCCTGCGGGTCCGGCTCGGCCTCGCCCTCCGCGGGCGGCGGCAACGGCTCCTGCCGGAGCAGGCTCTGAGCGTTCGCGGCGGGGGCGGCGAGCAGCGCAGTAACAACGAGCGCGAGACGGATGGTCATTGCGTTTCTCCCGCGGGGGCGTGCGAGACGACGGCGCGCCCGGGCCCGGCAACGCGGGCGGTGACGGTGGGGGCCGCGTCGCGCGCACGCTGCTTCTTCGAGCCCGCCGGCGCGACCGGTGCCAGCTCAACAAGCTCGCCGGCGCGGGCGTCGGCGCGGGCCCGCATCGTGGTGCGGACCACGACGGCCGACGAGACGCAGTCCACGGCGACAAGGTCCCCCTTGCGCACCGCGATCGGCTCCTCGACCATCCGTGCTTCGATCACCTCGCCCGCATTGATCCTGGCGCGTGCGGTGCGGCCCGCCGCGGCGGCGGAATCGACGGCTTTGGTGGTAGGTGAGAGCCAGCGTTCTTCGCCGATGAGCGAGGACTCATCGAGGATCCCGCCGCGTTCGACGGTTTTGGCCGCCAGCGCGACCTGCCTCCGCACAAGCACGCCGACGCGGATGGTCTTCGCGAGGACGAGCTTGTCGCCCTCATAAACACGGATGTGCACGCCGGGCTTGTCGCCGGTGCCGATCATCGACACTGTGTGCGTGCGGCCGGTGAGGGCCGTGCCGAGGACGGCGGCGTCTGATTCGTCGAACGAGAGGCGGAGGTCGGCGGGATCGATGCGGAGTTCCTGCGCCAGCACCGCGGGAATCGAAGCGCGGACCGTGGGCCCGGTCGTCGGCTGCTGGACAGCGGCGGCGGGACCCGGTGCTGGCTTCACAGGCTCCGCACGCTCGATACGCACCTCGCGGCCGCTCAGCGCGACGCGCCCGACATTCACGCCCGGCGTCGCGCCGAGCAGTTCCTGCACCCGCGCAACATCGACGCGCACGGTTGGTTGATCGCCGCCGTCGACGCGCACCGCCCGCAACGCGGCGGCGTTCGGGCCGTCGATCTGCGCGATGTCGCCGAGTGTCACCGGAGCGCCGGGGGCGACGCGGGCGTGCGTGAGCAGGCGCACGGCGTCCTGCGCACGCGCGGCGGCCGCGAGCGAGAGGCAGAGGAAGATGACCGCCGATGTCTTCATCGCTTACCGTCGACTTCGCCGTTACCGCCTGAGCTGGGCGACGCTGCGCAGGCTCTCGTCCGCCGTGCGGATCGATTGGCTGTTCATCTCGAAGGCCCGCTGCGTTCGGATCAGTTCGATCAGTTCGCGCGTCGGGTCCACGTTGCTCGATTCGAGAAAGTTCTGCTTGACGGAGCCACGGCCGTCCTCTCCGGGCACGCCGCTGTTCGGCGGCCCGCTCGCAGCGGTCTCGACATAGAGGTTCTCGCCCACCTGCTTGAGGCCCGCGGGGTTGATAAAGGTGCTGACGTTGAGCTGCCCGAGCTCCTGCGGCTCCGTCTCGCCCGGGAGTGTGACCGTCACGCGTCCATCGGCGCCGATCGAGATGCTCTCCGCCTCCGGCGGCACCTGCAGCACCGGCTGGATGCGCCGGCCCTGGTCGTTCGCGAGCACAAGCTCTCCCTCGCTGTTGAGCGAGAGGTTGCCGGCCCGGGTGTAGGCGAGACCGTTGGCGCCGAGGCTGTCCTCGACCGCGACCTCGAAGAACCCCTCGCCGTCGATCATGATGTCGAGGTTGCGCCCGGTGAACTGCGGCGCGCCCTGCGTGAAGTCCAGGTGCGTGCCGGAGACGCGGACCCCCAGACCGACCTGCAGGCCGATCGGCCGCTGGTCCTGGTTGGCGTTGATCGTGCCCGGCTGGGCCTTGTCGATGTAGAGAAGGTCCTGGAAGTTCGCGCGGCTGCCCTTGAAGCCGTGCGTGTTGATATTCGCGAGGTTGTTGGCGGTGACATCCAACGCCGTGTTGAGCGCCGAGAGCGCTGACGAAGCCGATTGGAGTGCGTTGATGGCCATGCGTGATGGACCCCGGACGCAACCGGCGTGCCGCGTTGCTTCCGCGGTCTTCCCCTCCGACAAGGGGGTCGCGGACTATCCTCGCACGGGCGGGTTCGCCCTACATGGAGGAGATGCGATGCAATCGGCAAACCGAGCGTGGAGTGGCTTGGCTGCGTTGGCGGTGGCGGCGTCGTTGTCCGTTGCGACGGTCGACGATGACAAGCCCGCGCAGGCCCCGAAGCCGGACGCCGAACAACAGCCCAAAGCCGAGAAGCCCAAGCCCGCGACGACCGTGCAGCAGGTCGTGATCGCGGCGAAGCAGTTCGCCTCTGGCGCCGTGTGCGATGGGTGCTCCGGTACGGGCCGCGCGCCCCGCGAGGGCCGCCGCGACAACGGCGGCGGATCCAACATGACGCTGCAGAAGGAAGTCCACTACAAGGTGGAATGCACGGCGTGCAAGGGCGTCGGTTTGCGCGGATCGGGACCGGTCTGGAACCTCGGGACCAAACTAGTGGGTGCGTTGGCGAGCATCAGCACCACGGACCCGAAGTGGGGCGACAATATCGAGAAGGTCCGAGCGTCCATCGCCGAGGTGGCCGCGGTGGGATTGTCCGCGCTGCAGCGGCGGATCGCCGGCACTGTGGAGACGAAGCTGACGTCGATCAAACCCGAGATGAACGAGCCGCTGCTCTGTGTCGGTCTCATCGCGGATGACAATATCAAAGAGGGCGACCGCCGGCTCTGGATCGAGCTGAGCAGTTCCTGGTACGCCGTCATCGAGCGACCGCGAATCACCGACGGGTTCGAGGGCAAGGCGGCCTTGGCCGGCGGGATCGTGCGGAGGATCGAGGACCGCAACGGCCGCAAGCTTGTCGAGCTTCACGACGGTTTCGTCATGACCACGAAGGTGCAGGAGTAGGCGCTTACGCTAACCGTCCGAGGCTCATGATCGCCCGCTCGACCAGCCGGTCGTGCATGCGCATCATGTCCACATTGGCCTCGACCTCGCGCCCGGCGCTCGTCACCTGCATGAGCGCCTGGATCTCGTCCACGCTCGATTCCTCGAGCGCGTGCTGCCGGACCGAGCCCGGCGCCAGCGTTTTGCGATCGAAGACCGACGCCTGAGCCGCAAAGAGGCTGTGGCCGTCCTTGCGCAACGCCCCTGCGGGCGCATCGATCAGCTGAAGCTGCGCAATTGTTGCGCCGTCCTGCGTGATCGTCCCATCCCGATCGATGACGACCTTCCCCTCCCCATTGAGGTTGATCGGCTGGCCTTTTACATCCAGCACCGGCAGGCCGGTGCTCGCCATAACCAACTGTCCTTGAGCGTTTTGCGTGAAGCGACCGTCACGTGTCAGGCGCAGACCCTCCGGCCCTGGTCCCGCTTGCACCGTGAAGAACCCCCGCCCCTCGATCGCCACGTCGAGGTCGTTGCCCGTCGTTCGCGTTGACCCCTGTTGGAGGGAAATCATGTTCGGCGCGAGCGCAGCCCCGGCGCCTAGTCGTTCGAGCAGGGCGTTGCTCGGCAGGCTCAAGAGTCCGTCCTCCTCGCGCGCGGGAGCGCGGGGGGCGGAGCGAGGCACGTCCGCCTTGAACCCCGGCGTGTCCATATTCGCGAGGTTGTTCGAGAAGACGTCCAGCCGGTAGAGGGCAGCCGCGGCGCCGGAGGCGGAGAGTTGCAGGCCGTAGGACATACCCGCCCCGTCTCAAGCGGCGTGCCAGCCCCGTTGCGGCCGAACTTGCGGGGCGCACAAACGGAGCGCAGGGCCGGCGTGTGAGCCTGCAATCACCGGCCGCCTGCGCCGCGCTTCGCCGCGGCGCACCACAATGCGGGCATGCTCGACGTGACGATCGTGGGCGCGGGGCCGGCGGGCCTCTCCGCTGCGCTGGTGCTGGGGCGGTGCCTCCGCCGCGTCGTCGTGCTCGACGCCGGCGAGCGCCGCAACGCCAGGTCGCGGCACATGCACAATTATCCCACGCGCGACGGCCTCGCCCCATCTCGCTACATCGCGCTCGCGCTGCGCGAGGTCGAGGCCGTCGGCGTGCGCGTCCTGAAAGAGGCCGCGACGCACGCGGAGCGCGTCGATCGCAGGTTCCGCGTGACGACCGACAGCGGGCGCGTGCTCGAGTCGCGACGGCTCCTGATCGCCACCGGCGTGCGCGACGTCCTCCCGGAGATCAGCGGCCTGCGCGACTGCTACGGCATCACCGTGCACCATTGCCCGTACTGCGACGCGCACCAGTACGCCGGGCGGCCCCTCGCGGCCTTCGGCGAAGGCGACGCGGCGGTGGGCCTCGCCCTCAACCTCCGCACGTGGACGAAGCGCGTCGTCGCCTGCTCGCACGGCGTCGCGCCGAGCGAGAAGATGCTCGCACGGGCGGAGCGCAACGGCATCCGCGTGCGCACGGAGCGCGTCACGGGCCTGGAGCACGAGCGCGGGCGTATGACGCGCTTGTGCCTGGAGTCTGGGCGCGCCGAGCGCGTCGACGCCCTTTTCTTCAACACGGGCCAGGTGCAGCGCAGCGGGCTCGCGGCCCAGCTCGGCTGCACGTTCCGCGAGGACGGCGGCGTCAAGACCTCCGACCGCCAATGCACGACGATCAAGGGGCTTTACCTCGCGGGCGACGCGGACAAGGACGTGCAGTTCGTCGTCGTCGCCGCGGCGGAGGGCGCGACGGCCGCGGTGGCGATCAACCGCGAGCTGCAGGACGAGGAGCGCGCGTAGCGCGTGGCGGTTCGGGCCTCCCCGCTCTACCCTGCCGCATGAGCAACGTTTCCAGACTCGGCGTGATCGGCGCGGGCCAGATGGGCGGCGGGATCGCCCAGGTCGCCGCGGTGGCGGGGATCGACGTGGTGGTCTTCGACGCCTTCGCCGGCGCCGCGGACAAGTGCCGCGCGACGCACCAGAAGAGCCTCGCCAAGTTCGTCGAGAAGGGGAAGCTCACGCAGGAGGCGATGACCACAGCGCTCGGGCGCGTCAAGCACGTCGAGAACCTCGACGGTCTCAAGGGATGCGACTGGATCGTTGAGGCGATCGTCGAGGACGCGAAGGTCAAGAAAGAGCTTTTTGCGAAGCTCGCGGCGATCTTCCCCGATACCAACGTCGTCCTCGCCACCAACACGAGCAGCATCAGCATCACCGAGATCGCGACCGCCGCGGGAGGAGCGCAGAGCCAGGCGCGCGTCGTGGGCATGCACTTCTTCAACCCGGTGCCCCTCATGGCGCTGGTGGAGGTGATCCCCGGCGTGCAGACGGACCCGGCGGTCGTGGAGCGCACAGTCGCCCTCTCCAAGGCGCTGGGGAAGGAGCCGCGGCGCGCCAACGACCGCGCCGGCTTCGTGAGCAACCGCGTGCTCATGCCGATGATCAACGAGGCCTTCTACGCGTGGATGGAGGGCGTTGCGGAGCCCGCGGCGATCGACGACATCATGAAGCTGGGGTGCAACTTCCCGATGGGCCCGCTGCGCCTCGCGGACTACATCGGCCTCGACACGTGCGTGCACATCATGAACGTGCTGGCCGACGGGCTGAACAACGACCGCTACCGCGCCTGCCCCCTCCTCAAGCAGCTCGTCGCGGCGGGCCGCTTCGGCGACAAGAGCGGGCGCGGCGTGTACGAGTACGCGAAGAAGTAGGAAGTGGTCGGGTGGTCGGGTGGTCGAGTGGTCGGGTGACCAAGTGACCGATGGCTCATGTGTGTCAACCGTGGGCGAGCAGGAGAGAGATCACACCTCGGGACACTGCTCCCAGACGACGACTTACCAGAACTCCCGCACAACCACGGAGTGCTTCGCCGGCGGGTTTAAGGTCACCAGAATCCGGCCGCGGGCGTGAAACAGATAATATCGGTACGCCGTCCCGTCTTCGTACACGAGGTATGACAAGGGCTTGAGGATCGCATCCTCTCCATGCGCGCGGTACGTCACCAACGGCGGCGCATCACGCGTTGTGAAACACTCTATCTCGACGCGATCTCCCTCCGCTCGGAAGTTGATCGGGCGCGTCGTACTGGCGTACTTCTCGCGGTGTCGGCCCTCCGGTCGGGGCGGCTGAGACCAATTCTTCGGCACGTCAACCTGCCTTGCGCTGCCGTTTTCAGCGTCGTGCGGTCGGCAGACGCACCCATTCACGAGTAGTGTGCTCAACACGACGAGCAAGGCACTTTTCATTGGCCCTCCGCGACGCAGCGTAGGGTTCCAGCCGGGTGCAACAAGGTTAAATGCGAGTTGACGCGTACGCCCTGCGCGGCCGAGAACGAACGGTGTCCGGCCGAGAACAGAGCATGCGCTGACGGACCCAGACCGCGCACCGAACGGAACGCGGCTTCTCGCGCAGCGCCCGCGCGGTTTGACGGTGCGCAACGTCCCGATATGGACTCCGGTGATGCCACAGCCCGCGCCGCGCACGGCGCAGCGGCGATTTTTCGTCCATGCAAAGGCGCGCCGCGTGGATGCAGCGACGGTTCTCGTCCACGAAAACCCGCGCCGCATGGACCGAGCGCCGGTTTTCACGGACGCGGCGCCGCGCCGCGTGGCTCAACGGCGTTTCTCCGTGGACGAAAAACCGCGCGATAGGGATGAAAACCAGCGCCGCAGGCCTCGCGCGCACTGCTCAAGGCCTGCAAACGCCCGGCGCCCTCACGCGAGCGTTTTCGGTCTCTCGCCCCCAACGGGGGCGAAGGGGTGTAGCCACGGGTGGAGCGGTGCGCAGCACCGCGAAACCCGTGGAAAGCGTGCATGAGTGCATTACCGCCCCGGCAGGGGCGGAGGAATCGCCCGCCCGGCGCTCGCACATGCGCGTCATTCCTCTGCCCCTCCGGGGCAGTGTTCATCTGCGCCTCTGTCCACGGGTTGCGCTCGAAGACTCGCTCCACCCGTGGCTACATCCCATCGCCCCTCCGGGGCGAAAAACACTGACCGTCCGAGGACGGTCGGTCAGTGGTACGGAGGAAGAAGGAGCACGACAAAGCCAAAGACGGCATTGTCGTGGCACGAGTCACGGGCAAGATGCCCGCGCCACGAAGAGAAGAACACGACCAAGGCTCGAAGGCTCGCCGAGCTCGTGGCACGGCGGAGAGCAAGCGTTACAGCATCCACGTGACGTCCGGTCGCCAGGCCGCGAGGAACCGCCATCCGCACTCTGGGCAAATGCCTACGCCGTGCTCCAACGGCACGGCGTGCAGGCTGTATTGACATGCGTTGCACCGATCGAAAAGCGCTAGATCGTGCTCCGCAAGCCGATCGGCGCGGCCCGCGGCGAGAGCTTCCGAAAGGGCCGCGGTGACAAGCTCGTTCCACGCCGTAGAGGCTGAAGTGATCACGACAATGGTCCCCGCGCCGCCGTTGTCGACAAGGATCCAATGACCGCGCCGCGTCCCAAAGCTGTCGCTCCCTGGTCGATACATTGCTTGCGCGCAATAGAACAGTCGTTCTCCGGCGGGCACGGTGACCGTTGCGCCGTTGTGTCTCAGTTCCGTGCAGTCGGCTTCTCTCTTGACGACGAGTGTGCGCTGCACCCCTCGGAACCGCGGCAGCAGCCCGAGCAAGAGCGGCACCTTCCGAAGGAGCGTCCACTCGCGAGCATCCCGCGACACGTCGTACCAGACGCCGAAGCCACGTGTCATGTGGACAACGGTGAGATCATCGCGGCAGAGGGTCACACGGCACTTTAGCGGCGGCGGGAGCAAACCCATCAAGTACGAGCGTGACGAAACGTAGAGACCTGCACCCCTGCGGGGTGCTGATGGGATTGCGCCATTCTCCGGGGGTGCCACTGCGCGGCGACCCCCGGCTATCCACCGGCAGGCCGCCGGCCTGCGAGGAAGTGGTCGAGTGGCAGTGGCCTAGTGGTCGAGAGCACTGAGATGCTCACCGCGTCACCGCGTCACGAAGGCCGCGGGCTGCCGGTGCCCGGCGAGACGCCGGACCATCGGAGCACCCCGTACGCTCGCCCCGCATGGGCGACTCACCGGCACAGCGCATCGCCGACCTGCGGGCTCTCCTCGAGCGCGCCAACCGCGCGTACTACGTCCACGCCCAGCCGATCATGTCCGACCCGGAGTATGACCGGCGCCTCGCCGAGCTGGCGGCGCTGGAGCGCGAGCACCCGGAGCTGGACCACCCCGAGAGCCCCACGCACCGCGTCGGCGGCGAGGCGGTCGAGGGCTTCGCGACGATCACGCACGCGCGGCCGATGCTCTCGATCGACAACACCTACAGCGAGGAGGACGTGCGCGCCTGGTACGACCGTATTTGCCGCACGCTCGGCGTGGGTGGTGGGGGGCTCTTCGGAAGCAAGGACTGCCCACAGACCGTCGCCGAGCCCAAGATCGACGGTCTCGCCGTCTCGCTGCGCTACGAGAAAGGAAAACTCGCGCACGCCGCGACGCGCGGCGACGGCGTGCGCGGCGACGACGTCACCGTCGCCATGCGCGTGATCCGGGGCGTGCCCTTGTCGCTGCAAGGCGACGGCGTCAAGGTGCCGCCGGTGCTCGAGGTGCGGGGCGAGGTCTACTTCTCCCTCAAGGAGTTCGCGCGCGTGAACGCGGAGCGCGAGGCCGAGGGGGAGGAGCTCTTCATGAACCCGCGCAACGCCGCGGCGGGCACGCTGAAGCAGTTGGACACTAAGATCATTGCTTCGCGCCGGCTGCGCTTCGCGGCGCACGGGCGGGGCGAGATGACCGAGGGGTTCGTCGCGTCGCACTCGGCATTCATGGAGGCGTGCCGGTCGCTGGGTATTCCGACGAATCCGGGCGCGCGCGTCTGCAAAACGGTGGACGACGTCCTCGCGGCGATCAAGGAGTTCGGCGACAAGCGCACGGGCCTTGATTACGCGGTGGACGGGATGGTCGTGCGCGTGGATGACTTTGCGCTCCAGGAGAAGCTGGGCGTCACGAGCAAGAGCCCGCGCTGGGTGATCGCTTACAAGTACCCGGCGGAGCGGAAGACGACGGTGCTGCTGCGCGTCGATCACCAGGTGGGGAAGACGGGCAAGATCACGCCGCGCGCCGTGATGGAGCCGGTTGTGCTCGCGGGCACGACCGTGCGCCACGCGACGCTGCACAACTACGGGCGCGTGCGCGACGCGAGCACGGACCCCGACGACCTCGACGCCAAGCGCACGGACATCCGCATCGGCGACACGGTCTACGTCGAGAAGGCCGGCGAGGTGATCCCGCAGGTTGTCGGCGTCGTGCTGGCGAAACGGCCGCGCGGGGCCAAGCGCATCGACGCACCGGCGAAGTGCCCCGAGTGCGGTGGTACGGTGGAGGCCGAGCCGCCGGAGAGCGTCGAGAACCCGGCGCTCGAGACGGAGCGGCGGTGCATCAACCCCGAGTGCCCGGCGCAGGTGCGCGAAAAACTCATCTGGTTCACCGGCCGCAAGCAGATGGACATCGAGGGGCTGGGCGAGAAGACGATCGACCAGATCCGCGCCAGCAGCATCCCCCTCGCGAGCTTCGGCGACATCTTCCGGCTGCCCGACCACCGCGCGGCGCTCCTCGAACTCGAGCGCATGGGCAAGAAGAAGGTCGAGAACCTGCTGCAGGGGATCGAGGAGGCGAAGAAGCGCGGGCTCGCGCGCGTCCTCGCGGGGCTCGGCATCCGGCACGTCGGCGACGCGACCGCCAAGGCGCTCGCGCGCCAGTTCCGCGACATCGACGACCTGCTCGCGGCCCCCGTGCAGCGTCTGCGCCCCAAGGCGCTGCCGCGTCAGGAGGCCGCGGCGTTGGGCCTGCCCGAGGACCCGAAGGACCGGCCGGAGACGGGGCTCGGCAACGACACCGCGCCCGTCGTGCACGCGTACCTGCACTCGGACGCGGCGAAGCGCACGTTCGCGCAGCTGCGCGGGCTGGGCGTCGATCTCACGAGCCACGACTACCGGCCGCCGGGGAAGGCCGCCGCGGCGGGGCCGTTCGGCGGCAAGGCTTTCGTCATCACCGGCACGCTGGAGAAGTTCGAGCGCGAGGAGCTGAAGGAGCTGCTCGAATCGCTGGGGGGCAAGGTCTCCGGCTCGGTGAGTTCCAGGACGAGCGTGCTCGTGGTGGGCGAGAGCGCCGGGAGCAAGCTGGACAAGGCGCGGGAGCTGGGCGTCGAGACATGGGACGAGCCGCGCTTGCTGAAAGAGCTGGCGAAGGCCGGCGCGCCGGCGCGATAGATCCGTCAGCGCTGCTGCGAGCGGACGTCGCCGGCGAGGCGCCCGATGAGCGCCGACAGCGTGAGGAGCCCGACGCCGCCCACGTCCATCCCGATGATGTTCGAGACGGTCTCGTCGGGCGTCTCCTCGAGCTGGCGCTGCAAGCGCCGCTGCGCGGTGATGACCGTGGAGTGGTTCGTCCGGCCCATCGCCCTCGCGATCTCCGGGAAGCTCTGCGTCGTGAGCAGGCGGGCGAGGTGCGCCGCGAGCGCCCGCGCGAGGACGACGCGCTTGTGCCGCCCCGCGCCGCCGAACTCGCTCATGTCCACGCCCAGCGTGCGGCAGACGTGGTCGACGATCGTCTGCACCGGGATGGGCCGGCGCGGGTGCGACGCCAGCGACCCGGGCCGGGCGAGCGAGGACGCCCGCTGCTCCTCGAGCCCGAGCGCGCGCCGCACGGCGCCCGCGCTCACGGCCCCGCCCGACTCCTCCGCGCCGCCGAGCAGCCGCCACACCGCGTCCACCTGGTTGACGAGGCCCTCGATCTCGCGCACGGAGCCGCCGAAGCCGCCGAGCGTTCCGATCGCGCGGGCGCTGCGCTGGCAGAGGAGGTCCGCGGCCTCGTCGCACAGCGCGAGGCCGCGCCGACGCGCCATGTGCGCGACGAGCTGCCTGCGGAGCGCGGGGTCCGGCGTCTCCAGCTTCGCCACGGCGCCGGAGAGGAACCGCGAGAGGAGCCGCTCGCTCATCTTGGCGATCTCGCGCGGGTGCTCGTCGCTCGCGATGAGGATGCGCGCCCCGCCGAGGCCGGCCGCGTCGAAGGTGTGGAGCAGCTCGCTCTGCGTGGCGTCCTTGTTCGAAAGGAAGTGAACGTCGTCCACGCAGAGCAGCTCGCAGCTGCGGTACTGCTTGCGGAACCCGTCCACCCGGTTGCCCTTGAGGGCCGCCAGGAAGTCGTTGGTGAACTGCTCTCCCGTGACGTACCGCACCTGACCGCGCGGGTGCAGGCGTTGGAAGAGCGACACCGCGCCCTGCAGCAGGTGCGTCTTGCCGAGCCCGCACGCGCCGTGGATGAACGTCGGCGCGCCCGGCGTGTCCCCCTCGACGAGCCGCCGCACCGCGGCGTACGCCAGCCGGTTGGCGCTCCCGACGATGAAGTCGTCGAGGCCGTACTTGGCCGGCGCCGGCATCGCCGGTCTCGCCGGCGACGCCTCGCCCGTGCGCTGCTCGCGCAGCTCGCGGGGTGTGAAGACGGAGCGGTCCACGTTGAAGCGCACGACCGACGCGCCCGTCACGCGGCGGAGCGCGTCGCTGAACCGGCGCTCGATGAGCTGCGAGAGGAAGCCGCTGGCGACCGTGACGACGAGCACGCCGCCGTCGAGGAGCAGGCGCGTCTGGCCGAGGAAGTAGCGCTCGAAGTGGTCCTCCCCGACCTCGCGAGCGAGGCTGCGCAGGAGCGTGTTGACGCCGCTCTCGGCCGCGGCCGCCGGGTCCGCGCCGCGCTGCCCCCCCGGGGCCTTCGCCCGAGCGCCCGGAGCGTGCGCCTCCGGGACGTTCTGGTTGCGGGCGGTCATCGCGGCGTCCGGTGGTGTCCGGTCGGTCGGCACGGTGTCTCCCATCGCGGCTCGGGCCGCAATGCCCCGTGCGGGTGCGCGGCATCGCCGCGGCCGGGCGCGCGTTCGGCGCGCTCGGCGGCCCCCACGGGCGGTCATCCTGCTCTCGAGTCCTTCACACCCCGGTGCGCGCCCGTACCGCGGCCCCGACCGGCGGGCCTGGTCTTGCTCACCGCCCGTCGGGCGGTGTGTTCGTCGGCGCACGGCGATCGCCGTGGATTGCGTGCCGGGTCGGTCGGTCCATGACCTCAGAAACACTCGCGTCGGCGCTGCACGTCTCGTGTCCGCCGCGGGTGCGGAGTTTACCAAAGTTCGTCGCGCCAGCAACCGTGTCAGCGCGCACGCCGCGCGCGGTTGTCGCAAGTCGTCGACTGTCGGCACTTGCGCGCGTGGAAAAGTTGTCCACGCCGGGCTGTGTTCAGATTGTGCAAAGCCGGTGCGGCGCTTCGCGGTTGTCCGCAAGCCGCGCACAGGTCGGGCGTTGCGTGCGCTCAGGGAACGGGCTTGACGAACGCGACGCGCTTGGCGAAGGAGCGGAAGCCGAGCGACTCGTACATCCTGATCGCGGGGGCGTTGCGCTCGTCGACGGCGCACGTCATCGACCACGCCGGGCTGATCGCCGCGCACGACGCGATCCCGAGATTGAGGAGCGAACGCCCGATCCCCCGCCCGCGCAGGCCCGGCGCGAGCCCGACGTACACAAGCTCAAACCCCCGCTGCGCGGGGCAGGGCGCGAAGATCGCGCACCCTTTGGGCTCTCCTCGCTCCGTGACTACCCACCACAGAGAGCGGTCCATCACGCCCACGGACTTGTGCGACGCGAGAATCTCGCTCGTGCCCCGCAGGCCGCAAAGCTCCGGGCAATCGAGCGTCGCCTCGTAGCTCGCGTCCATCGCGCGCACGACCGCGTCATCGTCCACGCTCCTGCCCGGCACGATCTCGATGCCGGCCCCGTGCGAGGCCTTGGGCGTGAGCGACTTGTCCGTCGGACGCGGCGGGCGGCGCATGTACGCGAGGTTCCCCACGTGCCGCATCGGCACGCGCGCGTACGCCCCGGTCGCCCAGCGCTCACCCGGGTCGGGCAGGGCCTGCACGATCCGCACGCGCCCCGCGTGCTCGCTCGCGAGCGCCGAGCACGCCGCGGAGACGAGGGCGGCCCGCTCGCGGACGCCGGACTCGTGGCCGCCGGCGTCGCCGCTCCTCGGGGGCTCGCTTACGTAGATCACCGCCGTCCTGCCCGCGCCCGGGACGGTCAGGCACGCCTGCCGGACGAGGTTGTCCTCCCCGGCCGTGAACCACGACAGCCGCAGATCGATGCCGTGGTCCGCCGCGTTCGAGACCAAGCGCTGCGCGGCCGCCTCGGAATCCCGCTGGCTCTGGCTCACCAGCCGGCGCGCGACGGCCAGGAGCGTCTGATCCGTCGTTCGCACGATCCGCACGTTCGGCGGCAGGGGCGAGCCGACGTGCCCGTTCTCGGAGCCGTCGTGGGCCGCGGACGCGGCGGGGGTCGGGGATGCGGGAACCGGTGCGTCCACGGCGTAGTACGGTACGGAGGACCGCGTCGCGGCTACCATTGAAGGCCCCGAGGTTCTGCCCCGCATGAACAAGAATGTCGTCCCCACAAAGTTCGCCGCCGGCGCCGCCCTGCTGCTCGCCACCGGTCTCATGATCCTCCCCGTCTCGCCCCGATCGGGCGGATCGGCCGCGTTCGCCGCGCCGGAGCCCGACCCTGTGCCGCGGCGGTGGCAGCTCACGATCGAGCCCGGGCCGCTGCGGATTATGAGCGTGAGCACACCGAGCCAGGGAGAGCGGCTGTACTACTACATGACCTACAAGGTGACGAACACCTCGGGCATGGACTTGCTCTTCACGCCGTCGTTCGACCTCGCGACCGACGAGGGGGACGTGCTCCGCTCCGGGCGCGACGTGCCAGCCGACGTGACGCGCTTCGTTCTCGACGCCCTCGAGAACCCGATGCTCGAGGACCAGATCAGCATCGTGGGGATGCTCTTGCAGGGCGAAGAGAACGCGAAGGAGGGCCTGGCCGTCTGGCCGGTGGTCTCCAACCACGTGCGCGAACTCGAGGTTTACTGCAACGGCTTCTCCGGCGAGATGCGGGCGATCGACGCCTTCGACCCGGTGAGCGGAGGGAGCAAGCGCGTCACGCTCCGCAAGACCCTGATGCTCCGGTTCCAGCCCCTGGGCGAGGCCCGCCCGATGGGCGCCGAGGGCCTCCCGGTCGTCGAGAAGCGCTGGATCATGCGATAAAAGCCGGGGTTGCCGGCGCCCGCGGCCGCTGGACGCCGCAACGGCCCCGACCTATCATCTTGGCCCGGCGCAGCGACGCCGGTTTGATTCGCTCACGAAAGGACTGTTGTCATGGCGCACAAGAAAGGCCAGGGTTCGACCAAGAACGGCCGCGACAGCAACCCGCAGTACCGGGGTGTCAAGCTCTTCGGCGGCGAGGCGGCCAAGCCCGGCTCGATCATCGTCCGTCAGGTGGGCACCCCCTTCCGCGCCGGCTTCAACGTCCGCATGGGCGCGGACAACACGCTCTTCAGCGTCGCCAACGGGCATGTGCAGTACCAGGGGAACCGCGTGCACGTCATCCCGGCCGAGGCGAACGCCCCGTGCCCGGCGTGGCTGCGGAACTGAGGCGGCGCCGGCCCCGACCTTCGCAAAGCACGGCCCACGCCGTGCTTTTTTATTGCCCCGCGAACGTACGCTGGGCGATGCACTTCACCCGCACGCTCGACGGCGTGGCGCTCATCGACGGCGCCCGCACGCTGCCCGTTCGGCACATCATCGGCATCGGGCGTAACTACGCCGAGCACGCGAAGGAGCAGGGGGCGGAGATCCCGACGCGTCCGATGCTCTTCGCCAAGAACCCGGCGAGCCTGTGCCTTTCCGGCGACGCGATCGTGATCCCCAGGGCCTGTCAGGACAGGCCGCAGGTTGACTTCGAGGGAGAGCTCGGCGTGCTCGTCGGCCCCGAGCCGGTCAAGGACGTGCCCGCCGAGCGGGCGCTCTCCTGCGTCGCGGCGTACTGCGTCGCCAACGATGTCTCCGCGCGGTGGTGGCAGAAGGAGGGGGGCGGCGGGCAGTTCTACCGCGGCAAGAGCTTCGACACGTTCTGCCCCGTGGGCGCACCCGTGCCCGCGTCGTCGGTGCGCGACCCGCAGGCGCTCAGGCTCACGACGCGGCTGAACGGCGAGACGATGCAGAACGGGACCACCGCCGACATGGTCTTTTCCGTCGCGACGCTGATCGCGGAGATCAGCCGCGGGCACACGATCGTTCCCGGCACGCTGATCCTGACGGGCACGCCGAGCGGCGTGGGGTTCGCGCGCAACCCGCCCGTGTGGCTCAACGCCGGCGACACCGTTGAGATCGAGGTCGAGGGCGTGGGCAAGTTGGTGAACACGGTGCGCGCGGAGTAGCGGCGATATCCTTCCCGCGACGCATGGCCCGCGGCACACTCGATCTCTCCGTCGTCGCCCCCGCGCACAACGAAGAAGACAACGTCGCGCCGCTCGTCGAGGAGATCGGCAAGGCGCTCCTCCCCTCGGGGCTCGCGTTCGAAGCGATCATCGTGGACGACGGCTCGACCGACCGGACGCGCCGACGCGTGCTGGAGTTGATGCCGTCGCGTCCGTGGCTGCGGTGTATCGCCATGACGGGCACACCGCCCGGCCGTGGCAACGGTCAGTCCGCCGCGTTCCACGCCGGCTTCCGCGCGGCGCGCGGCGAGCTGATCGCCGTCCTCGACGCGGACCTGCAGAACGACCCTGCCGAGATCCCGGCCATGGTGGAACGCCTGCGCGCGACGGGCGCGGGCCTCGTCCAGGGCGACCGCAGCCACTGCCGCAAGGACAACGTGGTTCGGCGCGTCGGCTCGGTTGTGGGCCGAAAGTTCCGGCTCTGGCTGCTGGGCGATCAGGTCCGCGACACCGGCTGCTCCCTGCGCGTCATGAAGCGCGAGCTCGCGCTGCGGCTGCCGCTGGAGTTCCGCGGCATGCACCGGTTCATCCCCATCACGGCGCGCCACCTCGGCTATGACGTCGTGGAGGTGCAGGTGCGGCACAGGCCGCGCGTGGCCGGCCAGACCAAGTACGGCCTAGGCATCCTCCCCCGCGCGCTCCCGGGCCTGCACGACCTCTTCGCCACGCGGTGGATGCGGTCGCGCCGCCGTCCGGTGGCGAGCCAGGAAGTGTCGATCGCGGATGCGAGCGGCGAGCCCGGGCCGGCGGACGCGGTCGAGGTGGCGCCGTGAAGCGCTTCAAGTGGGAGCCCATCGCGCTCATGGCGCTGGTCATCGGGCTGGGCGTCTGGATCGTCTGGTCTTCAAGGGCGAAGTTCTTCGACAGCGTGAAGACCGATCCGGGCGCTCGGCTGGCCGAGTTCCGGGTGGGGAATACCCGCGGCGTCGTCGAAGTCGCTTCCGCCGCGGGCGGCACCCCTGGAGGTGAGCGCTTTCGCGTCCACCTTCGGGATGGCTTCATGTCGGAGTGGATAGATGCTGCAATGTTCCAGCAGCTCTACGGCGCCCTCGCGTACGAGGGGCTCGTGCAAACAAGCGACAACCCGCTGTTCAAGCTTTTCAATATCACCAACTGGGGCAGCCTGGTGTGGGTGACGCTCGGCCTTGCCGGCCAAGGGGCCTTTTTCGGCCGTATGTTCATCCAGTGGGTCGCCAGCGAGCGCCGCAAGGAGAGCGTTGTCCCGCCAGCCTTCTGGTGGTTATCCCTCGTTGGCGGGGTGCTCCTGTTCGCGTACTTCATCTGGCGGCAGGACATCGTCGGAGTTCTCGGACAGAGCACGGGTCTGGTGATTTACGCCCGGAACCTCCGCCTTATCGCCAAGCAGAAAGAGCGGGAACTCGGGGGCGTTGCCGCCGCCGGGCCTCCGGCCGCCGCGGCGGGCGTCGGCCGCTGACCGCGCAGCGACCGCGCTTCCGGCGCCCCGAGGGCGACCTCAACTTGCAGAAACCCGTGATAGAGACGCCCGATAGGTTGCCGATAGGCGATTCATGGCGCATCTTGTCGGCATGGAGGTTTTCCTCGACGGTCAGCCCTTGGTTGTTGCGCGCCCAACGCTGGCCGGTGCGTTGTCGACCGGCGCGGAAACAGCGCGGCAGCGCGGCCGGGTGATCGTTGAGGCGCTGGCGGACGGGGTGACGCTCGGTGACGACCAGCTCTCCACGCCCTCCGACGAGCCGGGCTCCGCCCGCGAGGTCCGGCTGACGAGCGCCGATCCGCGCATGCTGGTGACGGTGACGATGAGCGACGGCGCCGAGGCGCTCCGGTCGCTCCGCGAGGAGCAGACGGAGGCCGCGCAGCTGATCCAGTCGGGCCGGGAGCGCGAGGGCGTCGAGCGCTTGTCGAGCATCATCCAGACGTGGCAGATGATCGGCGACCTCGTCGAGCGTGCCGGCGCGTTGCTCGACACCGACTTCACGGCCCTGCGGCTCGACGGCGTCGCGCCGGACGGCGGGCTCGCGACGATCGCGCCGAGGCTCGCGCAGAAGCTGACGGACATGAAGCGCGCTCTCTCGGCGCGCGACTGGTCGCGGCTCGCGGACATCCTGGAGTACGACCTGAGCGAAGAGGCCGGGTCGTGGGAACAACTGCTGGACGCGCTGGCGAGGCACATCGGAAGCCCGCCGGCGCCCAACGCGCGCGGGGCGTGATGAGCGTCGCCGGGGTTCCATCCCAGCCGGGCAGGCACGGTCTCGCCGGCGACCGCATCGCCGCGGCGGGCGGCGCGATCGATGCGCTCATGGAGCGTGCGAGCCAGGCGCTGCTGCGCTGCGACTACTTCGCGACGATCGAGCTCTCGCTTCGTGCGCTCGACAAGGCGCGCCGCTCGAAGGACTTCGAGCGCATCGCCCGGGTGGTGCTGCCGTTGCAGGAGGCGAGGCGTCAGGTGCGCCAGCTGGCGTGCGACGCGGGCCGGGCGTTCGTCTGGCGGGGGCTCCCCGGGCGCGACACACCGATGGAGCCCGGGCTGCACCTGCTGGAGCCGCCGCTGATCGGGCTCGAGGGGCGAGCGTTCCGGGAGGTCGCCCGCGCCCGCAAGGTCGCCGCGCTCGTGCTGGTGAAGGAACCGACCACGAGCGCCGGCAAGTGGCCGATCGTCGGCGTCGGGCTCGGCGAGTTCGAGAACGTGGTCGCGCGGGTGCAGGTCGATCCGCCGCCGGCGCTCAAGGAGAACCGGGACAAGTCGATCGCGGGCGTTCCGCCGGAACGGTTGCCGGGCGTCGACTGGTTCCTCGCGGCGCTCGAAGCGGTGGGGGACGCTGCCATCCGCAAGGTGCGAACGTCGTGGCCGGCGGCCCATCGCGTGGAGGACCTGATCGAGTACCTCGACGCGGTGCCCGACCACGAGAAGCTCGCGCAGGCGCTCGAGGCGACGGCGCGCGAGGCGCTCGCGTCGCCGCTGCCGATCAACGGCCGGCGACGCCCCGCCGCGGACAACCCGTTCTCTTTCTAAGAGAACTCACCGCGGAGGCGCAGAGATCGCAGAGAAGAGAATTGATCGATATGAAGAGTCGCGTCGGTACGCTCTCCTCGGGCCAAACTGTCCTCTTCTCATCTTCGTCCGCGACCCTGCGGTGGATCTTCTCATCCCGCGGAACGCTCGAGCATCCGCTTGTACGCCTCGACAGCGAGGCGGTCGCAGCGCTCGTTCTCGGCGTGGCCCGCGTGGCCGCGGATCCAATGGAAGCGGATGTCGTGGCGTGAGCGCAGCTCGTCGAGCAATTCCCACAGGTCCTGGTTCTTCACCGGCTTCTTGTCCGCGGTGCGCCAGCCGCGCTGCTTCCACGAGTCCATCCACTCCTTGAGGCCGTTGAGGACGTACTGGCTGTCGCTCGTGAGCTCGACGCGGCTGCGTTTCGTGAGCGCCGAGAGCCCCTCGATGACGGCGCGCAGCTCCATGCGGTTGTTGGTCGTCTCGCGCTCCGCGCCGCTGCCTTCCCTGGCGAGCCCCGTCGCGGGGTGCTTGAGGATGTACGCCCAGCCGCCCGGCCCGGGGTTGCCGGAGCAGGCGCCGTCGGTGTAGAGGTGGACGTGGGGGAGGGGGTTCGTCATCGCGCGCTCGCGGGTGCGGCGGCGTCCGGCGCCGCCGGGACGGCCGCCGCGGCGCCGTCGGAATCCGCCGCCTGTTCCGCTTTCGGCTTCACGTCCGTCAGCATCCGGGCCAGGTCGCTCGCGCTCACCATGCTCACGCCGCCGCCGACGGAGCGCTCGCCGGCGAGGCGCGCGATCGCGAGGTCGTGCGTCGTGTGGTACGCGCGGCCGAGGCGGCTCCAGTCGAAGTCCCAGCTCCGCTTGTCCACCTCGTTGCGCATCGCGATGCGCTCGCGCCGGTCGTGCCGGCAGAAGTCGACGAGGAGGTTCGTCAGCTCGGCGGCGCTCTCGTGGTACGACCGGCCGCGGCGGCGCAGCACGAACAGGCCGGACTGCTCCGGGTTCGTGTAGTTCTCCTGCACGAAGCGGCCGAACCCGGCGGTGTCGCTCGTCACGCTCGGCACGCCCATCGCCGCGCACTCCAGCGGCGTGTAGCCCCACGGCTCGTAGAGGCTCGGGAAGAGCCCCATGTGGCAGCCGCGGACGAACTGGTCGTACTCCATGCCCCAGAGGCGGTTGGTGGGGTTGATGAAGTCGGGGTGGTACACGACCTTCACCGGGTCCTCGGCGCGGTTGACGAGGTTCAACTGCCGGACCTGGTTCAGCACCGGGTCGTTCGCGTCGTCCTGCATCATGTGCGTGACGATCATCGGCAGGTACGACTGCTTGAAGGCCTGCTGGGCGCGCCGGTAGCGCAGCATCCAGTATTCCTCGACGAGGTCGTCCATCTGCAGGCGCCCGCCCTCGGCGGCGCGGGTGAAGAGCCCGGCGCGGACGCCGTCGGTGATGCGCTCGCACACCTCCGCCAGTTCGTTCAGCACGCCCCGCGTCTGCATGCACAGCGGGTTGATCCCGTTCGTCGGCCGCTTCGTCACGATGAAGAAGATGACGGTCTTGTCCGTCTTCCGGGCCTTGAGCTCGGCGTTCAGCCGCGCCATCGCCTCCAGGCAGAGGTCGAATCCCTTGTTGCGCGGCTCGAAACGGCCCGACGTGAAGAAGTAGAGCGTGTTGTTGAGGTCGAAGGAGTAGGACGGGAAAAAGTGCCCCATCGTGAAGCGGTGGATGCGCTCTTTGTACTCGCCGTGCAGGCGCTGCTGCTCGTGCCCGGCGTTGTAGAGGTTGATCGTGAGGCCGTTGGGCGTGACGACGTCCACCGGCCGCCCCAGGAGGAAGTTGCATTCCTCCGCCGTGACGCTCGACACGGTCGTGAACACGTGCGCGCCGTGGGCGGCCGCACGCTCGATGCGGTGCTGCGTGAGGCAGTTGTACTTGCGAGCCTGCTCCTCGTGGTCGAGCCACGGGAGGCGGTCGTAGAAGTCGTCGATCGCGCCGGCGACGTACCGGCCCAGGAGCGTCGCGTGGGTCGTGAAGACCGTCGCGATCGGCAGGCCCTGTTTGCGGAGCATCGGGATCGCGAGCCCGCCCAGCCACTCGTGGAAGTGCGCGACGATCGGTCCGCCGGCATCGGCGCCGCTCGCGGTGCGCTTCGCGTCCAGCACCTCGAGCGTGCGGCGGGTCGCCTCGGCGAAGGAGACGACGAAGTTGACGAGCGGGTCCTCGCCCGGCGTCTCGATGCCGTGGTCGGAGAAGAGCTTGTACTTGACCTCGTTGAGCTTTTCCCACCCCTGCCAGTGCTCGAGGAGCAGCACGCGGGGCCGGCCCGGGACCATCCAGCGACCGTGGTGCACGCGGACGCCGCCCTCGGCGAGTTCCTCGATCGCAGTCTGCAGCCACCCGGCGGCTGGCACCTCCTCGAACTCGACGCGCGCCTTGTCCCCCTCCCACGGGCCGATCAGGCAGTAGCGGTCGCCCCACCGCTGCGTCATGAGCGGGGCCTTGCTGCGGATGACCTGGTAGATACCCCCGACCTGGTTGCAGACCTCGGTGGAGACCTCGATGAGCAGCGGTCCGCCGGCCGCGCCGGTGCCGCTCACGTTCACGCCGCCGCTGCTCGCCACCGCGCGGTGGTCGCTGCTCGCGGGGTCGGATTGGAGGCTGCGGTCGGACATCGGGGGAGCGTAGAGAGAAAGCGGAAAAGGGGGAAAGTGGAAAAGTGGAAAATCACGGAGCGGCGACCGTCCTCATCCTCATTTTCCTCTTTTCCGTTTTTCCTCTTTTCCTCTCTTCTCTGTACGATGCCCCGTGCCAACGACATCGATCAAGCCGCCGGCCGCCGTGCACCGCGTAGAAGTCCGCCCGGTCGCGGGCCAGCCGGACCCGAGCGCAAGCAATGCGCTGTTGCACGCCAAGCGCCGGGGCCTGGCGCCGGTCGCGGTACGGAGCGCGAAGGTGTATCTGATCGAGGGTTCGCTCGATCACGCCGCGGTCGCGGGCATCGCCAGCGAGTTGCTGGTCGACCCGGTGACGGAGCGTGCGATCGCCGGCGCGGGCGAGCCGACGGTCCGCGCGGGGGCGACGATCGAAGTGCACGCGCTCCCGGGCGTGATGGACCCGGCGGCCCAGTCCGTCCGCGAGGCCATCTACGAACTCACGGGGGAGCGCGTCGAGGTTTCGACCGGCCTGCGGTACGATATCGAGGGAGTCGACGGGCCCGCCGCGGTCGAGCTCGCGCGGTCCGCGTTCGCCAACCCCGCCGTTCACCAGATCCGCGAGGGTGTCTGGCGCCCCGAGCGGCTCCCCAAGGGCGACGAGTACAAGCTCCATATCCGCCGCGTGACGCTCCGGGGGCTCGACGACGCGTCGTTGGCGAAGCTCTCGCGCGACGCGCACCTGTTCCTGAACGTCGCCGAGATGCGGGCGGTGCAGGCGGAGTTCGACCGGCTCGGGCGCGACCCGACGGATATCGAGCTCGAGACGATCGCGCAGACGTGGTCCGAGCACTGCGTCCACAAGACGCTGAAGGCGACGATCCGCTACACATCCGGCGTGCCGGCGGGCAGCGACGTCATCGCGTGGGCGACGCTCCCGGGCCACACGGTGAACCAGGACGGCTCGGTCACGATCACCAACCTTCTCAAGAGCACAATCGCCGCGGCGACGCACGAGCTGATCGCGGACGGTGTGGACTGGGCCCTGTCGGTCTTCAAGGACAATTCCGGCGTCGTCGCTCTCGACGACACGTGGGGCGTCAACATCAAGGTCGAGACGCACAACCGGCCGAGCGCCATCGAGCCCTACGGCGGCGCGGCGACGGGCATCGGGGGGTGCATCCGCGACGTGATCGGGACGGGGCTGGGCGCGAAGCCGATCGCGAGCACGGACGTCTTCTGTGTGGCGGACCCGGCGCGCTGGCACGAACCGGGAAAGCTCGCCGCGGCGGAGCACCGTTCGAATGAAGAGGATTCTCGGGGTTCGCTCGCTCTGCCTCCGGGAGTCCTGCATCCCCGACGCATCCTCGCGGACGTGGTCGCCGGCGTGCGAGACTACGGCAACCGCATGGGCATCCCGACCGTTTCCGGCGGTGTCTTCTTCGACGACCGCTACGTCGGCAACCCGCTCGTTTTCTGCGGCTGCATCGGGCTCATCCCGCGCTCGCTGATCAAGGGCGCGGCGAAGCCGGGGGACCGGATCATCGCGATGGGCGGGCGCACGGGGCGCGACGGCATCCACGGCGCGACCTTCAGCAGCGCCGAGCTCGCGAGCACGAGCGCGAGCGAATTCGCGCACGCCGTGCAGATCGGCAACGCGATCGAAGAGAAGCGGTTGCTGGACGCGGTCCTGCGGGCCCGTGACGCCGAGGGCGGGCCGCTCTACCACGGCATCACCGACTGCGGCGCGGGCGGTTTCTCGTCGGCGGTGGGGGAGATGGGCGGCGAGCTGGGCGCCCGCGTTACGCTCGAGAACGCGCCGACGAAGTACGCGGGCCTCTCGTACACCGAGGTCTGGATCAGCGAGGCGCAGGAGCGCATGGTGCTCGCCGTGCCGCCGGAGAACATCGGCGCTCTGCAGCGCATCTGCGACGAGGAGCACGTCGAGATCGCGGACCTGGGCGAGTTCGGCACGCCCGGCGCGGAGCTCATCCTCACGTGGCGCGGCGCGGAGGTCGGCCGGATGCCGATGGCCTTCCTGCACGAGGGGATCCCGAATCCGACGCGGGAGGCGGTCTGGAAGGGGAGCGGACGAGCGGACGAGCGGACGAGGGGCGTCGAGGACGGGTGCCGGATCACGAATCACGGACCCCGCGTCGGCGCCGTCGGTCCAGGACGCGCTGTTGAAGCTGCTCGCCCACCCGACCATCGCCAGCAAGCACTGGATCGTCCGTCAGTACGACCACGAGGTGCAGGGGAACACGGTTGTCAAGCCGCTGGTCGGTCCGGCGATGCGCGGGCCCGGCGACGCGGCGGTCGTCGAGCCCGTCGCGGGGAGCGGGCGCGGCATCGCCCTCTCGCAGGGCCTGCAGCCGCCCGTCGGAGACGCGGAGCTCGGCGGGGACCCGTACTGGATGGCCTTGGCGAGCATCGACGAGTGCGTGCGCAACCTCGTCTGCGTCGGCGCGGACCCGGCGCGCGCCGCGATCCTCGACAACTTCTGCTGGGCGAGCTGCGACAAGCCGGAGAACCTGGGCGCGCTTGTCCGCGCGGCCGAGGGGTGCTACGCCGGGGCCAAGGCGTACCGCGCGCCCTTCGTGAGCGGCAAGGACTCCCTCTCCAACCAGATCCGCTACACCGATCCCGCGACCGGCGAGCAAAGGCTCATCGAGATCCCGCCGACGCTCCTCATCACCGGCATCGGCATCGTTCAGGACGTCTCGCGCTGCGTTACGATGGACGCGAAGAAGCCCGGACGGGCGATCGTCATCGTCAGCGGGGCGGACCTGAAGACCTCACACGGCCTCGCGGCATCAATGTACGCGAACCTCTTTGGCGTCCCTGATGATGCTGATGCGATCGGGAACTCCATCGACCTCATCCCGCGCGTCTCCCTCGCGGGCGGGCCCGCGGCCGCGAAGGCCGTGCATGAGCTGATCCGGCGGGGCGTGGTCTTCAGCGCCCACGACTGCTCAGAGGGGGGCGTCGCGGTCGCACTTGCGGAGATGCTCATCGCGGGTTCAACGAAGGAGCGGCCCATCGGCGCGGACGTTTCGCTTCACGGCGACGTGCCCGACGCGGTGGACCTCTTCGGCGAGGCGCCGAGCCGGTATCTCCTCGAGATCGACGAGAGGAGCTTCAAAACGGTGCGGTCAGTCGCAAAGGCGCACGGCGTGTCATGTTGGAGCCCCGGCGTGCTGACCGACGACGGCCGACTGACAATTACGGCCGAGTCAGACACCACCACAGTCTGGCCTGTCGAGGACCTCGCCCGTGCGTGGCTGGGCACATTGGACTGGTGAACTATGGCGGAGCCCGCCGTCCGCGCCATCCCCGCGACCGCCACGCACGACCTGCGGCAGCGCATCCTGCGCCCCTTCATGCCCGTGAGTGCGATGGTCTATCCGGGCGACGACGCTCCGGAGACCGTTCACTTCGGCGCCTTCGACGGCACGAGGCTCGTCGCGATCGCGTCGCTCTACCGCGCACCCCACGCGGAGCACGCGCCGGGCCCCGACGCCTGGCAGTTCCGCGGCATGGCGAGCGAGCCCGAGGTGCGGGGCAGGGGCTTCGCCGCGGCGGTCGTCCGCGCGATGGAGGCCCACGCCCGCGCCCGCGGCGGCGCGGTGCTGTGGTGCAACGCCCGCGAAGCGGCGGTTCCTTTTTATGAGAAGCTCGGCATGCGCGTTGTCGGCGAGCGCTTCGAGATCGAGCGCATCGGGCCCCATTTCGTGATGATCAAGGCCTTGTAACCTCGATCACCACAGAGGCACAGAGACACAGAGCAGAATTCGAGGGGACAGACAGCAGCGACTCGGCGCACCGCCCTCCGGCGATTCCTCGGTCGCTTTTCTCTGTGCCTCTGTGTCTCTGTGGTTCACTCCGCTCTGATCTGCCGCAGCGCCGCGACGCGCTTCTCCGTCGGCGGGTGGCTCGCGAACATGTTCAGGATCGACCGCCCCAGGAAGGGCTCGACGATGAACATGTTGTTCATCGCGGGGTTGTGCACCGGGAGCGGGATGCGCTTGCTGTACGACTCGAGCTTCTGCAGCGCGCTGATCAGCCCGTCGGGCGTCCCCGCGATGCGCGCGCCGTGGTGGTCCGCGACGTACTCGCGGCTGCGGCTGATCATCGCCTTGATCAGCGCCGCCGCGATCGGGGCCAGGAGGATGGCGACCAGGCCGAAGATGGGGTTCCCCCCCTCCCGGTCGCGCCCCATCCCGCCGAACATGAGGCCCCACTGGGCGAAGTAGGAGAGAACGCCGGCGATCATCGCCGCGACGCAGGACGTGAGCGTGTCCCGGTTCTTGACGTGCGCGAGTTCGTGGGCCATCACGCCCCGCAGCTCCTGCTCGCTCAGCAGACGCAGGGCCCCCTCGGTCACCGCGACCGCGGCCTTCTTCGGCGAGCGGCCGGTGGCGAAAGCGTTGGGGGACTCGGCGGGACAGACGTAGACCCGCGGCATCGGCAGGTCGGCGTTGCGGCGCAGCTCGTCGACCATGTGCCAGAGTCGCGCGGCCGCGCCCGGGGAGTCGGCGTGCACCTCGATGGCCCGCATCGAGGAGAGGGCGATCTTGTCCGAGAAGAACCAGGCGATCAGGTTCGTCGCGGCGCCGAAGATCAGGCCTATCAGGAGGCCCGTCCGCCCGAACTGCCCGCCCACGAAGAGAAAAAGGCCCATCAGGAGCCCGAGCAGGACAACAGTCTTGAAGTTGTTCTTGAACACTGTCATGGCGGTCCATCCTTTTCGCGCAGAGTTTGCCGGCGAGATGAATTCAAACCGTGTGCCAGCCTTGAAGGTCCCGCCGCCCCGGCGGGGGCTTCACGCGGCTCTCACGCGGCACATCAAGTCCGGGGGAAGTGCCAAAGCGACAGTCATACGGGCTTCTCCGGACGGCGTTCGCCATACACTGCCCCGACGCGGACGAGGGAACGAACGCGTGGAGCAAACGGCAACCCTTTGGCCCGGCGCGGCAGCGCGGGAAGACTGGCTTATGACACGCCTCCACCGCGCCAGCGCGGCGGCGGTGGTCCTCGGCGCTGTCATTGTCTCCGCGATCGCCGCGAAGGAGCTCACCGCGCCCGGCGGGCGCGTCGGCGAGGCCCGCGCGGCCCAGCCGCAGCGACCCGCCCCCGAGTTCTTTGTCGCGACCGTCGCCGTCGAGACGCCGGCGCCCGCGCGGAGCGCCCTCGCCGCGGACCATCCGCCGCCCTCGCCGGGCGAGCCGGCCTTCGTCGGCCCCCCGGCGCCGACGACGGTCGCGACCAAGCCCACGTTCATCGCCGACCCTTCGCTCCGCTGGTTCAACGGGCGTGAGGTGCGCCCCGCACGCATTGTCTGGATGACCGTGACCGCCTACTCGCCCGACGCCTGGTCCTGCGGCGATTCCGCCGATGGCCTCACCGCGACGCTCCACGCCGTGACGACGAACTCCTCGCTGCTGGTCGCCGCGGATCCGTCCGTGATGCCCTACGGATCCATGCTCACGATCCCCGGCTACCCGTCGTCCGGCGGTGAGGAGGCTCCGATCGTCCCCGTGCTGGACTGCGGCGGGGCGATCAAGGGGCAGCGGCTCGATGTTCTCTACCCGACGCACGCGGAGGCCGTGCGCTGGGGCGTGCGCGTGCTGCCCGTCACGGTGTGGGAGTACGTGGAAGGACCGAAGCGCGACAACCCGCGCCTGCACCGCTAGCCTCGCCCGTGCCGCCGCCGGAGCAATCCCGCCGCCCGGAGACGATCGACGACCTGCTCGGGCCGGGCTTGGCCGCGCGCCTCGACGGCGTGGACCTGCTCTCCCGCAAGATCCTCCAGGGAAAGCTCCCCGGGGAGCGGCGCAGCAAGCGCCGCGGGCGCAGCGTGGAGTTCGACGACTTCCGCCAGTACGTCCCCGGCGACGACCCCCGGCACATCGACTGGAACATCCTGGGCCGCCTGGACCGCCTCTTCGTCAAACTCTTCCGTGAGGAGGAGGACCTCTCGCTCAGCCTGATTATCGACGCCTCCCCCTCGATGGACACGGGGGAACCGAACAAGCTCGTCTTCGCCTGCAGGCTCGCGGCGGCGCTCGGCTACGTCGGCCTCGCCAACCAGAACCGTGTCAGCGTCGCGGCCTTCGGCGTGGGCGAGGGCGTCCGCCGCCTCGCCCCCGCGCGCGGGCGCGGGAGCGTGCGCCGCCTGCTCGCGTTTCTCCTCGACGTCCTCAAGGACTCGCAGCGCGTAGGGGCGCCCGCGACCGACCCGCAGGCGACGTTCACGAGCGGCCTGCGCACGCTCGGTCTCGCGGG
This sequence comes from Phycisphaerales bacterium, assembly GCA_035628115.1. Taxonomy (GTDB): domain Bacteria; phylum Planctomycetota; class Phycisphaerae; order Phycisphaerales; family UBA1924; genus BJHL01. Next base: position 85,880 of record DASPKL010000027.1, on the reverse strand, counting down.
CGGGGGCGGCGGCCGCGGGGTCGTTGTCTTGCTCTCCGACTGCCTCGTGCCGGACGACTACCACGGCGCGATTTCGTACCTCACCGGCGGGCGCCCCGAGTCCACCGACGCCTGGGTCCTCCAGGTCCTGACGCCCGCCGAGCTCGACCCCGCGCGCGACCCCGCGCTCCTGGGCGACCTGCGCCTCACCGACGCGGAGAGCGCCCGTGCCGTCGAGGTGAGCGTGACCGACGCCACGCTCGCCCGCTACCGCGCGGCGCTGACCGCGCACAACAACCGCCTGCGCGACGAGTGCCTCCGCCGCGGCGTGCGCTGCGTGCAGACGCCGAGCGACAGCGACGTGGCGCCGCTTGTGATGGGGGCGCTGCGACGGGGCGGGATGCTCCGATAGAACGCGAACACAGAGCAAAACAGAGGAGGACAGAGGAAGACAGAGAAGAAAGGAAAATGGGGTTGGAAGAGCGCGCTTCCGTGCGCCTCTTCTCTTCAACCAAGTTTTCCTCTTCTCTGTCTTGCTCCTCTTCCCTCCGTCGGACTCTGTGTTCTAGAACCCCGCCGCCCCGCCGTACGCCTCCGACGCGAAGCCACCAGCGCCCTGGTTCCCGAAGCCGCCGCGCGCGCCGTAGGGCTGGAGGACGAAGCCCAGGCCCGTCTCTCCCGCGATGTTGTCGTAGTTGAAGGAAACGCCCATGAGGAGGGCGGAGAAGCGCCGGTCCACGCGCACGTAGACGTTCTGGAACTGCCCCTCGCTCGCGCTGTAGTTGGGCGAGAACTGCACGCGGTACTTGTCGGTCAGCTCGTAGGCGCCCCAGACGGAGAGCACCGTGGAGTCCTGCGCGTTGAGGAAGCGCAGGTCCGCGAGCGTGGTGAAGCCCGGCTCGTGCTCGAAGAGGAGGCCCAGCGCCGAGAAGTCCTGCTGGTTGGTGTCGAGGTCGTAGACGCTGCTGGCGGTGACGCTCGTCGCGTCGGTGACGCGGTAGGCGGCATCGGCGACGACGTAATTGCCGAGCGCGGACCACTCCGGACGCGAATCGAAGAAGCGGCCGATGGGCGTCTGCCGGTCGGCGTCGTCGGAGGAGACGACGAGATCGGTGGTGAGGCGCAGCAGCTCGGCGTCGTGCCAGCGGCCAGGGGCGCCGCGCTTGGTGTGCAGCCACTGCGTCAGGCCGATGCGCGCCGAGGCGCCGTCGGCGAGGGAGTCGACGTCGCGGTCGAAGACGGGGATGTCGCGGGACTCGACGTTGGTGTCGGCGAACCAGACGGTGGCGCTCGGCTCCACCGTGTGCCGCAGGCGGTGGATGTCCAGGAGCGAGGAGTCGATCGAGTCCCAGATGCGTTCCGCGCTCGTCGAGACGCGCGTGCCGAGCGCGGTCCAGACGCGCACCGCGTCGTTCCCCTCGGCGATCGTCGAGAACCCCTCGAAGGAATCGTCGTACGCGGTGGCGCGGAGAACGGCGAAGGGGGCGATGCGCCACGGTCCGCGGGAGAACGTGCCCAGGAGTTCCTGCCGCGTGTCCGCCCGCGTGACGGCGTCTTCCGACAGGCCGGCGGCCCGCAGCGCGTCGCCCGGTGACAGGGCGGGGTCGACCCCGAAGACGCGCTGCGAGAGAGCGGTCGACGTGAACCCCCGGTCCCGGAGCGGGGTCTCGTCGAAGGACAGCGAAGCGCGGCCGAGGCGGTACTCGGAGAAGTGCGTGAGATAGCCGGGCGCGACGTCCGCGAGCAGGTCGTCGGCCTGGCGCACGTAGGCGGCCTCGGGGAGCTTGCCGACCGAGTATCCCTGGCTCTGGAGAAGCCACTCGTTGGCGAGGAATTCGTCGAAGGAGCCCTTGGCCTCGGCTGTGAACTGGGTGTTGTCGTGCGTGCGCTCGGCGCGCAGGCGGTTGGTGAATTCCCGGCGCGACTCGCCCGCCCCCTCGAAGAAGCCGTCGATGAAGGTGGGGTCGCTGATGGACGCCGCCTCGGCGAAGGCGGTCCACTTCTCGTTGACACGGAAGCGGTCCTCGGCGGTGAAGATGCCGCGGAAGTCCCCGTCGTGATCGATCTTCGTGCCGGGCTTGAGGACGTCATCGCCCCGGTCCCAGGGGACGGCATAGGCGAAGACGGCCCCCTTGTGGCGCCCGATCCCCCACGCGCCGCGCACGCCTAGGGCGGGGCCACGCTCGACGAAGAGGTCCGTCATCAGATCCGCGGAGAGGCCGGGCGTGCGGTCGAGCCCCACGAGCTGCAGGAGGTTGCTCCGCACCCGCACCGCGGCGCCCGAGCCGGAGCGGTTTTCGATGCGCAGGTCCTTGATGAGGGGCTGCTCCGGGTCGCCGCTGTACGCCGGCCACCAGAAGATCGGGAGCCCCGCGGCCCGCACCACGACGTTCCGCGCGGTGACGCGGTTGTACTGCTCGGTCTTGCCCGGCTGCGCCTCGGTGGGCGCGCGGCGCACGGCGCGATCCACGGTGAGGCTGCTCGCGCCGATGGAAAGTTCGGGCTCGAAGAAGGCGCTCGTCGTCAGCGTCGCGCGCTCCGCGGAGAAGCGCTTGGAGGACTCCTGGCGGAGTTCCTTCGCGCGCACGTAGATGGGGACGGCCCTGGTCGGGTCGAAGGTCGAGAAGACGGCGTCGGGCAGGAGCGCGCGGTTGTTGGCAACGTCGTAGTAGACGTGGGGGCCGCGCACCGTGAAGTCGCCGTCGCCGACGGTGACCTCCCCCTCGAGGTAAAAGCCCCGCACGCTCTCGGCCGCAAAGCCGCCCGCTGCCCCGTCCGTCCCCGGCGCGAGGAAGACGACGCCGCGCTGCGCGCTCGCCTGGAGCGTGCGCCCCGTGAGGGGCTCCCGATAGACCAGCGTCACGCCCTCGCCGGCGATGATCGTCGTCTCCTGCTCGCCGGGCGTGACCGCGACCCTCCCGGCGTTCAGCGAGATGATGCCGGTGCGCAGAAAGATGGGGCCGTCGGCCGCGGCGGCGGGCTGCCTCTGCGCGGCGGGCGCTTGCGCGCCGCTCGACGACGGCAGCGGCGGTGGGAGCACGGGGTCGCGCAGTCCGGGGAGCTGCGACGGGAGCATCGGACGGTCGCTCGGCACTGCGGCCTCGGGCTCGTCGGTGGCCGGCGCGGGCGGCGCCTGGCGCTCCGGGATGGGCGGCGCGGTCGCGATCCAGCGCTTTGGCTTGAGCGAATCGCCGCGCGCGGCGGGCGGGGAGAACGTGAAACGGGCCTCGCGCTCCTGCCGGCCGCTGCGCTGCTTGTCCGCGCGGTCGAGAACGCGCGCGAGTGCACTGTCTCCCCTGGGAGCATCGGTGCGGGGGGTGCCGGCGCGGACGATGACCGAAGCGTCGGGCGCGAGCGTGCCCCGCACAGGGAGCCATCCCGCCTCGATCGTCATCCCCCCGGCCGCCTCGCGCGTCGCGTCCTCGAGGTAGGCGGCGACCTCGGGGCCGTGGGCCCCCTGCGTGATCCACGCAACGCCGCGGCCGGCGCGGAGCATCACATCGCCGATGTACAGGCGGGCGTCCCCCTCGAAGGCGAAGGTGTCGGCGTCCCCGTCGCGCCATTGGTGCACCGTTTCGGCCTCGAAGACGATCACGGAGAGCCCTGCGCGCGCCGGCTCGACCGCCTGTTGCGGCGCCGGAGCGATCCGCGGACCCGCGGCGATCAGGCACGCACTCCCGGCCGCGAACGCGAGCGCCCGCGCAAGCGTGGCCCGCCGCGGTGCGCCGATCCGCCCCGGGCGGGCACGGGGCGCGGTGTTCGACGCGGGTCGCGGGGCCATGGGGTCGATGATACCGGCCCGCGGCGGCCGGGCGGGCGGGTGCTCAACGAGACGACGGTTCTTATGCGCTGGTGCGATCGACCACGCGGTAGGACTCGCGCTCGCCGCGGCCGCGGAGCGGGTAGTCCTTGCGGAGAGGGTGCGCCGGGTAGTCGCTCCAGAGAAGGATGCGGCGCGGGTCCGGGTGGCCCTTGAAGCGGATGCCGAACATGTCGAAGACCTCGCGCTCCATCCACTCCGCGCCCGGCCAGAGGTCGGTCACGGTGTCGAGGACGAGGGCGGGATCCTCGGCGATGCCGTCGGTGGGGATACTGGGGTTGAGGAACGTCTTGACGAAGAAGCGGTCGTTGCGCTCGACGGAGACGAGGTTGTAGACAACGGCGAAGCGGCCGGGCATCGGCGAGGGGTAGTTGAGGTAGTCGAGCCCCGCCAAGTCGGAGAGCATCGAGAAGCTCGCCCGCTGGTCGGCCTTGAGGAAGGTGAGGACCTCGTGCAGGTCAGCCGGGTCCACGATGAGCGTGGACTGGCCCCGGAACTCCGTCCCTCGGAACTTCGTCCCGGGGAATCGGTCCTTCACGATCGCGAAGTTGGGGTTGTCGAGTGTCGGACCTTTCGCGCCGGTGGCCATCAGGCGGTCTCCCAAGGGTCGCATCGTATCTCGACAAGGGGCGCCGGCGAGGCGGGGAGCGCGGGGCCGCCGACGCGTTTCGCCACGCCCCACACCGCCCCGTGGCCCGCGAACGCCATGAGCCGGTCGACGTGGTCGTCGGTGTTCGCCAGCATCGACCCGGCGATGAGGGCAAACGGGTCGAGCAGGAAGCGCCACCCCGTTCCTGCGCCCGAGCGCAGAAACATCAGCAGGCCCGGCGCGTCCGAGACCACGTCCCCCGCGCGGGGCCACAGGACGGGCACCGCGCCGGTGTGTGCCGCGACGCGGGCGAACGCGGCGGCGAAGGATTCGAACGCCGCTCGCGGCCCGGCGCTCCACACGGGCGGTGCATCGCCCGAGGGGTTCCACCCCGACCGGACGATCCACACGCGCCCTGCGCCCGGCGGCGCCCCCCCGGCGAGAGGGTTGGCGTCGAGGACCGAGCCCGCGGGCACGCCCGCCCCGTCCAGCACGCGCCAGCGGTCGATGACGAACGCGATCGTGGTTTCCGGCATGGCCGTTGCGTCCTTTGGCCGTCCGACCAACCGCGGAGGCGCTGTGAGCGACGAGAGCGTACGTCTTCAGTACATCGAGGCCGACATCAAGCCGCACGAGGTGGCCCAGAAGGCCCGCGTGATCGCGCAGATCCTCGCCTATAACGCGAGCGCCAGCCCCGACTTTCTGTCGCGCTTCACCCTCGGCCAGCTCCAGTCGTACCTGGATCACCTGACGCTCGCGTCGGGTCCGCGAGGCAACTCGCCGTGGATCCGCCGGGGCGACGTCCCCGCCGTCGCCGCCTACCGCACCACAGCCTGAGGGGCCGCGACCAGCTTGTGCCAAGGCGTGCCGGGCGCGAACGCGCCCGACTTGAGCGACGCTCTCGCGGCGCCCAGGCGCTCGCGCTGCGCAACAGACAGGGACGACCCGAAGCGACGCTCCACGGCGTCGATCGTCTGTCCGGCCTCGGCCCGGCCCCACGACGCCGCGAGCACCGCCCCGCGCACCCACGCCTCCGGCGCGGCGCCCGCGGCGTCCGCGAGTTCGAGCCGCCCGAGCGCGACAAGGCACGCGCAGCGCTGGTGCGCCGCCGCCTCCTCACCGACAACGGCGCCGAGCGACGGCGCGGCGTCGAGGGCGGCCAGGGCCAGATCCGGCCGCCGCTCTTCGAGGAGCTGGAGCGATCGCTCCCACGCGCCGAAGGAGATCGCGGCGCTCGCGATAGGGTCGCTCGACTCGCTCATGATCCGCTCGGGCGCGGTCAACTCTTCGAGGATCTGCGCCCGCACGGCCGGATCGTCCACGATCCCCGCCGCGGCGAGCAGATCGGGGGCGGGCAGCACGCGCGCAAGGCGGAGGCACTGGGCCGCTCGGGTCTCCGGCGCGGATGCGCCCATCGACCACACCGTCCGGAACGCGTCGGCGTCGGGCTGGTCCGCGATCATCGCGGTCACGGCCGTCTCGTAAAGGTCCGGGTGATGCCGCGCGGCGTCGACGATCGACGCGGCGTACCGGCCGTCGAACGCCAGCACGCGCGCCGCCGCGGCGCGCAGTCCGGGTCGTGCGCTCGTGAGCAACGCCGCGACACGGGTCTCGTCCTCGTCCGAGCCCACGCTCGCGAGGAACCACACCATCGTGGGCGTAAGTTCCGACTCGGGCACGGCCCGGGCGGCCTCGAGGGCCTCGGCGAGAACGCTTGAATCCGCGAGGTGCGCGCCGCGGGCGAGCTCCCACAACGCGTCGAAGGCCGCGGCGCGAGCGGGTGAATCCGATCGCGCCCAGCGCAGCGCCACGCCGGCGGTGCCGGCCTCCGGCCAGCGCATGGACGCGAGCAGGAGCGCCGCCGCGGCGTCGGCGTCGTCCTCGCGCGCCAGGGTTTCCGCGACTCTCCGCCGTCCCGGTTCCGGCGCGAACTGGCGCACGAGCGCCGCCGCGCGGGCACGCGTGGACGGCCGTGGATCATCGAGCAGCGCGATCGCCGCATCGCCGATGCAGGGGGCGAGAGCGGTCCCCGCCGAAAGCTCCCGGTCGATCAGCTCGAACGCGAGCTCGCGGGAGGGTTGGATCGGTGACGAGAGCATCGACGCGAGGAGGTCCCCGCGCTCGGCGGCGGGCGTCGCGAGATGCAGCCGTCGTTGCGCGTCCACGACCGCCGCCTCGAGTCGCCGCGATTCACGCGCCCGCGCCGCTTCCCGGGAGAGGATGAGCCGATCCCACGCTTCGCGCGTGATGGAGTTTGCGCGGTCCAACTCCGCGCGCCACGCCGCCGCGCCGCGCGGGCGGCCCGGCCCGTCGAGCGCGAAGAGGCGCGCCAACGCGGTCTCGACGCGGTCGACGTGGCTCGGCGCGCGCTCGGCGATGTTCATCAACATCGAGGCGGCTTCGCGCGTCCGCACGCTCGCGAGCGCGTCGATGAGCGGCGGGAGTTCGTCGTCGCTCGCCGCCGCGGTCCGCGCTCCGAGGACCGGGAGCAACTCCGCCGGGACAACGCCCGACTTCGCGACGTGATCGAGAGCGGCGAGAGCCTCGGCCGTCAGCGGACCGCCGATCGCCCGCGCGAACGCCGACCGCCCCTCCTCCGTGTCCAACACGGGGAGCGTGTCGGCGCGCGGCGTGTCCTGCGCGGGGGCGGCGCCCACGCTGAGTCCGGCGACGGCGATCAGAAGCCACACCCGCACGCCCGCTCCTTGGTCGTGTCCGCACGCTCCCGGTACGGTACGGTCGCGCGGTGGTTTCGGCGCTCGGGAAAAGCCGACCGGGGATTCTAAAAAAATCGCGGGCTCGGCGGCGGCGTGCGCTGATCGTCACTCCGGGGTCATCACGACAAACCGGTGGTCGTGCTCGCCGAGCAGCAGCCCGGCGGTCTCCGACGAGTAGTCCGTGAGGCTCGCGACGTACCGGGCCCAGTGGAGCGACAAGCACAGCATCACCAGCGCCCCGGCCCACGCGCCGATCTCGGCGGTCCTTGTCGCCCGGAACCTGAAGAGCACACCGACCGAGAAGGCCGTCAGCGCGATTTTCCAGAGGGCGACCGCGGCGGGCGAGCCCAACGCCATCACGGCCCGGGCGACCGGGTTGACCTCGACCATCCCGACGCTCGTGACGTACGTGAGTGTGAGGGCCAGATCGACCATGCACATGATCGCTGTCGCCACAAGCAGAAGCAGGACGCGGCGCGACCGCAGGGAGGGCCCCGGGCCCGACGTGGGCGGCGACGGACCGACCACCGCGACCGGCTCATGGATGCCAAACGGATACGCCATGCCGTCCGTGAGAATCGACATCGCAGGGCGGACGCTGACGTTCGGGCCGACAAGGGGATGAAACTTCTGACTTTCCGGACGGATTAGACTGTCTGTGAAGTTCCTAGAAGCGGAACCGGAGGACGTCCCCGGGCGTCGGGATGAGCGACGGGGCCGTTGATCCGAGGAGAAGTGCATGGCCGTGAGGCCCGACAGCCCGGTTCGGCGTTTGGCCGCGGCGCTCGCTCTCGCCGCGGGCACCGCCGTCGATACGGTTTGGGCGCAGGCGGTTCAGCCGGGCGGGCGGATCGACATCCGCGAGCGCAACCTGCGGCAGAACGTTCGCCGCGTCTTCCCCGACGAGGCGGTCTCCGCCCGCGACGCGCTGGTCCGCGTGCGAGAGCTGGAGCGCGACGGGAACCTCGGCGAGGCCGCCCGCGTGCTGCAGCGCGCCATCGACAGCGAGGGCGAGCAGGTGCTCCCGGTCGAGGACGACCCCCTGTTGCACGTCAGCGTGCGGTCGATCGCGCACGACCTGCTGGCGCAGAGCGACGCCCTCCGGGCTCGGTACGAGACGGAAGAGGAACCCGCGGCGAAGGCGCTGCTCGACGCGGGGGACCTCCGGTCGCTCGAACGCGCGCGTCTTTTCACCCCATCGGGATTTGAGGGAGCGCTCCGGCTCGCGCAGGCGGAAATGGAGTCGGCCCGTTTCCACAGCGCCCGCAGAATTCTCGAGTCGCTCGACAAGCACCCCGCGCGCGCGGGCCAAGCGGCGCGGCGTGCCGCGACGCTGGCGGACCAGCTCGCCCGTTTCTTCGACCACGAGGGGCTGCGCACGCTGAGCGACCGCTGGGCGCGCGAGGCGGGGATCAGCCGTGGTGATGCCGCGGCCATCGCGGCGCCGGAACTCGCACGCCAGCGCGGCCGCTCGCCTCTGGAGCAGCAGAAGAGCGCCGAATGGGAGGGTGTCGCCGCGTCGCCGCTCCAGAGCACGGCCTTCACGCCGCCGGCGGACATCGCCGACGACGGTCCGCGCGCGGGCGACTTCGGGGTTGTGGATACGCCGTCGGCGACGCCGTGGGTCTTCCCGGTGGCGGCGGGCAGTCTGACGTATGTGAACGACGGCGCCGCCGTCAGCGCGCTCGACAGCGCGACGCTCGCGCAGGTCTGGCGGACGGTGCCGGGGCGCGCCCAGACGTCGATCCGGCCCCGCGTCGCCGGCGACTTCATGTACCCGGGGGCGCTCGGCCGATTCGCCGAGGACGTCGCGACGGTCGCGGTGGCGCGGGGCGTGGTTGTCGCCCCGACGGGCATCGCCGTGAGCGGCGGCCGGCGGGGCGACAGCCGCGTCCACGCGGTCGACGCCGCAACGGGGCGCGTTCTCTGGTCTCTCGAACCGCAGTTCCTCGACCCGCGCCTCGCGGGGGCCTCGGTCCGCGGCGCGCCCTTCATCGAGGCCGATACCGCGGTCCTCGCCGTTCGCCGGCCCGGGCTGGCCCGCCGCGTGACGACGCTGTACCTCGTCGGCGTCGACCTCTATTCGGGCGCACTGCGGTGGCTCCGGCCGGTCGGCAGCGTCGGTGCGCAGCCGTGGGGCCGCAGCCAGGAACGCGTCGAGGGGGGCGTCCTTGCCGACGGCGTCGTCTACCGAGGGGACGACATGGGGATCATCGGCGCTTTCGACGCGACGAGCGGCCGACCCCTCTGGGTCCGTCTCACGACCCCGGCCCGCGAGGCCGATCCCAACCAGCCCGTGGCGACGAGCGAGGGCGCGCAGCCGCACGAGATCCTGACGCCGATCGTCACGGACGACAGCGTTTTCTACATCGAGCCGGGCGTCGGCGCCGCCGTCCGGCTCGACCGCGCGACCGGCGCGCGGCTCGGCTCGCGTTCCGGGTCCGAGGTGGGGAACGCCCGGTACATGATCCGCGTCGGCGGCTTCATCGCGTTCATCGGCCGCACCGGCGTCAGCGCCGTCCCGATCGATGGATTCGACAAAGCCCCGGCCCGGCAGATCGCGACCTTCACGGACGCGTCGCCCGTCGGCCGCGTCGCGAGCGTCGGCGGCATGCTCGCGCTGCCGCTCGAGGGCAAGGTCGTGATGGTCGATCCGTCCGATCCTTCGCGCACGCAGACGCACGCGCTGGATCGGACTGGCAACCTCCTCGTCGTCGGGGCGGAGAGCGAGGCCGGATCGCTCCTCGTCGCGGACGCGTCCGGGCTGCACACGTTTCTGTCGTGGGACCGCGCCGAGGCGGGCCTGCGCCGCCTCGTCGAAGGGACGCCGGCGGACCCCGCGCCCATCCTGACCTACCTCGAGCTCGCGCTGCGCAAGGGCAGGGCCCCGCTCGCGCCGGCTCTCGCGGACAAGGCGCTCGCGCTCATCGCCAAAGACCCCGCCGCCCCGGCCTACGCCCAGGCCCGCACGCGGCTCTTCGCCCTCCTGCACGGGGTGCTGCGGGACGCGCGCACCGGCGTCGCCGACGGGCGCCCGGAGACGCCGGTGCTCACCGCGCTGGAGGAGCGGCTCGCCCGCGCCGCGGAAACGCCGGAAGAGCGCGTCATCGCGCTCATCGAGCGGGCGTACCTGCGCGGCTCGGAGGGGAACGCACGCGAGGGCGCGGACGCGCTGCAAGAGATCTTGCTCGACGAGACGCTGGCGGACGCCGCGATCACCGTCGAGACGCTCGGGGAGCGGCGCGGCGACCTGCCGGTGACCGCCTCGGCCTGGGACCTGACCGGCGCTGAGGGCGGGGACACGATCGCCGCGCGCGACGTCGCGACGCGCGCCCTCAGGGCCTTGCTCGAGACCTCGGGCGTCGGCGCGTACGAAACCTATGAGCAGGAGGCCTCGGGCCTGCTCGCCGCGATCCCCGCCGACGCGCCCGCTTCCCGCTTCGCCGCGCTGGCTCGGTCGTACCCGTTCGCGAGCGCGGCGCCGCTCGCGTGGCTGCGCGCCGCCGAGGCGCTCGGAGGCGCCGACGGTCCGGGCGCGCTCCGCGCGGCGCACGAGGGCGTTCTCGCATCGGTCGCGCTCGTCCGCGCGGGGCGGGCCGGCGGCGAGGCCGCCGCAGCGTCGCTCGCGCGGGCGGTCGTCGAACTCGCGTCGCGTCCGACCGACGGCCCGCCGGCGGCGCGGGCTCTCCTCCTTCTCGCCGAGGCGTACCCCGGGCTCGCCGTTCCCGCGCCCTCCGGCACGCTGACGCTCGAGCAACTCCAAGCCCGGGCCGCCGGGGCCCCGCGGGCGACACCGAGCATCGCGGGCGTGGTGGCGCCGCGTGTGCAGGTCATCGAGGGGTGGGAACCGGTCGAGTCGCTCGTGCCCCGGCGCGGCGCGCACGACTGCCAGATGATGGCCTCGAACGACGGCCGCGCCGTCGCGCTCTTCGCCGCGTCGCCCGCGGACGGCCGCCTTGCGCCGGTGTGGCAGCGCCGCGGCAGGACGGAGCCGACGGTGATCAGCCTCGAGACGGCGCGCACGCTGCTGCTGTGGCAGGGGCAGGACGGCACCGTGGTCGAAGCGGTTTCCAACGCCGGCGGCCGCACGCTCTGGAAGTCGCGGGAGTTTTCGACGCTTCCCGGGCTCACCGAGCCCGCCGCGGACGCGCCCGACCGCGTCAACACGCCGCTGGACGGCATCGTCCGCGCCGACGACCTGCTGATGGGCATGAGCGGGAGCGCGCTCGTGCTCAGCGAGCGCCGCGGCCGTGCGGCGGCGTTCTCGCCCTCCGACGGCTCCGTCCTCTGGGCCGGCGACCTCGGCCTCTCGGCGGTCTACGACCTCGAGATCGCGGGCGACCTCGCGGTCGTCGTGGGCGCGACGACGCCCGCGACCGGTGCGCGGCCCGCCCCCGCGGTGCTCGGCGTCGACGCCTCGACCGGCCACGTCCGCTGGCGCGTCAACGCCGCGGCTCTCTCCGACCACGCGCGCTGGGCCCGGGCCCTGCCCGACGGCGGCGTCCTGCTCGGCATCAACGACGGCCTCCTCCGCGTCCGCGCCGAGGACGGCGGCGTTGCCTGGGCCGCGGGCGCGAAGGACACCGGGATCGCGGCGCCGATCGCGGCGTGGGGCGTGGGCCACGCCGCCCTGGTGCTCGACCAGGACTTCCAGTTGTGGCGCGTGGACACGGCGGACGGGTCCGCCAGCCGCGAGCCGGTGCTCAACGACCGCGTCTCCCTCCCGTTCAACGTGGACCCGCTGGGCGACAGGGCGGCGGTCACGTCGAGCCAGGGCGTCGTGATCCTCGACGCCGGCGGGCGCGTGGTCGGCACGGACGCGATGGACTCGCCGGGGCGTCTTGAGCCCGCGCGGCCGTTCGACGGCGGGCTGCTCACGATCGAGTCGGGCCAGCGCGACCAGCTCCCGGGCGGCGATCGCATGACCGGCGCCAGGATCATCCGGCTCGACGCCGGCACCGCGCGTATCACGAGCGAGCAGCGCGTCCTGCTCTACGGTGCGCCGTCGTCGCTCTCCCTCCTCGACAACAAGGTGCTGGTGGGCCAGAAGCCCTTCACGCTCGTCTACACGTTCGAGCCCGGCGCTACTCCTGCACCGTGAGCGGGTTCTTGCCCTGCTCGATCGCGGAAATCTTGTGGATCCGGCGTTGGTGCCGGCCCCCCTCGAACTCCGTGCGGAGCCACACCTCGACGATTTTCTCGATCAGCCGCTGGCCGAGCAGGTCGGCGCTCATGCACAGCACGTTCGCCGCGTTGTGGCTGCGGGAGAGCTGCGCCGTCAGTTCGTCGTGCGCCACCGCCGCGCGGACGCCGGGGACTTTGTTCGCGGCGATGGACATGCCGATCCCGGTGCCGCAGAGGAGGATGCCCACGTCCGCCCGCTTCTCGCTCACGGCCTTGCCCACGAGGTAGGCGCGGTCGGGATAGTCGCTGGGCGCGCCCGAGCAGTCCCCCAGCACCTCCACCTGATGGCCCTCGCGCGCGAGCTTCTCGTGCAGTTGCTTGGTCCCCGCGTAGCCGCGGTGGTCGGCCGACAGTGCGATGCGCATGGGCAAGGATAGAGCGCGCAGGGTCGATACACTCCTCCAACGGCCCCCCGCACGTTCGCGCACCCCCAATGCCCGCGAGCCAGCCTCAACCACAGCCCGCGCAGACAGCGCACGCGGACGCCGACGACGCGGCGGACCTCCGCATCATCGCGTCGATCAAGGCCGGCGACAGCGCCGGTTGGAGCGCGCTCGTCGCCCGCTACCAAGACCGCGTCTTCGCCACCTGCGTCCGGATGATCCACGACCGCGAGGTGGCAGGGGACCTCGCGCAGGAGGCGTTCGTCAAGATCATCCAGGGCGTCGGGCAGTTCGACGGGCGGGCGAAGTTCTCCACGTGGGTCTACCGCGTCACGATGAACGTCTGCCTGTCGCGCCTGCGGTCCGAGAAACTCCGGCGTCACGCGAGCCTCGACGCCCCCGCGGGCGGGCGGGCCGGCGGCAGTTCGCGGGGCGAGAGTCTCTCCGATTCGGGAAGGGAGCGGGAACCGGGGGGCAGGGCGAGCGTCGAAGCCGATGAGGAGCGTGAGCTCGTTCTCGCGGCCCTCAGGCTCCTCGAGCCCGATCAACGGGCGGTGTTGATTCTCTGCGATTGTCGCGGCCTCGCGTACGAGCAGATCGGCGAGGTGCTCGGCGTGGCGGTGGGGACCGTGAAAAGCAGGGTCTTCCGGGCGCGGACGGCCCTGCGGGACGCGGTGGAGCAGGTGTCGCGAGAGCGAAGGGGCGGCAGGCCCCGCAACGCGGCGGGCGGATCGATCGGATGAACGGCGCGAACCCCAACAACCCCTCGGGCCCCGTGAGCGAAGAGCGACTCCTCGACTGGGTCGACGGTGCGCTCACACCCGAGCAGGAAGCCGCGCTCGCCCGCGCTTCCGGACGCGCCGAGATCGCCGAGCGCATCGCGCAGATGCGACGGCACAAGTCCGCGCTCGCCCGCGCCGGCGTTGTGCAGGCGCCCGCCGATCTGCACGACCGGGTGCTGGCCGCGATGGAACGCGAGTCGCTGCTGGGTATCGCCGGCGGTGAGGGAGAGATCCCGCGCGACACCATCAAGTTCAAGGCGCCGCGCACCGCCTGGTCCAGCCGCTTGCCTCATCTGGCGATGGCCGCGGGGCTGACGCTCCTGGCCGGCGGGCTCGCATACTTCGGCGCGGTCGCGTGGCGAGCCGCGCGCGTACCCCTGGCGTCCAACAGCGGCGGGCCCGGCGCGACGCCGGGCCGGACGGACGAGCCGCGGCTGGCCGTCGCGGACTCTCCGGAAGCGACCGGCCTCGCCGCGCCGGGCGAGCCGGCGGAGGACGCCGCGGCCGTGCGAACGTTCGCGGCGTCGGAATCGGCCGCGGCGATGCGGACGCCGACGGCCGCCGCGGAGGCCGAGCCGATCTCGATCAACCGCGCGATGGAACTCGCGGCGGAGCGGCGGTTGGCGATCCGCGTCAGGGCCCGCGAGCCCGACGACTTTGTCGCCGTCGAGCGTGCGGGCATGACGCGCACCGGCGATCGGCAGTGGAGCGTTTCACGAGACGTGACGCCGCACGCGGCGTCGCTCCTGCTCGCCGCGACGGTCGGGTCCGACCCCGTCCAGCTCCCCGGCAACGCGTTCGCGAGCGCGGTCTTCAGCGCCGAGCGCCTCGTCGCGCCCCTCGTCGGCCTCGGCGCGGGGATGCCGGCGCCGGCGGACGCACGCCTCGCGCGCGTCCGCGGGACGTACATGCTCGACGTGGCGGCCACCGAGCGCACGCTGGGCGTTCTGCGCGACCTGCTCCGCGACCGGATGCAGGCGCACGTCACGTTCGAGGAACTCGGCGAGCCCGTCGAGAGCGCCGACCAGATCGGCGCCTCGGACGTGCTCTGGTGGACGCGTGAACCCTCCAGGTGGGTTGAGCGCGTGCGCGTTCCCGTGCTCGTCGAGAGCGACCGTTGAGCTTCATCGCCCGCCGGGAATGAGCGAACCGGGCGTTCGTCCCGGCTGAGCCTGTTGTTTCAGTTGTTCCGGCGGCGGCGGAGGGGCGGTGCCGAAGACGGCGTTGCTCGAGTCCGCCTTGCTCTCGAATCTCTTGAGCGCCGCGACGTCCTCCTTCGTTAATCCTGTGCCGCCGCCGCCGCCGAAGTAGATCCCGGCGAAGACGCCCGCCGTCGCGACGAGCAGGAGCGCGACCACGAGCACGACGCGCTTCGTGCGCGGGTCCTCGCGGTCGATGTGGGTGTTGCGCACCTGGTCGATCCTGTCGGCGGCGGCGGAGGACGCGGCCCGCACTCTCTCCGACATGTTGTCGCGCAGCGACGAGATGCCGTCCGCCGCGGAGCCGGAGCGCATCTTCCACAGGCGCTCGTCGATCCAGCGCCCGACGCCCGCGAACCTGTCTTCCCACGTGCCCATCGGTGTGATTGTTGGGTCCCGGCGGACGTTCCGTTGCGATTTATTACATGATCGATGCGCGGTAGCGGGCGAGCATCTTCTCGAGGCTCCCGGGGATCACGCGCACGCCGCCGACGGCGTCCATGAAGTTCACGTCCCCGCCCCAGCGCGGGACCAGGTGCACGTGCAGGTGCTGCGGAACGCCGGCGCCCGCGGCGCGCCCCTGGTTGATGCCGATGTTGATCCCCTGCGGCTGGAGCGTTCGCTGCATGAGGTCGGTCGCGACCTCCGTCAGCCGCCAGAGGTGGGTTCGCTGCTCGGGCTCGTAATCGAGCAACGTGGGCCGCGCCTCGCCGAGCGCGACGAGCAGATGCCCGTTCGCGTACGGGTAGCGGTTGAGGAGGATGAGCCCGTGCGCGTCGCGCAGCACGACGTGGTTCTTGTCGTCGTCCTTGGGCGCGAGCCAGTAATCAAGCAGGAACGAGCCGGTTCCGGGCGTGGGAGGGCCGCCGGCGCGCTTCTCGCCCGCGTCGAGGTTCTCGAGGTATTCAAGCCGCCACGGAGCCTGCAACGCCGGGTGGTACGCCATGGCGGAGGGTAGGAATCCGCGCACCCTACGCTGGAATCATGCCTAGAGATCAACGCATCGAACGACTCGCCGAGGTGCTCGTCAACTACTCCGCCCGCGTCAAGCCGGGCGACATCTGCGGCGTCGTCGGCGACGACGGCGGCCGGCCCCTGTCGGAGGCGCTCGCGCGGGCGATCATCAGGGCCGGCGGCCAGCCCTTCCTCCTCGCCCGCCCCAACTCGCTGCACGAAGCGATGCTCGCGCACGCGACGGACGAGCAGCTCGCCCGCCCGAACCCGATGTGGCAGATGTACATCGAGACCGTGAACGTCCACTTCGCCATCTGGGCGGAGAAGAACACCAAGTCCCTCTCTCGCTTCGACCCCAAGCGCACCGCGCTCCTGAGCCAGGCCCGCAAGCCTTTCCTCAAGACGTTCATGGAGCGGGCCGGCCTGCCCGCCGACGACCCGCGCCGCCTGCGCTGGTGCGGCACGCTCCTCCCCACCGAGGCGCACGCGCAGGACGCCGAGATGAGCCTGACGCAGTACGAGGACTTCGTCTTCAAGGCCGGGCTCCTGCACCTCGAGGACCCGGCCGCGGAGTGGACGCGCGTCTTCGAGCGCCAGGAGAAAGTCCGCGCGTTCCTGCAGGGCAAGAAGCAGCTGCGCTTCCGCGCCCCGGCCGAGCCCGGCGTGCACGACGGCACCGACCTGCGCGTGGACGTGAGCAAGGGCCGATGGATCAACTGCGCGGGGCACGAGAACTTCCCCGACGGGGAAGTCTTCGCGGGCCCCACGCTCCCGGGCGACGGCGGCTTCGGCGTCGAGGGGCACGTCAACTACACCTTCCCCGCGGTGTACAACGGGCGCGAGGTGGAGGGCGTGCGACTGGCCTTCAAGGGCGGGCGCGTCGCCGACGCGAGCGCGACCAAGAACGAGGACTTTCTCTTCAAGATGCTCGACCAGGACGCGAACGCGCGAAACCTCGGCGAGATCGCCATCGGCACCAACTACTCGATCACCGAGTTCTCGCGCAACACGCTCTTCGACGAGAAGATCGGCGGCACCTTCCACGCGGCGGTCGGCGCGGGGTACCCGGAGTCGGGAAACACCAATGAGAGCGCCCTGCACTGGGACATGGTCTGCGACCTGCGCCCGCGCCTCGCCCGCGACGGCTCGCAGCTCCCCGGCGGCACGATCGAGGCCGACGGCGAGGTCTTCCACCGGGACGGGAAGTTCTTGATGATGTAGAAGAAGGCACGGAGCCGTGAAGGCACGCGGGCGCGAAGTGAAAAAGGCCCCGGCCGAAAGACCGGGGCTTTTCTTTCCGCCCTTGTTCGCCTGTTCGCTTCCTCGCTTCTTCCCACGCTGCGCCTTTCATCCTTCAAAAGAAAACACGCCCCTGACGGGGCGCGTTCGTGACCACATGATTGAGGGCGCCGCTCAGCGCCTGCCGGTCGGCAGGTTGCGCACCGCGATCAGTTCAAGCTCGACTTCGAGGGCCACGTTCTGCGGCCGCGTCGCGGGCGCGAACTGGGGCGAGCCCATGTTGAACTCTTTCGGGATTCTGATCCTGCGCTTCCCGCCGACCTTCATCCCCTCGAGCCCCGCCGTCAGGCCGTTCAGCTCGCCGGGAATCCACACATAGGGCTTGTCGGAGCGCTCGATCTCCTTCCCCTCGGCGTCGCGGATCACGTGCGTCGTCACCGGCACGAACTGCGTCGTCGCCGCCTCGCCGTCGCCTTCCTTGATGTCTTCAACCGCGATCGCGTCCAGCACCTGGATCACGAAGACCAGGTCGGTGTTCGGCGGCACCTGCGGGGCCCGGCCCGCGGCGCCATACCCCATGGCCGCCGGGATAATCAGCCGACGGATGCCGCCGATGCGCATCCCGGGGACGCCCTTCTGCCAGCCGGGGATCATGGCTGCGAGCGGGAGCGGCGTCCGCTCGCCGCGGTCGAACGATGAATCGATCACCCCGCCGTCGTTCTTGCGCGTGCCGTGGTAGTAACCGATGAACGCGCCGCCCGGCTTTACCTCAGCCCCTTCGCCGATCTTGATGTCCTCAATGACGAGGCCGCCCTCAAGCTCCTGACGGTTCACGACCGGGCCGTCCGGCACCGGGATGGCGTTGGGAGATGGCGGCGTCACCGGCGCGGCCGCCGCCGATGGGGGTGTCTGCGGCGAGGACGGCGGAGCCGTCTGGGCGAGCAGGGCGGTGGACGAGAGCGTGAACGCGAGGAACGCCAACTTCGTGCGCATAGATGTCCTTTGGAAGAGAGCGGGGAGGGTAGGAAGCCTCGCTCCGATGGATTCCTGAGAGACGGAGGAACCGCACGCCGCATGGCAGCGGACGGTCTCCGGCACGCGGATCACCCCGGGGCCTGGCGGGCCGAGTTTGTGGGGCGAAAGGAGCAGGCCATGAAGAAGAACCGTTCGTGCATTCTCGTTGCTTCGATGATCGCGGGTGCCGCGATCTTCTCCGCCGCCCCGGCCGCGTTCGCGGTCGAGTTCCCCGCCGGCACCGTGGTCCCGGTGCACGAGTTCATCGGTTTCGGGCAGGCCGTCACGATCGCGCAGAACGCCGGCGCCGACCTCATCACCCGCGTGCAGATCGAGCGAGAGAACGGCCGCTGGGTCTACAAGGTCGAGTCCTACCACGTCCGCGACCGCCGGCGCATCCGCCAGGACATCGACGCCCGGACCGGCCAGGTCCGCCGCATGGAGCGCAAGACCATGGGGGGCGGTGACACACGCGACATGAACGCGTTCGTGCGAGCCCGCCCGTCGGTCACCGTCACTTTCCCCGCCGCCGCGGCGATCTCGGCGAACGCGGTTCCGAACCAGCCGCTGGTGAGCGTCCGCCTGGAGCGTAACGACAACACGGTCGTCTACAAGACCGAGCACTGGGTCAACAACACAAGCGAAGCGCAGGTGCGCATCAACGCGAGCACGGGCGCGGTGATCCAAGTGCAGGGCGCACCCGCGAACCCGAACCCCAACCCCTCGCCGAATCCGTCGCCCAACCCCGGCCCCACGCCGATCCCGACCCCTCCGCCGCAGCAGACACCGAACCTCGGAACGCTCAACGGCAATGCTCGGCGTCTGGCGAACGCGGCGCTGCAGGCTGCCAACGGCCTCCCCGCCGGCTCGCTGGTGATGGAGATCAAGGTGCGCACCCAGCGATTCGTCGGCTCGGTGATCGAGACCGAGACGGTGGTCGCCGGCGGCGGGACGAAGGTCGAGAACACCTACCGCTTCGGCAACGGGCAGCTCGTCGAGAGCGAGACCGAGGGCGCCGGTGAGAAGGGCGCCACGTTCAACGCCGTGACCGCCGCGCTCGACGGCCGCAGCCCCATCGGCTACACCCGGGCGATGGAGATCGCGCTCGGCGTTCGCCCCGGCGACATCAACGCGGTCGAGCTGGAGATGCTGGGGAATCGTCCCATCTACGAGGTCAAGGTTCTCGGCGGCGGCCGCGAGCGGAGTATCAAGATCCACGCCGCAACCGGCGCGGTCCTTTCGTCGTAAATTCTGTTACTCCCCTGACAGAGGAGAGAATGCCCGGGTGCGAGCCCGGGCTTCTCTCTTTTTGCGGGAGCGCAGAGGAGACGAGGGAAGGGAGGGCGACGCCCCCGCCCGATGCGTCACTCCTGGTCGGTCCTTACTCCGACTCTATCGTCTCTTATCCCAGATACATCTCGTACGCCTCGCGCCAGCGGCGCTCGAGGTCGGTGCGCTCGTACGGCGTGCCGCACTCCGGGCAGAGCCCCTCGTCGGCGTGGTTGGACAGGTTGTACCGGCACTTCGTGCAGACCTTGAACCCGAACCGCTTGATCTCCTCCGCGTCCTCGATCGCGATGTTGTTCGCGCGGTAGATGAGCAGGTGGAGCGTCGGCAGGCCGATGACAACGAGCGGGATGATGAACCACGCGCCCGTCCGGGTCGGCACGCTGTAGGCGATCGCGCTGACGACGATCACCACGGGCACGCCGACGGCCACCGCGACGATCGTGATCGCGGCGCGTTGGTTGCGGGCGGACATCATGCGCCAGGGGGTCTTGCGGGCGAGGGCGGGCATCTTCCCCGAGTAGCTTGGCCAGGAGCCGAGTACGCGTCCGGGACGAGGCTCGCCCACGACCCCGGCGGGCTCTCCGGGGCCTCCAGCGTCAGGCAGCCGGGCGTGGTCTTCAGGCGGCGCAGCCATGTGCGCTGATTCTTAGCGAAGCGCCGCGTCTCGATCTTGACGCGCTCCACCGCGTCGGCGAGGCTCGCGCGGCCCTCGATGTGCTCGACCAGTTGCTTGTACCCCAGCGCCTCACGCGCCGTCGGGCCGAGCAGCCCGCGCCCGTGCAGCGAACGGACCTCCTCGAGCAGCCCGCGCTCCATCATGGCCCTCACCCGGGCGTTGATCCGCGGGTTGAGCGCCTCGCTCGGCCAGTCGAGAACGATGAGCTGAAACTCGCCCGAGCCGGCCCGGTCCCATTCCCGCTGCTGTTCGCTGATCGGCCTCCCCGTCAGCTCAAAGACCTCGAGCGCTCGGACCGTGCGGCGCCGGTCGCTCGGGTGGATCCGCGCCGCCGCGGCGGGATCAACGCGAGTCAACCGCGCGCGCAGCTCTTCGGGCGGGAGCGCCCGCAACCGTTCGCGGATCCGCTCGTCCGCGCCCGGCCCCTCGAACATGCCGTCGAGAAGGAGCTTGACGTACAGGTGCGTGCCGCCGACGACGATCGGGAGCACGCCGCGCGTGCGGCAACCGTCGATCGCGCGTTTCGCGTGCGTCAGCCAATCGCTCGCGGTGAAACGCTCCGCCGGCTCCGCGATGTCGATCAGGAGGTGCTCAACGCCCGCCCGCTCCTCGGGCGTGGGCTTGGCGGTGCCGATGTCCATGCCCCGGTAGACCTGGAAGGCGTCCGCGGCGAGCACCGCGGCCGGTTGGCCGCGCTCGCGCAGGGCGAGCGCCACGCGCACGGCGAGGTCGCTCTTCCCGCCGGCGGTGGGGCCGCAGATGACCGGCACGGGTCCCATGTATGGCCGAGTTTAACGCGGGGGCAACGGGGAATCGATTTCAGCACAGAGACACAGAGAAGATGAGCAAGGAGAGAAGAGAAAGGCTGGGTTGAAGACCTGGATGCGAGAGACCTTGGCATCCGCGTCTTCAAACCAATTCATCTCTTCTCATCGATCTCATCCTCTCTGTGGCTCTGTGCTGAAATCGACAACCCATACTCTCCCGCCATGCCCATTCCGCGCATCGCCATCGTCGGTCGGCCCAACGTGGGCAAGTCGAGCCTCATGAACATGATCGCGCGGGCGAAGGTCTCGATCGTCGATCCGACGCCGGGCGTCACGCGCGACCGCGTCGCGGCGATCGTCGAGCTGCCCCCGCCCACGCGCGACATGGGCGGGCCCAAGACCGTCGAGTTCATCGACACCGGCGGCTTCGGCGTCTACGTCGCCGAGGGCGCTCGCTACGACGAGGTGGGCAACGACCTGCAGCGACTCACGGAGCGCATCGAGCTCCAGATCGCTCGCGCCGTCGAGAGCGCCGACGTCATTCTCTTCGCCGTGGACGCCCAGGCCGGTGTGACGCCGCACGACCGCGAGATCGCGCGGATGCTCCGTGAAGGGGCGTTCCGGCAGCGGCAGGGGGGCTCGAAGGAGAGGCGGCGCGGCGGGGAGGAGAACGGCCGGGCGAACGGCCAAGCGGGCGGACCGGGGAAGAATGAACCGGCCGTCCGCGTCGTCGCCACGAAAGTCGACGGCCCGCGCTGGGAGGCCCACGCCGCGGAGGTTTCGGCGCTTGGCTTCGGCGAGCCCCTCATGGTCTCGGCCAAGAACAACTACATGCGGCGCGACTTCCTCGACGCGCTCTGGGAGATGACCCCGGAGGTCCCGAAGGAAGAGGAAGCCCGGGCCGACATGCTCCTGGCGATCATCGGCAAGCGCAACGCCGGCAAGAGCACCCTCGTCAACACGCTCGCGGGCGAGGAGCGCGTCATCGCGAGCGAGATCCCGGGCACCACACGCGACGCCGTGGACGTTCGCCTCGAGGTGAACGGCCGCAGCGTGATCGCCATCGACACCGCCGGCCTGCGCAAGAAGAAGAGCTTCCAGAACCTCATCGAGCACTTCGCCTTCGACCGCGTGCAGCGCGCGGTGGACCGATCCACCTGCATCTTCCTGCTGATCGACGCGACCGAGCCCGTCAGCCAGGTCGACGAGCAGCTCGCGATGCTCGCGCAGAAGAGCTTCAAGCCCGTCGTCATCGTCGTCAACAAGTGGGACCTCGTCGAGGGAAGGCGCGACCAGCGCGGCCGCCCCGTGACCACCCGCACCTTCGAGAAGTACGTCCGCGACCAGCTCCGCGGCCTCTGGTACGCGCCGATCTCGTTCGTCAGCGGCGCCACGGGCATGAACCTCACCCGCACCATCGACCTCGCGTTCGAGCTCCAGACCCAGAGCGCCAGCCGCGTGACCACCGGCATCCTCAACCGCCTCGTCCGCGAGATCGTGGACACCCGCGGCCCCAGCGACGAGGTCGGCCACTTCGCGAAGGTTTACTACGTTGCCCAGACCGGCGTCAGCCCGCCGACGATCACCCTCGTCGTCAACCGGCCGGAGATGTTCACGCCCAACTACCTGCGGTTCCTCTCCAACCGCTTCCGCGAGCAGCTCCCCTTCCCCGAAGTGCCGATCCGCATCGTCGTCCGAGCCCGCCGCCAGCGCGAGGACGATCTCGCCCGCGAAGGGGAGCCGGCGCGCGTGCGCGCGGGGATGAAGGGCGTCCGCGAGCGCCTCGCCGGCAGCCGCGTGGACCTGCCCGAGATGCCCGAGGGCGACGCATGGCTCGACGACGCCTTCAGCATGCCCGCGGCGGGCGAGGATCCGGACGCCGACGCGCCCCCGCAACAGCCCGAGACGGACGCTGAGTCGACCGACTGGTCCGAGCCGGAAGCCGTCGACGCAGCCGATGACGACGCTGAAGGCAACGGTGGGGCCGATGACGCCGACGGGGAGACAGGCGAAAGAGCGTCCGCCGACTCGGACGACTACGCCGAGGAGAAGACGCCCCGGCCAAAGCCGCGGCGCGCGACGAAGCCGCCGGCCGCCAAGCCCCGCAAGGGCGCCAAGCGCAAGCCCGCGGCGAGAGCCCCCAAGGCCACCATGTCACGCGGCGCGACACGCGGCGGCGGCCGCAAGACGGCCAAGAAGAAGGCATCGAAACGGCGGCGATGACCGGCTCGATCGGCGGGATTGCGGGCCGCGGCTCCTCGCTCGGGCGTGTCGTGCTCCTACGATCCGCCCCCGCACGGGCACGCGCCCGTTCGGGTTCTGTTTATTGACTTTGGAGAACGCGATGCAGGCCAGCAGCCTCAGCCCGGGCATGGGTGTCAAGATCGACGGCAAGCTCTTCGTGGTGACGGGGATCGAGCACCGGACGCCCGGCAACCTGCGCGCGTTCGTGCAGCTCACGATCAAGGACGTGCTCAAGGCCCAGACGCTCGAGAAGCGCTTCAAGCCCAGCGACGACATCGAGGTGATCGACCTCGACCGGCGCGAGATGGAGTACCTCTACTCCGACTCGACCGGCGCAACGTTCATGGACATCGACAGCTACGAGCAGTACACGATGCCGCAGGACGTGCTGGGCAGCGCCCTCAAGTTCCTCCGCCCCAACTCCAAGACGCAGGTGCTCCTCTACGAGGGGAACCCGATCCTCATCGAGCTGCCCCCCAGCGTTGAGCTGCAGGTGAAGGACTGCCCGCCCGAGGTGAAGGGCGCGACGGTGACGAACCAGACGAAGGACGCGATCATGGAAACGGGCCTGACGGTGCGCGTCCCCGCGTTCATCAAGGCGGGCGAGCACCTCAAGGTCTCGACGGCGGACGGGTCGTACCAGAGCCGCGCCTGAACAAGTTATTGGGAAGAACTCTCACACGGCATGGCCTTCTCGCCCGTGCCGTCTTCCCCTTTGCCCGGCGGGGCGAGCGACCCGCGCGGGCGTAGGCTCTCCGGTGGGCGCGCACACCCGCTCCATCCTCCTCCTCGCCCTGCGCGCCGGCGGCAAGACCACGCTGGGAGCGCGCCTCGCCGCGAAGCTCGCGCTCCCGTTCATCGACCTCGACGACCGGACCGCGGCGATCCTCGGCGCAGCGACGGCCGGCGATGCGCTCCGGACGCGCGGCGAGCCCGCGTTCCGCGCGGCCGAGTCGCAAGCGCTCGAACTGGTGCTCGCGGGCCCGACCGCCGTCGTCGCCTTCGGCGGGGGCACGCCGACCGCGCCCGGCGCCGCGGAGCTTATCGACGCTGCTCGTGAGCACGGCCTCGCGAGGACAATCTACCTGCGCGCGACGCCCGCGACGCTCCAGGCCCGCCTCCGCACGAGCAACGCCGCGGCGGGCCGCCCGGCCCTGCTGGGCACGGACCCGGTCGCCGAAGTCCCGTCAATCTTCGCCGCACGCGACCCGCTCTACCGGGGCCTTGCGGATGTGGTGATCGACACGGACGGGCTCGATGCGCACACGGTGCTCGCGCGGTTGATGGACGCAGCCCGTGAACGGTGATCAGTGATCGGTGAATGGCCGCTTCGAATTCAAACAACCCATCGCGACCATGCACTGATCACCGTTCACCGATCACGTCTTCTCGTCAGCACGGCCCGTCGTAGCAATCCTTCACCTCGACGACGCTCGGGCTTCCCCATTCGTACGTGTGCATCTTGCTGATCGGCGGGGAGTAGATGTGCAGCGTCACGAGGTCGCGCCCCGGCGCCTGCATGTTCGCCACCTGGTGGATGTCGTTGTCCTCGGCGGCGCAGATGTACCCCTCGGGCATCGTGACGCTGCCGGTCGGGCAGACCAGCCCGCTCGGCGTCTGCCGGAAGCGGACTTCCGTCCCCTCGCCCTCGATCACCTTGAAGGCGCACGACACGCCCCGGTGGTCGTGGATCGGCGTGCGGTCGCCGCTGCGCCAGCAGAGGGCGAGGAGCTCGTACCACTCCGCGCGGGCGATGGTGTTGCGCCGGTACCCCTTGGCGCCGAAGACGCACATCCCCGCGATGTTGTCGCGCCGCACGTCGGCCTGGTGCAGCAGGTCGGCGAGCACGCCCAGGTCGGCGCGGCGGTCGAGCCCGTCCAGGTACGCGATCAGCTCCGCGAGGCGCGGGTACTTCGCGACGACTTCGGTGTGCTCGGCGAGAATGGCGCCCATCGCTTCGGCCCTCCGCGATCCACCCTCCGCCTGTATTGTAACGGATTCCCGCCCGGCAGGGGCATGAAATGCGCGCCCCGGAGCCGCCTGAACGGCCCCGACGCGATGAGGTGGCCGACGAGGGGCGATCGACGGGGCGGCCGGAGGGCCGAGAATCGTCGCGGGGGCCGTGTCGCTCATCGTGCAGGCCGGGCCACAAACCCGAATGCCGAGCCGCTGCGTCAGCTCATCGCCACCGCGACGCACGTCACCAGGGCCGTGCCCTGCTCGTCCATCGCCCCGGCGAAGTTGAGGACGTCGACTTTGCTCGGCCTGGCCACCTTCATCGCGGCGGTGATGTTCCCGATGCTGCACCAGCGCGTGTGGTTCCCCTGCCAGCTCATCGCGTTGATGAGCTCGTCGGGCTTGTTCTGGGCGATGATGTTGATCATGTCCCGATCGTGCCGGAAGACGTTGTTGCGCGCCTCGGCCACCTGAGGGTCGTCGCCAGCGAGCGCCAACGGGTCGCCGAACGCGGGCCCCACGTGCGAAAGGTCCGCCGAGGAGACGACCAGCGTCCTGCCCGGCAGCGACTCGATCGTCTCGCGCAGCGCGTTGACGAACGGCTCGAAGCCCACCCCGCTCCCGTCGTAGCTCTCGCCGTTGTTGACCGTGGGGTCGTGCACGAGCGCGCCGAAGATGCGCGGATACCTCCCGCTCTCGTCGGCGCCGAGGCAGTGCTGGATCCACGGGACCTGCAGCTCCACCGAGTGCTCGCGCTCGTGGTCGTACTTGTGCTCGAAGAGGCGCCCGGCGTTCTCCGCGCCCAGCCGCCGCTTCAGGCCGTCCACGAGCTGCGCGTCCAGCTCGCACGTTCCGAAAAGGGACTCGTACCCCTTGTCGCACCCGCACACGCCCGTCGCCTCGCCGAAGTGGTTCGTGCCGAGGACGACGACGCGGTCGGGACGCTCGGCGACGCGCATCCTCCCCCACACGGACGCGTAGTTGATCCAGCCGCGCTGGTAATCCAGGTGGGGCACGACCACGGCCTTCGGCAGCGCGTCGAAGCTCGGGTTCGCGGCGTCCTTGAGCGCCATGGCGATCCACTCGTCGAAGACCTCGCGCGTCTTCTTGACGCTCGCGGCCTTCTGCGCCTCCGGGCTCAGGGCTTGGAACGCCTCGGGCGAGCCCGCCTCCGCCGCGCCAGCCGCGTCGGCGAACTGCGCCGTGCTCGCCGGCGGCAGATTCGGCGAGCCGTCGAAGTCCGCGCGGATGCGCGCGACGATCGCGTCGAATGTCGGGCCGAAGAGGAGCCCCGCGTCGTCGAGCTGCGCGACGAGCTGCTCGAGCACATCGCGCGTGAGGCCACGCCCGACCTGCTTCACGACCTCGTCCACCGTGCGCGTGCCGTCGAGCAGCGGCAGAACGACCTGCGCCGCGGGCGTCGTCAGCACGGCCTTCTCCGAGATCTGCCGCGCGTCCGAGATGCCCATCAACTGGTGCTCGCCGGCCTGCGCCGGGAAGAGCCGGACGGGGCGCAACCGGGGCCGCGCATGGTGGGGGGCGCGGGCGTCGTACTTCGGGGCCTCCGGCGTCTGCGGCTGTTCCGGCGTGGTCATGGGGCATCGTAGGGAAGCGGCCCGCGGGCGCACGCGCGTCTCTTGCTAACGCACGGACCGCGCGGGCGTAGCAGAGGCGAAGCCCGAACTCCGTATAGTCGGGCGGCCCCGCGTGAACGGCGGGGGCGCAGGGGTCGTGGCCCCCGCGGACGACGGAAGGAACAACGAGGAATACCGGCATGTTGAGCGCGCGAATGAACGTGAGGGCGAGGGTTGCGGCGGTGGTTGCTTCGCTGGCGGGCGCCGCCGCGGCGTGGGCCGGCGTGCCGCCGGTCCTCGACCGGATCCCGGCCGACGCCGCGATCGTCGTCGCGATCGAGGACGCCGACCGCTTCGACAAGAACATCCGCTCGCTCCTCGCCGGCCTCAAGGCCGAGGAGGTGCTCGGCCAGATGGGCGAGCTCGAGACGATCATGAACGCCCCGGGCCTCAAGCGCAACGGCTCCGCCGCGCTCTTCATGATGGAGGTGCCCAAGGACGACGATGGCGGCGAGGACGGAGTGGGCGACGCCGATGAGGACGGCGATGACGCGGACGGAGCCGACGCAGACGCCCCGGCCGACGACGGGCTCGTTCTCGTCCCCGTCAGCGACTTCGACGCGCTCACGAAGCACTTCAAGGGGGAGAAGGCCGGCAACGCGTTCAGGGTGACGGTGGGGGACGACCCGGCCTACTGCCGCGACATCGGCGGCGGGTACGCCGTCTTCGGTCCGTCGCAGGAGCGCGTGGAGGCGTTCGTCGCCCCCGAGGGCCAACTCAAGACGCACACGTCCATGATCGGCGAATCGGGCCGGCGCATCGCCGACAAGGCCGACGCGATGCTGATCGTGAACCTGCCCAAGTTCAAGGGCACGATCGAGGAAACCGCGGCCGGCATGGACGACGCCCTGGACAACATGCCCCCGATGCCCGGCATGGAAGAGCAGATCAAGGCGCAGATGCAGACGGTGCAGGGCATGATGCGCCGCTTCGCCGCCGACGGGCAGCGCGCCGTCCTCGCGCTCGGCGCCAACGGAGACGGCGTGTGGCTCGACATGGGGGCCCAGTTCTCCGAAGGGAGCGAGTCCGCGAAGATGTTCGCGTCCGAGGGGGACGCCGCGTCGATCCTCGCGCGTCTTCCGGACCAGCCCTTCATCATGGCCTTCGCGGCCGACACCAGCGCCCCCGCGATCAAGGAAGCCCTCGCGTCCCTTATGCCCGCCGGCGACGACAACAAGATCGGCGGTGTCTTCGGTGCGGCGCAGCAGCTGATGCGCAACGCCGATGGGGGCGCGATGCTGATGGGCGCCAGCCCCGCCGGCGCGCAGGCGTTCTTCGCCAACACGATCTATTACACCAAGACCTCCAAGCCGCAGGAGACGCTCGGCGCGCTCCGCGAGATGTTCAAGGGCCTCGACGGCTTCGAGCAGATGGGCATCACCTACAAAATCGACTATCAGAACGAGGCGGACGACGTCGCCGGCGTCAAGGTCGATTCGTACAAGATGACGCTCCAGGCCGACCAGAACGATCCGATGGCCCAGCAGATGGCCATGATGCAGGGCATGATGTTCGGCGGCGCGATCGCCGGCTACGTCGCTCCGACGCAGAACGGCATCGTCTACACCTACGCCCGCAACAAGCTCCTCCTGAAGGAGGCGATCACCGCCGCGAACGAGGCCAACGGCCTCGGCGACAGCGAGGACATCAAGACCATCCGCTCGCGCCTCCCCGAGGACCGTGTCGTCGAGGGCTACATCGGCGTCGGCAACATCATGGAGATGGTCCAGGGCTTCATGGCGATGATGGGCGGCGGCGCGGAGGTGGACGTTCCGGACAATCTCCCGCCCGTGGGCGTGGGCGTCTCGACGCTCAGCGGCGGTCTCCAGGGCCGCGTGTACGTGCCGGTCCAGGTCATCAACGCCGTCCGCGATATGGCCGAGGAAGTCAGGAAGGCGCAGGACGGGATGGAAGGCGACGACATGGAGGAAGAAGGCGAGGGCGAAGCCCCGCGCTTCTGATCCGGCGCAGCATGGCCACCTCCGTCTGGCAACTCTCCCGCGGGCGGTCGATCGCGCTCGACCGCCCGCGTCTTTTGGGTATCGTCAACGTGACGCCGGACAGTTTCGCGGACGGCGGACGCCTCCCGGACGCCGCCGCGGCGCGCGATCACGCCCTGAAGCTCGTCGCGGACGGCGCCGACGCGATCGACGTCGGCGGCGAGTCCACCCGCCCGGGCGCCGAGGGCGTCCCGCCCGATGAGCAAGCCGCCCGCGTCGTGCCCGTGATCGCGCTCATCCGCGCCGCCGACGAGCGCACCCCCATCACCGTTGATACGACGAGGGCCGCCGTCGCCCGCGCCGCCTTCGAGGCCGGCGCGGACGCGGTCAACGACGTCTCCGCAGGGACGGACGACCCCGCGATGCTCGACCTCTGCGCGCGCGAGGACCGGGGCATCGTCCTCATGCACCGCTTGACGCGCCCCGGGGCTGACTCCTTCTCCGACCGCTACACGGCACCCCCGGCGTACACCGACGTCGTGCGCGAGATCGCCGAGTACCTCCGCTCGCGTGCCGACGCCGCGGTCGGCGCCGGCGTTCCCCGCGAGCGGATCGTCGTGGACCCCGGCCTGGGCTTCGGCAAGACCGTCGAGCAGAACTTGGAGCTCATCCGCCGCACACGGGAGATCGCTTCGCTCGGCTTCCCGGTGCTGAGCGCCCTGTCGCGCAAGAGCTTCGTCGGCCGCGCCGGCCTCGGCCGCGACTCGATACCCGCCGAGCGCCTCGCGCCAACGCTCGCCCTCAGCGTGACGCACCTGCACGCCGGCGCGGCGATCTTCCGCGTCCACGATGTCGCCGAGCACGCCGCGGCGCTGCGGGCCGCCGCGGCGGCGACAGCGCCGTGAGCGGGTCCCCAAGGCCTCTGGGGCGGGTATCCGCGGGCCCCGGGCGTCATCAAAGATGGTGCCGGGCGCATACCCTCGGCCCACGACCCGAGACGTCGGACCCGGCAAAGGAAGCAACATGGCAAACGCGAACGTCAAGGAATTCAACGAATCAAACTTCGACGCCGAAGTGCTCTCGAGCCAGACGCCGGTGCTGGTGGACTTCTGGGCGGAGTGGTGCCAGCCCTGCCGCATGCTGACGCCCGTCGTCGAGGCCCTGGCCGACGAGTTCGCCGGCAAGGTGAAGGTCGGCAAGGTCGATACGGACGCCAACCGAAACCTCGCGGTCCGGTACAACATCAACTCGATCCCGACCATCATGATCTTCAAGGGCGGCCAGCCCGTCCGCACGCTCGTCGGCTTCCAGAGGAAGGACGCGCTCGCGGCGCACCTGAACGCCGCGGTCGCCTGAGCCCGGCATGCCCACGCCCATGACCACCCCAGCCAAACCGGTCGAGGTCATCGCCCCGGGATCAACCGATCGGTTCGGGGGCCGCAAGGTCCGCTGCGGTGTCGTCGGCGTGGGGCGCATGGGCCGCCACCACGCCCGCGTCTACGCCCAGAATCTCCCCGGCTGCGAGCTCGTGGGCGTCGTCGACGGCCGCAAGGAGACGCGCGACGAGCACGCCGCCAAGTGGAACTGCCGCGCCTTCGCGACGCCCGAGGAGCTCCTCGCCCACGGCGTGGACGCCGTCTCGATCGCGGTCCCGACGACATCCCACGAAGAGACCGCCCGGCCGTTCCTCGAGAAGGGCGTCGCGTGCCTCATCGAGAAGCCCCTGGCGGGCGACGCCGAGACCGCACGCCGCATCCGCGACACGGCCGAGCGCGCCGGCGCGTGCCTGATGGTCGGGCACATCGAGCGCTTCAACCCGGTCATGCGCGCGGTGCAGAAGGCCGCCAAGGAAGGCCCGCCGATCATCCCTCGCTTCATGCAGGTCATCCGCGTGAGCCCCATGACGTTTCGCAGCGTGGACGTCGGCGTCGTGATGGACATGATGATCCACGACATCGACGTGGTCCTCATGCTCATGGGCAAGGAGCCGGACCGCATCCGCGCCGCGGGCGTCAGCGTCGTCTCGCCCTACGAGGACCTCTGCGACGCGTGGCTCGAGTTCGACACGCCCCACGGCCGCTGCGTCGCGAACGTCACCGCCAGCCGCCTGGCCTTCAAGACCGAGCGCGTCACCCGCATCACCGGCGAGAACGCGTACATCAAGATCGACTACGGCGCCAAGAAGGGCAACATGATCCGCCGCACCGCCAACGAGCTCCAGGTCCGCGAGTTGCAGGAGGCGATCCGCAAGGGCGTCGATCTCACGACCCTCAAGTGGGACGAGCTCGTCGTCGTCGATCCGCTGATCGTGGACGACGCCGAGCCCATCGTCGCCGAAATCGGCGAGTTCATCGACGCCGTGCGCTTCGCCCGCCGACCGTCCATCGACGCCGAGGCCGGCTTCGCCAACGTCCGCACCGCCGAGCGCATCGTCAACGCCCTGCGCGACGCGATGGGAGCGCTGCCCCGGCAGGCCTGACCGCCGCCGCGTGAGCGCCCGGTACCATCCCCCGTGCCCACCCGCCCGCGACCGTGGCTCCATGCGCTGATCGTCGCCGCGTTGGGCGCGGCCCTCTGCTTCCCGCTCCTCGACTACTCCGGCCTGTCGCACGCCGAGGGCCAGCGCGTCCAGCCCGCGCGCGAAATGGCCGCGACCGGCGACTGGCTCGTCGTGCGCCTCTTCGGCCAGGCGTACATGAGAAAACCCCCGGGCATGGTCTGGGCGATCGCGGCCGCCTCGCGCGTCCTCGGTGAATCCGACGCCGCGGCCCGCGCCGTCTCCGGCCTCGGCGTCATCGCCGGCGGCCTCGTGACGCTCCTCTTCGCGCGGCGATGGTTCGGCCCCGCGTGCGGACTCTTCGGCGGCATCGCCTTCGTCCTCTTCCCCGCCTGGTACTGGTACCCGCCCGTCGCCCGCTCGGCGGAGATCGAGGCGCTCCACAACCTCTGGTGCCTCCTCGCCGCGTGTCTCATGATCGACCTATCGCACGGGGGCCCGCTGCGCCTGCGCGCGCGCGTCGTCGGCGATCCCGCGTGGTCGGTCCTCAGGTCCGTCGCGCTCTGCGCCGCCGTCGCCGCGATGTTTCTGACGAAAGGGCCCGCCGGCGTCGCGCTCATCGCGGGCGCGTTCGCCGCCGGCCTCTTCACCGGCAGGCCGCGCTGGCGTTCCCTTCTCGCGGCGGTGCTCGTCGGCACGGGGGCCGTCGCGTGGTGGGCGATATCCGCGCACCGCGCCATCGGCGCCGCGCCGGTCGTTGTCGAGTCTCCCGAGAAGTTCCTCTTCGAGCACGGCAAGATCGTCGGGATCCTCACCCTCCCGTTCGCCGCGTTCGTCGCCGCCCTGCCTTGGTCCATCTCCCTGGTGCGCTCGCCCGCGCCCGCCGGCGCCGTCGCCCAGATCACCCCCGCGCGCATCGGCCGAGCCCTCGCGCTCACCGTCGCCGGTGCGGTGATCCTCTCGATGCTCCTCGGCGTCTCGAACCCGCGCTATCTGCTCCCGGTCTTCGCGCTCCTCCCGGCCTGCGCCGCCGCCGCGGCGTGGAACGATGCGCTCGAGCCGCCCATCCTTGCTCGCCGCACGATGGTCTGGACGATCGTGCTGCTCGTCATCAACGCCGCCCTCGCGGGCTACGCGGAGCACCGGCGCGCAACCCGCACGAGCGGCGAGGCCGACGGCGAGCGGCTCGGGCTCTTGCTCCAAGGCCCAGCGGAGTTATGGGGGGACGAACTCCTCGACCAACGCCCCGAAATCGCGATGGCCGCGGCCAGAACCGCCGCCGCGCGGGGTCACAGAATCACGGTCCGGTGGACCCCCCGCGCGGCGAAGCGCGCAGCGCCGTTGTCCTTGCCTCCCCCCGGCGGGTACGTGCTCGTCCGGACCGACACGCGGCACGGGCCGCGTGAAGAACCGGAAGCTCCCGATTGGTTCGGCCTGGGATTGCGCGAACGCGCGGACCTCGCCTTTACCGGCGCCGCGCACAACTTCCGCTACGAGGTCTGGCGGATAAAAACGGGTTCATGAAATCCCGGCCCTTTTCGGACCGCGAGAATCGCGTTCGGCGTGAAATCCGGCCATATTTGCATTGACCATCACCACCATTGCCGGTAGGTTGGTGTGATCCGCCCGTGGCTTTGTGACTCCGGGGCAAGACGCCCCGTTGAGCACCCGCGACAGCAGCCCGCTAGGAGAGAGGGGCTGCTGTCGTTGCTTTTGGGCCGCTCACTTCCGGCGGACGCTGATCTTGGTCTCGTTGGTTGTCGTGCCGCCGAGGTCGCCCGAGAGCTTCGTGTCCACGATCGTCCGCAGCGTCATGTCCATCGACGCCAGGATGCCCGCCTCGGTGTCCCACGCCGCGTTGCCTTTCGTCGAGCCCTCGCGGATCGTGAAGAGACCTTGGCTCCCCCCGTCGAGCGAGACCGTGCCGGAGATGTCGAGGTCGGCGGTGTTGCCCCGGTGCGCACGCAGCGTGTAGGTGTTGCGCATGCGCATCGCGCCCAGCGCGGCGGTCATGACGCTCTCGTTGACCCACGTCGCGCCCACGCTCGCGGTGCCGTCGCCGCGCGCGATGCCGGTGATCGGGCCGAACATGCTCTTCACCATGTCCGCGCCCGTGAACTGGCCCAGCGTGTCGCCGGAGACGGCGCCGCCCGGCGGCGTGGAGACGGACGTGATGGCGCCCGTCGCGTCCGTCTGCATCGTGAGCGTGAGCCCGACGACGGGACGCAGGAGCGCGCCGACGTCGCCGTCCTTGCTCGGCGGCGACTTGCTGTCGAACTCCCACGCGCTCAGGGGCGAGTCGGACTTGAGCTTGAGCGCGTCGTAGACCATCTCGACGGTCGCGCCCCCGTCCTGCCCGACGTCCTTGACGCGCAGCGTCAGGTCGATCTCCTGCGTCGTCGTCTGCTTCGCCGAGTCCTCGCCGGTCCTTTGCTCGCTCGTTGTGTCCATCTTGAGCGTGTAGCGCGTCTCCTGCCCCTTGCGGAACTTGGGGCGGAGGTCGATCTCCTTCCCCTCTTGAGCGATCACCGCCGAAGGCGCGACGACAAGGCCGCCGGGCCCGGTGAGCGAACCGAGAATACCACACGCCACGAGCGACAGGACGTTTTTCATTTGTTGCTCCAAAGGCCCGACGCGTCGGCGAAGCCCGCCGCGATGCTGTTCATACCCACGACACTGTTGTCGGGTTGCGGGGCCCGCGCGGTGAGCCCGCGCTCCCATGTTCGACGCACGAGGGGCGCGGGAGTGCCCGCTTACCGGGCCAGGTCCCGCCCCTGCGCCCCGCGGTAGGTGGCCCAGAAGAACAGGGGGAAGAGGTCGTCGCCCCCCGCGGCCTCGACGCTCACGGGCCACGAGGCCGGGCTCTCGTTCACGCCTTGCGGCAGGACGTACGGAACGTGCAGCGGCGGCGCGTCCGGCACGCTGGCGAAGCCGCACGGCGTCATCTCCGGGTTGTTCTCCGCCTGGAAGAGCAGGTCCCGCGCCGAGACCTCGGTGACGCTCCCGTCGACCGTCGCGGCGTTGACGCGCGCGTTCGGGTTGTTGTACGCGGGCGGGTACGCGGGATTGGTGCTGCGCCTGGGCTGGCGGAAGTCCGCGCGCTCCCACAGGAAGACCTTGCCCGCCGGGTTCACGACGGTGTTGACGCCCTGCGGCACGAGCGTCGCCGCCGTCTGTGCGGCGCGCGTCGGCCCCAGGTAGCGGCCGCCGCTGCTCCACATCGTCGGCGAGTAGAGGAACGAACTCGGCCACAGCACGTACCCCTGCAGCGTCTCGCTGCGCGAGCCGTACGCCGCGGCCAGCGAGGAGGCCGCGCGGTCGGCGGGGCTCAGCAGCTCCTTCGACAGACGCGGAGCGTTGTAGTACCGCTGCAGGTAGCTGTACCAGTAGAACGCGAACCCCTCGGTGTTCAGCGTCGGGTCCGTCGGGACGTAGAAGCTCCACACCAGCTGCGACTCGGCCGGATCGACGACGTCGGTAAAGACGCGGCCCGTCGAGGACGCCCAGTCGCTGCGGAACGGGTACACGAAGAGCCCGTTGAAGTCGTTGCTGTAGATGAACTGCACCTGCGAGAGGCTGCGCAGGTTCGCGACGCCGATCGTCGCGCGCGCGGTGCGCCGCGCGCCCGCGAGCGTCGGGAGCATGATCGACATCAGCACAGCAATGATGCCGATGACGACCAGCAGCTCGATGAGCGTGAACGCGCGCGGACGCCGCCTCAGGTGGTTGGTCGTTCTTTGTTCCAACAGACTCCCCGCCCACTCCCCCCGAGCGAGCAGCGTATGGGATTGCTACGACCGGCCCCGGGCCGGGTTGCACCCCGGGCAGCAATTGATTTCACCTTCGGGTCACGGAAAACGGCATGCCGTCCGCGAATGTTCCGTTGCGAACACAGGAGGTTTTCCGATGGCCGATCGCGCCCTGAGCTTGAACGCAAAGTCGCCTGCCAACACGATTTGCATCGTGCTCGGCGTTGTTTTTATCATCGTCGCTATCTGGGGTTTCATCACCGGCGACCGGGTGCTGATCTTCCACGTGAACCCGATGCACAACCTCGTGCACCTGGTTTCGGGCATCGCCGCCCTCGCCTGCGGCCTCCGCAGCGTCAACGCCGCCCGCACCTTCTGCTTTGTCTTCGCCGGCGTCTATGGCTTGGTCGCCCTGCTGGGCTTCGCCGGCGTCCAGCCCGTCATCGACCTTCTGCACCTGAACCAGGCGGACAACTGGCTCCACCTGTTCCTGACGCTTGCCTTCCTCGGCGGCGGGCTGGCCTCGCTACCCAAGTCGAGCCCGGCGGGCCCGAACTCGCCCCCGCGGCACGCCTGAGAACCCACGGCCGGAACGAACACCATGACGACCACATCCCTCTGGCATCACGCGGGGGCGCGGCTCGGTCGCACCCCGCTCACGGGCGATGCGACGGCCGACGTCTGCGTCGTCGGCGCGGGCATGTGCGGCATCCTGTGCGCGTACACGCTGGCGAAGGCCGGGCTGAGCGTGGTGCTCCTCGAGGCGCGCGAGATCGGCTCGGGCGAGACCGGACGCACCACGGCGCACCTCTCGAACGTGATCGACGACCGTTTCTACGTCCTCGAGGAGCGCCACGGCGTCGAGGCCTCGCGCGCTAACGCCGGCGCGCACGGCGCCGCGATCGAACTCCTCGAGCGCATCAGCACGGAGGAGAAGATCTCCTGCGACTTCTGCCGCGTGAACGGGTACCTCTTCCTGCCGCCGGGCGAGCGCCTCGACATCCTCCGTCGGGAGTACGCCGCGGCGGAGCGGGCCGGCATGAACTGCGAGATGATCGAGCGCGCGCCCTCCTGGGACTCGGGGCCGTGCCTGGTCTTCCCGAACCAGGGGCAGTTCCACCCGCTGCGCTTCCTCGACGGCGCCGCACGCGCCGCCGAGCGGCTGGGCGTCCGCATCCACACGGGCACGCGCGTGACGGCCATCGAAGAAAAACCCCTCCGGGTGCGAACGGACAGAAGCTTCGCCGTCGAAGCCAGGGCGATCGTCCTCGCGACCAACACGCCGATCGTGGACAAGATCACGATCCATTCGAAGCAGGTGCCGTACCGCACGTACGCGTTCGCGGCGCGCCTGCCCGTGGGCGCCGTTGAGAAGGCGCTCTACTGGGACACGTCCGAGACACCCGGCGACACCGGCGGCGCGTACCACTACGTGCGCCTCGCCGAGACCGTCTCAGACCCCACCGGCGAGCGGGAGGAAGTGATCATCGTCGGCGGGAGCGACCACCACACCGGCGAGGGGGAGGAAGTCCCCGAGCGCTGGGACCGGCTCGAGGCGTGGGCCCGCGCGCGCTGGCCGATGATCGGCGACGTCCTGTACCGCTGGTCCGGCCAGGTCTTCGAGCCCGCGGACAACATGGCGTATATCGGGAAGAACCCGATCGGCCCCGAGGGCGTCTTTGTCGCCACCGGCGACTCGGGCATGGGGATGACGCACAGCGCCATCGCGGCGCTGATGATGCCCAGCCTCGTACGCGGTGAGGCCCACGAGTGGAGCGGCGTCTTCGACCCCTCGCGCAAGGCCACGCACGCGCTGGGCGAGTTCCTGGGCGCCAACGCCAAGGTCGCCGGCCACTTCGCCGAGTGGCTGGGAGCGGGCACGGACATCGAGAGCATCGCCCCGGGCGAGGGCGCCGTCGTCCGCCGCGGCGTCAAGATGCTCGCGGTGTTCAAGGACAAGGGCGGCGGTGTGCACGCCTGCAGCGCCGTCTGCCCGCACGCCGGGTGCCTCGTGCACTGGAACGGGCTCGAGCAGATGTGGGAGTGCCCGTGCCACGGGTCGCGCTTCGAGGCGACCGGCAAGGTCATCGGAGGACCGGCGAATAAGGACTTGGATCCGGTGCAAGCCCCCACCGAGGCAGAGCCCACCGGCGGGTGACGCCGCGCCCGGCACCTACGCTGCCCCCATGCCCGACGACGCCGTGCACGGTTCGACGCCCGCCATGCCGTACCGCATCGCGTGCCTGTGCGACCTGCGCGACCGCGACGGTCGCGTCCTGCTCCTGCTCCGCAAGAAAGAGCCCAACCGGGGGCTCGCGAGCCCCATCGGCGGGAAGCTCGACGTCGCGCTCGGCGAGAGCCCAGCGCAGTGCGCCCGGCGCGAGGTGCTGGAAGAGGCGGGGATCGACGTGCCGATCGACCGCCTCCATCTGATCGGCCTCGTGAGCGAGCGGTCCTACGAGGGGAAGGGCCACTGGCTGATGTTCGTCTACCGCGTGCTCGGCCCGGTGGTCGTCGAGGCCCGGGACATGCGCGAGGGGCGGCTGGACTGGTTCACGTGGGACCAGATCGAGCGGCTCCCCCTCCCGGAGTCGGACCAGAAGATCATCTGGCCGCTGATCCACCGGGCCGACCCGCGCTCGCCCGGCGGACGTCCCGGCTTCTTCGCCGTCCACATCGATTGCTCCGGCCCGGCGATGCGATGGGTTGTCGAGCAGGAAACACCCGGATCGTGACGGCGCGGAGCGCAGCGGGCCCGAACGCGAAATATACTTGAGCGTGCGAACGGCGACACCCATGATGCGCGGCGCGACGACGCGGGCATTCGCCCGCGTCGCGGGCGCCGTCGCCGCGTTGCTCGTGATCGTCGCGTCCATCGCCGGCGCGCCCGCGGCGGGCCAGGACCGGCCCGCGACGCAGCAGGCGGCGCAGCCCGCGCCGGCGGCGACGCCGATCACCGTCGCCGCCCACCGCAAAGCGAAGAACGTCGCGGTCATCACCATCCACGGCGAGATCGACGGCGACACCATGATGCGGCGCAGCGTCATGGCCTCGAGCGTCGAGCGGCGCATCAGGACCGCCGTGCGCGGCGGCGCCGACGCGATCGTCTTCGAGATCGACTCGCCGGGCGGCGAGGTGGGCGCGGCGCTGCGCATCGCCGGGCTCATCAAGGAGTGCCCCGTCGCGAACACGGTCGCGTGGATCAGGCCGCGGGCGCTCTCCGGCGGCGCGATCGTCGCGCTGGCCGCGCGCGAGATCGTGGTGGGGGAGCAGGCGACGTTCGGCGACGCGATGCCGGTGATGATCACGCCGACGGGCCCCGCGGCGATCGACCCCGCGCTGCGCCCGAAGATCATGGCGCCGATCATCTCCAGCGTCGTCGATTCGGCGCGCCGCCACAACGACGCCTTCGGTCGCTACCGGCGCGACGAGTACCTCGTGCAGTCCATCGTCGCGAGCGACATGCAGCTCTGGTGGGTGCGCAGCAAGCGGACCGGTGTCGAGATGGCGATCGACCGCGCAGAGTTCGAGATCCTCTTCCCCGGCGAGTCCGCCGGCGGGCCCGCGCGCCTCGCGGGCACGGGCGGATCGGGCGGTGTCACCGGCGGCCTCGGCGTGCGCCCCTCCGCGCCGACGCCCGAGCCCGCGCCGCGGACCGATGCCCCCACCACGGACGCGCCCGTCCCCGCCGGCTCCGAGCAGGCCGGCCGGGCGGGCGCGCAGGCGCCCGCGCCGTCGTCGCCGACCGCGGCCCGCCCTCGCCTGACCGCCGCAGACGCCGGCGAGTGGGAGCTTCTCGACAAGGTCGTCGACGGTACCGCGCCCGCGACGTTCTCGGCGCTCGATATGGCCCACTACAACCTCGCCGAGAACGTGACCCGCGGCGTGGACGGGAACACCGCCATCCAGCCCGTCCGCACCGACGAGGACCTGCGGGCGTTCTTCGGCGCGGACAACGTCCGCCGCCTCGACCGCAACTGGTCCGAGGGGCTCGTCCTGGTCCTCACGAACACGTGGGTGCGCGGGATCCTGATCGTGATCTTCCTGATCGCGCTCTTCGCCGAAATGTCGCACCCCGGCGCGAGCGTGCCCGGCGCGGTCGCCATGCTCGCGCTCGCCGCGCTCCTCGGTCCGCCCCTGCTGATCGGCATGGCGAGCTGGTGGGAAGTCGCGGCGATCATCGTCGGTCTGGGGCTCCTGGGCGTCGAGGTCTTCGTCATTCCCGGGTTCGGCGTCTCGGGCGTGGTGGGTCTGCTGCTGCTCTTCGGCGGCCTGCTCGGCACGTTCCTGCCCGCGGGCTCCGGGCTCTTCCCGTCCACGGCCAGGGGCCAGGGCGAGCTGCTCTGGGCCGCGGGCACGATCATCGGCGCCTTCTTCACCGCCGCCGTCGGCGCGTACTTCGTCGCGAAGCACGCCGGGAGTCTCCCCTTCTTCCGCGGCCTCGTCCTCAGAGAGGGCGCGGGGGAGGAAGCCGCGACCGTGATCTCGCCCGACGCCGAGGCGCCGATCGCGCGCGTCGGCGAAAAGGGCGTCACCATCACGCCGATGCACCCCGCCGGCCGGGTCGACATCGGAGGGCGCGTGATCGACGCCGTCTCCGACTTCGGTTTCCTCGAGGCGGGCGAGCCCGTCCGTGTGTCGTCCGTCAGCAGCATCCGCGTCGGTGTCGAGCGGGCGAGGGAGGCGTAGCGCGATGGACCCGCTCCTGGCCTGGGGCATCGGCCTCCTCGTGGTCTCCTGTATCCTCCTGATCGCGGAGGCCTTCCTGCCCAGCGCGGGCGTGCTCGGCGTCAGCGCGGGCGTCGCCGCCGTCGCGGGCGTCATCTGCCTCTTCCGCTACGACGCCGCGTGGGGCCTCGCCGGGCTGGGCTCGGTCGTCGTGCTGGGCCCGACGGCGATCGCGTTCCTCGTCAAGGTCTGGCCGCACACCCCTATCGGCAGGCGCATCATCGGCGCTCCGACGGAGGAAGAAGTCGAACGGCAGCGCGCGGAAGAGCTCGCCGCCCGCGGCGCCCGCGCCGCGCTGGTCGGCAAGACCGGCAAGGCCGTGACGGACCTGCGGCCCGTCGGCGTCGCCGTCATCGACGGCGCACGCCACGAGGTGCTGAGCGAAACCACCTTCGTGCCGGAGGGCGCGAGCGTCCGCGTGACATACGCCGACCTCGCTCAGATCAAGGTCCGCCCGGTCACCTGACGGCCTCCCGGGTGCGTCGAGCCGGCGCCCGCACGCCGCGCCGCCGGGCGGTACACTCGCCCGCGCCGGCCGACCCGGCCGCACTGGGGAGAATCGCCTTGTCGAACAGCAACACTCGGACCTCGGCGCCCGCGCTGGCCCTCTGCGCCCTCGCGCTCGCCTGCCAGCCCGCGCTCGCGCAGACCGGCGGCGGCGGCATCGGCTCGATGGTGGGGTGGGCGGTGGTCGTCGTCGTCGTCATCATCGGCTTCATCCTGCTCGTCTTCCTGCTCCAATTCGTCAACCTGTGGATCCAGGCCTACACGAGCAACGCCCGCGTGACGTTCTTCGACATGATCGGCATGAAGCTGCGCAAGGTGGACGCCCGCACGGTCGTCATCAACCGCATCCGCGCCGTCAAGGCGGGCATGGACATCCCGACGAACCTCATCGAGACGCACTACCTCGCCGGCGGGCGCGTGAGCAACGTCATCAGCGCGATGATCGCCGCCCGCGGCGCCCGCATCGACCTGCCGTGGAACATCGCGACCGCGATCGACCTCGCCGGGCGCGACATCCTCGACGCGGTGAACACCAGCGTCAACCCCAAGGTCATCGACTGCCCCGCCGTCAACGGCCCGCGCCAGACCATCGACGCCGTCGCCAAGGACGGCATCCAGCTCAAGGTCAAGGCCCGCGTCACGGTGCGCACGAACATCGGCCGCCTCGTCGGCGGTGCCACCGAGGAGACGATCATCGCCCGCGTCGGCCAGGGGATCGTCAGCACCATCGGCAGCGCCAACGACCACAAGCAGGTGCTCGAGAACCCCGACGAGATCAGCCGCAAGGTGATGCAGACCGGCCTGGACGCCGGCACGGCATTCGAGATCCTCTCCATCGACATCGCCGACGTGGACGTGGGCGACAACATCGGCGCCAAGCTGCAGGCCGACCAGGCAAACGCCAACAAGCAGATGGCGCAGGCCGAGGCGGAGAAGCGCCGCGCCCTCGCCGTCGCGCAGGAGCAGGAGTTCCGCGCCGAGGAGCAGAAGAACCGGGCCGCGGTCGTGCTCGCCGAGGCGGAGGTGCCCCGCGCCCTCTCCGAGAGCCTGCGCTCCGGCAAGTTCGGAGCGATGGACTACTACCGCCTCCAGAACCTCCAGGCCGACACCTCCATGCGTCAGAGCATCGCGGGCGAGCAGCCCGGCCCGTCCGCCCCGGGCTCGTCGCGGTAAGACCGCGTTCCAACGAACGAAGGCGCAACGAAAAACCCCGGGCTTTCGCCCGGGGTTCTTTTCACTTCGTGCCTCGGTGCCTTCGTGGCTCTCTTCAGCAGCTTCCGCCGCCGAAGACGCGGAAGAACGCCGCGATGTCCTCGTTGTCGGGGAAGAGCCCGTCGTTGTTGAAGTCGATGTCCCCGCACGTGCCGGTGCTGCACGCCCCCCCGCCGAACACGGACAGGTAGTCGATCAGGTCCTGGTTGTCCGGGAAGAGCTGGTCGCCGTTGA
This sequence comes from Phycisphaerales bacterium, assembly GCA_035628115.1. GTDB lineage: Bacteria > Planctomycetota > Phycisphaerae > Phycisphaerales > UBA1924 > BJHL01. The sequence continues at coordinate 44,586 of DASPKL010000027.1, read as the reverse complement.
AGTCGACGCTGTCGCACGCCGGCCCCGTCTCGCACGCCAGCGCGCTGACGCGGAAGTCGTCCAGCCCCGCCTCCACCAGCGAGAGGAGGCCGAAGTCGCCAGCCCGGAAGCGGAACTTGACCTGCGCGCTCGTCGTGAGGTTGAGCGACGAGAGCGAGAACCCGCCCTGCCGCCACGAGGCGTTCGAATTGTCCGGCCCCAGCAGCACGGCGTCGCGCCACGAACCGCCGCCGTCGTTGCTCGCCTGGACGAGGAACGAGTCGGTGTTGCCGGTGTTCGCGCCGTCGCTATACCACCAGTACCAGTAGGAGACGCTCGCGTCGGCGAACTGCGACAGGTCGTACGTCGGCGAGTTCAGCATGACCCAGGTGCCGCTCACGTCGCCGTTGGCGCCGGTGATCCACGCCTGCGTCCCCGGCTCGCTGTGGTCGGCCCCCGGCACCCCCGTCCCGCCCGAGGTGGGCGTGGCGAGCATCCAGTAGCCGGCGGGGTTGGCGAAGTGCGAGTGCGGCCCGCTCACCCAGCCGGGCGCGCCCGACTCAAAGTCGGTGAACGTGTCCGACGAGCTCGTCGCCGCGGTGATGCTGTAGAGGTTCTGCCCCGTGCACGACTGCGACGGCGCGCTCACGTCGCCCTGGCTCGTCCCGACGCTCGCGTAGAACTGGATCGCCTGCCCGCACACGATCGGCGGGAGGCTGAACGTGTACTGCGTCGGGCTGACCGCCGTCATCGGCGTGCTGGTGAACTCGGCCTGCCCCACGAGCCGGAAGTGCAGCACCCCGCTGTTCGGCGTCAGCGTCGCGCTCCCGGGCGCCGCCGTCACGGTGAATGTCAGCACCTGCCCGGGCTGCACCACGCCCGGCACCGCCTCGACGAAGCGCACGTTGGCGCGCGTCTCCGCGGGGGGCGACGCGATGTTCTCATCGGCGAACGCCTCGGAAATCTCCGTGTAGTGGGGCGTGCCGGTGCAGAGCATGCCGTCGTCGTCATCGACCGTGAGGAACTCGATCGCGGTCAGCGGGTGCGCCGCGTCGTTGTCGAGCCCGCCGGAGGTCACCAACGCCCAGTCGACGTGCAGCTGCCGCGCGACATCGAGCCCCGGGAGGGAGCCGTACCGCGTCCCCATCCCCTCGCGGATGAACCACGTCACCGCGCCCAGCACCTGGCCGCAGTCGTGGCCGCCGCCGCTGCACGGGTACTGCTGCGGGGCGTTGACCGGGTCGCGAACCCAGCCGTTCGGGAAGAACGGCGGCCCGCCGAAGCCGTGCCCGATGATCGGGTCGTCCAGGATCAGGATCGACATCGTGTCCGCGAACCCCTCGCCGAACGAGCCCTGCGCGAGCCCGCGCTGGTTCACGATGTAATGCCCGTACTCGTGGTGCACGACGCTCGCGTACGCCGTGTTCACGCACCCGTCGCCGGGCGCGAAGTAGTGCGTCGAATCGTCGAAGGACTGGTAGAAAGCGTTGCACGTCGAGGCCTCGTTCACGAAGACCGGGATCATGAAGTCGAGCCCCGTGTACGACGGCGCGTAGCGCTTGAAGTGGTCGTGCGTCACGGTCGTCTGCGTCAGCGCGTTCACCTGCGCGGTCGTCGGCCCGCTGTACGCCGGCGTCATGTCGAGCGTCGCGGGCGTGCCGGGCGTCGCGCTCACGGTGACCGTGATCTCGCTCCCCGCCGCGTTGTCCACGTTCCCCCAGAGCCCCTGCGCCACGCCCGCCGAGAGCGTCACCGGCTCCGCGCCGGGCCACGAGATCGTGAAGTTCCCGTCCTGGTCCGTGTACGCGAACGCCGCCGGGTTGGAGCCCTGCACCGTCACCTTCGCGCCCCGCACGCCCTGCGACACCGGCGGGTTCGAGGGGGTGTCCGGGTGCGCGCCCTGCGTCGTCAGGCCCATGACCCGCCCGGTGATGTCGACGTTGTGCACCTCGCCGCGCGCGTGGATCACCGAGCCCGCCGAGGCGTCCACGAAGAACGTGAAGACCCGCGGGTTCGCCCTGTCGCTCGCGTCGCCGGCGACGAACTTCCACGCCTTCACCGGCTCGATCCAGCCGTTGAAGTCCCCCTCGCCGAAGTACACGACCAGTTCCGGCTCGGTCCAGCGCTCGAGCGACGCGAACCGCTGGATCCGCCCGATGGCCGCCGCGGCTTCCTCGGCCGAAACCGTCACCGGCGCGAAGCCGCCCGCCGGCCGCTGCGCGATGCGCCCGGACGCGAGGACGGACTCGTGGACGGTGCGGTCATCGTGGCCCAGCGGCGCCGGCGCGTTGCGGACCAGCACGCGGAGCACGCCCCGCTCGACCGGCAGGTCGTCCATCCACTGCGTGAACTCGAAGTGCGTGAAGCGGCCGTTCGAGACCCCCCATTCCTTCGTCAGGGCCAGCGCCGAGTCGGGCGAGCCGAACGCGCGGGCGTACAGGTTCACCCAGTCGGTCGCCGCCTGGGCCGCGCTGTCGGCCCGCGTCATGGGCGCGCCGTAGAACGCCAGCGTCCGGCCGGCGTCCTCGAAGACGCGGACGCCCGGCAGGCCGAGAACCGCGTCCCGCTCGGGCGGAGCTTCGCCCGCGGCGACGGCGAGACCGGCTGAGAGAACGAGGGCGGACGCGGCGATTCGGCGCATGCGTGGTCCTTTCGAGCATGGGTGCGGACGGGGGAAACCGGCCACCATGCTAACAGAATTCCGTTTCAACGCAACAAGGAACGCGGCGGATTGACAGGTCCGGTAGGATGTCGCGGGCGGCACAGCCCGCGGGAGCGACTCGATGACAATGTCGGCAGCAACGATCTTTCTTTCAGCCCTGACCGTCGCGGCGGGCGCCAGTTTCGGGCAGACGAAGGACAAAGCCGGGCGGCCCCCCGCCCCGGCGGCACAGCCGAATTCGGCCGACACCACCGAGGCCGCGGCGGTCATCCTCGCCAAGCTGCGCGAGAAGATCGCCGCGACGCGGGCGATGAGCTACGAGTTCAGGGCGACGCCGATCGGGGCCGAGGGCGCGGCGTTCGCCGGCGAAGCGAGCATGGCGAGGGCGGACGCGGGCGGCTGGCGCGTCTACGCGAGGCAGACGGACGCCGAGGGCGGCTTTGAGGTCGCGTACGACGGCGCGAACGGACGGTCGGTGCGCGCGAAGGACAAGGTCGTCGCCGAGCGCTCCATGGAGCGCATGGACGACGTTCGCGCGTTCTTCGGCGCCGAGAGCGCCCGCCACGCGGTGCCGTGGGAGGTGCTCGCGGAGAGACCCTTCGAGGACGCGACGGCGACGCTCGGCAAGCCGCAGACGATCGCCGGCGAGCAGTGCGACGTGCTGGAGGTCGCCGGCCCCGCGCCGCAGGACGAGAAGGCCCCCCGCCGCACCACGCGCGTCTTCGTCTCTCGCTCGTCGTCGCTCCCGGTCCGCGTCGAGAGCCTCCTGACGAAGGAACCGGGCGTCGCGCCGACGGGCTGGGCGCTCGAAATGCACAACCTCAAGGCCGACGAGGACGCGGTCGTGCACGCATTCACCCTGGAGGTGCCGGAGGGGTACCGCGTCCGCGCGGGCGGCACATCGCGAAGGACCGCGCAGGGAGACGGCGACAACGAGGCGGGCGGCGGGGACGGCGGCAAGACGGCCGCGGCCGGCCCCGCCGGCGGCGCGGCCTGGCCCAGCGACCGCACGCTCCTCGCGCCCGGCGATCTCGCGCCCGACTTCAAGCTCCAGGACGCCGACGGCAAGGCGGTGGGGCTCGAGGACTACCGGGGCAAGGTCCTCGTCATGGACTTCTGGGCGACGTGGTGCCCGCCCTGCCGCGCGTCGATGCCCGCGATGGAGCGCCTGCACAAGAAGTACGACGGCAAAGCCGTCGCGATCGTCGGCTTCAACGCCGAGGGCGGGCGCAGCGGCGCCGACCCCGTGAAGTTCAAGAGCGACGCCGGGTATACCTACGGCCTGCTCCTGGGCGCCGACGCCATCGGCCGCAAGTTCCGTGTCGCCGCGCTCCCGACCTTCTACGTGATCGACAGGGAGGGCAAGGTCGTCTGGGCCGGCAAGGGCCTCGCCGCGCCGCCGGGCTCGAACGCGCCGACGACCGATCAGCGCGTCAAGTACCTCGAGGAGACGATCGCCGGGCACATCGACCGCGCGCTCGAAAAGGCGAAGTAGTCGGGGTGCCCGCGGAGTCGGCCGCCGCGAAGGCACAAGGGAACAGGAGAAGCGGAGAACCACGGTCGGAGAACGACCGGAGAAGAATGTGCCCGTGCCTGTTCTCGGCTCTCCGCGGCTCCTACAGCGTCCAGCCCATGAGCCCCGCCGCGGTCGCCAGCATCGCGAGCAAGGCCGCGATCAGCGACTCGCCCGCGACGAGGCCGCTGGCGAGCGGGATGTTGTAGAGGTCCGCGGTGCGCTTGTCGGCCTTGCCCCACGCCCACGCGATGACCGCGCCGATCGTGAAGGCGAGGCTGTTGTAGAAGGGGAGCATGAACGACAGGCCCAGGCCGGTCGCGCTGGGCATGAACCTGCGGTACTTCGCGGGCACCAGCAATCGCTCGATGAGCGGCAGGAGCACGCCGACGCCGGCGCCGACGAGGATCGCCGTCTTCGCGGAGTCCGGCAGCGAGCCCAGGCCCTTCGTCAACACCTGCGCCACAGCCTCCCACGTCCTGGTCGCCGGCGCGGCGAACGAGTCGAGCTTCGCCTTGTCCGGCACCATGAGGTACCAGATCGGGACGATCGCGAGTGTGCCGAAGAAGACGCCGAAGAACTGCGCGAGGAACTGCCGGCGCGGGTTGGCGCCCAGCAGGTAGCCGATCTTGAGGTCCGAGAGAAGGTCGGCACAGCTGCTCGCGCTGTTGGCCGCGATGCCCGCGCTGGCGAGGTTCGGGTTGATCTGCCCCGGGTGGAAGAGCGCGAACATCAGCTGCATCACCTTGCCCATGGCGCCGATCGGCGTCGTGTCCGTCTCGCCCGTGGCGCGGCTCGCGACCAGCGACAGCACGAAGGACATCGCGATCGCGATCAGCCCCGCCCACCACGCGATGTCGAAGGCGACGATCTGCACCGCGAGCATCGCGATCGTGATGGGCACCATGCCGATCACCGTCCAGGTGAACGGAACCTCGATCTTCTGCATGGCCGAGAGGTTCGCCGCGTTCACCGTCCCGCCGGCCTTGGCGAGCGTGAACGCGCGCACGATGGTCTTCGACTGGAACGCCAGCGCCGTCAGGCTCGACATGACCAGCAACGCCGTGCCGCCCCACAGGCCCCAGCGCGGGAAGTGGTAGAACGCGCCGCCGCCGAGGACGTCGATGGAGCGGACGTACCCCTCCCTGCCCTCGTTCGCGATATCCATCGCGACCAGCTCGGGACCGAGCCACAGGTACAGGATCATCGAGCCCAGGAGCATCGAGAGACTCACGCGCAGCCCCACGATCATGCCCGCGCCGATGAGCAGCACGCTCGTGTCGACCGCGTAGCCGTAGACCTGCTTGTCGTTGATCTTGGTGAACCCCTCGTGCGGCACGTGCTGCGGGATCACGAGGCCGGTCTTCTTGTAGAACGCGTCGAGAAAGCCGAACATCCCTTCGCCCGCTCGCAGCACCGCGATGAGCGCGCCGAAGACGAGGCCGGCGATCAGCACGTACGCCTTGCGCACCGCGTCCTTGCTCTCGCTGTAGAGGCTCCGCAGCGTCTCCGCCGCGGCGATGCCGCTCGGGAACGGGAGCTGCTCGTGGTTGATCATCTGGCGCTTCATGGGGATCGCCAGGAAGACGCCCATGAGCCCGGTGCAGAGCGTGAACGCGCCCACGAGATACCAGGGATGGATTTCCCAGGTCTTGAGGTCCGCTGCCGTCTTGCCATCCGGGACGACGGCCAGCAGGACGAGGGCCCCGAACATCGTCGCGATCGTCGAGCCCGTCGAGTACCCCGCCGCGCTGGCGGTGCTCGCCATGCAGTTGGTCTCGAGGATCGTCATCTTCCGCAGCCCGAAAAGGGGCGTGATGATCGACCAGATGACATAGCTGATGACGCTCGACGTGATCGCCACGCCGAAGGCCCAGCCCACCGTGAGCGTGGTGTAGAGGTTGCTCGCCGCGAGGAGCATCCCCAGAATGCCGCCCGTCAGCACCGCCCGCAGCGTGAGCTGCGGCATCGTGTCGCCCTTGTAGACGTTCTGGAACCACCAGAGGTCCTTCGCCTCCGGCGACGCCTCGGCGGGCGGGGGCGGGGTCGCGGTGATCCCGTAGATGGACGCGGTCGAGGCTGCGGACGTCGGATCCTGCGGTGTCGGGCTCGCCATGCTGGGTGCTTTCCTCGATTGCGGGGGATCGGCCGCGCCGCCCACGGGAGCACACCCTATCGGCGAATCGCCGGCGGTGCAAGTCAGATTGCGACGCGCACGCCCGCGGCCCTCACGGCGCGGTGAACAGCAACACGAGCTGCACCCGGCTCTGGACGCCGAGCGTCTGGTAGATCGCCTTGGTGTGGTCGTGCACGGTGTGGCGCGAGCGCTCGAGCTTCTCGGCGATCTGCGGCTCCGTCATCCCCTCCAGCAGCATGCTGAGCACGACGCGCTGCGTCTCGCTCAATTTGTTGCACAGGTCGGGGCGACGCCGGGCGAGCGATGCTCCCCGTTCCGCGTGTGTATCTGGCATGACAACTCCGTCGCGAGCCCCCCGTTGGCTCGACCAACTATATCCGTTCCAACAGACTTTATTCTCCACTGTTTGGCGTCAGAAGCGCAAAAAAGCGACGGGCAGCGCTCTCGCGCCGCCCGTCGAGGGGTACAAACTTTGAGGACGTCTCACACCGTCGGGTGCGTGAACTGCAGGAGCAGCTCGACGCGGTTGCGCACCTTGAGGCGCTGGTAAATCGCCTTGGTGTGGTCGTGGATCGTGTGCAGCGACCGTCCGGTCGTCTGTGCGATCTGCGGCTGCGACATCCCGCTCAGGAGCATCTCGAGCACGAGTTGCTGCGTGGGGCTCAGTTGCTCCATCAGCTCCGGGCGCTTCGCGGCGATCGCCGCTCCGGTCGCCGCGGCCGCGGGCCGCGACATGCCAGTGTGCCCTTCCTGTCCGTTCCTGCTCGCGGCCGACGAGCCGCGCAGGTCGCTGTCGGGTCCGACATTCGAAAGCTTCATTGCATCCTCCCGTTCAGTCATGCGTGCAGCGGCCGTGACAGTGGGCGACCGAGCGGACTCGCCCGAGTCCCCCAGAAGTCAAGGTACCGCAAAGTTTCGGACACGCCGCGCAATACGGGGTTCGACTCGTCTCGAACACGCCTCGTCACGCGGTCCCCGCTCACGGGGCATGCAATATACGTTGCAGCCCAAGAATGGGATCAAAAGAGTTGATGCTCTTTTTGTACATAACGCCATCTTCACCATTTCGTGTGGTGGCGTGAAGACTGACCAATCCGAGCCGTGAAGCCCCTCAAAGGCGGCGGGCGGATTGGATCACGACCGGAACGGCCGGGACGTCGCCCATGCCGCTCTTCGTGGTCGTCTTGATCTTGCGGATGATCTCAACAGTCTCCATGCCGCCGACGACTTTCCCGAAGACCGCGTAACCGGCGCCGTCGCGGGGCTGGTCGAGGAAGGAATTGTCGGCGACGTTGATGAAAAACTGCGTGGTCGCCGAGTCGTGGTCGGAGGTCCGCGCCATCGCGACGCTGCCGCGCACGTTTTTGAGGCCGTTCTTCCACTCGTTCTTGATCGGCGCGTCGGTGGGCTTCTGCGTCATCTTCTCGTTGAAGCCGCCGCCCTGGATCATGAAGTTGTCGATCACGCGGTGGAAGATCGTGCCGTCGTAGTGTCCCTTGTCCACGTACGAGAGGAAGTTCGCCGCGGAGATCGGCGCCTTGACGTCGTCGACCTCGATCACGATGGGGCCGTGCGACGTGACGAGCTCAACCTGAACAGGCATGGGGACTCCGGGTACGCGAAGCGGAAAAAGCGAGGTCGAGAGGACGGAGAACAAGCCGGCGGAACTACTTCGGGTTCGCGGCGGGCTCGGCGGGCTTGGACTCGGGCGCGGTCTGATCCTTCTTGGGCTCGCCCTCGGCCTTCTTCTCGGCGGCGGCGGAATCGACGACACGCGCCGCGATGATCTCGACGGGCTCCACCGGGACGTCGCTCATGCCGTTGCGGCGCGTGGTCTTGACGCCCTTGATCTTGTCCACAACGTCCATGCCCTCGACGACCTTCCCGAAGACCGCGTAGCAGTTCGTGTCGAGGAAGGGGTTGTCCACGACGTTGATGTAGAACTGGCTCGTGCCGGAGTCGAGGACCGCCGTGCGGGCCATCGCCACGCTGCCGCGGACGTTCTTGAGGCCGTTCTTGCACTCGTTGCGGATCGGCGCGTCGGTCGGCTTCTGCTGCATGCTCTTGTCGAAGCCGCCGCCCTGCACCATGAAGCCGTCGATCACGCGGTGGAAAACCGTGCCGTTGTAGTGCCCCTTGCTGGCGTAGGCGACGAAGTTCTCCGTCGAGATCGGGGCCTTCGTGCGGTTGAGTTCCAGCACGATCTTGCCCATCGACGTCTCCAGCTCGACGCGCACCGTCTCATCGGCGGCCTGGGCGGGCGTCGGCGCGGGCTTGGCCTCGGGGGCGGGCGTCGCAGGTGTCTGCTGCGCAAAGGCCGGCGCCGCGAGCAGGGACGCGAGGATGAGAGCGCGAACTGGGAGCGTGGGTTTCATAGTGGTCAGACCTCCGTGATGCCGTCGGGGAATTGGACGCGTTCGAAGGCGGTGCGTGCCGCACCGGGCGGCCGGGCCGCCGGCGTCCGAAAAAGTGGAGGCGAAGAGACTCGAACTCTCGACCTCATCCATGCCATGGATGCGCTCTACCAAAACTGAGCTACGCCCCCAGAATGTCAGCCGCATGATAGGCGCGGCGGCGGAAAGTGCAACCCCGGCGGCGCGGCCGTTGACGGGAATGAAAACGCCCGGGCCGCGGGGCCCGGGCGCTGGGGTTGTCGTTCACCGGCCGCTCAGCGGTCGCAGTCCGGGTCGAGCCTGTAGCAGCGGAGGAAGTCCGCGATGTCCTCGACGTTGGTCTCGCCGTCGCCGTTGAAGTCGGCGTCGCCCTTCTGGAAGTCCTCGAGGAAGTCCTGGAGGTCGGTGCTGTTCAGCGAGCCGTCGTCGTTCCAGTCGCACGGGCACTCGCTGTCGCATGCGCCGGGCAGGCATTGAGTGTTCGCGCCGGCCCACGCGCCCTTGAGGGCGTCGCAGTCGGCCTCGGGGACGACCACGCAGTGGGACTCGTTGTTGTCGTCGGTGTAGCAGCAGCGGCCGCGCGGCGCGGGCTGCGGGCACGGATCGTTGCACGAGGTGTTCGGCCCGCGCCACGTCCCGTTGATCTGGTCGCAGACGGACTCGCGCACGACGACGCAGTGCGTCTGCCCGCCCGGGGTGGTGAAGCAGCACGCGCCGCGGGGCGGCGGGGGCTGGGGGCAGGGCGTGTTGCAGTTGGAGTTGGCGCCGCGCCATGCGCCGTTCTGCGCCGCGCACTGCGCCTGTGTCAGGTTCGGGACACACGTCGTGCCGCCGTTCGGATTCGGCACGCAGCACGCGCCGGTGGGCGGGGGCTGCGGGCAAGGCTGCTGGCAGTTGGTGTTCGGGCCCCGCCAGACGCCATCCACCTCATCGCACCCGGCCTGTGTCCGCACCTGGCAGATCACCTGGTTCGAGCCCGCGGGCCGGAAGCAGCAGCCACCGACCGGCGGAGGTTGCGGGCACGGGTCCTGGCAGTTTGAACCGGGCCCGCGCCAGACACCGTTGAGGTTGGCGCACTGCGCCTGCGTCCTGATCTGGCAGATCACTTGATTCGAACCGCCGGGGCGGAAGCAGCACCCGCCTGTCGGCGGCGGGCATGGCGTGTTGCAGTTGCTGTTGGGACCGCGCCAAACACCGTTCTGCGCGGCGCACTGGGCCTGCGTGACGTTGGGAACGCACGTGACGCCCGCCGGTGTCGTGACGCAGCAGGCGCCCGTGGTCGGGGGCTGCTCGCACGGCTGCTGGCAGTTAGTGTTGGGGCCGCGCCAGGTTCCGTTCAGGGCCGCGCATTGGGCCTGGGTGCGGAGCTGGCAGATGACCTGCGCCGAGCCGAGGGGCCGGAAGCAGCAGCCGCCGAGGACCGGGGGCTGCGGGCAGGGCTCGTTGCACGTGCTGCCGGGCCCGCGCCAGAAGCCGTTCTGGGCCGCGCACTGGGCCTGGGTGAGCCCCGGGACGCAGGTAACCGTGCCGTTGTGGTTCACGCAGCACGCGCCGGTGTTCGTCGGCTGGCAGATGGTGTTGGAGCACAGACTGTTGGGGCCGCGCCAGACACCGTTCTGCGCGGCGCACTGCGCTTCGGTCTGGTTCGGGATGCAGGTGATCGTGCCGCCGCTCGTCACGCAGCACGCGCCGGTGGCGGGGGGCTGCTCGCACGGCGTGTTGCAGTTCGTGCCGGGGCCCCCCCAGGTGCCCTGGAACTGATTGCACTGCGCCTGCGACGTCACCATGCACTGGATTGGCGAGCCCGGTTGAGGACGGAAGCAGCAGCGGCCGTTGGGCGGGCAGGTGTCGTTGCCGCAGACGCTGTTCGCGCCGCGCCAGATCGAGCCCATGATGTTGTGGCACTGGGCCTCGCTCATGATGTGGCAGGCAAAGCCGCCGGCGTTCGTCGGCACACAGCAGGCGCCGTTCGGCGTTGTCTGCTGGCACGGCTCGTTGCAGTTCGTGCCCGGGCCGCGCCACGTGCCGTTGACCTCGGCGCATCCGCCCTGCGTGCGGATCTGGCAGATCATCTGATTCGAGCCGGGCGGCGTGAAGCAGCACCCGCCCGTCACCGGCGGCGTCGGGCACGGCGTATTGCAGTTGGTACCGGGCCCGCGCCAGACACCGTTCTGCGCGGCGCACTGCGCCTGCGTCTGGTTGGGAACGCAGGTGACGCCGCCCGCCGCCATCACGCAGCAGGCGCCCGTCGGCGTCGTGTTGGCGCACGTATCGCCGCCGCATTGCGTGCCGGCGCCGCGCCACACGCCGTTGGCGTTGACGCACATTGTCTCTGTTGTAATGAAGCATTGCACGCCGCCGGGCGTGTGCACGCAGCATGCGCCAAGGCTCTGCGCTTGCGCCGTCGCACCCGCAAGGCCCATCGCGACCGCCGCGACCGCTCGACAACACGCCCGGAACCATCTCGTCGCTGACATGGACTTCTCCTCGGGCCTCCGCCCGGTTGCCCCACAGCACGCACTCAACACGCCGAACCTCCCCGGTTCGGTGCGGCCAGCATAACGCAAACACCACCGATTGCAATGCCCCGAAACGCGCAAGTCGCGCGATTCGTCGCTTCAAGTCCCGCCGCGGCAATGACCTGCCGCCGACATGCGTTCAATTGCCCCTATGGCCGACCGGCGAAACAGCAAGACCCGCCCCGCCTCCAACCCTTCCCGAGCGGGTGCTCCGCGCCCGGCGTCCGAGACCGGGCAGGCTCGCTTGGGCCGCCGCGCGCTCGCGGCGTCGGCGCTGTTGGCGGCCGGCGCGCTCGCGTCCCTGGCGTTGGTCCTCAGCCACGTCACCGCCGTGCGCCTGCCCGGCTGCGGCGACGGCGGACCGTGCGCCGGCGCGGTGAGCAGCCGATGGGGCTCGGTGCCGGGCGTCGGCATCTCGACCGCGGCCGTCGGCGCCGGGTACTTTGTTGGCGTTCTGGTCGGGTGGCTGCGATCGCGCGGGGAGCCGGGGCGGGCGCTCCGCGCCGTCGCCGTCGTCGGCGCGGCTGCGTCGTTGGTCTTCATCGGCATCATGCTCGGCGCAGGGCTGCCGTGCCCGTACTGCCTCGTCGCGCACGCGGCGAATCTCGCCGCGGCCGCGATCATCGTGATGTCGCCGCGCCCCGCGCCGGCCACCAGCGCACGCCCGCACCCGGCGTGGCTCGGGCTCGGCGTCGGGCTCACCGTCGCGGCCCTCGCGTTCACCGTCGAGTTCGGCGCGAAGCGCGAGACGCGGCGTCGAGAGGAGCGGGCGCTCGCGGCGACTGTTCGGCAATTGACGGCGACGCCCGCTCCGGCGGCGCCGATCGCGCAGCCGGGAGCGACCCCGGTCACGAACGGAGCGCCGACGGGCATCGCGGGCCGGTTCATCGTCGGTTCGCCCGTCGCCTCCGTGCGCATCGTGACGTGGACGGACTTCCAGTGTCCGGACTGCAAGGTCATCGAGGAGCAGGTCGCGCGGGTGCTCGAGACGCACAAGGACGTCGGCGTTACGGTCCGTCACTTCCCGTTCTCGACGCACTGCAACGAGCACATCACGACGGATCATCACCCGGACGCATGCTTCGGCGCGTTCGCCGCGGAGGCGGCGGGGGACGTCGGCGGCCCGGAGGCGTTCTGGAAAACGTCGCGCTGGCTCTTCTCGCGCGACGGGAAGTTCACGCCGCAGGCGCTGCGGGAGCACTGCGAGGCGATCGGCATCGACGCCAAGCGCGTGCTGGCGCTGATGGAGTCGCCGGAGATCGCGGCGCGGGTGAAGGGGGATATCGAGGCGGCGCGCGGCCTGGGCATCGAGTACACACCTTTGGTCTTCGTGAACGGCGTGGAGCTGCGCGGGTTCACGGCGCCCGAGGCGCTGACGCGTGCGGTCGAGGCGGTCTCGAAGCTGCACCCGCGACCTGCTCCCGTAGGGTCCGACGGCGTTCCGACGGCGCGCGAGAAGTTCCTCGAGGTCTTCAGGCGATCGCCACCGACGACGATCCCGGAGCACCTCCTGCGCCGCCCGATCGGCGACGCGGACGCGCCGGTGACCGTCGTCGTGATCGGCGACTACGAGGAGTCCAACACCGCCGACGCGGACGCGATGGCCCGCGTCTTCCTGCGGGGCGAGGGGCCGCGGGTGCGCTACGCATTCGTGCCCTACCCCGTTGACCAATCCTGCAACCCGCACGTGAAGGTGACGAAGTTCGCGAACGCCTGCGCCGCGGCGAAGCTCGCCGAGGCGGCGGACATGATGGCGGGACCGGAGGCGTACTGGCGCGTGCACGAGATGCTGATGAACAACCGGCTGAACCTCGCCGGCGCGACGGCGGAGATGATCGGGCCGCTCGCGGGGCTCGACGCGGAGCAACTCGCGATGGCGCACGCGCACCCCGCCGCGGCGGAGGCGCTGGCGCGCGACTGCAACGACGCGGGCGCCCTGGGCGTCACGTCGATCCCACTTATCTTCATCAACGGCAAGCGGGTGGGGACGTGGAAGAACGGCGACGAGAACCTGCTGCCGGAGATGTTCCGGATCGCGGCGGAGCAGGTGGAGAAGAAGTGACAGCGCCCACGTCGGCCCGGCGGCTTGCCGAGCACCGGCGGTCCCTTACGGTCGTGACGCGGTGAGGGGGTGACGGGGTGATGCTTCGCACCGCGATTCCCCAAACGTCTCACTGTTTCGTCGCTTGGAAGTGCGCTCTGGTCGCGGAGCGTCGCAGCACGTCGAAGGCGACCGCGTTCAAAAGCCCGAGCATGATCCACACCGCTCCGGCCTGCGTTGGTGAAGCGTGCATCAGCGTGCGCCCGAAGAGGCGGATCGGCACCGGGTGCGGCTCCGACGGTGTCGCGACAGCGAACCCGACAAGTAGACCGGCGACGGCGCCGACGGCGCTGAAGATCAACCCGATCGCGCGCCAGATGGAGCGGTCTCGCAGCAATCCAGTGCCGATGATGAGCCCGACCGCGAGGACGCTGAACAGCATCAGCCCCTGGCCGAGCGTTGCGATGGCATCGAGGAGGCCGATCACGCCGAAGGCGATGAAGAGCACGGCGACGGCGATGAGCGGTGCAGGGAGTCGAGCGGATTGCCCTTGCTTCAAACTCATTACTGAATCAATAGCCCCCGGCCGGAGTTGCACCGGCTTCTCCCTACACCGCACGTTTGCGCGCACGACGTAAAGCGATCATCTTTGATCCACGAGGGCGATCTGTAAAATTGTAATTCAGTTGCGTTTCTTACGCCGGCGGTGTTTCCGCAGGGTCCGCGCGCATGAAGAGCCCCTCGCCCTTCGTGATCGCGTGTCCGGGCTTGAGGCCGTGCGGGCCGCCGAAGGCGCAGAGTTCCTCGAGCGCGGCGGGCGTCCCGGCGCCGCTGCCGTGCGCGATGTTCCACGCGCGCCAGAGCTGCGCCATCTTCTCGGGCATCGCGGGCGAGAGGAGGATGCTGGCGATGCGGACCGCCTCGGCGCACTGGAAAAGGATGTGCCCGACCTTGTCCATGTTCGCCGGGTCCTTGGCGAGCGTGAAGGGCTTGGTCTCGGCGATCACCGCGTCGATCCGATCGACGAGCTGCTTGCCGGCGCGCAGCATGGCGATCAGGTCGAGCCTGTCGGCGCTCGACGCCGCGTCCCGCACGCGCGCGAGCGCGTCGCCGGCGAAGTCCACGCCCGCCGTTCCCGTCGTGCCCGCGGCGGGCACCTTCCCCCCGAAGTACTTCTCGACCATGTTCGCCACGCGGCTGGCGCAGTTGCCGATGCCGTTCGCGAGGTCGGCGTTGTAGACCTCGACGAACTTGGCGTGGCTGAAGTCCGCGTCGGTCGCGTGCAGCGGCCCCTGCGTGAGGAGGTACCACCGCAGCGCATCGAGCGAGTACTTCGCCGCGTAGGCCTGCAGGACCTCGATGGTCACGAAGTTCCCCAGGCTCTTGCTCATCTTCTTGCCGTCGCGCACCCAGTAGGCGTGCGAGTAGACGGTTTTCGGAAGGCCGACGAAGCCGAATCGCCCGCCCGACTCCTGCAGCGCCATCAGCATCGCCGGCCAGACGATGGCGTGGAACCAGAGGATGTCCTTGGCGATGAAGTGCACGCGGGGCGGCCAGAAGTGGCGGCGATCGTCCGTGTCGACAACGCTCAGATAGTTGAAGAGCGCGTCGATCCAGACGTAGATGCGGTGCCCCTCGTCGCCGGGCACGCGGATGCCGAACTGCGTCGCGGGGTCGCTGGTCACCGGGCGCGAGGCGGCGATGTCCTGCAGGCCGTCGCGGAACCGGCCGAGGACCTCGTTGCGCCGCGCGTCGGGCTGCACGAAGCCGGGGTTGCCCGCGAAGAGCTCCTCGAGACGCTGCTGGTACTTGCTCAGGCGGAAGAAGTAGCATTCTTCCTTGCGGCGCACGAGGGGGCGGCCGGTCGTCGCGCTCTTGAAGTCCTGCTCCTTCGCGACGGTGTCGGTGAGGTACTCCTCCTGGTTGTCGTCGTACCACCCTTCGTAGGAGCCCTTGTAGATATCACCGGCCTCGAGCAGGGCGGTCATGTACGCCGCGACGCGGCTCTTGTGGCGGTCTTGGGTCGTGCGGATGAAGTCGTCGTTGCTCGCGTTGATGAACGCGAAGGCCTTGCGGAACTCATCGGCGTTGCGGTCGGCCCACTGGATGGCCGTCATGCCGTGCGCCGCGGCGCTGGTGACGACCTTGTCGGCGTGCTCGTCGGTGCCGGTGAGGAAGAAGACGGCGCGTGGTGCGTCGTGCGTGGCGTGTGGGGAAGAAGACGCTCCTTGCCCCGTGCCCGCCCGCAGCCGCTCGAACCTCGCGAGGCAGTCGGCCAGCAGGGTCGTGTAACAGTGGCCGATGTGGGGCCGGTCGTTGACGTAGTAGATGGGCGTGGTGATGTACGTGCTGGGCATGAGCGCGAGTTTATGGGGCCCATGGCGGTTCGCCCGATCGAAGGGCGATGCCCACACGCCCCATACCATCGTCCCTGCCAGGGAGGAATCCATGAAGCACCCGCTCCGAACGAACACCGCCAGGGCCGGCGTCGCCGCGATGATCACGCTCGCCGGCGGGCTTTCGACCCGGCCCGCGCTCGCGCAGGAAGGGGGCGGCGGTCGGGTGCTCGAGCGCGACCTGCGGGTGGGCGTGCCCGGCGGTCAGGGGCTCACGCCCCGGGCCAACATGATGGACGAGGTGCGTCTACGCAACGCCGTGATCACGGGCAACGTGGGGGGACTGCGGGCTTTCCGGGGCAACGTCGGCTACACCGCTCCGGACGAGTTCCGCTCGCGGCTGGGGAGCGACTCGACGTTTTCCTTCCGGCGCGATTCCGCCAGCGCCCAGACCATCCGCAACACCGATTCGCTCCGCTTCCAGTACAACGGCACCACGGGCTATGTCAGCCGCCTCGGCGCAACGGGCGATCTCGCCGCGAATGCGCCCCCGGGCACGGCCGAGACGCAACGCCCGCGAACGAGCGCCCTGCAGCGCCAGGGCGTGCTGCGTTCTACGGCGGCGTTCACGGCGTCGCGCCTGCTCGACCCGGCGACGGTCGGCTATCAGCTGGACTCGACAACGGGCGAGACGCGGGCCATCGCCGCGTCGAGCCTGACGGGCATCCGGCCGGTGCTGCCGCGGCGCGACATCATCTCCCAGGCGGTGCGCGAGCAGCTGATCGACGGCGTGCCGCCGCCGCTGGAAGAGCCCGAGGCGCGCCCAGGGCTGCTCCAGAACCTGGCGCGGCCCGCCGATCGTCCGGAGGGGAACAAGTCGCTCGTCCGGAACCTCAACGAAGAGTCGCCGGCCACGCGCACCGTCTTCGACGACCTCAACGACCGTATCTCGCGCACAATGAACGAGCGAGACCGCTCCGAGGAGGAGCGGCCGGAGGCGGAGCCCGAACAGCCCCGCCAGCCCGCGGGCGAGGACGCCGCGCCCGCCGCGGCGGCGTCGAGCAGCGCGTGGGACCGGAAGCTGGCGGAGCTGCGGGAGAAGCTGATGCCCGCGCAGCCGGGCGCCAAGCCGGGCGGCTCCGAGCAGGGGGCGATCGACGCCGAGACGGTCGATATCCTCCGCGACGCGGCGGGCCAGACGCGCACGTTCATCGACCCGGCGGCCGGCAAGCGCGACTTTTACAGCGAGTCGATGGTCGAAGGGCAGCGGCTGCTCGGGGAGTCGCGGTACTTCGACGCCGAGGAGCGGTTCGCCAGGGCGCTGGACATGAAGCCGGGGGACGTCACGGCGCGGGCCGCGCGGCTGCACGCCCAGCTCGGCGCGGGGCTGTACCTCTCCGCCGCGATCAACCTGCGCGACCTGCTCACGCGGAACCCGGAGGTCGTGAGCCTGCGTTTCTCCGGGCCCACCATCCCGGCCCCCGCGCGGCTCAACTCGATCGCCGCCGAGCTGCGCTCCAACTTCCTCCGCGCCCGCGACCAGCGGTCCCAGCCGGTGGCGGGCGAGGGGCTCCTGCTGGCGTACGTCGGGTGGCAGACCGGCGACACGTCCATGATCGAGCAGGGGCTCAACGTCGCCCGCACCGGGGCGCTCGGCACGGTCGATCCGAAGGCCAACGCGGCGCTGGTGGACCTGCTGGAGAGCGTGTGGCTCGCGCCGCAGCAGCCCGAGCCGCAGGCGCCGAAGCAACAGCCATGAATCCCGGGGGTTTTGAAGGAGAGGAGGGGCGGGGCGGCGTGTCGGGCCGATAAGTGAGCGCCCGCGCGGGCGGGTTCAGCGCACACCTTGCCATCCGTGTCCACCGTCTCCACGACCAACCTCAGGGGCCAGGACCTCCGCGACGCCGCGGGGCAGGCGGCGTCGCGCCCGCAGGCGCCGATCATCACGATCACGGACTTCCTGACCGACGGCTCGCTCGCCGGGCTGTGCGACGAGCTTTCGCGGCTGGTCGGCGTGCCGGTGGAGCTGCACGACCCCGCGGGCAGGGCGATCACGCGCGTCGAGGACTCCGCCGGCGGCGCGTCCTGGCGCGTCGGCGCGGAACCCTCCCCGATCGCCGCGGCGACGCGCGTGCCGATCACGCTCGGCGGCGCGGCGATCGGCAGCCTCGTCGCGGGCGACGCCGGCGACGGGACGCTGCGCGAGCGCGTCGAGTGCGTGCTCAAGCTGCTCGCGAGCACGACGGGCGAGCTGTGCGCGCACGAGCTTGAGGTCCGTCATCGCATCAAGGAGATCGGCGCGCTGGCGCGGATGAGCTCGCTCCTGGCCCGCGCCCCGAGCCCGGAGAAGGTGCTCGAGGTCGCGATCGATCAGGCCCTCGACGCGCTCGGGCTCGACGCGGGGTCGATCGTCCTCCTGAAGGAGGACGCGGAGGGGAACCTGTCGCCCAACGAGGACGATCTCGTGCTCGCCGCGTCGCGCAACCTCTCGCGCGAGTGGCTCGAGCACCCGCAGCCCCTGAGCAAGGAGCGGCTCTTCGACCGCCTCGCGATCGCGGGGCAGGTCGTGGTGAGCGAGGACATCGCGAACGACGACCGCATCCTCATCCCCGACAAGGCGCTCGCGGAGGGCCTGCGCGCCGCGATCCACGCCGGCATGGTCTTCCGCAGCCGCGGCCTGGGCGTGATCCGCCTCTACTCGCGCACGCCGCGGGCCTTCGACGACGCCGACCGCAAGCTCCTCACGTCGATCAGCAGCCAGGCCGCCGCTGCGCTCGAGCAGGCGAGGCTGCTCGCCCTCGAGAAGGAGGAGCAGGCGCTGCAGCGCCAGCTCCAGCTCGCGGCGGACGTGCAGCGCCGGATGCTCCCGCACGCCGTGCCGTCGATCCCCGCGCTCGACGTCGCGGCCCGGTACGACCCGAGCTTCGAGCTGGGCGGGGACTTCTACGACTTCATCGACCTCAACGGACACATGGGCATCGCGGTGGGGGACGTCGTCGGGAAGGGCATCGCCGCGGCGCTGCTGATGAGCAGCGTGCGGGCGAGCCTCCGCGCCTTCGCGCAGGACGTCTACGACCTCGACGAGATCGTGAGCCGCGTGAACCAGGCCCTCTGCCGCGACACGCGCGTGAACGAGTTCGCCAGCCTCTGGTACGGCGTGATCGACCCGCAGCGGATGCGGCTGACGTACTGCTCGTGCGGCCACGAGCCGCCCCTGGTGGTGCGGGCGCCGCGCGGGCGCGAGGTGTCGCACGCGGACATCGACGAGCTCTCGGTGGGCGGGATGGTGCTGGGCATCGACGAGGGGCAGCGCTACCAGCGGGCCGTCTTCGACGTGCGGCCGGGCGACGTGATCCTCGCGTACACGGACGGCGTCACCGACGCGACGAACTTCGACGGCGTCCGCTTCGGCAAGGCGCGCGTGCGGGAGTCGCTGCTCAGGTGCCTGCGCGACAAGCCCAACGCCAGCGCGGGCGACGTCGTGGACCGGCTGCTGTGGGAGGTGCGGCAGTACTCCGGCCTCTCGCGCATCCGGAGCGACGACCGGACGCTCGTCTGCGTGCGGATCGTGTGAAGGTTCACCGCAGCGGCGCGGGGGACGCGGAGAAGAGGAGTGACGTGATCGAAGAGCTGCGCTCGTGCGCGGTCTTCAAACCGGTCTGTCCTCTTCTCATCTTGCTCTGCGACTCTGCGGTGCGTCTTCCTTACGCCGCGCGGCCGTCGGAGTGCGGGTTCTCGATGCCCAGCAGCGCTTTGATGTTCGAGACGCTGCGCTGTATGTGCTCGATGCGCGACAGCGCGTCCGCCGCGGGGTCGTACGACCCGCCCTGCGGGCCCGGCCGCCAGGTGTTGGGCGGCTGCCACGTAAAAGCGGGCGCGTTCACCGCCGGCGTGGCGTCGCCGGTGTCGGCGTCGGTTCGGAGGCGGAGATGACTGGCCAAGCGAGAAACTCCTTTTCGGGCGTTGCGAAGCCCAGAGGCACGCAACCATCCGATCGGAGACTTGGCCCTTCGCGTTTGTCGATCCCAGCGCACGGACGTTTCCTTGTTGAAACAGGGACCGTCAGAACCCGCACACCCGCGACAAGCCACCCGGCTTGGCGCGCTTATCGCACCCTGCAATAACGCGGTTCACATCGTCGCGTCGGCGCGGAGAACCGTGAAAATCGCGGGGAAGCGAGCCCAGCCGGGTTTCACCCTGCCTTGACCCGCTGCCCGATTCGGGGCTCCGTGCCGGCCCGGAGGCGCGCGATGTTTGCGCGGTGCGTCCAAAGGACGAGCGCCGTCATGGCGCAGACGACCAGGAAGAACGGCCAAGTGGTGGCGAGCCCCAGCCCGCCGAGCGACACGGCGAACCACCCGGCGAGGATGAACGGCAGGCAGAGGGCGGCGACCACGGACGACAGGCTCACCGTGCGCCACACGGCGAGCACCGCCAGGTAGATCACCAGCGCTCCGGCGCCGACAACGGTCAGCGTCGGGAAGACGCCGAGCAGCGCCCCCAGCCCGGTGGCGACGCCCTTGCCGCCCTTGAACCCCAGCCACGGGGTGAAGACGTGGCCGAGGACCGCGGCGGCGGCGCAGCCGAGCCAGATGAGCAGCGGCGTCATCGGCGGTACCGGCTCACCGAGGGTCCTGAGCACCCACCCGGCGCCGAGGACGGGGAGCAGGCCCTTGGCCATGTCGAGCGTGAACCCGATGAAGAAGAACTTCCGGCCCAGCGCCCGGCCCAGGTTCGTCGCGCCCACGTTCCCCGAGCCGACCTTGCGGATGTCGACGCCCCTGGTCAGCCCGACGAGCAGGCTGCACGGGATCGACCCGGCGAGGAAACACCCGGCGAAGAGCAACGCGTGCTGCGCCCACGGAGGCATGCGGGAGGATAGAAGAGTGCGTCGTGCGTGGTGCGTTGTGCGTGGGAAGAGAAGAAATCAGCGCGACCGGCGGCGCGGGCAGAGGCACGCCGCGGCGAGTGCGAGGGCCGCGGTGGTGGGGGCGGGGACGACGCGCGAGTCGATGACCACCTGATCGACGAAGACGACGGTGCCGGGCGTCGGCGGGAGGACGCGCAGGTCCTCGAAGGGCGGCGCGGTCGGCAGCGTGTAGACCTCGAGCTTGTGGAACCAGCCGTTGGGGAGCGGCGTGACGATCGGGTAGCCGGTGTCCGGGCCGTAGAGGTTGCCGAGGTTGTCGTAGAGCTGCGTGCCGATCGTGTTCGAGAAGGACTGGTACGTCACCTGGATCCAGACCTCGGTGGGGAGGGGCACGTTCGCGTTGGGCGTGCGGAAGGTGAGGAAGTCGAAGTCGTTGACGGCCCAGACGTCGTTGCGGCCTCCGAGGGACGCGAGCCAGTTGGACAAGTTGGTCGCGATCAACTGCGGGGAGCCGTACGGGTTGCTCAGCGGGAGGGCGTCGGGCGCGGCGCCGCTGGGCCCGCTCGAGAAGTCCCAGTGCTGCACGGTCGTGCCAAGGCCGCCGCGCCAGGAGGGCGGGGCGAGATCGTCCGCGAGCGCGGGCGAGCCGAGGCACGCCGCGGCGATGAGGGTGCGGGCGGGTGAACGACGGGCGGGCGTGCTGGGCATGGCGAGTCTCCCTCGAGAGGAGCACGCGCCGGAACCCCGCGCGCGGTGCGCGTCGGGGCGTGTCTCTCTCTCGAGGGAGAGTCTACTGGAAAGTGAAGGAGTGGCAAAGGGGCAAAGTAGCGAACCGGCAAATTGATGCCGGGTGCCTCACACAAGGTTGAGGGCGTTTTGCTCTGCGCGATCGGTGTTTTGAGGATCGCCGTATTGGCGAGAGAACATGTCCCGATGTGGGCTGCGTCCAGTAGAATGCGGGCGTTGATGCTCGCATCGGTACCGGGGGTCGCATGGACTTCGGCAACATTCAATCAACGGTGTACCAGCTGTGGCAGTTCGCGTGGCCGCCGCTGGTCTTCGCGTTCTTTGTCGGCTTGCTGATCGAGTCGGAGCATCAACGCCTTGCCGGCTGGATTCGAGGGGTAACCATCGGCTGGCTCGGTTCCGACCCGCAGAAGAACGTCGTTCGCAGGTTCCTCACATCGATCGGCGCGGGCAAGCTCTACCCCGCTGTGCTGGGCGTCATGCTCGTGCTCTTGTTCGTGCTGATGAACGAGTGGATCCGTTTCTGGCAATGGGTGCCGCCGACAATGGTCACAATTCCAGGAAACTTCAGGCTCGGCATGATCGGTCCTTCGGACCGCGTAGCGCTTTATACGGCGTATCCGGACGCGTACTCGCTCGGTGACGCGTGGTCGATGGCGACTCAGGAGCATCCGTCCGATGCACCGCTTGGCGAACGGTACTCGTTCTATCACCAACTTCAACTGGTGTGCAAGGCGTCCGCGGTGTCGGCGCTGCTCCTGTTGCCCGCCGTCTTTTGGTCGTCAACGACCAGATTCCGTGCCTTCGCGATGACCACCGGGATCGTTTGCCTCACCATGCTCATTTGGTTCGTTTGCCTTGTGCCGATGGTCCGTGAGCGACAGCACACGCTGTATCAAGAGCGACAAGATGTGCTCGCGGCCGTCCGTGAATTGGCACGGAAAGAAACTACGCAGACGAAGTTTGACGACTTGCCGGAACGGTTCCGCGACTCCGGGCCCGATCGAGCGTGGTGGGGCGTTCGCATGCGGCTGAGCGAGTCCGCCCGTTGGTTCCGCGACGACTTCGCGCCCGGGCTTATCGAGAGTTGGCGGTAGTAGACGGGTTGAGCGGTGACGCATTGAGGTTGATTCGAGGGTGCGCGTGGACAGGTACGAACTGAGCGACGCAAGGAGCGCACGGCGGCTGCGGATGTCCGCGCTGGCGTGTGCAGCCGTCGCGTTCCTCATCTACGGCCTTGTCTTGATCGCGCACCCGGGCGAGGCCGCGTGGAAGCCGACCGCGGATGAAGTGAAGAGCGACGTCGGCGAGGTGGCGAAGGTCTGCCCGGAGCTGATCCGCCAGCGGTCGGCCCTGCTGGACGAGCAGTACTCCTCGCTGCGGCGCCTCTTCGCGGCGGAGGCCGCGCTCATCGGGATCTCGCTGTTCATCTTTCTTATCGCAAAGGCGCCGGCGTTCGAGCTTCGACCCCTGGGCGTGTCGATCCCCATGCGCTACATGCGGCTCCTGCTCCCGCTTGGGATGCTCTTCTGCTGGATGGAGTTCGGCTTCCTCTTCAACCGGCTGATCGACAACCGCGTCTCGCTCTATGTGCTCGTGGAAGCGCTCGAGAAGACGAGGCTGATGGAAGGCGTCGTGGACAACCGGCACTACGTCGTGAGCGCCCAGTCGCTGGCGCGGGACGACTTTTTCGTGGACAACTGGTTCCTCGCGTTCCGGCCCCAGTACATCCTCGTCACGCGCACCTCGGCCCTTGCAACGTACACGGGCGTCGCGCTCTTCGCGGCGTTCCACGGGCTGGCGCACGCGTGCGCGCTCGTGCTCCCCACGTCCGCCGTCTTCGCGAAGCACTCCCACAGGAACGCAGTCGTCGCGTACGTGGCGGCCCTGTCGCTCGCGCTGCTCGCGACGCACCTGCTGTTCCGGTACGGTGCGCCGCAGGTGAACTTCTCGCAGCACATCACGCTCGGAAGCACGGTGCTCTGGGTCTTGGTGTTGATGTGGGCGCGGCGGAAGATCGGGCGGTTCGAGAGCGTCGCGAGTGACGTGGAGACGGGCTGACGGTCCGCCGCGGACGGCCCTTACCTGTGGCGATACCCCTGTGCCCCTCCGGGGCACGAAGAGCTCGACCCATCGGAAGACGCAACGGATCATGGCACAGGAGAAGACTCCGCCGCGGAGCGGCGGACCACCGAAGAGCACTGATCGTCCGAGGACGGCCGGCCAGTGGCACGAGAGAAGGAAGAGCACCACCAAAGCCTGAGGGCGGGCTGTGGTGGTGGCATGAAAGGCAAGAGCACTGAGATGCTCTGAGACACGCATCTCAGTGGCACGAGAGAGGTCTCGGTGACACCCCGCCGGTGTTTAAGGGTCGGGCGGGGTCGAGGACTGTGCCACGACAATCCGTGTCTTCACGGATTGTCGTGTAAAGAGCGAAGACACGACAAAGCCGAAGACGGCGTCGTGGCACAGGCAGGGCCTCATGGATTGTCGTGCCACCCCGCCGGGCCGAGTCTATAATCCTCCATTCTGCTATTCGCATATCACTTATGGGATTGCCGGTGTCGGTATGTGGAAAACACCAAGCATCGCAAGGGAAGGCGGCTGGGACATAGTTGGCGACCTATTTGATAGATACATAAGCGAACTTGAGCCAAAGCCGCCACCATTCAACGAACGATACCCGCTGACGATCGTTTCCGATTATGGAGGAAAACACAAGCAGAGCTTGGTCGAGACCTACTCATTCCTCGTGTTTCAGCCAGAAGTGCAATGGGATAAAATCGCAGGCTTTTCGCAGGCGCGAGATCGTATAAATGATGCCCGTCGTCTTAAATACAATAAACTGAAAACTGACGCTATAACACGCAGATTAATCATTGAAATGCTGCCGATATGGAAGAACCTCGATGCCACGCTGATCACAATTGCGCTTGACAAGACGATGCTCAGGCGAGCGGCCACAAAACCTATGTTGCCGGAGATGCATCCAGAATTTCGTAAGCGGTACGCTGAGTTCGACGAACGCGTCCGAACGCATGTCATGCAAGTGCTATCACTGGTGACATTTCTGGCGAGGGGGTTTGCTCCTGACGACGCGCGAGTGCACTGGATTTCAGACGAAGACGATGTAATTGCTAGTCTTAGGCATCGGCACATCGTGAGCGAACTGTTTGCAAATCTCTTGCACAACTGGGGATGCTCTAGCGTTGACAGTACGGTAAGCAGCGTTGCTGACAATCCAAAGGCGTGGGAGGATGCAATAAGCATTGTCGACGTTGCAGCGGGCGCCCACGCCGAGCAGGTCACAAGATTTATTACCGATGGCAATACGTGGCAGGACAACACGCGACTGACTCATTATGTATCGGGTCGGTGTGCTGCGACAGTAGGTGCGTTGTTAGATAAGCCTGCACCCTTGCGATACTGGCCGATTTGGATTCGGCCGCGTACAGAGCAGGGCGGTACCATTGCCACCCGGTTTGTGTCAGTCGAGCTTGGCGAGCCGAATCAGACCGCGAAGACTTAATATCACTGATCGGGCGTTAGGCGGGTATTGGTTAACAACTTAATCCCGTGCACTGTTGAAGTTTCATACTGCCTGCTCCACGGCTCGCGATGCAGAACTCGACGTCCGATTTTGGAGAACCGCGACGGGGTTCCTGTCCACCGGCATGCAAACACTTCCTCGATTCGGGAGCGATCGGCTGTCGTAAATCGAATGCTTGACCAGACTTCGTGGTCTCCGATCGCGGCGACTTGGTCTCGACTAAAGTGACTTTCGAAGTTCCACGTTGTCTCCCATGACTCTGTAGCATGAATAACAGCTTTAGAATGAGTTGGCGATTCAACCCCAATTCTCCATTCAATATCATAAGCGTCGGCTCGTGATATATTGACTAGTGGCAGGCGCCACTCGCGTATTGTCCCGCCGCCCGGAAGGACCGCGAACTGCGGTAATGTTCCGGCTTTAGATAAAGAGTCCAAAATACCGTCTGCCGCTTCGCGCTGCAAATCACGGCTGATCAGCCGCTTAAGATCAACCGATGTCTGAAATGATCGCAGCCAGTTACTTGACG
Source organism: Phycisphaerales bacterium (assembly GCA_035628115.1). Classification (GTDB taxonomy): domain Bacteria; phylum Planctomycetota; class Phycisphaerae; order Phycisphaerales; family UBA1924; genus BJHL01. Next base: position 19,310 of record DASPKL010000027.1, on the reverse strand, counting down.
ACCCCCCGGTTTGGTCACGACGTTCCGTAATAAGGGATCGAAGTCCAGTAACGTCTGCCGACTCAATTCCCGGCAACGGTGTATGGACTGCTTGCTCGGACCAAGCGAGAAGATCGCTTCGCACATAGAAGAGCACCGGAATGTGATGTGCAACTGCTTCTCGATACTCGAGATGTGTTACGGAAACGTCACGGCCCGGCGGAACCCATCCATATCGACGGTTGAGCACTAGTATTAGGGCGCCGCATGTGCGAATATTAACAAGGCATGTATCGACTGTATCGGCATTGCCGGAGACCACGAATGCCGATTCCGGGTCGTCTGATAGGATTGGAAACAATCCGAGAGACCGAATATGGTCCGAGAGCTCGTGTCGTAAGTCGACGAGGTCTTTACAGGTCGAGCTGACAAATATGTTAGCGGATTGAGCCGACGTCAATTGACACCCTCGCGCTCTTTGCGCTGCGTTAATCAATCCCCCTGATCCAACACCGCCATGAAGGCTTCCTGCGGGATCGTCACCGCGCCCACGTTCTTCATCCGCTTCTTGCCTTCCTTCTGCTTCTCCAGCAGCTTGCGCTTGCGGGAGACGTCGCCGCCGTAGCACTTGGCCAGCACGTCCTTGCGGAAGGCCTTGATCGTCTCGCGGGCGATCACCTTGCCGCCGATCGCCGCCTGCACCGGGATCTCGAACTGGTGCCGCGGGATCTGGTCCTTGAGCTTGCTGCAGAGCTGCCGGCCCCGGTGCTCGGCGCGGTCGCGGTGGACGATCGTCGCGAGGGCCTCCACCGGGTCGCCGTTGATCAGGATGTCGAGCTTCACGAGCTTGTCGGCCTGATACGAGATCACCTCGTAGTCCATCGTGCCGTAGCCGCTGGTGAGGCCCTTCATCTTGTCGAAGAAGTCGTAGATGATCTCGGCGAGGGGGATCTCGAACTGCAGCGTCTCGCGGCTGGCCGAGACATACGACTGGCTCTTGTAGACTCCGCGGCGGTCCATCACGAGCTTCAGGATGTCGCCGATGTACTCCTTGGGCGTCATGATCTCGAGGCGGCAGATGGGCTCCCGGATCTCGACGATGTTCGACATGCTCGGCAGGTCGCCGGGGTTGTGGACTTCGAGGAGCTGGTGCCCCGCGGGGATCTCGCGGAGGTAGGGGGACTCGGGGTCCACGGGCTTGAGGGCCTGGCCGTTGGCGCCGGTGACGGTGTCGGTGCCCCGGACCAGCACGTGGTAGGAGACGGTGGGGGCGGTCTGGACGATCTCGACGTCGCCCTCGCGCTCCAGGCGCTCCTGGATGATGTCCATGTGGAGGAGGCCCAGGAAGCCGCACCGGAAGCCGAAGCCCAGGGCCTCGCTGTGCACGGGCTGGAACGTGAAGGATGAGTCGTTGAGGGAGAGCTTCTCGACGGCGTCGCGGAGGTCTTCAAAGTCCGCGCCCTTGCCGTCCTCGTCGGTCGCGGGGTAGAAGTCGCAGAAGACCATCTGGCGGGGCGGCTGATAGCCGGGGAGGGCCTCCGCCGCGGGGGCGTGCTCGAGGGTGACGGTGTCGCCGATGCGGACGTCCTTGAGGGAGCGGATCGCGGCGACGACGTAGGCGGTCTCTCCCGGGCCGACTTCCTGCACGCGCACGGGCTTGGGGGTCATCTTGCCGATGTCGCTGACGAGGAAGGTGCGCTGCACGCCCATCATGCGGATCTTGTCGCCGACCTTGAGGGAGCCGTCGAGGACGCGGACGTAGACGATGACGCCCCGGTAGTCGTCGTAGACGGCGTCGAAGATGAGGGCGCGGAGGCGGTCGGTGACGGGCGGGCGCGGCGGGGGGAACTGCTCGCAGATGGCGGCGAGGAGCTCGGGGATGCCCTGGCCGGTCTTTGCGGAGACGAGGATGCAGTCCTCGGCCTTGAAGCCGAGGGTCTGCTCGATTTCGTCGGCGACATCGTCTGGCTTGGCGCTGGGGAGGTCGATCTTGTTGATGACCGGGACGATCGTGAGGTTCTCGTTGACGGCGAGGTAGGCGTTGACGAGGGTCTGGGCCTGGACGCCCTGGGTGGAATCGACGACGAGGATGGCGCCCTCGCAGGCCTTGAGGGCGCGCGAGACTTCATAGTTGAAGTCCACGTGCCCGGGGGTGTCGATGAAGTTCATCATGTAGAGGTCGCCGTGCGCCTCGGCGGCCTCGCCCTTCTTGGTCTTGTGTTCTCCGGCGTCGTCGACCGTTTCGTACTCGGTCTCGAGCTCGTCCGTCTTGGCCCCCGTCTTGTGGCGGTGCATGACGGTGACGGCGGAGGCCTTGATGGTGATGCCGCGCTCGCGCTCGATGTCCATCGAGTCGAGGATCTGGTCCTTGGCTTCGCGCGCGGAGACGGCGTTGGTGGCTTGGAGGAGCCTGTCGGCGAGGGTGCTCTTGCCGTGGTCGATGTGGGCGATGATGGAGAAGTTGCGGATGAACCGCTGTTCCGGCTTTGGAAGTGACATTCTGGGCGATTGTAGGGAATGGCCGCCGGAAAGGCCGGGAGAGGCTCAGTACTCGGTGGGGAAGTACATCGCGGTGAGGCGGCGGTCGACGACGTGGACGTTGGCGTTGAAGGACATGACGCGGAGGTAGAAGGTGTTGCTCCCCGCGTTCACGGAGACAACGGTGTGCGTCGTGATCGTCGCGGGCGCGCACCCCGTGATGACCCGTGTCGGCTGGCCCGCCAAGGCGCTGATCGTGGAACTCTCGGACGCGACGACGTACACAGTCGAATTCAGTGCGTCGCAGTTTTCGACGACGACCGTCCCGATCAGGACGGCGTGACCCGCCGCGGGGGCGGTGATGATCACGGTTTCGACGGTCGTGGTGACGTCCTCGGCGAGCTCGGTGACGTTCACGTCTCTCGACGAGTCCACGCCCGGCTCGTTGAACATCTCGACGGCGCTGACGGAGGCGTTGGGGAGGGCGACGGTCCCGTCGCCCGTCGTGCTGGCGTTGACGGTCAGGGCCGCGGCGGCGCCGTTGACGACGACGTTGCCCGAGTCGCGGTTGATGGTCATGTGCGGGCCGGACTCGACGTTCGCGGCGAGCCCCCGCACCTCGAGGTTGTTGGTCGCGCCGTTGTAGCGGGCCATCATGGCGTTGGAGGCGCTGGTGTTCTCGGCGAGGAGGAGCTGGCTCTGGGTATCGGCGACGCCCGGGGTGACGATGATCGTGCCGAGGGAGTCGGTGCTGCGGACGTGGAGGGCGGCCTCGGGCGCGGTGGTGCCGATGCCGACGAGTCCGGCGTCGGTGACGACCATGCGCGTCGCGTTGCCGCCGGTGCGGAGGCTCATCGCTCCGCCGTTGGTGTAGAAGATGCCGGCCATCGCGGCGTTGGCGGGGGAGCCGAAGATGAGGCCGCGCTCGCTGGCGTCGGGCGAGAGGAGCTGCACGTAGTTCGCGCCGGAGCGCTCGAAGACGCCGGAGGCGCTCGCGCTCGCGGTGACGAGACCGGCCGAGCCCTCGGTCACGTGGAAGGGGGCCTCGGTCGAAGCGGCGCCGACGGCGACCCCTCCGGTGAATGTGTTCGCGGCGGAAAAGGTGTTGGACGTGTTCTGGAGCGGGACGTTTGCGGAGAGGCGCGCATCGGCGAGCGTGCCGGAGGCGATGCTCGCGGCGTTCAGCCCGGTGAGCCCGCCGCCGGGGCCGGCGAACGTGCCGGTGAAGGCGTTGGCCGCGTTGGTGAAGGCGACGGAGTTTGAATATGTGCCGCTGAGGCGCGCGCCGGGGAGCGTGCCGGTCGCGAGGTTGGCGGCGTTGAGGTTGGTGAGGCCCGCACCGGAGCCGGAGAAGGAGGGGGCGGTGATCGCGCCGGTGAAGGTGTTGGGGATGTTGAGGAGGGGGACGTTGGCGGAGAGCCGCCCGTCCGGGAGTGTGCCCGACGAGGCGTTCGAGGCGTTGAGGTTCGTAAGGGCGGCGCCGGAGCCCGTGAACGTGGGCGCGGCGACCGCGCCCGTGAACGTGTTGGGCGTGTTGAGACGCGGGATGTTGGCGCTGAGGCGCGCGTCGCTGAGCGTGCCGGTGAGGTTCGCGGCGTTCGTGTAGAAGGAACCCGCTTCGCCGTTGAGCAGGAGCGCGTTGCTGGCGGTCGAGGCGCTGTTGGCCGTGAGCGCTGTGTTCGCGGAGAGGGCGTTGGTCGCGGTGGTCGCCGTCGTGGCGGAGGCAGCGCTGCTGGCAAAGGAGGCGTGCGGCGTCGCGGTCAAGTCCTGACGCGGCGCGAGGGTGGTGTAGCCGGTCGGGTCGGCGCAGGTTGCGCCGGCGTCGGTGCGCACGTCGATCTCGAGGAAGCGCTTCTGACCGTTGAACGCGCCGGCGCCGAAGTCGAGGGCGACGGTGAAGCGGCCGTTGGTCACGGTGATGTTGTCGGCGCAGAGCGTCGGGCCGACCTGGGTCGTGCCCGATGAAGAGTCGTAGAGCCGGAAGCGCAGGTCGTACATGCCCGTTGCGGGGATGCCGCCGTCGGCCAATTCGCCCTGATAGGTGAACGTTGGATCGATCGGCTGCGCGAACGCGGCGGACGAGAGCGCGGCGACAGCCCCGACGAGAGCGCGGTACTTCATGGATCCTCCGCGGCCAGCATATCGGAAGCGCGGAGGCGATGCAACGCGATCTGCGCGACGCGCTCAGCGGCGGCGCTTGGAGGGCTTCGAGCGCGGATGACCCGCTTGCCGGGGCGGGCGGCGCGAAGCGCCGCCCTCGTGCGGCCCGCCGCCGCGCTCGCCGCCCGGGTTCCCGTGCGGCGCGCGGGGTTTCTGCGCACGCGGGTGCCCGTCGCGCGGACGGTTCTCGCGAGGATCGCCGTCGCGGGTGTGACCATCGCGTGGACGAGGGGAGTCGGAGGCCGCGGCGCTGTAGGGGCTGCGCGGGGCGTCGCCCCGATCGCGGGCGGGCGCGTTCGAGCGCGGCCGGTCGCCGCCGCCGTGCGTAGGCCGGCCGTCGTGGTGCGGCGTGCGGCTGTCGCGGTGGTCGCCCCGCGAATCCGCGTTCCGCGGGCGCGGCGATCGGTCCGCGCTGCGCGGGTGGCCCGCGCCGCTGCCCTCTCGCTGGGGCCGACGCCCGCCCCGGGGCGGCTGGCCGCCGCGGCGGTGGTCGGGGCGTTCCCGGCGTTCGTCGTGCTCGGCGCGTTCGGGCGCCGGGAGCTCGTCGAGGGGCGGGTGGTCGTTCTGCACGCGGATGGGGTTGCGCGTGAAGCGCTCGACGTCGCGCAGGAGCGGGCGCTCCTCGGCGGAGCAGAAGGTGATGGCGTCGCCGCTGGCGCCCGCGCGGGCGGTGCGTCCGATGCGGTGGACGTACGTCTCGGGGACCTCCGGGATGTCGTAGTTGATGACGTGCGTGACGTCGTCGATGTCGATGCCCCGCGCGGCGATGTCGGTGGCGACGAGGACCGGGATGTCGCCCGACTTGAACCCGGCGATCGTGCGCTGGCGCTGGGACTGGCGCTTGTTGCCGTGGATCGCCTCGGCGGTGATGCCGGCCCGGTTGAGGTCGCGGGCGACGCGGTCGGCCCCGTGCTTGGTGCGGGTGAAGACGACGACGCGCGTCATGTGCTCGCGCTCTAGCAGGTGTCGGAGGAGCGCGGGCTTGTAGCGGCGGTCGACGTGGTAGACGCACTGGTCGATGCGGTCGGCGGTGGGCTTGTCGGGCGCCACCTTGACGTGCACCGGGTCGTGCAGGAGGGTGTCGGCGAGGGCTTTGATGTCCGGCGGCATCGTCGCGGAGAAGAGGAGCGTCTGGCGCGGGTGCTTCGCGTCGCGGCGGGGCAGGCGCGCGATGATCTTGCGGATGTCGTTGATGAAGCCCATGTCGAGCATGCGGTCGGCTTCGTCGAGGATGAAGATGGAGATCTGCGAGAGGTCGCCGTAGCCCTGGTTCAGCAGGTCGAGGAGGCGGCCGGGCGTGGCGATGAGGATGTCGACGCCACGGTCGAGCGCGCGCGTCTGCGGGTTCTGGTTGACGCCGCCGAAGACGAGGGCGTGCGTGAGGTGCGTGTGCCTGCCGTACGTCTTGACGCTCTCGGCGATCTGCGCGGCGAGCTCACGCGTGGGCGTGAGGATGAGGGCGCGGATGGGGCGGTAGACGCCCTTCGCAGGCGCAGGGGTCTTGCTCAGCAGCGCGAGCATCGGGAGCGCGAACGCGGCGGTCTTGCCCGTGCCCGTCTGCGCGGAGCCGAGAACATCGCGCCCCGCGAGGATGTGCGGGATCGCCTGCTCCTGGATCGGGGTGGGGGTGTCGTAGCCCTCGGTCCTGACGGCCTGGGCGATGGGCTCCGGGAGCCCGAGATTGATGAACTTAATGGGGAAACTCGCTTTGAACCGGACAGACAACGGGTGCGCCGGAGAAGGTCCGGCGGGAGAACACCCTCGCACATTCGGGACGCCACGGAGTGAGCTTGAAACGCTGCCGCGGTGTGTGACCTTGAAGGTCGAAGCCGGGGCGGCTCAGCGTCCGAGTGTGCGGCGATCCGGCGGCTGTCCGGCCACAGGACCGCGGGATGGTAGGGTGATCACGGAGGGCCGACGGCGGTGAAGTGGAAGCCCGAATCGATCGCTCCGCCGCTGAGCTGCCAGATGCGGATGGTCACCGAGCCGTTCGCGAGCGCGGTGAACGTCGCGATCTGCGGGGCGGCAGCGTCCTCCACCGTGACCGCAATGACAGGGCGATCGGAGAACGCGGGAGAGAAGGTGATGTCGTACTCGCCCAGCGCCGGGTGCGCGACGGTGAAGCCCGCACCCTCGGTGATACCGCCGAGCGTGCTGACGTAGCCGCGGATGAGGCGGAGGGTCTCGGGCGATGTAATCGACGGGGACGGCAGGGCCGCGGGCGCCCACTGCGTGCCGGTCCACGTCAGCACTTGGCCCGCGGCGGGCGAGGTGCCGGAGACGGGGCGGCCTCTGAGGCCGACGACTGTCGCCGCGTTCGCGGCGCCGGCGACATCACCGCCGAGCGTGGGCGTGGGCGGCGCCGCCGGCGCCCAGAGCACGCCGCTCCAGCTCAGCACGTCGCCGGCGCTCGGCGCATTGCTCGCCACCGGCCGGCCCTGGAGACCGTCGACGAGCATCGCCGTGTACGGGCCGTTCACGTCGCCGCCGGGGAGGGGCAGGTCCGCGGCGGAAATGGTCGTCCAGGTGGGCGCCCCGGTACCGGTCGATCGGAGCAGCATGCCGGGCGCTCCGGTCGCGGAGAAGAGGAGGGAAGTGCCGTTCGAATACGCGACCTGACCGGCGCCGCCGATCGACGTGGCGTTCGTGCCCCCGCGGGCGGCGGGCAGAACGCCCGAGGTGATGTCGCTCGCCGCGTGCGTGTGCGCGGCGGGGGCGAAAGCGCCGGAGCTGAGGCCGTCCAGCAGGTCGGCGTTGAGATTTGCGACGAGAGAGGTACTCGCGACGGTGAAGGGGGAGCCCGCCGCGGTGAAGGAGGGGGCCGAGGAGAACGTCTTGGGCGCGCTGAATATCTGCGCGGCGTTGAGGAGCGCAACGTTCCCGGAGAGGCGCGCGTCCGCGAGCGTCCCGGCCGAGAGGTTCGACGCGTTGAGGCTCGTGAGCGAGGCGCCCGAACCGGCGAACGACGGGGCGCTGACGGCCGCGGTGAACGTGTTGCTGGTGTTGAGGCGAGGCACGTTGCCGCTGAGCCGCGTGTCGGCGATCGTCCCGGTCGTCAGGTTGGTCGCGTTCGTGTAAAAGGACGCGGGCTGGCCGCCGAGCTGCGTCGCGTTCGTCGCCGACAGCGCCGTGTCGGCTGCCGCCGCGTTGATCGCGTACGACGCGTGCGGCGTCGCCGTGATGGGCTGACGCGGCGTGAGCGTCGTGTACCCGGTCGCGTCGGTGCAGTCGAGACCGGCGTCGGCACGCACGTCCACCTCGACAAAGCGCTGCTGACCGTCGAAGGCGGATGCTCCGAAGTCGAGGAGCGCCGCGAACTGACCCGCCGCGACCGCGACGTCGTCGGCGCAGAGCGTCGGGCCGATCTGCGCGCCGCCCGCGGTGTAGAGGCGGAAGCGCAGGTCGTGGGGGCCCTCGGCGGGGACACCGGCGCTGGCGAGCTGGCCCTGGTACGTGAACGCGGTGGTGACGGGCTGGGCGGACGCCGGGGCGGTGAGGAGGGCGGTGCACGAGATGGCGGCGAGACGGCGCATAGGAGCAACTCCTTCGGACGCGGCGATCAATTGAGCGGGACGATGAACTCGGCCTCTTCGACGGGGAAGCCGTCGTCGGCGACGCGCACGCCCCACGAGACGGTGCCGGCCGGGGCGTTGTTGATCACGTTGATGTCGGTGACCGTGTCGATGATGAGACGGACGTTCCGGGCGGCGTTCGTCAGCACCCACCCGTCGACATTCTGGGCGGCGCTCCCCGCGTTGGCGCGGACAAGGAAGGTCCCGCTCGCGAGCGCGCCGGCGCGATTGCCGGTCGTCGGGTCGATCGCCGCGGCGAACACGGGGTCGCCCACGACGGAGGTCGTGTGGTCGATGACGTTGTTGACGACGAGCCGGTAAAGACCGGTGCTCCCGGTCGTGTCGCCGAGGCGAGGGCGGACTGTGGGGGGCGTCACGCCGACGATCGATCCGGCGGCGACGGCCGGGTTCGTGGACAAGCCGTTGCTCAGGTTGCCGCAGGCGTACTGGATTTCTTCGAACGGAAGGTTGTCGTCGGCGGTGATGACGCGGTACGAGAACGCGTTGCCGCTCGGGAGCGTGTACGTCATCGTGCCGCCGCTGGGGACAGTGAGCGTGACGACAAGGCCGGAGAGGGCGGTGCCGTTGCGGACCCAGTCGTACCAGGTGTTGTCGGCGGTGCGGGGCCGGCGGAGCGTCGGACGCTGCGTCCATTGCACCTGGCCCGCGGGAATGCCGGCGGAGAGGGGGCGTGTGAGCCTGAAGCCGTCGATGAGACGCGCGGTAGGGAAGGTCACGCCGTTGACGGCGACGGCGACGGTCGTTCCCGCGGGGTAGCCGGACGTGAAGCCCAGGTCGCCGGGGTCGAGCGCCGCCGTTGTCTGCAGTGTTTGATCGCCGAAGCGGACGCCCTGCGAGAAACGGCCGATGCCCGAGACGTCGAGGCGCTCGGTCGGCGCCGTGTTCACGCCGAGATTGCCGGTGAAGTTGTTGCTCGCGGCGTTGAGCCTCGGGATGTTGGACGACAAACGCGCGTCGGAGAGCAGGCCCGACGCGACGTTGGCGGCGCTGAGCGCGGTGAGGCCCGAACCGTTGCCCGTGAAGGAGCTGCCGGCGTTGGTAAACGTGACGGCGCCGGCGAACGTCTGCGACGCGTTGAGTCGGGCGACGTTGGTGGAGAGGCGCGCGTCGGGCAGTGTGCCGGCCGTGAGGTTGCCCGCGTTGGTGTAGAAGGCGGGGGCCTGGCCGTTGAGCGAGCCCGCGTTCGCGGCGAAGACCGCGTTGGCGGCGCTGGTGGCGTTGATCGCCTGCAGCGAGAAGGACGCGTGCGGGGCGGCGGTCAGCTCCTGGCGGGGCGTGAGGAGCGTGTAGCCGGACGCGTCCGCACAAGCGAGGCCGGTGTCGGAGCGCACCTCGATCTCGAGGAATCGTTTCTGTCCGGCGAAGGCTCCGGCGCCGAAGTCGAGCGCGGCCGTGAACCTGCCGTCGGTGACGGCGACGTCGTTCGCGCACAGGGCCGCGCCCACCTGGCCGCTCCCGGCGAGGGAGTCGTAAAGACGGAAGCGCAGGTCGTACGTGCCGGTCACGGGCGCGCCCGCGTCGGCGAGCACGCCTTGGTACGTGAACGAGGTGTCCAGCGGCTGCGCGAACGCGGCGGACGCGGCGCAGCACACCACCGCTGCGATTCGATCTGCTTTCATGGCTCCTCCGGCGGGCAGCATACCGCAGGGGCCCGCGCCGTACAAGAGGAATGCGGGGTTTCGGGCCGCGCGCCGCTACGCTGGTCCATGCTCAGCGGCCTCCACGTCATCATCTATACCAGGGACGCCGAGGCGGACCGTGCGTTTTTCCGCGACGCCCTGCGTCTCAAGGGCGTCAACGCGGGCGACGGGTGGATCATCTTCGCCGCACCACCGACGGAGGTGGGATTCCACCCCGCCGAGGAGGAACGCCACGAGCTGTGGCTGATGTGCGAGGACATCGAGGGAACGCTCAAGAAGCTCGCCGCGGCGGGAGCGAAGGGGGTTGCTCCGGTCGTCGATCAGGGGTGGGGGCTGGCGTCGAGCTTCGAGTCGCCGGCGGGGACGAAGTTCCTGATTTACGAGCCCAGGCACCCGAGGGCAACGGAAGCGGCGGCGAGCCCCGCGAGGAAGCGAGCGAAGCAGGCGCCGGGTCGGCGGGCGAAGCAGACAAAGAGGCGAGCGCGGCGCTAGGCCCTATCTTCCGGGGTGCAACTCAACAGAACGCTGATCGGGATGGTGCACGTCGGGGCGTTGCCGGGGTCGCCGGGGGCCGGCAGGCCGGTGCGCGAGCTTGCGACCGAGGCCATGCGCGAGGCGGCGGCGCTGCGCGAGGCCGGCTTCGACGCGGTCATCGTCGAGAACATGCACGACCGGCCGTACGTGAACGGCCCGCACGCGCCGGCGACGGTCGCGGCGATGACCGCGGTGTGCGCGGCGGTGCGGCGCGAGATGGGCGACGCGTTCCCGATCGGTGTGCAGATTCTTTCGCGGGGGGAGCGCGAGGCGATGGCGGTAGCGCACGCGACGGGGTGCCAGTTCATCAGGTGCGAGGCGTTTGTGTTCTCGCACGTGGCTGACGAGGGGCTGATGGCGGACGCCGCGGCGGGCCCGCTGCTGCGCGACCGCGCGGCGCTTGGCGCCGGGCACGTCAAGGTCTTTGCGGACATCCAGAAGAAGCACGCCTCGCACGCGATCACGTGCGACCTCGACGTCGCGGAGCTGGCGAAGGCGGCGGAGTTCTTCCTCGCCGACGGCGTGATCGTGACGGGTGTCGCGACGGGCAGGCCGGCGGAGGAGGACGACGTGCGCGATGCGCGCCGGGCGGTGTCGATCCCGGTGCTGGTGGGCTCGGGCGTGACGCCGGAGAACGCGAGGGGATTGCTCCAGCACGCGCACGCGCTGATCGTGGGATCGTGGATCAAGAAGGGCGGTGTGTGGCACGCGCCGGTAGACGCGGCGAGGGCCCGCGAGCTTGTCGCGGCGGCCCGATAAGAAGATTCACCGCAGAGTCGCAGAGGAAGATGAGAAGAGAACAGATGGGTTTGAAGAGTGCGCAGAGGCGCAGCGCTTCAAATCAGTCCATTCTCTTCTCTGAGCTCTCTGCGTCTCTGCGGTGAATCTTCTCTTCGCCCCACCCGGTGCTACCGTTCGCCATGAGCACCGCGACCCCCTCCAAGCCCGCGTTCGAGATGCCCCCGATGTCCGCCGAGCACACGGCGACCCAGAAGGTCGCCGACCGCCTTGTCGAGCTCTGCTCGCAGGGGAAAAACCTCGACGCGATCCGCGAGCTTTACGCCGACAACGCGCGCCACGTCGAGGCGATGGAGGGGCCCGGCTGCCCGCGTTTGACCGAGGGCAGGGCGAACATCCTCGAGAAGGCGGCGGTGTTCCAGAAGACCACGACCATCCACAGCGCCTCGTGCGGCAAGCCGATCGTCAACGGCGACCAGTTCGTCCTTCCCATGAGCATGGACTGCACGTGCAGCGAGGGGCCGATGGCGAACATCCGCATGCAGATGAGCGAGACGTGCCTCTACACGGTGAGGAACGGGAAGATCACCGAGGGCAAGTTCTTCTATAGCTGCGGCGGGTGAGCGAGCCGCGGGAAGAAGAGTTCAGCACAGAGGCACAGAGCAGATGAGATCGATGAGAAGAGAATAGATTGGTTTGAAGAAGCGGATGCCAAGATCTCTCGCATCGACATCTTCAAGCCAAGCCTTTTCTTCTCTTCCTGCTCATCTTCTCTGTGTCTCTGCGCTGAAATCCGACTACCCGTTGCATATCAGAATCGCCTCGTGAATCCAAGGTAGAGCACCGCGCCGTCCACCGCCGGGTTGTCGTCCTCGCCCCAGATGCGCCCGTTCGAGACGTGCAGCCAGCGCACGCCGGCGTTCAGGCGCCAGTCGTCGCTGATGAGGCGCGTCACGCCCGCGCCGACGCGCGGCGAGAAGTTGAAGCTCGTCCCTTCCTCGGGCACGTCGTCGGTCGTGCCCATGAGGCCGATGCCGATGTCGAGGTACGACGTCCAGCGCGGCTCCTCCTGCTCGCCGTGCTCGCTGTACCACCAGTGCCACCGGAAGAGCGCCGAGAGGGCGCCGCCCGCGGCGTCCTTGTCGGGCTGCTCGAAGTAGTGCCCGGCGCCCTCGACGATGAACTCGACGCCGTCGTCGAGGAAGGTGGACCAGCTCGCGAAGACGTGGCCGTTGTTGACGTCGTTGTTCCCCGCGCCGCCGCCCAGGCCGAACGTGATCCACTCCGTGCCGGCGTCGAGGAAGTTGCCGGGCACTTCGTCCGCACCCTTGCCCAGCTCGACACGGGCCGCGGGAAAGTCCGGGTCGGTGGGGGGCTGCGGCGGAGCCTCCTGCGCGAGCGCTGCGGAGGCCAGGAGCGGAAGGAATGCAAAGTGCTTGAGCATCGCGGGCGGAGGTTAGGAGGAAGAAGGGATGCAGGCACGGCGTGGAGGGACGAGAAGACCGGCGGGGACGGCCGGGCCACCCAGGACCGTTGTCGAGCACGGTACGCTTTTGCATGACGAATGTTGTTGCGGCGGCGGTGATGGTGGCGGCGGTGAGCGTGTTCGGCGGCGAGGCGGCCGCGCAGGCGGAAGCGGCGCCGACACAGCCGGCGGACCCGATGGCCGCGCCGGAGATCGGAAGGTTCACGGTGCGGGAGGGGTATAAGGTCGAGGCGGTGACGCCGCGGCTCGACAACGTGCGCTTCATGGAGTTCGCGCCCGACGGCGCCCTCTACATCTCGCGCCCCCGCTTCGGCGACATCGTGACGCTCCGCGACCTCGACAAGGACGGCGTCTACGAGAACCTCACCGTGTACGTCGAGGGGCTCGAGGGGCCGCACGCGCTCTGCTGGCACAACGACGCGCTGTGGATCGCGGCGCAGGGCGTGATCCTGCGCAGCGTGGACGCCGACCGGAGCGGCATCGCCGACGAGGTGATCGAGCGCGTCTCCGGCCTGCCGCGGGACGGCGGGCACTGGTGGCGCTCGCTTCTCGTGACGGACACGCACATCTACACGTCGATCGGCGACAGCGGCAACATCACCGACGAGCAGGCGACGGACCGGCAGAAGATCTGGCGCTTCAACCACGAGGGGGGCGAGAAGACGCTCTTCGCCTCGGGGCTGCGCAACACCGAGGAGCTGCGTCTGCGCCCCGGCACGACCGAGGTCTGGGGCGTCGATCACGGGTCGGACAACTTCGGCGAACTGCTCGGCGAGGACGCGGAGCGGATGCCCTACACCGACTGGAACCCGCCCGACGAACTGAACCGCTACGAGGAGGGGAGGTTCTACGGCCACCCGTTCGTGACGGGGAACATGGTGCCGCGCTACGAGTTCCGCGAGCGCGAGGACATCATCGAGCTGGGCATGAGGACCGTGGCGCCGGCGTGGCGCTTCGGGGCGCACTGGGCGGCGAACTGCTTCGCCTTCGTCGACCCCGCCATCAACGAGCGCACCAAGGCCCTGCCTTCCGAGTGCTCCGGCGACGCCTTCGTCGCCTGCCGCGGGAGCTGGAACCGCAGCGCCCGCGCGGGGTACCAGGTGGCGCGTGTGATCTTCGACAAGGACCCGAAGCTGGGCGGCAACCCGTGCGGGCTGGAGACGGTCGTCTCGACGCTCGCGAAGGACGAGGCGGGCGGGGACGTCGTGCTCGCGCGCCCGGTGGACTGTGCGCAGGGGCCCGACGGGATGATCTACTTCACGAGCGATCTGCCCACCGGCCGGGTGTACCGCATCAGATGGATCGGAGAGACAACCGCGCCGCGCGAGTGACCGTGTGGCGGGCGCCACAGCCAAAGCCATGAAATCGGGCTCATGGAATGGGCGTGAAATCCGCGGTTTTTGGCCGCAACACCGCCCATTTTCGCGTTGACGCCGCGCGCCGCTCGGGATCTTCTCCGTACGACGGCGTATAGAGTCGTCGATACCCGCGGCCCGTTCATGCAGCGCCGCGGCCGGGTGCTTCCGACGGGCGATCTCCGCCCGCGCCCCCGCCGCGGCCGCCGTGCGGCCGGCGGTCAGAAGGGCGGGCCAAGCGCCCGGCGCATCCGCGATGGCCGAATCCGTGATCTCGACGGGCATCTCTGGTCTCGACCACATCCTGCGGGGCGGGCTGCCGGCGCAGCGCCTGTTCCTGCTGCAGGGCGACCCCGGCGTCGGCAAGACGACGCTGGCGCTGCAGTTCCTGATCGAGGGCGCGCAGCGCCGCGAGCCGGCGCTCTACGTGACGTTTTCCGAGTCCGGCGCGGAGGTGGAGGACATCGCCCGTGCGCACGGCTGGTCCCTCGGCGGGCTCCACTTCTTCCGCGCCGAGGACGTGCACCGGTCGCTCGAGGGGATGCGCGCGGGCACGGTCTTCCACCCGTCGGAGACCGAGCTGACGGCCGTCACCAAGAGCCTCTGGGCGTTGATGGACGAGCACAAGCCGCGGCGGATGGTCTTCGACTCGCTCTCCGAGCTGCGGCTGATCGCGGGCGATCAGCTGCGCTACCGGCGCCAGCTGCTCGAGCTCAAGCGGCGCGCGCAGGCGATCGGGTGCACGGTCATCGTCGTGGACGACCGCACGGGCGGGGGCGACGACATGCAGCTGCACAGCCTGGCGCACGGCGTCATCAGCATGCAGCGGCACGCGAAGGGGTACGGCGCGACGAAGCGCTGCCTCGAGGTCGCCAAGATGCGCGGCGTGGGCTTCCGCACCGGGTGGCACGACTTCGAGATCACGACCGGCGGCATCCGCGTCTACCCGCGGCTGGTGGCGGCGGAGCACGCGCAGGTGGGCGGGGGCGTTCTGTCCAGCGGCGTGCCGGAGATGGACGCGCTCCTGGGCGGGGGGATCGACCGCGGCTCGGGCACGCTGCTGGTCGGGCCGGCCGGCTCGGGCAAGTCCACGGTCGCGATGCGGTTCGCCGTGAGCGCGGCGCAGCGCGGCGAGAAGACGCACATGTACCTTTTCGAGGAGAGCCCGTCGATGCTCCGCACCCGCGCCAAGGGCGTGGGGATGAACATGGAAGCGCTCGAGGACAAGGGCGTGATCAGCCTCCGCACCATCGACGCCACCGAGATCTCGCCGGGCCAGTTCGCCCACCACGTCATGCGCGCCGTGGAGCAGGAGGGCGTCCGGCTGATCGTGATCGACAGCCTGAACGGCTACATGAACGCGATGCCCGACGAGCGGCACCTCGCGCTCCACCTGCACGAGCTGCTGGTCTACACCGCGGCGCGCGGCGTTGCGCTCCTCCTCATCGTCAGCCAGTCCGGCATGATGGGCCCCGCCATGACGCAGCCGCTGGACGCGAGCTACCTCGCCGATACGGTGCTCCTCTTCCGCTTCTACGAGCACGCGGGCGAGGTGCGCAAGGCCCTTTCCGTCACGAAGCGCCGGGCGGGCGGGCACGAGCCCACGATCCGCCCCTTCAGCATCTGCCCGCCCGACGCCATCAGGCTCGGTGAGCCGTTGCGCAACTTCCGGGGCGTCCTCTCCGGCACGCCGGTGGTCGTCGGTCAAGAGAACGGGAAGGCCGAGCGGCCGGGATGAGCGACATGGTCTCCGATTCCTTCACGACGCCCGAGCACCCGCCGCGCGAGCCCACCTCCGCGCGCGTGCTGATCCTGGCGCCGGTGGACGGGGACGCCGCGGCGATCTCGACGGCCCTCGGGTCCGCCGGGTTCGAGGCCTTCGAGTGCGCGGACCTCACGACCGTCTCGATCGAGATCACGCGCTCCGACCACGCGGGCGCGGGCGCGGTGATCGCGGCGCAGGAGGCCTTCTCGTCCGCGTCGCCGCAGGAGCTGGAGAACTTCGCCGCGGCGCTGGGGGAACAGCCCGGGTGGTCGGACATCCCGCTCATCCTGCTCGCCGGGGGCGGGGCCTCCGGGGAGGACCGGGCGTGGGAGATCGCGCGCGGGCTCGACCCGATCGGCAACGTCACGATCCTCGAGCGCCCGCTGCGGCGCACGACGCTCCTGAACGCGGTGGCGGTGGCCCTGCGGGCGAGGCAGCGGCAGTACGAGCTGCGCGCGACGCTCCGGGAGCTGGCGCAGCACCGCGAGCGCCTGCGCGAGCTCGTCGAGCGCAAGACGGCCGAGCTGGCGGCGTCGATCGCGAACCTCCACGCGTCGGAGCGGCTGGCGTCGCTGGGCACGCTCGCGGCGGGGCTGGGGCACGACATCGCGAACCTGACCCTGCCGATCCGCGCGCGGCTGGACGCGCTCCGCGCGTCGTGCCCGCCGGGGGAGGCGCAGGCGGACTTCGAGGCGATCAGCCGGGCGATCGCGCACCTGAGCCAGCTCTCCGCGGGCATGCGCCTCATGGCGATGGACCCCGACCGCGAGTCCGCGTCCTCCGCCGTGACGGACCTGGCGGCGTGGGCGGCGGAGACGATGCCGCTCTTCCGCGCGGCGCTGCCCCGCCACGTGAGGTTCGAGCAGGCGATCGCGCCCGGGCTGCGCGTGCGGGTGGCGCGGCACCGGCTGGCGCAGGCGGTCTTCAACCTCGTGCAGAACGCGGGCGAGGCGATGATGGGGCAGGCCTCCGGCATCGTGCGCATCGCCGCCGAGGCGGCCTCGCCCGCGGACGGGCCAGGCGGGATGGTGAGGCTCACCGTCGCCGACAACGGGCCGGGGATGCCGCCCAGCGTGCGGGCCCGCTGCTTCGAGCCGTACTTCTCGACCAAGGGGCGCGCGATCTCGACGGGCATGGGCCTGGGGCTCGTGAAGGGCGTGGTCGAGGCGGCGGGGGGAACGATCTCTCTGGAGACCGCGCCCAACGCCGGGTGCACGTTCACGATCCTCCTCCCGTCCGGCACGGTCGCGCACCACGGCGGGTGCCGGTCCGACCCGGCCTTCACCGCGGCGGTCTCGATCGGCAACGAGCGGATAATCGGCCTGGCCCGCATGTTCGTCGAGCACGCCGGCGGCAGGTTCGCCCGGCACGAGGGGCACGGCAGGCCCGGCGCCGACGTCTGGGCGCTCGACAAGCCCGACGCGGCCGAGGTCGCTTCCTTCCTCGAGAGCGACCCGCACCGGCGCGTCGTCGTGCTGGGCGAGGGGGAGGGGAGCGCGATCGCGGCGCTGATGGAGACGCGCCCGGACTTCCGGGGCCGCCTGCGCTTCCTGCCCGCGACCCCGACGGCCTCGGCGCTGCGCGAGGCGTTGACGGGCGTGACGCGGGCGAAGACCGGCGCGGCGGGCTAATCGGCAATCCAAAAGAAGACGCCGCCGGGATCGAGGAAAAAGAGCATGACGAACAAGAGCGGCACCGACATCACGCAGTAGATCATCACGGCGCGCGACGGCGCGTGCGCCCGCAGGCGCGGCATCATGATGAACGTGCCGATCGCGACGCAGATCCATAGCGGAAATATGTAGAAGGCGAAGATTGACGAGATGTTCCACGCGTCCGTGAAGGGTGATCCGAGCGCACTCCGCGACGGATTGTCTTGATGCCAACGGGGCCACCGTCCGAGCTGGAACATCGCCCGCACCGCGGCCGAGTAGGCGAAGATCGCGGAGAGCAGGTACGGCGCGGCCATCAAGCCGTGGGCAATCACAAGTCCCTTGGCGAATCGCCTCCGCGCCTTTGTGTCGGCATGCTGCAAGAGCGTCGGCCTTTTCGCGCCGCACTCCGGGCAGACATCGGCCGCGACGCCGGAGAGGTCGTAGCCGCACGCGAGGCACTTCACGCGCGCTCCTCCACCCGGCGCGACTCGACTTCCCACAGGCACGCGCACTCCGGGCAGGGCGTCCCGCGCGTGAGCCCCGCCCGGTCGTAGCCGCACTGCTCGCACTCGGTGCGCACGGGCGGGAAGGCGAGGTCCGCCGCCCTCCACGAGCAGCCGCACCGCACGCACACGCGGCAGCCGTTGAAGCCCGCGCTGGCCTCGTCCATGTCCGAGAGGCACGAGGGGCAGACGCCGTGCGCGAGCCAGAGGGCGCGGCGCTTGGCGAACGGGAGGGAGAGGCGCGTCGCGAACACGGCGAAGAGCAACGCGCAGACGCCGAAGGCGCCCGTGTACAGCGGCTCGGCCAGCGGGATCCGCACGGGCCCGAACGTCGCGGCGAGCAGAAGCGTTCCGACGAGGACGAGACACGCGATGACCGGCACGCGGCGCTTCCACGCCGCGCTGCGCAGCGCTGCGTTCGCCTGCATCGTGCGCCCGCGCAGCGACCAACCGAGCATCGAGCCGCCCTTGAAGGCCGTCCGCACGCCGATATCGTCGCAGACAAACTCAAGCACGGGCTCGCCGAGGCGCGGCCTGCGCGCAAGCTCCTTCATGCAGGCGTCGGCGGCCTCGCTCGCGGTCATGCCCGGCGTGCGGCGCGTGAAGCGCAGCCGGTTCCACGCGCACCCGCACTCGGAGCAGACGGTGCAGCCGTCCTCCTGCACGGGCAGGTCGATGAGATCGAAGGCGCAGCACCCGCAGCGGCCGTACGAGGCGAAGACCGCCGCGTGCTCGGACTTGATGGTCGATCGTTCGGCCCGGCGACGCAGGAGCCAGCCCGTCAGGATGCCGACCAAGGGCGCGCACACGAACCACGTCACCGCCGCGATGATCCCCGTCGTGCCGGGGCTCGTGCGGATGAACCACCAGGCCCACAGGGCCAAGAGGGCGAGGCAGACCACCTTGCCGGTGATCAAGAGGGCTGTCTGCCGGCCCGACCGTTGCGGGCGCTCGCCCATCAGGTCGTGCCAGACGGACAAAAGCGGGGCTTGGGGCCGCTCGACGCCGCGATCGTCCACGACCGTGTTTGAGACGCCGCCCCGCACGGCCGAGTGTATTGGACGGTGCCCTCCCCCGAATAAGACCCGCAAGCCTGCACACGCACCGTTGCGGGCCTTAATCCCACGCGGGCCGTTCGCGGATCGGCGTGGCGTGCTGAGGGCGGGGTTCGCGCGGCTCTTGGGGCCCGTGGGGCCCGTGGGGGGGCGGGCGAGGCTCGTGCGCCTGCGGACCGGGCCCCTCCACCCCCCACGACAGGAGTTTCAACACGGCTTCGTCCTCCCCAGAGGCGCGCAGATGAACACTGCCCCGGAGGGGCAGAGGAATCGTTCGCACGAGGTCATCGTCCTCCGCCCCTGCCGGGCGGTGAGTTTCTCCTCGACGCTTTCCACGGGTTGCGCGGTGCTGCGCACCGCTCCACCCGT
>DASPKL010000026.1:0-137835 GCA_035628115.1 Phycisphaerales bacterium | reverse complement strand
TCTTCGCCGGCGGCAACTGCACCGGCCAGCCGACGGGCGCTCCGCCCTGCAACGCGGACATCGACTTCAACAACGACGGGCTCTTCCCGGACAACGAGGACATTTTCTCGTTCTTCAGGGTCTTCGGCGGCGGGGACTGCTGAGAAATGCGGCAAATGAAGAGGTCGCGTTCCGGCGTCACTTGATTTGCCGCTCTGTCCACTCGCCGCTTTGCTGATTTAGATCGTCGCGACCCCCTACAACCCCCGCATGCTCAAGCATGTTCTGACCCTTTTCCTCGCCCTCGCCGCATGCCCGTACCCCGCGCCGGCGCAGGCGCCCGCCCCCGTCCCGCAGGCCGCGGCCCCGGCTCTTCCCACCGCGCTCGCCGAGTTGACGAACGCGATGGTGAGCGCCGTCCTTGCGAAGGACGCGGGGGCCTTCATGCGCTGCATCGACACGGCCGAGCCCGAGTTCGCCGTCGAGCAGCGCAACTGGGCCGCGGACTTGAAGGAGCACGGCCCCGAGTCGTTCTCGATCGAGATCGACGCCGCGGATCTGCGCGAGAGCGACGGCCGCGCCGTCGCCCCCATGACCATGACCTGGCGCACGCCCGACGCCGACAAGGACCGGTCCGTCACCTTCGACGCCGTCTTCACCCGCCGCGGCGATGAGTTTCGCTACGCCGGCGAGGAGTGGCAGCGCCTCGAGCGCGACGGGCTCGTCGTCTGCTTCGAGGAAGGCCTCGAGAGCGCCGCCGAGGGAGCAGCCGAGGCTTTTGAGAAGATCCGCACCCGCGTCGAGAAGGGCTTCGCGCTCGAGGACGCGCCGCAGGCGACGAAGCGCCAAGTGATCAAGCTCTACCGCAGCATGGCGCACCTGCAGCAATCGATCTACCTCAGCTACGCCCTGCCGCTGGGCGGATGGAACGAGCCCGAGGAATCGATCAAAGTCCTTGCGGGCCGCAAGAGCAACGCCGCCTCCTTCGTCGGCCTCCTCGCGCACGAGTACGGCCACGTCTGCACCTTCGCGCTCGGCGACAAGGCCAACAACATGCCCTGGTGGGTCCTCGAGGGCGTGGCCGACCTCTCCACCGAGCCCTTCAACCCGGGCGCCCGCGCACACGTTGACAAGACCGTGCGCAGGTGGGCGCAGAACGACCAGATCCAGCCGTGGGAGACGCTCGCCGACTTCCGCGCCGTGCCCGGCGACAAGCACACGTTCGTCTACGCCCAGGGCCACCACTTCCTCGGCTACGTCAGCGACCGCTTCGGCCGCGCGGGGCGCATCGCCTGGCTCACCGCGATGGCCAAGGGTCAATCAATCGACGAGGCCTCGCGCAGCGCCCTCGGCGAGCCCTTCGATACACTGAGCGCCGACTGGCGGGCGTCGCTGCTCGCCGAGAAGCAGGACGCCGGCGCGGACTAAAGCCACCATGCGATTCGCGAGCGACCGATCCTTCGCCGAGGCCCACCGCCTGCTGGGCGAGTTCCTCGCCTCCCCCGCGCCCCGCGTGGCGGACGGCTGGGCGCAGCGCCTCGCCGCCGTGCTGCGCGCCGGGAACAAGGTCATGATCTGCGGCAACGGCGGGAGCATGTGCGACGCCGCGCACTTCGCCGAGGAGCTCTCCGGACGCTTCCGCGCCGACCGCCCCGCCCTCGCCGCCGTCGCCTGCGCCGACCCGGCGCACATCACCTGCGTCGCCAACGACTACGGCTTCGAGTTCGTCTTCTCCCGCTGGGTCGAGGCCCTCGGCCGACCCGGCGACGCGCTCATCGTCCTCTCTACGAGCGGCAAGTCGCCCAACTGCCTCCGCGCCGCCGCCGCGGCGAGAGAACGCGGGCTCCTCGTGCTCGGCCTGCTGGGCAAGACGGGCGGCCGACTGCTCGACGCGTGCGACGAGGCGATCATCGCGCCCGGCGCCACCAGCGACCGCATCCAGGAACTCCACATGCTGGTCCTCCACACGCTGGTGGAGGGCGTCGAGGCGGCGCTCGGCCACGCCGCCGGCTGAACGGGCGTTCACGTGGGAGTCAGGGTGTGCGCACGGCGCGCCCCTATGCTCACACCGCTTGGCGCTCCGCTTTAAACGCCGTCTCCTCGACCACCTCGCGCACGAGAATTACACGCCCGCGCGCATCGCCGACCTGGCGAAGGACCTCAACATCCCGGCCGAGCAGGCCGGCGACTTCGAGTCCGCCGTGCGCGAGCTCGCCGGCGAGGGGCTCCTCGAGATCGGCAAGAGCGGGCACGTCGCGCTCCCGAGCGCCGGCGCGCACAAGGAGCTCGTCGGCCGCTTCAAAAAGACCGTGCGCGGCTTCGGCTTCGTCGACCCCGCCGTCAAGGTGCGGGAGGGGAGCATCTTCATCCCGCCCGACAACGTCGGCGACGCCCTCACGGGCGACACGGTGAAGGTCCGCGTCTACCGCGACCGCAAGCCCAACGGCGACGAGGGCTTCTCCGGCGAGATCGTCGAGGTCGTCGAGCGCCACAAGTCCGCCTACGCCGGCACGCTCACCAAGCGCGGCACGCAGTGGGTCGTCCTCCCCGACGGCCGCCAGATCACCAAGCCCATTGTCGTGCGCGACGCGGAGTCCACCACCGCGCGCGAGGGCGACAAGGTCGTCGTCGAGTTGCTCGTGTACCCGGACGGCGACATGCTCGGCGAGGGCGTCATCACCACCGTGCTCGGCGAGGCGGGGCGCCCCGACGTCGAGACGCAGGCGGTGATCGCCGCGTACGACCTCCCGGGCCCGCACCCGGAGGAGTGCGTCGAGCAGGCGCGCGAGGCCGCGGCCCAGTTTGAGGCCGAGATCGCCGCGTGGAAGGAGAAGGGCGCCGCGGGCCTTCCGGGCCGGCTCGACCTGACCGACGAGTTCATCATCACGATCGATCCGCCGGACGCGAAGGACTACGACGACGCGATCAGCATCAAGCGCACGCGGGACGGATGGGAGCTGGGCGTCCACATCGCCGACGTCGCCCACTTCATCCCCCTCGACAGCCCCCTGGACGCCGAGGCCCGCGACCGCTCCAACAGCGTCTACCTGCCGCGCCTGGTCATCCCCATGCTCCCCGAGGTGCTGAGCAACGGCATCTGCTCGCTGCAGGAGGGCGTGCCGCGCTTCTGCAAGAGCGCGTTCATGGTGTACGACAACCACGGCAACGTCCGCAGCGAGGGCGTGGCGCAGACGCTCATCAGGAGCAGCAAGCGCCTCACGTACCTGGAGGCGCAGGCGCTCATCGACGGCGACCTCACCCTCGCTCGCAAGCACGCCAAGACGCCCCCCAAGTACACCGACCAGCTCCTCGAGACGCTGCGCGAGATGGACCGCCTCGCGAAGGTGATCCAGGCCCGGCGCGACCGCGAGGGGATGATCTCCCTCGACCTCCCCGACGTCGTGCTCATCTACGACGAGCGCGGCCACGTCGTGGACGCCGAGCGCGAGGACGACGCCTTCACGCACAAGCTCATCGAGATGTTCATGGTCGAGGCCAACGAGGTCCTCGCCCGCCTCTTCGAGAACCTCGGCGTGCCGCTGCTCCGCCGCATCCACCCCGAGCCCATCCCCGGCGACGTCGACACGCTCCGGCGCGTCGCCATGGTCGCGGGCTTCCGCATCCCGCGCAACCCCACCCGCGAGGAGCTCCAGGGCCTCCTCAAGGCCACCGCCGGCACGCCCGCCGCCCGCGCCGTCCACTTCGCCGTGCTGCGCACGATGAGCAAGGCCGAGTACAGCCCCGCGCTCGTCGGCCACTTCGCCCTCGCCAGCAGCGCGTACGCGCACTTCACCAGCCCTATCCGCCGCTACGCGGACCTCACCGTCCACCGCGCGCTCGCCGAGTACCTCCGGCGCACCGACAACGGCCGCAGGCGCCCCAAGGGCGAGGCGGAGGCCCGCGCCCTCGGGCGCGACATGATGCGCTCCGAGGCGTGCATGCCCGAGGAGGAGCTCATCGCCATCGGCCAGCACGCCAGCGTCCGCGAGGACAAGGCCGAGAGCGCCGAGCGCGAGCTCCGCAACTTCCTCGTCCTCCAGCTCCTCGAGCGCTTCGTCGGCGAGACCTTCAAGGGCGTCGTCACCGGCGTCTCCCCCCGCGGCCTCTTCGTGCAGATCGACAAGTACCTCGCCGAGGGCTTCGTCAAGAGCGAGGACCTCCCCGGCGACGTCACCCGCGAGAACCTCACGCCCATCTGGAAGATCGACGCCCGCAGCGGCGGCCTGGTGGACATCAGGAGCGGCCGCAGCTTCAACACCGGCGACAGCGTCACCATCCGCATCGCGGGCGTGGACCTCGCCAAGCGGCAGATGGACTGCGTGATCGAAGGCGCCGAGAAGCGCGCCGGCGGCAAGGCCAAGCAGGTCTTCGACCGCAAGGGCAACGTCGTCGCCGAGGGGGGCATGGCCCCGGCCCAGGGCGCGGGCTTCGGCGGCGCGGGCGGCTGGGACAAAGACACCGGCAAGTGGCGCGGCAAGACCGGCTCGGAAAAACGCGCCTCCCGCAGCAAGCAGCGCGACAAGGGCAAGAAGCAGCACCGGCGCGACAAGTAAGTTCTCCGTCCTCCTGTAGGCCCGGCGTCCTGCCGGGCACCGTCGGCCCGCTGCGCCGGTGACGCGGTGAGGGGGTGACGCGGTGAGAAGAGCAGTCGCCTCCCTCTCGCCATGCCCTACGGCAAGAGACGGCGCTGTCTTCGCCGCCGGTGAGGGGTTCTTCTTTTCTTCCAGAGGCACAGACTTCCAGCCCGTGTCCTGTGCCACGACTTTTCTGTCTTCAGAAGGACCATGCTCTACTCGGCACCAGATCGTCGGCACCAAGACCACATTGCGATTGTCCTTCACCCCACCCCTCACCGCGTCACCTTGTCACCGCGTCATCTTCAAATCCCCGGTAAACTCCGGGTTATGCCCCACCCCGTCCGCCTCGGCGCCCTGACGGCCCTCCTCCTCGCAGCCGCCGCGCAGGCCCAACACGCCTCCCCCCTCGCGCCGCCCGCCAACGGTCCGCGCCGCGTCGACCCTACCTGGCTCGCCCTCTCCGACTGCACCGTCCACGTGGACGCCGACACGGTGGTCCCCCACGCGACCGTCATCGTGCGCGACGGGCTGATCCGCGCCGTCCTCCCCGGCGACAACGGCCCCGACGGCAAGCCCGGCACCGACGACGACGCGCCCGCGCGCTTGCCGATCGGCCCGCGCGTCATCGGCCTCTCCGGCCTGCACGTCTACCCCGCCTTCATCGACCCCTACGTCGAGGTCGAGGCCCCCAAGCCCGACGCCAAGGCCCCGGGCCAACACTGGAACACCGATGTCACACCGCAGCGCAGCGCACTCGACGGCCCCGGCCTCGACGCCGGCAGCGCCAAGTCGCTCCGCGAGCTCGGCTTCGCCGCCGCGGCGGTGACACCGCGTGGCGGCGTCTTCCGCGGCAGGAGCGCCGTCGTGTCGCTCGCGCGAGCGGAGGAGGACGCGAGCCTGGCCCGCCCGCCCGTCTACCGCGAGGACGCGTACCAGAGCATCGCCTTCGATCTCAGCGGCCCGGGCTACCCCAACAGCCTCATGGGCGCGATCGCCCTCATCCGCCAGACGCTCTCCGACGCGCAGTGGCAGTTCGGCGGCGAGCACCCGCGCGGCGAGGACGCGGACGTGAGCTGCCTCCGGCACCTCGGCCCGAGAGCGCTCGAGCGCACGCGGCTCCTCTTCGACAGCGGCGACTCGCTCGAAGCGCTCCGCGCCGCCAAGATCGCGCGCGAGTTCGAGGAGTGGGGCGGCAAGCCCAACGCGGTGATCCTCGGCAGCGGGCGCGAGTTCATGCGCCTCGACGCGATCAAGCGTGACGCGCTCCCGTTCATTATCCCCCTCAACTTTCCCAAGGCCCCCGACGTCTCCTCCCCCGGCAAGGCCGAGAGCACCGAGCTGCGCGACATGATGATCTGGGAGCAGGCGCCGACGAACCCGCGCCGCCTCGCGCAGGCCGGGGCGCCCATCGCGTTCACGACCGCGAAGCTCAAGAGCCGCGACGACTTCAGGGCCAACCTCCGCAAGGCGATCAGGCACGGCCTGACCGAGGAGCAGGCGCTGAGCGCTCTCACGACCGCGCCGGCGTCCATGCTCGGCGTCGCCGATCAGCTCGGCACCATCGAGCCCGACAAGCGCGCCAACATCCTCGTCACGACCGGCCCCGTCTTCGACAAGGAGACCAAGTACCGCATGATCCTCGTGGACGGCAAGGTCCACGAGCTCGAGAAAGAGAAGCCCGACCTGGACGGCACGTGGACGCTCACCGACCCGGGCGACGGCGTCGCCCGCGCCTTCGAGCTCGAGGACGGCAAGGTCACGCTCACCAAAAAGGAAGAGGGCGAGACGCGCACCGTCAAGGCCCGCAAGGTCTCGCAGGAGGGGAGCGTCCTCTCCTTCGTCTTCGACCACGACGAGTTCGGCGAGCCCGGCGTCGCCGCGGCGACCTACGTCTTCGACGCGGGGAACTCGCCGTCGTCCTTCACCGGCCGCGTCTCCCTCCCGGGCGGCACGCTCTTCGAAGTCGCCGGCGTGCGCACGCCCCGCACCCTCAAGGGCGAGTGGGAGATCTTCTTCGGCGACGGCGCAGCGATGAGCGCCGGCGGCGTGCTGCGTGTGACGCCCGGCGAGAAGAGCGACGCGCCGACCGTCAAGCTCGTCCGCATGAACGATCAGGGCGTCGAGACCGTCTCCGACGCGCGCGACGTCGCGTGGGACGGCAAAACCCTCGAGTTCAACGTCACCAGCGCCGACGGCCCGTGGCAGGACGCCCGCATCCGCGCCGCGATCGACTGGGAGAAGAAGCCCCCGGCGATGACCGGCTCCGTCATGGGCGAGGAGGGCTCGCGCCCCTTCGCCGCCCGCCGCGCCGAGACGGAGCAGTGGTGGACCGGCACGTGGCGCGTCTACCGCTTCATGGGCAAGGACAAAGACCCCGCCGCGCCCGACCAGGTCGAGCTCGTCATCGAGAAGAACGACCTCACCGTCGTCTTCAAGGAGAAGGGCAAGGACGACATCCGCATCGACGCGGACGCCTTCAAGGTCGAAGGGAACGTCATCACCTTTGCGCACGACCTCAAGCCCCTAGGCGGCGAGGGCAAGAGCACCGACAAGCTCACCCGCATCGGCGGCGAGCTGCGCGGCGTCGCCACCGAGCCCGACGGGAGCAGCCACGACTACCACCTCCGCCGCGTCCTCGATCAGAAAAAGGACGACGAGGAAGCGCCGACGGACATCCCCGAGAAGCTCCCCACGCCCTTCGGGCCCTACGGCCTTGACGCCGTCCCCGCGCAGGGCTCGTTCGTCATCACGAACGCCACGCTCTGGACCAACACCGACCGGGGCATCATCGAGAACGGCTGGATCGCAATCGCGGACGGGAAGATCGTCGGCCTCGGCAGCGGCGACTTCGGGATCGATATGCCCAGCCCGCCGGTTCACATCGACGCCGAGGGCAAGCACATCACCCCGGGCGTCATCGATGCGCACAGCCACACCGGCATCAGCCGCGGCGTGAACGAGGGCGGCCAGGCGATCACCGCCGAGGTCCGCATCGCCGACGTCACCAACCCCGACGACGTGGACTGGTACCGCCAGCTCGCGGGCGGCGTCACCGCCGTCCTCCAGCTCCACGGCAGCGCCAACGCCATCGGCGGCCAGTCGCAGACGACCAAGCTCCGCTGGGGGTGCGCGCACCCGGACGACATGCACTTCGAGGGCGCCATCGCCGGCATCAAGTTCGCCCTGGGCGAGAACCCGCGCCAGGTGAACTGGAGCAACAACAACCCGCGCGAGCGCTACCCGCAGACGCGCATGGGCGTCGAGACCCTCATCCGCGACCGCTTCACCGCGGCCCGCGAGTACGCGGAGTGGATGCGCTCGGACGACGCGGCGGCGCGCCCCCGCCGCGACCTCGAGCTCGAAGCGATCGCCGAGATCCTCGCCGGCGAGCGCCTCGTCCACTGCCACAGCTACCGGCAGGACGAGATCGTCATGCTCACGCAGGTCGCCCGCGACTTTAACTTCAAGATCGGCACCTTCCAGCACATCCTCGAGGGGTACAAGGTCGCCGACTACGTGCGCGACTACTCCGGCGGCGGCAGCGGCTTCACCGACTGGTGGGCGTACAAGATGGAGGTGCAGGACGCGATCCCCGCCGGGCTCCCGCTCATGCACCGCGTCGGCGTCACCACCAGCTTCAACTCCGACAGCAACAACCTCGCTCGCCTCCTCAACGTCGAGGCGGGCAAGGCCGTCAAGTACGGCCGCCTCGTGGGCGGCATCCCGCCCGAGGAGGCGCTCCACTTCGTCACCCTCGCCCCTGCCAAGCAGCTCCGCGTGGAGAAGCGTGTCGGCACGCTCGAGGCCGGCAAGGACGCGGACATCGCCGTCTGGTCCGGCGTCCCCCTCTCCGCCTACTCCAAGTGCGAGCGCACGTTCGTGGACGGACGCGAGCTCTTCAGCCTGGAGCAGGACGCGAAGCACCGCGAGCGCATCCGCGCGGAGCGCCGGCGCCTCATCGACAAGCTCCTGGAACACAAGAAGCACGAGGACAAGAACAAGAGCGACGAGAAACGCGAGAAGACGGGCGCCCCCGACAAGTCCGAGGAGCCCGGCGCGCCCACGCACCTCTCCGAGGCCGAGATCGAGCTCCAGCGCTTCCGCAACCTCGAGATGCTCCGCAGCGGCCGCGACCCCTTCTTCGCCCCCGGCGTCTGCGGCTGCGACATCTGCCGCTGATCAGCTCTCGGTGCTTCGCCACTCCGTGGCGGACTCTTGTCTTGGGTGCCCCGCCGCCCCGCGGCGGTCTCCCTCTCCCTCCCTCTCCCCGTGCTTCACGGGGAGAGGTGGTCGCCGCAGGCGACCGGTGAGGGGTCTCCTTCTTGTGCCACGATCCCTCGCGTCTTCACGAGGGTCGTGCTCTTCTCTTCCGTGCCACTGGTCGGCGTCCTCGACGACCAGTGCTCGTCTCACTCCAGCAGCGTGGACGTTCGTAGCCACGGGGAAAGTGCGGCAGCAGCCCGGGACACCTCGCTCCCTGCCGCGTCCCGTACCCACCCGTGACGATCGCCCTCATGCCCACGCTCGGCCAGAACCCCGCACCTCTACCGCCCGTACAGGCGATCATGGCGCGCTCGCTCCTCACTCGGCCACGCCGCCTCGCGGCGCTCGTCGGTCTTGGTCTCCTGACCAACGCGGCGGTTGTTCTCGCGCTTAGCAGTGTGAACTTCGAGTGGGGATCGCCGAGCACGGGGCCTGACGAACATCCGACCGCGAGCTTTCTCACCGAGAGGGCCGTGATTCTGCGCGACACGCCGCGAAGATCACTCGGCGTGACGCGTGACATGCTGTGGATGGAGTATCTCAACGCTCCCGCCGACACCGCCGCTCCAACAGTCGAAGTTGACTTGGGCGGTCTCGCGGGCTCCGTCCGATGCCGCGTCGACACACGCGGGCCGTTCCTCGCTTCACCCGCGGATGTTCTTCACGCGAACACCTGCCATGTCGATCGCGTCGGCCTTCCCTTTCGATCGGCTTGGACAGCGAGTTACTCGGCCAGGACCGATTGCCTCGGTCAAGACCTCGGAACGAAGCGATGGTTCGGCTTCAGGAGACCGCTGGTCGGCGGCAAAGAGTGGTTCTGGCAAGGCTTCGGAAGCGAAAGCGGCTTCCCGACCGGCGTCCTTCCCCTCGGCCTCACCGCCAACACCGCGATCTACGCGGGCGCGTGGCAGGCGCTGTTCATCGGTGTCGCCGCGATCCGCCGCGGCCGCGCAGCCCACCGCGGCCTCTGCCCGCACTGCCGTTACGACCGCGCCGGCATCCCCTCAAATGCGCCGTGCCCGGAATGCGGCACCAGTACCACTGATCGTGCCTGAAGCGTGTTCGCGCAAAGCGCCGGCCCGGCGTCCCCCGCTCTCCCCTCCCCGCGTCGCGAAGAGACTGGGTCTTTTCGCGCGGAGTTGGAGCTTGAGCATGAGGCGGTCGTCTCACTCCGCCGTCTGCGTGATGTCGTCGAAGCGATCGAGCAGGTCCGTCGTGGAGCTGCGGCCGTTCTCGTCCGTCCACGCGTTGTTCGCGAGGTCCTTGAACCAGAGCCCGTAGTGCAGCGGCCCGCTCCCGGCCAGGGCGCCGCCCCGATCGCTGCGGTTCAGGAAGACCCCATCCTTGCCCGCCGAGTGCAGCACCACGCTCCCGCGCGCCCCCGTCGGCAGGATCTCATCAGTATCCAGCGAGAGGTCCTTGGGCGACCCCGGGCCGCCGAGGAAGCCCGTCATCGTCTCCGCCCGCTCCGCCGCCGGGCGGTGCTGGCCCAGCAGGCTCCGCGCCGTCGCGGGCTCGCCCGTTTGGTTCGTCTGCGCCACGCGCTTCTTGCCCACGAGGATGTCGGTGGAGAGAAACGCCGCGTTCCCGTTCCACGTGAACCGCGGCCGCGCGGTGTTCCCCGCCGGCGTCGCCTCCGCCGCGAAGTCCGCGACCGCGTTGACCGGCTGCGCCGCCGTGTGGTCGATCACCCACGCCAGGATCGGCGCGCCGAACGCGTCCTCGAGCTCCGGCAGCTCCACGTTGTCGTTCCCGCCGCCGTTCCACCCCAGGCGCTGCCCCGACTCTTGTCCGTTCTGCTTGCGGTAGTTCTTCGACTGCGGCGTGAAGTAGTTCTTGCTCCCCGCGCTCGTGAGGCCGATCTTCGCGATGTCCACGCCCACCGTCTCGCTGTTCGTCGGGCCCACCGTCAGCGGCGGCGACGCCGCCGTGTCCACGCCCCCCGCGAGCTCCAGCATCATGTTCTGCATGTTCGAGAACCCGCGCGTGGCGTTCTCCGTGCTCCCCATGTCCGCCGCGGAGAAGTACCCCGGCGGGCGCTTGTTCTCGAGGTTGAACGTCGCGATCGCCTGGCCGAGCCCGTTCATGAACTGCGTCGTCTCGGTCTTCCGCGCCGCGTTGCGCACCTGCGACAGCGCGGGCACCACGAGCGCCACCAGCACCGCGATGATGAAGATGGCGACGAGCAACTCGATGAGCGTGAATCCGCGCTGACGCATGGGTGTCCCCTGGTTTGGTCGCAAGTCTGTTCGCACGCCCGCCTTCCGGAGTTGCCGGTGCGGGAGATTCGGCCCCATTGCCCGCCCCGGCGAGCGTTCGAACCCCGTACAACCATCTTACACTCCGCCCATGGCAGGCGTCGCAGACCCCAAAGGCCCGCACGACCGCGGTCCCACCGCCGCGGCGGCGACCGCCCTGCGCGAGGGCGCGCTCGTGATTCTGCCCACCGAGACGGTCTACGGCGTCTTCGGCGGCGCCCGCCACCCCGGGGTCATCGGAACGCTGCGAGCCGCCCGCGAGCGCGTCGGGTCGGCCCCGGCCGCGCCCCTGACCTGGCACGCCCCCGACGCCGCCCCGGCGCTCGAGGCGCTCGGCGTCGGCGGCCCGATCGCCAAGCACGTGACCGAGAAGCTCGCTCCAGGTCCGGTGCGCTTCCTCGTCGAGCTCGAGCCGGCGGCGATGACAAGGGCCTTGGCGGCGCTCGGCGTCCCCGCGGGCGTGATCGACGACGGCGACGCGGTGCACGTGCGCGTGCCCGACGCGGACACCACACGCGAGGTCCTCCGGCGCGCAGACGCCGGCCCGATCGTCGGCGAGCGCGTCGGTCTCCTCGGCCTCGGCGACGGACGCGAGCTGCCCGCAGACGCGCGCAATATCGCGGAAGGCGCGGGCGTGCGTGCCGTCATCAACGAAGGCCCCACGCGCCTCGGCCGCCCGTCCACAACCATCCGCCTCACGCGCGAGGGCTGGTACCGCGTCGAGAGTGTCGGCGCTCTCTCCGAAGAAGACGTGCGCCGCCGCGTCGAGAAGATGGTCCTCTTCGTCTGCACCGGCAACACCTGCCGCAGCCCGATGGCGACGGCGATCGCGCGCCATTACTTCTCCCGGCACGGCGCCGCGCTCGTCCCCACGCGCGTCGAGAGCGCGGGCGTGAGCGCGTACGACGGCGACGCCATGACGCCCGACGCCGCCGAGGCCCTCCGCGCCCTGCGCGTCGACCCGGGCCGCCACCGCTCCCGCCCCCTCACCCGCGCGATGATCGACGAGGCCGACCACATCTTCGTGATGACAAAGGCCCACGCCAAGCGCATCACCGACGTCGCGCCCGAGGCCGCCGGCAAAGTCGAAGTCCTCGACCCCTCCGGCCGCGACGTCGCCGACCCCATGGGCGGGAGCGCGAACGACTACCACGCCGCGGCGGAGCAGATCGCCGAGCACGTCAAGCGCCGGCTGACCGACCTGGGCCTCCTCAGGCTCCCCGCACGCAAGGGCGTGATGGAGGCGGGGTGAAACTCGCAGGGCGTCCATAACAGGTAGCCCGACCGTGAGGGAGGGCGTTCTTCGGTTTTCGCCGTGTACAACCGACCGCTCGCCTACTTCATCACGTTCCGCACGTACGGCACATAGCTGCACGGCGATGAGCGAGGATCGTTTGACCGTGTTCAAAATCGCTTCGGCGCCGTCCCGATCGCTCCGAGCGAGAAACTCCAGCACTTCGAGCGCGACAACTTGGCGCAAGAGGCCATCATCCTTTCCGATACCCAACGCGTCGTTGTGACGCAAGCGATCCGCGGCGTCTGCTCCTACCGCGGCTGGGAGCTCCTCGCCCAGAACGTCCGCACCAACCACGTCCACGCCGTGATCGCCGCCGACGCTAAGCCCGAGCGGATCATGAACAGCCTCAAGTCATGGTCCACACGGCGGCTCCGCGAAGCGGGCCTAGTCGCGGCCGACGCCCGGGTATGGTCGAGGCACGGCAGCACCGTCTATCTCTTCGCCCCTGAAAAAGTCGCGGAGAAGATAAACTACGTCCTGCACCGGCAGTGAGGCGCGGGCCGCTCCGACCCACCGGCCCATCGACGCCCTCCCTCACGGTCGGGCTACCTGTTAAGGACACCATGACCTCCCCCTACGACACATACGCCTCCCCCCTCGCCTCGCGCAACGCGAGCAAGGAGATGCTCCGTCTCTGGTCCCCCCGCCACAAGTTCAACACGTGGCGCCGCATCTGGCTCGCCGTCGCCGAGGCCCAGCACGAGACGGGGCTGCCCGTTTCAAAGGAGCAGGTGGAGGAGCTGCGCGCCGTCGTCGAACGCGGCATCACCGATGAGGAGATGCAAGCGGCCGAGAAGTACGAGCGAGAGCTGCGCCACGACGTCATGGCCCACGTCCACGCCCTCGGCGACTCGTGCCCGAAGGCCAGGGGCATCATCCACCTCGGATGCACGAGTGAGGACATCGGAAGCAACGCGGATGTCCTCATATACCGCGAGGCAATTTCGCTTACGAGCACGAAACTCGCGCGAGTGATCCTGTCCTTTGCCGCTGTTGCTAGCCAGCACAAGAGCCTGCCGACCTTGGGTTTCACACACTACCAGCCTGCGCAACCTGTAACTGCGGGACGGCGATGTGGCTTGTGGGGCTACGACCTCTGGCTCACTTCCGAGCGCTTACGCTATTGGGACGGATGCCATCCGTTCGCGGCGCTCCGGGGTCTGCGCGGCGCTACAGGCACTCAAGCCTCGTTCCTGAACTTGTTCAATCAGAACGCCAGCAGGGTGGACGTGCTTGAGAAGCGATGGCTGAACTCGCTACTCGATGAAGACATCCGCGACGACGAGCACGTGCGGTACACGCATGAGCTCGTTGGGCAGACGTACCCGCGCATCATGGATGCCTTCATCCTCGCCGACCTCGCCTCCGTCGCCGCCGTCCTCCACAAGATCGCCACCGACATCCGCCTCCTCTCCAACCGCAAGGAGATCGACGAGCCCTTCGAGGAGAAGCAGATCGGCTCCTCGGCGATGCCCTACAAGCGCAACCCCATGCGCTGCGAGCGCATCTGCGGCCTCGCCCGCTTCGTCATGAACCTCGTCGGCAACGCCTACGACACCGCCGCGACGCAGTGGCTCGAGCGCACGCTCGACGACTCCTCCAACCGCCGCCTCTCGCTGCCCGAGGCCTTCCTCGCCCTCGACGGCGCGCTCGACCTCATGCACAACGTCGCGGGCGGCCTCATCGTCCACGAGGCGATGGTGCGCAAGAACCTGATGGCCGAGCTCCCCTTCATGGCCACCGAGAACATCCTCATGGCCTGCGTCAAGCTCGGCGGCGACCGCCAGCACTACCACGAGCTGATCAGGCAGCACGCGCAGGCCGCCGGCATGCGCGTCAAGCAGGAGGGCCTCGACAACGACCTCCTCGAGCGCCTCAAGGCGGACAGGAGCTTCTGGTCCACCTCCCGCGGCGGTCCCCTCAGCGCCGAGCTCGACTGGGACGGCGTGATGGACCCGATGAAGTACGTCGGCCGCAGCGTCGAGCAGACCGAGCGCTTCATCGCCGAAGTCGTCGAGCCCCTCCGCGCTCAGTACAAAGACGCGCTCGTGAACCTCGACGACAGCGCCCCGCGCGTCTGAGTGTGGGGCAGGCGTCCCGCCTGCCACCGGACACCCGTCACGTACGAGCCCCGTGCGCGAGCACGGGGCGATCAACCCACCGCGCCGTCACGCGCCGCGTTGTCCGACCGTCGTTCGTCCTCCCTCTCCCCGTGTTCCACGGGGAGAGGTGGTCGCCGCAGGCGACCGGTGAGGGGTCTTCACTCCGTCTGTTCGTCTCTCCGTCTCTTCTTCTTCCTACGCACCACGCACCTCTCTTACAACCCCAGCCTCGTCAACACCCCATCCAGGATCGACAGGCTCGTGTCCCGGTCGCCCCACGGCTCGAACTCGATGGTCACCTGGTTCGCGCTCATGACGCGCTTGGCCGCGACCGTCACCCGCGGATAGGTGGTGGACCGGGGTGGCCGGGCGACGAGCTGCCCTTGCTCATCCGTCGCGCTCTGGCTCGCGACGCTGTACCCCCGGGAGCGGAGCGTCTGCTCCGCGGCGCTCAGGATCGCGGGCACCCGGGCGTTCTCGGGCAGAACCGCGGACAGCACCCCGCCTTGGTACGTCGCCTCGATCGTCCGGCCCGTGTCCACCGGCGTGGGCTTGCCGGCGCACGCCCCGATGCACGGAAGTACGGTGAAGGCAACGAGATAAGCGAGGTTCGAGCGGTTCTTGCGCATGGGGTAGTTCCGGGCCGGCGGCCGGCGGCCGGGCGGGATCTCTTTTCGGCCGGTTCGCGGGGAAAGCCGGAAAAAGGGGTCTCCGGGGCGGGGTTCTGGCCTTGACCGGGTTGAATCCGGGTCGCCGACGCCATTTACTTGAGGCCCGCCACGCGCCGGGGGCTTTTCGCCGGTGTGCCCGTCCGGGCACGGGGCGCGAGGGTGGATCGGATCAAACAGAGGTGACCATGGCGATTCGAGTGAAGGCTCGGAGCGGTGAGAGTGTCGAGGGCATGATGCGGCGCTTCAAGAAGCTCTGCGAGAAGGAAGGCCTCACCAAGGACGTGCGGCGCAAGGAGTTCTACGAGAAGCCCTCGGAGCGCGCCCGCCGCGCGGCACGCAAGAGCGTGGCCCGCCGCCTCAAGGAAGACGCGCCCGTGACGTTCACCAAGGCCCGCCCGTAACCGTCCCACACGCTGTTCTTTCCAGCGCAGGCCGGCGGTTCGCCGATTCCCGCGCTGTCGTTGACGCAACGTCGTCCAAGTGAACCGGTCCTCGGCGCCGGGCCGCGAGCAAGCGGCCCCGCCCGAGCCTTCAGGAGCAAACGCCCATGGCGTCGAAACTCATCGGGGCCTGCTCGGCCCTCCGTGCGGGGTTGATGATGACGGTGCTGTGCGCCGCGATGGCGCTCTTCGGCTCGCCCGCGTTCGCGCAGGACGCCGCGGCGGGCGGCGGCCACAAGGGCGGCGGCGAGGCCAACCTCAAGCTCCCCGACGTCTCCACCGTGAGCTTCTTCGACGGCGCGATCAACGGCAGCCAGCTGCTGATGATCGGCATCGCCGTCTCGGTCCTCGGCATGGGCTTCGGCATCTGGATCTTCGCCCAGCTCAAGGGCATGCCGGTCCACAAGTCGATGCTCGACGTCTCCGAGCTCATCTACGCGACGTGCAAGTCGTACATGATCCAGCAGGGCAAGTTCCTGATGGTCCTCTGGGCCTTCATCGCCCTCGCGGTGGCCTGGTACTTCGGCTGGCTCATCCCGAACCCCGACGTCGCGGACGGCCGCGGGATGTCGGCGGGCAAGGTCGGCCTGATCCTGCTCTTCAGCCTCGTCGGCATCGCCGGGTCGTACGGCGTCGCCTGGTTCGGCATCCGCGTCAACACCTTCGCCAACTCGCGCGCCGCCTTCGCCTCCCTCCGGGGCAGGCCCTTCCCCTGCTACGCGATCCCGCTCAAGGCGGGCATGAGCATCGGCATGGCCCTCATCAGCGTCGAGCTCCTCATCATGCTCGGCATCCTCCTCTTCGTCCCGGGCGACGTCTCCGGCGCGTGCCTCATCGGCTTCGCGATCGGTGAATCCCTGGGCGCCTCGGCCCTCCGCATCGCCGGCGGCATCTTCACCAAGATCGCCGACATCGGCAGCGACCTCATGAAGATCGTCTTCAAGATCAAGGAAGACGACGCCCGCAACCCGGGCGTGATCGCCGACTGCGTCGGCGACAACGCCGGCGACAGCGTCGGCCCCAGCGCCGACGGCTTCGAGACCTACGGCGTCACCGGCGTCGCCCTCATCACCTTCGTGATGCTCGCGATCAACCAGGCCACCGCGGGCCCCGACTTCCAGACCGTGCAGATCCAGCTCCTCGTCTGGCTCTTCGCGATGCGCATCATCATGGTCGTCGCCAGCGCCCTCTCCTACTTCATCAACGAGGCGATCGCCAAGGCCCGCTACGGCAACGCGTCGCGCATGAACTTCGAGCACCCGCTCACGTTCCTCGTCATCCTCACCTCCGTCGTCTCGGTCATCCTCACCTTCGCCGCCTCAAAGCTCCTCATCCCGACCATCGGCACGGGCGAGGGCTCCGACTCCTGGTGGTGGAAGCTCTCGCTCATCATCACCTGCGGCACCGCCGCGGGCGCGATCATCCCCGAGCTCGTCAAGGTCTTCACCAGCACGCACTCGCGCCACGTCAAGGAGGTCGTCACCAGCAGCGAGCAGGGCGGCGCGAGCCTCAACATCCTCTCCGGCTTCGTCGCCGGCAACTTCTCCGCGTACTGGCTGGGCATCGCGATCGTCGCCCTCATGGCCGTCGCCTATTACGTCTCGATGATGTTCCCGGCCGTGAACGCCGCGGGCGGCACGATCATGATGGCCCCGGCCGTCTTCGCCTTCGGCCTCGTCGCCTTCGGCTTCCTGGGCATGGGCCCGGTCACGATCGCCGTCGACAGCTACGGCCCCGTCACCGACAACGCCCAGTCCGTCTTCGAGCTCTCCACCATCGAGACCCAGCCGGGCATCCGCGAGGAGGTCCAGCGCGACTTCGGCTTCGCCCCCGACTTCGACAAGGGCAAGGAGTTCCTCGAGGAGAACGACGGCGCGGGCAACACCTTCAAGGCCACCGCCAAGCCCGTGCTCATCGGCACCGCCGTCGTGGGCGCGACCACCATGATCTTCTCGATCATCGTCGCCCTCACCCACGGCCTCGAGGACCAGTACCTCAAGAACCTCTCGCTCCTCCACCCCCCCTTCCTGCTCGGCCTCATCACCGGCGGCGCGGTGATCTACTGGTTCACCGGCGCGAGCACCCAGGCCGTCTCCACGGGCGCCTACCGCGCGGTCGAGTTCATCAAGAAGAACATCCGCCTCGAGGGCTCCACCAAGGCCAGCGTCGAGGACAGCCAGAAGGTCGTCACCATCTGCACGCAGTACGCGCAGAAGGGCATGTTCAACATCTTCCTCGGCATCTTCTTCGCCACCCTCGCCTTCGCCTTCTACGAGTCCTACTTCTTCGTCGGCTACCTCGTCTCCATCGCCTTCTTCGGCCTCTACCAGGCCATCTTCATGGCCAACGCCGGCGGCGCGTGGGACAACGCCAAGAAGATCGTCGAGACCGACCCCGTCTACAAGAACTCCGGCCGCGGCAAGGGCAGCGACCTGCACGCCGCCACCGTCGTCGGCGACACCGTCGGCGACCCCTTCAAGGACACCTCCAGCGTCGCCATGAACCCGGTGATCAAGTTCACCACGCTCTTCGGCCTCCTCGCCGTCGAGCTCGCCATCAGCATGAAGCTCGCGGGCGGCGAGCACACCAAGCTCACGATCGGCCTCACCGTCTTCTTCCTGCTCGTCTCGATGTTCTTCGTCTACCGCTCCTTCTACGGCATGCAGATCACGGGCTCCAAGGCCGACTGAACGCACCCCGCATTCACAACAACAAGGCCCGGGCATCGCCCCGGGCCTTCTTCGTTTTGGAAGTTGAGAAAGAGACGGAGAGACAAAGTGGTGAAGAAGGGATCGGGGCGCAAAGGCGATCGGGCCGCGTACAACCGACACTCTGGCGCTCGGAACCGCAACTTCCTCCCGTCAGCCGTGCGCTGTCAGCTTTCAGCTCTTCTTCCTACGCACAACGCACCAAGCACCACCCCGATCTCACGCCGCCTCGCCACGCAGCAGCGCGTCGTAGCGCTTCCGCCGCTCCGGGTCCCGCAGAATCTGGTACGCCTTGCTGATCCGAGCGAAGCGTTCGTGCGCGTCCGGCCCCGGGTTCCGGTCTGGGTGCAGCTCCATGGCGAGCCTGTGGTACGCGACCCTGATCTGCTCCGGCGCCGCGCCCGCCGGCAGCCCCAGCGCCTCGTAGATGTTCTCCACGTCGAGCTTCATCGCGCCGGGACGGTGGACGTTCTGCCCCGCCGCGCCCTCGTCCGTCGCCCTCGCCTCGTACGCCGCACGCTTCTGCGACGCGTCGTTGATCTCGTCCGTGCTGATGAACCCGTACCGCGAGAACTGGTCCAGCGCCGCCGCGACGCCGGGCCGCACGTCGACGAAGCGCACGCCCACCTGCCACGCCTCGCCGCTCCTGCGCACCCACGCGACGACGCCGTTCAGACGGATCGTCTGCGCTTCGTTCGTGATGACCAGCGGCACCGCCTCGCCCTTCTTCGCGCCGGGCCGCCTCTTGCTCGTCGCGCGCAGCCCGCTCACGGAAAGGTCCACGACGTCCCCCAGCGCCGGGCACGAGAGCCCCTGCACGAAGCGGCGCTCCGCCCCGCGCTGACGATGATCCGTCGCAGGCCGCCGCGGCTTGAGCCAGTCGAAGTTCAACACGCCTCTTGCATCGAACGACGCGGCGGACGCCCTGCGTGAAATCCGCTTCGCGCACGGCCGCCCGCGCCGTCTGTGCCGCCTGCGCCGCTTCTCTTCCACGATCGCCGAAGCCCGAGCCCCGAACGCCGCCACAGCACCCGGCGCATTGATCACGCCAAGCGTCCGTCCGCCCCCCGCCTCACACCCACACCTGCACGATGATGTGCTGCTCCTTCCCGAGCTTGCCGTGCCACTCGCCCACGCACGTCGAGACGAGCTTCACCTCGCACTGCGGGTGCGCGTCGAGCCAGTCGTTCACCTGCTGCTCGAGATACCCGATCCCCTCGTCGCTCAGCTTGCTGTGAAAGAAGCGCACGTGCGTCGCGCCCGCGCCGGACATCGTCGTCCCGCGCTTCCACTCCTCCGTGCGCTTCCCCCCGAGCTTCTGCTCGAAGGCTTGGATGCGCGCGGGGCCCGGCGGGGCGGGGATGCCCGCGCCGCCAAGGCCATCCGGTGACAGCGTCTCACGGTTGTCGCGGTCCATGGCGTCTCCTTTTCGTGTGCCACTGAGATGCGAGTCCCCTCGCATCTCAGCGCTCTTGTGCTCGCGCCGAACCGAACTTCGTTACCAGCCTACCGCGCCGCGGCGTTTCACGCCAGTCAGAATCGCCGAAAGACCCAGCGCTCCGCCCGGGTCCGCCCCGGCGCCCCCATCCACCCCGCCCGCGCCCCGCCAAACCGAACGACTACGCGCACCCCGTCCGGGCGCTCCTCCAGCGCCTCGACAACGCCCGCCGCGACCCGCGTCACCCGGCCCCGCCCGCCCGAAACCTCCCCCTCGTACTCCAGGTACGCCCGCCGGTGATCCCCGAGCCGCGTCGCGTGCAGCGTCGCACCGCCGCCGTCCGGCCGCTCCCGCGTGCGGAACGTCAGCAGCCCCCGCCACGGCTCGCCCGGCCGCTCCAGCATCCAATCAAAGTGCCACCCGCCGCCCGGCTCGTCATGGCGGAGCAGCACTGTTCTCACCGGTGCGGAAGCTGGCGATTCGGGCTGGTCCATGCGCTGTGCCGGGTGGTCTAAAGTGTGCCCAACGGACGATGATTGGCGGCAAGAAGTGCGCGGCGGAGCCCGCGACATCGTCTTTCAGGAGGTCAGCGATGGTTCGGCACGGACGTGTGGCTGTGGTGGGGGTGGTCGGGGTTCTCGCGGTCCTCGCGGCGTGCTCATCGAACCGCCCGCTCCCCGTGGTGAAGGACGACGCGGACAAGGCCTTCACCGCCCGCAGGTACGACGACGCGGCGAAGGACTACGGCTTCTACCTCGGCCGCAAGCCCGAGGACAACGAGGTCCGCGTGCGCCTGGGCCAGAGCCAGCTCGCCGCCGGCGACCCGCAGGCCGCCGCGGAGACCCTCGGCCGCGCCCTCGACGTCGACCCGCTCAACGACAAGATCGCCGACGCCTACGCCGAGGCCCTCTTCCAATCGGGCGACCCGCACGCCCTCACGGAGTTCGTGAACCGCGCCGCCTCCGAGCGCGGGCGCGCGAGCGACTACGTGCGCGTCGGCACGTACATGCAGAAGATCGGCCACCCCGACGAGGCGCAGCAGGCCTTCCTCACCGCCGCGCGCCTCGACCAGGGCCGCAGCTTCGACCTCCAGATCCTCCTCGCCCACTTCTACCGCGACCTCGGCGACCGCGAGCGCTACGTCAAGCGACTGCGCAACGCCTACTTCCTCCAGCCGGACAACCCCAACCTCGCGGCGGAAGTCCGCGCCGTGGGCGAGGTCCCCGGCCCCACGTTCGCGCAGGCGCCCGAGGAGTTCGTGGCGCCCACCACCGTCAAGCGCTCCCCGGGGCGGGAACAGAAGTGAACGC
Source organism: Phycisphaerales bacterium (assembly GCA_035628115.1). Taxonomy (GTDB): domain Bacteria; phylum Planctomycetota; class Phycisphaerae; order Phycisphaerales; family UBA1924; genus BJHL01. The sequence goes on along the minus strand of DASPKL010000026.1, from coordinate 116,792 downwards.
GGCGGGGCGCGCACTCGCCCTCGCGGGCTCGCTCGTGCTTGCGTGCGCCGCGTGCGTGACGGAGGTCGCGCCGCACCGTCCCGGCGCCGGGCCGCGCCCCGCGCCGAACGACGCGCAGCCGAACACGCCCGGGGCGGCGCAGCCCGCCCTCCCCGACGGCCCCCTCGCGACGCCCGCCCCAGGGGCGAACACATCCTCGCGCGTGCAGGTGACGGTCCAGCCCCTCGGCCGCCTCGAGTACGACGCGCAGACGCTCCCCCTCGTCTCGCCCGACGGACGCTTCGTCGCCGTGCAGAGCGGCCAGGCGCCGTCGTGGGAAGCGATCCTCGGCGAGGACGGCGCGCAGGTCCTCCCCGGCACGCGCGTGCGCGTTGTCGAGATCGTCGACGCGACGCGCGACGACGCCGAGCGCCTCCGTGAGGTCGCGCTCGCCGGCCTCCCAGCCGGCGTCATGCTGGGGCGCGACGCCTCCACCCGGGGCGTGCTCATCGAATGGCCGCGCACCTCCGGCGAGCGCTGGATCGGGATCCTCCCATGGGCGGGCGGCACGATCGACTGGGTGGCGCAGGGCGACGGCGTGAACGCCCTCGGCGCCTTCGTCGGCGAATCGCTCGCGTTCGTCCGTCGCGCGAAGAACGCTCTCGCGAGCGACCTCGTCCTCGCGAGCGCCGGCTCGGAATCCGCCGTCGCGCTCGGCCCCGGGTTCCACATGCCCCTCGCGACCCTCTGCCCCGACGCCGTCTTCGTCGTCACCAGCGACGACGAAGGCCTGCGCCTCCGCGGCTTCGCGCTGAGCGGCGACGCCCCCGCGCGCATCGCGCACGAGCTCGCGCCCCTCCGCATCGGCGGACCCGGCGACGCGAGCGTCGCCTACCAGGTCGGCGCCGCCTTCCAGCCCTCGGCCGTCGCCCCCGCGAGCGACTGCGCACCCGACGCCGAGCCCGCCTGCGTCTTCTTCCATCCGGTGCGCGGGCGCGCGATGATCTACCACCCCGCGTCCGCGACGCTCCGCCCGCTCGCCCCCGCCAGCTTCGCCGCGGCCAGACTCGCCGGCCAGGGCTGGCTCGCGACCGTCGGCGACGGCGTCGTCTTCGTCGCCGACCAGGGTGACGCCGCCCCCGCGCGCGTCGTCGCCTCGCCCTCCATCGTGCGGAGCGTGACCACGAACGGCGCGCAGACGTTCATCCTCCTCGGCCCCTCCGCCGCCTCCGCCGGGCACATCGAGGTTGTCCGCATGGCCGCCGGCGGCGCGCAAGAGCCGTGATCTCCCTCGTCTTCATGTGGGGCAGGCGTCCCGCCTGCCACCATGTGCCCATTGCCCTCCCTCTCCCCGTGCTTCACGGGGAGAGGTGGTCGCCGCAGGCGACCGGTGAGGGGTCCTCTCCCGGTGCCCCCGCCGCTCCGTGGCGGAGTCTTCTCTTCTTTTTGTGGCACTGGCTTCCAGCCCGTGTCTCTTTCTCTCCGGCTTTGTCGTGCTCTTTCTTCATGCCACTGGCTCGGCGAATCTTCGAGCCTAGTCAGTGCTCTTGACCACCCGATCACGTCGCCACTCAACCACTTCTTCCCTCCAAACCAACACCACCGCCCGTTCGTACTTGTCTCGCGGGAGCGCTCCCCGAACCCCGAATCACGAACCGCGAATGCCGGGGCAATCCCGGAATCCCCTATCCTTCCGCCCCGCACGCCGCGCGGCGACCTCCCGTGCACACCCAACCGCCCGATCTCGGCCTGCTGGGCGAGCGCCTGTCGGGCGTGATGAACGTTGACCGCGCCCGCCTCGGCAACCGCATCCGAGGCCTCCGCCGCGGCGCGGACCCCGCCCAGGTCGCGCGCCTGGCCGACGACGTCGCCCGCGCCGAGGAGCGACTCGCCCTCCGCCGCGCGAGCGTGCCCGCGATCACCTACCCCGAAGAGCTCCCCGTCTCGCAGCGCCGCGACGAGATCAGGAAGGCGATCGACGAGCACCAGGTCATCGTCCTCTGCGGCGAGACCGGCAGCGGCAAGACCACGCAATTGCCCAAAATCTGCCTCGAGCTCGGCCGGGGCGTCCGCGGGCTGATCGGCCACACCCAGCCCCGCCGCATCGCCGCGCGCAGCGTCGCCGCCCGCGTCGCCGAGGAGCTCGGCAGCCGCGACCTCGTCGGTTACAAGGTGCGCTTCGGCGACTCGACCGGCCCGCGCAACCTGATCAAGCTGATGACCGACGGCATCCTGCTCGCCGAGACGCAGAACGACCGCGCGCTCCTCGCCTACGACACCATCATCATCGACGAGGCGCACGAGCGCAGCCTCAACATCGACTTCATGCTCGGCTACCTGCGGACGCTCCTGCCGCGCCGCCCCGACCTGAAAGTCATCGTCACGAGCGCGACGATAGACCCCGAGCGCTTCGCGCGCCACTTCGCGAAGGGCGGCAGGCCGGCGCCGATCATCACGGTCTCCGGGCGGACGTTCCCGGTGGACACGCGCTACCGCCCGCCCGGCGAGGAGGACCTCGACGAGCGCGACGAGGCCTTCCAGAACCACATCGTGGACGCCGTGCAGGAGGTGTGCGCGGAGACCGACGGCGACGTGCTCGTCTTCCTCTCCGGCGAGCGCGAGATCCGCGAGACCGCCGAGACCCTCTCGGGCCGGAAGTTCCCCGGCCCCCAGCCCCTGCACGTCCTCCCCCTCTTCGCGCGACTCGGCGCGGAGGAGCAGCAGCGCGTCTTCCAGCCCCACGACGGCCGCCGCATCGTCCTCGCGACCAACGTCGCGGAGACCAGCCTCACCGTCCCCGGCATCCGCGCCGTCGTCGACCCGGGCTACGCCCGCATCAACCGCTACAGCCCGCGCACTAAGGTGCAGCGACTCGAGATCGAGCCCGTCTCGCGCGCCAGCGCCGACCAGCGCGCCGGCCGCTGCGGCCGCACCGGCCCCGGCGTCTGCATCCGCCTCTACAGCGAGGACGACTACAAGGCCCGCGACCAGTTCACCGACCCCGAGATCCTGCGCGACAACCTCGCCAGCGTCATCCTCCAGATGGCCGCGCTCAACCTCGGCAAGGTCGAGGACTTCCCGTTCGTCGAGCGCCCCGACGAGCGCGCCGTGCGCGACGGCTACGAGACGCTCCTCGAGCTCGGCGCCGTCACCGAGGAGGGCGCGCTCACCCCGCTCGGGCGGGACCTCGCGCGTCTGCCCATCGACCCGCGCCTGGGCCGCATGATCCTGGAGGGCGGCCGCGAGGGCGCCCTCGCCGAGGTCCTCGTCATCGCCTCGGCCCTCGCGATCCAGGACCCGCGCGAGCGCCCCCTCGCGCTCCAGGAGAAGGCCGACGCCGCGCACGAGGAGTTCCGCGACCCCACCAGCGACTTCCTCTCCGTGCTGCGCCTCTGGTCCCTCTGGAAGCAGAACCGCCGCGACCTGGGCGGCAGCCGCCTCCGCAGATGGTGCAAGGAGCGGTTCATCAGCTTCGTCCGCATGCGCGAATGGGAGGACATGCACCAGCAGCTCTCCGACTTGGCCGACGAGCTGCGCCTCCGCCGCAACCGCGAGCCGGCCCCCGCCGACCGCGTCCACCGCTGCGTCCTCACCGGCCTCCTCTGCAACATCGGCGTCAAGGCCGACGGCAACGACCGCGAGCTCGGGCCGTACACGGGCCAGCGCGGCAACCGCTTCGGCATCTTCCCCGGCTCCACGCTCTTCCGCAACGGCCCCAAGTGGCTCGTCGCCGCCGAGATCGTCCGCACCACCAAGGTCTACGCCCGCACCGTCGCGCCCGTGCAGCCCGAGTGGATCGAGGAGCTGGGGGCGCACCTCCTCAAGCGCAGCCACAGCGACCCGCGCTGGGACAAGCACGCCGGGCGCGTCATCGCCAACGAGCGCATCACGATCCTGGGCCTGGAGCTGGTCCCCAAGCGTCGCGTCCACTTCGGCCCCGTCGACCCCAAGGTCTCACGCGAGATCATGATCCACCACGCGCTCGTCCTCGGCGAGCTCGAGCGGCGCCCAACCTTCCTCCAGCACAACCTGGGCATCGAGGACCAGGTCAAGGCGCTCGAGGTGCGCACCCGCAGGAACAACCTCGTCGCCGACGCCGAGAAGCGCTTCCGCTACTACGACGCCCGTGTCCCGCACGACGTCTACACCGCCGGCGCGTTCGAGAAGTGGAGGCACGAGGAGTCGAAGAAGCAGCCGCGCCTGCTCTATATGTCCCTCGAGGATCTGCTGGCGGACGGTGTCTCCCTCCCCGCGGCGGACCTCTACCCCGACACGCTCGACGTCGGCCCCTTCCGGCTCCCGCTCGTCTACCGGCTCGAGCCCGGCAACGACGCCGACGGCGTCACCGTCCGCATCCCCCTCGACGCCCTCGGCCAGGTCACGCCAGAGCGCCTCGCCTGGCTCGTCCCCGGGCACGTGCGCGAGAAGGTCGAGACGATCCTGCGAGGCCTGGGCAAGGAGTGGCGCCGACTCCTCCCGCCGGCGTCCGCGCTCGCCGAGTCCGTGATGCCGCACCTCAAGCCCGGCGACGGTTCGCTCCTCGACGCCCTCCGCGCCGCCATCCTCAGGGTCACCACGCACGAGGTGCCGCGCGACGTCCTCGCCGGGGTCCCCCTCCCGCCGTGGATGACGATGCGCATCGAGATCCTCGACGAGCACGACGCGGTCCTCGCGGCCGGGCGCGACCTCAACGCCCTCAAGGCCCTCTTGGCCCCCCGTCTGCGCTCCGGCCTCCTCACCAGCCCCAGCCGCTTCACGCGCGAGGGGATCACCCAGTGGGACTTCGGCGACCTCCCCGAGCGCGTCGAGCTCGAGCGCGGCGGCGTCCGCTTCGGCGCCTTCCCCGGCATCGCCGACAACGGGCCCACCGTCTCCCTCCGCCTCTTCGACACGTGGGAGTCGGCGCAGGCCGCGACCCGCGCCGGCTCGCGCCGCCTCTTCATGCTCGCGGCGAAGGAGGCCCTCTCCCGCTACGCCGCCGGGGTCCACGGCTTCGACAAGATGGCCCTGTCGTACGCGCCCCTCGGCAACGCCGCGAAGCTCCGCGGCCACCTGCAGGAGCTGATCGCCGACCGCGCGTTCATCGGCGACATGCTCCCCGTCCGCACCGAGAAGGAGTTCGCGTTCCGCACGGACCGCGGTATCGACCGCCTGAGCGCCGCGGTGCAGGAGGTCGTGCCCCTCGCGTCGAACATCCTCGCGCTCTACCAGGCGGTGGGGCGCGAGCTGGCGTCCGCGAGCGCGCCGGCGTTCGCCGAGAGCGTGAACGACATGCGCGACCAGCTCGGCGACGTCATGCCCCCCGACTTCCTCGTCGCCGTTCCATATGAATGGCTGCGCCACGTGCCGCGATACCTGCAGGCCATGCGCGTCCGCCTCCAGCGCATCGGGGGTGGGGGCGTCGAGCGCGACCGCAAGCAGATGGCCGAGGTCACGCCCTTCACGCGCGGGGCGGCGGAACTCAAGCGGCGCGAGAAGGAACTGGGCCTCGACCCGCAACGGGTCGAGGAGTTCCGCTGGCTGGTGCAGGAGTTCCGCGTCCAGGTCTTCGCGCAGGACCTCCGCACCGCCGTGCCGGTGTCGGCCAAGCGCCTGCAGGACGCGTGGGAAGCGATCGTGAAGTGACGCGGCCTTAGGCCTCGGCCCCGGCCGCCTCGCTGTCGGCCGGCTCGTTCTCGGGCGTCGCGCGGTAGCCGACGCCACGCACCGTGCGGACAAGCCCGGAGCGCCGGCCCAGCTTCCTGCGGATCGCCGTCACGTGCACGTCGATCGTCCGCTCCGTCACGGTGACGCCCGGACCCATCGTGCGAGCCATCAGCGCGGAGCGTGAGAGGATCCTCCCCCCCGCGCCGATCAACGCCGCCAGCAGCCGGAACTCGGTGAGCGTCAGCTTGACCGGCTCCCCGTCCACCGCCACCTCGTGCGTGTCGAGGCGCACCGCGACGCCGCCCATCTCGACGACGCGCGTCTCCGTCTCCTCACGCGTCGAGCGCCGCAGCACCGCCTCGATGCGCGCGAGCAGCACTTTCATCGAGAAGGGCTTGGGGACGTAGTCGTCCGCCCCCACCGTGAGGCCCACCACTTGGTCCACCTCTTCGCCCTTGGCCGTGAGCATGATGATCGGCAGCGCCCGCGTCGCCGGGTTGGCCCGCAGGCGCCCCGCGACCTCGGTGCCCGACAGCTCCGGGAGCATCACGTCCAGCAGCACCAGATCGGGAATTCTGTGCGAAATTGAGTCCAACGCCGACCGCCCGGATAGGGCGGTCGAAACTTCGTACCCAGCTTTCCGCAAGTTGTAAACGAGCAGGTCGCAGAGGTCGCGCTCGTCGTCCACCACGAGGATGTGTCGGCGGGCTGCCATTGCAAATCCTTTGCCTGCAAACACTTATGGATACGCCCGGGCGTTCGGGCTGCCCATCTGGTGAAGGAATGGTACCGACCGGACGCCCGCCGCCGTGTTCAGGCCGCGTAAATATTGCCGCCTCGTTCGAGGGTCCGATTACAAGAAAAGTTGTGCCAGCGCGACTCGACCCGGCCGAAGGATGGACTGCACGCAAGTGGGGAGGTACCATCGCGCCTCGTCCGTCGTTGTGAGTGAGCGGTAACACACTTGTGTCCGCGGCGTCTCACAACGGCGAGTCGGGGACCTCGGCGGGGCGGCGTGGGCCCTTCCGGGTGGGTTCGAGACGCGGGCGATCGGGTGGTTCCACCCGATCGACGCGGTCGGGGCCGAAGCCCCGATCAAGTTTCGAGTGAATTGGCGGGGGAGCCGTTCTTCCGCCGGAAACGTGGGTGAGTTGACGGGCCCGCGATGTCGCGGGTTCAGTCCCGGCGGATCGAGTCCCGCGTCAACGCGGGTTATGGGTCTGGCGGGAGCGCATTGCAAGGAGTGAAGAATGCAGACGAAGATGCTTGTGTTGGTTGCGGGCACGCTCGGTCTCGCGACGTCGGTGTACGGTCAGGTCGAACAGCGCGAGCTGCTGGCTGATATCAGCGCCCGCACGAGCTACCAGGGCGGTGGCAGCTACAACGAGCGCGGTTTCACGATCTCCGACGCCAGCGGCGACAACAGCCTGACGATCGGCGGCGCCCTTCAGTTCAACCTGAACGCCAGCTTCCGCGACAGCGACAGCGTCGGCGATCAGGACGACTTCACCTGGGGCTTCAGCACTCCCCTCACCCGTCTCCGCGCCAGCGGCACGATCGGGTCGCGTGAGCTGAGCTACAAGATCCAGCTCACGATGAACGGCGAGGACGGCGTCGCGTCGATCGACGACGCGTTCGCCCAGTGGGACTTCGGCAACGGCTGGGCCTTCCGCTGGGGCCAGTTCAACCTCCCCGTCGTCCGTGAAGTCGTCGTCGGCGCAGAGGACCACCTCGGCACCGACTTCTCGGTGACCAGCGCCTACTTCGGCCAGGGCTACAGCCAGGGCGTGCAGCTCGAGTACCGCGCCGAGATGGTCCGCTTCCTCGGCGCGCTCTCCGACGGCGCCGGCACGGCCAACACCAACTTCACCAGCCCGCTCGAGGCCGACTACGCCCTCAGCGCCCGCCTCGAAGGCCTCGTTGTCGGCAGCGACTGGGCGCGCTTCAACGATTTCACCTCCTGGCGCAGCGCCAACGGCGACGCCTTCCTCCTCGGCGGCGCCGCCCACTGGCAGTCCGGCGGCGAGACCGGCGGCACCAGCGACGCCGACGTGCTGATCTACACCGTCGACGGCCAGTGGGAAGGCCCCGGCTACGCCATCACCGGCGTCCTCTACGGCAGCAGCGTCGACACGGCCGGCGGCGACCGCGACGACTTCGGCGGTATGGCCCAAGGCCACTTCTTCCTCACAGATCAGACCGGCATCTTCGCCCGCTGGGACGGCTTCTTCCTCGACGATTCGATCGGTCTCTCCGACGATCAGATCAACTTCGCCTTCATCGGCGTGAACCACTTCCTCTTCCCGGAGAGCACGGCCGTCAAGTTCACCGGCCAGCTCGGGTACGCCTTCGACGACACCACCCCGATCTTCGGGACGGGCTCGGCGCTCGATGGCACGACCAACAACGCCTTCCTCGGCGACGCGGAAGAGGGCGAGTTCGCTCTCCAGTTCCAGGGCCAGGTCCGCTTCTAATCACTGAGCGGCGGCTCCCACACTCACGTTTCCCGGCCGCTCCCGTCAGGGGGCGGCCGGTTTTCATTTGAAGACGCCGGGGAGGAGCCTCCGGGTTGTTCCATCCCCCTCTCATGAGCGGCGGGAACTGCCCCTCGGAGGTACCCCCATGGCACTCGCCCGTTCGTACCGTGGTCAGCGCATCGGACAGCGCTCCGGCCCGCGCGTCTCGCCCCGGCTCCTCATCGGCGCCGTGATCGCGATCATCGCCCTCGTCACCTACTTCAGCCGGACCCAGGTGAACCCCGTGACGGGCGAGAAGCAGCGCATCGCCGCCTCCTTCGAGCAGGAGGTTGCGATGGGCCTCCAGGCCGCGCCGCAGATGGCGCAGGAGTTCGGCGGCCTCCACCCCGACGCGGCGGCGCAGGCGCTCGTGGACCGCGTCGGCGGCGCGATCGTCGCGGCGCTCCCGGAGGAGGCCCCGCCCTACCCGTACGAGTTCCACCTCCTTGCCGATCCGCGGACCGTCAACGCCTTCGCGCTCCCGGGCGGGCAGATCTTCATCACCGCGGCTCTGTACGAGCGCCTCGAGACGGAGGGGCAACTCGCCGGCGTGCTCGGGCACGAGGTCGGGCACGTCGTCGGCCGGCACAGCGCCGAGCGCCTTGCGAAGGCGCAGCTCACGCAGGGGCTGGTCGGCGCGGTCGCGGTCGGGTCGTCGGACACCGCCGCGGGGCAGCAGATGGCGGCCAACGCCGCGGCGATGGTCGGGAACATGGTGATGCTGAAGTACGGGCGCGAGGACGAGCTGCAGAGCGATCAGCTGGGCCTGCGCTTCATGGCGGATGCGGGGTACGACCCGCGGGCGATGGTGCGCGTGATGCAGATCCTGGAGCAGGCGTCCGGCGGCAGCCGCGTGCCGGAGTTCTCGAGCAGCCACCCGAACCCCGGCAACCGGATCGAGCGCATCAACGCGCTGATCGAGGAGATGTACCCGGGCGGCGTGCCGGAGGGGCTGAAGAAGTAGTGCGTGGTGCGTTGTGCGTGGTGCGTGGTGCGTGGGAAGAGAAGAGGGTGAACGCGGAGGGCGCGGAGGGGCGCGGAGAAAAGAAGCGAACCAGGGCAGAATGCCCGCCGCGTGCGCAACAGCTCGCCCGACCGTGAAGGTGTTGTTGCGCGCACCACACGGATTTGAACGCTGGGGAAGCGGAGCGGCGCGGATTTGAGCGGTCCGGCCGCTCTTCCTGTAGGCCCGGCGTCCCGCCGGGCACCATGTGGGCGTACGGCTAGGCACCTGCTGCGGCTAAGCCAGAGAATTGCTATCGTCCGTCCTTGAAACTCGCCGAAGTCCCAACTGATCCAGCCGTAGCACGTTCTGCCCCGTCACCTGAAAGACGCGAGCCAGCGGTCGCCTACTCAACGAACCGCGGGCGAATGTATCACAGCCGGATCGAGGATTTTCTCGACTCAGAAGCTGCGAGGAAGTTGGATGGCAAGGTACAACTTGTCTTCACTTCGCCTCCTTTCCCGCTAAATCGGAAGAAGAAGTACGGAAACTTGGTTGGAGAAGAATACAAACAGTGGTTGGCGGGGTTGGCCCCGAAGCTCACGCGTCTTCTGAAACCGGATGGCTCAATCGTTGTTGAAGTCGGCAACTCTTGGAATCCTGGCGAGCCCACGATGTCGACGCTGGCGATCGAGTCGCTTCTGGCCTTCCGTGAAGCCGGAGCGCTACGTTTGTGCCAGCAATTTGTTTGTCACAACCCGGCCCGGCTTCCGAGTCCGGCCCAATGGGTAACGGTCGATCGTGTAAGACTGAAGGACTCGTTTACGCATGTTTGGTGGTTCGCGCCTACTGCGAAGCCAAACGCAAGCAACAGACGAGTCTTGATGCCCTACAGCCCGTCCATGCTTAAGCTCCTTAAGCTTAAGAAGTACAATGCCGGGAAACGCCCGTCTGAGCACGATATTGGTGCGGAGTCTTTCTTGACGGATAATGGCGGCGCGATACCGGCTAATGTCCTTCAATTCACCAATACTCGGTCTGGCGACACTTACTTGAGCTACTGCAGGGCGAAGAATTTGAAACTCCACCCGGCGCGCATGCCCGTCGGCCTCGCGGAGTTTTTTATCAAGTTCTTGACGATGCCGAAGACTCTCGTGTTCGATCCGTTCGGCGGCAGCAACGTAACCGGAGCCGCCGCCGAGTCTCTCAAGAGGCGATGGGTTTGCGTAGAAGCGGACCGCCACTACATCGACGGCTCGCGGGGGCGGTTCGAGTCGATGCCGGAGGTGACGGTCTATGACCACTGACGAACTTCTTAAGTTGTTGATTGTGGCGAACACGGCTGAAGAAGCGATCGTCGCTGTCGAACGCTTCACCGAAGCAAACACGACCACGAGCTGGACGCCGGTGGGCGGTCGGCGCAATAACTGCGGACCGATAGAAGCATCTGCCAACCCCGGTCGCGCGCTTGTGGAGCGGGTGACGAATGCCGTTGATGCAGTACTCGACTTCGAGTTTGTGAAGCACGCGGGTAAGCCGGTGTGCCAATCGCCGCGAGAGGCAGCGACTGCTCGGTTGAATGTCCCGGAGGATGGACTTAGCGCAATGGAGGCAAAGGAGCGTCGCCGCATCGCTCAACGCGTGACAGTAAAACTCCGAGAGGGGACAGCGCCGAACCGCCGGATTGTCGAGGTCATCGACCAAGGAATCGGACTCACGGCGGACGAGATGCCCCGCACGATCTTGAGCCTCAATGAATCGAACAAAGTGGAGAAGCTCCATCTCGCGGGCACTTATGGGCAAGGGGGCTCGGCCACGTTCGTAGCGAGCCAGCTCTCACTGATCGCAAGCCGAAAGGTGGGTTCGGATGAGGTTGCCTTTACGGTCGTCAAGTTTGAGCCGCCACCACTGCTGAAGGGCGGAAGCTATGTGTACTTGGTGCTCGGCGGAAGGGTGCTGACGGCAACCTCTGACCTCATCAAGCCCGGTACTGCTTGCGTGCACTATGGCTACGACCTCAAGCACTTTCCGTCGCCATTGGGGCCGAACAGCCTTTATGGACACCTTCAGGAGGTTCTCTTTGATCCGGTGCTCCCGATTTGGTTCGACAACCGAGTTCGGGACTACCGCCGCGTAATCAAGGGCTCGCGCAACGCACTGAACGGGGCCAAAGACGAGGGCGACGAGAGTGAATCGAAGATTGTTCACTCGATGCCCATGTTCTACGCGCCACTTGGCGAGTATGGGCGCGCTGGCATCGAATACTGGGTGCTTGACCGACCCGAGAAGGCCGGTACGAAGCCATCGGCGTCGTTTGTCAACCCCATACACCCCATCGTCTTGACGCTCAATGGCCAGAATCAGGGCGACATGCCGGTTCGAGTAATCCGCAAGGATGCTGAGCTGCCCTACTTGGCGACACGCCTTGTCTGTCATATTGACTGCAACAGTTTGAGCTTGGCCGGCAAGAAGAATCTGTTTGCCTCAAGCCGTGAAACAGTCCGGCATGGCACCGTCTATGACCTCTTGGAACGAGAGCTCGTCAACGCCCTGAAATCAGATGAGAAGCTAGAAGCGCTCAATGCCCAGGCACGGGACCAGAGGCACGAAGACGAGGACAAGGAAGCGACGCAGGCAATGCGCAAAGAGGTCGCGCGCCTGCTCAAGTTGCAAGGGTTTGAGGTTGCAACAGACGCCGGGTCAACTAGGACAACAGGTAGTGGCGGTGGACGCGGTGGCGGCGGTGGCCGTGGTGGTGGCGGTGGCGGCGGCGGGGGTCGAGGACGCGCTGATCCCATCGAGGTTCACGAACCGCCGACCTTTATTCGCATTGTGTGGCCTGCGAACGAACCGATCGAGCTGTACCCGGCTCAACAAAAGTACATTCGTGTAGAGACGGACGCCCACTCCCGATATCACGACCCGAAGCATCCGGAGAAGTCGTCCATCAACGTGGCAGTTGCAGGAGACGGATTCCAGCCAGCCGGTTCGACGCCACTCAAGGATGGGCGCATGCGGGTGCTCGTGTCGTGTACAGAGCAATCGAAACCAGACACCAAAGGGCGTATCTCGATTGAGCTTCGCGTTCCGGGTTTGAAGACTATCGCAGATGAACGGGAGCTGTTGGTAGTTGAGCCACCCAAGGCCAAAGACGCAGCGCAAAAGATCGTCATGCCCGACTTCGACGTGCGGCCAGTCGATGGGACGGATGATCCCTTGTGGGCGAACTTGGGGTGGCCGGGAAGCGCTGCGGCCATTGCTTCTGAAGCCGTGGAGGAGTCGGGAAAGCTGGTTGTGTATTACTCCCGTGTCTTCCCACACTTCGTTGCATATCGAGAGAAGTTTGAGACGCAGGACCTGCAACTCTCCAAGAGGTTCGAGAGCCGGTACAAGGTGTGGCTTGCTGTCCATAGCCTAATCCTGAAGAAGGCGAAGGAAGAGGGCGACCATTTGCCGGAGTCCGAGACGGTCACGATTGACGACGACATGCAAGATTTGATCGAGCGCGGCGAACGATGCCGCATGGCCGTGGTTGCCGCGATGGTCGCCGCGCAAGATGCCAAGCGCGGCGAGCCCACTGCAGATGAATGAGCCCATTAGTGCGTGTTGCACCGAGCATGGCAACTGGCGACGTCACGGTCTAGAAGCCCGTGCCACAGAATGAAGAGGGAATCCGTCGCCGATGGCGAAGACACGATCTGTCCCCGCGAGGGAGAAGAGCCCCTCGCCCGTCGCTGCGCAACAGCCTCTCCCCGCGCGAAGATGAGGAGGTGAGCAGGTGAAGAGGTGGGGAGGTGAGAAGATAGAGGTCGGGCACAACCGCGTGTTGCGGCGCGGTGGGTTGATCGCCCGTGCTTGCGCACGGGGCTCGTATGGCGCGGGCGGGCGATTCGTCCGCCGCTGCCTGGGCGGTGATGATCGAATGGCTTTCCACGGGTCGCGCGGTGCTGCGCACCGCTCCACCCGTGGCTACAACCCTGTGCCCTGCGGGGCACGAAGAGGTGGCGGAGTGGTCGAGTGGTCAAGTGGTCAAGAGCACTGACCGTCCGAGGACGGCCGGTCAGTGGCATGGAAGAGAGAAGAGCACCACCTAGGCTCGAAGACTCGCCGAGGTGGTGGCACGAAGAGAAGAGCACGACGAAGTCGAGGACGGGCTGTGGTGGTACGAGACGGGGCCTGAACGGCCGAAGAAAAGAGCACTGGCTCGGCTCGAAGACTCGCCGAGCCAGTGGCACAAGAGAAGACCCCTCACCGGCGGCTGTGCCGCCACCTCTCCCCGCTGGCGCGGGGAGAGGAAGGCTCTCGCCGTTCATGACGCCGTGTCACGGCCCACACTCGTGGCACGCGGGCTTGGGCGGCGCTGGCGGAGGAAACTCTTGACGGTGGTCATGGGGACGCGCATCTCGCGGGCGATTTCCTTGCGGGTCATGCCCGCGGCGCGGAGTGATTGCGCTTGCTCGCGCTGGGGCGCGGTGCGCGAGCGGCGGGGGCGGTAGACGCTCCGCCGCGTCCACGGCAGGTCGGGGGGCGGCGTGACCTCGCGCCCGTAAAGGAGGCCGCTGGTGAGTGCGCTGATCACGTCGTTCCAGCCCGATTCGTTCGCGAAGGAGGGGTGCTTGACGCGGTGGCAGTGCCGGCAGGCCCAGCGGATATCGGGCGGGGGCTGCTCGATTGCGCCGACGAGGGCGCGGTGCAGCGTCCAGACGGGGACGGGGAGGTAGAGGCGGTCCACCGCGCGGCCGCAGGGCGCGTGCAGCCCCGGGCAGATGAATCGCCAGCTCTGGCCCGCGCGCTCGCGGCCCTCGAGTGATCGTTCGTGGACGCGGCGCACTTCGAGTTCGGCTTCGTCCGGGATGTCCTCGTGGATGTGCTGCCAGAGCGTGCCCCATGCTTCGTGCGGGCCTTGGCCGCGGTCGGCATTGGGGTCGAGGGGGGAGGGGCTCCAGACGAAGGGGACGGGCTTGCCGCGTGAGCGCGCCGTGCGCGCGGGCTGCGTGCGCATCTGCAACAGACCGCGCGCCGCCCAGCGGCGGAGGACGGAGGGGTCCACGCCGATCTTCGCCGCGGCCTTCAGCCAGTGCACGCCGGGCCACGGGAGCGTGACGGGCGTGCAGAGGTCGCGCAGCGCGGACGCGGGGAGGTAGAGCGTGTGGGCGGCGCTGATGCGCAGCGCGTCCTTCGGGTCGATGTGCGCCTTGAGGGCGAGGCGTGTGTCCGCGGCGCGGATGCAGCAGCACCAGGGGCGGAGTGGGCGGCGGAGCGTCGTTCCCATCATGCGCTGCGCGCGGCGCAGCGCCTCGGCGCGGTCGCGCTTGAGTTGCGGCGCGAGTTTGTTCCAGGCTTGGGTAACGGCGGCGTCGATGTCGTCCATGGGGGTATTTGACCGCCGCGGCGTGCGGTTGCAAGACGGAATCCGGCCGAGCGGGCGCATGTCGCGGAAACAGCGCACAAACGCGGCCGATGCGCGGCGCGCATGAGCGCGTTTGTGCGCGCGAAGAGGCGCCTGGTACCTGGGGCTGGGCGCGGGGCGAGGGAAGAAGAGTCCGGCGGTTCGGTGACGCGGCGTGCGCCGGCGCGGCGGGTTGATCGCCCCGTGCGTGCGCGCGGGGCTTGTGTGGCGGCGGGGTGGCGTTAGTTCGTCGTGACGCCGACCTCGTCCTCGCCGACCTCGCCCGCGTCGATATCGCCGGCGCGGGGGGCGGGCTTGGCCTCGATCACGGCGTGGCCGTTCGACGCGGCCGCCGCGGCGAGGCGTTTCTCGCCGCTGCCGGCGTGGGCCGGGCGCTCGTGGACGGCGGCGTTGCGGCCGTCGTGCGTGACGGTGTAGGACATGCCGATGGTGGTCTCGGGCTCGCCGCGGAGGAGGCGGTTGACGAGCTCGACGCCCTGCATGAGCGAGTGGTCGGTGTTGGCGACCTCGTACTTCCACATGCCGAAGCGGCCCCGCGAGTAGATGCCCCGTGCCTCGAGCCACGGGATGACGTCGGCGAGGATGTCGTCGCGCTCGACGCTGGGGGTGGGGTAGGAGTAGTCCGCGTAGTAGCACCACCGGCTGACGATGTTGGCGCGCTCGCCGGGGAGGAGGAGGCCGGCGTTCTCGAGGCCGGCGATGCAGTCGTCGACGACGGCGTCGGGGTTGCGGCCCCGGTCGCCGGGGGTGGGCTTGGCGTCGCTCTCGGAGACCTCGCAGAGGAGGGAGTAGTAGTTCGCGCGGTCGGGCGTCATGTGGGGCGAGTAGTTGGAGAGGTACGTGACGCGGTAGAAGGGGCAGTTCTCCTCGGGGAAGTACATCCAGCTCTTGGTGTCGGGCGTGCCGGCGCCGGGCGCGCGGCTCTTGAGGCCGATGCCGACCATGTAGCCGCTGCTGTGCAGGAGCCCCGCGGCGCGAGAGGCGATCTCCGCGAGCGGCGTGCCCGGCCCTCGTTCGCTCTCTTTCAGCACCTTCCCGCACAGCACGTCGAGCGGCATCGTGCTCACGAGGACGTCGTACGTGTCGGTCGCGCCGTCGGCGAAGGTGATGACCCTCGCGTCGGCGTCGATGGAGGTGACCGTCTTGTTGAGGCGGATGTGGCCGCCGGGCGTCTCGCGCCCGTCCTCGGTGAGGCCGAGCCTGGGGCCGAAGCGGCGGTAGAACTCGCCGGTGCCGCCCCTGAGCGGGAACTTGAACTGGTTGTTGGGTCCCCAGCCGAAGTCGTCGGTGCCGAGGATCACGTTCCTGAGCGCGCGCTCGACGTCGATGACCGCGACGCGCTCGCCGATCCACTGCTTGTTCATGCGTTCGGGCGGGTAGGCCCAGACCTTGTAGTTGTACGGGCGCATGAAGTACCCGGCGATCCCCTCGCCGAAGACGGCGTCGATGAACTCGCCGAAGTTCTCGGCGGCGGCGGGCGAGGGGACCTTTCCCTTGCCGCCCTGCGCGCGCACAAGGCCGGCGATGCACTCGAAGGCCGCCTGCCTGGGGAGGTAGCGGACGTTGTTCTGGAAGGGGTAGGGGACCCAGGTGCCCATCATGCGGACCCAGCTCTCGCGGTTGTTGAGCGTGAACTCGTCGCCCATCAGCTCGTCGAAGCACGCGTCGTAATAGGTGTAATGCGAGAACATGACGTGGCCGCCGATGTCCCAGGTGAAGCCCTGCGGGTCGGTGAAGGAGTGCGCGAGACCGCCGACGTACGGGTTGCGCTCGTAGAGCGTGAAGTTGGTGTGGCCGAGCTGTCGGAGCCTGTAGCCGGCGCCGAGGCCGGTGGGGCCTGCGCCGAGGATGACGATGCGCTGCTGCGTGTTGGCGGCCAACTGGGGTCTCCGTGCGGTGTGCGGCGGGGACGGTATGCGGTGAAAAAACGGCGGAATTTTGCTCACTTTTTCGCCACAGGCGGGCGCGGCGCCGCGCGGAAGCGGCGCGGATTTGAGCGAAGTCCACCCGAGCGGGCTGCCGCGCGGCGTCGCTTTCGCGCGGGGCCGTCCCTCGCGGGCGGCGCGCGGGGAAACGGTGTTCACACGGGCCGATATATTGGCCGCGGGAGCCGCCGGGATTCTCACGCCGCGCGTGCGTTGTTGCGACATGCTCATGCCTATCGAACAGACCGGCGGCCGGGGCGACCAGACGATCCGCGAGGTCAAGACGCTGGTCGACCGCGCCAGCGCGCTGGGCGCGAGCCTGGCGCGGCTGCCGGCGGTGGCGGCGCCGGACCTGTGCAGGCGGGCGGCGGACGCGTTGGCGCGGGTCGTGGACGACGGGGACGCGGTCGTGGCGCTCGCGCGTGTCGACGGTGCGGGGCGCATCGCGCGGCTGGAATCGATCGGCGTCGCGTCCCGGGCGGGCGCGCAGCGCGCCGCGGAGCGCGGGTCGGACCTGCGGCTGGGCGTCGAGAGTCTGGCGGGGCTCGAGCCGTCGCCGGAGCGGGCGGAGGCGCGGGGCGACGGCGTGACGCACTGCGCGGCGGCGTCGCTAGGGGAGCACGAGCGGGTGTGGCGGATGCGGGGGCGCGGGGCGCTGACGGCCGGGGTGGGCGTGCTTCCTCGCGGTCCGGCGGACCGGCGCGTGCTGGTGTACCTCGCGGCGGGCGCGGAACCGGCGGACGCCCGCTCGCACGCGCTGCTGGTCGCCACGGCGACGCGGCTGATCACGGGCGTCCTGGCGGACGCGCTGCGCGGCTCCGGCGAAGTGATCGAGTGGCTCACGCCGCGTGAGCAGGAAGTGCTGGACATGCTGATCCTGGGCCGGACGGTCAAGGAGATCAGCGAGGAACTGCACCGCAGTCAGCACACGATCCACGACCACGTGAAGAGCCTGCACCGCAAGCTGGACGCGAAGACGCGCGGCGAGCTGATCGCCCGGACGCTCGGCTACCGATCGAACTGAGATGCGCGGCGGGCGATCTCGCGCTCGAGCTCGCGCTCGAGGCGCTCGTCGCGGCGGATGGGCGCCTCGTACGACCACGCGCGCTCGGCGAGCGCGGGGTCGTAGGCCTGCGACGTGAGCGCGATCGCCTTGCTCTGCGGGCGGACGCCGGGGCGCTGCGTCCGGGAGACGGCGACGACGACGGAGGCGTCGGCCAGGCCGGCGTCGTCGGTCGTGACTTGGACGCGCACCGTGCGGCCCTCGCGGGAGAGGAGCTCGCGGGTCTGATCGAAGGCGTCGCCCTGGTCGGCGCGCCACGGCGCGAGAAGGCCGGCGCTGGTGCGCGGCTGCGTCGTGATCACGCCGGCCTGCGCGTCGACGCGGTCGAGGCGGAAGCCGCAATCGAGGAGCGTGTTCCGGGCGGCGTTGAACGTGCGCGACGTGGGCGTCGTGCCGGTCGTGGGCGTTGTGCGCGGCGTGGCGCACGCGGCGAGGAGGCACGCGGCGATCGGGATGACGGCGCGCGCGGGGTGCAACGGGCGACGGTAGGGCCGCGGAGGAGAGGCGGGGCGATCCCGCGGAGCGGCCCGGAGCGCGGCGCCGTGCGCACTCGGCCGCGTCGTCTAGAGCGGGAACAACTCGGCGAGCAGCGCGTCGGTCTGGTCGATCGCTTCGGCCATGGTGCTCCAGTCGACGGGCGCGGCGTCGGGGAAGACCGTGCGCGGGTTCGCGGCCGCGAGTTCGGCCGCGAGGGCGGGGCGTGCCGGGCGGTTGCGGCTCGGGCTCCGGGCCATCAGGCGTTCGCAGGCGGCGCCGGTGAGGAAGTCGGCGAGTTTCGCGGCGTGCGCGGGGCTCGGAGCGCCTCGGACGACGCCGACGGTGCTGGGGATGAGCACCGCCCCCGCGGGGTGGGCGGCGAAGGAGTGGCGGAGGGGCCAGCCGTTGTCGAGCCCGGCCCAAACGTCGTCGCTGTCGGTGAGGCCGGCGTCGATGCGGGCCTCGGCGACGGCGCGGACGACGGCGGAGTTGCCTTCGAGGATGCGCACGCCGTTGGCCGTGAGCGCGGCGAGGTACTCGCGCGCGGCGCGGGCGCCGTCGAGCTGCACCATCGCGGCGACGTGCGAGCGTGTGGTGCCGAACTGCGGGCGGGCGATGCCGACGCGGGCGCGGAGGCGATCGTCGAGAAGGTCCTGCGGCGTCGCGGGCGCGAACCCGGCGGCGGGGCGGGCGACGATCGTACGCGCGCGGAGGCAGCATCCGTACCAGAGGCCGCCGCGGTCGCGGAGGTGCGCGGGCCACGCGCCGCCCGGGAAGTCGGCGGCGCCGGCGGGGGACCAGGGCGCGAGGAGCCCGGCGCGGGCGAGGCCGATGGTGCCGAGGACCTCGCCGGACCACCAGACGTCGGCGCGCGGGGCATCGCGCTCGGCGGCGAGGCGCTGCGCGAGGCCGGCGGTCTTGGTGGCCTCGGTGTCGGTGACGAGGTTGACGCGCAGGCCCGACTCGGCCTCGAAGGCCTGCACGGCGGGGCGCGCGATGAAGTCGTCGACGCTGGTGTAGAGCGTGACGGTCGCCGACGGTGCGCGGCGAGAGCAGGCGGCGAGGCCGGCGCCGAGCGCGCAGGCGCCCGCGAGGAACGAACGGCGAGAGATAGCTTCGCTCCGCGCGATCCTCACCGCGTGGCTCTTACTTCTTTTCTTCGGGCTTGGCCTCGGCGGGCTTGGCGCCGTCGGCGGCCTTCTTCTTGAGGTTGCCGAAGTAGTTCTTGACGGGGCCCTCGAGGTCGCGCGGGAGACGGACGGAGTCGATGCCCTCGGCGAGCGTGCGCTCGCCCTCGGCGACGGCGGCGGAGAACTCGGCGATGGACTCGCCCTTCACCTGGTCGCCGTAGACGAGGCGGCTGCCGATGATCGGGCCCTTCTCGGTCTTGATATCAACCTTCTTCTTGGCGAGCTCGAAGTCCGCGGGCTCGGCCTCGGGGCCGTCGCCGTTGCCCTGGCCGGACTGCGGGCCGCTCTGGCCCTGGCCGCCCTTGTTGCCGCTGGCCTGGCGCCACTGGCCGAGCTTGCCGCCGCCCTCGCTCTCTCCCTCGCCGTCGCCCTCCTGGCCGCCCTTGCACTGGCCGCCGAGCTTGGCGAGCTGGTCCTTGGCCTCGTTGAGCGCGGCGGAGAGATTCTCCATGTCGGACTGGGTCATCTCGGCCTCTGAGAGCGCCTGGGCGAGGTCGGCCATGCCTTCGGCGCTCATGTTCTGCAGGCCATCCTGCGACATGCCCTGCGCCATCTTGGACATCCCCTCGGACATGCTCTTGCACTGGTCGCCGGCCTTCTGGCAGGCCTGCGCCATCTTCATGAGGTCCTGCTTCTGCTGCTCGGAGAGCTGCGACGCGGCCTTCTCGAGCGCGTCCTTGAGCTGGGCCGGGTCGCCCGCCTTCTTCGCGAGCTCCTCGGCGGTCTTCTTGTCCAGGCCCGCGTCCTGGAGCTTCTTGGCGAGCTCGGCCTGGCTCTCGGCGAGCTTCTCGAGCTGCTTGGCCATGTTGTCGGCCTGCTTCTGGAGCTGCTCCTTCTGCTCCTTGTTGAGGTCGCCCTGCGCGAGCTGGTTGCTCAGCTGCTCGAGCTGCGCCTTGGCGCTCGCGAAGTCCCCCTTGGAGAGGCTCTTGGAGAGCTCCTGCATCGGGCCGGGGCCGGGCTGGCGGAGCTGCTCCATCGCTTCCTTGAGCGCCTCGCTCTGCATCGCCTTCTCGGAGAGAGCGCTCTCCTCGAGCTTGTTGGTGAGCTGCGTCAGCTCCTTGATCGCCGCGCGGCGGATGGCCTCGGGGTCATTCTCGAGCTGGGGCTGCTCCTTCGCGAGGTCGTCGTTCTCGGCGCCGGTCTCGACGTTGGCCTTGCGGAGCATCTCCGCGAGCTTCTCTTTCTTCTCCTGCACCTCGGCCTTGACGGCGAGGACTTCCTGCTGCTTCTTCTCCTGCGCGACTTCCTTCTCGCGGACCTTGAGCAGGTCGAGCTCGGGGACTGCGTACCAGACGATGAGGCCCGCGATGAGCGTGAGGAAGGGGACGGGCCACGGGCGCGGCGCCTGCACCGGCACCACGGCGGGGACCTTCACGCCCGAAGCGGCGCGCCGGGCCGATTCGACGACGTTCTGCGACCACGCGTCGGTGGAGCGCTCCAGGTACATCGCGCTGGAGAGGCTCTCGCGGAGATCGGCGCGCTCGTCGACTTCCTGCGCGACGTCGATGGGTCGACGGCGCTGGACAAAGGCCCAGACGATCGCGCTCACGACGGCGAGGGCGCCGCCGCCGACGAAGATCCACTGCCACCAGGGCGCGAAGGCGGTGGAGAGGCCGAGCACGCGCTCGGCGACGCGCGCGAGGATGGCCAAGCCCATCGCGATCGAGAGGGTGATCGCCAGCGCGTGGAGCGTGTCGATGAAGAAGAGCCGGCGGCCCGCCGCGCGAACGACCCTGCGAACTTCCGTCATCCGACACCTCCCGGCGCGAGAGCCGACCACGAACCATACGACGGCCGTCGCCCGCCTGATCGAAGGATCATCGGCCTTTGTCGGGGCCTTTGCGGCTGCGGGCGGCGTCGGTCCGTCACTTTGATACACCGATCGTGCGTTTGGGTTGCCACGGCGGCGCAACATGCGGACGATCGGGCTTGACGGCCGCGCCGGAAAGCCCTGCCGGACCCCGAACGCCCCGGGCGATCGGGTGGCTCTTCGACGCCGCGGAGCGGTTGGAGGCGGCGTGCGGCCTCGGGCCGCCGGGGTCGCAGGCCCGGTACGACAGTCAGCACGATCACTTTTTGGGGACGTTCGGGCTGCCGTTCCACCACGCGCTGGGCGCGGTCGCGTGCGCGGCGGTGGCGGGTCCGGTCGGCGCGGTCGAGCTGGCGGGAGCGCTCGCGGCGGGCGTGTTCGTCGCGCGCCTGCCGTTCGTGTGGCGGATGTGGCCGGCGGTGGGGCGGCAGCCGGCGTGCGTGCTCGCGGCCGCGCTGCTGGCGTGGATCGCGGCGAGCGCCGTGATCAACGGCCGGCCGCCGTCGAGCGCGGTGTACGACCTCGGGTACGGGCGGTGGGCGTGGGCGCTGTTCGCGCTGCACCCGGCGCTGGGGCGGCGCGGGTGGCTGATCGGCGCGGTGTGCGTCGGGTTCGCGCTCGCGTTCGTCGCGCAGGCGCTGGAGTTGATCGGGCACCGCGCGGGGGTCCCGGCGCTGGTGTGGTCGCACCCGCCCGCGCCGGATCCGGGCGCGCGCGTGAGCGGGTGGTGGCACCAGCCGGCGATCGGGGGCGTGATGTGCGCCGTCGCGGTGGGGCTGCACATCGGGCCGGCGCTGGCGGGGCGCGGGTGGCGGCGGTGGGCGGGCGTCGCGGGTGCGGGCGCGGGGCTGGCGGGGGCGGCGCTCACGGGCTCGCGCGGCGGGATGATCGCGGCGGCGGGCGTTGCGTGCGTCGCGGCGGCGCTCGTCGTCGTGAGCGCGGGCGCGGCGGTGCGGCGGCGGGTGCTCATCGGCGTGGTCGCGGGGGCGGCTGTGCTCGGCGCGGGCGTGGCGTCGCCGCCGGGTGCGCCGGTGCGCGAGCGGTTCGGGCGCGCGTGGCGCGAGGTCGGGCGCGCGGTGGAGGAGCGCGACTTCCGGAGCGACACGGGCGCGCGCGTGTTCGCGGCGATCGTTGCGCGCGGCGCGTTCGCGGAGCGGCCGGTGGCCGGGATCGGGCCGGGGCGGTTCAACGAGCGGGCGCGTGCGGCCGCGGCGGGGCTGCCGCCGGGGCGCGCGCTGCCGGAGCACCGGCTGGCGGCGCTCAAAACCGCGCACGGGACGGTGCAGCACGCGCTGGCGACGCTGGGCGTCGTCGGGGCCGCGCTGGTGGTTTCGCTGTGGGGCGTCGGGGTGCTGGGCGGGTTGGTGTGCGCGCGGCGGGCGCACCCCGGCGCGTCGTTCGGCGGACTCGTCGGCACGTACGCGTTCGCGCCGGTGCTCGGGCTCGTCGCCCTGGCGCTCGGCGGGGTCTTCGAGACGGTGCACCTCAACGCGTCGACCGCCGCGGTCGCGACGGTGCTGGTGGGGCTGTGCGCGTTCGGGTGTCCGCGACCCGGGCCTTCGCTGCGCCCGGGTCCGGTCTCCGGTACCTGACCCGGAGCTTCGGAAGACCTCAGGTCCGGCGTCGTCAGACGTCGAGGTTTTTGACCTCGAGGGCGTGCTCCTCGATGAAGCGGCGGCGGGGCTCGACCTCCTCGCCCATGAGGACGCTGAAGAGGGCGTCGGCGGCGCTGGCGGACTCGGCGCTCACGCGCAGGAGCGTGCGGCGCGTCGGGTCCATCGTGGTCTCCCAGAGCTGCTCGGCGTCCATCTCGCCCAGGCCCTTGAAGCGCTTGAGCTCGAGGCCGCGGCGGCCGATGTCGCGCAGGCCCGCGAGGATCGCGCGGAGGTTGGGGGCCTCGACGGTCTTGCCGTGCGCGGAGGAGCGCTTGACGACGGCGGTCTCGCCGTCGTGGCTCTCGTCGTGTTCGGGCGCGGGCTCCTCGACGGCGCGGGTGGAGACCCACGCGAAGGTCGCGGGGATTGCCTCGCCCGTGACGTTCTGCTTCTGGAGGCCGGCGAAGGTCTCGACGGTCACTGGGATGCCCGCGGCCTCGAGCTCGGCGAAGATCTTGTCGAGCTCGCGGTTCTCGTGCAGCTCGCGGACGGTGGCGAGGTTGGGGAGGCCGTTCTCCGTCTGGCCGTTGGCGTCGTCGCGGTCGGCGAGGCGGAGCTTCTTGCGAGCGACGACGTCGAGGGCGGCCTGCTCGCTCCAGGCGTACTGCTCGCCGCCACGCCAGCTGACGCGGTGGGTGGGGAGCGTGTTGGGGCGGGCGGGGTTGGCGTTGCGGAAGGCGAGGAGGCTGGCGAAGGGCGTGCCGCGGCGCTCGGCGATCTCGACGAGCTCGGTCATGCGGCGGAGGAGGGAGATGGCGCGGCGCAGGGGCTGGCCGCCGAGGCGCTTGACCTCGCGGACGCTCACCTGCGCCTCGTCGCGGACGGTGACCTCGCGGACGACGAGCTCGCAGGACTCGAGGCCGATGTCCATGAGGGCGTCGTCCAGGACCTTCTCGTTGAGGACGTACGTGGCCTTCTTGGCCTTGCCGCTCCCGCCCTTGGCGAGCTGGTAGAGCGGCGGCTGGGCGATGTAGATGTGGCCCCGGCGGATGAGCTCGGGCATCTGGCGGTAGAAGAACGTGAGGAGGAGGGTGCGGATGTGGCTGCCGTCGACGTCGGCGTCGGTCATGATGATGACCTTGCCGTAGCGGAGCTTGGAGGAGTCGAACTCGCTGCCGATGCCGACGCGCAGGGCGGCGATGAGCGTGCGGATCTCCTCGAAGGCGAGCATGCGGTCGATGCGGGCCTTCTCGACGTTGAGGATCTTGCCCTTCAGGGGGAGGATGGCCTGGGTCTCGACGTCGCGGCCCTGGGTGGCGCTGCCGCCCGCGCTGTCGCCCTCGACGATGTAGAGCTCGGAGCGCTCGACGTCGCGGGTCTTGCAGTCGCGGAGCTTGTGGGGCATGGAGCCGCTGTCGAGCGCGCTCTTGCGGCGGGTGAGCTCGCGGGCCTTGCGTGCGGCCTCGCGGGCCTGGGCGGCGACGATGCCCTTCATGCAGAGGCGCTTGGCCTCGGCGGGGTGCTCCTCGAGCCAGCGGTCGAGGCCCTCGCCGACGACGCCGGAGACGAAGCCCTCGATCTCCGGGTTGAGGAGCTTCTCCTTGGGCTGGTTGTTGAACGTGGGGTTGGGGAGCTTGACGGAGACGATGCAGACGAGGCCCTCGCGGAGGTCCTCGCCGCTGGGCATCGGGTCCTTCTCCTTGAGGAGGCCGGCCTTGCGGATGAAGGAGTTGATGGTGCGGGTGAGGGCGACCTTGAAGCCCTGGCCGTGCGTGCCGCCGTCCACGTTGTTGATGTTGTTGGCGAAGGTGATCAGCGTCTCGTTGTACCCGTCGTGGTACTGGAGGGCGATCTCGGCGACGAGGCTCTGCCCGGCGTCCTCGCGCCTGAAGTAGACGAGCTCGGAGACGGGCGTCTTGCCCTTCATGAGGTGCTCGACGTACTCGGGGAGGCCCTTGTCGGCGCGGAAGGTGTCGCGCCGGACCTTGCCGTCGGCGCCCACGCGCTCGTCGGCGAGGCGCAGCGTGACGCCTGGGTTGAGGAAGGAGAGCTCGCGCAGGCGGGCGGCGAGCGTCTCGTAGTCGAAGCGGGTCTCCGGGAAGATCTCCGCGTCGGGCATGAAGGTGACGGTGGTGCCGCGCTTGCGCGTCGCGTCCGCGGGGACGGGGCCGACCTCGCGCACGGGCTCCTCGACGCGGCCGCGCGCGAAGGAGATCGTGTGGATCCTCCCCTCGCGGTAGACCTCGCAGGTGAGGAACTCGGAGAGGGCGTTGACGCACGAGACGCCGACGCCGTGCAGGCCGCCGGAGACCTTGTACGCGCTGCCCTCTTGCTGGAACTTTCCGCCGGCGTGGAGCTTGGTGAGGACGACCTCGATCGCGGGCCGGCCGTTGAGGTTCGGGTCTTCGTGCCGCATCGGCTCGACGGGGATGCCGCGGCCGTCGTCGACGACGGTGCAGGACCCGTCGGGCTGGATGGTGACATCGACGAATGTCGCGTGGCCGGCCATCGCTTCGTCGATGGAATTGTCGACGACTTCGTAGACGAGGTGGTGGAGGGCGTTGAGGCCGGTGCCGCCGATGTACATGCCCGGGCGCTTGCGGACGGCCTCGAGCCCTTCGAGGACCTGGATCTGTTCGGCGCCGTACTTGGCGCTCGTCGCGCCCACGGGGGTGTCGCCGGCGGTCGGCTGCGCGGCCGCGCTCTGGTTCTTGGTCGTTGTTGCCATGGTTGTCCGTCCCGTTCGGGTCGCGGGGGGGTCGGCGGGGCGTTGATCGGCCCCGCGAAGCCCCCGGAGTTTGCGCGTGCTTTCGACGCCGGAATTGTAGCGTCCGTCGCCGTACTTCATCGGTCCGGAGACCGCAAAAACCGCTGTTCTTTCCGGGGAAATCCCGTGCTTCCGCGCCGGCGGCGGTTCGCAAAAACCGGCGGAATTGTGAAGAGATCGGGCGGGGGGCTCGGGACGACGGAGGGGTGGCTCGGACCGGGCGGGCGCGAGGCGTGCGGGACCCGAATGGATACCGCTTGGAGTGCGAACAAACCTTCGCGGTGGACCGGTCGGGCCCGCGGCCCGCCTGCTAGCCTGAGCGCGTGGAACCGGATGCCCCAGTGGCCGAGTCGCCGCGGCGGTTCGAGGCCGATCCCAAGACCTCGGCCGCCTGTCTTTCAAAGGCGTTCGCGCCCAAGGTCGTGGACCTTGATCGCGACGTCCATTGCTCGGAGTTGAGCAAGGAAGAGATCAAGGCCAGCGCGCTCCAGTGGAGTCCGGCGGACACGGAACTGCGGTGCATGGTGATCCCCGCGTTCTTCTTCGCGGCGGGGGCCGCGACGATCTGTGCGCTGCTGGTGGTGACGGGCCTTCGCCTGCTGGGCGTGAAGGGCGGGATCACCTCGCTGGCGGTGTTCATGGGGTGCGCCGGGGTGCTGATGCCGCTTTTCCTTCTGCGCGTCCGGGGCAGGAAGCCGCCGCGGGACCACCCGGCGCGGGCGGCGACGCTCCCCGACAGGCGGTTCCGGCTGCGCCTCGTCGGGCGCACGCGCGACATGATCGCGATCGGGCCGTTGACGGACGACCCGTTCGAGCCCGCGGTCCATTACATCCCCGGCGTGGTGCGCGGCGCGATGTGGCCGATCACGGTGCTCTACGTGGTGCTGACGGTGGCCGCGACCCTGGTGATTCTCGCGGTCCAGAATGGGAACCCGGTCCTGCGGCCGTTCGCGGGGGCGGCGCCGGGCGCCGTCACGCCGTTCCACTTCTGGGCGGGGATGGCGGTCGCGATCCTGCCGTTCATGTATCTGTGGCCCGCGTACCTGCGGGTCGTGCCGGGGCGGCTGGACATCATCGAGTACGGGTTCCTCGGCTCCGGCAAGCCCCGCGTGCGGCGCATCGACCTGCGCGACGCGGACGTGCTCGTGGTGAGCGAGATGCGCACGTTCCGCGTGGGAGCGCCGGGGCGCGAGCCGATGACGGTGCAGTGCGGGGTCACGCTGCGGTGGCACGAGCTGGTGCGCGCGGTCTTCAACGCGGCGCGGAGCGGGCACCCTGCGCCGGCGATGCCGGACGACGAGCTGGTGGGATGACGCGCGCCGGGTAGAATCGGCCCCATGGCGGAGCCGCTCATCCTCGACATCGGCATGCACCTGGGCGAGGACACCGAGTTCTATCTCAAGAAGGGCTTCCGCGTGCTCGCCGTGGAGGCGAATCCGTCGCACGCGGCGGCGTGCCGGAAGGCCTTCGGGGGCGCGTTGGCCGACGGGCGGCTGCGGATCGTCGAGGCGGCGATCGCCGACCGCGACGGGCACGTGGAGTTCTACGTCAACCTCGACAAGGACGACTGGAGCAGCACGGACCCCGAGTACGGCACGCGCGCGGGGACGCGCTTCGAGAAGATCACGGTGCCGTGCATCCGGTTCGAGTCGCTGCTGGGGTATGTCGAGCCCGGCGAAGAGGTCTATTACGTCAAGAGCGACATCGAGGGCGGGGACATCGACGTGCTGCGCGGCATGCTGCGCTGCGGGTGCAGGCCCAGGTACTCGAGCTTCGAGGCGCACAGCTCGCTGTACGCGTGCTACCTCGCGGTGCTGGGGTACGACCGTTTCAAGCTGACGAACCAGAACCTCAACTGGGCGCAGCGGTGCCCGGACCCGCCGCGGGAAGGGCGGTACGCCGAGCACGTCTTCGGCCCGCACAGCAGCGGGCCGTTCGGCGAGGAGACGCCGGGGGCGTGGATGAAGCTGGACGACTTCATGGAGCTGTTCATGACGCTCGAGCGCACGCGCAGGCTCGAGCCCGCGCTGACCACGGCGTGGTATGACATACACGCGAAGAAAGAGGCGTAAGGCACGGAGGGGAAGGGAGAGACGAAGAGACGGAGTGAAGAGGAGAGTGGTTGAGTGGTCAAGAGCGCTGGCTAGGCTCGAAAACTCGCCGAGCCAGTGGCTCGAGACAGGAACACGGCGGCGGGCGCTCGGTGGCAGGCGGGACGCCCGCCCCACATGGAAGAAGTGCCCGGCGGGACGCCGGGCCTACGCGGACAGAAACGCGCGGACTTCGTCGGCGGTGGGCATGGCGCTGAGTGCGCCGCTGCGGGTCGCCGCGATCGCGCCGGCGCAGGCGGCGAGGCGCACCGCTTCCTCGGCGAGGGGGTATTCGTCCGCGTGGCGGCGCTTGGCGGCGTCGTGGACTTTCGCCCACGCGCACGCGAGCACGCCGCAGAAGGCGTCGCCGCAGCCGACGCTGTCCACGGCCTTGACGGCGGGGGCGTTGACGCGGCGCGGGCGGCCCTTGTGCGCCAGGATCGCGCCGTGCGCGCCGAGCGTGAGGATGGCGGTGGGCGGCCCGAGCTCGGGCAGCCGCAGCGCGAGGCGCGCGGGGTCGAGGACGGCCTCGACGCCGAGGAGGCGCGACGCCTCGCCCCGGTTCACGACGAGGACGTCGACCTTGCGGAGGAGATCCGGGGGGAGCGCCCGCGCGGGTGCGGCGTTGAGGATCACGGCCTTGCCCGCGCCGGCCGCGATCGAGATCGCCTCGGCGACGGCGGTCGTCGGGACCTCGAGCTGCACGAGGAGGACGTCGGCCTCGCGGACGAGGTGGCCGTTGCGGGCGACGTGCTCGGGCGTCAGATCGGCGTTCGCGCCCGCCGCGACGACGATGGCGTTCTCGCCGTTCTCGGCGATGGTGATGAGCGCGAGGCCGCTGGCCTTGTCCTCGCGCGTCAACAGGCCGTGGGTGTCGACGCGCTCGGCGGCGAGCGCCTCGCGGAGGCGCGCGGCGTGGGCGTCGTCGCCGATGCAGCCGATGAAGGCGACGGATGCGCCGAATCTCGCCGCGGCGACGGCCTGGTTCGCGCCCTTCCCGCCGGGGGAGGTCTTGTAGCCCATGCCGAGGACGGTCTCGCCGGGCGCGGGGATGCGCGGGGCGCGCACGGCGAGGTCCATGTTGACGGACCCGACGACGCAGACCTTTGGGGCTGGGGCGGACACCGGGCGAGTCTAGAGCGGCTCAAGAAGATTCACCGCAGAGTCGCAGAGGAAGATGAGAAGAGGAAAGACTGGATTGAAGAGAGCGCTCGAGCGCAGCTCTTCAAATCGGGCCACTTCTCTTCTCTGCGATCTCTGCGCCTCTGCGGTGAGTTCTTTCTTTGGCGTACCTTCACGCATGCCCACGCAGGTATTCCCGAGCGCGTGCGTCGCGGCGGACCACCGGCTCGCGTCGGAGGCCGGCGCCGAGGTGCTGCGCGCCGGCGGGAACGCGGTGGACGCGGCGGTGGCGGCGAGCTTCGCGCTCTCGGTGGTGCGCCCGTACTCGTGCGGCGTCGGCGGGGGCGGGTTCATGGTGGTGCGGCTGCGTGAGCACCCGCGGCTGGTCGCGAAGGGCGCGGCGCCGCTCACACGGTGTATCAACTACCGCGAGACGGCGCCGGCGGCGACGCGCGCGGATTCGTACGAAGACGTGGACGATCCGCACGCCGCGACGCACGGCGGCAGGGCGGTGGGCGTCCCCGGCACAGTCGCGGGGTTGCTGCACGCTCTGGAGAAGTACGGCACGCTGCCGCGGGACCGGGTGCTCGCGCCGGCGATCCGGCTGGCGCACGAGGGGTTCGACGTCGACGCGCACTACATGGAGAGCGTCGCGGAGGTGATCGGGTGGGTGCGCGGCGGGTCGGAGCGCGCGCCGAAGTTCCCGCTGGTGTGGGAGCGGTACTTGAAGCGCGGGGGGGTCGCGCTCGGCGATCGCGTGCGCGTGCCCGAGCAGGCGCGGGTCTTCGAGCGGATCGCGGCGGAGGGGCGGGCTGGGTTCTACGGGGGCGAGGTCGCCCGGGCGATGGTGGACGCTGTGCACGAGACGAGCGGCGAACTCTCGCTCGAGGACCTCGCGTCGTACGGCGTCGTCGAGGGGAATCCCTTCGTCGCGGCGTTCCGGGGCAAGCGGATCCTGTGCCAGCCGCCGCCGAGCAGCGGCGGGATCGTGCTGGCGCAGGTCTTCGCGATGCTGGAGGCGCGGCGCGAGGACCTCGAGCGCATCGTGCGCGAGGACGGGCACAACAGCGCGCGGTACGTGCACCTGGTGTGTGAGGCGTGCAAGCACGCGTTCGCGGACCGGGCGCGGTGGCTGGGGGACACGCGGTTCGTCGATGTGCCGCTGGGGACGCTCCTCGACCCGGCGCGGCTGCGCGACGCCGCGGCGAAGATCGATCTGACGCGCACGCGCGAGCAGGATTGGTACGGCGTTGCGCCGCCGCCGAAGGACGACTCTGGGACGTCGCACCTGTGCGCGGTGGACCGGTGGGGGAACGCGGTCGCGTGCACGGAGACGATCAACCTGATTTTCGGGTCGCTGGTGGGCGTTGACGAGTTCGGCTTTATTCTGAACGACACGATGGACGACTTCGTGACGCGCGCGGGGAAGGCGAACGCGTTCGGGCTGTCGCACGGGCGATTCAACCGACCGGCGGCGGGGAAGCGGCCGCTGTCGTCGATGACGCCGACGATCGTGCTGGCGTCGGACGATGCGGACGCGCCGCCGTTCATGATCGCGGGCGGCGCGGGCGGCCCGAGGATCATCTCGGGGACGATGCAGTCGATCCTGAACGTGCTGCTCTTCGACATGGATGCGCAGCGGGCGATCGACGAGCCGCGGTTTCACCACCAGTGGAGCCCGCACACGCTGCAGCTCGAGGCGGAGCTGCTGGAGTCGCCGCTGCGCGGCGAGCTCGCGGCGCTCGGGCACGAGGTGACGAAGCGCCAGCCGATCGCGAACGTGCAGGTGATCCGGCGCGACCCGGGCGGTGGGTGGCAGGGGGCGTGCGACCCGCGGAAGGGCGGGGCGCCGGCGGGGGATTAGAAGTGCGTGGTGCGTTGTGCGTGGTGCGTGGGAAGAAAGGCGCGGAGGCACAGAGGCACGAAGGCACAGAGTGACAGAAGCGAGCGGACGAGCGAACGAGGGCGGAGTTCGTCATCGCGGGGCGCGCGTGAACAGGTAGCCCGACCGTCAGGGAGGGCGTTCTTGGGTTTCAATCATCGCGGAGGCCGCGGAGACGCGCCGAGAATCGCGGAGGCGACGAGAGATTAAGCGTGGAGGCCGCGGAGCGGCGCGGAGGCTGAGAAGAGCGGAGGCGCGAGCGATCGCCATCTGCGACCTCCCGGGGTTCTCTGCAAGAATGCAGCATGGCCCGTCGGATCGTCCGAGTGCTCGGCAGCCCGCGCACGCTGATCGTGTGTGTCTTGGTGGTGGTGCTGTCGTGGGCGTCGGTGGGGATGACGGGGGTGCGGCCGATGCCGCCGTTCCCCGCGTATGACCGGAGGATTCCGCGGCTGAACGTCTGGCGGGGCTGGCTTTCGGTGGTGGGCGTTCGGCCG
Organism: Phycisphaerales bacterium; assembly: GCA_035628115.1. Taxonomy (GTDB): domain Bacteria; phylum Planctomycetota; class Phycisphaerae; order Phycisphaerales; family UBA1924; genus BJHL01. Next base: position 85,880 of record DASPKL010000026.1, on the reverse strand, counting down.
TGGGATGCGGCGTATCTCGTGATCGTGCCGGATGTGGATGGCGCGTACCACGCCGTGGTGGACGCCGAGTCTCGGGCGTTGTACGAGCGTTGGCTTTCCGATGGCTCGATTCCGTACAACTCATACAAGTTGTCGTTGTCTTTGAGTCTCCGGCGGCGTGCGGCCTGGGCGCCCGTACGCGAGGTCGTGAACATCCAAACGTGGTTCGAAACCAACGGGCTTAGTCGTGCGAATGCGCCGGCCGTGACGTCGGCACAGTTGTTGGATGCGATCCCGCCGGAGCGCCGTGGCGCATGGTCGGCCTTGTGGCCCTTCACCGGCGCGCCGCTGGCGGCGAAGGCGGTCGAACGTGTGCTTTGGTGGGGTTACGTATGGAACGGTGTGACGCTCGCCGCGTTGATCGGCGTTGTGGCATGGCCGTTCGTCGCCGCGTTTCCGGGGTGGCGCACCGACCGACGCCGTGCGCGCGGCCAGTGCGTGCGGTGTGCGTATCAGGTGCGGACGGAGGCGGGCGTGCTGGCGGTGTGTCCGGAGTGCGGGCAGAGCACCACCTAGGCTCGAAGACTCGCCGAGGTGGTGGCACGAAGAACGAGCATGACACTCGCGAGGACGCGAGGGATCGTGGCACAAGAGAAGACACCGAGATGCTCGAGGACTCGCATCTCGGTGGCACAAGACGAGGCTTGAAAGACCCCGCCCCGGAAGAAGAGAAGGATCCCTCACCGGTGAAGATGGCGATGAGCTCTCCGCGCTCGAAGGTGAGGAGGTGACCAGGTGAACAGGTGGGTAGGTGAGAAGATGGAGGCCAGTCGGCGCGGCGGCGCGGTGGGTGAGCGCCCCGAGCTCGCGGTCGGGGCTCGTACAGAACGATGTCGCGAATACGTCGGGGCGCGCGGTGGCAGGCGGGACGCCTGCCCCACACTCAGAGAGAACGTGCCCGGCGGGACGGCGAGCCTACAAGAAGGACGATGCCGCTGGTGCATGCCATCTCCGATCCGCGTGATCCGAGGCTGGCGCCGTACGCGAACCTGAAGGACGCGGAGCTGCGCCGGCGCGAGTTCGCGGGCGAGCACGGGGTGTTCATCGCGGAGAGCGAGCTGGTGGTGCGGGCGCTGCTCGCGTCGCCGTACGACGTGCATTCGGTGCTCGCGACGCGTGCGATGGCGGAGCGGCTCGCCGGCGCGATCGGGGAGCGCGAGCGAGTGCGCAGCTCAGTCACGGTCTTCGTCGCGCCCGAGGGCGTGCTGCAGAGCGTGATCGGCTTCGGGTTCCATCGCGGCGTGCTCGCCGCGGGGGTGCGCGGCGAGCAACCGCCGCTGGACATGCTGCTCGGCTGCACGTCGCTCACGATCCTCGAGGGGATCGGGAACCACGACAACGTGGGCGGGATCTTCCGGAACGTGTCGGCGCTCGGCGGCGAGCGGCCCGGGGTCATTCTCGGGCCCGGGTGCTGCGACCCGTTGTATCGCAAGGCCATCCGCGTGTCGGCGGGGCACGTGCTGCACGTGCCGTGGCGCGTGGAGGAGGACCTGCCCGCGCTGGCGGGCCGGCTCCGCGGCGCCGGGTGGGTGGTGCTGGCGATGACGCCGGCGGGGGCGCGGAGCCTCGACGAGCTGGGGCCGGTCGCCAAGCCGGCGGTCCTGCTCGGGGCGGAGGGGCCCGGTTTGACGCCCGAGGCGATCGGCGCGGCCGACGTCAGCGTCCGAATACCGATGCGGGCGGGCGTTGATTCCCTGAATGTCGGTGTCGCCGGGGCGCTGGCGCTCGCTCGGCTCGCCGGCGGCGCGGGCAATGGTGCGAACCCGCCGCCCGCTCGTGCGTCCTAAGCAGAGGCCGCGGCGCGGTTTGACGCGGGTTCCAGCCCGTCACCGCCCCTATCCTCGGTCGCTTCGTTCACCGCCTCATCCGTGGAGTGCAGCATGCCCACCCGTTCTCGGATTCTCCCCACGTTGTTCCTTGCGCTCGCCGGCTCGTGCGCACTCGCGCGGGCGGCGGACGACTCGACCATCCTGCGCGAGGGCGAGGGCGCTCGGCGCTCGGCGCTCAACAGACGCGAGCGGACACCCTTCCCGGCGGAGGCGTGGGCGAAGCTGGCGGATTGGCAGAACGGGACGGCGCTGACGAAGACGACGACGGACGGCCGTCCGGTGCTGATCGTGACGTGGACGGACTACCTGCCCACGGCGAAGCGCGCGGTGGCGACGGCGACTGCGCTGGCGGAGAAGCACAAGGACCTCGTCGTGGTGCTGGTGCACGGCCAGCAGGAGTGGGCGACCGCGAAGAAGCCGAAGGCCAAGGACGGCGCGACGCTGCTCGTCGCGCACGACGCGAACGGCGAGTTCCGGCGCGCGATCGACGTGGATCAGGACCCGGACTTTTACCTCATCGACCGCGCCGGCCAGCTGCGGTTCGCCGACGTGCGGGGCGAGTCGGTCGAGCCGGCGGTGGACATGCTGATCGCGGAGTCCGCGACGGACGCGGGGGGCGTGAACGCCCGCCTGCAGGCGGAGGCGGCGAAGCGCGACGTCGAGTCGCGCCGGCTCGGGGCGATCAACGCCAGCGCGAACCTCACGAAGATCCCCGACGTGCCCTTCGACGAGCCGTCGGAGGAAGACTACGAGAAGGCGAAGTGGCCCAAGCGTCCCAAGACGCAGCAGAACGCGGACGGCGAGGAGAAGCCGCGCAGCCCCGTGACGCTGCCGGAGACGGACTGGCACCCGACCAGGCCGGAGCTCAAGGGCAAGGCGGTGCTGGCGTACATCTGGCACCCGTCGGCGTTCATCACGTTCGAGAAGCACATGGCGGAGATGGACCAGTTCCAGAAGCAGCAGGGGCGCGACCTGGTCGTCGTCGGGCTGCTCACGAACATCGAGTCGTTCATGGGCCGGCAGCTGACCAAGGACGAGACGGACCCGGAGAAGCTGCGCAAGAAGTTCGAGGAGTTCTGCCGCTCGCGGAACTTCAACCATTACATCGCGTTCAGCGTGGACAACAACATCTGGACGGAGGCGTCGGGCGAGCAGAGCGCGCAGGGGCTGCCCTGGCCGTGCTACGTCATCATCGGGAGCGACGGGAAGGCGGCGTACTGGTCGCCCGTGCGCCCGGAGGATCGCGTCGTCGACTTCCAGGCGGCGCTCCTCCAGGTGCTGCAGAACGACCCGGGCGTCAAGGCGCGGCGGGCCGCGGAGCAGGCGTGGCTCAAGGCCAACAAGCCCGCGGGCGGGCCGTGAGCGCGGCGCGCGGGGCCCCGGCGTTCCGCGTCGTCCTCGTCGAGCCGGAGATCCCCAACAACACGGGCAACATCGGGCGCACGTGCGTCGCGACGGGGTGCGCGCTGCACCTTGTGCGGCCGCTGGGCTTCGACACTTCCGAGAAGGCGTGCCGGCGCGCGGGGCTGGACTACTGGCCGCGGCTGGACCTGACCGTTCACGAGTCGCTGGCGGCGTTTCTCTCGCCGCCGCCGGCGCGGATGTGGCTGTTCACGGCGAAGTCGCCGCGGTCGTTCTTCGACGCGGAGTACCGCCTCGGCGACGCGCTCGTCTTCGGGGGCGAGACGAAGGGGTTGCCCGCGTCGCTGCTGGGGGCCCACCCGGAGTGCACCGTGGCGATGCCGATGGTGGCGGGGGAGCGGTCGCTCAACGTGGCGACGGCGGCGTGCGCGGCGGTCTACGAGGGCCTGCGCCAGCTGATCGCGCGGGGTGACGTCCGGCTGGACGGGAACGGGCGGTTGTTGCCGGCGGTTGGCCCGTGACGGTCATGCTCTGATCGGGCCATGCCCTTTTCGCGCCACCGGGTGGACGGGCGCGTCCGGCCGCGGCGCTGAAAACCCGAACCTCGTCGTTCGTTCGTCCGTAGCACTTGTGATCCGGCGCGTGAGCCTGCCGGAGGGGGACAGGGCGCTTTGAACCGGCGGCCTGTCCCGGCGGAACCTTCTCTCTCCTCCGGTGTACCGGCCCCGCAAGGCCGGTACACTGTTTTTTGATGCACCCCGTGCGTTCGCCCCGTGCCCCGCGCGTCCTTGTCCCGATCGGGCTCGCCCTGATCATGGGCGCGTGCGCGAAGCCGCTGTTCCACCCCGACGAGCCCCGCAGCCAGTACGACCGGACGGACGCGCTGCGCGAGCGGCGCGCGCCGACGTACGTGTACGACGATTACGGGCGGCGGCGGCCGAATATCCGGGGGCGGCTGCTCGGCGGGGAGTGAAGAGAAGATTCACCGCAGAGTCGCGGAGGAAGATGAGAAGAGGGGAGACTGGCTTGAAGAGGGCGACGGAGCGCAGCTCTTCATATCAATCCATTCTCTTCTCGGCGCTCTCTGCGCCTCTGCGGTGAGCATTCTTCCGCCGCGCGACCCGTGGCGGCGGAGGGCACGTAGGATGGGCTCGCATGGAGGCGGGCAAGGCGCCGGGGAGCGCCGCGAAGAAAACCCGGAAACCACGGGAACAAGAGGCGTTGCCCGACTTCCCGATCTCATTCGGCGGCGAGCGCCTGCGTCTGCTCCCGAGCCGGTGCGCGTATTGGCCGGCGCGGCGGACCCTTCTCCTCGCGGACGCACATCTCGGGAAGACGGAGACGTTCGCCGCGCACGGCATCGCCCTGCCCGCCGGGATGCTCGAGCGCCTGTTGGAAACGCTGGGGAACGCGATCCGATCGTCGGGCGCGTCGCGCGTGATCGTGGTGGGGGACTGGCTGCACGCGCCCGCCGGCCTCACCGAGACGCTCGTCGAGACGGTGCGCGCGTGGCGGGCCGGGATTCGTGCCGAGATCGTGGTCGTGCCCGGGAATCACGACCGGAAGATCGAAACCGTCGCGGACGTCTGGGATCTCGGCGTCGTGGACGGGTGCTTCCGCGACGGCGCTCTCTCCTTCTGCCACATGCCGGAGGATGCCGACCCGTCGCAACCGACGATCTGCGGGCACATTCACCCTGTCGTGGTGATGGCGACGAGCGCGGACGCTCTCAAACTGCCGAGCTTCGTGGTGGACCCGATGCGGATGCTGCTCCCCGCGTTCAACACGTTCACGGCGGGCGTCCGCGTGCCGAGGCGTCCCGAAAGATCGTTTTTCGCGATCGGGGCGGGCGAGGTGTGGGCCCTGCGATCCTGATTTGTTCGCAAGATTTTCGGTATCGCGTCCGGCTATTGTTGGAATCGCGTCGGGCGTCCCCTAACTTGGCCCAAACGACGCGGAATCCCGCCGCGGCGTCGCAGCGCCGCCCAATCGGAGGGCTCGACGTGCCGGAAAAACCCATGCTCGGTCGGATCTTCAAGGCCTACGACATCCGGGGCACCTACCCGGACATGCTGACGGACATGATGGCGTGGCAGATCGGGTACGGGGTGAGCAAGTACCTGCTGGCGGACGCGGAGGCGGCGGGCGAAACGACGCCGATGATGAGGAACGTGGTGGTGGGGCGTGACATGCGCGCGAGCAGCCCCGCCCTGACGAAGAACCTGATCCAGGGCATCAACGACCAGGGCGGGAACGTGATCGACATCGGCCTGTGCGATACGTCGATGATCTACTTCGCCGTCAACCACCTCGATTGCGCGGGGGGCGTGATGGTGACGGCGAGCCACAACCCGCCGCAGTACAACGGGTTCAAGATCAGCAAGCGCAGGGCCAAGCCGGTGGGGGAGGCGACGGGCCTGGCCGAGGTGCGCAAGCACGCGGCGATGGTGGACAAGGCGACGCTGGTGAAGGCGCACGGGCGCACGGAGCAGCGCGACCTGTGGCCGGCGTACGTCAAGCACGTGCGGGGCCATCTCGATCTGCACGGCAAGCACGTGCGCGTCGTGATCGACGCGAGCAACGGGATGGCCGGGACGATGATCCCGCAGGTCTTCGGCAGGCAGGGGCCGATGGGGGAGGCGCACGGCCTCAAGATCGTCGAGCTGAACTTCGAGAACACCAAGGGCGTCTTCGCGCACGAGCCCAACCCGCTGGTCGCGGCGAACCTGCGGCAGGTGCAGGAGGCCGTGCTCAGGGAGAAGGCGGACGTCGGTTTCTGCTACGACGGCGACGCCGACCGGTGCATGGTGATCGACGAGAAGGGGCAGGCCGTCGGGTGCGACATGCTCACGGCGCTGCTGGCGAGGCACTTCCTCGCGAAGAGCCCTGGCTCGCCGGTTGTGTACGACCTGCGGTCGAGCAAGGTCGTGGCCGAGGAAGTGGCGAAGGCGGGGGGGAGGCCGGTCCGGGGGCGCGTCGGGCACGTCTTCCTGAAGCAATCGATGGCGGACCACGGCGCCGTCTTCGGCGGCGAGCTGTCGGGGCACTTCTACTTCCGCTCGAACTTCAACGCGGACAGCGGCGTGATCGCGATGTGCAGCGTGCTCACGGTGCTCGCGAACAGCGGGAAGAAGATGAGCGACTTGATCAAGCCGCTGGCGCGGTACCAGCAGAGCGGCGAGATCAACTTCCAGATCGAGGACAAGGACGGCGCGCTGGCGGAGCTGAAGCGGCGCTTCGCGGGCAAGGTCGGCGTGCAGATGGACGAGCTCGACGGCGTCACGATCGACTGCTTCGCGAAGGACGGGTGGTGGGTGAACGTGCGCAAGAGCAACACGGAACCGCTGCTGCGCCTGAACCTCGAGGCCAAGGACAAGGCGACGCTCGCGAAGGCGATGAACGCGGTGACGCCGGGGCTGGGCGTGAAGGTGGATCACTGAGCGGAGCGCGCCGGCGGCGAAGAGTCGGGGAGACGGAGTGAAGAGCCTTTGGCGGGGCGGGGGCTTTCGGGCCCCCGCGGGGCGGGAACGGCCCCGCCCCAAGGAGGAAAAGACCACTCGCCCGCCCGGCGCGGCGGGCGCCCTCTTCCCGCCGGCGCATGGCGATGGGGGGGCGTGCCGCACCCGGTGAACCCTCGTCCGCTCGTCCGCTCGTCCGCTTGTTCGCTCGTTCGCTTCCTTCTCATGACCGTCGCCGACTTCCTCCAGCACTGGCAGCTCACGGAGAACCCCTTCCGGGGCGAGGAGGCGCGCAGCGACGCGGTCTTCTCGCGGATGAGCATGCCGGCCGCGAGGCCGGTGCAGGTGGGGACGGCGGGCGCGGCGCTGACGCTGAGCGCGACGGACTCGGGCCTCTTCCACAGCGAGTTCGACAAGGTGCTCGGGGACCTGCGCCGGCCGTCTTCGGCGGTCGTCTTCGGCGAGAAGGGGAGCGGCAAGACCGCCGTGCGCCTGCAGGTCAGCCGCAAGATCAGCGAGCACAACGTCGCCAACCCCGGCGCGAAGGTGCTGCTCGTCCCGTACGACGACCTCAACCCGTTCCTCGACCGCTTGCACGAGCGCGCCGGCGGGAAGACGTACCTCGAGAGCCTGCAGCGCGTCCGGCTCGTGGACCACATGGACGCGATCCTGCACACCGTCGTGCCCCGGCTTGTGGATGCGCTCCTCGGCCACGTCTTCCAGGGCGACGTCTTCGAGCTGCCCAGCGACGCGAAGAAGAGCATCCGCAAGCTGGACCGCATGATGCGGCGCGAGATCCTGCTCCTGCAGGCGCTGTACGACCGGCCGGAGCACGCGGCGGAGCGGACCTTGGCGCTGCGCCGCAAGCTGGGCATCTGGCCGCCGCCGGGGCTTGTGGCTTCGCTGGCGTTCGTGTACGTCGCGCCGCTGCTGATTCTCGCCGGGCTCGGGGCGTACAAGCTCGGGTGGATCCTGCGCGGTGCGCCGGAGGAGTGGGTGCGGTGGGGGTTCTTCGGGGCCGTCGGGTTCTACGCCGTGGTCGCGCTCAAGGTGGCGGTGCTCGATCGGCTGGCGCTCCTCCGGGCCGCGCACCGCGTGCGGCGGCAGGTCCGCGTGCTGGCGCGCGGCGACATCAGCTACGCCCGCGGGCTGCGCCTGCTGCCGCCGAGCCTGCGCGACGCGGGGAACCTGCCGCTGACGGACGCGGACACGCCGCGGTACGCCTGCTTCGACCGGCTGCGCAAGGTGCTGCGCTGCTACGGCTACACGGGGATGGTGATCGTCGTGGACCGCGTGGACGAGCCGACGATCGTCGCCGGCGACCCGGACCGGATGCGCGCGGTGGTGTGGCCGATGCTCTCGAACAAGTTCCTGCAGCAGGAGGGCGTGGGCGTGAAGCTCCTGCTGCCGATGGAGCTTCATCACCTGCTGCTGCGCGAGAGCAACGCGTTCTTCCAGGAGGCGCGGCTGGACAAGCAGCACCTGGTGGAGGAGCTGTCGTGGACGGGGCCGATGCTCTACGACCTGTGCGAGGCGCGGATGAACGCGTGCCGCCTGCCGGACGCGGGGCCGGCGCAGCTCATCGACCTCTTCGCGGAGGACGTGACGCGCCAGGAGCTGATCGCCGCGCTCGACAAGGTGCGGCAGCCCCGGGACGCGTTCAAGCTGCTCTACCGGTGCCTCACGGAGCACTGCGCCGGTTTCACGCGCGGGGCGAGCGAGTGGCGCATCGGCCGGGGGACGCTGCTGTCGGTCGGCAAGTCCGAGGCGCAGCGCGTGCAGCAGGTGGTGCGGGGCATCCGGCCGGCGTAGCGGGCCCTTTGATCCGCGTCGCCTTTGCGGCACTGGCGTTCCGGGGCCATCCCCTGTCCCCGGCGTCGGGCCGGTGCTAACGTCGCCCGGAGTAGGCGGGGAGATGCTCACGATTCAAGGCCGTTTACTGGGCTCGAAGCGCCCGCTCTTTGCGGACTGGGGCGTGCCCGCGCCGCCGCGGCCCGACCCGGGCGACGGTGGGATGACGCTGCGTGACCTCATCGGGCACGTGGTGCGGGCGGAGGTCCGCGCGTTCCGCGAGCGGCGGGAGGCGCGCCGGCTTGACCGGGTGATGAGCGCGGCGGAGATCGAGCGGGGCGAGTCACGAGGGCGGATCGCGCCCGAGGGGCGCGAGATCGAGCAGCGCGTCGACGACGGATCGGCGGTCGCGGCCGCCTGGCAGGCGTTCGAGGACGGGCTGTACCTGGTAATCATCGACGGCGTCGAGCAGCGGAGCCTCGACGCGCGGGTGTACTTGGATGACGACAGCCGGCTGACATTCGTGCGGCTGGTGTTTCTGGCGGGGGCGTAAGCGATGATGCGGAAGGAAGACGTCGCGGCGAAGCTGCGGGCGATGCGGGACGAGTCGTGGCTGGAGTCGGTGCCGGAGCGGCTGGGCCACCTGCCCGCGGAGCAGCGGGAGTTGATCGCGTGTGCGGTGGATGAGAAGCGGCGCCGGCGCCTGTTGAAGCAACAGAACGAGCAGACCCCCACGCGGCTGCGCGATCCGGATCTGACCGATTACGAGGCGGACTTCGTCGCGGGCGACGCGATCCTGCTCCTGCCGGAGAGCGAGCGGACTGAGGTCGTCGAGCGGCTCGCGCCGGGGTGGTCCGGTGCGATCGAGGCCGGGCTCCGGGTGCTCCACCGATGCCCCATCAACAGCTGGGGGTCCGTCCGGTTCCGCTCGGCGAACCCGAAGCACCTGCAGCGGCTGCGCAACCGCTGGCTTCGGCAGACGCTCCAGACTCTCGGGCCCGTCAGGATGCCGGTCCAGGACATCCCCGCGTGGATGTCGCACCTGCGCGTCTATCCGCCCTGTCTGCCGTGGCTGGTCGCGGGCGTCATCGACGAAGGCGGCGAGACGGGCCGGCGAACCCTCGAGACGCTCATCGCGTGCGCGCGCGGTGAGCACGAGATCGGCGGTCCGGATGAGCAGGTCTTCGAGGCGCTGCTCGCCACTTCGAACGGGGAGGCGTGGCTCTGCGTCGAGAAAGTGCTCCTCGCGGCCCAACGACAGGAGGGGCTGCGGCAGGCGATCCTGGAGACGGCCGCTTCGGGGCACCCAGGGGCGTTCGCGCGCCTGTGCAGAGTCATCCTCGAGCACGACCTGTGCCGGTTCTCGTCGGTCGTCAGGGCCGCGGATACATGGTTCGGGCTCTTCTGGGATTCGGCGTCGTCCAAGGTGATCGAGGAAGCGATCGGGCGGGCACTCCGCTACCTAGAAGACGCAAGTCTGCGATCGACGATCTTCAGGAGCGGTTCGCCGCAGGACGTGTACTTCGCGCTCTGGGCCGAAATGTTCGAGGACCTTGACAACGGCATCCGCCGATGCTCGGAGGCAATGGAGAACAAGGACGCGCTGGTTCGATACGCGGCGTGCCACCGATGTCGCTTCCTCAACCTCGACGACGCGAAGCGGGTCCTCACGCGCGGCGTGGACGACCCGGACATCCGCGTCGCGGCGCTCGCGGCGGCATCGCTCCGGTATGGCACCGGAGAGCGCGAAGACGGCGCATGGAAGACGGACGCGTTCGCTGCCCTCGAACGCTTCCTCCCGCGCGTGCCGGGGAAGGAGCTGAAGCTCGCGCCCGCGATCTGGCCATGGACGGGGGGCAAGCTCAAGCTCGAGCATGTCGGTGAAGCACTCGTCACGACCGTGACACCGGAAACGGTCGAGCGGCTCGTCCCACACTTGTCGCGCCTCGCGCCGGCGGAGCGGGCGCGGGTCGCGTACATGCTCAGCGGCAAGGAATGGCATCCGTACAACCCACACCGGCGCGAGGACACGGCAACGGACCCTCCGACGATCTCCGAGGTGGCACGCAAGGCGCTGGTCGGTTTGCTGAGGGACGCGTCGTCAAGCGTCATCGAGGCGTCGATCGCGTCGCTGTTGGGCCGGCCGGTCAAAGAAGACGAACGGGGCGCGCTGCACAGCATCTTCGTGCGCAAGACCGGAATGGTCCGCACCCTCGCCATCCGGCGGGCGTTGCAGTTGACCGACGATGAACTCCCGGTGTTCGCTCATGGGCTCCTGAGCGCCAAGAGCGCCGAGCAGCGAAAGGGTGGCCTCGAGCTGCTCAAGACGATGGTTGACGAGAAACGCAGCCCCGACGCCGCGAGAGGCATTGCGGCGTCGTGGCGGGCCTCGCAGAAGAAGCTCGCGAAGGCCGAGATCGTCCTTCTCGACGCGATCGGCGGCGCGGTGGGCGAGGCGCCGAGGCGGGACGGCGCGTTCGGGCTGATCAATCCGACGAACCTGAGCAAGCCGATGCCTGCGCGGACGAAGCCGATCCTGCGGATGTCGGAGGCGGCGTGGCAGGTGCTCGCGAGCCTTGCCGCCGTTGTGCACCGGAACCGGGACTTCGTCGTTCCGCGGGATCCGTCGAACAAGTTCGCGAGCGACGAGCAGATGCTGCTCGGCGGCGAGCGATGGTTCTCCGGCGCATGCCAACCGGCCAGGCGGTTTCCCCTTGAGGCGGAGTGGGAGCGCTGCCCGGTCGCGCCGCTGCTCCGCCAGTGGCTTGTCGACCGCGCCGACGCGACGAGGGACGCGGACGGCCTCGAGCTGCTGCGGGCGAAGCTCGCCGTGCCCATGTTCCGGGCACAGGGCAAAGGGTCGTGGGACACGCACCTCGCATGGCCGAAGCATCTCCTCGCTCAGGCGAAGAAGGAGGGAGTCGCCCTTTCGAGCGTTCCCGAGGGGGCGCTCGTGCTCCTCCTCGACTGGGCGTTGCGCCTCGCGGGCGACCCGGGCTATGCGGAAGTGCTCGTGGCGAGCGCGGAGGCCGCGGTCGCCGCGGGGCACTACTCGACGTCCGGGCGTGACGAGTTCGACACCGAAGCGGATGACGACGCGGAAGAGGCGCCGGCGCAGAAGGAGCCCGGCGCGCTCGTCCGCTCGATGCGCACGTGGGGCGACACGCTCTCACGCCTTCATACCTCGGGGGTGACGACTCGGACGCCCGAGCACGGCCGGGCGATGTGGCGGCTCGCGCTGGCGTCGCGTCCGGGCGCGGAGCAGCGCTGGGCCTCGATGGCGGCGAAGCAGCGGAGCGGCTCGTCGGCGCACTCGCCGAGCGACCTCGGGATCGATCCGTCGTGGCTGGACGTCTTCGACGCGGTCGAGGCCGGCGAGGCCACCGAGGACGATCTGCTCGATCTCATGACAGGGTCCTACTGGACTTCCGAGGGCGGGAACGTTTCGCACTTGATGTGCTCGTCGTCGTTCAGAATCATCCGGGAGGAGGACGAACCGGACGATGACTTCAACACCGTGATCGAGCGCCGAGCCGCCGAGATTCCGGCCGCGCGGAGCGCGGTGCGTCGGCTGCGCGAGCGGTTGATCGAACTCGAACTCGCCCGAGGCGACGCGCCGACCGAGGCTTCGGCGTTCGTGCGGGACATCAATCACTCCGGGGGCGCGGAAGTCTGCGTCCGGTGCCTGGCCGCGCTGGGGAAGGACGCGTTGCAGCGCAACGCCCGGTGGAGCGACGAGAGCCGGCAGGCGAACCTGACGCACCTGGTGGAGGTCTCGCTCCCCGGCGCCGACGACACGCCGGAGCGATTCGCCGCGCTCGCGAGGGGCGCCGGGCTCGCCACGGGCGCGATGATCGCGCTGGCGATCGACGCGCCGCAGTGGGTGCGGCACGTGGAGCACGCGCTGGGAAAGGGGTGGACTGGGTTCGAGGACGCCGTCTGGTGGATCCACGCCCACACCAAGGGCGAGGAGCAGTACTCCGAGACGCCCCTGACGAGGCAGTTCGCCGCGGCGGTCTCGGAACGAACGCCGCTGCAACACGACGAGCTGCGCGACGGGGCGGTGGACATCGCGTGGTTCCGGCGCGTCATCGCCACGCTCGGCGAACAGCGGTGGGCCGAGGTGTACGCCCTCGCGAAGTACGCGTGCTCGGGCGTCGGCCACAAGCGGGCGCAGCTCTTCGCGGACGCGATCATGAACCGGCGCGGCGCGACGGAGCGGGAGTTGATGGCGCGGATCAAGTCCAAGCGCCACCAGGACTCGATCCGCGCTCTGGGGCTCGTGCCGTTGAAGGCGGGGGCCGCCGGAAAGGCGCAGGTCCTCGCCCGCTACAAGCTCATGCAGGAAGTCCGGCGCACGAGCCGAAAGCACGGCGGATCGATGCTCCAGGCGAGCGAGAAGCGGGCCGTCGACATCGGGATGGAGAACCTCGCTCGCTCCGCGGGGTATCCCGACCCCCTGCGGCTGCAGTGGACGATGGAACGTCTCGATCTCGCCGACCTCGTGAAGGGTCCGGTTGCCGTCGAGCTGGGCGACATCAAGGTGACGCTCTCGATGGATGACGAAGGGGCGCCGGAGCTGTCGGCGGAGAAGAAGGGCAAGACGCTCGCGAGCGTGCCCCCCGCGGCGAGGAAGGACAAGCGCGTCGCCGGGTTAACGCAACGCGCGGCGGAGCTCAAGCGGGCGCGGCCGCGCGTGCGCCTCGCGCTCGAGCAGGCGATGTGCAGGGGTGACTCGTTCACCGCCGGTGAGATCGCGGAGCTCTGGAGCCATCCGCTGCTGCGGGCGATGCTTCGGCGGCTCGTGCTCGTGGGCGACGAGCGGCCCGGCCTCGCCGGGTACCCGGAGAAGAACGGCAAGGTGCTGCGGTCGTGCACGGGCGAGGTCGAGCCGCTCAGGGGCTCGGACGCGCTCCGGATCGCGCACCCGCTGGACCTGCTTGCGCGGAAGGACTGGCACACGTGGCAGCGCGAGTGCTTCGCCGCGGAGCGCGTCCAGCCGTTCAAGCAGGTCTTCCGCGAGGTGTACGTACCGACGGCGGCGGAGAAGGGCGCGTCCGAGTCGAAGCGGTACGAGGGGCACCAGGTGCAGCCGCGGCAGGCGCTGGCGCTTCTCGGCCAGCGCGGCTGGGTGACACGCGGCGAGGAGGGCGTGCAGAAGACGTTCTACAAGGAGCGGCGAACGGCGCGTCTGGAGTTCATGGAAGCGTTCTACACGCCGGCCGAAGTTGAGGGGCTCACGCTGCGTTCGCTCGTGTTCACGGCGGCGGGGAGGTGGGAGCCGGTCGGCGTTTCCGACGTTCCGCCCCGGGTGTTCAGCGAGGCGATGCGCGACCTCGACCTCGTCGTGTCGGTCGCGCACCGGGGCGGGGTTGATCCCGAGGCGAGCCAGAGCACGGTGGAGATGCGTGCCGCGCTGGTGAAGGAGACGGCGGCGCTCCTCAAGCTCGGCAACGTCTCAATCGACGGGACGCGCGCACGCATCCGCGGCGACCTCGCGGAGTACAGCCTGCACCTGGGCTCGGCGAATGTGCAGGTGCTCCCGGGCGGTCACGTGTGGATCGTGCCCATCGCGGCGGAGCATCGCGGGCGCTTGTTCTTGCCCTTCGCGGACGGCGACCCGAAGACGGCCGAGGTGATGTCGAAGGTGCTGCTCCTCGCGCGCGACAGGGAGATCAAGGACCCTTCGATCCTGGCGCAGATTCGTTCATTCGCCTGACCGAGCAGCGCCGCGATGCGGCGTCGTCATTGCGGCGTATCGGGCTTTTCTGGCTCGATCTCGTCGATGACCGTGCGCCGCAGGACGACGGGGCCGCGCGGGGTTTCGACGCGGGCGGTCTGCTCGCGGCGGGCGACCTCGACGCGCGCGGGGGCGTCGACGGGGGTCTTGATGGCGTGCCAGACGGCGCCGACGCACTCGCCGAGGCTGCGCATGAGCGGCTGGCCCGCGCCGGGGTGGTCGTTGCTCGCGCTCATGCTCAGTGGTGCGCGTCGGCGGCCTTGCCGCCCTTGATGTCGTCGATGGCCTTGAGGATCGCCTCCGGGCTCAGGCGCTCGTGCAGTTGTTCGTTGATGAGGGCGACGGGGGCGGTGTCGCAGCTTCCGAGGCACTCGAGCTCGATGAGCGTGAAGAGACCGTCGTCGGTCGTCTCGCCGACGTCGATGCCCAGGCGGTCGCGCACCGCCTGGGTGACGCGTTCGTGGCCGCAGAACTCGCATGCGATGCTGCGGCAGACCTGGATCAGGTGCTTGCCGCGGGGCCTGGTCCAGTATTCCTCGTAGAACGTCACGGTGTCGATGACGTCGCTGGGCTTGATCTTGAGGAAGTCGGCGACCTCCATCATCGCCTGGTGCGGGATCCAGCCGTAGGCGTGCTGGACTTCGTGCAGGCAGGGCAAGAGGGCGCCCATCGAGCGCTCGTAGCGCGGCAGGACCTCGCGCGCGAGGCGGTCCTTCATCGCCTGGGTCAGGTAGGGCTGATCCCGGCGTTCGATCTGCATTGTGCCCGAGTTCTTGGTGATCCACGCCATGCGGGCGGATGGTAGGTGCCGCCGCGCCGACAATACCGCATGGCCCGCTTCTGGCTCTGGTTCTGGGGGTTCGTCACGCTCGCGATCATCACGCTGGGCGGGATGCTCGCGGCGCAGCAATCCCGGCTGATCCGGGGCTCCACGCGCGTCGAGGGCGTGGTGCTCGAGAGCGAGGTGAAGCGCTACAGCGGGAAGCGCACGCGGCACGGGCCGCGGGTGCGCGTGCGGTACGCGGTGGCGGGGAAGGAGTACGAGACGACGCGTTTCTACCCGCTGGGGGGCTCGCCGCGGAGCAGGAGCCGGGCGTCCGCCGAGCAGTGGGTTGCGAAGTACCCGGTGGGCAAGACCGTGCAGATGTATGTGCCTGCGCACGATGCGTCGCGCGGCTACCTGATGCAGCGGTACGAGTCGCACCCGTACCTGTTGATGATCCTGGGCCCGATCCCGCTGCTGATCGCGGCGTTGATCATCGCGAGCCTCGAACCGCGCGACAAACCGCCGACGCCGGTGCCCGGGACGGACCCGCCGCTGTACGAGCTGCCGATGGGCCCGTCGCCGGGCGCGGCGGCGCGGACGCTGCTGCCCGCGGCGGCCATCGCGGTCGTCGCGGCGGGGCTGGGCGCGTGGCACGGGTCGCACGTGCGCGTCGTGTCCGGTGCGGTGTGGGTGCCGGTGGCGATCACGGGCGTGTTGACGATCATCACGGTGGTCGCGGGCACGTCGTACCTGCTCGCGGCGCGGGCGTTTGGCAGGCCCCGAATTCTGGTGGATGCGCCGGTCGCGCGGCGGGGCTCGGCGTTGCTGGCTGTGGTGGAGTGCGCCGCGCCGGCGCGGGCGTTGGCGCCCTGGCTGGCGGGCCTGCGGTGCACGGTGACGCAGCAGGCGGGGAAGAACACGACGACAACCCACCCGCACGACGAGAAGCGCGAAGTGACGCCGGTTGTGGGGCCGGACCCGCTGGATCCTGGGCGGCGGGTGGCGAGGGCGGCGGTCGCGCTGGCGGTCCCGGGGGAGCACCCGGCCTCGACGACGGCCAAGGAGAACCCGAGCGTGCGCTGGCAGGTGCGGGTGAAGCTCAGGGCGGCGGGGGCGCCGGACGCGAACGTCGAGGGGGCGATCCGGGTGGAGTGACGGTGTCAGTCGTCGATTGACGATTCGACTTCGCTGAGACGCTCCGCGAGCTGAGATGGCAGTGACTCGCGCACTCGGGCGTCGATGAGGCCGACGGAGAGCATGTCGCGGACGTGGACGCGGTCGATGTCGCGGAAGCTGGTCAGCTTCATACGCACGAGCGCCGGCAGGTCAAGAACGAGGTAGCCCTCGGGATCGCGGACGGCCTCCTCGACCTTTGGAGACGGCACGGTGTAGGACGGGCGGATCTTCTCACCGGCCCACACGAGATGGACGCCGGACTTCTTGCTCGGCTCCTGGGGGTCGATGAAGAGAACTAGGTCGCGCAGGTCCTCGCGTGCGAAGCCGAGCCTCGTGATCGCGGCGGTGATCGCCGGGACATCCGTGCGGCGCACGAGGAGATCAACGTCTTTGGTCGCGCGGCTAGCGCCGGGGTCGACACGGCCCACCCAGGCCGCGACGGCGTTCCCGCCCACAACCGCGTAGGCGATCCCGGAGGCGTCGAGGGCGGCGGTCACCGCTCGTAACCGCTGCTGCACACGCTCGATGGCCAGAATGTGCGAGGCTATGCCCACGTACAAGGGTAGCGACGGGCGGCACGCCCCTTGCGTCATGCGGGTCGTGCCCAGCTACGAGCAGAACTTGCGCCAGGTGATGGCCCTCGAGGTGCCTGTCGTCGTCCGTGTCGGCGAGCGGCAGATGAGCGTCAAGGAGGTCGTGCGGCTGGTCCCGGGCTCGATCATCGAGCTGACGAAGAACGCGGAGGCGGAGATCGACCTGCTCGTGAACGGCAAGGCGATCGGGTGCGGCAACGCCGTGAAGGTTGGCGAGAACTTCGGGATCAGGCTCACGTACATCGGGGATATGGCGGCGCGGGCCGCCGCGGCGGTCGATCCGTCGCCGCCCGAGCTCTCCGCCGACGACATGACGGCGGCGATGGCGGACCAGTTGCTGGCGAACTGAACGGTCTTGCCGAGGCCGTCGCGCAAGGGTGGCTCGTGAGCGCCGATTCCGCGCATCGGGTTCCAGTACTCACGCGCGCAAGCCGATGATGCACCGGCGGTGCGCACGCCGTACGCTGCGCCTCCGCGACACCGCCCGCAGCACTCCAATGCCCCGCGATATCCCCGTCGGCAACGGCGACCTTCTGATCACCTTCGACCGGCTCTACCGCGTCCGGGACATCTACTTCCCGCACGTGGGGCAATTCAACCACACGGACGGGAACGTGCAGCGCTTCGGCGTCTGGGCGGACGGGCAGTTCGCGTGGATCGAGGACGACGGGTGGGAGCGGGAGCTGGCGTACCAGGACGGGACGCTCGTGACGCATGTGACGCTGCGGCACGCGGGGCTGGGGCTCGAGATCGTGTGCCACGACGCGGTGGACTTCCACGAGCCGGTGTACCTGCGCCGGTGCGTGGTGCGCGATCTGTCGGGCAACGACCGCGACGTGCGGATCTTCAGCCACTGGGACCTGTCGATCCGGGGGACGCCGGTGGGGGACACGGCGAACTACGACCCGGCGACGGCGAGCGTGGTGGTGTACAAGGACGACCAGTACTTCCTCTTCAACGCCTGCGACGAGAACAAGTGCGGCATCGACAACTGGGCGATCGGCACCAAGCGCGTGCGCGGGGCGGAGGGGACGTGGCGGGACGCGGAGGACGGCCAGCTCGGCCGCAACGCGATCAGCCAGGGGAGCGTCGACTGCACGCTGGGGTACAACCTGCAGGTGCCGGCGGACGGGACGAGCTACGTCACCTGGTGGATGGCGTGCGGCACGAGCCACTCGGAGGTGAAGGCGCTCAACCAGCGCGTGCTGGAGACGGGGCCCGACCGGCTCATCGCGCGCACGGGCGCGTACTGGCGGCTGTGGGCCCGCGCGGACGTGCCGGGGATCGAGCGGCTGCCCGCGCGCGTGGCGGACCTCTTCGTGCGCAGCCAGCTGGTGATGCGGACGCAGATCGACAACGCGGGCGCGATCATCGCGGCGAACGACAGCGACATCACGCAGTTCGGGGGCGACCATTACTCCTACTGCTGGCCCCGCGACGGGGCGCTTGTGGCGAGCGCGCTCGTGACGCTCAACCAGGGCGAGCTCTCGCGCGCGTTCTTCCGGTACTGCGCGCGGTGCCTCAACGGCAACCCGTACTTCCTGCACAAGTACAACCCCGCGGCGGAGCTCGCGAGCAGCTGGCACCCGTGGATGGTCGAGGGGCAGCGGGTGCTGCCGATCCAGCAGGACGAGACGAGCCTGGTGATCTGGGCGCTGCGCCGGCACTTCGAGTGCTTCCGCGACGTGGAGTTCATCAAGAGCCTCTACCAGCAGCTGGTGGTGCGCGCGGCGGACTGGATGCTCTCGTACCGCGACCGCAACGGGCTGCCGCACCCCTCGTGGGACCTGTGGGAGGAGCGGCGGGGCGTGCACACGTTCACCGTCGCGGCGACGGTGGGGGCGCTGCGGGCGGCGGGGCAGTTCGCCGAGGACTTCGGGGAGCTCGACCGCGCGCAGCGCTACCGCGAGGGGGCGGACCGGATGGTGTCGGCGCTCAAGCGGCACATGTGGCACAGCGAGCAGCGGCGTTTCGCGCGGATGGCGACGCCGCTTCCCGACGGGCACTACCGGCTCGACATGACCGCGGACTCGGCGAACTTCGGGCTCTTCGCCTTCGGGGCCCTCTCGATCGACGACCCGATGCTCGTCGCGGAGATGGCGGGGATGCAGCGGCGGCTGTCGGTGCGCACCGGCGTCGGCGGCTACGCGCGGTACGAGAAGGACTACTACCACCAGATCGAGCGCGACCGGACCGAGCAGGTGCCCGGCAACCCGTGGGTGATCTGCTCGCTGTGGCGGGCGCAGTACATCATCGCGCGGGCGAAGACCGAGGACGAGCTCTCGGAGGCGATGGACCTCCTCAACTGGTGCTGCTTCCGCGCGGAGCGGTCGGGCGTGCTCGCGGAGCAGTTCCACCCGCACACGGGCGAGGCGATCAGCGTCTCGCCGCTCACATGGAGCCACGCGACGTACGTCATCGTCGTGATGGAGTATCTGGCGAAGCTGTCGGCGCTGACGCGCCCGGGAACGAACGCGGAAGAAGCGGCCGACTGCAACGCGGCGTAAGAGAAGAAGATTCACCGCAAGGGACGCAGAGAAGAATGAGACGAGGAAAGACTGGCTTGAAGAGCGCGCAAGCGCAGCCCTTTGAATCAGTCCGTTCTCTTCTCGGCGCTCTCCGCGCCTCTGCGGTGAATCTTCTTCAGTGCAGGACGCGGAAGACTTCCTGCTCGTCGGTGAGGCCCAGCCGGACTTTCTCGAGGGCGTCGTCGCGCATGGGCTTGAAGCCCGAGGCGCGGGCGGCCTCGTAGAGCGTGATCGCGTCGGAGTTCTGCCCGGTGAGCCGGCGCAGCTCGTCGTTCATCGTCATGATCTCGTAGACGGCGAGGCGGCCCTTGTAGCCGGTGCCGTAGCAGACCTCGCAGCGCCCTCCGCCGGCCGCGGTGCCGCGGCCGGCGCACGCGGTGCAGGTTCGGCGCAGCAGGCGCTGGGCGAGGGTCGCGAGGAGCGAGCTGGTGATGAGGTAGGGCTCGATGCCGATGTCGGTGAGGCGCGGGATGGCGCTGGGCGCGTCGTTGGTGTGGAGCGTCGCGAGGACGAGGTGGCCGGTGAGCGAGGCCTGCACCGCGAGCTGCGCGGTCTCCCCGTCGCGGATTTCGCCGACGAGGATGACGTCGGGGTCCTGGCGGAGGAGGGAGCGGAGCCCGGCGGCGAAGGTCACGCCGCGCTTGACGTTCACCTGCATCTGGCTGATGCCCTCGAGGTGGTACTCGACGGGGTCCTCGATGGTCATCACGTTGCGGCTTGCGCGGTCGACGCGCGAGAGGGCGGCGTAGAGGGTCGTGGTCTTGCCGCTGCCGGTGGGGCCGGTGACGAGGACGATGCCGGTCGGCCGGTCGACGAGGTCGAGGAGCTGCGCCTGCATGGGGCGCGTCATGCCGATCTCGTCGAGGGAGAGCTGCGTGGAGGACTGGTCGAGGAGGCGCAGCACGAGGCGCTCGCCGTACACCGTGGGGATGCACGAGAAGCGGATGTCCACCTTGCGGCTGCCGACGCGGACGCTCGTGTGGCCGTCCTGCGGGCTGTGGCGGTTGGCGATGTCGAGCTCGGTCATCACCTTGAGGCGCGAGCTGATCGCGGGGGCGAGGGAGAGGGGCGGGGAGAAGGCGTCGACCAGCATGCCGTCGATGCGGAAGCGGATGACGAGCTTGCTCTCCATCGGGTGCACGTGCACGTCGCTCGCGCGACGGCGCAGCGCCTCGAAGAGGATCATGTTCACGAGGCGGATGACGGGGCCCTGGCGCGCGAGCTGGAGGAGGTCGGTGGACTGCCCGGCGCTGCTCGCGGCGGAGGCGATGGCCCGCTCGTCGAGGGGCATCTCCTCGATGATCTCGGTGACGAGGTCCTGCCGCTGCTCGTAGCCGCGGTTGATGAGGTTCGCGACGCCCGCGCGCGGCGCGAGGACGCAGCGCACGGGCATGGCCAGCACGTCCTCGAGCATCGTGAAGACCGCCGGCTGCATCGGCTGGGCGGTCGCGACGGTCATCACCTGCCCGTCGCTCTCGAGCCCCGCGACGAGGCGCGTGCGCGCGATCGAGGGGGCGACCAGCTCGTAGAACCGGCTCGCGGACTCCTGCAGCGAGGGCTCGGGGATGAAGCGCAGGCCGGTGCGCTTCGAGAGCATCTCGAGCCCCTGGTGCTCGTCCAGCGCGAGCATCGAGAGCAGGACGTCCCACGGCTCCTCGTCGCTCCCTTCGACCAGCTGGAACTGCCGCACCTGCTCCGGCGTCAAGGGCAGCGGCGCGAGGAGGCTCGCCACGCGGGCGAGGTCGGCCGCGCCGGGCGCGGGGGCGCCCGGCGCGCCGTTCTGCGCGCGTTTCGCCGGGAGGGTTTCCCTCGATGTCGGGGGCGGTGCCATGCGTGTGCCGGGAGCGTACGGGCCGGGCTCAGTCGGGGTTCTGTTCCTGCGGGTCGGCGGGCCGCGCGGGCTCGGGGTTGTCGCGCACGCGCTCCACCGGGCGGGTCACAGCGCCGCGCGGCTCGAGGGGCAACGCCGCGGGCTCGAGGGGCGGCGCCCCGTCGTCGGGCGGCGTCGGGCCCGGCTCACGCCGGGTCACGTTCACGTCGATCGAGGAGGGCTTGAGCGCCGGGAGGTCGGACTTGATGCGGGCCTCCGACTGCGGGCCCTTCGTGAGGAGCCGCAGGTCCTCGAAGCCCGAGTCGCGCAGGATGCGGGGCGTGATGAAGACGTAGAGCGTCGTCTCGCGGTCGCCCCGCCGGTCGTCCGCGAAGAGATGGCCCAGGATCGGGATGTCGCCGAGGAGCGGGATCTTGGCGACGGTCTTGGACTTGGAGTTGACCTTGAGGCCGCCGACGATCACGGTGGCGTCGTGCGGGACGGTGACGCTGGTGCTGTCGAGCGTGTTGGTCTGCTTCGGCGGGGGGACGCCGGGCGTCGGCGGGTCGCCGGTGAAGCTCGAGAGCTCGATGCTGTAGTTGAGGCGCATGTACCCGCCGCCGGCGATCTGCGGCGTGACCTTGAACGTGGTGCCGGCCTGGGCGAAGCCGGCGAACGACGTCTGGGAGGGGTTGCCGCTGGTCTGCGTGGTCGTCGTGAACGGCTGCTCGTCCACGCTCACGACCTGCGCTTCCTCGTTGTCGTCGACGAGCAGCTGCGGCGCGGAGACGATGCGCGAGTCGGTCTCGTTCGCGAGCGCCGTCATGATGATGGGCACCTGGTCGCTCTTGATGATGGCGAAGGTGAAGCCGGTGAGGTTCGGCGCGACCGTCCTCCGGGAGAGGATCGGCTGCGAGCCCGTGGTCGGCGCCGACGAGAGCCCGAAGTTCGTGTTGAAGACGCCGCCGGTGCCGTTCGCGTTGATGAGCTGCGTCTCGAACGCGAGGCGCGTGCGCTCGTCGGCCGTCACGGCAACGATCTGCGCCTCGACGTACACCTGCGGGCGTCGCAGGTCGAGCTTCTCGATCAGTCGGCGGAACTCGGGCTGCTGCCCGGCGCGGGCCTTGACGAGCACCTGGTTGTTCGCCGTGTCGGCGATCACGAAGCCGGTGCTGTCGAGCTCGAGCCCGCCCCCCTGCGCGCCCGCCTGCCCGGGTTGCGGCGGCTGGTTGGGCTGCGGCGGCGGCGCCACGCCGCGGTTGAAGGCCTGGCGACCGTCCGGCAGGAGCGGCGAGGAGCCCAGGCTCTGCGTGTTCGTGAGGAGGTTCTGGATGACCTCGGCGACCTCTTCCGCGTCGGAGTTGCGGAGCTTGTAGACCTCGATCACCTGGCGCTCGGACTTGGGGTCGAGCTCCTTGATCAGCGCGTCGAGCCGGACCTGCTGCTCGGGCGTGCCGTAGTAGATGATCTGGCCGCGGGATTCGTCCACGACCATCACCGGCCCGCCGACGGTCGTGCTGGCGCGCTGGCCGAACTGGTTGAACTGGCCGTCGCCCTGGAAGTTGAAGCCCTGCTGGTTGAAGGCGTCGTCGCTGGCGATGGTGATGACCTCGCCCAGGCCCTGGCTGCGGGCGATGTCGGCCACCTGCTGCGCGGCGCTGCCGACGTAGTACTGCTTGGGGACCAGCTCGTTGCGGACGTCGATGACGTTCAAGATGCCGCGCACCGCGGCGATCTCGTCGGGCAGGCCACGGAAGATGAGGGCGTTGCCCTGCGGATCGACGAGGAGCCGGTCGCCGAGGTTCGAGAGATTGCCGACCGATCCGCCCTGCACGCCCGGCTGGATCTGCGGCTGCTGCATCTGGATCTGGTTCTGGATCATCTGCGCGGGCTGCGCGATCTGACCCACGAGCTGGAGCGCGCGCTCGCGTGCGACGGGCGCCGAGATGTGCCGCAGCTCAAGGCGGATGAACTGGGTCTTGCGGAACTCGCCCATGATGGTCTTGATGAGGTCCTCGACCGTCGCGAGGCGCCGCGGCGTGTCGGTCGCGACGATGATGCCCAGGTCGTCCATGTAGACGTACGCCCGCCCGCCGCCGCCCTGCGCTGGCATGCCCGGCATCGCGCCCGCCGCGCCCGTCTGCGCCTCGATCGCGGGGCGCAGGGAGCTGGGGCGGACGTTGGGGGTGGAGAAGATGCGCGTCGTCGGGATGTCGCCGCCCGCGAAGGGCTTGACCTCCACCAGCGGGTGGACCGTGTAGATGCCGAAGCGGTCCTGCGTGATCGTCCATCCCTGCTGCTCCAGGAGCATGTCGAGCAGGGCGACCAGATCGCGCTTTCTGACGGGGACCGGGGCGTTGAAGATGACCGTGCCCGGCAGGTCCCCCTTGATAATGATGTTGATGTCGAGGGTCGTGGCGACCATGTCCACGAGCGTCGTGAGCTGCACGGGCTCGGTGAAGGCCGAGAGCGTCACCATCTCGTCGCCGGCCTGGGCGTTCTGGTTGAGCTGTTCGACCTGCGCGGGGTCGAGGACGACAGGTTGGATGCCCTGCTGCGCTCCGGTGCCCAAGCCCGCGCCGATCCCCGCGCCCTTCTGGTCAGCGGGCTGGCCCTTGGCGGGCGGCTGGCCCTTGGCCGGCTGACCCTTGTTCGCTCCCTGCCCGCCCGGCTGCGGCTGGGCCCGGGGGTTCTGTTGCTTCTGCAGCTGTTCGCCTTTGCCCGGTGATTCCTTTCCTTGAGCCCAGGCCGTGCCCGCGAGCGCGAGGAGCGCCAGCGCGGCCCCCGCGCGGGCGGCGTTCGTCATCGTGCGGGCGGGGGTCGATCCGGTGGGCATCCCAGAATCCTCCTTGCGGCCAAGGACCAACGGTACGGAACTACCATCGACCCGCCAACACGCCGCGGGCCTGCTTTTGCCGGTCGCCCGCGGACGCCGGTCCAGATGAAACCACGTGTCCTCAGCCTCTCGCCCGGCGCGACCGACGCCCTGCACGCAATCGGCGCCGGGGAGTTGCTCGTCGGCGAAGGCCCGCCGGGGGCCGGGGATGTGTTCGCCGACCGGCTCGCCGCGCTCGCCCCGGACGTCGTACTCGTTCATGACGACGCCGCCGCGAGGCCCGCGATCGCACAATTCGCGGGCGCTATGCCCTCGTCCGTGCGCATCGTGCGGGTGCGTGCCGCGACGATCGAGGGAGTCCTTGACGACATGCTGCGGATCGGCGAGGCGGTGGGGATGGAGCGCGAGGCCGCCCGGGCAGTTGTCGCCCTGCGCGAACGCCTTTTCGCGGCCGAAGAGGCCGTGAACCCGTACGAGGAAGGGCCGATCGTCGTCTTTCTCGAGTCGCTCGAGCCGCTCGTCGTCGCCGGCGGGGTCGTCGCGCAACTGCTGGAGCGTGCCGGGGCCGGCCACCCGCTGAACCCCACGCGGCCGCGCGACGGGGCGGGCGCGGCGGTCGGCCCGCAGCGCGGCGAGCGGACGGCGCCACCGGCGAGGGTCGTCTCGCACGGCGACGTAACCCGGCACGCGCCGGACGCGGTCGTGGTGTGCGTGCCGCGCGTCGGGGTTGACGAAGCGGCGGCGTCCGTGCGCGGTCTGGCCGAACAGCCATGGTGGCGATCCCTGCCCGCGGTGGCCCGCGGGCGCGTCGCCGTGGTGGACGGCGACGGTCCCTTTACGCTCGTTGGCCCGCGCCTCGTCGACGCCTTCGAGTGGCTCGTCGGCTGGCTGCACGAACGGCCGGCGATGATGCCCGGGGCGATCCGTTGGAGAGGGGTCGACGACCGCTAATCTCTCCCGTGGCCGCGGGGGACGCGATCCATCTGGAGGAACTCGAGGTCCGTCGGCGCGACGCGGTCGCCGCGGCGCGCGGGCGGGTTTGGTCCCTCGTCGCGGCGGCGTGCGCCGGCCTGGCGGTCGCGCATCACGCCGCGGCCGTCGCGGTGCTCGTCAAGCCATTGGCGTGGGCGTCGCTCGCGGTCGTTGCGGCGGTGGCGGCCGCGTGGTGCGGTGCGCGGGGCCGGGAGCGTGCGATGCGATCGCTGGCCGTCGCGGCGGCCGCCCTGCTCGCGGGCGCGTGGGTGCTGGTGCGCGTGCACACCCTCCCGGCGGATCACGCGTCGCGGGTGCTTTCCCCCGGCGTTGTGCGCGTGGAGGGCGTCGTCACGGCCTCGCCGACGCCGGCGCCGCCTCCGTCGGGCGCGCTCGCGGCGTTCGCGGTGCGCGCGCCGTCGTCGATGATGCGCGTGCGGTGCGCGGGTGCGGAGACTCCGTCCGGGCGGGCGCGCGCGAGCGGCGAGTTGCTGGTGCTGGTGACCGGCGAGGCGCCGGCGGTCCGCGCGGGCGACTCGGTCGCGGTCACGGGCGTCTTCGAGCCGGTGGAAGGTCCGCGCAACCCCGGCGAGTCGGACGGCAGGCTCTGGGCGGCGCAGCGTGGGCGCGCGGGGGTCCTGCGCGTGTCGTCGGCGTCCCTCGTGACGCCGGTCCCGTCGTTCCACGGCGCGCTCGGTGACGCGCGGTTCGCGCTGGCGCGAGCCCAGGAGTCGATGCGGGCGCGGGCGGAGGGGATCGTCGACCGGGCGTCCGGGGGTCTCGACCCCTCGTCGCGGGCGTTGCTCCGCGGGCTGTTGCTCGGCCGCGCCGAGCACGGCGGTGATCTTCAGGAGTCGTTCGCGCGGCTCGGGCTCTCGCACGCGCTGTCGATCTCCGGCTTTCACCTCGCGGTGATCGGCGCGGCGGCGCTGTGGCTGGTGCGGTTGACGGGCGACCGTGGCGGGTGGGAGGCCCTGGCCGTCGCGGCGCTCGTGCTCGCGTACGCGCTCGTCGTGCCCCCGGGGTCGCCGATCGCGCGCTCCGCGGCGATGACGATCACGCTCCTGATCGGCGCGTCGCTGGGCCGCAGGCACGACCCGCTGTGCGTGCTGGGCTGGGCGACGCTGGGCCTGCTCGCGTGGCGTCCGCTGGACCTCTGGTCGCTGGGCTTCCAGCTCAGCGTCGGTCTTACGGCGGTGCTTCTGTGGGCGCGTGACGGGGCGCTCGCGCTCTTCGCGGGCGTCTGGGTGCGGGGCGTGCAGAGCGATTCGCCGCGCCCGATCGGGTGGCTCTGGCGGGCGTGCCGCGGCGCGGCGGCGAGCGGCGCGATGTGCTGGCTCGTCTCCGCGCCGTTGATCGCGCACGCGACGGGTCTCGTGAGCGTGATCGGCCTCGCGGCGACACTGGTCACGGCGCCGATCATCGTCGCGTTGCTGTGGGCGGGGTTCTGCGTGCTCCTCGCCGGCGCGGCCGTGCCGGGCGTGGCCGACGCGAGCGCGGCGGTGCTGGGCGCGCTCGCCGATGCGTGCCTCGCGGTGACGGCGCGGCTCGACGGCCTGTCGTTCTCGTCGGTGCGCGTGCCGCCCGTGCCGGCGTTGTGGGCGTGGTGCGCGACCGCTCTCGCGGCGCTGTGGGTGCGCTTCGGGCCGGACCTGCGTGCGGCGACGTGGTGGAAGCGGACGGGCCGCTGGCTGGCGGGGGTAGCCGTGCTGGCAGCGTGGCTGGCCGGTTCGTGGTCGCTGCGGCCGACACCGACGCTGCGGATCGACGCGCTCAGCGTCGGCGAGGGGACGTGCATGATCGTGCGCGCCGGCGACGAATGCGTGCTCTGGGACTGCCGCGCGACGGGCGCGCGCACGGTGCTGCCGGGTGTCGCGGCGGCGGCGAGAGAACTCGGTGCGTGGCGCGTCCCGCGCGTGATCATTTCGCACCCGGACATGGACCACTTCGCGGGGCTGCCCGAGATCATCGAACCGCTCGGCGTGCGCGAGGTGCTCGTGCCGCGGCGGTTCATCGGCGGGGCGACGGGCCGCAACGCGCCGGGTGCGCTGCTCGCGATGCTCGAGCAACGGGGCGTGGCGGTGCGCGTGCTGGAGGCGGGGGACGTGCTCATGATCGGCCACGCCCGCGCCACGGTCGTCTCGCCGCCGGGCGATGCGCCGTACGGCGCGGACAACGATCACTCGCTGGTGCTGCTGGTCGAGGCGCCGACGAGCGCCGCGGAGCCGGCGCGGCTGCTCCTCACGGGCGACGTCGGGCCGGAGGCGGTCCGGGCGATCGCGGACGCGCCGATCCCGCGGCCCGACGCGATAGAACTCCCGCACCACGGGTCGTTCAACGACGCGGCGGACGCGTGGCTGAAGGCGCTCGCGCCGCGCGTGGTCGTGCAGTCCGCGAGCGACCGCCGGGGCGGCGAACGGCGGTGGGATGATCTGCGGTCGCGCACGGAGTCGTGGCTGAACACCGCCGAGCGCGGCTGGTGTTCGGTCGAATGGGAACGGGATGGGTCGATCACGACACGGTCGATTCGGTAACGGTGGGTATTCGTTTTCAGCACAGAGACGCAGAGAAGATGAGCAGGAAGCGAAGAGGAAGACCGGCTCGAAGGCACGGATACGGGGGCCTTGGGCCCCCGTTTGTTCAAACCAATCAATCTCTCTTCATCGGTCTCACCTTCTCTGTGTCTTTGTGCTGAAGTCCACGACGCTTCGCTTCCGCAGCAAGAAATATGCACGGCCGCGGGCTGCTTTGCCGACAAGCAATGGTTCGGAGCGATGGGCGACGCCGCGCCGCGGTGATGCTCGGCCGCGCCTGGATCGTCCGCGTTCCGCTATCATGAAATGCACGGAGTGCATTGCTTCGGGAGGGAGGATCCCATGCGTTCTTCGGTTCGTTTGACCGTCTGTCTCGTCGCCCTGGCGGGCGCCCTCGCGGGCTGCTACCAGCAGTCCACGTACCCCGCGATCCCGACCGCTCGCGGCTACCCGGAGAACCCGAACACGCCCGCCGCGGAGCAGGCGATAGTCGCCGCGGTGCAGTACGTCGCGTCGCGCTGGCCCCCGGGCAACCGCGACTTTGACGAATCGGTGACGCCCCGCGGCCTGCCGATGGTGCCGTACGAGATGGTGGTGAGCCTGCCCGCGGGGACGCGGAAGCTGTACTACGACCGCATGCCGGCCAAGATCGGCCCCAACGTCAAGCCCGCGACGCCGGAGACGGTTGCGTCCGGCGCGCCGGTCTTCTACGTCACGCGCGTCTGGCTGCGCTTCAGCAAGGGGACGGTGGACGTGCTCCGCCCGATGGTGGAGCTGGGCTCGACGCCCGACAACCCGATCTATCAGAAGGTCACGGTGCGCCTCGAGGGGGGCATCGAGCCCTGGCACGTGCAGCACGCGCGGGCGTGGGCGCCGGGCGAGGCGGAGCTGCCGGAGCACTTTTTCGTCCCCGCCGTCGATCACGCGGACCAGTACCGCATCACCGCTCGCGGGATGAACCGCGAGCCGGTGGTGACCGAGGACGAGGGCGCGGCGGACGAGGCGCTCGGCTCGGTGATGGACGAGCCGAGCGGGTCGTGACGGAGCACCCGCCGCCGTCCACGCGGTTGTCGGACGCCCGTGCGCCGGTGCGCCGGATCGCGATCCGCGACCTGATCGCCCTCGCGGAACGCGGCGACGCCGGCGCCACAGCCGCTCTGACGGCGCACCTCGCCCGCGAAAGGGACGAGGCGGCGCTCCTGCTGGTCATCCGGGCGCTCGCCAAGCTCAACGCCCAGGACGCCGCTGGATACCTCGCCCGCCTGCGGGATGATTCGGGCTCTTTCCCCGCGGTCGCGCACGCTGCGTTGCTCGCTCACGACGAGCTTGAAGTCCGTCGCCGGCCCCCGCCTCCGCCGCCGGACGAATCCCTCGCCCCCGAGGACCTTGAATAGCCCGAAACGGGCTTGGGGCCATCGCGTAGGATGCGAACACCCGAGGGCGCCGCGGCCGCCCCCACCCGACGGAGAGGTTCCCCATGACAACCAGGCGTTCATTCCTGCGGGGCGCGGCCGCCCTCGCGGCGGCGGGCAGCGCGGGCATCCTGACGCGTGTGGGCCTCGCCGAGGACGGCAAGAACCAAGCCGCCAGACGCGGCCTCCGCATCCTCATCCTGGGCGGCACCGGGTTCCTCGGGCCGGCGGTGGTGGACGCGGCGAAGGCCCGCGGCCACACCCTGACGCTCTTCAACCGGGGTCGCACCGAGAAGCGCATCGGGATGATCGACGGGGTTGAGAAGCTCTACGGCAACCGCGACCCGAAGCTGCGTGCCGACGACGCCGATCCGGAGTCGCCCCAAGGCCTGAGCCAGATCGAGGAAGCGATCAAGAAGGGCGCGAAGTGGGACGCGGTGGTGGACACGTCGGGGTACTACCCGCGCATCACCGAGGCGTCGGCCTCGCTCCTCGCGCCGGCCGCGGGGCAGTACATCTTCATCTCGTCCGTCTCGGTCTACAGCGATAACAGCAAGCCGGGCGCGGACGAGGAGTCGGCGATCGCGACGATGCCCGACCCCACGATGGAAAGCATGGGCGAGGGAATGGTGTACTACGGCGCTCTCAAAGCGCTCTGCGAGCAGGCGGCGGAGAAGAACTTCCCCGGGCGCACGACCAACATCCGCCCCGGCTACATCGTCGGCCCCGGGGATCCGACGGACCGCTTCACCTTCTGGCCCGTGCGCGCCATGCGCGGCGGCGAGATGGTCTGCCCCGGCACCGGCGACGACCCGGTGCAGGTGATCGATGTGCGCGACCTTGCGGCGTTCATCGTGCGCTGCATCGAGAACAAGACGATGGGCCCGTTCAACGTGACAGGCCCGGCGGACGAGCTCTCGACGCGTGCCGCGGTCGAGGCGTGCGTGCGCGCGGGCGACGGGAAGGCGACGCCGGTGTGGGTGCCGTACGACTTCCTCGAGTCCAAGAGCGTTCGGTTCGGCGATGAGACGCCCATCTTCCTGCCGAGCCACGGCGAGTACGAGGGCTTCCACCGGCGGAGCATCAAGCGGGCGCTGGCCGCGGGGCTGGCGTGCCGGCATATCGAGGAGACGTGCGGGTCAATCGCCGCGTGGTGGCCGCGCGAGATCGAGCGCCGCGACCGCGTGGGCAAGCAGATGGTGGAGGACGCGAGGGCGAAGGGCGCAAAGGAGCCCGCGATCCCGCCGTCCGGCCGTCTGCGGGCCGGCTGGCCGCCCGAGCGCGAGGCGGAGGTCCTCGCGGCGTGGAAGGAGCAGCAGAAGTAGCGCCGCTCACGCCGGCAGCGGGAAGCGCTCGCAGAGCGCGCGGACGTCGGCGCGGACGCGCTCGGTTTCCGCTGCACGCTTGTCGTCGCCCGCGAGGCCGGCGGTCAGCACGCGGTCGATGAAGCCGGCGACGGTGCGCATCTCCGCCTCTCTGAAACCGCGCGTCGTGACGGCGGGGCTCCCGAGGCGGATGCCGCTCGTCTGCTTCGGCGGGCGCGGGTCCTGCGGCACACCGTTCTTGTTGCAGACGAGCCCGGCCGCCTCGAGCCACTTCTCGGCGTCGGCGCCTGTCAGGTCCGCGCTCTTGCCGCGCAGATCGACGAGCATCAGGTGGTTGTCCGTGCCGCCGCTGGTGATGCGGAAGCCGCGCTCGCCGAGCGCCGACGCGAGCGCCCGGGCGTTGCGCACGACCTGCTCGCAGTAGGCCTTGAACTCGGGCCTGAGGGCCTCGCCGAAGGCGACGGCCTTGGCGGCGATGACGTGCATGAGGGGCCCGCCCTGGACGCCGGGGAAGAGGGCGCGGTCGAACTTCTTGGCGAGCTCCTCGTCGTTGGTGAGGAAGAGGCCGCCGCGCGGGCCGCGGAGCGTCTTGTGGGTCGTGGTCGTGACGACATGGCAGTGGGGGAAGGGGGATGGGTGGACGCCGGTGGCGACGAGCCCGGCGATGTGGGCGATGTCGGCGTGCAGGAGCGCGCCGCACTTGTCGGCGATGGCGCGGAAGCGGGCGAAGTCGATGACGCGCGGGTAGGCGCTGTAGCCGCACATGATGAGCTTGGGCTTGTGCTCTATGCAGACGGCCTCGGCGGCGTCGTAGTCGATGCGCTCGTGGTCCGGGCTGCCTGCGTCGTAGACGAGCGGGTAGTGGACGGGCTTGAACCACTTGCCGCTCATGTTGACCTTGAGCCCGTGCGTCAGGTGGCCGCCGTCGGCGAGGACGAGGCTGGCGAACGTGTCGCCGGGGGTCAGGAGGGCGAGGAAAAGGGCCTGGTTGACGGTGGCGCCGCTGTGGGCCTGGACGTTGGCGAACCCGCAGCCGAAGAGTTTGCAGGCGCGTTCGATCGCCGTGCGCTCGACGGCGTCGTGGAACTCGCAGCCGCCGTAGTAGCGCGCGCCCGGGTACCCCTCGGCGTACTTGTTCGTGAGGCACGTGCCCATCGCGTGCATGACGGGCGCGGAGACGTGGTTCTCGCTGGCGATCAGCTCGATCGTCGTCGCCTGGCGCTGCGCTTCCTTGCGGATGAGGTCGCCGATGGCGGGATCGGCGGCGGAAACCTGGGCGTGGATCGCGTCCGTTGCGGTGTCGTGGGCCATGCGCCGAGGGTACGGGGGCAGCGAGAATCCGATTACAGCACAGAGACACAGAGAAGATGAGCAGGATGAGAAGAGGAATGCTGGTTTGAAGAGGCGGATACAAGAGCCCCTGGTATCCGCTTCTTGAACCCGATCAGTCTCTTCTCATTGATCTCGTCTTCTCTGTGTCTCTGTGCTGAAGTCCGACCGTCCTAGGCCTTGGTCTGCGTCTTGAGCCAGCGTTCGAGGTAGTGGATGTCCACGCCGCCGCGGCGGAAGTCGGTGTTCTCCACGAGCTGCTGGTGCAGCGGGATCACGGTCTTGATGGGGCCGACCTTGAACTCGCGCAGGGCGCGGGCGGTGCGGTCGAGCGCCTGCTCGCGCGTGTCCGCGTGCACGATGAGCTTGGCGACCATGCTGTCGTAGTTGGGCGGCACGACGTAGCCGGGGACGACGTGCGTGTCTATGCGCACGCCCGGTCCGCCCGGGACGTGCCACGTCTCGATCCTGCCCGCGCTGGGGCGGAAGTCGTGCTCCGGGTCCTCCGCGTTGATGCGGCACTCGATCGCGTGCCCGCGGATCGTGACGTCGCCCTGCGCGAACGGGATCTTCTCCCCGGCGGCGATGCGGATGGACATCTTCACGATGTCGACGCCGGTGATCATCTCCGTCACCGGGTGCTCGACCTGCACGCGGGTGTTGACCTCGAGCATATAGAAGTCGCCGTGCCGGTCGAGCAGGAACTCGCAGGTGGCGGCGCCGGCGTACTTCGCGTTCCTGATCATCTTCGCCGCGGACTCGCACACCTTGCGGAGGCGGTCGCGGTCGATGTTGGGCGCGGGCGCTTCCTCGATGATCTTCTGGTGCCGGCGCTGGAGGGAGCAGTCTCGCTCCCAGAGATAGACGGCGTTGCCGTGCTCGTCGCCGAGCATCTGGATCTCGATGTGGCGCGCATGCTCGAGGTACTTCTCGATGAAGACGGCGCCGTTGCCGAAGGCGGCCTGCGCCTCCTGGCTCGCGACGCGGAGCATGGAGCGCAGCGTGGCCTCGTTGTGGCAGACCTTCATGCCGCGCCCGCCGCCGCCGGCCGCGGCCTTGATGATCACCGGGTAGCCGATCTTCTCGGCGACGCGGACGGCCTCCTCCTCCTCCTCGATCGCGCCCTCGGAGCCCGGGAAGACGGGCACGCCCGCGGCCTTGGCGGTCTTCTTGCAATCGACCTTGTCGCCGAGCATCTGCATGGCCTCCGGCGAGGGGCCGATGAACTTGATCTTGCAGTCGCGGCAGGCGCGGGAGAAGTCGGGCCGCTCGGAGAGGAAGCCGTAGCCGGGGTGGATGGCGTCCACGTCGGCGATTTCCGCCGCGGCGATGATGCGGGCGATGTTGAGGTAGCTCTCCTTCGCCGGCGCCGGGCCGATGCAGATGGCGCGGTCGGCGAGGCGGAGGTAGGGGGCGTCCTTGTCGGCGCTGGAGTAGACGCAGACGGTCTCGACGCCGAGCTCCTTGCAGGCGCGCATGATGCGGAGGGCGATTTCGCCGCGGTTTGCGATCAGGACACGTTTGAACATTCGGGTGCCTCGGGAATAGAGACGGGGAGACGCGGAGAGGGAGTGAAGAAAACGCTGATTATGGCGGGATTCGGTCCTTCAAGCTGCGGATCAGGCCGTGCAGCACACGGTCGGTTTCATCGAGCGGGTCTGTCGGCACTTCGTCCTCGGGGAGCATGCCGAGCTCAACGGCGATCTGAAACCGGGTGCGGATCCCGAAGAGAGAACCGCGTGCGCCCCGCAGAAAACGCACGGGGTCGCTCGTGCTTTCCCGCCCGAAGCCCTCCGCGATGTTGCACGGGATCGAGGCTGCAGAACGACGGATCTGGGACCGGAGGCCGAAGCGCTCCGCATCGGGCAATCGCGAGGACACGGTGTGCGCGTCCTTACACAGGCTCATCGCCCGCTGCCAAGCGATCAAGTCATCGATGCGCTTGACGTTGGCCAACGCCCGCCTCCGGCCGGACGCGGACGAAACCGCGTCTGTGTCTTCACTGCGTCTCTTCGTCTCTCCGTCTCTACTTGATGGAGAACAACGCTTGGCCGAACTCGACGGCCTGCCCGTCCTTGACGAGGATGGCGTCGATCGTGCCGTCCTTTTCCGCTTTGATCTCGTTGAAGACCTTCATCGCCTCGATGATGCAGACGACGGTGCCCGCAGAGACCTTCGAGCCCACGGAGACGAACGGCTTGGCCTCGGGGTTCGGCCGGCCGTAGAACGTCCCGACCATCGGGCTGTCGATCGTGACGCCCGCGGGAGCAACGGGCGCGGCCGGCGCAGCGGGGGCCGCCGGGGTCGCGTGCTGCGGAGCGTGGTTCGTCGGCGCGTGCGACGCGTGGTACACGGGCTGGCCCCCCCCCTGCACGCCGCGCTTGATGGTGATGTGCTCCTCCCCCTGCTTGATGCTGACCTCCGCGAGGTCGTTGGCGCTCATCAGGGTGACGAGGTCCTTGAGTTTGGAAACGTCGATCATGGGTTCACCGTTCCTGAAGGGCGATCAGAGCGTCGCCCACCCGATGTCTTTCGGCAGCGAGCACAGGTTCTCCGCCCCCGCGGGCGTCACGAGATAATCGTCTTCGATCCGCACCCCGCCGACGCCCGGGATGTAAACGCCCGGCTCGATCGTCACGACCATGCCCGGCCGGAGCACGTCCTCGTCGGCCGCCATGTACGACAGGCGCGGCGGTTCGTGCGTGTCGAGCCCCAGCCCGTGCCCGAGGCTGTGGGCGAACTGCGGCCCGTAGCCGGCGCGGGTGATGTGGTCGCGGGCGACGGCGTCGATGTCCTTGCAGCGCTTGCCCGGCGCGAGGGCCGCGGCGGCCATGCGGTGCGCGTCGAGCACGATCTGGTAGATCTCGCGCATCTTCTTCGGCCACGCGCCGAGCGTGAAGGTGCGGGTCATGTCGCCCCGGTAGCCGCGGTAGGTCGCGCCCCAGTCGATGAGGAGCGGCTGGTTCTTCGCGAGCTTGAGCGTCGTCGGGCGGTAGTGGGGGAGGGAGCCCATCGCGCGGGCGGCGACGATCGTTTCGAAGGCCGGGCCCGGCGACCCGGCGCCTTTCATCGCGGACTCGAGCATCGCGGAGACCTCGAGCTCGGTCAGACCCGGCTTGATCTCCGGCAGGACGCTCCGGAGCGCCGTTTCTTGGATCTTGATCGCGTGGCGGATGAGGGCGGCCTCGGCGTCGTCCTTGATCACGCGGAGCTTGGCGACGAGGCCCTTGGTGGTGACCAGCCGCGTGGCCGTGTCGGCCAGCGGGCGCTCGATCGCTTCCTTCTCGGCGATCGTCATCGTCTCGCCCTGCACGCCCAGGCGTGTGACGTGCATGTCCTCGATGAGGGCCGTCACGGCCTTGGTCATCGGGGTCGTGCGGATGACGAGGTCGCACCACGCGCTCTGCTCGCTCAGTTCTTCCTCGTACCGACCGTCGCTGACGATCACGGGCCTGCTGGTCGCGTCGGCACGCACCAGGAGATAGGAGTCCCCGCCGAGGAACCCGGTCAGGTAGCCGACGTCGCGCGGGTTGGTGACGAGCAGGTGCGTCACCTCGTCGTGCGTCATCGCCCGCCGGAGGCGATCGAGCCGCTGCATGTACACGGTGCGGGCCACGGGGGGGAGGGCGCGGGCCCTGGCCGGAACCCGGACGGGCGTGCGGCCGGAACGGGCCGGGCGGCGTTGCTTTGTCCCCGCGGGTGGGTTGCGCATGCGAACGGGCATGATACACGGCGTCGGCGTCGGCCAGCGGGGCCCGGTCCCCTCTTGTTCGGGGCGGTTAGCATGACGCCCGTGCCCGGCGTTTTTCGCGAGCGATGGTCGCTGGTTCTGCCGCTGCTCCTGTGCGCGGCCGTCCTCGTGCTCTGGCCTGCGATGGTCGTTCTCGCCGCGCTCCTTCGGGCCGGGGAGGGCGAGCCCGTCGCGATCAGCGCCGGGCTCGTCGCCCGCAGCGTCGCGTGGGCATTGATGATCGGGGTGATCGCGACGTTCATCGCCTGGCCCGCGGCGTTCGCGCTCCGCGACCGGCGGTGGAGCGTGTGGGTCCTTCTTCCGATGGCGATGCCGTCGTACCTCGTCTTCCACGCGCTCGGGCTCCTGCGCGATCCGGCGGGGCCGCTGGGCGCGTGGATCGAGCGGCGGGTCGACGCCGGCTGGACCGACCTCGCGACGCTGATCAACCAGTTCATCGCGGTGGTCGGGCTCGCGGCGTGGGTCTGGCCGCTCTGCGCGGTCGTCGTCGGGGCTCGCCTGCGGGAAGTCCCGGCGCATGTCGACGAATCGCTCCGGCTCGACGGCGCGGGATTCCTGCGCCGGCAGTGGCAGCAGTTCGTGATGGCGGCGGGCGCGGCGGCGGGGGCCGTCGGCCTCGCGGCCGTGGTGATGCTCGGGTCCGCGGTCCCGCTGCACCTCGCCCAGGCGCCGACGCTGTCGGTCGCCGCGTGGCTCGCCGCGACGCTGCACCCGGGCGACCCGGGCGTCTGGAAGACGGGTGTGCCGGCGATCATCGGTGCGATCGCCGCGGCGGTGGTCATCGCGCGCCGCGGGCCCGGGCAGGACGAGACCGCGCTGGGTCGGCCCGCCCCCCGGGCCTCCCGCGTGTACGCAGGCTTGCTGCTCGCGCTCGGCGTCGTCGTGCCCGCGTTCGCGTACGCGACCGCCGTCAGGAACTGGCAGAGCGCCCTGCAGTTCGCGGCGGTGATTCTGCCCGCCCTCGGCGCGAGCATCGCGATCGCTTCGGCGGTCGGCGGCCTCTGCGCCGTCGTGATGCTCTGCGCGTGGCGGGCCGAGCGTGCCGCGGGGGGCGCTGCGCCGACCGCGGGCGTTGTTGCGCTGGGTTTTCTGATCATCGCCGCGCTGACCCCGGGCATTCTCGTCGGCCAAGCGTGGCTGATGGCGGGGATGGCGTTGGGGCCATGGTTCGCCGGCGGACCCTTCCCGGTCGTTCTGGCTCACGCCGCCCGGTTCGCGGGTATCGCGGCGCTGGCCGGCGTCGCGATGGCGCGGCTTGAACCGCGCGACGTTCGGTTCATGCGGTTGCTCGACGCCGGGCACGGACCGGGCGCCTGGCTGCGGCTGGCGGTGGCGCCGCGGGCGTGGGCGGTGCCGGGCGTCGCCGCGGCGACCTTTTGCCTGAGCCTCCACGAGGTGGAGGCGACGATCATCCTGCAGCCGCCCGGGGTGACCAGTCTGTCTCAGACGATGCTCGCCCAGCTGCACTTCGCCCGCAACGACGAGATCGCCGCCGGGTCGCTGCTGGTGCTCGCGGCCACGACGCCGGCGATGCTGCTCGCGGGATGGGGTTTCGCGCGCGTCGCGGAAAGCGAAACCCGGGGGGTGGGTCGGGCGTAAGAAGCCCCGGCGGATTCGGAAGAAGGTACCATGCCCTCGCTTTCGTGAGCAAGAGCGGGCCTTGCGCGGCATGAACGAGCGGCGTGGATCAATCCCGGGCCGGACCGCCGCGTGTGGGCGGGCGCTCCTGCTTGCGCTCGCGACGATGACGGGGTGCGCCCGCGCTCCCTCGGGCGGGCCGATCGAGGACGCGGTGGCGATCGGCGCATCCGGCACGACGCCTGGCCTCTTCAGCTATCCCCGCTGCCTTGACAGCGACGGATCGGCCCTCTGGGTGATCGACAAGATGGCCTACGTGCAACGCATCGACCCGGCGACGGGCGAGTGCCTCGCGCGCTGGCGCATGCCCCGGATCGACCGCGGCAAGCCCACGGGCCTCACCGTGTGGCGCTCGTCGGGCGAGGACGCCCCGCCGTGGCTGCTCATCCCCGACACGCACGAGCACCGGGTGGTGATTTACGCCCTGCGGGACGGCGCCGGGGAGGACGGCAACGAGCCCCCCGTGCTCGCCGAGGTGGGCGGGTTCGGCCGCGACGAGGGGCGGTTCATCTTCGTGACCGACGTCGCGGTGCTGCCGACACCGGACGGGCGGGGCGTCGAGCGCTTGTATATCAGCGAGTATGGCGGCGTGGACCGGGTGAGTATCTTCGAGCCCGAGACGCCGATCCCGGACGCCGCGGCGGTGAGATCGGCCTCGTTCCGCTTCGTGCGCTGCTTCGGCCGCAACGGCACGCCGGGCGAGGAAACACCGGGCGACGTGCGCTTCAGCCGGCCGCAGTCGCTCGCGATCGATGCCGCGGCGCGCGAGCTGGTCGTCAACGACGCCTGCAACCACCGGGTCGGCCGGTTCACGCTCGAGGGCGAGTTGATCCGCTGGTTCGGCGGCGAGCCGGGGGCGGCGCCCGGATTCTTCACCTATCCATACGGACTGGCGCTGCTGGGCGACGGCACGGCGCTGATCAGCGAGTTCGGCGGCAACCGCGTGCAGCGCATCGACCTCGCGACCGGCAACTCCCTGGGCATCTACGGGCGCGCGGGGCGCGGGCCGGGCGAGGTCCTCGTGCCCTGGGGCGTCACGGCGATCGGTGATCGGGCGTACGTTCTGGACTCGGGGAACAACCGCGTGCAGGCGTTCGACCGCCCGCGCGGGCGCGCCGTGCTGGCCTCAGGCGACGCGGCGGGGGGAGGCGGATGACGACGCTCGGCTTTGTCATCGGCCCGCTGGAGTTCGAGTCCCCCATCTGGCTCTGGGGCGTCCCGGTCCTCGTCTTCCTCTCGGTCGTCATCGCGCGCAGGAGCCTCGCGGGGCTCGACAGCGGGTGGAAGGTCGTCGCGCTGGCGGTGCGGTTCATTGTGCTGACGCTCCTGGTCTCCGCGCTCGCCGAGCCTTTGTGGCGCAAGCCCAGCGAGGACCTGGCCGTCACGGCGATCGTGGACATGAGCGATTCGATCCCGCTCGAGAAGCAGCGGGACGTGCAGGAGTACATCCAGCGTGCCGTCAAGACGAAGGACCGCCCCGGCGACCGGCTGGGCGTCATCACCACCGCGCGCGAGGCGTTCGTCGAGGCCCTGCCCAGCCAGCACTTCGCCGGCGCGCCCGGCGAGCACCAGGGCTCGCTCGACGCGACGGACCTGGCCTCCGGCGTGCGCCTGGGCATCGCCACGATGCCGCGCGACGCGGGCAACCGCTTCATGCTCGTGACCGACGGCAACCAGACCGCGGGCGACCTGCTGCAGGCGGCCGCCGCGGCGAAGGCGCTCGGGATCAAAATCGACGTGCTGCCCATCCGCTTCGAGTACGACGGCGAGGTGATGGTGGACAAGCTCGTGGCGCCCGCGGCGGCGCGCGAGGGGGAGAGCGTCAACGTCCGCATCGTGCTGCAGTCGAGCAGGGCGGCGTCCGGGCGCATCCACCTGCTGATGAACGGCACGCCGATCGACCTCGACCCCGCGAGCGACTCGCTCGGGCGCCAGGTGCGGCTGGAGGAGGGGCAGAACGTCCTCTGGGTGCCCGTCTCGGTGCCGTACTCGGGCCCGCAGAAGTTCGAGGCGGTCTTCGAGCCCGAGACGCGCGGCGGTATCGCCGTCGCCGACGCGCTCCCGCAGAACAACAAGAGCGTGGCCGTGACGTTCGTCGCGGGCGAGGGGCGCGTGCTCGTGGTCGCGAACAACGACCAGGAGTCGGGCCCGCTCGTCAAGGCGCTGACGGAGGCGAGCATCCGCTGCCAGGTGGTGACGCCGGACATGGCGCCCACGAGCCTGACGGAGATGAGCACCTACGACGCGATCGTGCTCGTCAACCAGTCCGCGTACGGCTTCACGCAGCAGCAGCAGGAGGACTTCCGCCAGTACGTGCACGACACCGGCGGCGGGCTGATCATGACGGGCGGCCCGGAGTCCTTCGGCGCGGGCGGCTGGATCGGCTCGCCGCTCGAGGAGGCGCTGCCGATCAAGCTCGACCCGCCGCAGAAGCGGCAGATGCCGCGCGGCGCGCTGGTGCTCTGCATCCACTCGGTGGAGATCCCCGAGGGGGTCTTCTGGGGCAAGAAGGTGTGCGAGGCGGCGGTGAACCGCCTCTCGCGCCTCGACTACATCGGCATCAACGAGTACGGGTGGCAGGGGGGGACCAACTGGACCTTCAAGCCCGCGCTCGTGGGCGACGGCACGGCCGTGAAGCGGGCGATCAACAACCTGCGCTTCGGCGACATGCCCGACTTCACGCCCAGCTTCCAGATGACGCTGGCGGAGATGAAGAAGCTCGACGCGGGCCAGCGCCACATGATCCTGATCAGCGACGGCGACCCGCAGATCCCGCCGACGTCGCTCCTCCAGGACTTCAAGGACGCGGGCATCACCGTCTCGGCGGTCGGCATCGGCTGCCACGGCATGGGCGAGCAGGCGCGCATGCAGGAGATCGCGCGCCTCACCGACGGCCGCTTCTACGAGGTGCAGGCGACCGCCGCGGGGCTCGCCAAGCTCCCCGAGATCTTCATGAAGGAGGCGATGACGGTCCGCCGGAGCCTTATCTATGAGCGCCCCGGCCCGGGCATCGCGCCGGTGATGTACGCGGGCGCGAGCGAGCCCCTCCGGGGCATCGGGCGCGTCCCCAACATCAACGGGTACGTCGTGACCGCGGAGCGGGAGGGGCTCGCGCTCGTGACGGCGAAGGTGGCGGGCGGCGACCCGAACGAGGGCGACCCGCTCATCGCGCAGTGGCAGTACGGCCTCGGGCGCACCGTCGCGTTCACGAGCGACGCGAGCACGCGCTGGGGCGGGCAGTGGGTGAGCTGGGAAGGATTCCGCCAGTTCTGGGAGCAGCACGCCCGCTGGGTGCTGCGCCCGCAGGGCTCTGCGAACGTGCGCGTCGTCACGGAGAACAAGGGCGACAGCACGGTGATCACCGTCGAGGCCACGGACTCGCAGGGCGAGCGCCTCTCCTTCGCGAACTTCCGGGGCCGGCTCTCACTGCCCGGCGGCGAGGCGGAGGACGTGCAGCTCGTCCAGACCGCGCCCGGGCGCTACCAGGCGAGCGTGCCGACGGAGAAGTCGGGCAGCTACGTCCTGAGCCTCCGCTACGCGGCCCCGGACCCGAACGTCGAGGGGGGCGTGCTGGAGGGCTCGGTGCAGGCCGCGATCTCGCGCCCGTTCGCGGACGAGTACCGCGTGCTGCGCGACAACACGGCGCTGCTGACGCAGGTGGCGGAGCTCACGGGCGGGCGCGTCCTCTCCGGCGACCCGGCGCAGGACGAGCTGTGGAACCGCGAGGGGATCGAATTGCCGGTGGCCAAGACGCCGGCGTGGCTGGCGTTCACCGTCGTCGGCCTCGCCATCTTCGTCGTGGACGTCGGCGTCCGGCGCGTCCGGCTGGACTGGGCGATGATCGCCGCGTTCGCGCGGGGCGTCTTCGGGCGCAGCAAGGCGGCGAGCGCGACGCAGCTCGGCGGCCTGCGCGCGGCGCGCGAGCAGGCGCGCCACCGCATCGCCGAACGCGCACAAGCGGCGAACCTCACGCCCGACCAGCTCGAACGACAGGCGAAGGACGCCGCGAAGGCCGCCTCGGCGACCGCGAAGGTGAAGTTCGAGGCCGACGCCGAGACGCTGAAGCGCGCGTC
This sequence comes from Phycisphaerales bacterium, assembly GCA_035628115.1. Classification (GTDB taxonomy): domain Bacteria; phylum Planctomycetota; class Phycisphaerae; order Phycisphaerales; family UBA1924; genus BJHL01. The sequence goes on along the minus strand of DASPKL010000026.1, from coordinate 44,918 downwards.
GAGAGAGACGCCCTCGATCGCGATCGGCGGGGCGGACGCGCGGCCGGCGCCGATCGTCGAGAAGCCCCGGCCGGTGGATCAGAAGACACAGCCGGGCGAAGGCATGAGCCGTCTGATGCAGGCGAAGAAGAAGGCGAAGGAAGGGATGGACGAGTAGGCATTCGTGATTCGGTATTCGTGATCCGTCCGCGATCGGCGGCCCCCTCTATGAATGACGAATGACGAATCACGGTCGATGTTCCAGGAGTTCCAATGACAGCCATTCCGAAGCAAGCTCCCCTCGAAACCCCGGCGGAAGTCCGCGCCCGGTGCGACGCGTTCCGCGAGACGTTCCACGCCCTCCGGCAGGAGGTGGGGAAGGTGGTCGTCGGCCACGAGCAGGTCGTCGAGGCCGTGCTCATCGCCCTCTTCGCGGGCGGCAACGTCCTGCTCGAGGGCGTGCCGGGGCTGGGCAAGACGCTCCTGGTGCGCACGCTCGCGCAGGCGCTGCACCTGCCCTTCTCGCGCATCCAGTTCACGCCTGACCTGATGCCCGCGGACGTGATCGGCACGAACGTGGTGATGGAGGACCCGGCGACGGGGCGCCGCAAGTTCGAGTTCCAGAAGGGCCCGATCTTCGCGCAGATGGTGCTGGCGGACGAGATCAACCGTGCGACGCCCAAGACGCAGTCGGCTCTCCTGGAGGCGATGCAGGAGCGGAGCGTGACCAGCGGCGGGACGACGTACAAGCTCGCGCTGCCGTTCCTCGTCCTCGCGACCCAGAACCCCATCGAGCAGGAGGGGACGTACCCCCTCCCCGAGGCGCAGCTCGACCGCTTCATCTTCAAGATCGTCGTCGGCTACAGCCAGCTCGACGACCTCATCACGATCCTCGACCGCACGACGGGCACGGCGAACCCCGAGGCGTCGCGCATCCTCGACGGCCAGAAGATCCTCGAGCTGCAGCAGCTCGTCCGGGGCGTGGTCGTCGCGCCGCACGTCAAGAACTACATCGCGCGCCTGGTGCTGGCGACGCACCCGGGCACGCAGACCGCCGCGGGGGGCGCGGGCGGCCCGACGAACAAGTACGTCCGCTGCGGCGCGAGCCCGCGCGCGGCGCAGGCGCTGATGCTGGGCGCGAAGGTCAAGGCGTTGATCGAGGGGCGCTACCACGCGAGCTTCGCGGACGTGCGGCACATGGCGATCCTGTGCCTGCGGCACCGCGTGCTGCTGAACTTCGAGGCGGAGGCCGACCGCGTGGACAGCGACACAATCGTGCGGCAGATCCTGGAGCTGACGCCGACGGGGGAGGCGAGGTAGAGAACGCAGAGCCCGGCAGAGTGGCGGGGAGCAGAGCACGGCGGGGTTGGGTTCTCGATGCTCGGTCATCTCCTCCGCCGCTTTCACACGCCCGACATCCTGCGGCCGCACCCTCGGTGATGCGAACCACACTCCTCAAACTCGCGCTCCTCGTCGCTCCCGCGATGTTCATCGCCGGCGGTTGCGCCCAGTACCCCGTGCACGCCGCGATGAACGACGACAAGATCGCGGTGGTCGTCTCGCGCGACTTCAACGAGGGGATGTCGCCCGGCGATGTCCACCGGCGGCTGTCGGCGCTGCGCGTGAGCGAGAAAGACCGGGCGATGTACGGCGACGCGCCGCCGCGCACGCTCGTCGCCCGCGTGCACCGCGCCGGCGGGGCGTGGGTCGATGACCGCGAGGACGCATCCATCGAGTGGGTGGACCTGACGTTCGACTTCGGGCCCGACGACCGGCTGCGCGACGCGTGGGTCTCGCGCGGCGGGACGCGGTACTTCGAGGGGTGGGCCGCGTCGGGCCGCCGCGGCGAGCCGCCGATCCACTGGCCGCGGACGCCGCCGCCGCCTGTTGAACCACCAAGGGAGCGCCGGATCGATCTTGGCGGCGAAACGCGAACACAGAGCTAGACAGAGAAGAACAGAGGAAAACAGAGGTTGAACGGGGTGAAGAGCATGAGCGTCGGACGCACCGAGAGCTTTGAGCAGGCGGGAGTTTCCGATGCCTGGAACGCACTCTCCCATGACGTGATCGGTTGTGCCGTGCGCGTTCACCGGGCGCTCGGTCCGGGGCTGCCGGAGCGGATCTACGCCGCGGCGATGGAGGTCGAGTTCCGCCGCGGGGGGATCCCGTTCCAACAAGAGGTGGCCGTGCACGTCACGTACGAGGGGGCGGATGTCGGCGTTGTCCGGCTGGACCTGCTCGTAGGCGGTCTCCTGGTCGTTGAGCTGAAGGCAACGGACGGTGTTGCGGAGCAACACCTTGCTCAGCTGGTGAGCTACCTCCGCGCGGCGAACATGCCTCTCGGGCTGCTCATCAACTTCAACGTGCCGCTCCTCAAGCAAGGCGTTCACCGGCGACTGCACGCACCGGCAATCGCCGGGAAGCTCGCCACCGCCAGAACACGAAGCGGTGTGCAGGTTGCGTCTGCTCGCGTTTTGTCTTCAACCCCGTAGCACCTCTGTTTTGCTCTTCTTCTCTCTGTCTTCCTCTGTGTTCCAATGCTCAAGACCGCCACACCAACCCGGCCCAAGACGATCGATGATCTTCTGACTTCGGATCTCATCGCCCGTCTGGACCCGCTCGACCTCTCGAGCAAGCGCGTCTTCTTCGGCAAGCTCAAGGGCGAGCGCCGCAGCAAGCGCCGGGGTCAGTCCGTCGAGTTCGCCGATCACCGCCCCTACACCGTCGGCGACGACATCCGCCACATTGATTGGAACATCTACGCCCGCCTCGACCATCTCTTCCTCAAGCTCTTCCTCGAGGAAGAGGACCTATCCCTGCACATCGTGCTCGACTGCTCCGCCAGCCACGACTGCGGCGAGCCGAGCAAGTTCCTGTTCATGCAGAAGGCCGCCGCGGCGCTCGGCTATGTCGGTCTTGTCAACCTCAACCGCGTGACGGTGACGGCCCTCGGCGACGCCGACGGCGGCGTGGTGGGTGCCCTGCGGGACGTGCGGGGCCGCCGGCGGTTGCACGAGCTCGCGTCCTTCCTCTGCAAGCTCGAGCCCCGCGGCTCGTGCCGCTTCAAGGAAGGGACGGAGCGCATCGCCCTCACCCGCCGCGGCAAGGGCGTGATGCTCGTCTTCTCCGACTTCTTCATCAAAGAGGGATTTGAAGAAGGCCTGCGACGGCTCGTCGGCCACGGCTACGACGTGCTGTGCGTGCAGGTCCTGAGCCCGCAGGAGCTGGAGCCGCCGATCACCGGCGACCTGCGCCTGCGCGACGTCGAGGACGCCGATCAGGCCGAGGTCACCATCTCCGCGCCGCTGCTCAAGCGGTACAAGGCCAACCTCGCGGCCTACTGCAAATACCTCGAGGGGTTCTGCCTGCGGCGTGACATGCAGTGCATGACGGTGCGCAGCGACACGCCGATCGACACGCTCGTGCTGGACTACTTGCGGAAGCGGGGGGTGGTCAAGTGAGCGACGGCACGGTTATTACGGCCGGCGCGAGCGGAGACACGATGAGCCTGCGCTCGTTGCGGGGCCGATTCCTCGTGCCGGGTGTGCTTGTGGCGGGCGTGCTTGGTGGGTACTTTGTCGGGACAATGGTTGAACCTTCGCGCGTTGTGTTTCGAGGCAACACGCTCCTTGTCCAGGCGAGCGGTTTACAAGACACGGTTCACACGGTCCCGGTCACATTCACGCCCGGCAAGTGGAGTCCGCGCCTACTGGTGACGTCGCCGGAGGGCGTGCCCGACTCGATGGTTTGTCTTACCGATCGCGATGACGCTTCAATCGAGTTCCGCTACGGAGCATCGTCCTTGCCACCGCAACACGTGTACTTCCAGTTGTGGGATGGTTTCGGAGATCTGCGGGATGTGAGGTATATCGATCGGAACGCGTTGACGTCCCTCACACGCATCTACTGCTACGAAGGCTTGGGCATTCAGTTTGAGCCCGCGAATGTGGGCCAACGTGTGGAGATTAAGGCAGGCTCCGGGATCGGAGTCCTCGATGTGTTTCCCGACGTCTCGAATCCTGCGCCCGACAAGCGTCATGTCATTCAGGTAATGGTAAGGCAAGCCAAGTGCAGCGCGGGCAGCCTTATGGTCTTCGGGCCGACCCTCCGTGACGGAGTGGTGAGCGTGAGTCCGAAGGAGTGCGAGGGCACCGCCGAAATGCACGTCGGCTTCTCGCGCACATCTCAAGCCGCGCAAGACCATTATGTTTGTGTCGTGCGTCGCGCGATCGGCGGGCCGGCTGCTGCTTTCTGCATCAAGGGCGAAGACTTACTTTCGCTGGACGCCATAACGATTGACGAGCAGGGCTCACGGTCGCCGGTGCGCCTTTCCTTCAGTCCTCAAGTTCCGGTCGATATTTGGATTCTCGACGGAGGCACCGAATGACCTTTTTGACGCCTCTGCTCGCGGGGATCGCCGCGGCAATCGCCATCCCAAGTTTGGTGATCTTGTACTTTCTGAAGCTCAGGCGTAGAGACCTCGAAGTCTCCACAACCTTGCTTTGGAAGAAGGCCATTCAGGACCTCCAGGCGAATGCCCCCTTCCAGAAGCTCCGCCGCAACATCCTGCTCCTGCTCCAGCTCCTCGCTCTCGCCGCGGGCCTGTTCGCCCTCGCCCAGCCCATGATCAAGGGCCAGATCCTCAGCGGGCAGAAGCACGTCATCCTCATCGACCGTTCCGGCAGCATGGCGGCGACCGACGCCGGCACTGAGCGGGAGCCGCGCACGCGCCTCGAGGAAGCCAAGAAGCAGGCGATCGCGCTCGTCGAGTCCATGAAAGAAGGCGACGCCTTCTTCGGCAGCGGCCAGGGCGATAGCGCCATGGTCGTCGCCTTCGACAACCAGGGCGAGCCCCTGCAGCCCTTTACGTCCGACAAGCGTGTCCTGCGCGAGGCGATCGAGCGCATCACGATCACCGACAAGACGACCGCCGCGGACGAGGCGGTGCGCGTCGCCCTCGCCCACCTCAAGCGCCGCAACGTCGAGGGCCAGGAAGTGGAGGGCCTGTACGCGGATGACCCGGTCACGATCCACCTCTTCAGCGACGGCAAGATCACCGACATCGCCAGGGTCAAGCCCGGCGCCGAGAACACCGTCGTGTTCCACCAGCTGGGCGCGAAGGACGCGCCCAACGTCGGCATCACCGGCCTCAAGGCCGAACGCGGCTACGAACGCCCGCAGGACGTGACCATCTTCGCCTCGCTCCTCAACACGCAGGGCCAGGACAGGCAGGTGGACGTCGAGCTGACCATCGACGGCTCTGTCGCGGGAATCCAGAGCGCCACGATCCCCGCGGCGAGCACGGGGAACGAGCTTTCTTCCGTCGCCCGCGCCCGCGCCGAAGCGGCGGAGGCCGAGGCGGTGTCCGCCGCGGGCGCCGACGCGCCCGCCGCGGCGCAGACGCTCAAGCGCCCGGGCACGACGGGCGTCGTCTTCAGGCTCGAGCGCAGCGACGCGATGCTCGCGCAGGTGCGGCTCCGCGCCCCCGGCACGAGCGAGCCGCCCGTCGACAACGTGCTCCCGACGGACGACCGCGCGTGGCTCAGCATCCCGCCCGCCAAGCGCATGAGCGTCGCGATCGTCGGGCGCCGCAATCTCTTCCTGCGATCGGCGCTCGAGGGTCTGCCCCTCGCGCGGCTCGATGTGTTCTCCACTCCGGAGTTCGAGCGTCTGTGGACGGAGGGCAAGGCCGGCGTGTACGACGTCGTCGTCCTCGACGGCGAGATCCCCAATGTCGGTCAGCAAGTGGTGACGGCGACGACCGCGGCGCCGCCGACGCCCGGCGCCGCGGCCCCGGCCGGGGGCACGGCCAACGCCGCGGGCCTCGGCCGCGCCCTGCCCACCGGCAACTACGTCCTCCTCGGCGCCGTGCCCGCGGGCGTGGGGCTGGTGGACAAAGGGACCGTCGCCGGCGCGTCGATGATCGACTGGAACCGCGACCACCCCGTGACGCGCTACCTGGTGCTGGACCCGCTACGCGTCGCGACGTTCCGCAACGTCTTCGTCGAGCCGGGCAACCCGGTGGAGACGCTCGCGAGCGCCGAGAAGGGGCCGGCCATTCTCGAGATCAGCAAGGGGGACACGCACGCGATCGTCGTGCCCTTCGACTACATGGAGTCCAACTGGCCCCTCGACGTTTCGTTCGTGGTCTTCATGGCGTCGTCGGTGAGCTACCTGGGGCACGAGGTGGCGGGGCGGCTGGACGCCCGTGCGCTCACGCCCGGGGGCGAGCTGCGCGACCGCATCCCGGCGGACGCGACCGACGCGCGCCTCCGTTCGCCCGGCGGCGAGACGATGGCCGTTGCCGTGGAGCAGGACGGATCGGTGATCCACCGGCTGGGGCCCACCACGGGCGTCTATGAACTCACGTGGAACGGCTCCGCCGCGCCGGGCGACGTGCGGGACCCGGAGACGGGGCGCAGCCTGCGCGTCTACGCGTCGAACATGCTCGACCTGCAGGAATCGGACGTCGGCGCTTCCGAAACACTGGAGACGGGGCAGGTCTCCGTGCGGGCGAGCGCCGAAAAGTCGAGCAAGGCGGACCGCCGGCTCTGGCCGTACATCCTCCTCGCGGCGCTGGCCGTCGTCATGCTCGAGTGGTTCGTCTACAACCGCAAGGTGCAGATCTGAAGTAGCAGAGTGACAAAGTGGTCGAGCGGCAAAGTCCTGTCGGGCAGGAGAGGTGATGGAGATGGGGGTGCGCTCGACACCGCAAACAGATTCACGAGTGCATCGGTGGCCAGTCTCTTTGCCGCTCCGTCACTCCGCCGCTTTGCCACTTTTCGCAGCGCTCGCTCTGGTCCTGCCGCTGCGTTCATTCGCGCAGGAACTCCCCGCTCTCCGCGGCGGGCCCGCGGTGCAGAGCGTGGCGTGGGGCTGGGCCGAGATGATGCCCGCCGAGCGCCACGCGCCGGTGCGCGTCACGCTCGCGCCGGGCGAGAGCTCGCACGCCGGGGCGCTCGAGCTGCGTTACCCGCAGGACGCGTCGCAAGAAGTCTCGGTCCTCGTTCCATTCTCGACGACGCCCGGCAAGCCCACCATCATCGACCTCGTCGCGTGCCTGCCCACGAATCCGGAGGCGATCAGGCTGACGCTCCTCGACGCGCGGGGACGCACGGCGTCCGCGACGTTCGGCAACGCCGCGCTGGGCCCGGCGTTCCCGCCGCCGTCGACGCCTCTGGGGACGCGGGTCGTCGCCGTGCTGGGCGATCTCAAGGCGCCCATCGCCGACGAAAAGACGCCGATCAGCACGCAGGGCAGCCCGACCGTGTGGTACCCGCAGCCGCAGGAGCAGGCCGCGCCCGTGTGGGACCGCACGACGTTCGTGCGCCTCGGACCCAACGACCTGCCGGACGCATGGATCGCGTACGAGTCCCTCGACCTCCTCATCGCCAGAGAGGACGATCTTCTTTCTCTGCCCCGTCCGCGCCTCGAAGCCCTCCGCACGTGGCTCGAGAGCGGCGGCCGCCTGGCGGTTCTGCTCTCCGGCGCAGGCCAGCGCTGGCGCGAGCTTGCCGGGCCCAACCCGCCGCGGCTCGACGTGCGTGATGCGGCGCAGGTCCGGGTCGGCGAACAGACGCGCGCCGCGTCACTGCCCCCGCCGAGCGAGGGCGCCGAGCCGCCCGCTATCGCGTCCGGCACCGAATGGCCGCGCATCAACGGGAGGGTCGTCCGCGTCGCCGATCGGGGCGCCGCGCCGGGGTGGGTCACGGCGTGGCGGCACGAAGGCGCCGCGGACGAGCACGAAGGGCTCGTCGCCTTCGGCCCGGCGGGCCTGGGCATGCTCATGCTCATCGGCGCCGACCCGGCGCTCATGCCGCCGATGCTCGACGGCGCGACGGTCCGCGCCCTGTGGCGCGACGCTGCGGGCAAGCTGATCATCCCCGACGACACAGCCGCGAGCGTCGCGAACACCTACGGCGGCGGCTCCGGCGACTGCGACGCGACGAAGAACGCGCTCGCGCACTACCTCTCCCTCTTCGCGACCGGCCGCTCGGTGGGCATGGGCTACTTCATCATCATCGGTGCGTGCATGGCCCTGCTGGCGGTCGGCGCGGGGCTCGGGTCGCGCATGTTCCTGGGGCCCCGCGGGCGCCTCTCGGACATGTGGATCGCCGGGCTCGCCTGCATCGGCGTCGCCGGGGTGGTCTCGTACGTGCTGCCCATCCTCGTGCGTGGCGGCGAAACGGTCGTCCAACGCCGCGAGGTGATCGACATTCTTCCCGGCGACGAGGCGAGCGCCTCGCCGCGCGCGTGCGCGACGACGCTCGTCTCCTTCTTCGCGGGCAATACCCGCCCTCTCGCGCTCGACGGCGCGGGGTTCGGCGAGGTCGCCGACGGGGGCTGGTGGCGCGGCGTGAGCGACGGCTACGCGTGGTACCACCGCGCCGTGCCCGGTGCGCCGCTGTCGCTGGTCAAGGACGGCCCCGGCCCCGGCGTGCCCGCCGCGTCGGTGCTGCGCGACCTGCAGCCGAGCATGTGGACGATCCGGAGCGCGTACCGGAGCGGGTGCGTGGCAGGCCTCCCACCGGCCCCGCGTGTGAACGTCGGCCGCAGCGAACGCGGTCTCCCCATCCTGGACGTCTCAGGCGTTCAGGATGGATGGTCGGTGACAAACGCGTTCATGGTGACCGTACCGAGCGTCGCCGCCAACGCCGCGGTGACACCGTCGGCCGCAGGGTTCACGGTGGTATTCGGCGGGGTGTACGACAAGGTCGGCGGCTCACCGTTCGATTCTTCGTCTGTGAACGCAGTTTCGCACGCCGGCAGAGTCCCGGGTTCGCACGGCCGCACCCGCGCCTACGACGCGATCGTCCAGCAAGAGAGCAAAGGCCTGCTCTTCCTCGAATGCACGAAGGGTTCCGACGTCCGCGTCTACCGCATGCTCATCGACGCGCCGACGGAAGCGCCAGCCCAGCCGGAGCAACCATGATCGAGACCAAGGGCCTCACCAAGCGCTACGGCGCGCTCACCGCCCTCGACGACCTCACGCTGTCGATCGGCGCGGGCGAGGTCTTCGGCTTCATCGGCCCCAACGGCGCGGGCAAGACCACGACAATGAAGATCCTGTCGTGCCTCATGAAGCCCGACGCCGGGACCGCCTCGGTCGCGGGCTTCTCCATCAGGTCGCAGTCCGACGACGTCCGCCGCCGCATCGGCTACATGCCCGACTTCCTCGGCGTCTACGACGACCTCACCGTGGACGAGTACCTCCAGTTCTTCGCGAGCGCGTTCGGCATCCCGCGCAAGCAGCGTCCGGCGGTCGTCGGGCAGGTGCTCGAGCTGACCGACTTGACCGCCAAGCGTCACGCGATGGTGGACAGCCTCTCGCGGGGCATGCAGCAGCGCCTCGGCGTCGCCCGGGTCCTCGTGCACGACCCGCAGGTGCTCCTCCTGGACGAGCCCGCCAGCGGGCTCGACCCCCGCGCCCGCATCGAGATGCGGGGCCTGCTGACAGAGCTGGGCCGCATGGGCAAGACGCTCATCGTCTCCTCGCACATCCTCTCCGAGCTGGGCGAGATGTGCAGCAGCATCGGCATCATCGAGCGCGGCCGCCTCCTCTACGCCGGCTCCGTCGCGGACGCCTTCGCCCGCACCAGGGCGCTGGCCTCGACCGGCGAGCGCGTCGTGATCACGCTCGAGGGCGGCGACGCGTGCGCCTCCGCGGGCGCCGTTGCAGGGCGCCTCGCCCTCGACGCGCGCGTCTCGAGCGCCAAGGGCGACGACGCGGAGCGGCGCGTCACCGTCAGCCTCGTCCCGGGCGAGCACGGGCACCACTTCCTGATCGAGAGCGTCATCGCCGCGGGCGGGCGCATCGCCGCCTTCCAGCCCGAGCAGGTGCGCCTCGAGGACGCGTTCCTCAAGCTCACGACGGGGGCGCTGCAATGACCGCCGCGGCGAGCGACACCCGTCTGCGGAGGCTCGGCCGGTCGATCCCCGGCCCCGTCTTCCTCAAGGAGGTCTGGGTGATCGGGAAGAAGCGCGCCACCGCGTGGGTGCGCACGCTCTTCGGGCTCGCGTTGCTGGGTGTCTGCGGCCTGATTTTCCTGCCGATCGTGATCGACAGCATCGAGGGGACGGGGACCGGCATCGCGCGCTTCCAGCTCGTCGCGCCCCAGCTCACCACGGGCCTCCTCTGGTGCGAGTTCGTCCTTCTCGCCCTCGTCGGCGCCGCGATCGGCGCGGGGGCGATCAGCGAGGAGCGCCGCGCCGGCACGCTCGCCACGCTCCTCTCGACGCCCATCACCGCCTGGCAGATCGTCCTCGGCAAGCTCCTGGGGCGCGGCGCGGAGCTCATGATCCTCGCCCTCCTCGGGCTGCCGCTGCTGCTCGGCGTCCGCGCCTTCGGCGGCGTCCGCGCCGAGTCGATCGCCATCGGCTTCCTCCTCGTGGTCCTCAACGCGCTCGTCATCACGCAGACGGCGATCCTCCTCTCGATCCGGGCCAAGCGGGCGGTGGGGCCCTTCCTGAGTTCGCTCACGTTCGCCGCGGCGATCTACTTCATCCCGCCGCTCATCCTGGTGGCGTCGGTGGGGATCAACCCGGGGCTGACCATCCTGGGTTACTCGCCGCAGATGCTGATTTTCCCCTCCTCGACCCCGTTCTCCCTCGGCGCCGTCACCATCGGCCTCAACAACGGGCTCATGGACGAGTCCACGATCTACTCGATGGCCCTCGCCAACGCGGCGTGGATGGGCTCGCTCTGGGCGCTCCTCTTCGCGCTGTCGTGCCTGATGTTGCGCACCGCGATGAAGCCCGACGCCCCGGCGCAGCCGCGCAAGCGCGTGAAGGTCGCGATGACGCCGGCGCCCGGGGCCGAGGCAGCGGCGGAGGGCGCGGCGCCCGCCCGCAAGCGCAAGACGCGATTCGTCGAGCGCTATTCGTCGCGCGAGGTCGGCGATCGGCCCGTCCTCTGGCGCGAGTTCCAGCAGCGCATCATCGGCAGCAAGGCCAAGACAATCACGGTGACGGCCCTGGTCGTGACGGCCACGCTCGCCATCGACTTCCTCGCCGGCCTCCAGGTCGTCCAGATCGCCGTGCCGATGATCGCCTTCGCGGCCGGCATCATCCTCGCCGCGGCGAGCACCTCGCCCGCGATCGCGGCGGAGCGGGAGGGGCGGACCCTCGAGGTGCTCCTGACGACTCCCCTCTCCGCGCAGGAGATCGTGCGCGCCAAGTTCTTGGGCGCGATGCGCCGGATGTGGGTCTTCCCCGCCTTCATCGCCGCGCACATGCTCCTGACGGGCCCGCTCGTCGGCGTGTACTCGGAAGTCCTTCAGATCGGCGAGCTCACGTTCCCCGAACCGTGGCGGCGCGTCTGGAACCCCGACTATGTGCACCCGGCGGCGATCCCAGTCGTTCTGCTGGTCTTCATCCCGGCCATGGGGATGGTCTCCGCCACGGGCCTCGCGCTGAGCGCGAAGCTGCGCCGGACCACGGCCGCGTCGGTCGTGAACATCATCCTGATGGGCGCGGTCTGGCTCGCCCTGCCGCTCATCCTCATGATCCTGGGCGACGCGTTCGACGCCGACGGGCTCCAGAAGATCGCGTGCCTCATCTGGTGGACCTGCCCCTTCGTCCCCGCCGGGGCGGGCATGGGGTACATGGACGGCTCGAAGCGAGGGTTCCCCTTCGACCCGACGCCGATGGGGCCGCTGATCGAGATGCCCTGGCCGCACGGCGAAGCGGGCTTCAGCTACGTCGAGTTCTTCGCGTACACCGTCGTCCTCGCCGGGCTTTACCTCGGCGTCGTCAGGCTCGCGCTGCACCTGGCCGCGAAGTGGATCCTCGCCGGCACCGGGCGCGACCGGTGATCACGCGCGAAGCTCGAACGGGACTTCCTTCTTGAGCCCGGCCAGGATCTCCGCGACGGGCCCGTCAACCTCGTCGTGCGTCAGCGTGCGCGCCGGGTCGCGGAACCGCAGGCGCACCGTGACGCTCTTCTTCCCGCCCGGCAGCGGCTTTCCGCGGTAGGTCGCGACGAACTCGTGCGCCTCCGCGTTGCCGGTGCGCAGGCGTGTCAGCGCGCCGTCGATCGCGGCCCAGCGCACCGAATCGTCCACCACCAGCGAGACATCGCGTTCGATCGCGGGGAACTGCGGCGGCAGCACGACGCGCGACGCGGGCGGGTACGCGGCGATCAGCGCGGCGAGGTTCAACTCCGCGCCGACGACCGCGCCCTCGAGCCCGAAGGCGCTCAGCGCCTGCTTGCTCAGCAGGCCCATGTACCCGAGCGCGGCGCCGTTCATCGCGACTCGCGCGAACGCCGCCGCCTCGAACGCGGGCGCGTGCGGCGGCGACGGTTCGAAGCTGAGCGTCGCGCCCGCGGTCGCCCGCGCCACGCTCTCGATCGCGCCGCGCATCAGGCGCACGCCCGCCCGCCTGTCCGCGCTCCTGCCCGCGGGGGGCGCGTCCAGCAGCAGGCCGAGATTCGTGTTCTCGACCGCCCCGCCCCTCCCGTCCTGCGCGAAGACCGACGCGCTCTCGAAGAGGCGCACGCCGCCCGGGCGCACGACGCCCGCGTGCTGGTTCGCCGCGCGGCACGACAACAGCCCCGCGAGCACGCTGGGCCGCAGCGACGGCTCGTCGCCGCGGCGCTCGTCATCGACGCCGAGCGTCGAGAGCCCCGCCGGCATGAAGAGTTCGGCCCGCGCGGGGGACGTGAAACTGAACGTGACCGTCTCGAAGAAGCCCATCCCGGTCAGCGCGCCCGCGATCGCCCGGCGCGCCGCCTCGGTCGCCTGCGGCGCCGACGCGCGCACGCTGATCGTCTCCCGCACCGGCACCGCGTCGAGCCCTTCGACGCGCGCGACCTCCTCGACGAGGTCGATTTCGCGCGTCAGGTCCGGCCGCCACGCGGGGATCGTGCACAGCAGATCGTCCCCGCCGCGCCCGAGCGGTCCGACCCCGACCCCAACGGCGCGGAGGTGACGCGCCGCCCGGTCCGTCGGCACGTCGAAGCCCAGGATCGCCCGCATCCGCTCCGGACGGAGCCGGACCGTCGCCGCCGCCGCGGGCGCCTCGCCCGCGCTCAGCGTCCCCGCCAGCACCTCGCCGCCGGAGAGGCTCGCGATCAATGCCGCGGCACGCTCCGCCGCGAACTCCAGCGTGCGCGCGTCCACAATGCGCTCGTAGCGGTGGCTCGCCGTCGTGCGCAGCCCGTGCCGCCGCGCGGCGTTGCGCACCCGCACGGGGTCCCACGTGGCGACCTCGAGCACAACGTCCGTCGTCGACGCGCCGACCTCCGAGTCCTGCCCCCCCATCACGCCGGCCAGCCCCTGCGCGCGCTCCGTGTCGGCGACGACGAGCTCGTCCCCCGCGAGCGTCCGCGCCTTGCCGTCGAGCGTCGTGAGCTTTTCCCCCTTGTGGGCCGTGCGCACGACGAGCCCGGGGCCCGCGAGCCTGGCCAGGTCGAAGGCGTGGCACGGGTTGCCCAGCTCCAGCGCGACGAAGTTCGTGACGTCGACGACGTTGTTGATCGGGCGCTGCCCGCACGCCTCGAGTTTGGCCTTCACCCACGGGGGGCTCTCGCCCACGCGCACACCGCGGATCACCTTCGCGAGGAAGAGCGGGCACCCCTCGCCCGCCTCGTTCCGCAGCGTCAGTGCACCGGACGCCGGCTGGGCGCCCCGCCTCGCCTCGACCGGGGCGGGATCGCGATTCGACACGCCGAGCCCCGAGGCGGCGAGCTCCCGCGCCACGCCGACGTGCGAGAGGCAGTCGCCCCGGTTGCTGGTGACCTCCAGGTCGATGCACGTATCAGGACCGAGAACCGTCTGCACCTGTTCCAGCGACTCGCTCGGGAACCCGAGCGCCATGAGCGCGCGCTCGGCCGCCTCCGCGCTCGGGAGCGGCCCGGTCAGGTATTCGTGCAGCCAGCGGAGGCTCAGTTTCATGGGCGAGCAGGGTAGTTGCCGCGGGACGGTCGCGAGAAGACCGGTCCCGATGCGAGGGTTTTTGCTCGTGTTTTCGCGGCGGTCCGGTATAGTCTGCCGGGCTGCACCGGGTGAGCCCGTGCGCCGCGGCGTGCGGGGCGGTGCGCCGCAAGGCACAATGGAGGAAGCGATGAAGAACGCCGTGCATGTTCGTCTTGTCCCCGCGCTGCTCGTATTGGCCGTTGGTTCGGCCGCGGCGCTCGCGCAGCCAACGATCGAGGAGGACCTCGGGACGCTGGCGCCGGGGTCGCTCACGCGCACCGCGGCGTTCAACGGCGGCGCCGACTTCCGGTGGTGGAAGTTCACGCTCGCCAACCCGGTGCGGATGGCGGACCTCACGTTCCTCAACTTCGACACCCACGGCTCCGCGACGGGGGCCGGCGCGATCGATACGGAGATCGGCGTCTACACGGACGCGGGCCTGCTCGTCGCGAGCGACGACGATGACGGCGAGGGGACGCGCAGCGCGATGTCCTTCGGCTCCGGCGATGCGACGTTCCCGGGCGGCTCGACGACCGGCACCCCCGCGATCCACAACGGCCGCGACGGCACGCTCCCCGCGGGCACGTACTACGTCGTGGTCGGCCGCTTCAACGTCACGTTCGGCGCGACGAACTGGGGGGTCTCGACCAGCTCGACGGCCACGGTCCCGGGCACGTACGTGCTCAACCTCAGCCTCGGCTCGGCCGCGGCCGCCGGCGACCCGGCGGGCACGATCGACCTGGGCGCGATGACGATCGGGGACATGCGCCACCGCGCGGCCGACCCGCTGAACGCCGCGAGCATCCAGTGGTACAGGGTGACGCTGCCCGACATCAGCGCCGCCGGCGGCACGTACCTCGACGTCGACACCGAGGGCTCGGCCCTCTCGCCGACGAACGCGACGCGTATCGCGATCTACACGGCGACCGGCGCGATCGCGGGCTCGAACGCGGCCATCAGCCTGACGGACGCCACCGACGGCTCCGGCAGCCTCAGCCAGATGACCTTCGGCGGCGGTACCCGCCCAGCGGTCGGCGGACTCGCGTACAACGGGCGCGACGGCAACCTCCAGGCCGGCACGTACTACATCGGCGTTGCCGGCCCGGGCACGGCGCCCAGCGCAACCGCGGCCTCGGGCCAGGGCTTCGGCTTTACGTCCGCGTCCGCCAACGCCGGGACGATCAATCTCAACCTGATGACCGGTATCGTCACCAACCCGCCCTCGGGCGTTTTCTCGTCCACGGGTTGCGTCACGACCGCCGGCGGGAGTGCGCAGGTCAACGTCCTCGTCACGCTCGGCACCAACCCCAGCGTCCCGAACGTCGGCGTCACGGTGGACGCGAGCACCGTCGGCGGCGGCGCCGTGACGCTGTTCGACGACGGCCTCCACGGCGACGGCGCGGCGGGCGACCGCAACTTCGGCGGCACGGTGGCGGTCCCGGCCGGCATGGCCACCGGCAACTACACGCTCGTCGCAACAATCACCGAGAACGACGCGCCGAACCGGTCGAGTACTGTGAACGGCGCGCTCACCGTCGCCCGCGACCACGCGCCGGCCGGCTCCGTCCCCGCGACGGCGAATGTCCCGCAGGGTTCCGGTGCGCTCTCCTCGATCTCCGCGACCATCGACCAGAACGTCCCGCAGATGTTCAAGATCAACATCTGCGATCCCGCCAACTTCAGCGCCAGCACCGTCGGCGGCGCGACGTGGGACACGCAGCTCTTCCTCTTCAACAGCGCGGGCGTCGGCGTCGTCCTCAATGACGACATCGCCGCCGGCACGCTGCAGAGCACGATCACGAACGAGGTCGTCGCGGCCCAGCCAGCGGGCGATTACTACCTCGCCGTCAGCCGCTACAACGTGGACCCCGTCGCGACGAGCAGCGCCTGCGCCACCGTGGCCCCGAACCTCATTTGGCTCAACGACCCCTTCACCGGCCAGCGCGCGCCCAACGGCCCGCGGGCCGCCGATCCGATCCAGGGTTGGCTCGGCGCCCCCATCGCCGCGGCGGGCGATGTCACCATCACGCTGACGGGCGCCTGCTACGTCTCGACCGGCCCCGTCTGCGACAGCATCGACTGGAACAACGACGGGCTCTTCCCCGACAACAACGACCTGGCCGACTACCTCAGCGTCTTCGGCGGCGGACCGTGCAGCAACGATCCCAACTGCAGCGACCTTGACTTCAACAACGACGGGCTGTTCCCGGACAACCTGGACCTCGAGGCGTTCTTCAGCGTCTTCGGCGGCGGCCCCTGCCTCTAAGAAGGCACCGGGCATCAAGCGCTGGTACAAAGGCCCCGGGTGAGAGCCCGGGGCTTTTCATTCGTCGCTGCTCCGCGGTGCTCCGCCGTGCGCAGCCGCGGTGATCGGTGATCGGCGGGTGATCGCCCTGCGCTGCTCGGCGCGCACCGGCGCGGTCGGATCGTTCCGAAGCCGCTATTCCCGAATCACCGTCCACCGAGATCACCGCCCGCCTCTCCACCTCGTCACGTTCACCCGCTCACCTCCGCAGTCTTCCGTATCCTCCCCCCGTGCACCGCGTCGCGATCGCCCTCACGCTCCTCATCACCGCCTGCGCTTCGCCGCCTCCGCCCGCCGGGGGCTGCCCCGAGGACTTCTCCCTCGCCGTGCTCAGCCGGTCGGACGTCTCCGGCCCCGGCGGCGTCGTCGTCCCTGCGGGCTGGTGGATGATGGACGCCGACGGCGCCCTCCGCGTCCGCAGCGGCGAGGTCCGCCCCCGAGATCCCACGCCCGGCGTTGCCCGCACGCTTTCCCGGTCCCAGATCGAGCAGCTCTGGGCCGCCGCACGGGACGCGGGCCTCGCCGAACGCACGCCGGACGGAGAGCCCGCCGGCACCGTCCTCGCCGCGGCGAGCCAAGACGGGCTCGTCGGCGTGTCGATCAGTGCGGGGGGGCGCAGGCGGACGGTCCTCATTGATCCCGCGGACACCCCTTTCGCCGGGGCCGCTGCGTGCGCTGCCATGATGCGGGAGTGGGCGTGGCGCTGATGCTCCAGCATTGCGGGCGGACCAACCGATAAACCCTGCATGCGTCCGGTGTTGCCGGCCATCTTGTGCGCTGCGCTGGTCGCGTCGGCGGGGCATGCCCAGCCCGAGGCGGGCCGGCGCCCGCGCGCCGCGGGCCGACTCGCCCACTTCTTCGACTTCGAGGAAAAGGACAGCAACCCGGGCGAAGTCCCGCGAGACTGGTACCGCAACCAGGACGACCCGAGCGCGGGCACGCTCCGCGAGGGCTTCCCGAGCTGGAACAAGGCGGCCCTCTCGTACGTGAGCGAGGGCGGCGCCGCGATGCGGGGCGACGGTTCGGCGATGCTGCCGACCCGCGGGGGCGGCACGTCGCTGGTCGTCGGCGTCGGCGTCATCCCGGTCTTCGCCGACACGGAGTACCGCATCGCCGGCTTCGTGCGCACGCAGGACCTGAGGCACGCCGGCGCCGCGATCGTGACGCGCCTGCTCGACAGCGCAGGCGTGCAGATCCCCGGGTCCGCGCGCGCGACCGAGTTCGCGACGTCCGAGGGGCGCTGGCGCGAGCTCGCGCTCGAGACTTCGACGGTCCCGAACGCCGCGTACCTCGAGCTCGAGCTCGTGCTGCTCCAGCCCCGGCAGGTCGAGGCCTTCTACCGCGAGGAAGGGCTCCAGCGTCCGCACCCGGGCGCGGACGCACCGTTCCTGATCCACCGCGAGGACCGCGCGGGCGCCGCGTGGTTCGACGACATCTCCGTGCTGCAGCTGCCGCGCGTCGAGGTGACCACGGGCGCGCCCGGCAACATCGTGCCGCCCAACGCGACGCCTTCGCTCGACGTCACCGTGCGCGACATGGCCAACGAGCCGGTGAACGCCACGCTCGTCGTGCAGGACGCGTGGGGGCGCGAGGTGGACCGCGTCGAGGAGCGCATCGAGGGCGCCGCGTCGCGCCGCCTGACGCCGCGGCTCGCGCGCCGGGGTTGGTTCCGCGCCAAGCTCACGCTCCGCACGGGCGACGGGCAGAACGTCGGCGGCGCCGCGGTGGACTTCGTGTGGCTGCCCGAGCGGGTTGTCGCGTCGGACGACACCGGCGCGCGCGACGCGCACCGGTTCGGCCTCCAGCTCTCGTCGCTCCCGCCCGACCAGCACGCGATGCTCGCGCCCACCGCCGCGGCGCTCGGCGCCGGCTCGGTGACGCTGCCCCTGTGGACGCCGGACCTGACGCAGCCGAACGTCCGCAGGCGCACCGAGACGGTGCAATCGCTCATCTCGGGCCTGCTCGCGAAGGGCGTGCGGGCGCACGTCGCCGTCGGCCCCGTGCCCGACGACACCGCGCGACAGCGCCTCATCGACCGGGATGATTCGTGGTCGCTCCTCGCGAGCCGCGACGCCGAGGCCTGGCGTCCTCTGCTGCAGGACGCCCTTGACCGCATCGGCGCAAAGATCGACGGCTGGCAGATCGGCCTCGCGCCCGCGGGGCCGGGGCTGGCGCGCCACCCCTCGCGGGGCGCGCTCGCGCGCGTCGCCGAGGCGCTCGCGACGAGCCTGCCCGGGCTCGAGCTGCGCGTCCCGACCGACATCCGGCAGAAGTGGGACGCCCGCGAGTTGCTCTCGACGAACACCGAAACGACGCTCCTCGCGCACATCCCCGCCGACCTGTCCCCCCAGGCCGTGCGCTGGGCGCGCGGGCCGTGGTCGCCGATCGCCGCCGCGTCGCCCCGCACGCTCGGGCTGGACTGCATCCTCGACGGGTCCGACGCGTACGACGCGGGGCACCCGGTGCGCTCGGCCTCGCGCCTCGTGAAGCAGGCCGTGGAGTGCTGGCGCATCCTCGGAGAAGATACAAGCCCGCAGGGCTCGGCGCGGGTTTCGCTCTCGCTCGCCGACCCCTGGCGTTGGCCGACGCGTACGCGCGAGACGGCGTCGCCCGCGGCCCGCCTCGCGGCGTGGACGGCGCTCCGGGAGCGCCTTTCCGGGCGGCGTGTCGCGGCCGAGTTCGGCCAGAACCCGGGCGTCGTCTGTTACGTCCTCGCGCCGCTCGACGAGTACGGCGTCGATGCTCCGGGCGCGATCGTCGCGTGGAACGAGGGCGCGGAGCCGGGCCAGGCGTACGTGGACGTCCCGCTCGGCACGGGCGAGCCGCTCGTCTATGACCTCTTCGGCAACCCGACGCCAGCGCCCGCGCCGACGGCGACGCCGTCCAACACGCGCGTCGTGCGCGTGCCGGTGGGGGACGAGCCCGTCTTCGTCGAGGGTGTGGACGCCGGGCTCGCGCGCTTCGTCTCCCTGATCTCGATCACCCCGCCGACGCTGGACGCGGGCGCGGGCGTCGGGGAGCACGAGGTCGTGCTCCGCAACCCGTGGCGCGTCGGGATCAACGGCGCCGTGCGCATCCTGGAGCCGGGCGGGCTCGCGACGGGCCAGAAGGACCGCACGTGGCGCATCACGCCGCGCCTGAGCCCCTTCTCCCTCGGGCCCGGCCAGGAGGCGCGCCTGCCGATCAGCGTCGCCTTCAAGCCCAACGAGGAGGCGGGGCCCAAGGAGTTCGTCATGGCCGTCGAGGTCTCGGGCGACGGGCGGCCCCGGACCGTCGAGGTGCGGCGCACGCTCGACCTGGGTGTCAAGGACATACGCCTCGAGGTGGCCGCGTCGCGGCTCAACGAGGCGGGGGACCTGCTCTTGGAAGCGGCGGTCTCGAACACCGGCCCGCGAGCCCTCACGCTCGAGTTGACCGGGATCGTCCCCGGCGAGCCGCGGGCCCGCGGCTCGATCGCGAACCTTGCGCCGGGGGCCCAGGCGATCCGGCGCTTCACGTTCCCGGGCAAGGCCCGCGCCCTCGCGGGCCAGCGCGCCGCCGTGAGCTTGGTCGACGCCGAGACCGGCGCACGGCTGCTCCGCACCGCGGCCATCGGGGACTGAGGAAGACTCACCGCAGAGGCGCAGCGAGCGCAGAGCAGGCCGCGGGAACGGAGAGCGGAGAACCGAGAACGGGCCGGAGCGCGCTCGCCTCTTCCCCGTTCTCCGTTCTCCTACTTCGATCCGCTCATCTTCCCCTGCGACTCTGCGGTAAATCTTCTTCTTTCGCGAAGATCTGCAGCCTGTGCCCCGCGCTCGCGAGCCCGAGCCCCGCGCACAACCGCTCGCACATCGCTCCCAGCTCCGGCGCGTCAACCGGGATCATCTCCCCCGTGTCCAGCCGGATCACCAGCGACGCGTTGCCCTTGCCCCACGCCAGCTGGTAGTACGACTGCTCCTCCGTCACCAGCACGCGCTGCACCACGCCGGCGTCGTGCAGCAGCCGCAGCGTGCGGTAGACCGTCGCTTTCGACACGCGCGGGGCCCCCGTGCGCACCGCCTTCACCACGCGCTCCGCCTCGAAGGGGCCGTCGAACGCCATCAGCGTGTCGAGCACGCGCGCACGCTCGGGCGTGTACTTGAGCCCCTCGCGCTTCAGCGCGCGCCGGAAGACCACGCACAACGGCTCGATGATCGACAGTTCCTGGCTCGCCGCGGCGGAGAGGCTCACACGGGATCGTACGGGAAAGACACGCGCGAACCCCGGCCCGGCGGGGAACGTACAATCGAGGGATCTTTGACAGACGGGGCCGAACTGGATTCGACCGTGCAGGGAAGACCTGCCGTGGCGCGTCGAGGCGCACGCTGGCCTCGTAAAAAAGCGTGCAAAATAATGATTGCTGAGCGTAACTACGCTCTCGCGGCCTAACTACTAGGCCGCTGGTCCCCCGCGGACGCCTGATACGCGGGGGGCCAAAGACTTCAGGCTGGCGGACATCCGAGATCCTCGGGGATGAAACCGTGAGACTCTTCCGCGGGTATTGGCCGGAACGGAGCCCGTCTGCGGGCGCCGTCCGGGCGAGAGCAAATCGCAGAACACACGCGTAGATGCGGCTTGTTGACTGTCTCGGGACCGGGGTTCGATTCCCCGCGGCTCCACTTGCAAACGAGAACGCCGTCCTGATGGACGGCGTTTTTCATTGCGCCGATCGCGCGGTCACTCGCACGGCCCGCCGCCGAACACCGAGAAAAGCGCGCTGATGTCGGCGTTATCCGGGAAGAGCCCGTCGCGGTTGAAGTCGATCGTGTCGCACCGGTGCGTCGGGCAATCCGCGCCGCCGAAGACGGCGAGAAAGTCGGTGAGATCCGTGTTGTCCGGGTAGAGACCGTCGTTGTTGAAGTCCAGGTCGCCGCACGGCGGGGGGACGACGCTCGCCGTGATCACGCCCGTTGAATTGTCGGTGAATTGGTGGCGGACGGCGATGTGGCCCGAGTCCGTCATCGACACGAGCGGCCCGAACTGGCCGCCGAAGAAGTTGAGATTCATCGGCAGCATCTTCGTGACGACGCCGGGGCCGTTCGCGACAGACCCGCCCACGATGACCGCGTACGGTGCGCCGTGCTCGTCCTGGGTGACGAGCGCCGTGCGCGTCGGCTGCCCTGGTTGGAACAAGTTTGTCGTGAAGGCGATGCGCTCGACGCCCGGAACCGCGTACACGGTCTGCGCGAAGGGCGAGAACGTGGCGCCCGGAATGTTGCGGGGACCTTCGCGCGAATCAAAGACGACGCGCGGCGGCTCGCCCGGCTTGCAGCGCACGATCCCGAGGCTCGGCCCCCCCGTGCCGCCCTGCATCGGCGTCAACTGCACCGTCGCGAGCACCGCGCCATCCTCCGTGACGAAGAGCCGGTGGCTGTTCTGGAGCGCCAGCATGCGCACCTGGAGCGGCTGCCCGGCCGTTGGCGTCAGCACCTGCTGCTCGGTCAGCACCGGCTGCATATCGCCGGGCGTGCCGAGCCACAACGCCGCGGCGGTGGGCGTGCTTGGGGTCATGGTGGCGGTGACGGCGCACAGGCCGCCCGCCCCGACGGCGCCCGCGCCATGGCTCGAGATGTTGGCGCCGGGGAAGCCGGGGGCGGGGACGCCCGGCGGCAGCAACTCATGCACGCCATCTTCGTCGGCGAGGCAGTGCTGCGGCTGCGGTCGCCCGACGCGCACGCCGTACACGAGCACGTCACCCTCGTCGTTGAACCCGGAGACTGATGCGGAGGTCGTGAAGTGTGCCCCGCTCACGCCGGCGCTGGCTCGGAACTCGGCCCCGCCGGGCGTCGAGAAAAACGCGGCGCGGTTGATCGTCTCCTGCCCGATCGAGGCTGGGGCCACCGTGGCGACGAAAGCGAACGCCCGATCGTCCGTCATCCGGCGGACGATCGGAAAACTCGGGCCGTCGAGATTCCACCCCGCGAACGCTCGCCCGTTGACGCCCGGCAGCGGGTCGCCGCCGAGAAAACGGAGAGCGTTGCCCGAGGGGCCGAGTGTCCACACCGCCGGGTATACATTTGAATCGATCTCGGCCATGGCGTTCACGAGCACGTCGCCATGGCCGTTCATGGCGATGGGCACGGCCATCATCTGCCCGCTCACCGTCGTTCCGCCCGGCCCCGGCATCGGCTGGTCTATCACAGCGAGCGGCGAGAGGACGCCGCCGCGCCAGACGTACGTGCCTTGGTAACCGCCCACGGTCGCGAGGAACGCCACGTCGCCGTTGCCGCCGACAATGATCGAATCCATACCCCCTTGCCAGAATTGAACATTCGGCGGCGCGCCCGGCACCTGCTGGCCCGAGTACGCCACGAGCGTCAGCGGCGGGGTCTGCGCGAACGCGCCCGCACTGAACAGAAACACGACCGCCGCTCCGAATCTATTCCGCATTGCCCACCCTCCACGCCGCGGCGGTCAGGCCGCGGGGGCAATATACCTCGCGGCGGGCGAACGCGGAAGGGGGCGGTGCGCGAAACTCTGGTGACCTTCACAAAGCAGCGCACGGACGCGGTCGATCGGGCCTCAGAACATGAGGTTGAAGGCCAGCCGGAGGCCGAACGCGTTGTAGTCGTCGCCGAAGTCCCCCTGCACGCCCGCGGAGAACGTGCTCCCGGCTTTCGACGACCAGCCGACGCCGGCGGCGGGGGTGGCCCAGCCGTCCACGGCCGCGTCCTCGAGCATATTTGTGTAGCTCAGGCCGCCGAAGGCGAACATCGACTCGGTGAGGCGCGCAGTCGCCTTGATACCGTTCTTGAGGATCGACTGGCTCACGCCCGGGTCGATCTCGAAGTCGTCGAACTCGAGCGTCTCGCCCTCGAAGAAGGCGATCTGGTTCGCGAGCGCGAGCGTCCATCGGTCGCTGACGTGCCACGCGAGGTAGCTCGCGCCGCCGCCGCCGAAGATGAGCCCGCCCGCGCCGATGTCCTCGGAGCCCGAACCGCCGGCTGCGAAGAACGGCGTGAGCTGCCACGTGAACTGCGTGTCGGCGTCGGGCAGAACGACGCGGACGGGCACGCCGAGAACGCCATAGCCGTGGAAGACATCGGCGTCCTCGACCGTGTTGTAACTGAACGCGCCGCTGAGGGAAAGGCCGACGCGCTCGGTGAAGTTGCCCGCGCCGCCGAGCGCGACGGTCGCGGACTCGCCCTCGAAGTCGCCCGCCTCGAAGACGCTTGCCCACGCGCCCGCCCAGAGCTGGAAGTCCGCGCGCCGGCGGCGCGTGGTCATCACCGGCGAGCTCTCTTCTTCCGGCGGGTCCTCCTGGGCGGGCCCGCCCTCGGGCTCCGCCGGCTGCACCGGCGCGGAGCGCAGCGTGAACGCCTTGAACTCGTCCGAGAAAAGACCGAAGCGCTGGAACGCGAGGTCCGCCATGCGCGCCGTCGTCGCGTTCGGGTTGCCGTCGGAGACCGCGATCGGCGTGCGCGCGTTGACCTCCCTCAGAAAGTCCGCGACGTCGCCGTCGCCGTTGCGCTTGAGGTACTCCTCGATCTGGTCCTCGAGCTCGTCCTCGTTCGCGGCGGTGAACGTGCGCGAGACGCCGGTGGGCCCGAACGTCAGCGTCGCGTCGGTGTTGCCCGCGTTTTTCGTCACTGTGATGGCGTCGGCGATCCCTCCGTAGTTCAGGCGGAAGGTCGCGTCCACGTTCTCGAACGCCGCGAACTCGTCGCGTGTCTCGACCGCGGCCTCGACGAGGTCGAGGAGCGAGTTGGCGCCGACCGTGCGCTCCTCGCCGCCGCCGGTCGCCGTGATGACGAACAGGTTGGTCTGGGCGAGGCCCGCCGAACCCGTCAGCGCCAGAGCGCACACGTGCCTGAGTCGCACCATGGGAAGTCCCTCCGCCCCCTTCGGGCAGAATCGGCGCTCGGGCCGTGGCGCGCACCGCGTGCTCGGGGTGAAATTCGGTAAACGATCGGGAGCGGGCGGCGAGAATCTCGCCAATTCACTTGCACAAGGCCCGACTTGGAGGCACACTGGAGGCGGCGGCGCGCTCCGCGCCCCGATGGGGGTCCGCATGCGTGGACTGTTGTTGGTTGCGGCGGCCTCGGGCGCGGCGTTCGGATCCATCACCCCGACGCCGATCGGCGACCTCGGCGCGCCCGTCGAGCTGTCCGCCGGCGGCGGCGCTCTCGTCACAGCCTCGCACTACTGGAGCGCCGGCGGCGGTGCGGTCAGCACCGACGGGTTCGCCGCGACGCGCCTGAGCGCCGACGGCTCGACCGCGGTCGGCACGCTCTCGAACGCGCCCGGGCGCTGGACGCCCGCCGTGGGTTTCCACCCGCTGCCGGCCGCGCCCGGGTACGTGCTGAGTGCGCCGCGGGGCGTGAGCGCGGACGGTTCGGTCGTGCTGGTCACGGCCAACGACGGATCCGGCGGCCGCGCCGCGCTCTACAGCACGGGCGAGGGCACGCTGCACGTGACGCCCGCGATCAACCACCCGCTCACGAGCATCCGTCCCGTGGGGCTCGACCTCTCGGCGGACGGCACGACGATCGGCGCGAGCGGGCTCGCGGCGTCGAACGTGAGCAACCTTGCGCAGTACCGCTACACGCAGGCGGGGGGGTGGGCCGAGGGCTCGGTCATCGGCTCGTCCGCGGGCGGCAACCTCGGCCCGGGAACGATGGCCGATTCGGGCGCCGCGTTCGCGACGAACGGCCGCTCGAACTTCGGGTACGACGGGTGCGTGCTCCTGTCGCGCCCGGGCGCGGGCGACGTCGAGATCTTCGGACAGAACCCGATGGAGATCGGCGCGATCGCGATCTACGGCGTGAGCCTGGGGGGCGACCGGGTCGCGGGTTTCTCCGATTGCGTCGAGTGCGCGCTGCGCACGCAGTGGGTCTGGAGCGCGGGGAGCGGCGAGACGGAGGCGTTCGCGTTCCTCGCGGGCAACGGCGCGGACTTCTCGGGCTGGAGCAACCTCTCCCTGAGCGCCATGGCGCCCAACGGCGTCACGTTCGCCGGCACGGGCACGCTCGCGGGCTCTCGCCAGACGTGGATCGTCACGATCCCCGCGCCGGGCGCGTTCGCGCTGCTCGCCGCCGCGGGGCTGGCCGTGCGGCGTCGGCGCTGACGCGGCCGCTTTCCCTAACCTCCGCGCATGGCGACGGTCTTTCTGAACGGCTCGTTCGTCGGCGATTCCGACGCGCGCGTCTCGGTCTTCGACGCGGGGCTCCAGCACGGCGTCGGGCTCTTCGAAACGATGCTCGCGATCGTCGCGCCGGGCGAGTCGCCGACCGAGGAGGAGGCCGTCGCACGCGTGCGGGTGCTGCACATGGACGAGCACCTGCGCCGGCTCGCGGGCTCGGCGCGCGAGCTGAATCTGTCGCAGGACCTCCGCCTGGGCCCGCTGGGCGAGGCGGTCGTGCGCACCGCGGCGCGGCACGCGATGAACGGCGCGGACGGCGCGGCGCTGCGCCTGCGCCTCACGATCACCGGCGGCGAGCTCAACATGCTCCGGCGTGACGGGGGCGAGAAGCCTCAGCTGCCCACGGTGCTGGTCGTGGCCCAGCCGGCGACAAGGTACCCGCGCGCGATGCTCGAGCAGGGTGTGACCGCGACGCTCGCCGACTTCCGCGTGAACCCGCTCGACGCGATGTCCGGTCACAAGACGCTCAACTATTGGCCCCGCCTGCGCGAGCTGCAGCGCGCGGGCGCACGCGGCGGGGCCGAGGCGCTGGTCTTCCAGGTCACCAACCACCTCGCGGGCGGGTGCGTGAGCAACGCTTTCGTCGTGCGCGACGGCGAGGTCTTCACGCCCATCGCGCGGGGGGAGGAGGCGGGTGTGCTCACGGACCACGACGACGATGCGCCGGCCCGGGATCACGGCGGCGGAGGCGTCCCGCTCCCCGCGCCCGTACTGCCGGGCGTCACGCGCCAGTGGGCGATCGACACGCTCGCGTCGCGCGGCCTCGCCGTGTCGCGCCGCATGCTCTCGATCGATGACGTGCTGCGCGCCGACGAGGTCTTCCTGACCAACAGCAGCTGGGGCGTCCTGCCCCTCGTGCGCGTGGAGTCCGAGCCGATCGGCGGCGGCGCGGTCGGGGACCTCGCGCGGTCGCTGGTCGACGCGTGGGCGCTCGAGATCGGCGGCGCCGACCCGCAAAAATGACAAGCCGGCCATACGAACGGCCGGCTTGCGGAGGAGAGATTGCGAGTTGGTTACCGCGGGCCCGGGTTCGGACGCGGCTGCGAAGGCTGGCTCGGCTGTGAGGGCTGGTTGGGCTGCGAAGGCTGATTCGGCTGGTTGGGCTGGGTGCCGGGCTGGCTTGGTTGGTTGGGTTGATTGGGCTGCGTGCCGGGCTGATTCGGTTGGCCGGGCTGCGTCCCAGGCTGCGGATTGGGCTGCGTCGGCTCCGTACGGCCCGGGTTGCCGCGGTTCGGGTCGTTCTGCGGGTTGTCGTCGCGCCGCACCGGCGTCTGGTCGCCCGTGTTGTTGATGTTGCGGCCGTCCACGACGCGCGAGCCGAGCTGGCGCGGCAGGTCAACGTCGAAGTCGCTGAAGATGCGGCTCTGGAACGCGTCATTGGCCAGAACGTCGAGCCGCTCGGGCGTGGGCGTCGCGCGGAGCAGCGTCTGATCGTCGACGCTCAGCGTGTTGCCGGTCGGCCCGAGGTTGAAGGCCGCGAACGGCGCGAGGCGCTGGCCGGTGTTGTCGCCCGTCGCCGCGACCGGCGAGACGGACATGAACGGCACCTGGCCCGTGGACCAGTCCACGATCAGGTCGTTCACCGTGGCGCAGCTGCCCGTCGGGCAGTTCACGGGGCTGTTCTGCAGTTCGCTCGCGAGCGTGAAGCGCGACGTGATCGGGCTGAACTGGTTTGCGCCGGTGCCGGCGGTCGCCCCGCCCGTGGTCGTGCCGGTGCGGGCGTTGCCGCTGCCGCCCGTGTTGTCGGCGCGGCCGCCCGTGGTCGGCGCCGCCGTGCGGGCGCCGACGTTCGTCTGGGCGTTGAAGTCCCACGCGGGGAGGCCCTGGTTGTCGCGGAACGCGAAGGGCTGCGTGTTGTTGCCGGTGACCGAGAGGGCCGCCCACTGGCCCTGCTGGCCCGCCTGCGCCGCGGCGTCCGGCGTGGCGTTGCCCATCGGTGTCTGGACCGCCTCGAAGACGACGCGCTGGCCCTGCCGGAGGGGTGCGCTCGTGGCGAACCACGACGGGCCCAGCGTGACCTGCTCGCGGCGGCCATCGTCGGTTTGTACCGTCGCGACCGCTTGTCCGCCGTCGCCGCCGAAGCGGTTGACGGAGAGCAGCCTGCCCGAGATCTGCGTGCGCTGGGCGCCGCTGGTCATCGCCTGCTGCACCGCGTCCGGGCTCGACGTGAACCCGCCGCCGACCAGCGTCGATGCAAGGCCGCGGTCTTCGTTCGACCACGTCGCGGGCTGGTTGCTCAGGGCGCGCCAACGCTCGTTCGAGAACTCGGGGAGCGTCGCCACGTCCTGCGGCTGCATGTTCATCGTGAGACGGCCGGCCTGCTGGTCCCACCGCACGTCCTGGAATGGGACCACGACGCGGCGCGTCGAGCCGCGGGGCGAGAGCACGAGGTGCGAGATCTGCCCCGTGCCGCGGTCGACGAGCATGTCCTCGATGTCGGCGAGGCGCACGCCCGCGGCGTTGAACACGGCGCGCGAGTCGAGTTCGCGCCAGCGGCCGAACTGCAAGCGCTGCTGGAGGTTCTGCTGGTTGGTGCCCGCCGAGCCGTCCTGCGGCTCGGCGAAGCGCCGCTCGCCCGAAACGTCACGGACCTGACCGGTCTGTCCCGTCTGGCCCGTTTGTTGGTTGCCCTGTTGCTGGGCCGAGACTGGTCCGCTCGGCTGGAGCGCGGGCAGGATTCCCGCGAGCGAGATCAAGGTGTGCGCACACAAGGATGCAATCCGCATCGTTCCTCCTTCTTCTGGCAGCAAAGCCTTCGCTGCACATGAAGTACGCCGGGGCCCCGGGGCGTCCGGTGACGGCCGGGTGAAAAGGCCGAAAGGGAATACGATGAACCGGGGGGTGAGGGCGGTCGCCGACGGCCCTTGAAAGCCGTCCACGCGAGGCTAAACTTGGGGCCCGGCATTGGATCGCCGGCTTCGATCCCGCAATTCTCCGGTCCGGCGCCTGTGGGACAGGCACGGATCGGCCGACCCGCCCGGGAGGCGGCGAGCAAAGCCGGACACGTCCGGCGGGAGCGCCTTTCTCGGCGTTGCCGCCCAAGGCACGAAGGCGAGGAGTTGGCATGTCGAGGCGTCAGACAACCCTGATGACCGCGCCCCAGCAGGTGTCCCGGAAGTACTACGTCGTCGATGCGACGGACGTGGCTCTGGGCCGTCTCGCGGCGGAGGTCGCGACAGTCCTGATGGGCAAGCACCGGCCCGAGTACACCCCCCATGTGGACACGGGGGAGCACGTGATCGTGACCAACGCCTCGAAGGTCGGCCTCCCCGGCAACCGGGGCGAGCAGAACTTCCGGCAGCGCTACACCGAATACCCCGGCGGCCTCAAGCTCGAGAGCTACAACCAGCTGCGCGACCGCCGGCCCGACCAGCTCGTGCAGGACGCCGTCCGCCGTATGCTCCCCAAGAACCGTCTGTCGCGCGTAATGCTCAAGAAGCTCCACGTCTTCCCGGGCGCCGAGCACTCCCTGACGCAGCACAAGCCCGCCGCCATCACCATCGGCTGATCGCACACCGGCGCGTCCCCCGCGCCACGCAGGAAACAAGGAACACCATGAGCAGCCTGACCTCGAACCCGCTGGGACTCACGCTCGGTGACGCGCCCGCGCCCGAAGCGCCCGTCGCCAACCCCGCCCCGGTCCGCGTCGCCAAGCCCGCCGACAAAAAGGGGTGGTGGTGGGGCACCGGTCGCCGCAAGACCGCCGTCTGCCGCGTCCGTATCCGCCCGGCGAGCGGCGACAAGGCCACCGTGCTGGTGATCGGCAAGGACCCGAAGAAGCAGAAGACCGTGGACGTGTACTTCACGGAGATCCGCGACCGCAGCGACGCCGTCGCGGCGTTGAACACGGCCGGCCTGCTCGGTCGGTTCGAGGTCGTCGCCAAGTGCTCCGGCGGCGGCTTCATGGGGCAGGCCCAGGCGATGCGCCTGGCCATCGCCCGCGCCCTCGTGGACTTTGACCCCAACCTCTACCAGCCGCTGCGCGACGCCGGCTTCATGACCCGCGACGCACGCGAGGTCGAGCGCAAGAAGTACGGCCAAGCGGGCGCCCGCCGCCGCTTCCAGTTCAGCAAGCGCTGAGCCGGTTTCATTCAGACTTCACGAACGGGGCCGCTTTCGGCCCCGTTTTTCATTCCGTGCGCGGATCCGGGTGGGATCGGTCCCGCCCGTCACCGCGTATCATCGGAGGAGAGAGCGCCGCCAGGCGGGCGGCGCAAGACCCACGGGCGCGCCCGCGAGCCGGGCGGCGCACGGGCACCCAAAAGAGCGCGACGGTTGAACGCCCCCGCGCCGGAGGCATAGAGCATGTTCCGCGAAGCCAATCTACTGATCGGTCGTCTCCTGCGCGGCGCGGGGTCGGGTGCGCCGCGCCACGTCGAGCAGCTGGACGCGCGCCTTGTGCTGTCGGTGGGCTTCGAGAGCCTGGGCGTCGTCGCCAGCGACTACGGCCCGGTGGTCAGCGCCGACTTTGACGACGACGGGGATATCGACTTCGCGACCAGCTCCGGCTCGCGCAACGGCATCGAGCTCCTCAACATCTTCCTCAACAACGGGAGCGGCGGCTTCAGCGGGCCCACCGAGTACCACTACGGCTTCGCGATCCCCTTCGCCACCGACCCGCCGCTCATCGCGAGCGACCTCGACAACGACGGCGACGCCGACATCGTCGCGATGGGAGCGGGCGTCTTCGAGAACCGGGGCGACGGCACGTTCGAGAACGGCACGCCGCTGGTGGGGTTCGGCATCACCGCCACGCAGGCGGCCGTCCTGAACTTCGACAACAACAACCTGCCCGACATGGTCTTCGTCAACCAGGCCGGCCAGGTGACGATCGCGATCAACCAGGGCGGCTTCAACTTCACGCTCGGGCCGCAGGCCCAGGTGGACGCCACGGACAAACTCGTCGGTGTCGGGCGCGTGAACAACGACTCGCGCGACGATCTCGTCTTCTGGGACGAGGCCGGCGAGAGCGTCTTCACGCTCCTGTCCACGACGCTCAACCTCTCGACCGGCCCGACGCGCAACGGCGTGGAGACGCGGCCGATCGCCGCGTACACCAACCCGGACAGCTTCATCGACCTCGTCTGGGTCTCCGGCACGGGCGCCGACGCGGCCATCGAGGGGTCGTTCGGCGCGGTCTCCGGCTTCGGCGCGGTCACGACGCGGCGCGACGCGGACTCGTTCGGTTACACGCGCGTCGACTCGCTCGCGGACGTGGACAACGACGGCAAGGACGACCTGCTCGTGCTGCGCGAGAACGCGACGACGCGCGAGTGGGCCGCGATCCTCGGCACCGGCGCGGGCGAGTGGGACGGGATCGCGGCGAGGATCGTGCAGGTCCCGCTGGGCGGGAGCCCGGGGAGCGTCCTGCCCGTGGACGTCACCGGCGAGGACCGCGCCGACGTGCTGCACTTCGACGGCTCGCAGATCCGCGTCCTCCGCAGCGTCGTCGGCCCGGCGATCGGCGTCTTCGCGGGCCCCTCGGGAGAGCAGGTGCCGGGGCGGAACATCGCGATGGGCGTCGGCGGCCTCTCCGAGGCGTCGGGACGCGACATCACCGCCGTGCGCTTCTACATGGATAGCAACGGCAACGGCCGGCTCGATCAGAAGGACGCGCTCCTCGGCACGGCGACCCCCGCCGGCACCGCGGCGGCGCTCGTCGCGCCCCTGCCCGACGGCGGCCCGGCGGGCGAGGTGAAGTTCTTCGCCGTCGCCGAGGACGCCGTCGCGATGAGCACGCCCTCGGAAACGACGCTCACGCTCTGGACGCGCGTCTTCTTCCCCGAGGGGTGGCGCGACATCAACAACGTCAACGAGCACGTGCCGATCGTGAACGACAACGACGTGCCGGTGCAGGTCCGCGTCGTGCTGCGCTACGAGACGGGCGAGCGCGACCAGGTCTATATCGAGGACACGATCCCGGCGCGCAGCCGCTGGGGCTTCACGACAGCCGAACGCGGCAACCAGAATTACGCCGTCCGCCCCGACGAGGGGTACGCCATCGAGGTGCAGAGCAGCCTCCCCATCGGCGCGCAGCTCGCCCGGTACGACACCTTCGGCGTCTCCGGCGGCGGCGCCGGGCCCGGCGGCCAGGGCGAGAGTTTCACTAACGTGAGCGCGAACAGGTGGGCTTTCCCCGACGTCTCGACGCGCACGCTCGACTTCCTGCTCTTCTACAACCCCTTCGGCACGACCGCGAACGTCACGATCACCTTCACCAACAACGGCGGCTCGCAGGTGCAGATCACCCGCACCATCGAGGGCTTCCGACGCTCGGGCGCCGCGCTCCAGCTCGAGAACGTCCTCACGGGCCTCACGGACTACAGCGCCGTCGTCGAGAGCGACCAGCCCATCGCCGCGTCGCACAGCCGCTACCAGCCCGGCACCGGGCGCGGGCTCGTCTCCCTCGGTCAGCCGCTGGACGTCGCCGGGCGCTCCGTGCGCACCTTCGCGATCAACGGGCTGGAGTTCCGTGACGGCATGTCGCACCGCACCACCCTCTTCAACCCCTCGGACGCGCCCATCAGCGTGGACATCCGGGGCGACTACGACGACGGCGACCCGAGCCTGCGCACGATCGTCCTCAACCCGCTCCAGCGCCTCTCGATCAACCTCGAGGACGACGCGCCGGGGACCGCCGCCAGCGGCTTCTACCGCATCACCTCGACCGGCGAGGTGCACGTCGCGAACGAGTCCATCGACGCCGACCGGGGAGACTCGCTCGAGACGGGCGCCGCATCCTTCGCCGCGACGCGCTGGGGCATCGGCGACGGCTGGCTCGACCCGAACTCCCTCGGCGAGAACAGCGAGGCGGTCCTCTCTATCTACAACCCGAGCGAGGAGGACCAGATCGTCACGCTTCGGTTCCTGTTCCTCGACGGCACGAGCACGACGACGCAGGTCACGGTCGGGGCGGGCACGGGCAGCAACGTGAAGCTGCACGAGACGTCGGCCCTCGTCGACCGCCCGAACCTGAACTGGTACTCGACCGTCGTGAGCGCGGCCTCGCCGATCGTCGTGTCCATGACGCACTGGGACCTCTACCAGCCCGGCGGCTGGACGACGCTGGGCTCGCCGCTCGCCGCGCCGGTGGCGCTGGAAGCCCCGACCGGCATCGGCGGGTAAGGCGGCGGCGCGCCGCGGCGAGAATCCGCGGCGATCCTGTCCTATCCTCCGCTTCCCAAGGGGGGCAACCCCGCACGGGCGCATAGCTCAGTTGGCTAGAGCGCGGCTGTCAATGCGTGTCCCGAGGCTCTATTTCAAGGCTTTTCGACGACCTGTACCGCTTCTACCCGAGAGGTAGACGGGTATTTCCAACAGGGAGATACCCGCATGTCCGTCGCCGCCGCCAACGCCCCCAAACTGCGCTTCCATCGTCCCTCTGGTCAGTTCCTTGTCGCTCTACCCGAGAACGGCAAGACGATGTACCGCTACCTGGGCAGAGACGAGAGCGAAGCGCGCAAGCGGTACGAAGCCCTCATCGCTGGGCTGCCCGCTCCATCCGCTGCGCCGGTCAAGCCATCCGTCCCGCCGATCCGTCAGGGCAAGACGGTGACGGTTGCGCAAGCAGCCGAAGCGCTCATCGCCTGGAACGTCTCGCAGCATCCCAACCGAGCGGAGATGACCCGCAAATGGAGCGCGCTGTGCCTCAAGCCAGCGGTAGAGCGGTGGGGGAGCGAACCGATCGGCGCGCTAGAGACGGACCACATCGAAGCGTTGCAGTCCGAGTTGGCGCAGACGTTGGCCCCGAAGACGGTCAACGACTACGTAGGCATGTGCAAGCGGATGATCCGCTTTGCAGCGTACAAGAAGTGGCGCGCTCCGATGGAGACGGCGTTTCTGCGCCCGTTGCCCAAGCCCGCCCCGCGCCCGAAGCACTACAGCATCGAGACGCTTGAGCGCATGTTCAACAAGGCGCGCGACAAGAAGTACCGGGCTGGGTACGACGCCAAGCGGGGAACCGTCTACGCCGCTATCCGCTTGCAGTTGCTGACGGCTGCTCGTCCGTCAGAGATTGTGACGCTCATCAGCGGCGACTACGAGGTGGTTGAGCCTGGGGCGTACATGCTGGGGAAGAGCAAGACGGAGTTTTCGTCGTCGTACCCCCGCCATCTGGTTCTCTGCAACGAGGCCGAGCGGTTGCTCTCTTTGTGCGCCGGCGCTTGGAAGACGCCGATGGCCTACCTGTTCGCCGTCAAGCGGGCGACGCAGCATGTCCCGCACAACCTGCGGCATACCGCTGCGTTCCTGCTGCACCGCATGCCGGACCGGGCGTCGCGCGAGCAGACGGACGTTTTCTTGGGTCACATGCCTGGGAACGTCAGTCTGACGTACAACCCGATCCATTGGGCGGAGTACGTCGAGATTGCCGCGCGGTATGCGCGGCATCTCCGCGCTCTGCTACCCGACCATTTCAAGAGCTGATAGCGCTCTGCCAAGGTCAACATCAAGCAGTTCGGCATGGTCGCCGACGTATACACCTGCCATCACCGCCGCCCCTCAACTGTGGCGTACATGCCCGTTTCTGAGTCAAAAACGGGCAGACCCCAGTCAGCGTTCTTCGACTTTGCGCATTCCGCGCGCAGAGGCCTTGCGGCAGTATGCGGTGAGTTGTCTAATTTGACCGCTGCACCAGTCTTTTCTCGCCGCTGCGTCAGTGGCTTGGTACGGGTGGGCAAAGCTCAACGAGGCAACCTATGCGACAGCTCGGTGCTGAGGAAGTTGACCGTAGGTCGTCAACCGTTTCCATCAAGAAGGCAGAATTGAGCGCTGGGCCCGCAGGGGTTAAAGGCTCCGTTGAGCATGGCCGAATGCCTGCGTGGACTTTCGTCACGATCGCAGCGTTCGTCGTCCTCGCTATCGCAGTCGTGAGCTGGGCTGCCGTTGTCGGAATCCCTTGACCTAGACCACCTTCCCGCGCAGCTTGGCAACGCCGACCCAGATCAGCGACCCGATGACGAAGACGCCGCCAGCGGCGGCCTCTCCGGCCGTCAGCCCGGCGACTGCCATGCAGACGAGGAGGACAACGAATGCGGCGGTATGCGCTTGGCTGTCTTTCTGCGCTTGTTCTACTTGATTCATGCTCATGCGGAAGAACCTCCGCCCGTCAGTGTACTTGTTCATGCGAAGCAAATCCACCGGAATGCGGGATGAATCCTTGCGCCGCTCACCGGCTGGACAACACCTGGCGTCGCGCCCACGATACCCAGCCGGTACAAGGAAACTGCGCTTGGCGCGAAAGTCTGCGTTTACTCCGATGTACGACAAACTGCGGGCGCTGTTGATAGCGGCCCGCGAGTCCGCCGGGATAAGCCAAGAAGCCCTCGCAAAGCGCATCGGTCGCCCTCAGTCGTTCGTTTCAAAGTACGAGCGGGGCGAGCGGCGGCTTGACCTGGTGGAGTTTCTTGAGCTTGTCGATGCCCTCGGAGCCAGCGAATCCGCTATTCTCGCAGCCCTCCGGGATCGAACCGTTCCCGCCGACGCCCGATCCAACCGCGGGTCAGCGAAGGTCCATCCTTGAGCGCTGGGACATAACCGTTGACGAGCTGACGCAGCTCATCGACGAGAACCCGAGCATGCGCGGCATCGTCATCGGGTACGTCGCAGAGCTGAAACTCAAGAAGCTCTTCGAGGCGCACGAGCACATATCCAAGTCGTTCAAGTACGACGATCACGACAGGACCCGCAAGAGCGATCGTGTGATTGTTTATCGCGGGAAAGAGTTTTCCGTCGAGGCCAAGTCGTTGCAGACCAACTCCGTCAAGCAGATTGGCGGCAAGTTCTACGGCAAGACGCAGGTTGATGGCAGCGACAAGCGAGAGGTGGTTTTTAGCGACGGCTCGAAACTCGTCACGACCAACCTTTTGCGGAACCAGTTCGACATACTGGCGGTCAACCTGTTCGCCTTTGAGAAGCAATGGCGCTTTTCTTTCGCGCTCAACGCTGACCTGCCGCCATGCGTTCACAAAAAGTACACGGAGAGCCAACGCAAGATGTTGCTGCCGACGCTCATCCCCGTGACTTGGCCGCCCGAACCGCCTTTCGTGGCCGATCCTTTTGAGCTGGTAGAACGGTTGTACAAGCAGCGGTATGGGGGTTGACCAGAAGCCGTCGCTTCTTCGTCTTGATGAAGACCAAGAAGTACGAGTGATTCTTGCGGGCGTGTTCCTGCTTCTTGAGACGGGCGACGACAGGGCGATTGGTTCGAACGACGACGAACAAATCCTTGCAGTAGAAGCCGTAGTTCGCGTACTCGTTGATTATCTCGACATGCGTCAGCCACTGGCGATTGGCGCTCACCTCGTCCTGGCACTTGACGATCAGAACGCCGTCGTTCCGTAGGACTCGGTACGCCTCTCTGCCCGCCTTGAAGTACAGGTCTACTACTGCGCCGTGCCACTTGGGGCCGTCAGGGTCTGATGCTTGACCATTGCTGTAGTTCTCTCGGAAGGCGGCGTGGCTCCCGGAGCCGGCGAGGTGCCCCTCGTCGCGCCTAAAGAGACCCTCCATATACGGCGGATCGAGAACAACGCAGTCAATCGACCCGTCCTCGTACGGCAACTTCCGACAATCCACCCCGTTCAACTTCAGATCGGACGCCTTGAGCTGATACTTGCCTGGCGGTACGCGATCCCAGAAGACCCCCTTGCCCCAGGTCACGTCTGCAACGACAGACCCTTCGGGTACATGGAGTTTCAGTATCTGCGGGAAAACTTCGGCGTTGCCGCTGACGAAGGCGCTCAGCACCGCGTCGCTTGTGGAGACGCCCCCAGCGACGCGCCGCTTCCGTTCCTTCGCTTCGCCGGGCAACTCGGTAAAGAGGTGGCTGGTCATCGTTGCAGCACAATATCCTGTTTTGGGTTGGCCGTCCACTCGGGGGTCGCGTCTATGCGACCAGAGTACGCCAGCCCTTAGACTTGGCCTTCATGACGGATGAAGAACGCCAAGCCTTGTGCGCCGAGTGGGACGAGAATGAGCAGGAACTGGCTCGTCTCCATGCCCTCGGCACCATCAGCGGCGGAGACTTTGCTCTGCGCGAAAAGATGATCCTTCGGCGGCAGGACGAGATTGAATACCTGATCGGCAAGGAGCAGATGCGGGAGCGGCGGCAATGATTGATGCCGTCTAGGAACTTCCAAAAGATGCACGGGCTGCTCTTCTCGCCCCGCCGAACCCGTCCGCCTCGCTCATTGACCTGCCGCAACGTACCCCACCAAGGGCTGTTGAAACCCGAGACCATCGGAGCCAGCATCAACGCATTCGCTCCCCGATAGGCCTTCCCGGTAGACAGCGACAGCGCAGCGCCGCCAGCCCGATCCGACCAGCGAGAACGCCAAGGAACCACGCCCCGCTCAAGCGCCGCAACGATGCGATCCGTCACGATCTGATAAACCTTGCCGCTCATGATCCAAACCCTTTCCGTTTGATACATTTTCGCGCAGAGAACCAACCCGCCTCAGCAGCCAAGCCGATAGCCCGTCGCCCGCCAGTTGCGATTGGAAACGTCCTTGACCTTGCGCAGCAGGTCTAGAACTGCGTCCCTTTGCGCATAGCCCTCGTCAATGCTGATGACCTGCCCATGACGAGCCTTGTCTACGTTGTCCAGCAAGGCATGAAGCGCCCGAGCCATGAGAAGCGCCTCAGCGTCCGTAATCTCCAAACGTCCCGTATGCATGGCGTATGCCTTTCCGCTACTCAGTAGCAATTGAGCAGACAGGCACACACATAGCGCGGAATCAGCGATCGCGCAAGCGGGTCTGAAGGAAAACCCGAGAAAAGATGTAAACAACAAACGGCCCTGACGTACAAAGACAGGACACGAGAGCGAACGCTCTATGACCCGTCGTCCATCAGCAGCGCCAAACCCGAGAGCGGTTTGAAGTAATACGGACCGAGACAAGGCAGGCACGAGAGCCATACCAAGCACGAGCGGTCAGAGGCCTAGTAGCATCAGGCACGAGAGGCCTAGTTACTCCATCTCATTCACCCCCGCATCCGCTACCCGCTCGCTCACAACCCGTCAACAGCCAGAAACTGCACAGGTTTCCCCGATAGACCTGCTCAGTACCTGCGACAGTTGGTACCCCGCCAACTGCACTACCCGCAGCGATGCTCGGTCCCGTAGGGCAGGACGGCAGCCGTACCCAACCGGTGGGGCAGGACACGCGCCGAACAGGAAAAGATGGAAACTGAGAGACGGGTACGGGGGGTGCAGGGCGGCGGAGGCTGCTGAAAGAAGCTGTTAGTAATTTTCGGGACGTATCGGCCCTACCTGCTCGTTTCTAACGTTTGACAAATGAATACGGTAGCAACTGTCGTAGGGCATTTTTCTTTTCTTCTTGCAGTGCCGCAACAACATTGTCAAACAATTCCGATTCTTCTTTCAGATACCTACGTTGCAATTCAATAAACTTGCCGTCATCGTCGCCGTCACGCGCCTCATACATCTGATTAAACGTGGACATTAGCGAGAGCACCTTGACTCGCCGCTCGCGGCTTTCTTCCAACCACTTGATACGTTTTGCAGCCGTCTGCAAACGTGCATACGCAGCCCATTCTTGCTCTCGCTGCCTATCTCGCTCGGCATCCATCGTCCAAACCCGCTCGGCATTGCCTATCGCTGCATTACGCATTCTATGGAATCGATCGCTTGAATCCCGGCCCACGATACGATCAAGCGTATCCGTGCTAGCCGCCATAAGCGCCACATATGCGTCGCCAAGCTCTTTGAAGTGCTCTTTGACGAGGCCCTTCCGGAACAGCCGTTCCTGAACAATGAGCGTAGTGCCCGCGCCGATGACAGCGCCGATCAAGCCACTTGTAGCGCTCAATATCCAGAGCATCTGCGGGTCAACTCCAGCCTGCGCCAATAGCAGCATCATTCCATTGCTCCTTTGGCAGCCTTGCGCCTACTGCCAAAGTGCTCAACTGCCATGTAGCCACATGCAACAGCGAGGCCGCCAATCGTCGCCGTCAGGACTCCCCATATCCAATACTGCTGGACCTGGATTTTATCTTCAAGGCGTGTCAACAGCTCAGTTTGCTTATCCAGTGCGACATTTAGCCTGGTCTCCATAGCCTCTCTCGCCAGTATCTCGTCGCGCATGCGAGCGACCGTCAGAATCTCACCGGCATTTTTCGGATCGATGATCGCTGCGAGCGAATCAATCTGCTTACCCAGGGCGACGAGACGCTCCTGCTGGGCGGTCTCGAAGCCGGTTATCCGTTGCTCCGCCTTTTCAAGTCTATTCAGCACGTCGGTTGCAGAAAGTCTCTCCGCCCGCACGCGAGCTTCTTCTACGCTCGCAGTCAACTGTGCAACCAGCTCGTCACGCCTGCCGATCGCTTCGCGCATAATATCTGCCTCAGTCCGCACTGCGTCAGTGGACCTGCGTACTGCCTCAGTTGACGAGGCGATGTATAGGATGAGGCCTCCGACTGCAATACCCACTATGGCAAACGCGAGCGCCATCGCGTTCCGTGTGCGTTGCAGTACGCGGTTTAATTCGTGCACGGTTGTTTCATCAAGCAAGCCGGCCATGCCCCATTCTACCCGGTGAAGGACCACCGGCTGGCGGCGCTGTATCAAACGGATGCGTTGGCTCCCTCTGCTCTTCTTGGCTTTGACTTTTGGTTGCGCGAAAAACCCGATCCGCTCAGGAATGACGGAGCCCGGGAAGGCTGCAACGTCGGTCATCCGTCAGGAAGCGGCTGCGGCCCGCCAGGAAGCCCCAGGAATCGCCGGACGCATGGAGACGATCATCGAGCAGGCTGGCGTCGTAGACGCAAACCTGAGCGATCTGGACGCCCACAGCGCCAAACTTGGGGATCAGCTCAACCGGGAGCGGGAGTCAGCCCGCAAACGTTTGATGAACCTGAACGCCGCTCTCTTCGCCGCGGGGGTGGCGGGGCTGGCGCTGAGCATCATCGTCGCTCTCTGGTTCCGAACCCGGAAAGCCCTGACCGCCGCTGTCGGGTTCGGGTTTCTGGTCGCCGTGACCTTGGCGGTATCCGTTTTCGCGCAGGCGTTGGCATGGATCGGCCTTGCTGTCGTGGCGCTCAGCGCCGTGGCGCTGGGTCTGTGGGTCTGGATTGACGACAGAAAGGAGCGTCGGCTTCCGAAGCCGAAGGTTGAGGGAGCGAGCGATGAGTAGAGCAGAGACGGAACTGTCCGAGCGGGTCAGGGATCTGGTGGACAGGCTGAATTGGAGGGGTTGGAATGGACCTGTACGTGGACACGAGGGAGAAAACGTTCTCGGTTGTAGCGCCTGGGGACTTGGGCAGCCGGACGGTCATCGAGCAGACGATTCCGGAGACGCTGCCGCTGCGGGCGGTCATGGGGATGCTGGGAGCGATGGCGGCGACGGCCGGTCAGGCTGACATGGTGTTCAAAATCACAATTTCAGCATAAGTACTTCGGCGAGCGACTCCTTCAGTTCAGCTCGCTTGATGTACCCGCATTGGCCGCGCACCTCGACGTGGCGGGCCATTAACGATGGCCGATGCCTAACTAAATCATCCGCGGTCAGGGTCTTGGTCACATACACACGTCCCTCTCCAACATCTAGCGGCGCATAATCGTGGTTGGTTCCTTGCCATCCTTTCGGTGCGATAGCGATATGGATGGGAAAGTCTTCAACAATGCCGCCTTCACAAACGAGACAAACGTCACGGATGAATAGTTTGCGTCCTTGATTGCTCACGTATACCGACAGATAAGCGGCTGGCCGAAAGCGCTCACCTTCAGAGGTGAACTGGTTGACGACGTACGGAAGTGTCTCAATCTCAACGACCGGTGTCGCAGCGGCAAGCGCTCTATCAGCTACCGCCCGAGTGTTCGCCGCAACTTCTTCGATGCTGCTTTCGATCGCTGCGGCAGACTTGACAAGCACGTGGGCTTTCGCTCCCGTCGCTTTGCGCCAGACCCTTGTCTCTTGATCCGACCGCTTCTCGCCCGAGCGTTTGAAGAGAGCCCAGATCGCAGCCACCGCACCATTGAACACAGCGACGATGGCAAGGACGAGAAGACGGGGAAGGCAAAGCGCATTGCGGCGCTCGCCGCTCGCAACGAGGGGGAGGCGGTCATCATCTGCGCGAAAAAAGTACGCTGGCCCTCGCAGACCCTTTCAGGTGTCGCGAGGACAGTTTATGCTCGGCGGTCAAGTAGACGCAGCCGTTGAGAGGCGGCGCAGAACAAGGAGACTCCATGAGGAAGTTCAGTTTTGTAGCGGTCAATGAGATGCGGGAGACGGACGCCGGCACGATGGTTGACTGCGGCATCGAGGAGATGCCGTCCGAGGTGGCCGAATACCTGCTCCGCAACCCCGACGAGGCGGTGTACCTGGTCGTCGGGTACG
Source organism: Phycisphaerales bacterium (assembly GCA_035628115.1). Lineage (GTDB taxonomy): Bacteria > Planctomycetota > Phycisphaerae > Phycisphaerales > UBA1924 > BJHL01. The sequence continues at coordinate 4,202 of DASPKL010000026.1, read as the reverse complement.
CCTATCAGCTGGCGCTGGCGGTGACGGGATCGGAAGATCGGACTGCCGGGGACGATGAGGCGGACGCCCGCGGCGCGTTGGCGGACAAACTCTACAAGCGGTGGCTGATCGCCGCCGCCGAGCAGGCAAAGCAGGACTGATCCGGAGTTCGCCGCCCGACGGCGGCGGACTCCCTTCTCCTAGTTCTGTAGACGACGGCCAACCAGCGGCGGCGCTGGCGTCGTCTACGCGTGCGCGAAAAAAGATCGGAGCCCGCGCCAACCAGATCAAACCGGTGACATTCCCATGCTGTTATCAAACAAAGACAACCCGGCTGGGTCTCTTCGTCATCTACGACAGGGCAAGCCGTCTTCGGCGCGGCCTTGTCGTACTTCTCGCCGCAGGCGAGGAACGCAGTCTATCCGCGCGCTGAAGCCGGAATATCAAAGATGTTGCCGCTCTTAGTTCTTAAGAGTTTCTAGTTCTTTGTTCTTATGCAGGCGCAAACGGCCCACTCAACGGCCCACTTTGTCGAGATAACGGCCCACTCTGGGGGCTTGAAACGGCCCACCTAGCGAGCGGGAAACCGGTCCGAATGGGCCGGTATCGTGCGAAACGGCCCACCAGAACGGCCCATCGGAATTGCGTGGAAGACGGGGAAGGAATCTCCGATGCGGACGATGAAGATAACTACAACGAAGGTTATTACAAGGAGGCGGGCATGGGCGAAGATCGGAAACCTTTTTCGGCGTTGGACCTGAAGGCGCTGCGGTACGGCATCGGGCACAAGGTTGCGGCGCGCCCCGACCTGACGGCCAAGATCAGGACGCCGAAGGCGCTGGTCGATCTGTGGATGGCGCTGCTGGAAAGTTTCGCGTCCGACTACGAAACGACAACGAGGACGCTGATCGTCAGGGAAAGTCTGCGGTCCCTGAGGACATTATCGCTGCGGTGATCGCAGCAACGAGGGGGAGAGCATGAGACGCAAGCGAGTTGACAGCGAGGGCAATGAGCTGCCGGTCGGGATAGTCGAGACGAACCGCAGGCAGCGGTACAAGCGCAAGGACGGAACGGTTGGCGAGTGCGTCAGCCGCGGGTATCAGGTACCGGCAGCCGAAGCCAACAGGCTTTCGGGGGCGAGCAAACCGCCCGCAGTCGTCGCCAGGAATCCGCTGAAGCCTCTGGCGTTGCGCAGGTCGTTTCGGTAAGCGTCTTCTGCGGCGAAGTACGCCGCGTAGTTGATAAAGTCGTCCAACGAATCAATGTCGTCAAAGTCGCCGTTGATGTACGCCGCGCGCACGGCGGGCGAGAGAACGTCCTCGTTCTGCTGAACAAACTCGTCAACGTCAAAGGGCTTGCTGACCGCCTTGCCGAACCGGCTGGTCGGCGCTTCAAGCGGCATCGCTCCGGCGAAGATGCTGTCCGGATCGTCGATTGCGTGCTTCGTCAGCCTTCTCTTTGCGCGCAAAAGAACCTGACCCGTCATGATCCAACTGGCTCTGAACGCATCGCCCATGCTGGTCGCTTCGGGCGGACGCCACTGCTCGCCAACTTCGCCCAAGATCGGGGCGCCGCGAAGGTCCGGCGGCGGAGCGGGTTCGGCGTACTGGTTGCGCAGGCCGATGTCGTCCATCGCCGCCTTCTCGCCGACCGCTCGTTCAAAGCGCGCGAGGTTCTCGGGATCGACGATGCCGGATGATCCGCTCTCGACCATCGAAAGCAACTGATCGGTGGGCGTCGTGTTGACGAGCCCGTAGATGCCGTCCTTTTCCTTTTCGACCAGCTGCTTCAGCTCGTCCTGAGCCATCTGAATCTGTTCGTTCACGACGGACGCTTCTCGGCTGGCGGTCTGCGTCTGCGCCTGCGCTACCTCAAGCCCCAGGCGCTTCTTGGCCTCGTCGGAGACCAGCGCCAGTTTGGCCTGTGCCTGCGCGTAGCGGGTCTGTTGCTCGTGCTGGTTGGCCGCAGCGGACAGGATGTTCTGGGCCGCGCCGGCCGCCTGCGCCAGAAGCGAGGCGATGCCCTGCGCGATCTGCTGACCGCTGTAGTCGATTGCATGGTCAACGCCTCTGGGCTGCTGCGGCGTCGCCTGATACGGAAACTCTCGGTAACTAGCCATCAGTGCCCCCTCATCGCCCGCAGCAAGGCGTCCGTGCTGGTCCGCTGCCGCTTGAGCAGGTCAAGACGGCTGACGGCGAACGTCGCCGTGTCGCGGGCGGTCTGTAGATTGATCGCGCTTATCGTGTTCATCGTCAGGAACGGCGCGACGATGCTCATCGCGCTGGTGATCCCGTTGTTGCTGCTCGCGCTTGCCAAGGCGCGAAAGTTCAGTGCTTTTTGAGGCCAAAAAGGGCCGCGCCTCGCTGCATGGCGCTACTGGCAACCGTTTTTGCTTGACGCCGTATCGCCGATTGGTTAAACCAACTGGTCCGCTTGCTCTAGTCCGAGCCGTCCAACGAGATGAGAGGCAACAGGCGTGCGCCTGCTTTCGTCCTATTGGCCGTCTCGATAAGGAGACTGCTTATGGAGAGTTTGCCGCAGACCACCGCGCCGCCTGATGTGAGCCGCACGGCCAGCCAACGAGACGGTCCAAGCGTCCGTCACAGAGGAAGGCTGGAAGGCCTGGCTGACCGGTAGCTCGCAGACCGTTCAGCTCGCAATCACCCTGCCTGCGCGGAGAAGAAACTGATGCCCGCCATGCGGCCATCGGGCAGCGGCGGGAAACTGAAAACGTTGTCGCCCCGCTGAAGTTTCTCCTGAAATTCCTGCGGCGTGATCTGAAGCGACGGGTCGATGCCCAAGACGTTGACCGCAGCCCAGTGCGTTATCTCCTGAATCTTCTTGGACAAGAAGTTGATCGTGTAGAGCGTCCCCTGATAGAGACTGGCGAAACTGGTTGCGTAGTCGCAACCGGCCGTGGGCTTCATGCTCGTGACGACGAAGTACTGCTTGGGGCTGGCGTTGACCCTGCGCGCCGTCTTCTGCTTGTCGGTCTGCTGCCAGACCCCGCCCTTGGCGTAGTCAACCAGCGTGTAGAGCGCCGCCTCTTCGCCGTCCTCGTACGTCTCTTCCTTGATGACGATGCGAACAACCTTGCCGTTCTTGCGCTTGACGCAGAAGCAGCGGAGCGGGAGCATGCGGAACCCTTCGCTCGTGACGTGGCAGACCTGCTGGCCCTCGATGAGTAGACGCCTGAAGCCCTCTTCGCATTCGCCGTAGACGCCGTGCTCGGCCATCTTGGACCGGGGCTTGTCCTCGGCCATCGCCAGCATGCCGTCCATCGCAGCGACGGCCTCGGGGCCGACCTGCTGCAACTGGGTTTCAAACTCGACGGGCACCGCCAACTTGAACCACATCGCATTGGGCGGGAGCAACAGCGCTTTCAGCGCCGCTGCGAACTGCGAGACGGCCTGAGCGCCGGCGTCCGAGTAGGGACGGGCCGTAGCGCGCAGGTCTGCGTCGTCTGTCTCGTATGACCGGCGCTTGCCGCTTCCCAGCACGTCAAGGTGCGGGAGCGTCAGGCGGGCGATGCGGTCCGCTTCCTGTAGAAACGGCTCCCGCTTGGGGACCAACTCATCGTACAACTCAAGGATGTTCAACTCTCAACCCGCCAACAGCGATCAGTAGTTCAATCCAGTGCGAGTAGAGGAACCGCTTGATCCTCTGAGCACGTCGACTCCTGTCGAGTACGAGCCCGATAGGTAGCGCGCAAGACTCAACTTGCGCAGTTCGTCCTTTTTCTTTATCTCCGCAGTCGTGTCCGCAGCCGGAGGCGCAGGCGGAACGATGACCTGCGGCGGTTTCGGACTAGAGAAAATCCCGCCCATCACTTCTCTCCCTTGAGCGCCGCCTTGACCTTCGCCCAGGCGCTCATCAACTCGTCAATCTCTTTCAGCATGGCGGTGTGCTGCGAGGGGCCGTAGCCCTTCTCGCCGAAGCGGGCGTGGCTCTCGCCGATCCGCTGCTCGATGAACCGCTTCAACTGCGTCTCTCGTTCTTCAACGTCCAACGGTTCTCCCCCAAGCGTTCTGCCAGCGCATCGGGCGTCGGGCACCAACAGCCGACAACCTCTCTCGTGATGCTGGCGCAGTTGTCCAGCGATTCGATGGACGCCGCCGCCCATTGCCTGAGCCACAGACAACGGCTGCGCCGCCCGTGCCTAAACCTTCGCAGAAAAGCGGCGACATTCCTTCTGTCGGCGAGAATGACGCAGTGCGCGCAGG
>DASPKL010000025.1:0-31183 GCA_035628115.1 Phycisphaerales bacterium | reverse complement strand
CCGGCTGGCGATCGTCTTCACCTCGTGGGGCGTCAGGTTCTGGCTCTCGTCCACGATCATGAACTGGTTGGGGATGCTCCGCCCGCGGATGTACGTCAGCGGCTCCAGCACCACCTGCCCGCTGTCCATGAGCTGCTTGATCCGCTGCTCGACGGTCGACAGGGAGGCCGAGTGGGGCTGGCCGCCCTCGCCGGCCAGGCGGTTGGAGAGCAGGTAGCTCATGTTGTCGAAGATCGGCTGCATCCAGGCGGTGAGCTTCTCGTCCTTGTCGCCGGGGAGGTAGCCGATGTCGCGCCCCAGGGGCATGATGGGGCGCGCGACGAGGAGCTTGTCGTAGCGCTCCTCGGTGAAGACCTTGGTCATCCCCGCGGCGAGGGCGAGGAGCGTCTTGCCCGTGCCCGCGCTGCCGAGGAGCGTGACGAGCTTGATCTCCTCGTCGAGGAGGACGTCGAGCGCCATCGTCTGCTGGACGTTGCGAGCCATGATGCCGAAGACGGGCTTGCGCGGGCCGGTGACGGGGATCAGGTGGTCCGTGTCGGCGAGGCGGCGGGCGAGGCCCGTGTGGTTCTCGTCGCCCTTGTCCTTCAAGACGACGAACTGGTTGGCCTGGGCGTCCTGCGCGTCGGGGTTCTCGGCGCGCAGCGCGGGGCGCAGGCGGTCCACCGAGAGGAGGCGGTCGCGGTAGAGCTCGTCGATGAGCGATCCCTCGACCTCGGCCGTCAGGTAGCCGGTGTAGAGCCTGTCGGCGTCGACCTTCTGGTTCTCGAAGTCCTCGGTGGGGATGCCCAGCGCGTCGCTCTTGATGCGCGCGGAGAGGTCCTTGCTCACGAAGACGGTCGGGCCGTTGTGCGTGTGCAGGTGGTACGCGACGGCGATGATGCGGTTGTCGGGCGTGTCCTCGGCGATGCCCGCCGGGCGCGGGTGGTCGGTCACGTCGATGCAGACGGTGCCCGTCTTGCCGCCCTCGCCGGTGGAGAAGGCCGCGTTCGCCTGCGGGCCCAGCTCGCCCCAGTTGACGCCCTCGGAGAGCTTGCCGATCTTGCGGAGGCGGTCCAGGTGGCGGATGGCGGCGCGGGCGTTGCGGCCCAGGTCGTCGTCCTTGCGCTTCATCTTGTCCAGCTCTTCGATCACCATCATCGGGATGACGACGTGGTGCTCCTTGAAGACGAAGAGCGCGTCCGGGTTGTGCAGCAGGATATTGGTGTCGATGACGAAGTGCTTGACGGCGGTGTCATCGATGGCGCGCTGGATTCGGTCCGCGTGCTGCCCGGCGTGCGGCGTGTGGCCGTTCTGCCCGTTCGCCGGCCGGGCCTTCCTCGCCCCGTGCTTTTCCTTCTTCGATGATCTGCCCGCGCCTCCGTGCGTCTCTCTCGCTTCGCCCGCCGTCGGTCCCGCAAGTGCCGGCTCCGCCTGCACAGGATTGATCATGTTTTCCTTCCGTCGCGCCCCCACAGGCGGGGCGGTTCTCCGTCCGTTCTGACGGCCGCGGGGCGTGCGTTCCACGCCGGGAACATCGGCACGTTCCGCCGGGCCTTCCACGCCAGAATACACGATTCGCGGCCCGGCGTGGGTCCCTCCGGGGGTTATTTGCGCATCATTCATGGCTTGAGTTCGCGCCTTCCTCTCAGAACAACACCGCCAGGCAGAACACAACGCCCATCAGGGCCGCGATGAGTGTCTTTGCGACCGTCGCCAACAGCCTGCCCGCCGCGGCGCCCCCCGCGATGCGGGCCGATTCCTTCCACGTCTTCCTGGTCTGCATGTGCTCGCCGAGGACGGCGCCAGCGCCCGAGCCCACCGCGCCGCCGACGATGGAGCCCACCGGGAAGAGCACCGGAGCGCCGGCGAGGGCGCCCACCAGCGCCCCCACCACCGCGCCGATCGCGCCCGTCCGGCTGGCGCCGGCCTTGCGCGCGCCGAGCGCGCCGGCGACGAACTCCAGGAGTTCGCCGAGGAGCGCGAGGACCAGCAGGACGGCGATCGGCCACCACGAGAGCATCTCCGGGCGGAGGATGCGGACGGCGATCGCCGCGGCCGCGATGAGCCACGTGCCCGGGAGCGTGACGGCGGTGAGCGCCACACCGATCAAGGCGACCAGGGGCGAGAGGCCCGCGACCGTCCACTGCTCCCAGGTCCAGCCTTGCGGGCCCCAGGCGGAGGTCGGCGCCGCGGCGAGGGTCGTCAGCATGCGCTTCATTGTCAACATCGGAGTGTCCGGCGCGCGCCCGGTGCACCGCTAAAGCGCGGGTGAAAACGATTCAGCGCCGGCGCGGCGCCGTTTTCGGACTAGGCCTGCGCCGGCTGCTCGACGGGCGCCGCGGCGCGCTCCATCTGGAGGATCCAGTCCTCGAGCGGAACGTAGCGCAGCAGGTCGAGGCGGAGCGTCTTACCGGCGAGCGTCGGGTGGCCGTCGCGCACGTGGAGCTTGATGAAGAGCTTGTCCCACTCGCTCTTGTCGAACTCGCGGATGTCGGACGGCGTGATCGATGCGCCGTCCGGGAGCGTCAACCGCTGCGAGGCGTGGTCGAACGAGTAGCGGCGCGAGGAGACGCGCATCACGAGCCACGCGAGGTAGGCCGCGACGCCGAAGCCCGCGAGCGTGATGACGTACTGCGACGGGATATCCCACCAGGAGAGCGGCGAGGCGTTCCTGACGGCCCCGCTCGCGCTCGTGAACTCGGCCTCGAGGGCCTTGAGGCGCTCGTCTGCGCTCTGCGCGCCGGCGGCGGTGACGCGCGGGTACGAGGTGTTCTCCGGCCTGAGCTCGCCGATGAGCTTGAGCTGCGTGAGCCAATCGAGCTGGGGGCGCTCCGCCGCGGAGATCGTGCCGTCGGCCCTGCTGCGCAGGAGGGCGCTCAGCCGGTCGTCGGGCGTCGCGATGGTCGCGCCGTCGTTGGTGAGGCTCCCGTTGGCCTGCACCTCCTTGAGATACTGCAGCTCGCCGAAGGCGGCGGCGCGCTCGCCGCGGCGCGGGTAGAAGTGGAGCGCGTCGAGCAGGCCCCAGACGCCGAGCGCGGCCATGACGAGGGCGATCGCCCACATCTTGAGCCGCCATCGCGGGTTGATCGTCGTGGTCGTCGCGGGCGTCTGCACGGTGTCGGACGGGCTCTGTGCCTGGCTCATCGGGTCCCCCACAAGGCAAGCCGAGGTCTCAGTCCATGCGCTCGAGGGCGAGGCTCCACCAGCGCTCGGCGTGGGCGGGGCCGTTCTCGCGGCTCATCAGGGCCGAGAAGCCGCCGTCGGCCACACGGCGCACCGGGATGCGCGGGTAGTCGCGGTCCGACGCGAAGGCCTCCGTCAGCCACTGCGAGTGCGCGTGGCGCGCGGCGGCGCCCGGCGTGCCCAGTGCTGTCCGATCGAGGAGGCGCTTCCAGAACATGGGCCGAGTGTATGGGGCGAGGCGATCACAAGCCGAACACGGAGGTAGACGCGGCGAAGACGAGCGAGCGAAAGGTGAGTTCGGGCCGGCGGAGGGTCGGAGGGGACGCCCCCTCGCACACGGTACCCTCGGGCATGGCGGTGGACACGAAGAAGGCGGAGCGGCGGGCGCTGCGGTTCGAGGACTACGACGCGGTGCGGCGCGAGCTCGATGCGCTGGAGGCGGCGCACCTGGCGGGCACGCTGCGGGCGACGGGGAACTGGACGCCGGGCCAGGTGTGCGCTCACCTCGCGTTCTTCATGAACGCGGCGCTGGACGGGTATCCGAGGGAACTCTCGGGGCCTCCCGCGTTCGTGCGCGTGCTGCTGAAGCTCGCGAAGAACAGGTACCTGCGCAAGGGGCTGCCGGTCGGCGTGCGGATCCCGCGCGTGCCCGGCGGCACGGTGGGCGCGGAGGCGGTGGGGTTCGAGGAAGGGCTGTCGCGCCTCCGCGCGGCGTGCGCACGCCTGGAGCGGCACGCGCCGACGCGGCCCAACCCGGTCTTCGGGCCGATGACGCACGAGGAGTGGAAGGCGATCAACCTGCGGCACTGCGAGCTGCATCTGGGATTTGTGCATCCGGGGATGTGAACACAGAGATAGACAGAGGGAAGAGGAGGAAGACAGAGAAGAGGAAAACTGGTTGAAGAGAAGTAGCACGGGGGCGCGTTCTTCTCAATCCCAACTTGTTCTTTCTGTTTAACTTTGTCCGCCTCTGTTTGGCTCTGTGTTCTCTTCTCTTACCCGCTCGGCGGAGAATTCGCGCCCGCTCGCGGCGTCGGTCAGCGTCGCGCGCATGGTGAGGGGACCGGGCGGCAGGCCGCCGGTCGGGATCGGCACGTCGGCGACGTACGCTGTGCCGGCGAAGCCGGAGCGGTAGGCGTCGCGGAGCTGCTCGGGGCTCAGCTCGGCCGTGCCGATCTCGGAGCCGCCGGCGAGGACCGCGACGCGCAGCGTGCCGACGGCCTGCATAAACCGGCCCCGGCCGTCGAGCGGACGGATGTAAACGCTCACGCGCGTGGGCGCGCGTCGCGGCATCGGTCCGGAGATGGGTTCGATCTCGATGGAGGCGAGCGAGGGCGCGGCGAGCGAGACCCGCGCGGCGCCGGCGTGCCGAGCCTCGGCGAGCTTTGTGGTGAGTTCGGCCGTCTGCGCCTCGAGGCCGGCGATCCGGTCGCGGAGCTTCGCGTTTTCCTCGCGCAACGCCGCGGCGGCCTGCTCGGCGGACTTGTTCCCGCCGAAGCGGATGCCGCACGACGGAACAAGAAGGAGAACGGACAGAAGAAAACAAAGGACGGGGAAAGGGACAGCGGCGCGGGGCGCCGCCCGTCCTCCGTTCTCCGCTCTGCGCCCGCTCTTGGTCACGCTCTACTCGTCGTCGGGCTTGGCCCTGCGCACCGGCGTGGGCATGCGGTCGAGGACGGCGTCCACGAGGCCGTAGTCGAGCATCTCCTTCTCGTCGAGCCACTTGTTGCGGTCGCAGTCGCGGGCGATGCGCTCGACCGGCTGGCCGGAGGCCTCGGCGTAGATGCTGTACAGGCGCTCCCGGATGCGGAGCATCTCGCGGGCCTCGATCTCGATGTCGCTGGCCTGGCCCTCGAGGACGCCGGAGAGGAGCGGCTGGTGCATCAGGTTGCGGGCGTTGCGGAGCGTGAAGCGCTTGCCGCGCGCCCCGGAGACGGCGATGAGGCTGCCCATGCTCGCGGCCTGCCCGATGATGTACGTCGCGATGTCGGGCTGGACGAAGTTCATCGTGTCGATGATCGCCATGCCGGCCGAGACGCTGCCGCCGGGGCTGTTGACGTACAGGTTCACGTCGGCCTTGCTGTCCTCGTTGGCGAGGAAGAGGAGCTGGGCGATGATCATGTTCGCGACCTCGTCGGTGACGGGGCCGCCGAGAAAGATGATCCGGTCCTTGAGGAGGCGAGAGTAGATGTCGTACGCGCGCTCGCCGCGGGCGGACTTTTCGATGACGATCGGGACGAGGTATCCGGACATGGTTTCTTTTCCTCAGGAAGGCACGGAGGCACGGGGCGGGACGGTGTCTAGGCGCGTGCGGTCCGGGTCTCCGGCTTCTGGACTAGGCTGCGGATGAGTCCTTGAAGGACACGATCGGTTTCGGGAACGAGTACTTCGACAGTCCGGTCCGCGGGGGTCGGGCGGGAGCGTCCGTCGGCGCGCGCCGGGGTGGCGGGCTTGTCGATCGCGCGGGCGGGCTCCGTGGCCTTCCGCCGAACGATCGGGTCGCGATGGTTCTTGGTATCGCCCATTGAACTCCCGCCGCTTCGGGCCTCGGCCCCGCTCACTTCGGCGACGACGCCAGCACCTCGTCCGCCAGGCCGTACTTCACCGCCTCCTGCGCGTCGAAGTACTTGTCGCGCTCGCTGTCGCGCTGGATCTCGTCGATCGATCGGCCGCACGACTCGGCGAGGATGCGGTTGAGCTCCCGCTTCATGCGGATGATCTGCTCGGCCTGGATGCGGATGTCCTCGGCCTGGCCGGTGATGCCGCCGTAGGGCTGGTGGATCATCACCTTAGCGTGCGGCAGGACGAAGCGCTTGCCCTTGGCGCCCGCCGCGAGGAGCACCGCGGCGCCGCTGTACGCGCGGCCGATGCAGTACGTGCTCACGGACGAGGACAGGAACTTCATCGTGTCGTAAAGGGCGAGGGTGTCGTCGACCGCGCCGCCGGGGGAGTTGATGTAGAAGTTGATGTCCTTGCCCCGGCCCTGGTTGTCGAGGTAAAGGAACTGCATCATGACGCGCGCGGCGGAGACGTGGTTGATCTCGCCGATGAGGAAGACGACCCGGTTCTCGAGCAAAAGCTCGTCGATGGTCATCTCGCGCGTGCGCTGGTACGTCACACCTGCTGCTGGCATGGCACCTTCCTTCCGTGTAGGCCCGGCGTCTGCCGACGCCCTTGTGATCGGTGATTGATGATCTGTGACCGGTGGGTGCGGGGAGTTCGGATACGTCCGGGCTTGACCGGGCAACATCCTGCGCCCATTCACCGATCACTGGTCACCGATCACGGTCGCTCCGCCGCCGAACGGCACTTGTTCGATGCCGCGTCGGCGCGATCGTAGCGAGGGGCATTCATCGGCAGAATGGCGTTTCCGCGTTGACGCGGGCGTGAAGCCCGGGTTCATCGCGCCCTAAGCCGTTGCCCCGACGGGGCCGCCGCCGCCCTCCCGGTACATCCGCTCATATTCGGTCATAAGCCGGGGCTCGTCGAGCCAGCCCGAGGCCCACGCGCGTCCCTCGGCGGTGTCGGCGGGCCCGGCGTCGAGGGCGCGGGCGATCGCGTCCGCGAGCGGCGCGGGCGAGGCGTCGGGGAGGATCGTGGCCCCGGCGTTCTCCTCGAGCTCTTTCCAGATGTCCACGCCCTTGGTGGTGATGATCTTCGCCCCGCAGAGGACAGCCTCCAAGAGGACGAAGCCGAAGTTCTCCTGGCTCGTGGGGAGCACGAAGGCGTCCGCCGCGGCCATCAAGGACAGCTTCTCCGCCCCCACGACCATCCCGACGAGGCGGCAGCGGCCGGGGGCGAAGCCGGCGGCGTCGATGGCGCGGCGGAGGCTCGCGACGTGGGGGGCGTCCTGCTCCGGGCCGGCGATGGTGAGCTGGAGGTCGCGGCCCCTGGCCCGGAGGATCGCGCAAGCCTCGACGAGCTTGTCCGCGCCTTTCTTCGGGTGGAGGCGGCTCAGGAAGACCACCTGCGGGACGCCGGGGGCGAGACCGAAGGCGGCGCGGGCGGGCGCGGGGTCCGGCGCGGCGCGGAAGGGCGTCAGGTCCATCGGCAGCGGCACGACGCGCGTGGGCGCGCTCGTGTGTGCGCGGACCTGGCGGGCCTCCTCGCTCGCGGAGCAGTGGACGCAGAGCGCGTTGTCGAGCATGCGGCGTCCCATCAGCGCCAGGTGCAGGCGCTTCTTGCCGGCGCTCTGGGCCATACACCAGTCGTCGAGCATGCCGTGGGCGGAGACGATGTAGGGGCGATCGAGCGCACGGCAGAGGCGGGCGGCCTGGGCGTTGGAAGTGCTCCACGGGCCGTGGATATGAACGGCGTCCGCGTCGGCGATCACACGGCGGGCGGCGCGGAGGCCCGAGCGGGTGAGCAGCTGCGTGGGGGTGTCCCACTCGGCGTCGTCGGGCGTGCGGCCTCGCGCGGCGGCGACGGGGTCCCACAGCCCCAGCCGGATGGAGCGCAGCCCCCTGGAGAACGGGCCGCGCGAGGGCTCGGCCATGGGCGAGCGCTCGGTGAGCTTGAGCCACGGCGATTGCGGGCCGCCGGGGACGTCCGAGTCGTCGGCGGTCAGGAGGGTGACGTCGTGGCCGGCGCGGGCCTGGGCCGGCGCGAGCTCCAGCACGCACTGGACGACGCCCCCGTCACGCCGCCGCACCCACTTGAGGTAATGGACGATCCGCAACGGCGGAGCGTACACACGGACTTATCGCCCCCGGCCCCTCTCCCAGCCCGCGCGGACCGGCGCGGCCGGAGGGCGGGCGCGGGCGCGGGGCGAACGCGCGCGCGCATTCTGCCGACGTTGGGGGGTCGGGGTCGGGCGGCCGGCGTCCGATCACGCCGGGAGTGCGCATGGAACAAACCACCTTGCTGGTCGCGAGCGCCGGGGCTCATTCGGAGCGGGCGGCGGCGTACGTCGGGCGGGCGCTGCGGGCGTGGCCCGCGGCGCGGATGCCGGCGGTGCGGCGGGTGGGGTTCGCGCAGCTGTCGGCGCTGCTGGGCCGGGGCGACTGCGACGCCGGCGCTGCGATCGTCTTCTTCGGGCGCTCGGACGCCGAGGACCACATCGATCGGTGCGTCCAGGACCTGCACGCGGCGTCCGTGCCGGCGCTGGTGCTGACGCACGAATGCGAGCGGTGGGCCCCGCTGGGGTCGCACGGGGTGATCCTGCTGCCCTGGGGCACGCGGCCGGGCGCGGCGGGCGCGATGCTGTACGCGCTCGCGGACCGGCAGGCGCTGGTGCGGTCGCTGCTCCGCGAGATCGCGATCGCGCACCGCTGCCAGGCGGGGGTGCGGGCGGAGGTGGAACGCATCCACGAGGAGCTGCATCTCGCGGCGGGCATCCAGCACGAGTTCACGGCCGCGCCGCTGCCGACGGTCGCGGGCGTGGACATGGGCGTGCTCTACCGGCCGGTCAACGCGGTGTCGGGGGACACGTACAGCGTGCGGGCGATCGATGATCGGCGTCTGATCTTCTTCGTCGCGGACGCGGTGGGCCACGGGGTGCCCGCGGCGCTGCTGACGATGATCCTCACGAGCAGCCTCTCGGGCTTTGACGCTCGCGGCCTCGACAGGCCGCTGCCGGCGCAGGTGCTCGAGCGGCTGAATCGGCGCATGGTTGAAGGGTCGATGGGGACGGGGCGATTCGCGACGGCGATCTGCGGCACGCTCGACAGCACGACGGGCGAGCTGGCGATCGCGGGCGCCGGGCACCCGGCGCCGATCGTGTTCGGCGCCGGCGGCGGGCGGGCGATGGAGACGGAGGGGCCGCTGCTGGGCGTCTTCCCGGACGCGGACTTCACGCAGGCGACGACCGTGCTGCAGCCGGGCGAATCGCTGCTGATCTACACGGACGGGCTGGAAGCGTGCTTCCCGAGGCCGCGGCCGGGCGCGAAGTATCCGCACATCGACGCGGTGACGGGGCTGTTCCGCGGGCGGGGCGAGCGCGGCGCGGCGGAGGTCGTGGGCGAACTCGAGGCGCTGATCGACGAGCAGCACGGGAGCCTGCACCAGGCGGACGACATCACCGCGCTGCTGATGACGAAGCGGCCGGCGGCGGCGGGGCTGCGCAGGGCGGCGTGAGAAGAAGGGGTCGAGCGAACGAGCGAACAAGCGAACGAGGGCGGATGAAGACCCCTTACCGGTCTCCTGCGGCGACCACCTCTCCCCGTGAAGCACGGGGAGAGAGGAAGAATGGCGGTCGGGTGATTGCCTCTTCGCCCCGAAGGGTCGCAGGGATGTCGCCACGGGTGGAGTGAGTCTTCGAGCGCAACCCGTGGACAGATGCGCTCTAACTAATCCTGCCCCGGAGGGGCAGAGGATTCGTTCGCACAAGGTCGTCGTCCTTCGCCCCTACCGGGGCGGTACGTCTTCATCGAACGCTTTCCACGGGTTCCGCGGTGCTGCGCACCGCTCCACCCGTGGCTACAGCCCGTCGCCCCTTCGGGGCGAAGACGGAGTGGCGGAGTGGTTGAGTGCGCAAGAGCACTGATCGTCAAGGACGCCGATCAGTGGCACGAAGAGAAGAGCACCACCAAAGCCCGAGGACGGGCTGTGGTGGTGGCACGAAGAGAACACAAGAGAAGATCCGCCGCGGAGCGGCGGGGTACCAAGAGGAGACTCCGCCCGGGAGGGGCGGACCACCGGAGCGTCAGCGCTTCGCCGGGCCGCTCGCGGGGCGCTTGAGCGCGGGCGGGCGTTTGTTCCACGGCGGGGCGTCGATGAGGCGCACGGACTTGAGCATCGGCGGCTCGTCGGGGCGGTCGCCGGTGACTTTCACTTTCTCGAAGGAGAGCAGCACGTCGTCGCCGCGGACGGCTTCGCCGAAGGCGGTGTAGCGCCCGTCGAGCTTCTGCGTGCCTTCGCGCGAGAGGGCGAAGAAGACCTGCGAGCCGTTGGTGTTGGGGTCGGCGGAGCGCGCGAGCGAGAGAATGCCGAAGTCGTGCGGGAGGGTGCTGCGCTCGAGATCGAATGAGAAGCCGGGGCCGCCGTCGCCGGTGCCGGTGGGGTCGCCGACCTGCACGACGAAGGGGTGGCCGGTGGGGAGCCTGGGCACGATGCGGTGGACGATGATGTCCGTGTAGAAGCCGCCGCGGGCGAGCTCGCGGAAGTTCCAGACGCTGTTGGGCGCGGCGTCGGGGCGGAGGCGGACCTCGATTTCGCCGAGCGAGGTGACGAAGACGGCGTGCTGATCGGCGTACGCGCGGACGCCCGAGTACGCGGGGGGCTCGGTCGTCCAGACGAGCCGGCCCTCGTTGGGCTTGAAGTTCTCCTCCTTGGTCGCGGGGTCGGTGTACCAGACGCGGTTGGTCGCGGGGTCGATGAGCACGGCCTTGGGGGGCGTCACCATCGGCTGGATGACGACGGGCGCACCGACCTGCTCGCCGCCGACGACGAGCTGCGCGTAGCGCATCCGGGGCGAGGGCCCCTGCCAGAGGACGGGGAAGAGGCCCGCGAGGTCGACGGGGCCGGCGAGGGCGGGCGCGGTGGCGCCGGGCTCGGTCTTGCCGGGCTCGAAGAGGTCGATGCGGACCTCGCCGTCTGCGCCGTCCGGGACGGTGATGGTCATGGGGATGGGGCGGTTGACGCCGTAGTACGCGCGGTCGGGCGTGAGCTGCGCGAGCGCCGGCGGCCCGAAAACAAGGGCGAGGAGGGCGGCGGCGTGACGGCGGGACCGGCGCGGCATCGGAGGCGTCATGGCGGGCTGCGTGATCATGTCGGGACTGTACAGGGGGCGTCGGTGCGGCCCGGTCGTCTGCTCCGCGAGGCCGGAGCGGCCGCGCGGCGTCGCTAGAATCGGGCGAGTGCCCGATCGCAACGCCACCCAGAGCAAGCCGACGCCCGCGGTCGTTCCGGCGATGGACGGGGCCGCCCGGGCGGACTCGCCGGAATCGGACGCGGCGCTGGTCGCGGGGCTCAAGAGCGGCGACCCGAGGGCGTACGAGCGGCTGGTGCGCGAGGTGGGGCCGCGGCTGCTCGCGACGGCGCAGCGGATGCTGGGGAACGAGGACGACGCGCGCGACGCGCTGCAGGACACGTTCCTGTCGGCGGTGCGGAATATCTCGCGCTTCGACGAGAAGAGCCGGCTCTCGACGTGGATGCACAGGATCGCGATCAACGCGAGCCTGATGAAGCTCCGGACGCGCAGGCGCAAGCCCGCCGCGTCGCTGGACGAATTGACCGAGCGTGCGCGCTCGGACGGGCGCGGGGAGCTGGGGATCTCGTCGTGGCGCGAGCCGCTGCCGAGCGACATCGACGACGGGACGCGCGCGGCCGTGCGCGAGCTGATCGAGACGCTGCCGGACGAGTACCGCACCGTGCTGCTGCTGCGCGACGTCGAGGACCTCGACACGCGCGAGGCGGCGACGGTGCTGCAGATCAGCGAGAGCGCGGTGAAGACGAGGCTTCATCGGGCGCGTCAGGCGCTGCGCGAGCTGCTCGACGCGCGCATGGGAGGGCGGGCTTGAGCAACGACGCGCATCAACCCGGCTCCCGGGGGGGCCAGCACGGCGCGTGCCCGGGGGGCGGCAGGCAGCGGTTCACGTGCAAGGAGCTGTGCGACCTGCTGACCGAGTACCTCGAGGGGTCGCTGGCGGACCCGCAGAAGACGGAGCTGGAGAAGCACCTGGCGCTGTGCCCGCCGTGCGTCGATTATCTCGAGCAGTTCAAGCGGACGATCGAGCTTTCCAAGCGGTGCTGCTGCCGCGGGAAGGCGACGCCCCCGCCGATGCCGGACCACATGGTCGCGGCGATCATCGCGGCGATGATGACGGCGAAGCCGGGCGGCAACGGATAGACGGCTTCAGCACAGAGACACAGAGAGAAGATGAGCAAGAAGAGAAGAGGAATGCTGGGTTGAAGACGCAGATGCGAGAGTCTCTGGCGTCGACTTCTTCAAACCGGTTCACTTCCTCTCATCGATCTCGTTTTCTCCGTGTCTCTGTGCTGAAGTCGAGTTGCCTGTTGCGTCCTTCTTGATCACGGTGATCGAGCCATTGCTGGACTCGACGTAGCTCGAGGGCCCGTCTCCGAAGTCGATCGCGGCGCTGTTCCTGGCGGACGAGGTGACGGTCATCGTGCCGCGGGTGGAGACGGAGCCGTTGCTCGTGGAGCAGGCGGCGCGGCCCCTGAAGGCCGGGCCGACGGTGAGGGTGATCTCTCCGTTGCTGGACCCGAGCTGGACGGGGCCCGTGGCGTCGTCGCGCAGCGTGACGGTGATCGAGCCGTTGGAGGTCTTGGCGTCGCAGTTGCCGACGTCGCGGAGGACGATCTCTCCGTTGCTGCTGCGCGCGGTGAGGGGGCCGTCGAAGTCGGTGACCGTCACGCTCCCGTTGCTGGTGTCGAGGGACGCGCTGCCCCCGAAGCCCGGTCCGACCTCGATCTCGCCGTTGCTGGTATCGATGCGGAGCCCGGCGCCGCGGGGCATGGTCACGACGAGCGAACAGGACTCGTTGCTCTGGCGGCGGTTGTCGGGCCAGACGGGAGCGATGACGAGCGTGCCGTCCTCGCCGCGCGATGTGCTCACGTCCACGAGGCCGGCTCGCTCCTGGCTCGTCACGCGGAAGTCGGCGCGGACGGTCACGATATCGGTGTCGGCGTGGATGACCTCGACGTTGCCGTTGCTGGTCTCGATGCTCACGCGCTTCTCGGGGTCGTGCGCGGCGGTGGCGTTGACGACCGCGGTCACATTGGCGCCGGGGCCGGGGAGGCAGCAGGCGCTCATGCACCCGGCGGTGACGGCGACCGAGCCGAGGGCGAGGGCGGGGATGAGGACGCCGAGAGCGGTCTTGTTCATGCTTGCTCCACGCGGAAACACCCCGGCGACACGGGGCCGGGTATGAGTGGTTCGGAAAAGAGCCGCAAGCGTTTCGAGCTGCCCGAAGGTGCTCTCGGACGTCCGCCGCCCGCGCAGGCGGCGCCGCCGGTGCTTTCCCGGGATCTTCCCCAGACCCAAGCGCCCCGCCCGCGGGCGCGGCGGCGTCCGAATGCCATCTTGTCCGTGCGTGGTTTGCCGCCCCTCTCCGCGTGGAGGAGGGCGCCCGGCCGCGGGAGCAGTGCGTGGAGGAGCCAGCCGTGAACGGGCAAGCGAGCGAACGGGCGGTGTGGTCGGCCATGGACATCCGGGACCGGATCGCGTGGCTGGGGCGCTTCCGCACGCTCCTGGCGGCGGACCGGGCGCGGCTCTCGGCGCTGATGCACGAGGAGTTGAGCATCGGCGAGCGCGACGCGCTGTGGGTGGAGGTTGCGCCGCTGCTGGCCGCGTGCCGGTGGCTGGAGGGCAACGCGCGGGGCATCCTGCGCGACCGGATGCTCGACGGCTCGCCGTTCTGGCTGCGGGCGGGGGCGGTGCGGGAGCAGCGGGCGCCGCTGGGGAAGATCGCGATCATCGCGTCGTGGATGCACCCGGTGAGCGGGCTGGGGATCCCGATGGTGCAGGCGCTGGTGTGCGGCAACACGGTGGTGGTCAAGCCCAGCGAGCGGAGCCCCAAGACGCAGGCGCGGCTGATGGACCTGGCGGTCGAGGCCGGGCTGCCGGCGGGCACGCTCGCGTGGACGGGGTGCGCGCGCGAGGCGGGCGCGAACATGCTCGCGACGCAGCGGTTCGACCACGTGGTCTTCACGGGGAGCCCCGAGGTGGGCCAGCGCATCGCGGCGAACCTGTCCAAGAGCGGCACGCCCGGGACGTTCGCGCTGGGCGGGCGCGACAGCGCGTTCGTGCTGGCGGACGCGGACGCGAAGCGGGCCGCGCGGGCGGTCTGGGCGGCGGTGTGCGCCGAGAACGGGCAGACGTGCACGGCGCCGCGGCGCGTGCTCGTGCTCGAGAACGTGCACGACGCGTTCTGCCGCGAGCTGGGCAGGCTCGCGGCGCTCGCGAAACCGGTGGATCTGATCGACCAGGCGGCGGTTGCGCGCTGCAAGGAGGTGATGGCCAAGGCGCTCGCGGCGGGCGCGCGGGACGCGTCGAGCCTGGGCGGGAGCGTCATCCCGGACCCCACGAAGGACGAGGCGGGCGTGGGCACCGACGCCCCCACCACGCTCTTCCGGCCCGCGGCGATCGTCGGCTGCGCCGCGACGATGGACATCGTCGAGGGTCGGCACGCCGGCCCGCTGGTGTGCGTCGTGCGGTGCGCGAACATCGAGGAGGCGATCGGCGTTCACAAGCGCTGCGACCAGCACGCGTACGCGAGCGTCTTCACGCGCGACGAGGAGGCGGGCGTGCTCCTTGCGGCGCGGCTGGGCCTCTCGAACGTGCTCGTGAACGACGCGGTCGCGAGCGCCGGGCACCCGATGCTGGCTCGCTCGGGCAAGAGCGTGTCGGGCGCGGGCGTGCTGCGGGGCGAGGAGGGGCTGCTCGCGATGACCCGCGCGGTGCAGGTGTGCAACGGGCGCCACGCGTCGGCGAAGCTGCTGCTCAAGGACGGATGGCGCACGCGGGCGGCGTGCGCGGTCATCGGCTGGTGGTACGGCGCGGGGAAGGCGGACAGGATCCGCCAGGGCGCGCGTCCGAAGGCGGGCGTCGCGAAGCGGGCGGGCCCGCAGGGCGGCCCGCTGCCGCTGGCGGCGCCCGAGCGCGAGTCCAAGCAGGCGGCGTGAGCGCCCGCCCGACCCTGCGCGGCCTGACGCCAACGTGAAGCGAAATTCCTGCACGGCGCAGGCCGCTGACCCTTCCACGCTCCCGCTCCAATGCACGCGGCGGCTCGCGCCTGACAGGACGCGACGGTCCTTGCCGCATGCACCAGGGAACGCGCGGAGGAAAGGGCATGAACCGCAAGACCTTGATCGTGGCCTCCGGCCTGTCGGTGGCTGTCTCGTGCGCCGGCGCCGTCTTCGCGCAGGCGAACTATGTGCAATCGTTCGAGAACGTCGGGGCGGTGCAGCCGGGCCAGCATGGACCCGCCAACCTCATCGCCGAGGGGTGGATCTTCCGGAACCAGAGCAACGGGGGCGCGGGGCCGTGGCACCAGGCGCCCGCGGCGGGCTCGGGGATCCCTCCGCAGGACGGCGCGGGGTACATGGGCGTCGACTCGGCCCTGCGCGCGCCCTTCAGCACGTGGGCGATCCTGCCCGCGCTGCAGGGACAGCAGGCCGGCGACTACGTGCGCTTCTACGTGCAAGGGCGCGAGTCGTCGTCCGGCCTTGAGTCCATGAACACGGAGCGCATCCAGTTGCGCTACTCCCCCGCCGGCGGGACGGGCACCGGCTCGAGCCTGACAGACGTGGGGGACTTCACCGTCCTGCTGGCCGAGGTGCTCCCCCGCTTGTACGTGTGGGAGCCGATCGAGGTGCAGGCGCCCGGGCCGGGCCGGTTGGCGATCCGGTACGTGAAGCCGCAGGCGGGCTCGATGACGGGCGCGCCGTACGTGCGCGTGGACGGGCTGAGCGTGACGGGCACGATCGTGCACCCGCCGATCCCCGCGCCGGGCGAGACGGTGCACTGGACGAGCGCGGCGAGCCCGCACGTGATCGACTTCGACATGGAGATCCCCGCGGGCGGGACGGTGATCGTGGACCCGGGTGCGCGGGTGATCGTGGAGGCGGACTGGTCGATCGCGGTGCGGGGGCGGCTGGAATTCGCTGGCGAGCCGGGCGCGCGGTGCACGGTCACGGGCGAGAACAGCCATTCCCAGATCGCCAGCGTCGGCGGCTCGATCGAGGCGCGGCACACGGACTTCGACGTGCAGATCGGCGCGGACATCGCCCGGTTCACGTACGACGACGCGGTCGTCGGCACGGGGACGTACGCGGACTGCACGTTCGGGCCCTTCGGCTGGTTCCACGACGCGTGGCTTTCGTTCATCTCGATGGAGCGGTGCGCGTTCGACACGACGTACGGGCCGATCTTCTCCAACGCCGTGCGGCTGGTGGACGTGACCTCGAACCAGTCGATCAAGGTCCAGGGCGCCGTGCTGGTGAGCGAGAACGTGACGGTGAACGGGGCCGCGGGGCAATCGGAACTGGACGGCGTGGGGTTCAACATCGGGGCGGCGCGGCAGCCGACCTTCGTCTCGGGTTTGACGGCGACGAACAACGCGCAGGCGGGGCTCTACCTCGCGGGCGGGCGGTTCCTCGTCGGGCCTGACAACGTGATCGCCGGGAATCGCGTGGCGGTGGAGCTGGGCGGCGGGCTGATGGCGGGGAGCGTGATCCCGGCCGCGGGCAACGCGGACAACGGCTTCATCTCCGTCGGCCACTCGACGCGGCCGCAGTTCGGCACGATGAACGCGACGGCGATCGATTGGGAGGACATCGGGCTGCCGTACTACGTCGGCGACAACTGGCTGGTGGGCCCGGCGGCGCTCACGATCCGCGAGGGCGTGGACGTGCGGCTCGGGCTCGACGCGATCATCAGCACGGAGGAATTCGGGCAGATCAAGGTCGAGGGGCGGCCCGGCAACCCGGCGACGTTCGCGGCGCTCGACGCGGCGCGGCCGTGGCACTCCATCGCGTTCGCGACGTGGGGCAACCGGATCACGGACGCGGACATCTCCGGGAGCAAGCGCGGGGTGTCGACGTTCCTCGGCCTGCACGTGGACCTGCTGAACTCGCAGGTGCATCACAACGAGCACGGGGGCGTGCGCGGCGTGCGGGCGCGGAAGACCGCGTTCCGCTCGAACAGCGTCGCCGGCGTGTCGAACATCGGCTCGACGCTCGGGTCGGCGGTGCCGGACCTGAGCAGCGCCACGAACCCCAACATCTTCGAGCGCAACGCGTACGGGGTCATCGACTACTTCAACGGCGGGTACGGGACGATCGACGCGTCGTACAGCTGGTGGGGAAGCCCGACGGGGCCGCGGGCCCCGAGCAACCCGGGCGGCGCGGGCGACCGCGTCTTCGGGAGCGTCGTCGTGGACCCGTTCCTCGACGACGCGCCGGATGAGAGCGATCACCCGCCGGTGGTCGAGCTCTCGCCGATCGACTACATCGAGCCGTTGAACAAGGTGACGCTGCACTGGACGGCGGGCGACGACCGCGGGATCGTGTCGCAGCGCGTCGCGTACCGGAACGGGAGCGACGGGGACAGGGGCTTCACCGTCGTCGCGGAATTGCCGCCGCACCAGCGCTCGTTCGAGTGGACACCGCCGGAAGTCGGGGTGGGCGTCAGCCCATTCACGTTCGTCCGCGTGATCGCCGTGGACACGCTGGGGCAGGAGGGGTACTCGCAGCTGCAGAACTACGTCCCGGACGCCGTGCGACCGGGGACGGTGACGATCACGCCGGACCTCGCCGGGCGCGTGTTCCGGCCGACGGACCTGATCGACATCGACGTCGCGTGGAGCGGGTTCGACGAGTTCGTGGTCGGGCAGCCCGACATCTACCTCGAGCTGATCAGCGACGATCACGCCGAGTACGTCTCGGCGACGTACACGCCCGGGGCGCCCCTGTCGCGCATCAGCGCGCCGGCGGTGAGCACGGACCAGGCGCGGCTGGTGGCGGTCCCGCACGGCACGTACAACCGCGCGAAGTTCTTCTTCACCGAGCCCTTCGCGATCCGTCCCGACCCCCGCATCGGCGACGCGCCGCCGGCGATCACGCTCACGGCGCCGGCGGACGGGCAATCGCTCGCGGCGGGGAGCGACGTGACGGTGGCGTGGACGGCGAGCGACGACAACGGCGTGCGCTGGGTGAAGGTGTACGCGTCGTACGACGCCGGGCGCACGTGGCAGCGCCTGGCGGACCGGCTGCCCGGGCCTTCCGGGAGCTACACATGGCGGCTCGCGCCGGGCGACGGCTACGCCGACGTGCGCATCCGCGCGGTCGCCGTGGACAGCCGTTTCCAGAACACGTCGGACACGGCGTCGGTCGCGATCACCCCGGGCTCGCTCGGGCCCGCGTGCGACGGCATCGACTTCAACGGGGACGGCCTCTTCCCGGATAACCAGGACCTCGTCGACTTCCTGGCCGTGTTCGGCGGCGGCGCGTGCTCGAACGAGCCCAACTGCGGCGACCTGGACTTCAACAACGACGGGCTCTTCCCGGACAACGCGGACATCGAGGCCATGTTCCGGGTATTCGGCGGCGGGGCGTGCTGACGCCGCCGCGCAGTTATCGACCGAGGAGTCCTTGTTCGGCCCCTGAGTCGGGCCGCCCGGCGGGATGGGGATCTCACCCGGGCCGCCGCTGTGGGGCACCCGAGATTCGGCACCAGACGGCACAATCGCCCGTGATACTCGCGGGAGGGGTTGATTCTGCCGCTGCGCGGTCCGATTTCTCTTTGTATGAGCGAAACTTCAGACGCGTCGGCCCGTCCGGCCGCGACCGCGAATCAAGACGTCCGGAAGTTGATCCTTCTCGCTGTGCCGCCGCTGGCGTTCGTGATGCTCGCGGCGCTCGCGGTGTGGGCGCTGTTCTGGGGCGGCGCGAGCGGCGACCGCGGCGGCCCGATCGCGCACATGCGCGACGTCGCCTCGGAGGTGAGCGCCGACGTCCGGGACCTTGCCTCGCGCGGATTGGCGAAGACCAACGCGCTGGCGCTCGACCCGCGGGTGCGCGCGGTGATCGCGCGGGGGGACCGGTCGGAGGCGGAGCGGCTCGCGAACGATCTGCTCGCGCAGTCGCTCGAGCTCGACATCGTCGCGATCTTCGACGCGTCGGGGTCGCTGCTGGCCCTCAACACCGTCGGTCACGGCGGCGTGCCGATCCCGCGCGAGAAGCTCGACGTTCTCTACAACGCGGACTTCTCGGCGCGCGGCGTCGTGCAGGGGTGCCTGCGTGACCGGACCGTCGAGACACAGATGGAATTCCAGACGGCGTGCGACTTCACGCCGCCGATCTTCGGCAGCAGCGGCCTGTCGGTTGCGTTCTCGGCCCCGGTGCCGGGCGCGGGGGAGGGCGAGCGCGCGGGCGTCGTGAGCACGCGCCTGAACTTCCGGCGCGTCACGGAACTGCTGCGCGAGAACTCGTTCGTCCGGGCGGGGAACGGCGTGTACCTGGTCTCGGACACGGGCGGCTTCTTCGACGAGGAGATCAACGCCGGGATCGAGCCCGCGCCGCTGTCGCGCGACCAGGTGCTCGCGACCGTCGGTCACGGCGACGGGGCGTCGGACGGCGACACGATCGTCCGGCGCGACGGCGTCGTGCTGCTGGGCCGCGGCGTTCCGGCGTCGGAGGCGGTCGAGGGCGGCGGGATGAGCGTGCTGCTCCGCGCGTCCGAGGCGTGGGTGACGGGCGAGGTGATGCGGGCCAAGCGGCTGGCGGCGGGCGCGCTGATCGGCTCGCTGCTGGCGGCGTGCGCCTGGGGGCTGTACGTGACGGCGCGCGGGAAGCAGCAGCGTGCGCAGCTGGCGCTCGACGCGGAGCGGGCGCGCACGGCGGCGATCGTCGAGAGCCTGGGCGAGGGCGTGCTGAGCGCGGACGCCGCCGGGCGGGTCGTGTTCGTGAACAAGGCGGCGTGCGCGACGCTCAAGGAAGAGCCGGCCGCGCTGATCGGGCGGGACGTCCGCTCGGTCTTCTCGGAGCCGGAGGGCGTACGGCTGGACACGGCGTGGCGGCTGGAGCAGGCGACGCTGCGGCGTACGGACGGGTCGGCCGTCCCGGCGCGCGTGACGTGCGCGCTGGCGCCCGACGGCAGCGCGGTGCTCACCGTCAGCGATCTGACCGAGAAGCTCGAGACGGACAGGCGGCTCCTCGAGGCGACGCGCCACGCGGGGATGGCCGAGGTGGCGACCGGCATCCTCCACAACGTCGGCAACGTGCTCAACAGCGTGAACGTCTCCACGAGCGTTGTATCGGACAAGCTGCGCCGCTCGGAGATCGGCAACCTCGTCCGCGCCGGCGCCATCATCGAGGAGCACCGCGCCGACCTACCCCGGTACATCGAGAACGACGACCGCGGCAAGCACCTGCCCGGCTTCCTCATCGAGGTCGCGAGGAAGCTCGGCGCCGAGCAGAAGACGCTGCTCCAGGAGCTGGACGCGGTGACCAAGGGCATCGAGCACGTCAAGCACATCGTGAGCCTGCAGCAAGAGCACGCCAAGCGCGGATCGACGACCGAGGTGGTCAACCCCGCGGAGCTGTTCGAGACGGCGCTGCAGCTGCAGGTCGACTCGCTCACCCGGCACGGCGTGGAGGTGGAGAAGCACTTCGCGGCCGTCCCGCAGGCGACGCTCGACAAGCACCTCGTGCTGCAGATCTTGGTCAATCTCATCACCAACGCCCGGCAGGCGATGCAGGGGCTGGCGCCGGGCGAGCGCCGCATCACGCTCACCGTTGGCGAGACGCGCACCGGGGACGCGCGTCGGCTGCGGATGGAGGTGAAGGACAACGGCGTCGGCATCCCGGCCGAGAACCTGCAGCGCGTCTTCGCGCAGGGGTTCACGACGAAGAAGGACGGGCACGGCTTCGGGCTGCACAGCGCCGCGAACGCCGCCCGGCAGATGGGCGGCACACTCACGGCGAACAGCGAGGGCGCGGGCAAAGGGGCGACCTTTGTTCTTGAACTCCCGCTCGTCAAGGGCGGCGTCGCCCGCCCGGTCGGCGCAACCATGAAGGAGGCGGCATGAGCCGGATCTTGATCATCGACGACAACGAGGCGATCCACGGCGACTTCAGGAAGATCCTCGCGGCGACCGGCGAGTCCGAGGCTCTGTCGCAGGCCGCGTCGGCGCTCTTCGGCGATCAGCCCAAGGCCGCCGCGCCGCGAGCGCAGCACTTCGAGATCGCCTCGGCGATGCAGGGGCAGGAGGGGCTGCAGCGCGTGCAGGAGGCGCTGGCGGCGCAGAACCCGTTCTCCGTCGCGTTCGTGGACATGCGGATGCCGCCGGGGTGGGACGGCCTCGAGACGATCGAGAACCTCTGGAAGGTCGACCCGGCGCTCGAGGTGGTGATCTGCAGCGCGTACTCCGACCGCTCGTGGGACGAGATCATGGCCACGCTGGGCCGGACCGACAAGCTCCTGATCCTCAAGAAGCCCTTCGACCCGGTCGAGGTGCTGCAGCTGGCGAGCGCCCTGAGCGAGAAGTGGCGGCTGCGCAAGCAGGCGACGCTGAAGCTCGAGGAGCTGGAGAAGCTGGTGGAGCAGCGCACGAGCGCGCTCTCGCACCTGGCGCTGCACGACAAGCTCACCGGGCTGCCGAACCGCGCGCAGATCAAGGACAGGCTCTCCAAGGCGATCGAGCGGACGAAGGAGCGCGGCGGCTCGTACGCGGTCTTCTTCCTCGACTTCGACCGCTTCAAGATCGTCAACGACAGCCTCGGGCACGACGCGGGCGACCAGCTGCTCATGCAGATCGCCGAGCGCCTCACCGCGTGCGCGGACGCGGAGACGCAGGCGGGGTGCGAAGAGATGGTGGCGGCCCGCCTGGGCGGGGACGAGTTCGTCATCCTCGCTCGGAGCGGGGCGGCCGACCCCGGGGCCGTGCGCATCGGCGAGTCGCTGCTGCGCCGGCTGAAGGAGCCGTACTTCGTCAAGGGGTACAACCTCACGTCGTCGGCGAGCATCGGCATCACCACGAGCGACCACGCGTACGAGTCGCCGGACGACGTCATCCGCGACGCCGACACGGCGATGTACCACGCCAAGGCGTCGGGCAAGGCGCGGTATGTCATCTTCGACCAGCGGATGCACGCCGAGCTCAAGCAGCGGCTGGAGTTCGAGACGGAGCTCGCCGGCGTGACCGAGCGCGGCGAGTTCGCGCTCCACTACCAGCCCATCGTGTGCCTCGCAACCGGCCAGCTCCGCGGCTTCGAGGCCCTGGCGCGGTGGAACCATCCGACGCGCGGGCTAATCCCGCCCGACAAGTTCATCCACGTCGCCGAGGAGACGGGCAGCATCATCCCGATCGGCAACTGGGTGCTCCACGAGGCGTGCCGGCAGCTCAACGCGTGGAAGGCCCAGTTCCCGACGCGGCGCGGGCTGGTCGTGAGCGTGAACGTCTCGGCCAAGCAGCTCGCGTCGCCCTCGATCGTGCGCCAGGTGGAGCAGGCCATCCGGGAGAACAACGTCGAGCGCGGCCAGCTCGTGATCGAGGTGACCGAGAGCGCGATCATCGAGGACCCGACGCTGTCGTCGGAGATCCTCAACCAGATCAAGCAACTGGGCGTGGGCATCTCGATGGACGACTTCGGCACCGGCTACACGTCGCTCAGCCACCTGCACCGGCTGCCGCTCTCGTGCCTCAAGATCGACCGCAGCTTCATGAAGAGCGTGAGCGAGCGGCGGGACTACGCGGCCGTGGTGCACGCGATCGTGAACCTGGCGCAGAACCTGAACATCACGGTCGTCGCGGAGGGCGTCGAGACCAGCGACCAGCTCGTGATGCTCCAGTCGATCGGGTGCGACTGGGCGCAGGGGTACCTGTTCGGCAGGCCGGTGGATGCGGCGACGGCCGCGGAGTTCATCACGAGGCCAACGCTGGCGAAGGCGGCGTAAAGGGGCGTAGAACGCGTGCGCGGGGCCGCGCCCTCAGGGGCCCGGTCTCCCGCTGCAGCGCGGGGTCGTCCGCGGGCGGCGCACCGGGCGCGGGCGGTGTACCGTTGGCCGCGAAGACCGAGCCATGCACCCGTACGCGAGAAACATCGTCATCGCGCTCCTCACGCTGGCGCAGGTCGCGCTGGGCGCGAGCGGCGGCCGCGTCGCGTGCTTCGGCGGGCACGCCGAGGGCGCGGCCGCGTCGCCGTGCTCGCACGGGGACGGCCACGGCGGTCTGCACCTGCCGACGCCCGTTGAGCCGGAAGGGCACGACGAAGACTGCCCGTGCGTCGACGTGCCGTCGCCGCTGAGCAGGGTCGAGGACCGGCGCGCGGGCGTCGACGTGATGCGCGACGCCGCGGTGCTTTTGCTGTTGCCCGTCCCGCCGATCCTCGTCGCCGAGCCGGCGGCGCCCGCGGCCGTCCGCGTGCGTCTCAGACCGCCCGATACACCGCCGGGCCCGCGCACGGCGCGTCTCAACATCTAGCCGCGGGCATCCCCGCGCGCCGCGCCCCGGTCGGACGCCCGGGTGTGGCCGCTTTGCTCGCGCGGCGGCCGTCGCCGCCGCGCCGGTCATCGCTCGTGAAGGAGACGCGTGTGCGCAGCGCCCGTTTCGCGGCGGCCGCGGCCATCCCGGCCGCGCTGCTCGGTTGCCAAACTTATACAGCCCTCCCGCTGGACGCGGAGGCCCACCGCGCCGCGTGGCTGGGCCGCTCGCCGTCGGACGAGGGGGTGGCCGCGTTTGCGCGCCGCCTCGCGGCCGAGACGGGCGGCGGGGAGGCGTTCGACGTCGCCGACGGCCTGACGCTGCGCGAGGCGGAGGCGGTCGCGCTGTTCTTCAACCCGGACCTGCGCTTGGCGCGGTTGCGCGCCGACGCGGCGCTCGCGGGCGCCGGGCACGCGGGGCGGTGGGAGGACCCCGAGCTGCGCATCGACGCGGAACGGATCATCGAGAGCGTGCCGGAGCCCTGGACGCTGGGGGCATCGCTCGGGGTCACGCTGCCGATCTCGGGGCGGCTCGCCGTCGAGACGTCGCGCGCCGAGGCGTCGCGCCGGGCTGAGCTTCATCGCGTCGCCGCGGAGGAATGGGCGGTCAGGAGCGCGCTGCGTGCGGCGTGGCTGGAGTGGTCGGCGCAGCGGCTGAGGACGGAGCTGGCTCGCGGGCTGCTCGGTCGTCTGGACGCGGCGGTGGAGGTCACGGACCGCCTCGGCGAGGCGGGCGAGCTGAGCCGCATGGAATCCCGCCTGTTCCGCGTCGAGCGCGCGGCGCGGGGCGACGAGCTGCGCGCCGCCGGGGCGCGCGAGCGGGAGCTGGAGCACGAGCTGCGGGCGCTGATGGGGCTTGCGCCCGGTGCGCCCGTCGCCCTCGTGCCCGCGCCGGTGGCCGCGGTCGGCACGACGGCCTCCGCGGACACGGCCACCGCGCTCGGGCGCCGCAACCCGACGCTCGCGGTCCTCGCGGCCGAGTACGACGTCGCGGAGCAAACACTGCGGCGCGAGGTCCGCGAGCAATACCCCGATCTCACGCTCGGCCCGGGCCTCGCGACCGAGGAAGGCGACGACCGCGTCGGGCTCGGGCTCTCTCTGCCCTTGCCGATCTGGAACCGCAACCGACGCGCGATCGCCGAGGCGAGAGCGGAGCGCGAGCTCGCCCGCGCCGCGTTCGAAACAGGGGCGGAGCGGCTGCTCGCCCGGCTCGCAGCGGCGGAGATTCGGCTCGGCGCCGCGCGGGCGAGGCGGGAGGCTTTCGAGATGGAGATCGTGCCCATGGTCGAGGAGCAGGACGCGGACGCGCGGCGCGTCGCCGGCCTGGGCGGGGTCGGCACACTGCTGACGCTGGAGAACCTGACGCGTCTGCACGGCACGAAGGCCGCGCTGATCGACGCGCGCCTGGCCGAGGCGCTCGCGGCCGCGACGGTCGCGGAGCTCGTCGGCCCGCCGCCGGCCGAGACCGCGCCCGGGAGAGCCTCGCCATGAAGACGCTGCTCAACGTCACGCTCGCTCTCTCGCTGGCCGCGGCGCCGGCCTGCACAGAGAGGGCGACGCCGGCGGACGCCGGCCGGCCGGAAAGGGAGCGTGCCGCCGCCGCGCCGACGAACCGCGTCGACATACCCGCCTCCGTGCGGCAGAATCTGGGGGTCACGTTCGCGAGGGTTGAAACCCGCAACGTCGAGAGGACGCTCCGAGTGCCCGGGCGGTTCGAGCTTCTTCCGACCGCGCAGCGCGAGTACCGCTCGCCGGCGCCCGGGACGGTCGAGCTTGTCGTGCGGCAGTACGAGAAGGTGGAGGCCGGCGCCCCGCTCTACCGGCTGAATTCGCCGCGCTGGCGCGAACTTCAGCGGGAACTGAACGACGCCGACGAGGCGGTGCAGCTCGCGCTGGCCGGCGTCGAGAGCATCGGGCCCTTTATGGAGGCCCACGAGAAGCATCACGCCGAGGTCCAGAATGCGGTGGACATCTGGGCGGAACGCGTCGCGGCGTTGGAGCGGCTCCGCGCCGCGGGCGGCGCCGATGCGGAGGACATCGCGCGGGCGAGAGCCGCGCTCGCAACGGCCCGGGCGGAGTTCGCCCAGACGCTGGAGAAAGAGGCGGAACTCCTGACGCGGAGGCGCGAAGCCGAGGCGCGGCTCGGCGCCGCCCGCTCGCGGGCGGCGATTCTGCTGGGCACGGCGTCGTCCCTGACCGGGCTGCCGGCGGAGGCCCTTTCCGTGTCCGAGGGCGGGAGGCCGCGCTGGCGGGCGATCGACGCGATCGAAGTCCGTGCTCTCTCGCCCGGCATCGTCGATTCTCTCGCGGCGATCAGCGGCTCGCTCGTCGAGGGGGGCGGCGCCGTGTTGACCACGGTCCAGCCCGAGCAGGTCCGGTTCCGGGCCCGCGCCCTCCAGAGCGACCTCGGAAAACTCAGCGATGGGCTCCCCGCGGTGGTCGTGCCGCCGCGGAGTGAGGCGGCGGCGACGAGCGTCGCGGCCGTGCTGATGCTTTCACCGACCGCGGACGCGGACCGCCGCACGATCGAGTTGGTGGCGGCGCCGCGGGAGCCGTCAGCGCTCGCTCCGTGGGCGAGGGCCGGCGTGTCGGCGTACCTCGAGGTCGTCGTCAGCGGCGGCGCAGAGCGCGAGCTGGCGATCCCCCTGCGCTGCGTCGCCCGCGACGGCACGCGGGCGATCATCTTTCGCCGCGACCCGGCGGACCCCGACGCGGCGATCAGGATGGAGGCCGACCTCGGCATCGACGACGGGCGCTGGGTGGTGATCAAGAGCGGCGTCGCCGAGGGGAACGAGGTGGTCCTCGACGGCGTCTACCAGCTCATGGTCGCGACGAGCGGCGCCGTCGCCAAGGGCGGCCACTTCCACCCGGACGGCACGTTCCACGGGGGGGACGAGTGAGGCTCCTGGGCCGCCGGACGCCTCCCGGACCGAAAGCGTCATGCTGAAGAACCTCATCGCATTCTCGCTCAGGCATTCGTCGCTTGTAATTCTCAGCGCCGCGGCGTTGCTCGTCTACACCGTTGCGCGGCTGCCGCGCATGTCGGTGGACGTCTTCCCGGAGCTGAACGCGCCGACCGTCGTGATCCTCACGGAGGCGGGCGGGCTCGCGACCGACGAGGTGGAGCAGGAGGTCACGTTCCCGCTGGAATCGGCGGTCAACGGCCTGCCGGGCGTGCGGCGCGTGCGTTCGGCGTCCGCGATCTCGCTCTCCCTGGTCTGGGTCGAGTTCGATTGGGGCACCGACATCTACCGCGCACGGCAGCTCGTCGCCGAGCGGCTGGCCGGCGCCAGGGCGAGCTTGCCGACCGGCGTCGAGCCTGTCATGACGCCCATCTCCAGCATCACCGGCGAGATCATGCTCCTCGCGGTGTCGTCGCCGGACAGGAGCGTGAGCGGCCTGGACCTGCGCGCGTACGCCGAGTTCGACCTCCGCAACAAGCTGCTGGCGGTCCCCGGCGTCTCGCAGGTCTCCGCCATCGGCGGGGAGTTGCCCGAGTACCAGATCGTCGTCCGACAGGACCGCCTCGCCCTTTACGGCCTGACCATCGCCGACGTGGTGGACGCGGCGCGCAAAACGCACAGCACGGCGAGCGCCGGCTACCTCGCGGACGTGGACCACGCCGAGTTGCCGATACGGCAGGCGGCCCGCGTCACAGGCGTGCGTGACATCGCGGCGACCGTGGTCGTCATGAAGGACGGCCTGCCGATCACGATCGGCGAGGTCGCGGACGTGGCGCTCGGCGGGGCTCCGAAGCGGGGCACCGCGGCCAACCAAGGCGTGCCCGCCGTCGTGTTGGCGGTCCAGAAAGCGCCGGGCACCAACACGCTCACCCTGACCGAGCGGATCGACCGGGCGCTGCTGCAGATCGAGAAGTCCGCGCCCGACGGGATCGCGATCAACAAGGAGGTCTTCCGGCAGAGCCACTTCATCCGGCGCGCCGTCAACAACGTCGTCAGAGTGCTCGTCGAGGCGACGGTCATCGTCGCGGTGATCCTGATCCTGTTCCTCCTCGACGTGCGGACAACCATCATCACGCTGACGGCCCTGCCGCTCTCGCTCGCCGCGGCACTGCTGACGCTCGACGGGCTCGGGATGACCCTGAACGTCATGACGCTGGGCGGGCTCGCGGTCGCGATCGGCGAGCTGGTGGACGACGCGATCATCGACGTGGAGAACGTGCACCGGCGGCTCGGGGAGAACGCATCGCTGCCCGGGGAGCGTCGCAGAGGCTTTCTCGAGGTCGTGTTCGACGCGAGCAACGAAGTCCGCTCGTCCGTCGTCTACGCGACCGTCCTGATCTGCGTCGTCTTCGTTCCCCTGGTGTTTCTGGAGGGCCTCGAGGGGCGGTTCTTCAAGCCGCTCGCGATCACGTACATCGTCTCGATCATGGCCTCGCTGGCGGTCGCGCTGACGGTGACCCCGGCGTTGTGCGGGGTGCTCCTGAAGCCCGGGCGCGCGGAGGCCGCGCACGCGGCGGCGGAACGGGGCCGCGCCGACGGATTCCTCGTTCGCCGGCTCAAGCGGGGCTACGCGCCGGCGCTCCGCTGGTCGCTCTCGCACCGCGCGCTGGTGCTGGGCTTTGCGCTCGCCGCGACCGGGCTCTCGCTGCTCCTGGCCCGGACATTCGGCACGTCGTTCCTCCCGGAGTTCAACGAGGGCACGTTCACGGTCTTCGTGTCGTCACCCCCGGGGACGTCGCTCGCCGAGAGCAACCGCTCCGCCGAAGCGATCGAAGCCCGGCTCATCACGACCGAGGGCGTGCAGAGCGTGACGCGCCGGACCGGCCGGGCGGAGCGCGACGAGCACGCCGAGCCCGTGTCGAACAGCGAGCTGGACATCCTCCTCGCGCCGGGCGCCGACAAGGCGGAGATCCGGCGTCGGATCGGGGCGATCGCCCGCGCCGTCCCGGGCGTGACCGTGCAGATCGGGCAGCCCATCGAGCACAGGTTGTCGCACGTGCTGTCGGGGACGCCGGCCGCGATCGCCATCAACGTCTACGGCGAGGACCTGTCCACGCTCAGATCGCTGGCCGAGCGGATCGAAGACGAGCTGAAGAGCATCCCGGGCGCGCGGGACGTCGCGGCGAACCGCGAGGTGCTTGTCCCGAGCCTCCCGTTGCGGTACCGCCACGGGGACTTGGCCGCCGCCGGGCTGACCCCGGCCGAGGCCGCCGAGCAGGTGCGGGCGGCGCTCCACGGCGAGGAAGTGGCCCGGGTGAATCAGGGCGTGCGGCGGTACTCGATGGTCGTCCGGCTCGACGCCGCGGAGCGCGAGCACGTCGAGCAGGTGCGTGACCTCGTGCTCCGCGGCACGGCGGAAGACGGCGAACCCGCGCCGACCGTGCGCCTGCGCGACGTGGCCGACATCGGCCCGGAGATGGCGCCCAACATCATCGCGCGTGAGAACGCGCGGCGCAAGGCGGTGGTCTCGTGCAACGTCGCGGAGGGCTCCAACCTCGGCGACCTCGTGCGGGAGGTCAGGGCGCGGGTCGAGCCGATCGTGCGGCGCGAGGGGTACACCGTCGAGTTCGGCGGGCAGTTCGAGGCCCGGCGATCGGCCGGCCGCACGATGCTTGTCGCGGGGGCGGGCGTCGCGGTCGTCATGCTCGTGCTGCTGCAACTCTCCACGGGTTCGTTGAGAGTCGCCGCGCTCGTGATGATCAACCTGCCGCTCGCCACGATCGGCGGCGTCGCGGCGGTCTTCATCACCGACTCTCTCCTGCACGCGACGCTCCTGAGGAACACGCTCGCGCTCCTCGGACTGGGCGGATCTCCGTACCAAGCGCCCGTCCTCTCGATCGCGAGCCTCGTCGGCTTCATCACGCTCTTCGGGATCGCGGTGCGCAACGGGATCCTGCTGGTGAACCACTATCGGCACCTGATCGAGGTCGCCGGGGAGCACCCCGCCGAGGCGATCCTCCGCGGTTCCATGGAACGCCTCGTGCCGATCCTGATGACCGCGCTCTCGGCCGCGCTCGGCCTGCTGCCGCTCGCGCTCGCGTCGGGCGAGCCGGGGAGCGAACTGCTCGCTCCGCTCGCCGTCGTCGTGCTCGGGGGACTCGTGACCTCGACGGTCCTCAATCTTTTCGTCGTGCCGGCCGGCTACGCGCTCGTGTTCCGGATCGATCCGGCCGCGCCCGCCGGCGCCGCCTCGCCCCGCCGAGGCGACGCCGATCACGACACGGCTGTTACAAAGACCGACGCCGCCCCCTGAACCCGCGCCGTACATTCATCGCAACAAGGAGACGCCGCCATGCAATCCCGCCGCATCGCCCTCGCCGCCTCGTGCATCGTCGCCGGCTCGCTCGCGCTCGCCGCCTGCGACAACAAGGGGCATTCGCACGACCCCGAGCCCGCGAGCGACGCGGCGGCCGACGGCCACGCGCACGGCAAGGACGACGGCCACGCGCACGGCAAGGACGACGGCCACTCGCACGGCGCCGTCACGCAACTGGGCGAGCAGGCGGTCGGCGGCTTTACGGTCAAGGCGTCTCGCGACGGGGAACTCAAGCCCGGCGGCGACGCGCCGATCGACGTGTGGATCACGGGCGGCGCGGCGAAGATCGCCGCGGTGCGCTTCTGGATCGGCGCGGAGGACGCCGCGGGTTCGGTGAAGGCGAGGGCCGACCTCGAGAAGGACAACTGGCACACGCACGTCGAGGTGCCGAACCCGCTCCCGGCCGAGAGCAAGCTGTGGGTCGAGATCGAGGCCGAGGGCGGCGCCAAGACGGTTGCGGGCTTCGCGCTGCAGCCGTGAGGCGGCGCGTCGTGTTGCGCACCGATGAACGCCGACGCGGCAACATCCCGTGCGCCGAAGGCCGTCCGCTGGCTCGCGGCGCTGCACGCGGCCTACTACGCCGTCACCGGCGTTTGGCCGATCGTTCACGTGGGCTCTTTCCTCGCCGTGACCGGTCCCAAGACGGACCTCTGGCTGGTCCAGCTCTTCGGGGCGCTCGTCTGCGTGCCGGCGCTCGTGATGGGTCACGCGGCCGCGACCGGGCGGATGCCGGCGGCGACCTTCATCACGGCGGTCGCGAGCACGGTAACTCTCGGCGCCGGCGACGTCATCTTCGTCGCCAAGGGTTCGATCGGACCCGTGTACCTGCTCGACGCCGGCGTCGAGTTCACATTCCTCGCGGCGTGGTCCTTTCTCGCGTGGCGCTCGCGCGGCGCGGCGGGTTCAGGACGGGGCGGCGCGGCATTTTGATCGCTCCGCTCCGCCAGGAATGCGCTGCGGCCACCATATCAACGGCGGAGCAAGGTCCGGCGCGGCACGCGACGGGGCGGAGTGGTTGGAAGTCACGGCTCGGTCCCACCCAAAACGCACAAGAGCCTGCGGTGCAGGCTCTTCCGAACTCTTGCGAGTTGGTGCAGACAACGGAAGTGGGCGCAACAGGACTCGAACCTGTGACCTCGGCTATGTGACAGCCGCGCTCTAGCCAACTGAGCTACGCGCCCAAGATACCAGTTTTCAAGGCTTTACGTCACCTGTACCCGAGGGTGCAGACGGGTAGAGCCGTCCGATTCTAGGGGGCGTTGGCGGCGGGAACAAGCCCGATCAGGCCATCTCCCCCGCTGCTCTCGTGGCGCTCTGCGCGCTCCCGCCCGATCCCGCCGACAAGGGCGGTAGAGGGGAGGGCGGCATGAACGAACGGACCTGGGGAGAGTTTCGGGAGACCTGCAAGGAACGGGCCGCCAGCCTGGAGGTTTTCGCCTGGGTTGCCCAGAACGGTGACAGAAGGGCCGTCGCCCATGCCATCGAACGGCTGTGCGACTGCCTGTTCACCGATGAAGACCAACCAGACCTTGATCGTCTTGCGCTTCTACAGCGCGCCCGGCGTCACTGCCCAACTCGGTCCGTTGGACCGGCTCAAGGCCTTCCTGATGGGCCTGACGCTGCGGTTCATCCACTGCAATCTTGAGTACAAGGGCATCGTCTACGACTGCTCGGCTTCCGGCTACCAGCGGTACCCGCACGGCTACCCGCTCCCCGCCTGCGCGCACTGCGTCATTCTCGCCGACAGAAGGAATGTCGCCGCTTTTCTGCGAAGGTTTAGGCACGGGCGGCGCAGCCGTTGTCTGTGGCTCAGGCAATGGGCGGCGGCGTCCATCGAATCGCTGGACAACTGCGCCA
>DASPKL010000024.1:0-8320 GCA_035628115.1 Phycisphaerales bacterium | reverse complement strand
GTCCCCGCCGCCGAAGACCCTGAAGAACGAGAAAATGTCCTCGTTGTCCGGGAAGAGCCCGTCGTTGTTGAAGTCGATGTCCGCGTTGCAGGGCGGAGCGCCCGTCGGCTGGCCGGTGCAGTTGCCGCCGGCGAAGACGCTGAGGAAGTCCACGAGATCAAAGTTGTCCGGGTACAGCCCGTCCCGGTTGAAGTCGATCGAGTCGCAGCCGGTGGGCACGGCGTCGCCGGACGCGACGATGCTCGCGTCCGCGTCGACCGCGAAGCCGACCGACGCGAGCGCGACGTTCAGGAGCAGGTTGCCCGAGCAGATCGGCTCGGTGAACGGGAGGGTCGGGAGCTGCGTCGGCCCCGGTTGCGACTGGTCCACGTCGATCGAGACGCCGCCGGTGACGGTGAGCGTCTGGCCGGAGACCGTCGCGTTGCCCACCAGCACCACCGGCACCTCGACGGCGGGGACGTCGATGTCCTGACCGGCGAAGGACGCCGCGGCGGCGACCTCGACGACGGCGGGGACGGAGAACATGTACGTGCCCGGGCCGGTGGGCGAGAGGTCGCCGGGGCCGGCGCTCACCTGCGTCGCGGTGAGGGAGGTGATCGAGACCGTGCCAAGCGGGAGCGTGAG
Organism: Phycisphaerales bacterium; assembly: GCA_035628115.1. Classification (GTDB taxonomy): domain Bacteria; phylum Planctomycetota; class Phycisphaerae; order Phycisphaerales; family UBA1924; genus BJHL01. Next base: position 7,696 of record DASPKL010000024.1, on the reverse strand, counting down.
CGGGATGCCGCCGATGATGAGGCAGGTGGGCTGGCGGGTGCGGAACGAGGAGTAGGTGATCGAGACGTCCGCGGCGACGCTCATGGTCGCGCCGTTCAGGAAGTCGACCGAGAGGCCGGCGATCTGGGCCTCGCCGTCGCCGGGGTTCAGGATGAGCGAGAAGGAGCCGGCCGGGCGCAGGGGCGTGCCGCCGTCGTCGCCCGCGGCTTCGAGCCCGCCCGCGCTGATGGCGATGGGCACGTTGACGCTGGTGTCGCCGCCGAAGATGCCGGGGATCGTGCGTGTGCCCGTCGGGTTGTTCGTCGCGTCGTAGTTGCCGATGAAGTAGGACCAGGGCAGGCCCGAGCCGGGGTTCGTGCCCGTCTGGAAGGGCGCGGCGACCGAGGCGTCCCACGTCGCAGAGGACTGCTGGCTGTTGATCGTGAGGTTGTACTGCTGCGCCATCGAGGCGGACGCGGCGAGGGTGAGGGCGAGGGCAAAGGCGAGTCGGTTCATCGGTATCTCCGGTGCGGTGCGCAGGGTATCAGCAGGAGCCGCCGCCGAAGACGCTGAAGAACGCTTCGAGGTCGGCGTTGTCGGGGAACAACTGATCGTTGTTGAAGTCGATGGTGTCGCAGTCGCCGGTGAGGCAAGGGCCCCCGCCGAAGACGGAGAGGAAGTCCTCGAGGTCCTGGTTGTCCGGGAACAGGCCGTCGTTGTTGAAGTCGAGGTCGTTGCAGCCCGGCCAGGGGTTGACGGTGACGAGCACCGTGTCGGTGGCGGTCGCGCCGTCGTCGTCGGTGACGCGGAGGGTGATCGTGTGCGGGCCGACCGGGAGCGACGCGTCGAGCGTCGGGGTGGCGGAGGCGGGCGCGAGGGGCGTTGCGCCCTCGAGCCACTCGTACGAGACGATCGTGCCGTCGCTATCCGCGCTCGCGCTCCCGTCGAGCGTGACGGTCTCGCTCCCGCCGTTGTCGAAGTCCGTCACCGTCTGGTCGGGCCCGGCGTTGGCCGAGGGCGCGGCGTTCACGGGCACGACGTTGCCGGTGAGCGTCACCTGGATCGTCGGCGTGTCGGGGGCGTCGGTGGTGATCGTGAGCGTCGCGTTGCGCGGGCCGAGCGTGCCGGTGGGCATCGCGAGCGTGTGGTTGACGCCGGCGCCGCCCGCCGCGTCGCTGAAGGAGCCGACGGGCACGGTGAAGCCCGGCGCGGCGGCGAGGGAGTAATGAAGGGCCGCGATCCCGCCGGCGCCGTAGAGGGCGGTGTCGCCGGTGTTCGTCACCGTGAGCGTCCGCTGCGGCGCGGGCGCGCCCTGCGTGACGGCGCCGAAGTCGATGGTGACGCTGCTGACGCCCGCCTTGGCGGGGACGCGGAAGTCGGCGAAGACGGGGATGTGGCCGCTGCCGCTGGCGCAGTCGATGATGTCCTGCGCGATCACCGGGCCAACCATCGTGTTGCCCGCGACGCGGAGCATCCCGCCGCCCGAGCCGCCGTCGTTGCCCCAGGCGCGGTGCGAGTGGTTCGGGTCGTTCCACGTCGTGTCGCTGTAGTCGAGCGTGTGGCTGCCGATGTAGTGCCAGCCGGCGCTGTCGCGGAGGCTCTGCGAGACGAGGATCTGGTCGAAGCGGTCGTCCATCCCGCCGTTGGCGGCGCTCGTCGCCGGGTCCTGCGTGTGGAGGAACGTGAAGGCGCTGTTGTTGTTCCAGCTGCCCGGCGAGTTGATGGGGTCGAAGAAGCGGCCAGCGTTGTTCGCCTGGCTGGCGACGAGCTCCTGGTACTCTGCGCTGCCGCTGCTCTGGATGTTGAAGTCGCCCGCGAGGATGAAGCTGTAGCCGGCGGGGAGCCCGTCGAAGACGCCGTTGTCGGGGTTCGTGTCCAGCCCCTGCGCGTTGTCGCGGATGCGCCGGCACTCGGTCAGGCGCATCGCGTTGTCGTCGCTGCCCGCGTCCTGCGCCTTCATGTGGCTGTTGTAACAGGCGAGGGTCGCTCCCGCCGACGTGTAGCCGACCGGGCGGAGGTCGTAGCGGTAGGTATTGCGGGGCGGCTCGGTGGTGCTGGCGCTGACGCCGACGGAGATCGTCCACGTCGTGTTCCCGACCAGCGTGAACTTGCCGGTGCGGTAGAGGAGCACGCCCTCGCTGTCGTTGCCGTTGATGAAGGGGGCCGCGGCCCAATCGCCGGGGCTGCCCGGCGCGCTGTTGACGACGGAGACAAGGGTGTTGAGGGCGGCGCTGCTGGAGACTTCCTGGATGAGCAGGACATCGGGGGCCATGCGCTGCCCGGCGAGGGCGAGGCCGGCGGGCACCTGGCCGTAGAGGACGTTCTGGATATCCGTCGCTCGGTTGGAGCCGTTGTAGTTGCTGATGTTCCACGTGACGACGCGGACCTGCGCGTGCGCGTGACCGCAGAGCGCACCCAACACCAGTCCGGCCTTGATCAACCGCGTCGTCATCACCATCGGGCTCCTTCCATAAGTCGAGACGAGATTGTAGGTTGCGCGAGCGGACGGCCGACCCGCGCGTGCGTCTTCTTCAGCAGGAACCTCCGCCGAAGACCCGGACAAAGTCCTCGATGTCTTCATTGTCCGGGAATAACCCGTCGCCGTTGAAGTCGATCGAGTCGCACGAGGCCGTCGGGCAAGGGGCGCCGCCGAAGACGGCGAGGAAGGCCTCGACGTCGGCGTTATCGGGCATCAGCATGTCGTTGTTGAAGTCAATGTCCGTGCACGGGAGGGTCGCGGCGGCGCGGAAGGCCATGCCGTACGACGCGCCGAACGCGCCGAGGGTCGGGCCGATGACCGTCGCGGCCCCTGTCGCGCGGCTCACGCGGAGCAATTGGTCGTTGCTCGCGTTGATCGTGAAGGCGTCGCCGGTCACCGGATCGACGGCGAGGCCGTTGCAGTCCACGATCCCCGCGCCGAGGTTGCCGACGACGGTCGCGCCGCCGGTGGCCGGGCTCAGGCGCACGAGGCGGCTGCCGGTCGCCGCGTCGTCGATCGCGAGGATCGCGCCGTCCGCCGGGGACCAGTCCATCGCGGCGACGCGCAGCGCGCTCGCCGGGCTCAGGCTCGCCGCGGCGAAGGTGGTGAGGTTGATCGTCCAGAGCTGGCCGGAGGTGCTCGTGAACCCGTAGAGCGTGCGCGTCGCGGGGTTGAAGGCGAGGCCGGTGAAGGTGAGCGTCGTGCCCGTCACCGTGCCGAGGAGCGCCGCGGCGCCGGAGCCGGGGTTGATCGTCCAGAGCTCTCGTGCGGTGTTGACGGCGAGGAAGGCGTCGTTCTCCTGGTCGTACGCGAGGCCCTGCCACCACCGGCCCACCGCCGTCGTCGCGTCGAAGACTCCGGTCGTTGTGCTCAGCACACCGAGGTTGTTCGCCGCGTCGCCGATGGCGAAGAGGTTGCCCGTCGCGGCCCCGCGCCCGCTGCGGCAGAGGCCCAGCGGGTTGTTGAGCGCGTTCTGCAGCGCCGCGAAGTGGATCGCCGTGCCCTGGTTGGAGCCGCCGCCGGAGTTGCACCCCGCGTGCGTGTGGATGCCGATGGCGTTGCCGCCGTCGATCTCGACCGCCGAGCCGGAGTTGCCGCCGGTGGTGTCCGTCTGGTAGCGGACGGTGGTGCCGCTGAGCAGCGTGTAGGGCCCGGTGTGGGTCTTCTGCACGCCGTTCCACGTGAGGGAGACGGGCGCCGAGACGGTGCCGTAGCCGGTGATGCGGATCGTTTGGCCGGAGACGGGCGGCGCGGCGGCCGCGAGCGTGTACGCGGAGCCCTGGGCCTGGCGCGCGGTCCAGCCGGTGTTGGCGTTGACGTTGCAGCCGAAGTAGCGCCAGTCGGCGCCGACGCCCCCGCCGTTGCCCTGGCTCGACGCGATCTCCAGCGGGTACTGGTGGTCCGGCGGCGGCGCGACGTAGGTGCCGTTCGACAGCGACAGGGGCACGTTGAACTGCATCGTGCTCGAGGCGCTCACGCCGCAATGACCGGCGGTGAGAACCCCGCCGTTGAGGTCGTTGATGAGCCACGCGCTGCACCCCACGCTCATCAGCCGGCCGGCGCGCGGGTCGGTCGAGAGCTGGCGGTCGTCGACGCCGAAGCAGATGGATCGCTCGCCGAAGGCGGGCTGCCCGGCGATAACGGACGGGATCACGAGCCGGCTCTCTCCCTCGCGGGAGAGGACCTCGACGGCGACGGCGTCGCCGTTGAAGTACGCGCTGGTGTTGCTCCAGAAGCCCAGGTGCTCGGCGTTCAGCACTTGCACCGCACCGTCCGCGAGGGACGTGACGCGCAGGCGCGAGCCGTCCGCGCCCGGATCGCCCGAGAGCGTCGTGCCGTCGAGCGAGAGCCGGAGCCACGCGGCGCCGGGGACATGGACCACCGTCGAGTAGACGACGTTCTCGGCTTCAAGGTCCCCCGCTCCGAGCACGGGCCCGGAGTCCTCGTTCACAGCCACCGTCACGCTCGGGAGCGGCGGCGGGAGGTCGGGGTCGTCCTGGGCGAGCGCCGCCGACGCGGCCGCGCCGGCGAGCAGGATGCACGGCCAGACTCGCACGGTGTTCATGTGCCCTCCGGGAGCTTTCGGACGCGCCGCGATGCGAGGCACGGGGTGGAAACCCCTGCGGCGAGGAGAAGATCCGCCCCCGGAGGGGCGGGCCACCATCAGCAACCGCCGCCGCCGAAGACGCTGAAGAAGGCGGTGATGTCGTCGTTGTCGGGGAAGAGCCCGTCGCCGTTGAAGTCAACGGAGTCGCAGTTGCCCGTGGAGCACGCGCCCCCGCCGAAGACCGCGAGGTAGTCCTGCAGGTCCTGGTTGTCGGGGAAGAGCCCGTCGTTGTTGTAATCAACGTCGTGGCAGGGCGCGGGGCAATGGAGCTGGTCGACCTTGAACTCGTCGATCGCCGCCTCGACGAGCGAGCCGGGGCCCTGGTCTTCGGCGCGGAAACGGACGACCACGGCGCTCGTCGGCGTCAGGCCGGCGGAGGAGAGGGTAAAGCCGCCGTCGCGCCAGCCGGGGCTGGTGTCGGCGGACTGGGCGGGGCCCACGACCTCGCCGTTCACCCACGAGGCGCCGTTGTTGTTCGAGACCTCGACGGTGAAGACGTCGGTGAAGGGTGTCGCGCCCTGGCCGTTCGAGTACCAGCGCTTGTACGAGACCCGCGGGTCGATCAGGCCCGTGAGGTCGAGGACGGGGCTGGTGAGGAGGGTGTAGCCGCCGTCCACATCGGCCTCGCCGTCGCCCCCTCCGACGCTTCCCTGGCCGGTGAACCAGCAGTTCACGCCGGGGTCGCTGACATCATCGGCCGGCTGGGCGTTCGTGCCGCGGGGGTTGTCGAGCACCCACCGGCTGACCACGGCGGCGGTGTCCGGGCCGGTTGTCCAGCCCGCGGGCCCGGACTCGAAGTCCTGGCTGGAGACGGGCACGCGCGGCGCGCTCACGGTGAAGCGCTCGGGGCCGGCGCAGGGGACCTTGCTCACGTTCACCACGCCGGCGCTGGTGCGGACCGTGAAGTAGAGCTCGACGCTCTGCCCGCAATTGAAGCCGGGGACGACGCCCGTGTACTGCCCGCCGCCGGACGGCGCGAGTTCCGCCGCGTAGAAGGCGTTCGCGGGGTCGTGCCGGTAGTGCACGTCCACGCCGATGACCATCGCGGTGCCGTCGGCCGCGCCGACCTGGACCGGGATGGGATCGCCGACCGCGACCACCGCCGGCGGCTCGGTGATCGAGACGACCGCGCGCAGGTCGTAGGGGATCGGCGCGATGCCGTGCGCGTTGAACGCGGCGTTGATCTCGTCGATGTGCGGCGTGCCGTCGCAGATGTAGGCGTTGTCGTCGTCGGCCGTGAGGTACTCGATGAGCGTGAGCGGGTGCGCGGAGTTCAGGGTTCCCTCGCCGCCGTCGGTCGTCACCGCCCAATCGATGTGCAGCTGGCGGAGGACGTCGAGCCCGGGCGTGCCGTACGTCGCGACGAAGTTGTTGCGAAGGTCCCACACCGCGCCGCCGAGGATCTGGCCGCAGGTGTGCACCGCGCCCGCGGAGCAGGGGTACTGCTGGTTCGCGAGGTCCGGGCGGCGGACGGGCGAGCCGTCCAGGCGGAAGAAGCGGCCGATCACCGGGTCGTCGTTGATGAGGATCGACATCGTGTCGCCGAAGCCCTCGCCGAAGCCGCCCTGCGCCAGCCCCAGCCGGTTCACGATGTGGTGGCCGTACTCGTGGTTGATGACGCTCGCGAACGAGGTGTTGTTGCACGTCGCGCTGATCGGGAAGTAGTTGGTCGAAGGGTTGGTGCCCGCGGCGTTGTTCGTGTAGAACGCGTTGCACGAGCCCGCCACCATCACGTTCGCGGGCACCTGCGTGTCGAGCGCCGTGAAGGCCGGGGCGCGGTCCTTGAAGAAGTTGTGCGTCTGCGTCTGGTAGATGAACGCGTTGGTCTGCGCGGTCGTGATCTCCGACGGCGAGGTGTTGAAGTGCGCCATCACCGGCGTGCCCGGCGTCGCCGCGACGCTCAGCGCCAGCGGCGCCATCACGCCGGAGGCGTCGGCCACTCGGCTCCACTCGCCGTCGTTGAACGTGACGTCGAGCGTCACGGGCGTCGTGCCGCCCCACGGGATCGTGAAGTTGCCGGCGGCGTCCGTGAAGACGCTCGTGCCCGTGCCCTGGACGGTCACGCGGATGTCCGGGACGGGGGTCATCACCGGCGGGTTGCCCGCGTGGTCGGCGGTGTTGTTCGGGCTCGCCATGCCGTGCACGCTGCCGGTGATGTCGATGTGGTAGACCTCGCTGCGGGCGTGGACGAGGTCGCCCGTCGCCGCGTCGACAAAGAACGTGTACGCGCGCTGGCTCGCGATGTCCGGGTTCGCGCCGCTGAAGCGCCAGGCGCGGACGGGCGTGATCCAGTCGGCGAAGTCGCCCTCGCCCTGATAGACCACCAGTTCGGGCTCCGTGAAGCCGGCGATGTCGCCGAAGACCGGGCTCCCGGCGACGCGGTCGACCGCCTGCCGGGGCGTGACGGCGACCGCCGCGAAGCCGCCGTCGGGCGTCTTCGCGAGCTTGCCCGACGCGAGCACCACGCGGCTGCCCGCTCCGTCGTTGTGGGTCACGAGCTTGAGGCGGCCGAACTCCACCGGCACGCCGCCGAGCTTCTGGTTATACACGAGGACGGTCTTGTCGCCCCGGCTGAGCGTCGTCTCGCGCTCCTCCTCGACCTCGAGTGCGCCGACGCCGAAGGCGTCGCCGTACGCCACGATCCATGCCCGGGCCGCGTCGCGCGGCGTCGCCGCGGCGCTCATCGGTGTGCCGTAAAAGGCCATCGTCCTGCCGTTCCACTCGTGCGTCCGTACGCCCGGGTACGCGGCCCGCAGGGCCGCCTGCTCGCCGACGGCGCCGACCGCCGATCCCGCGGCGGCCATCAGGACCAATGGAAGAACGCGACGACCGATCGTGAATCCGCGCATGCCGTCTCCTTCGACAGAAAGACCATCCGGGCCGAGCGGCCCGGAGCGAATCGTTGTGACCGAGTCCCCCACGTCCGCCGGGTGTCAGCGGTCAGTTGCGGGGAAGCAAGAGACTACCGCATTTTGCCAAGATTGCAAGGACTTCACGCCAAGGGCCGAGAACTTCATTCCCGGCCCCGGCGCTCCGGTCCGAGCGCCCGGCGGAGCGCGTCCTCGGCCGGCCGGATGGGAGCGTCGGCCGGCGCGTCGAAGATCAACCGGAACCCGACATCGCACAAGCCC
>DASPKL010000023.1:0-219104 GCA_035628115.1 Phycisphaerales bacterium | reverse complement strand
CGGCTGCGACTCGATCGACTTCAACGGGGACGGGCTGTTCCCGGACAACACGGACCTCGAGGACTTCCTCTCGGTCTTCGGCGGCGGGCCGTGCAGCACCGGGACCTGCGGGGACATCGACTTCAACAACGACGGGCTGTTCCCCGACAACCTGGACCTCGAAGCCTTCTTCAGCGTCTTCGGCGGCGGCCCCTGCCTCTAGGAAGGCACTGGGCATCGGCCATCAGGTAAGCGTAAAGAAGCCCCGGGTGAGAGCCCGGGGCTTTTCTTCTTTTGCGGCACGGGCTTCCGGCCCGTTCCTTCTTCCCCTCCGAATCCCCGGGGGCGGCCGCACGCGCGGAGCCGGCGGACGCGGTGAAGCCATGAGGGGGAGTGCGCGAGTGAAGAGGTGATGTGCGCTCGCGCGTTCTTTCTGTTCACTCCGCCGCCCGCCCGTGTCTTTCTCTTCTCCGCGACCGCTCGCTCGCTCTTCTCCGTCGACACGCATAACGCACGCTTTTCCCTCGGCGCCTCCGTGCGTCTCTCATTCTCCATCTACTACGCTCGCGCATGATCGTCGTCGTTCAGCGGGTCGCGTCGGCGAGCGTCGAGGTGGAGGGCGCGGTCGTCGGCGAGATCGGCCCCGGCCTCCTCGCCCTCTGCGGCCTGCTGACGACCGACACCGACGCGGACCTCGCGTGGGCGGCCGACAAGCTCGTCAACCTGCGCATCTTCGAGGATGATCAGGGCAGGATGAACAGGAGCGCCCTCGACCTCAAAGGCAGCTTCCTGCTCGTCCCAAACTTCACGCTCGCCGGCGACGCCCGCAAGGGCCGCCGCCCCTCCTTCGACAACGCCATGCGCCCGGAGCAGGCCGGCCCGATGTTCGAGCGCTTCGCGGGGCTCGTGCGCTCCGCCGCGGCGGGGTGCCACGTCGCGACGGGTGTCTTCCGCGCCCACATGCGCGTGACGCTTCTCAACGACGGGCCTGTGACGATCCTGGTCGATAGCGCGGGGAAGCCCGCGTGACAATCACGACACGACCGCGCCCGGCCCGATGTCCGACAGGGTCGTGAGGATCACAACGCTCCGCTGCTCGCCCGCCGCGGCGGCGTCCTTGCTCACGTTGCTCGCCGCGAGGAGCATGCCGCGCGACTCCTCGCCGCGGATCACGCGGGGCGCGAGGTTGGCGACGATGACGATGCGCTGGCCCAGGAGCTGGTCCGGCTCGTAGTGCTCGCGGATGCCGGCGCAGATCTGCCGGGGCGTGCCGGAGCCGTCGTCGAGCTGCAGCTTGTAGAGCTTGTCGGCGTTGGGGTGCGGCTCGACCTTCACGATCTTCGCGACGCGCAGGTCGAGCTTGGCGAACTCCTCGAAGGTAACGGTCGGCTTGCCGCCCGGGGCCGGAGTGGGCGCGGGTGTCGGCTGCGGGTTCGAAGGCGTCGCGGGCGTGGTCATGGGGCACTGTAGTTCGGACGGTTCTGTGTGTTGGTGTGCGAATGGCGACCATGAGGAGGTGAGCAGGTGGGGAGGTGACGAGGTGAGAAGAGCAGCGGTGCGCATCACCTCCTCACCTGTTCACCTCCCCACCTCCTCATCTTCACCCCGGCCAAAAGCTCCTCCCCGCCGGCTTCTCCGGTCTCGGCTTCAGCACCGGCGGATCGAACAGCCCGTGGTGGTCGGGCGCCTTCGCTGGCGGCGGCGGGCCATCGATGTCGAGCGTGTTGCGCGTCATCAGCCGCAATGTGCCCAGGCCGAGCACCACGCCCAGCAGCGCCGGCCCCGCGACGCGCGCGGCCCTGATCGTGCCACCGCCTCGGCGAGTCTTCGAGCCTAGGCGGTGCTCTCCGGCGTCCGCCGTTCTCTCGCTCTCCGCCGCGACATGGCAGCACGCGATCGTCACCACCATCAGCACCAGCGCCTCGGTGTAGCGCTGCCACACCTCGACGCTCGCGGAGAGCGCCGCGGCCATGCCCAGGAACGCCGCGAGCAGGATCAGCCGCTGCCGCGGCCGCTGCGCGAGGAGCAACGCGCCGAGCACGATGCTCCCGAGCACCGCGAGGCCGATCATGAGCAGGGACCACCGATCGGCGATGATGGGAAAGCGCTTCGCGAGTTCCCAGAGCGCCGTGCGCCGCCCCTCGTCGTAATCGGGCGCCGTCGGCGGGATCAACGCCGCGACCACGCCCGCCGCGGCGATCAACAGCATGGCGTCCCGCCGCTCGTTCCATGCGCGCACGAGCGCGGGGAACCAGGAGGCCGCGTAGAACGGGCTGTACGCGCCGACGACCGCGAGCAGGTACACCAGCGACGGCGACAACGCCATCTGCGTCGGCGTCCGCGGCCGGTACCACTCCTGGAACCGCGGCGGGACCAGCCCGCCCCAGTACCGCAGAAACAGGAAGAGCAGCACCGCGGCGGGAACGATGCACGCGATCGCGATGAGCGTGCGCCGCACACGCGGCCCGAGGTCGCCGAAGAGCTGCTTCGCCAGCGGCGGCTCGCCGGGGGCTTCGTCGTCGTTCGCGGGCGTGCTCAGCCACGTCGAAGCGAGCACGAGCCCCGCCGTCCACGCGTGGATCTGCCGCATGAGCACCGTGTAAACAAGGATCGCGCCGCACGCGACGAGCCACGGCGCCGTCACGCGCGGCCGCAGTGCGATCGCGAGGATCGCGAGCACGCCCAGCCACCCCGCGGCGTCCGGCAGCAGGAATGCCCCCGGCAGGAGCTGGTAGTTCGAGAGGACCATCGGCAGCGCGAGCGCGATCGCCATCGGCCACGGCGCTCGCCGGCCGACGACCCAGGCCCACAGGCCCATGAAGAGGCCCGTCCAGAGCATCCCAGCGCACTGGAGCGCCCAGCGTTCGTCGCTCACGTACCGCGCAACCAGCCCGAGCGTGACGTGGTACCCCGGCGTCGTCGCGGACTGGTAATCCCACACGTCGATCGCGGGCCACTGCGCCGCGAACTGCCGCACCGCGTCCTCGTGGTACAAGCGCTGGTCGTACGCGACCCGCGACGGCGCCCGGCGCGAGGCGATCATGCACACCGCGAGCACGGTGTAGAGCGCCAGCACCACCCCCGTGACCAGCACGGGCCGCGCACGCGGGACTGGGAGGGGATCTCGCACCATCCGAACGCGGTGACGCTAGGCGAAGTCCGCCGTACAATCGGCCGCCTCCGCCCGCTGGGGCGGGGCGCCATCAAGGAGCTTGCTATGTCCGATGCCGGCAAGCCCGTCACGACGCCCGTTCACGGGCACGCTTCGACGGGCGCACACACGAAGACCCCGTCGCAGCCCGAGACCGACGCCCGCCGCGAGCCCGCGGAGCGGCCCCCGAACTTCATCGAGCAGATCATCGACGCCGACGGCGCGGCCCTGAAGTGGGGCGCGTGGCCGGGGACGGACCGCCCCAAGGTCCACACGCGCTTCCCGCCCGAGCCCAACGGCTACCTCCACGTCGGCCACGCCAAGAGCATCTGCCTCAACTTCGGCCTCGCGCAGAAGTACGGCGGGAAGTTCAACCTCCGCTTCGACGACACCAACCCCGCCAAGGAAGAGCAGGAGTACGTGGACGGCATCATCCGCGACGTTCTCTGGCTCGGCGCCGACTTCACCGGCCCCCACGGCGGCGGCCTCTTCTACGCCAGCGACCTCTTCGGCCACATGTACGAGTACGCCGAAGACCTCGTCCGCAAGGGCCTCGCGTACGTCTGCGGGCTGAGCGCCGAGGAAGTGAGCAAGCGCCGCGGCACGCCCAGCGTCCCCGCGACCAGCCCCTTCCGCGACCGGCCCGTCGACGAGAGCCTGCGCCTGCTGCGCGAGATGAAGGAGGGCAAGCACCCCAACGGCGCGATGACATTGCGCGCCAAGATCGACCTCACGAGCCCCAACTTCAACCTGCGCGACCCGGTGATGTACCGCATCCTGCACGAGGAGCACCAGCACACGGGCGGCGCCTGGTGCATCTACCCCATGTACGACTGGGCGCACGGCATCGAGGACTCCGCCGAGGGGATCACGCACAGCATCTGCACGCTGGAGTTCGAGAACCACCGGCCGCTGTACGACTGGTTCATCGACGCGATCAACGCGGGGCGCGACAAGCCCGCGCACCACGCGCAGCAGATCGAGTTCGCCAAGCTCATCTTCAATTACACGGTGCTGAGCAAGCGCAACCTGCTCCGCATGGTGCAGGAGAAGCGGGTGAACGGGTGGGACGACCCGCGCATGCCCACCATCTGCGGCCTGCGCCGTCGCGGGTATCCCGCCGCGGCGATCCGCGCCCTGTGCGAAGAGGTCGGCGTCACCAAGACCGAGAGCGTGATCGACCTGACGCGCCTCGAGAACAGCGTGCGCGATCACCTGAACAAGCACGCGCCGCGCGCCATGTGCGTTTTGCGCCCGCTGCGCGTCGTCATCGAGAACTGGCCGAAGAACGCCGACGGCTCCCCCGTCGTCGAGCACCTGGACTTCGTCGTCAACCCCGAGGCCGCCGAGCGCGCGAAGGAGAGCGGCGCGGCCGACGTGGCCGCGCACACCCGCAGGATCCCGTTCAGCGGCGAGCTCTTCATCGAGCGCGACGACTTCATGGAGAACCCGCCCAAGAAGTTCTTCCGCCTCTCGCCCGGAACCGAGGTCCGTCTGCGCTGGGCCTACTTCATCAAGTGCGTCGGCGTCGAGAAGGACGCCGACGGCAACGCCACGTGCGTGCGCTGCACGTACGACCCAGCGACCCGCGGCGGCGACGCCCCGCCCGGCCCCAACGGCGAGCCGCCCCGCAAGGTCAAGGCGACGCTGCACTGGGTCTCCGCGGCGCACGCCGTGGACGGCGAGGTGCGCCTCTTCGACCGCCTCTTCCGCGCCGAGTCGCCGGGCGGCGTGAACCCGGACGGCACCAAGCGCGACTTCGTCGAGGACCTGAACCCCGCGTCTCTCGAGGTGATCACGGACGCCAAGCTTGACCCGCACCTCCTCGGGGCCGCGCGCTACCGCACGGCGACGCGGAGCATCCGCGTCCACGAGCGCGGGCGCGAGGTGACGCACGACATCCCGATCGGCGAGGGGGACACCTTCCAGTTCGAGCGCCTCGGCTACTTCTGCGTCGACCCCGACAGCGGCAAGCGCTTCGGCGGCTCCGGCGCGGCGGACAAACTCGTCTTCAACCGCGCCGTGACCCTCAAGGACACCTGGGCCAAGGAATCCGGCAAGCAGTAAGTCTTGGTACCCCGCCGCTCCGCGGCGGCCTTCTTCCTCCCCTGCCCCGTGTCTTCACGGGGAGAGGTGGCGGCGCAGCCGCCGGTGAGGGGTCTTCTCCCGATGGGGTGGGCCCTTTCAGGCCCCGCGGGGGCTGGAAAGCCCCCGCCCCGGCAAGAACTCTCCAATCCGTCTCTTCTTCTCTCTCTTCCCCACGCACCACGCACTAGGCACTACGCACTCTCTTCAAACATCCGCGCGATCCGCAGCATCACCCCATCCTCGAACGCCGGCGCCATGATCTGCAAGCCCAGCGGCAGCTCGCGACCATCAATCACCGCCGGCGCCATCGGCACGCTCATCGCCGGCAGCCCCGCGAGGTTCGCCGTCACCGTGTACACGTCCTCCAGATACAGCGCCATCGGGTCCGCGCTCTTCTCGCCGAGCTTGAACGCCGCGCCCGGCGTCGTCGGCGTCAGGATCGCGTGGCACGCCGGACGCGCGCTGTCACCGCTGAACACCGCCTCGATGGAGTCCCGCAGCGCCCGCCGCACCTTCAGCGCCGTCGTGTAGTACGCGTCGTGGTACCCGGCGCTCAGCACGTGCGTCCCGAGCATGATCCGCCGCCGCACCTCCGCGCCGAGTCCCTCGCTCCGGCTCCGCACGTACAGCTCGCGCAGCCCCTCGCCCGGCTTCAGCGCCGCGCGCCGCCCGTACCGCACACCGTCGTACCGCGCCAGGTTGCTCGACGCCTCCGCCGGCGCGATGATGTAATACGCCGCGACCGCGTCCTCCAGCAGCGGCAGATCGACATCGACGATCCGCGCGCCCATCGCCCGGAACCGCTCCAACGCCGCGCCGAACGACCGCTCCACCGCCGGCGTGTTCGCCCCGCCCCGCGCCTGCCGGGGCACCGCCAGCGTGAGGTTCTCCACCGGCCGCTCGAGATCGCGCACGAACCCCGCCTCGCGGCGCGCGCTCGTCGCGTCGTGCGGATCGTGCCCGCAGATCGCGTCCAGCACGAGCGCCGCGTCCGTCACGTTCCTCGCGATCGGCCCGATCTGGTCAAGGCTGCTCGCGTACGCGACCAATCCATACCGAGACACCCGCCCGTACGTCGGCTTCACGCCCACCAGCCCGCAGAACGCCGCGGGCTGCCGGATGCTCCCGCCGGTGTCGCTCCCCAGCGCGACCGGGCAGACGCCCGCCGCCACCGCCGCGGCGGACCCGCTGCTGCTCCCGCCCGGCACGCGGACCTCGTCGATCGGGTTCCGTGTCGGGCCGAACGCGGAGTTCTCCCCGCTCGAGCCCATCCCGAACTCGTCCATGTTCGTCTTGCCGACGAGCACCGCCCCCGCATCGATCAACCGCCGCACCACCGTGGCCGTGAAGGGCGAGCGGTAGTTCTCCAGCATCCGCGAGCCGCACGTCGTGCGCCCGCCGTACCCGAGCGCGTCCCCCTGCTCGCGCAGGTCAGGCCCGACGCAGATGTTGTCCTTCACCGCGACCGGCACGCCCGCGAGCGGCAGGTCGCGAGCTGTGCCCCGCGCGTGCTCGGGCGCACGCTCCGCGAATACATCGAGGAACGCATTCAGCAGCCTCTTCGCCGCCTCCGAACGCTCCACCGCGCCGCGTGCGATCATCGCCGCGTCGGCGCCGCCGCGCACCGCCCCCGCGATCTCGCGCGCGCACATCGGCGCACCGGTGGGGCTCACGCCCCGCCCCCGTCGCCGAGCACCTTCGGCACCCGCACGAAGCCCTCCCACGACTCCGGCGCCATCCCCAGCAGCGCCGCCGTCGGGAGCGTCGGGCCGGCGACGTCCTCTCGCATCGCCCCCTCCGTCGGAGCGTGCGCGAAGGGCGCGACGCGCTCGACGTCCACGCGCGACAGCCGCTCCATGTACGCCATCACCGCGCCCAGCTTCACCCGCGCGTCCGCGAGCTCCGCGTCCGTCAGCTCCAGCCGCGCCAGGTGCGCGATCCGCCGCACGTCCTCGATGGAAAGCCCGTCCGCACGCATCGCCCGATGGTAGAGCGACGCCCTCCGGTCACGAGAAGATCGAGCCCATCCCCAGCGCCCGCCGCAGGTCCGCGATCTGCCCGCAGTGCGCGCCGTTGTGGAAGACCATCCGCGCGAAGAGGTCGTTGACCGGGATCACGTTCCCCGCCATCCCCCACGTCACCGTCGAAGCGAACTTCTCATCGCTCATGTTCCGCGCGACCGCGGCGAGCGATTCGGTCGCCCCGTCGAAGATCTCGACGCACCGCGCATAGCCCGGGTAGATCGAGGGGTCGTCCACCGGCTTGGAGCCGAAGGCGACGCCTTCCAGCCCGAACCGCTGCGCGTCGCCCCGTTCCCCCGCGACAAAATCCGCCGCGGGCGGCGCCTTCCCGCCCACCAGCTCACCCGCGCGGTACATCGTGAGCGCCAGGTGCCCGAGGCTCCACGCCGCGTGGTTCGGCAGCGCCGGGGCCTGCTTCGTGCGGTTCGCGTCCCCGAACCCCTTGAGGTACCGGGCCAGCAGTACGCGGGACGTCAGGATGTTCTGTGCATGCGAATCTTGAACGCGCATGACGGAAGGTATGTCTTCTTGGTGGCCCGGCGGTCGAAAGCCGGTCTCCGCGATCGCGGAGGTCGCAGAGACGCGCCGAGAAACGCGGAGAGAAAAGAGGGTGTGAACGCGGTGGTCGCGGAGGAGCGCGGAGCAGAAACAGATTGTGCCACCACCTCGGCGAGTCTTCGAGCCTCGGTGGTGCTCTTCCCGATCTTCCCGCCGCACTCGGGGCACGCCGCGGCGTCAGCGGGCAGACCCGCGAGGGAATAGCCGCACCCCGCGCACAGCGCGGCCGCGTTTCGCTTCTTGTGGCGGTGGAGAATGAACGCGGCGCCCAAGCCCGTAAGAAGAGGCAGCATCCAGACATACTTCGCCGGCACCGCGGTGAGCCCGTAATACTCATTCCATCTGTGCCTTGGCCTCCAACGAAACTTGGGCGGCGAACCCGGCACCGACGTGACGTCGAGACCAATTGCCCACACGAAGCTCGGATCCGAGGGTTGAAGGCGAGTATTAATCCAGACCACGCCAACCAAGCCCCCGCCGTACACAACCGTGTTCGTCGGCGACACCTGCGTGTACACGGGGGGGCCGGACACGGCGGCAGCCGCAATCACGCCCGCAACAAACAAAATCACCGACGCGGCGAAGACTGCCCGCCAGAACCTGACCCCCGGCCGCCGCATGGCGGAGTGTACAGGCAGGGCCAGCCCCACCCTCTTCTCTGTGCCTCTGTGTCGCTGTGGTGCAATCGCCCCACCCGGACCACCCACCCGACCGACCGACCGCAAAACACCCCGAAACAACGCCGCGTCGTGCGTGAATAACCTCTCCACCGCGGCGTTCGCAGCGCCGCGGCTTTTCACACGGAGCAACGTCCATGGCAAACCGTTCGTCGTGCATCGCGCTGGGCCTCGTTCTCGCCGCGGGGCTCGCCCTCGCCCCCGCCGCGACCGGCCAGCAGCAGAAGACCACCGCCCCCGGCCTCGTCGAGAAGGGCCCGGGCATCGAGAAGTTCATGCGCATCCGCGCCCCGGGCGCTCCCACGCTCGCGCCCGACGGCTCGATGTACCTGCGCGATTGGCCCGATGGCGTCTGGCAGCTCTACCGCGTCGCCCCAGCCGCCGGCGGCCAGACGACGATCAAGCCCGGCGACGACATGGCCCGGCTGACGAACTTCAAGGACGGCTGCACGGGCTTCTCCCTCTCCGAGGACGGGAGCAAGCTCCTCGTCATGACCGCCGCGGGCGGCAACGAGAAGACGCAGGTCTACCTCCTCGATCAGAAGAACACCGACCCGGCGACGAACCTGACGCCCGTGCTCGTGAACCCCGAGGTCGTGCACACGGTGCAGAAGTGGCTGCCCGACAACAGCGGCTTCCTTTATACGGCGAACGACAAGAGCCCGAACGACTTCTACGTGTACCGGTACGACTTCACGCCCGGCGCGAAGGACGACAAGGGCAACCCCGTCGCCGGCAAGAGCACGCTCCTCGTCGGCAACGCCGGCTCCTGGGACGCGGGTGATATCACCCGCGACGGCAAGCGCGTCCTCGTCGGCGAGTTCCGCTCCTCGAGCGACTCGACGCTCTTCGAGCTCGACGTCGCCTCCGGCAAGCTCACGCCGATCCACACGCGCGTCGCGGGCGAGGGGAAGACCGTCTCGATCGACGCCGTCGGGTACGCGCCCGACGAGAAGTCCGTCTACTTCCTGAGCGACCACGAGCAGGACGGCGTGGGACGCCTGTACAGCATCGACCTCGCCACCGGCAAGGTGAGCCAGCCGATCCCGGCCCTCGCCAAGAACGAGGTCGAGGACGCGGGTATCAACCAGGAGCGCACGCTCCTGAGCGTCAGCGTGAACGAGGACGGGTACGGCGTGCCCCACCTCTACGCGCTGCCCGACCTCAAGGAGATTGCCCTCCCGAACCTCGACCGGGGCCTCGCGGGCATCGCGGACATCCGGGGCGACACGCTCGTCTACACCCTCACCAACGCACGCACGCCCGGCCTCGCGTACGAGTACAAGATCCCCGCCCCCGGCGTGCCCGCGAACAAGGCGCGGCAGATCACCTTCGCCGATAACCAGGGCATCGACCTCAACTCCTTCCCGCTCCCGCAGCTCATCAAGTACAAGGCGGCGGACGGGCTCGAGATCCCGGCGTTCCTCTACCTGCCGCCGGGCGCCAAGCAAGGCCAGCCCATCCCCTTCGTTGTCAACTTTCACGGCGGGCCCGAGGGGCAGCACCGCCCGGGCTTTGACCGCAACACGCAGTACCTGCTGAGCGAGGGCTTCGGCGTCCTGATGCCCAACGTCCGCGGCTCGTCGGGCTACGGCCGCACGTTCATCATGATGGACGACTACAAGAACCGCTGGCTGAGCGTGAGCGACGGCGTGGACGCCGCCAAGTGGCTCGTGGACAACGGCTACGCCCGCCCGGGCAAGATCGCCGGCTACGGCGGCAGCTACGGCGGATACATGACGACCGCGACGATGGTCGAGGACCAGGAGCGCGTGGACGGCGGCAGGCAGAAGGAGCGTCTCTTCGGCGCGTCCATCAACGTCGTCGGCGTCATCAACCTCAAGACCTTCCTCGAGAACACGAGCGGCTACCGCCGCAAGCTGCGCGAGGCCGAGTACGGCCCGCTGACGGACCCCTCCTTCCTCGACAGCGTCTCGCCCCTGCAGCGCGTGGAGAAGATCAACGTCCCGATGCTCATCGCCCACGGGCTGAACGACCCGCGCGTGCCGGTGAGCGAGGCGATGCAGCTCGCCGAGGCGCTCCAGCGCCGCGGCTACGACCCCGAGCAGGTCTACTTCCACGACGAGGGCCACGGCTTCCAGAAGCTGGAGAACCGGCTGCTCTTCAGCAAGCTCATGAGCCGCTTCCTCAAGCGCCACATCGGCGGGTGAGCCCGGCGACCGACCCGGAACGATGAACAGCGGGCCGAAAGGCCCGCTGTTTTCTTGTTCATCCGCTTCTCTTCCGCCCTTGTTCGCTCGCCCGCCGATCGTTGCCCCGGCGACCGCCTACACGCCGTCGCGCCCCAGCAGGAGCGGCGCGGGCTCTCCCCGCGGCGTCGAAACCAGCGCCCGGCCATCCGCGAGCGCCGCGATGCGCGGGCGCGTGTCGATGCCGTCGAGCTCGGGCACGTCCTTGGGCGCGCGCACGCCCGCCTCCGCGAATCGCGTCAGCACCGGCTGCAGCCGCCGCTCGTAGCTCCCCTGGAAGTCGTTGTAGCGCTCCACCGCCTGCGACAGCGCCCGACCGAGCTTCTGCGCGTGATCGAACGTCGTCGCCGCGCGGTCGAGCACGGTCGCCGCGACGTCCCGCAACTCCGCCGCGGCTTCCGCCAGCCGCTGCTCCTGGAACCCCTTGGACACCGCGCGCAGCAGGCCCAGGAGCGTCGAGGGCGTCGCGAGGATGATGTTGTTCGCGATCGCGTGCTCGATCAGGTCCGCGCGGCGCGCGAGCGCCGCGTCGAGGAAGACGTCGCCCGGGATGAACATCACGACGAACTCGGGGCTCCCGTCGTACTCCGCCAGCGTCCAGTAGCGCGTCTTCGCGAGGTCGACCGCCTGCCGCGCCACCGCGTCGGCGAAGCAGTCGAGGCACTCCTCACGCTCCGCGTCGGAGCCCGCCTCCAGCGCCCGCAGGTAGTGGTGGATGTTCGCCTTCGAGTCCACGACCACGCGCCGCCCGTTGGGGAGACGCATCACCATGTCCGGCCGACGCCGCTGCCCGTCCCCGTCGAGCGACGTGTCCTGCACCACGAAGTCGCAGTGCTCGAGCATGCCGGCCAGCTCCACCACGCGCCGCAGCTGCAGCTCGCCGTAGCGGCCGCGCACGTGCGGCTCCCGCAGCGCCCGCACCAGCTTGTTCGTCTCATCGCGCAGCCCGCGCTGCGCCTCGTTCATCCCCCTGAACTGCTCCGCGAGCGATGCGCGCTCCGACGCCCACTCTCGCCCGATGCGCTGCAGCTGCTCGTCCGTCCGCTTGATCGCCTCGCCCAGCGGCTTCACCAGCGCGTCCACCGCGTTCTTCGCCTCGAGCAGCTGCGCCGCGCCCTTGCTGTGCTCGGCGCCGATCCGCTCCTTCGCGATCTTGAGCAGCTCCTCGTTCGCGCCCTTGAGCGCGTCCGCCGCGAGCGCCTTGAAGCGCTCGGCCAGCTCCGCGTCGCGCCGGGCCATGTGCTCGCGCTGCTCCTCGAGGCGCTTGGAGAGCTCACGCTCCTTGAGCAGGTACTGCTGCCGCTCGTGCTCGATCGCCTGCCCGTGCGACCGCGTCGCCGCCTCTAGGTCCTTCTGCAGCGCAACCGCCCGGTTCTCGCAGGCGTTCGCCTCCTCTCGCAGCTCGTCCACCTTCATCGCGAGGGCCTCGGCCCGCTCCCGCTCGGAGCGGGCCTCGTCCTGGAACCGGGCGCTCGCCGCGGCGTGCAGCGCAACGTCCGCCTGCGAGCGGAAGACCCGCCGCCCGAACCAAGCCGCAAGACCCCCGGAGACCACCGACACGATCGTGAGCGCGACGTGCAGAGCGTCCATAGACGATCGTACCCTACCTTCGACCGAACGCGGGTGCCCGAGCGGGGAATCTGCCGATTTGACACCCGCGCCGGGGCCGCTCGCCACGCCGGCGCGGTGGAACACCCGTCGGTTGCGCCCCGCGCGAGCGTCTTCTCATCCTTGGACAGGCACGCCGGTTGCCACAGATCAGCCGGTGATCGGTGCGCACTTCCATCCTGATGCGGCCAACGGGGGCCACGCCGGCGGGGACGGCGGAGGCGATGAGCCTTCCCGCCTGCACCTCCTGCTCTCCTACGCCGGGTGGGAGCCGGACCCGTTGATCGAGCGCTTGCCCCGGCTCCTCGAGCCCATGGGCGTGGTGAGCCACCGGGCCGGGACGGGCAAGGACGCCTCGCGCCTCATCCAGAACCGCACGATCCACATCGCGGTCGTCGATCTGGGCCTTCCGCTCGAGGCGCCCGCGACGGCCGAAGCCGACCCCGAATTCTCCGAGGGTGGCCCGCGCCTGCTGGAGCTGCTCCGCCGGCTCGACGACCCGCCGCCCGTCGTCGCCGTCAAGCGCCGGGCACGCACGTCGCGCGACGACGCCCGCGAGATCGCCGCGGCGTTGCGCCTGGGCGCGTTCGCCGTCGTCGATCGCCCCCGCGCCGTCTCCGACCTCGACGTCATGCTGGGCGTGCTGCGGCGCTGCCTCGACCGGCACTACCGGGGCCGCTGGCCGGGATAAAGCGGTAAACCACAGAGACACAGAGACACAGAGCGGATGAAGGAAGATTGAAAGGTTAGCTGAAGAGACCCGTCCGAGTCCGAAACGAGCGTTTGCACCACAAACACAAGCACTCTCTTTCCTCTGTGCCTCTGTGTCTCTGTGGTAAATCGAACTCAGGTTGATACGAGAGGAGTACGCATGGCGACCGCAACGAAGAGTGGAACGTCCAAGAGCACCGGCACCGCAGTGCGCCCGCTGGGCGACAAGATCCTCGTCCGCCGCGACGAGGCGCAGAGCAAAACCGAGAGCGGCATCTTCCTGCCCGAGACGAGCAAGGACAAGCCCAAGACGGGCGTCGTCGAGGCCGTGGGCACGGGCGCCCTGAACACCGACACCGGCGAGCGCGTGCCCCTCTCCGTCAGGAAGGGCGACCGCGTGATCTTCAGCAGCTATGCCGGCACCGAGGTGAAGCTCGACGGCAACGAGCTGCTCATCATGAGCGAGGACGACGTGCTGGCGGTGATCGACTAACCCGGCGGCGGCGGGGCAGCGTGGCGGAGCGGCGGCGTGCGCCGGCTCCGAACCGCGTTGACGCTCCGCACCCGACCACTTCGCCACCCCATGACTTCCACCCAACTCCGCCAGGCCCTCCGCGAACTCAACGGCGAACGCGACCTCAGCATCGCGTTCGTCGGCCTGTACTCGCCCGGCCGCCTGATGGAGCATCTCGAAGTGAAGAAGGCCATGCTCATCCCCGACGAGGCCGACCATCTCGTGAAGGTCACCGACGGGAAGGGCGTGTTCGTGATCGACGCCGAGCGTGTCGCTTGGCTCAGAATCGGATTGAAGTAAGCAACAGGAACACGGTTCAGCACAGAGGCACAGAGAAGATGAGCAAGAAGAGAAGAGGAATGCCGGGTTGAAGATGTGAATCCGAGAACCTCTGGCATCCGCCCTTTCGACCCAAACAATCTCTTCTCATCGATCCCGTCTTCTCCGCGTCTCTGTGCTGAATCTCGAATACCAGGAGTACCCGTATGGCAGCCAAGTCCATCGCATTCAACACGGACGCGCGCGAGCGCATCCTCCGCGGCGTGCAGAAGCTCAGCCACGCCGTGAAAGTGACCCTCGGCCCCTCCGGCCGCGTCGTCGTCCTCGAGAAGTCCTTCGGCGCCCCGACCGTCACCAAGGACGGCGTCACCGTCGCCAAGGAGATCGAGCTCGAGGACCAGTACGAGAACCTCGGGGCGCAGATGGTCAAGGAGGTCGCGAGCAAGGCCTCCAAGGACGCCGGCGACGGCACCACCACCGCAACGATCTACGCCGAGGCCATCTACAGCGAGGGCCTCAAGGTCATCACCAGCGGCGCGAACCCGAACATGGTCAAGCGCGGCATCGACGCGGCCGTCGCCGAGGTCGTCGCCGAGCTCAAGCGCATGAGCAAGAAGGTCGAGACCAGCAAGGAGATCGCCCAGGTCGGCACGTGCAGCGCCAACCACGACGAGCAGATCGGCAAGATCATCGCCGACGCGATGGACAAGGTCGGCAAGGACGGCGTCATCACCGTCGAGGAGGGCAAGAGCCTCCAGACCGAGGTTGAGCTCGTCGAGGGCATGCAGTTCGATAAGGGCTATCTGAGCCCGCACTTCGTGACCAAGCCGGCGGAGATGGAGTGCGAGCTGAACAACCCGTACGTGCTGATCTGCGAGAAGAAGATCAGCAGCGCCAAGGACATGCTCCCGGTGCTCGGGAAGATCGCCGAGCAGGGCGCGAGCCTGCTGATCATCGCCGAGGACGTCGAGAGCGAGGCGCTGGCGACGCTGGTGGTCAACAAGATCCGCGGCGTGCTCAAGGTGTGCGCGGTGAAGGCGCCCGGGTTCGGCGACCGGCGGAAGGAGATGCTCGCCGACATCGCCACGCTCACGGGCGGCAAGGCGATCATGGAGGAGCTGGGCCTGGAGCTCGAGAAGGTCGAGATCGGCGACCTGGGCCGCGCGAAGAAGGTGGTCGTGGACAAGGACAACTGCACGATCATCGAGGGCGCGGGGAAGGCCGACGCGATCAAGGGCCGCATCGAGATGATCCGGCACCAGATCGAGGCGACGACCAGCGACTACGACCGGGAGAAGCTCGAGGAGCGCCTGGCCAAGCTCGCCGGGGGCGTGGCGCAGATCAACGTCGGCGCCGCGACCGAGGTGGAGATGAAGGAGAAGAAGGCGCGCGTGGAGGACGCCCTGCACGCCTGCCGCGCGGCCGTCGAAGAGGGCATCCTGCCCGGCGGCGGCGTCGCGGTCGTGCGGGCGCGCAAGGCGCTGGACAAGCTGCGCAAGAAGATGGAGGGGGACGAGCGCTCGGGCCTGGACATCGTCTACCGCGCCGTCTCGGCCCCGATCAAGCAGATCGCGGCCAACTGCGGGCTGGACGGGAGCGTGATCGCCAACGAGGTGGAGAAGAGCGACAGCACCAACTTCGGCTACAACGCGCTGACGCACCAGTACGGCGACATGATCCAGATGGGCGTGATCGTCCCGACCAAGGTGGAGCGCGTGGCGCTGCAGAACGCGGCGAGCGTGGCGGGGCTGCTGCTCACGACCGAGGCGGCGATCGTGGAGATCAAGGAGAAGAAGGCCTCCGGCGGTCACGACCATGACCACGGGGATATGGATTACTAGGCCCCCGCCGACAACCCGAGAATGTGCCACTGACCGTCTGTCCTGAGACGGTCAGTGTCTTTTTGCGACTTGCACGTCTTCGAAGATCGCACGTGCGGTGTCATCGGTCGTCCCATGACACTGACCGTCGGAAGACGGCTGGTCAGTGACACGGCGTCAGGCCTTCCGGACCGTGACGTGCCACCGGTCGGCGTCTGCTACGACCGGTGCTCTCCTCGACCGCCACGCGCCAGAACTCAGCCGTGTTTGAAGGCGGGGGCCTACCGAACGCGCTTCGGGTAGGCGGGCTTGTCGCACTCCTGCAGCCACGTCGTCAGGTCCTGGACTTCGGTGATGCTCATGCGGATGAGGACCGGCAGCTCATTGATGCCGTAGAACGGGATCTCGAGCCAGCCGTGGGCCCGTAGCCCCTGAGGTGACGGTGCATCGGCCGGACGCACAACCAGGATCGACTTGACGATCGGGTGGAAGTAGTACGGCGTCGGGCTCGACGCGCTCTCGCACTCCAGGCGAGCGTCTACCGCGCTCTCAAGGTCTTGGAAGTGCTTGCGGAGGTCGTCGTCCGGCGCGGCGCCGGCCTCATGCCTGAGCTTCGAGAGAATGCGCTCCTTGGTCTTCGCGACTTCCTCGACACCGTGCTTGATCGTCGGGAGGATGTGCGCGCCCGCCGCGAGGCGCGTCTGGTCCGGGTAGATGAAGTACCACTCGGTTTCGTCGTTCGTGTAGAGGGACTCGGCGACGTCGAGCATCCGGTCGGCGTTCACAACTTCGCGCACCTCCGTGCAGGCGACGACGAAGATCCGCGAGCCGTTCGGCAACACCTTGATGTCCTGATAGACCTCTTGCTGCGTGACCAGCATGTCGCGCACACGCTCAAGACCGCTCTCTTCAGTGGCGATGCCCGGGACCACGTTGCTGTCGCGCGGCCGACGTGGAGGAGCCGCGAGCACGCGCTCTAGGTGCACGACGCTGTCCGGGACGGGATCGCCCTTTTCCGCTCGCTGGACCGTCTTGAGCGACACACCGGCCAACCCGGCCAACTGGTCCTGCCCAAGACCGTACTGCGCCCTGTAGGCCAAAAGTCGCTGTGTTAGGGATATGGATGGTATCGGCATCGTCATGTCCGGAGCTTAGTAGGAAAATGTGACATTAGTCAAGCCAATTGTCGAACAAACCCACCATTCGAGCGTACCAAGAAGTGACGGTGTCAGGAGCGTGCCTCATGTGGAACATCGGGCTGCCGGCTTTCGCGATCTGCTTCGTTTTTATCGCGCTGGGGATCGCTTCGATCCCGTACGTGGGCAAGAAGAAGAGCCTTGTTGAACGGGTCACCTGCCGAATGGCTGCGGGGTGGTCGCTCGCTCAAGTTGTCGAGGCGGGGCTGCAGATGCAGAACCCCAACCTCGGCCGCACGCTGCAGGGCAAGGAGCGGCGCGACCGGGTGGCGGCCTCGCTGAGCAACGCGGCCGCCATCTGCTGGCGGACCGCGCAGGAGCATCTGCAGACGGACCCGGTGAACGCATACCTGCTGACCGTGGCGTTCGACAACCTCACGCTCGCTTCGATGAACCTGCCGAGCATCACCGGCAGCCTCGGCGACCTTCACTACTACGACGCCGCGTCGAAACAGATCGAGAAGGCCGCGCTGGCCCTTCGCACGATCCTCGGTGAGGACGACGGGAACGGGTTCGTCATCTCGTTCCGCCCCGACGGCACGGACGGCGACGGCATGAGCGTCGCGGAGTTCGTCGAGGCGATGCAGGCGGTGGAGGAGGCCAACACCATTGAGTAACACCGTCGCTCGGCCCGGGCGCGTTGCTCCGGCCGCGCTTGAAACTTGAACGGACCCCTGTCGGGGTCCGTTTTTCGTTTTGCCGTTGCTTCTTTTGGTAAGTGGCGGGTGCCGGCGAGGCCTCGGGCACCCGATCACCCGCCGCGGCGGGTGTGGGGACACCCCGTGCAGGACGACGTTCGGGTACTTGGCGCCGTTGTCCCCCGCGCCTGCGGGGATTTGGTAAGCCGTTGTCTTTTCTTGGCTTCTGTAGGATCGGGCGTGTGAACCAAGTTGCGGTTAACGGGTACAAACATGGCCGGGTGGTGCCGCGTGTGCGGTTCGCGCGGCGGGCTGGTCGGTGAGGAGCCGACCCGGAGACTGTTGCATGAGTATCTCGTCGCTGCTGGCCGGGATGAACCCCGCGGACATCATCCAGACGGCGGGCACCGCCGTCGCGGCGATCGCGGCGGGCGGCTCAGTCCTCGCGTGGCGGGCGCAGCGCCGCCAGGTGGAGGTGCTGGAGCGCCAGATCGCGGAGCAGGCCAGCGCGAACCGCGAGGCGGCCGATCAGAACCGGCTCCAGCGGGAGCGTATGGAAGCGGTGGAGCGCCACCTGCGCGTCGCCGAGACCAAGTTGGACATTGAGAAGTCGATGCACGCGCCGCGTCCGGTGCTGGGGGTCCGGCTGCGGCCGGTGCAGGACATGTTCGGCGTCTCGCGCAAGGCGCCGGTGGTGATCGTGCAGAACGCCGGGCGCCACGCGTTCACGATCGGCGGCGTGAGCTTCAAGGGCGGGCGCACGGCGCGGCGGAACGACTTCGTCGTGCAGGGGCGGGGCCCGCGCCTCGCGCCCCGGCTCATCACGGTCAAGCCGCAGGAGGAGGTGCAGCTGGACTTCGGCGTGACGTGGCGCTGCGACCCGGAGGGTCACGTGCGGTTGAACCCGATGGACCTGACGGACCCGCTTTGGGAGCGCGCCTCGGGCCTGCGCATCGTGATCGACGGCAAGACGTACTCGGCCGAGCGCCACGTGGACGAACGGCTCCGCTCTTTCCTCGCGCAGGTCCCGAAGTCGCCGCGGCGCGCGGCGTGAGAACGACGATCGATGTGCGTCCGTGCGGGCCGCCGAGACGGTGGACCGGGCATGGGGAATATCTAATGAACACCGTGTTTCGAGCGACGTTCATGATCTGCGCCGCGCTTTGCTCCATCACGCATGCACAGCAGGAGCTTCAGGGCATCCGCGATTACCACACTTGGAGCCTCGAAGGAGGCGACGACTCGTTCATCCAACCGGACATCGATTCGATGAGTTCGGGCTCCGGTCGCGCCCCGATCGCTCCGCCCCGGGCCGCGCCAACGCACGCGGCGCCGGCGCCCGAGATCCCCGCGCCTGCGCCGCCGACGCCCGCCGCGACGAACGAGCCGTGGGAGAAGGCGCTTCTCGACGATTCCGCGGTGGTGGCCGAGTACAAGGCGCTCGTTCGAGCGCAATGGCGCCGCGACGGTCAGGTTCTCCAAGAGCGCGCCCGGGCGTTCGCCTGGCAGTACAGTACGACGGAGATCATGTTCTGGGTCGTCCACGCGTTCCTTGTCATCGCCATGATCGCGGCCGTCATGGAGTTTGTCGCGGCCTATCGGAAGCGCAACGAAGCGCCGACCGTTGAACGAACGATCCAGCAACGGGCGCAGCGCGTTCAGCACGCGGCGCAAGCTCGGGCGGTAGGTGCTCCGGCCGACACCGAGCCCGCGCGTGAGCCGGAGACGGAGCTCAAGCTCGGCATGGAAGGTCTTGCGTTGAAGACCGCCCTCAACGGACTTCTCATCCTCGCGATGGCGATGGGGTTCTACTTCCTGTATCTGAAGTTCGTGTACCCGATCACCGAGGTTGGTCTGCGTGCTCCTGCTGTTGCCGCGGCAGAGACGTGAGTTTGAGCTGCACGGGGCTGCTTGTCGGTGCACCGGCGCCGGACAGCCGTCTCTCCTGGCTGCTCCTTTTCACGGAGGGGAGCACCAAACTTTCGATCCGGTGACTCTGCCCGCGCCGAGCCGAAGAGAGACCTGATTCTTCCGGAGTGCGGTGCCATTGCGCCGCGTACCGGGAGCGTGGCTGCGCCGCCTCTCCCCGTGAAGGCACGGGGCGAGAGAGGAAGAAGTCCGCCGCGGAGCGTTCGAAGGGCGCTGGCCGTCGAGGGCGCGTCGTGCGTTGCACGCGTCCCAAAACTCATGGCCCGCGAGCCCCGATGTCTCTTCATCACGGGCCCAATCACCCCCCTTCTCGGACGCGCTCGCAACGCTGGCGGCCGTCACCGCGCGGCAATCTCCTTGACGCGCCCGCCGCTACCACTATGCTGTGCAGCCCACGCCAGAGTGTGGAAGGAGAGGCCCTGATGCACCCGCGCCGTGTCTTCATCTCCGCCGCCCTCATGACCGCCGCGGCGATCCCCGCCGCCCACGCCCAACTCGTCACCAACGGCTCGCTCACCGGCGCGCCCGGCGAGGGCTTCGCACCGCCCGCCTGGACGACCGGCACGCAGGGCGCCGACACCGTCGCGCCCGGTGGCCTCGCAAGCCCCAGCGGCCCGGGCGGCTTCCATGCCTACCAGATGCCCGCCTCGCCCGACGGCGGCACCTTCGTCTCGCTTTACGGCTCGCCCAGCGTTGTCGAGCACATCCAGCAGTCCGTCTCCGGCCTCACCGTCGGCCAGACGTACCGCGTCAGCTTCTTCTACGGGCTCGGCGGCTGGTGGCAGGGCTCGTCGATCTATCCCGACGAGACCGCCCCGGGCTTCCTCAACGTCTCGTTCGGCGGCGGGACGCAGTCCACGCCGGTGATCAGCTTCGACGGCTTCGGATCGCAACAGTGGTACACCGCGTCGATGGACTTCACCGCGACTTCGACAACCTCGTTGTTGCACATCGCCGGCGCCAGCAACACCGGCATCACGCGCCTGGCCATCGACGGCATCGCCGTGAACCCCGTCCCCGCACCGAGCGCTCTCGCGCTGCTCGCGGTCATCCCGCTTGCGTCACGCCGTCGCCGCTGACCGGCCGCGATCGGTTGCGCTCCGCGTTCTGTTGCATTCCGTGCTACTGCCTTGGCCCTTTCCAGGCAGCGTTTGTCTCTCTTTCATCGCGTCACCGCGAGGACAGCGCACTTTTCCGCGTGATGACGGCGCGGCGAGGGATGACGAGACAGCGCGGGCGACCAGACGCGAGGAAGCCCGATGACGCGGTGGGTCGGCAGTCCCACACGCGAGTGTGGGGCTCGTAGGGAGAGAGCCGGCGCGCGGGCGAAGGGCACTCGGTGGCAGGCGAGACGCCTGCCCCACACCGCACAAGAAGGACGGTGCCCGGCGGGACGCCAGGCCTACAACGAGAAGACTATCTCGGAAGGGCGGCTACGGGCGACGCCGGTCCCGCCGCTCATGGCAGCTTGTAGAACCCGCCGCCGGTATCCTTGATGCGGCCCTGGCGCGCGAGCTCCTTCCACACCTCGCGCGGGAAGTCGTTGGGCGGGTTGATGGAGATGTCCGCCTGCTTGCCCGCCGTCATGGGGCGTGAGACGCCGAGGCGCGACTCCTGGTCCAGACGCGTGAGCTTGAGGCGCTTCTTGAAGGCATTGAAGGCGCGCTTCAGCTCGTCTTCGCTGATCGCGGGGGCGGGGTCGGGCGTGGGCTGGGTGGTCATCGGTGTTTCAGCGTACGGGCGGGCGGCGTCGGACCGGCGCACGGGGCCGTGTGGTGGATTTCATGTTGCACGCGGCCTCGGCACACACGCACCGGGTGGAATTGTGAGTGCGCGCACCGGGTGCACACACCCAACGGTGAGGAGCAGGTATGCAGACGGATCCGATGCGGGAGCGCGTGGGGCTGGACGGGGAGATGCACGGGCCGGCGTCGGAGGTCGGCGCGGGCGGTGAGGACCCCGCCGCGGGCGTGCCGCCCGGGCAGCGGCGGCTGCTCGAGATCGTGCAGCTTGTGCTGGCGTCGCCCGCCGCGGCGAAGCTGGTGGAGTCGTACAGCCGCCGCTTCGACGCGGAGCCCGAGAAGGAGCGGCGCGAGTACGAGCTGCGGCTGAACGCGCAGCGGCTGAACGCGAAGCACGACGCGGCGAGCCGCGTGTGCTTTCTCATCGGGCTGACGGTGTGCCTGGGGTTCCTGCTGGGGATCGTGCTGGCGCTGCGCGAACGGCCGGAGACGCTGCTGCCGGTGCTGACGGCGGCGGTGGGGCTGGTGGCGGGCGCGGGCGTGGGGTTCATGCTGGGGCAGGGGAAGAGGATGATCTGAGGACGCACGCCGGAGTGTTGCGGGGCGCAGGTATCATGATCGATGCGCTGCTTGTTCGCCGGTGTGGCGGTGGTCGCGTCGATGCTTGGCGCGGCGTGCGCGTCGCGCGAGCCGGATGAGCGAGCTGCCGCGACGCTTCCGCCGCCCATCGCGCCGAACCCGATCCTGCCCGGCTGGTACGCGGACCCCGAGGCGATCGTCTTCGACGACGCCGTGTGGATCTACCCGACGTCGTCGGCGCCGTACGACAATCAGCTCGGATTCGACGCGTTCTCGTCGCGGGACCTCGCAACGTGGACGCGGCACGAGGGCGTGCTGGACCGCGCATCGTTCGCGTGGGCGAAGCGGGCCTTCTGGGCGCCGGCGGTCGTGCGGAACAACGGCAGGTATTACTTCTTTTTCGCCGCGAACGACATCCAGAGGAACGGCGAGGTCGGGGGCATCGGCGTCGGCGTGGCAGACTCGCCGGCGGGGCCGTTCCGGGACATGCTCGGCGAGCCGCTCGTGGGCGCGTTCCACAACGGGGCGCAGCCGATCGATCAGTTCGTGTACCGGGACAGGGACGGTGCGTGGTACATGTTCTACGGCGGGTGGGGCCGCTGCAACATGGCGCGGCTGAGGCCGGACTTCACCGGGTTCGTTCCGTTCGAGGACGGGACGACGTTCCGCGAGGTAACGCCGAGGGGGTACGTCGAGGGGCCGTTCCTCTTCGAACACGGCGGCGTCTATTACTTCATGTGGAGCGAGGGTGGCTGGACGGGGCCGGACTACCGCGTGGCGTACGCGATGGCGCCGAGCGTCCGCGGCCCGTTCGAGCGTATCGGCACGATCCTCGAGCAGGACCCGGCGGTCGGGACGGGCGCGGGGCACCACAGCGTCGTGCGCTTCCGCGGCGAGCACTTCATCGTGTACCACCGCAGGCCGATCGGCGAGACGAAGGCCGAGCGCCGCGTCGTGTGCATCGACAAGCTGGAGTTTGAGGCGGACGGGCGGATCAGGCCGGTAATGATGACGGCGGGACCGCGTCGGTGACGGTCACGGCAGCAGCGCCACGGCGTCCGGGTCCCAGCGGTCGTTCGAGATCTCGTGGGCGCTGCGGAAGTGGAGGTTGCGCTTCCAGATGCCCAGCGGGTGGTGCGGGTCGGGCGTCCCGCCCCGCTGCGCGGGGAGGATGAGGCACTCGCCGTGGCGCGTGTAAAGCGCCTTGAAGCGCGCGAGGGCCGGGGTCGTTGGCGGGCGGATGCGGACGACGAAGGCCTTGACGTTCGTCGTGGGCGCATCGCCGACGCGCGCCTCGACCGCCGGGAGGGCCTTCGACACCTCCGGCCCCAGCATGAGCGTGTACGCGGGGTTGAGCATGCCGGGGACCTCGCCCTCGATGAACGTGATGCGCAAGAGCCCCTCGGGGTCGTTGCGGCCGATGCGCGCGACGAGGTCCTCGAAGGCCGCGGCGCCGGCGGCGCCGTTGTTGAAGTTGAGCGCGAGCCGCGGCGGCTCGTCGGCGGTCTGGTTCATCAGGTAGGTCACGCCCTGCCAGTCGGCGCGCTGCCACAGGTCGTGGTGGAGGAGCTTGATCTCGACCTCGGGCGTCACGGCGGAGTCTATCGGTGCGTGCGGGGCGCGGCGGCGCGGCCGTGCCGCGGGGCGGCGTGAATGAACCGGAACGCTGCACGGGAACGCCGGCGCTCGCGACATCTATTGCGGGCAACGAACGGTCGTTTTACAAAAGGAGTCGGTGATGAACGCTCTTGCGGTGCGTGTGAATCGGTGCGTCTCAATCTCGCGGCGGTCGGCTGGCGTCGTCGCGGCGATCACGGGCGCCGTGATCGCGGTCTCGGCCGGGGCGCAGAGCGCGCCGCGGTACACCGTGATCGATCTGGGCACGTCGGCCGGCGCGGGGCCGACGGCGGTGAGCGACGGCGCGTTCGTGAGCGGCACGTACTTCGCGACGAACGGACAGCGGCGTGGGTTTGTGTGGAGCAACGGGGCCGCGGCGGACATCGGCACGCTCGGCGGCATCGCGCAGGCGCTCGCGGTGAACGACACGGGCCTCGTCGTCGGGTATTCGGTGGACCCACAGAACAGGCAGCGCGCGGTGCGCGTGGTCGGCGGCGTGATGAGCGACCTGGGCGTGCTCGCCGGCGGTGTGCACGCGAACGCGAACGACGTGAACGACGCGGGGTGGGCGGTCGGCATGTCGCAGAAGCGGTTCGGCAACGACGTGTGGCAGCGTGCGGCGCTGTGGCGCAACGGGAGCGTGCAGGACCTGGGCACGTTCGGGGGCGAGTTCAGCGAGGCGACGGGCGTCAACAACGCCGGCCGGGTTGTCGGCTGGGCGTGGTACGGGCTCCCGACGCGCGACCAGCACGCGTTCGTCTGGTCCGACGCGACGGGGATGATCGACCTCGGCACGCTGGGCGGCGCGGTGTCGACGGCGGTGGATATCAACGACGCGGGCGTGGTCGTCGGGAACTCGAACGTCCGGCCGGCTTCGGCGGATCAGCACGCGTTCGTCTGGACCGCGCAGACGGGGATGGTTGATCTGGGCGCGCCCGCGGGGGCGGACTCGTACGTCTCGGCGATCAACAACGCGGGGCAGATCGTCGGCAACGCGTTCTTCTTCGCCGACTGCAGCGGCGCGGGGCTGCTGTGGCAGGGCGGCGAGATGCACCTGCTGCACGAGCTCGTCGACGCGAGCGCGGGCTGGACGGTCGTCGGCGCGACCGACATCAACAACGCCGGCTGGATCACGGCGGTGGCCCACAGGCCGGGCGAGCTGAACCGCGCGGTGCTGCTGGTGCCGAGCCCGACACCGACGTCGGGGGGCTTCAAAATGCAGTCAACGCCGCGGACCCGCGATCCGGAGTGAGCGGCGCGCCGCGCTCAGCGGCGACGGCGGGCGGCGGTCAGGCCGGCAAGGGCCAGCAGAGCCGCCGCGCCGGGCGCGGGGACGCTGAAGGCGACCTCGGCCAGGCCGGTGTACGGCGAGGAGTTGTTGTTCGCCGTCGCGCGGACGACGAGCTGCACGGAGCTGACGTTGGCGGTCTGCGCGAAGGAGAAGTTCTGCGCGACCGCGACGTCGGGCTGCGCAACGACGTTCGTCAGCGAGAGGAGGACGTTGCTCGCCGAGTCGCGGAGGATGAGGTCGAAGAGTGTCACCTCGTAGTGCGGGTTCGCGGCGATGCCGTTGGAGCGGTGGTTCCACATGTGGAAGACGCCCAGCGTCTGCGGCGTGTTGAAGTAGAAGGTGGCCGACTCGCCGATGGTGTCGCCGTTGGCGGTCGTCCAGTGGTTGTTCGTGGTATAGGTGGCGTGCGCGTCGGCGGGCGTGAAGTTCGCGGGCAGGCCCGAGCCGTCGATGGTGTTACCGATGTCGTAGAGCCCGCTGAATGTGCTCGTCGCCGTGGCGGAATCGGGGCGGATCAGGCTCGCCGACGCGGCGGAGGCCGCGAGGCCGACGCAGGACAGCGCGCAGATCGTGAACGTCTTCGTCATCGCTCTCTCCTCGGTGCGGGCTTTCCCCGCGGGGCGAGAGCATACTTGACGACTCCCCGGCGGGCAAGCAGATCTGCGTATTTCCGCTGCCGGGCGGTGGTTATGGCGCGCTCCGGACGGTTATAGGTCGGCGGTGCGGCGGCTACTCGCCACGTTCACGGGGAGGCGATCAGTCGCGCCGCGCGAGGGTGAGGCCGACGATCATCGCGACCGCCGCGCCGGTGAAGACGCGGCCGGCGAGGTCCGCGCGGGCTGGGTTCGCGGTCTGGTTGGCGAAGAAGACCATGCCGCTCACCAGGATCGCGGCGCCGGCGACGGCGGCGAGGGCCCAGCCCGCGCGGCGGAGTGTTGGGGAGGAAGGCATAGGGAGTCGTAGGAGGGGAGCAGCGAGGGAGCGATGGAGATGAAGCAGTGAATAGGTGAGCAGGTGAAGAGGTGATTGAAGAATGCGCCTCACCTGTTCACCTCCCCACCTGCTCACCTCCTCATGACGGCCCCGGGTGACCGGCGCCCGGCGAGACGCCAGGCCTACGGAGAGGGGCGGACCACCGGGCTCTACCGTTCCGCAGAAGGAGCGCCGCATGCTCGTGCGAGACCTCGCCGCGTTGATGGAAGCGATCGCGCCCCTCTCCTACGCCGAGCCGTGGGACAAGGTGGGCCTGCTCGCGGGCGACGGCTCGCGCTCGCTGCGCGGGCCGGTGGTGCTCACGATCGATCTTTCCGAGGCGGTGCTCGATGAAGCGCGGAGCGTGGGCGCGGGGGCGATCGTCGCCTACCACCCGCCGATCTTCGAACCCCTGTCGCGTGTGACGGACGCGACGCCCCGGCAGCGCGTCGTGTTGCGGGCGCTCGAGTCGAGCATCGCGATCTACTCGCCGCACACGGCACTGGACGCGATCCCCGGGGGCGTGACGGACTGGCTCTGCGAGGGGATCTCGGGGTCGCACACGCCCGGCAAAATCGCGGGCGATTGCCGGGCCCTCGTGCCGCACAAGCACCAGGAGGCGGGCCAGCAGGTGCGGATCGTGACGTACGTGCCCGCGGAGGACCTCGACCGCGTGCGCAAGGCGCTGGCGACGGCGGGGGCGGGGCGGATCGGCAACTACCAGCTCTGCTCCTTCAGCGCGGAGGGGACAGGGACGTTCTTCGGCGGCGAGGGGACGAAGCCGACGGTGGGGGAGCCTGGGCGCATCGAGTCGGTGCGCGAGCACCGGCTGGAGATGTCCTGCTCGCGCGGCGGGCTGGCGCTCGCGCTCGACACGCTGCGGAAGTTCCATCCTTATGAGGAACCGGCGATCGACGTCTACGACCTCGTGGCCCAGCCGCGGCGTGGCGCGGGCTCCGGGCGGCGGCTGGTGCTGGACAAACCGGCGACGGTGCGTCAGCTCGCGGAGCGGATCAAGGGGTGGGTGAAGCGCGACCGGGTGCGGTACGCCGTGGCGCACGAGCACAAAGAAAAGGAAGTGAGCCACGTGGGGGCGGTGCCGGGCTCGGGCGAGAGCCTCTCCAAGACGGCGCGGGCGGAGGGGTGCGAGGTCTTCGTGACGGGGGAGATGAAGCACCACGAGGTGCTGGGCGCGCTCAACGCCGGGATGAGCGTGATCCTGGGCGGGCACACGAACACGGAGCGGGGTTACCTGCCGCGGCTCAAGGAGAAGATGCTGCGGCGCGAGCCGGGCCTGCAGGTGCTGGTGAGCACGGTGGATGTGGATCCGTTGGAGACGGTGTGAACTGTTTAGAAAGCCATGACTACTAGAGATGACCCATCTGCAGATAAAAAGACCGGTGTTTCCAGCGATCTTGTTCTCACCGGCTCTTCGGCGCTCGGCGTGTATGCAAGCGCGCTTGCGGTCGCATTGAGCGGAGGCGGGCCGCTCGGTGTAGGCGTAGGCCTCGGAGCGCTATCAATTGATCAGGTGTCTCGCTACTTGGAAAAGCGATCACGACGCAAGTACGAAGAAAAGGTGCGTGGCGTGCTTCGTCTGCTAAGCGCAAGGGTCTCTCGCGTCGAGATTACCACCCCAACCGAAGAAGAACTGGACCTATTTGCTCATATAGTCGACTGTGCGGCGAAGGAAGAAGATAAGCACAAAGTGGACATTCACGCGCGCGTCCTCGCGTGGGCGGTGGAGAAGAAGCCACCGCCCGCTCTCGTAAGGCTTGTGGCATCTGCTGTGAGTGGGCTTTTATACGAGGAACTCTTGGGGTTCGTCGCCGGCGAGGTGAGCAGGAGCGCTCGGCACTTCGCCACGGACATGTTTAGCACTACTACAACAAACGAGCGGCTTCAACGGCACGGACTAATTCCGAGCGGTTCCGTAAGATTGGCTGGAACAAGAGAGAAAGTTGGCGACGTTTTGTTCGAGCTGTGCAAGGACTTGAAGAGTGAGAGCGATTGGCTCCTGCTGAGTCATAATCTCAAAAAGTAGGCGTATTTTAATCGATGCGGCACCACCCCGTGCCGCTGGGGCGCGCTACTTCAAGCATTTCAGTGTCTGCGCCTGACAAAGCGCCGGGATCGCGAGGACTCCGCCACGGAGTGGTGGAGCACCGAAGAGAAGACCCCTCACCGGTCGCCGAAGACGGCGACCACCTCTCCCCGCTGGCGCGGGGCGAGGGAGGAAGAGATGACCCCTCACCGCCCACTGCGCGGGCGCCTCTCTGCGTCCTTTGGACGGGGAGAGCGACGCGATGCCGCGTGGTTCTTGGCGAGCCGTAATCGCTCGATGGAGTGCGCGATCGATTGCAGTGCGGCGGTTTCGCTCTGCTCGTAGACCCAGACGGGGATGCGGAGGACGGTGAGTCCGAGCGAACGCATGAACGCATCGCGCCGTTCATCATGCGAACGCTTGTGCGAGCTGCCATCGAGCTCGACGACCAGCCCCAACTCGGCGCAGTAGAAGTCCGCGGTGTACGGACCGATAGGTTGCTGGCGGCGGAACTTCGCGTCGCAGACGGATCGGTCGCGGAGCTTGTTCCAGAGCTTGATCTCCGGCACGCTCATGGTGCGGCGGAGCCTGCGCGCCTTCTTCGTTGCGTCGTCGGACGCGGTCGTGCGGTCTGGATCGAAGCGCACGGGGGCATGATACCGCCTCCCTCTCCCCGCGATAGCGGGGAGAGGTGCCCGGCGTCTTCGACGGGCGGTGAGGGGTCGGGCGAAAACCGAGAAGTGCGAAGACCCCTCACCGGCGGCTGCGCCGCCACCTCTCCCCGTGAAGCACGGGGAGAGGGAGGGCAACTGCACTTTCGGATCACGTACTTACTTCGTCATCCTCTCCACCGTCCCGTCCAGCCAGATCGCCAGCCAGACGAGCGCCTGCAGCGCGAAGTGGAAGACGCCGACGCGGAAGGCCATGCGGGGCTTCCAGTCCATGAGGACGATGAGCGCGGCGAGGTAAGCCACAAGGGCGAGGACAGCGAAGAGGGCCTTGCCGGCGCCACCGCCGACGCTGCACTGCAGCACGACCTGAGCGAGGGCGACGGCGAGGGCCATGCGCGCGGCGCCCTGCGTCCAGCTCCCCAGCGGCCGCTCCTGGATCGCCGCGAAGGCGAAGGCGGCACACACGCCCAGCGCAGAAGCGAGCGCGGTGTCATAGATGATCTTCGCGGCCAACGGCAGGTGCCCGCTGTCGGCGCGGATCATCGCGATGATGACCGCCGCGGCGAGCAGAACGCCCGCGGCGATCGCGGCGTTCCTGGCGTTGCGGAGCCGGGGTGAGATGAGGGGCGCTCCCTTGGGCATGCCTTCGCCTAGGTCGAGGCGCACCTTCTCCTCCTGCTCGTGCTTGAGGCGCGCTTCCTCTTCCTCGCGGAGCTTGCGCTCGTACTCCTCGGTGGACATGCGCCGAGGGGCGGGCTGCGCCGGGCGCGGCGTCGCGGGCTCGGGCTCGGGGGCGAGCTCGAAGTGGTCCTGCGGATCGGGTTTGTTCTCGCTGTCGCTCACGGCGTGCCGCTCCATGAAGGATCAAGGAAGCGGCCCATGAGGTCGTGGCCGTTCGCGAGCTGGAGGGGCGAGGCGTTCGCGCCCGCCTCGGTGAAGGGAAGACCGTTCGCGCGGAGGCCTGCGCCGAGGACGAGGAAGGGGACGGGCGTCGCGTCGTGCTTGCGGGTAGAGCAGAGCGTGTAGTGGTCGGGCTGCACGAGGACGCGCCAGTCGCCGGGCCACTCGCGCTCGAGCGCCGCCGCGACGGGGGCGATGATCTTCTCGTCGATCGCTTCGAGGGCGGCGACCTTGGTCTTCCAGTCGGCCTGGTGGCTTGCCTCGTCGGGGGACTCGACGTGGCAGCAGACGACGTCGTACGAGCGCAGCGCCTCGATCGTGGCGCGGCCCTGCGCGGCGTAATCGGTGTCGTGGTAGCTGGTGAGGCCCGCGACCTCGAGGCGGTCCCAGCCGATGTACGCGGCGATGCCCCGCAGGAGATCGACGCTGGTGATCATCGCGCCGCGCTTGCCGAAGCGGTCGCGGAAGGCGGGGACGGTGGGCTTGGTCCCTTGGCCCCAGACCCAGGCCATCGTGGCCGGCCGCTTGCCGGCGGCGACGCGGGCGCGGTTGACGGGGTGATCGCGGAGCACGTCGGCGGCGTCTTCCATGAGAGCGTTGATGCGCTCGGCGCCGTTGCCGCGGGGGAGGTGGTCGCGCCACGGCTTGCCGGGGATCTCGTGCGGCGGCGTGGTGACGAGGCCCTTGTAATCGGCGCCCGAGGAATCGACGAGGATGTTGCGGTACGAGACGCCGGGGTGGAGGGCGAAGCCCTGCGCGATGGGCCCGCCCCGCTCGCGCCACGCCTGCGACACGGCGCGCACGAGGTCGCGGGCCTCGGCGTCGGTGATCGCGCCGGCGGAGTGGTCGAGCATCCTCCCTTCGTCGGCGCCGCTCGTGCCGGTGGTCACGAAGTTGAGCCGGAAGATCCAGTCCCTGCTCGCGAGGTCGAGGCCCAGCGCGGCGGCTTCCAGCGGCGCGCGGCCGGTGTGGTACGTCGCGGGGTCGTAGCCGAGGAGGCTCATGGAGCAGACGTCGCTCCCGGCCTCGAAGCCCTTGGGCGTTGTCGCCGCGCGGCCAACGACGCCCCGCGCGGCCCAGGCGGCGAGGTTGGGCTGGCGCGCGGCCTCCATGGGCGTGCGGCCGCCGAGCTGCTCGATGGGCAGGTCGGCGCCGCCGTCGGGGATGATGACGAGATGCTTCATCGCTCGGAGCTCAAGCGAAGGGGTCGCGGAACGTGCCGCCCATGATGGCCGTGAGCCCGCCGGAACTGATCGCGGCCACGGTCATCACGAACGGCCAGACGACTCGCCCGCCGGCCATGAAGAGGACGGTGAATGCGATCATGGCGACGATCGCGCCCCCTTCGCTGGTCTGGATCTTGTAGAGCATCCGGTTGTACGCCGGGATCAGGTCGGAAGCGATGCGCGAGCCGTCGAGGGGCGGCACGGGGAGGAGATTGAAGCAGAAGCCCATCAAGTTGATCATGAGGCCGATCCACAGGAACTTGTGGAGATTGAGGTGCAGAGGGTCCTGCACGTTGGTCGCGAACGTGAGCCACGCGGCGTCGGCGACGAGGCAGAATACGGCGAGGATCAGGTTCATCAGGGGGCCGGCGAAGGCGACCTTGGTGTCGTCGTAGCGGCCCCGGAAGTTGGCGGGGTTGACGGGCATCAGGCCCCAGGTGAACCCGAAGAGGGCGAACATGACCCACGCCCAGGGCACCGGAATATGGACGAAGGGGTTGGCCGTCATGTGCCCGGTGTAGCGCGGCGTGTCGTCGCCGCAGCGCAAGGCCATCCACCCGTGCGCGAGTTCGTGCAGCACGATCGAGACGACGACCCACGTGATCCACGAGACGAGGAAGACGGGGCCCGCCGCGTCGAGCCAGTCTGTTACCCACCAGCGCATAGGTATTCCCTCGGGTGCGTCGCGGAGCGTACGGGCGTGGGCCGAATCCCGCTCAGGGTCCGAACGCCGCGCGGTGCGCAAGATCGCGCTTGCGAATTCGGCATCCGGCGGTATGTTGGGGCCGAAGAGTGGACGGGCGCCCGCGCTTTGGACGCGGCAACCAAGACGCCCGGAGCGAACAAAGGAGCCGGTCATGAATCGCACCGCCGTCGCGGGTCTGTTGGCGTTGTCCGTCTGTTGGGCCCTTCCCGCCGCGGCGGTTCCCGCCGAGGTGGAGAACGGGGTCGTCGGGACCGTGACCGACGGCGTGCGGGTGCGGGTGGCGAACCGGCCGTACACGGTGAGCGCCGCGGTGCGCCAGCTGCGGCTGCCGGGCGACCAGGCGACGCCGCCGAACGCGTACGTCGAGTTCGCGGTCGTCTCCCGCGACGGCCGGGCGTTGCCGCGGGACCTCCAGGTCATGGACGTGGTCGTCAAGCGGGCGCACCGCTCGTGGCGCCCGGACCTTCGCGACGTGCCGACGATCGCGCTGGTGCGCGACCCGCTGGCGATCCGCAAGGCGGCGTCGGCGGGGCTCGATTGGGCCCCGGGCGAACGCGTCCGGGTGGAGTTCAAGCTCAAGCAGGGCTCGCGGACGGTGCGCGGCGTCATCGAGACGACGATCAAAGGGCCGTTCGTCACGTTCACCCCGCAGGCGGGGTGAAAATCCGGGATTTGCGGTTCCGGTTCCCGCCGCCGCGCGGTATGCTGCGCGTGCGGGCCGCGAGGCCCAGGCCGTTTGCGCCCGCGGGGGTGCTGTATGGTCGAAGGCGGTCCTCTCTCGATCCACCGGCTGCTGGGCGCGATGCGCAAGCTGGGCGCCAGCGACCTGCACCTCAAGGTCGGCATCCCGCCGACGTACCGGATCAACGGGCTGCTGCGCACGATCGCGGCCGAGCCGGTGACCGAAGAGGAAGCCGATCATCTCCTCGACCCGATCGTGCCGGAGCAGCTGCGCTCGCGGTACGAGGCGAGCGGCAACCTCGATTTCGCGACGCACCTCAAGGACGGCGACCGCTTCCGCGTGAACATGTTCCGCTCCGGCGGGCACACGCACGCCGCGATCCGGCGCGTGAAGGCCGAGATCCCCAGCTACGCCGACCTGCACGTGCCGGAGGTCTACAGCAAGCTGATCGACGAGACGACGGAGGGGCTGATCCTGGTCGTGGGCGTCACGGGGAGCGGCAAGAGCAGCACGCTCGCGGCGATGATGGAGCACATCAACCAGACGCGGGCGGAGAACATCATCACGGTGGAGGACCCGGTGGAGTACCGGTTCGTCCCCAAGAAGAGCATCATCAGCCAGCGCGAGATCGGGATCGACGTGCAGGACTTCGCGACGGCGCTCAAGTACATCGTGCGCGAGGACCCGGACGTGATCTTCATCGGCGAGCTGCGCGACCACACGACGGTGCTCGCCGCGGTGCAGGCGGCGGAGACCGGGCACCTTGTCTTCAGCACGATGCACACGGCGGACACGATGCAGGCGTTCAGCCGCATCCTGGAGTTCTTCCCGAGCCACGAGCACGGGTTCCTGCGGCACGCCCTGAGCAACACGCTGCGCGGCGTGCTGGCGCAGCGGCTGCTGCCGGCGCTGCCGGAGACGGGGCTGGGCGTGGTGCCGGCGTGCGAGGTGCTGCTGGGGACGCCGACGGTGCGCGAGAAGATCCGGGAGGGGGACGACAGCGCGCTGCCGATGATCGTGGGCAGGAACGAGGAGGGGATGCAGAGCGCGACCAAGTCGCTCTGCGACCTCGTGACGAAGGAGTGGGTGTCGATGACGACGGCGCT
Organism: Phycisphaerales bacterium; assembly: GCA_035628115.1. GTDB lineage: Bacteria > Planctomycetota > Phycisphaerae > Phycisphaerales > UBA1924 > BJHL01. The sequence continues at coordinate 186,189 of DASPKL010000023.1, read as the reverse complement.
GGAGTTCGCGCCCAACCGCGACGCCCTGACTAGCCTGCTCAAGGGCGTGCAGCTCAAGAGCCAGGGGCTGGTGAGCCGGATCAAGGCGGCGGGGAACAGGACCTAAGCCGTACGGTTTTGCATGCCCAGGGCCCCGCACCCCTACTCCGTCCACCCCGGCGTCGCGATGATCCAGAAGTGGATCGAGGACTTGCCCGCCAAGACCGGCAGGTCGTTCGAAGAGTGGATCAAGTTCATTCAGCGCGAGGGGCCTAAGGACGAGAAGGCGCGGCGCGCGTGGCTCAAGGAAAGGCACGGCCTGGGCGCGAACACCGCGTGGTGGCTCGCGGAGAAAGCCTCGGGGAAGACGATGGGCATGGCCGAAGACACGCCCGAGGGGTACCTCGCGCTCGCGCCGGCGTACGTCGACGAGCAGTACGCGGGAAAAAAAGCGCACCTTCGGCCGCTGTACGACACGCTCCTCAAGCTCGGCCTGGGCATGGGCGCCGACGCGAGGGCGTGCCCGTGCAAGACGATCGTGCCGCTCTATCGCGAGCACGTCTTCGCGCAGATTTCCGCGCCCAACCAGAAGCGCGTGGACCTCGCGCTCTGCTTCAAGAACGCCGCGGGGATCAGGTTCCCCAAGCGTCTCGTCCCGATCAAGAACGACGGGCGGCTGACGCACAGGATTGAGGTGGAGTCGCCCGCCGCGATCGACGACGACCTGAAACTGTGGTTCCGCCGCGCGTACGACCACTCCGCGCCCAAGGCCAGGGCCGCAACGAAACCCGCGCGGGCGGCGAAGAAGAAGGTGTCGAAGAAGACCGCGAAGGTGCGCGCGAGGTAGCAGAGAGTGGGGGCGGCATGGCCAAGAAACGGGCGAGCAAGAAGAAGGTCGCGAAGAGAGTCTCGAAGAAGGCGCCCGCGCGCCGGCCCTCCAGGGTAATGAAGGCCGCGGCGGCCTCGCCGCCGCACGGCGTCGTTGAGAAGCCGCTGAACAAGATGGAGGCGGCGCGGCGGGTGCTCGCGCGACGCGCGGATGACGCCCGCGCGGAGCGCGTCGCGGCGTTCCGGGACGAATCGCGCCGCGAGCGCCGGGCGATCGGTCTCGACGCGAAGGGCCGGCTGCGGCTCCTCGCCGAGGGGGACTCGTGGTTCGATTACCCGGCGCGGGGCGGCGTCGCGCTCCCCGGCGTTATCGACGAGGGGGTGATCCCGGAGCTGCAGTCGATGCTCTCGGGCAAGGCGCGGATTCTGAATCTCGCGCATTACGGGGACGAGATCCGCGGCATGATGTCATGCGGCCAGCAGGAGCGCCTCCGCGAGGCGCTGGTGGACAGGAGCCTGGGCACGTTCGATGCGATCCTGATCTCCGGCGGCGGGAACGACATCGCCGGCGACCAGTTCTCGCTCTGGCTCAACAAGTTCGAGGGTCAGTCGTGGCAGCAGGCGATGCACAACACGCGGTTCGAGAACGTGCTCGACATCGTCCGCATCGGGTTCGAGGAGCTGGTCGCGCTGCGCAACGAGCTGGCGCCGCAGGCATGGATCTTCGCCAACGCGTACGACCTGCCCCGCGTGAGCGGGCGCGGCGTCTGCGGCCAGGGCCCGTGGCTCAAGCCATCGCTCGAATTCCGCGGGTGGAAGAACCCGGACGACCAGTTCAACATCGTGTCCGACATGCTGCGGCGCTTCCGGGACGCCGTCGCGTCGTTCGCGAGCACGGGGAACCGGTTCGTGGTCGTCGAAACGCAGGGGACGCTCGATCCCGACACGGAGTGGGCGAACGAAATCCATCCGACGAAGGCGGGCTTCAGGAAAGTCGCGGGCAGGTTCCGCGACGCGCTCGCGCAGGTCTTCCCCGGGAAGGTCTAGCGACGCGGCGCATGAACCGTCGCTCACTCTCACCCCCGTCAACAACGATTTTCGGAATGATTCGCTAAGTCCTCCGCGATTCTGGCGCGGGGCGCACGCGCGTCGTTTTTTCCTTCACTCGGCGGTTGACAGGTTTCCCCCAAGCCAGTACGTTCTGCGCACGCGAGCGCCGGGTGGAAGGCTCTCGCGTCGATGGATTGGGATGCAGGCCGCCGCGCCTTGGCTCTTCGCGGCGACGGGTGGAACGTGGCGATCCGAGAAACGCAGAACGGGACGCGTCGCGCCGCGCGCGGGGGTCAGCGCGAGGGCGCCGATCCGCACGCGCGCACGTGGGAGTCGATGCTGGCGCACCTGCGCGCCCACTACCCGCAGATGTGCCGGCAGTGGTTCGAGGAGATCACGCCGCTGGGCATCGCCGACGGTGCGCTCGAGATGCGCACGGCGACCGTGCTGCACCGCGACTATCTCCAGCGCACCTGCGCCGACGCCTTCAACGACGCGGCGCGGACCGTGTCGGGGTACTTGCTCAGCGTGCGCTTCCTGGGGCCGGGGGACGCCAGCAGCGCCGCGCCCGCGGCGCCGCCCGTTCCCGCCGCGGCCGCGTCGGGGGCGGTGATCGAGCCCAAGGCGGCCGCGCAGCCCTGGCCGCTCGAGCCGGCCGTGCCCCCCGAGCCGCCCGTGGCGCCCGCGCCGCGCCCGCCCGCGATCGTGATCCACGACGCCGGGGCGCGCACCGAGGCCTTGGTCGTCAACCCGGATTACTCCTTCGAGAACTTCGTCGTGGGGCCCAACAACCGCCTGGCGCACGCCGCCGCGGTCGCGGTCGCCTCGAACCCGGGCCGGGCGTACAACCCGCTCTTCATCCACGGCGGGGTGGGCCTGGGCAAGACGCACCTGCTGCAGGCGATCTGCCTCAAGATCGTCGAGGCGAACCCGCGGGCGGTGCTCTACTACACCTCGTGCGAGGGCTTCGTCACGCAGTTCTTCGACAGCGTGCAGAGCGGCGAGATGGCGCAGTTCCGCCACCGCTTCCGCGACGTGGACGTGCTGATCATCGACGACATCCACTTCCTGACCAAGCGCGACCGGAGCCAGGAAGAGTTCTTCCACACCTTCAACAGCCTCTTCCACGCCAACAAGCAGATCATCCTCTCGTCGGACGCGCCGCCGGAGGAGATCCCCGACCTGGAAGAGCGGCTCGTCAGCCGTTTCAAGTGGGGCCTGGTCTGCAAGATCGACGCGCCCGACTATGAAACGCGGATCCAGATCCTCAAGACCAAGGCGCGTCTGCGCGGCATGCACCTGCCCGACGACGCGGCGCAGTTCATCGCCCAGCGCGTGGACAGCAACATCCGCGAGCTCGAGGGCGTCGTCGCCAAGCTCCTCATCCAGTCGCACGTGGACAGGCGCCCCGTGGACCTGGAGATGGCGCAGGCGAGCGTCGGCGACCGCCCGCCACGGCGGGAGAACGAGCCGACGATCCAGAGCATCATCGGGGTCGTCACGGAGTTCTACGGCATCCGCCTCTCCGACCTGCAGAGCAAGCTGCGTCAGCGGTCGATCGCCCTCCCGCGTCACGTGTGCATGTTCCTCGCCCGCAGGGCGACGCGCCTGTCGCTCGAGGAGATCGGCGGGTTCTTCGGCGGGCGCGACCACACGACGGTCATGCACGCCGTCAAGGCCGTCGAGGAGAAGATGGGGGCGGACCCTGAGTTCGTCTCCATTCTGAAAATGCTCGAGGAGCGAGCGCGGGCCGCGCGGTCGGAGTGACCACGGGATCAGGGGGTCTCGACCCCCCGGCCTTTGCCGACAGGTTCGTGTGGAAAGCATGTGGATGAGTTGGCTCGGGCGCGCGGCGGCGCGCACATGGGCGCGTCGCGGCGCGCGGACAGTCTGCAAAGGCTCTGAACAAGACCCACCAGACGGCGCCAGCCGACACCGAGGCGACAGGTTGCGCGGCGCTGACACTCTCGTAACTGCTGGTTTTGGCGGTGTTTAAAGGCTGTTCGGCGCGCTTGTCCACATTGCGCCAGGGCTTCTTACGACGACGAAGAGAGATATATCTCTCTTGCGAGAAAAGACCCGAAGAGAACAGCGGCCGGGTACTTGCTTCAGCCGACAGGCCTGGTTGCACGGCACGATGTGCGTCCGCTGGCCGATGTGGAAATGTTCGTCCCGCTAGCGGGCTGGCATCGGACGCAGTACACCGTCGCCCGGCCGCCCAGCACTGTGAGCGTGAGGCGTTTCTCACACACCGTACATGTTTCCCCGCCGCGGCCGTACACGGCGTGGGTGTGCTGGCTCCTTCCCTTCGCGCCGTTCGCGTTGACATAGTCGCGCAGCGTGCTCCCGCCCGAGGCGATGGCGCTCGCGAGGACGTCGCGGACGCGTGCCGCGAGGGCCGCCCACTCGCGCGGTGCGAGGGAATTGCCGGGGCGCTCGGGGTGGATGCGCGCGGCAAAGAGAGCCTCGTCCGCGTAGATGTTGCCGACGCCGGCGAGCACGCGCTGGTCGAGGAGGATGCTCTTGATCGCGCGGGCCGAGCGGCCGGCGCGCTCGCGGAGCGAGCCCGCGTCGATCGAGAGCGCATCGGGCCCGAGGCCCGCCCACGCGTGGACGCGCACGGCGTCCATCGACGACGCGACGGCGAGGCCGCCGAAGCGGCGCGGGTCGCGGAAGGTCATCGTCGCGGTGCGACCGCCCGGGGTCGTGAACGTCCACCGGGCGTGCACGTGCGTGCGCGGCTCTTCGCGTTCCTCGATCAGCACCTGGCCGGACATGCCCAGGTGCACGCAGAGGACGGCGCCTTCGTTGCTCACGATGGCGAGGTTCTTGCCCAGCCGCTCGAGGCTCGCGACGGCGCGGCCTTTGAGCATCGCCGTGGGCGAGACCTTTGCGCCCGCGATCCCGCGGCACATGTCTCCGCGCAGAAGCGAGGCGCCCGTGCAACGCGCACCGAGGAGGTGCGGCTCCAGGCTCCGGCGGAGGCACTCGACCTCGGGCAGTTCGGGCATGGAAGACACTACGTGCGCCGGCGCTTCTCCGCCCGCCGGGCCGCGAAGAAGCCCGTGAGCAGCCGGGCGCAGGCCTCCCCCCGCACGCCGGCGATCGCGCGGACACGGTGGTTGAGGCGGGCGTCGTCGATGAGGTTCCCGAGCGAGCCGACGAAGCCGGCCTTGGGGTCGCGGGCCCCGTAGACGACACGTCCGACACGGGCGTTCACGATCGCCCCCGCGCACATGGCGCAGGGCTCGAGCGTGACGACGAGCGTGCAGGCGTTGAGGCGCCAGTCGCCCAGAGCCTTGGCCGCGTCGCGGATTGCGCAGAGCTCCGCGTGCCCCGCGGGGTCGGCGGCGTTCTCGCGCGTGTTCGAGGTGGACGCGAGCACGCGGCACGTGGCCGTTTCGTAGACGACGGCGCCGACGGGGACCTCGCCGCCGCCCGCGGCCGTTTCTGCAAGGGCGAGCGCGCGGTCCATCATGACGATGTCGGTCTCCGTCGCGGCGGAGGCGGGGAGCGGCGTGCGCGGTGCGCGGCGCAAAAGCCAGAAGACGCCGCGGGGACGCCAGCGCCGTGTCATACCGCGTCCTCGTCGCCGGAGAGTTCCGCGAGCGGCTTCCTGCCCGCGACGCGTGAGGCGGGGAAAAGCCAGAGGAGGACGCCGCCCAGCTCGTAGAGCAGGTACAGGGGCACGGCCATCGCGATCATGCTCGCGGGGTCGCCCGGCATGACAAGCGCGGCGATGACAGTGCAAACGAGGGCCGCGTGGCGCCGGTACTTGGCGAGGAAGGCCCGGTCGACGATGCCAGCCCAGCCGAGGAGGAGCACGACGAGCGGCGCCTGGAATGCGCCCGCGAAGGCGAGGATGAGCGTGAGCATCATGCTCAGCACCTCGCCAACGCGGTACTGCTGCAGGATCCCGGTGTCGCGGTACAGGGGTGAGGAGAGCACGTGCGCAACGCCGTTCGCGTCCACGCCCATGCAGACGCGGAGCTTGTGGATCTCCGAGTTAATCCAGTAGTTGCCGGGGGCGGGCGTCGTGGGGTCCGCCTTGAGGATCGGGATCGACGGGAGCGTCACGCCCTCGGACAGCGGCGCGGTCGCGATCGGCTCGTGGCCCACGTTCGTGCCGAACGCGATCAAGAAGCGCAGGATGAGCGGGAGGACGATCGTGAAGAGGAACACGACGCCCGACGCCGTGAGGATGCCCGAGAGCGGGACGAGGAAGTACGCGAAACGCTTCTCGTGCCGGTGGAGCCCCGGAGCGACGAAGCGCCAGAGCTGATAGAAGATCCACGGGCTGCCGACGACGATCGCGGCGATCATCGACACGCGCATGAACGCGCTGAACGTCTCGAGCGGGCTCCCGGCGGTGATATCGAACTGCTCGCCCGCCGCGAGCGCCCGCCTCGCCGGCGCGAGGATTCTCGCAAGGAGCCACTCACCCTGCAAGAACGCGACGGTCACGATCGGCACGAGCCCGAGCAGGGCCCAAATGAGCCGCGAGCGGAGTTCCTCGAGGTGCTCGCCCAGCGTCATCTGGCTTTCGTTTGGGTTTCGGGCCATGGCGAGGTCAGGGTACGGAGAATCCGGCTGAACTGCCGACGGAAACTCCGCGTGCGCGCATCCGTAGGAAGGCGCGGATATGGCTCAGCCCGAGGATCAACGCGGGATCGCTCCGGGGCTTTCGCTTGCCGAGAGCGAGGACACGTGGCTGCGCGCCGCGTGGGCCGAGAACAGGCGGTGGGTCGCCGCGGTCCTGCTCGCGTATAAGCCTGCGTGGGCGGACGTGGAGGACCTTCTCCAGGACGTCGCGCTGAGCGTTGTCCGAAAACTGCCGGAGTTGCGCGACCCCGAGGCCGTGCGGGGGTGGCTGCGCACCGTCGCGATCAACGCGGCGCACGCGGCGGCGCGCAAGGGCAAGCGCTGGAGCAAGCACGAATCGCTCGACGGCGTCGTCGCGGCGATCGGCGTCGACGCGCACGCGGAGGCCGAGGAGCGGTCGCGCGTGAGCGACGAGGGGAGGCGCCTGCTGCGTCTGGCCGCGAAGCTGCCGGAGGGGTACCGCGAGCCGCTGCTGCTGAAGGCCGTGCACGGGATGAGTTATCGGGAGATCGGGCGCGTCATGGATATCCCCGAGACGACGGTGGAGACGCGCATCGCCCGGGCGAGGAAGCGGCTGCGGGAGCTGGCGGAGCAGCGCGAGGAAGACGACGCCGCCCTGACGCTCGAAGAACGGGGCGGCGAGGGCACAAATTCCTGACGGGAAACGGCGCGCCGAGCATCCATCGGTGTGCAGGGCAAGGTGATAAGGCAGGCATGAACACGAACGGTGACAACCCCGATGTCGGCCCGGTTCCTACGGAGGGGAACGAGGTTGACCTTCTGATCTCCCGCGCCGTGGACGGCGAGGCGGGTCGCTCCGGCTGGGTGCTGCTGGAGGCGGCGGCCCACGAGGACCCGGGCGTGTGGAGGCGCCTGGCGCTCTCGTTCCGCGATCATCTCGCGCTGAGCGAGGCGGTGTGCGGCGCGTCGAGCGCGGCGGAACGGACGGCGTTGCCCGGGGCGCGTCCCCAGACCCGGCCCGCGGCGGCGTGGGCGGGGTGGCTCGCCGCGGCGGCGGCGCTGACGTTCGCGATCTTCGTGACGTCGAAGGAGCGGCGCGAGAGCCCGGTGCAGCAGGCCGGCAGCCCGATCGTGAGCGCGGCGGACGCTCTCAACAACTATCTGACGCTGGGCGCCCGCGAGGGGCAGGTGATCGGTCAGGGGGAGCGGCAGCTCGTGGGGTATCAGCCCGACGGGGGCGAGTACGTGGTGGTGTACGTCCGTCCGATCGTCGAGCGCGTGCGGGTGAAGGACCTGTACAAGTTCTCGATGGAGGAGAGCGGCGTCCGCGTGCCGGTGCAGGTCGAGGTGCCCGAGGCGATTTTCGAGCGTGGGATGGCGTACTGAACGAGGTTTTTCCCGGCGGGACGCGGTCCCCCGGCATTGACAGGAGCAGTGTCCATGAACATCCGCAAGCGAATGTTGATCGGCGTCGCGGCCCTGGTTGCGGCCGCGGGGACGACGGCGCTGGCGCAGCAGAACCGTGATGACGAGGGGTTCGATCGGCCATTGAGCAAGCAGGAGCGTGCCGCGGCGGAAGAAGCGGCCGCGTCGGAGAGCTTCTCGCAGACCGTGGTGGTGGACGGGACGAAGCGGTACACGGTGACGGACCGCAACGGGAAGAAGACGGTCGAGGTGGACGGCGAGAAGCTGCCCAAGAACCGCTACCGGGTCGACGGCGACAAGGTGGAGATCCTCGACGAGGACGGCGACGTCGAGAAGACCATCGAGCTCCCCGGGACGGCGAGGGCTCGCGCCTTCTCCGCGCCCCCCGGGCAGAACGTCTGGCGCTGGCAGGGCAATCAGGGACCGGCGCTCACGATCGCGCAGGACGACGGCAACCACCCGCCGGTGATGATCGGCATCACGATGGGCGAGCCGGATGAAGACGACGTCGAAGGCGTGCTGATCGAGACGGTGGTCGGCGATTCGCCCGCGGAGAAGGCGGGCATCAAAGCCGGCGACATCCTCGTGAAGTTCGACGGCAAGAAGGTCGCCGGGCGCGAGGCGCTGGTTGAGATGCTCCACAAGTACAAGCCCGGGGACAAGGTGGACGTGCAGGTCAAGCGCGGCGACGAGAGCCGGGCGATCACCGTCGAGCTGGCCAAGTACAAGCGGGCGCAGGTGTTCGCCCAAACGATCCCGGGGATGGCTCTCCGGGGCTTGAACCCTCTGGGCGGCCAGCAGGAAGCGCTGAACAAGGCGCAGCGGGAGCTGCGGGCGCAGATCGAGAAGCTGAACGCCGCGCGCGGCGACGGCGAGGAAGCGCGCAGGCAGGCGGTCGAGGCCCTCGAGGAGGCGCTGCAGTCCCTCCGCGCGGCGGCGGACGAGGCGCGCGAGGGGTTGTTCATGGGGCAGGACGCCAACGGCATGCCGCACCTGTTCGAAGCGCCCGCACCCCCGCGGCCCCCGCGGGCGCCGCAGACGACACGCGCGCCGCAGGACGACGAGCTGCGGCGTGAGATGCAGGAGATGCGCCGGCAGATGGAAGAGCTGCGGCGCGAGATGGAGCGGCAGCGGCGCGACGACCGCTGAGGGATCAACACGGTTCATCCGCGACGGGCGGTTGGTCGGCGTGTTGCCGTGCTAGCCGCCCGTTTTTCCTTTGACGGAGCGAGCGGGCGAACACGGGCGGAACGCGCGACGCGTGCGGGACAGGTCGCGCGAGCGTGAGCAGGGCGCACCCGTCGCTCGGCACAAAAAAAGTAGGAAGCGCGCTCCGGCGCGATACGCGCCCCGCGCCGATCCGAAAAAGTCCTGCTCGCGCGGTCGGGCGCCGGGGAAGAGCCATGAAGGTTCGGCGTGAGAGGATCGTCGTGTGCGCGTGCATGGGCGCGGGGGCGATGCTGCTCGCGCTGGCGGGCGTCGCGTGGGGCGTGGAGCAGTCGCTGCTGCGCGAGGAGTACGCCCAGCCGATCATGACCAAGGCGCGCGGCGAAGGCGTCCGGCGCACGCGGGGCCCGGTGCGCGTTGCGCCCTCCGCCGGGGCGGCGGGGGGCGAGGTCGTCGGGTACGACGCGTGAGACGCCTGCCCATAATCAGCCGATGCACGACGCACCAGTGACACAGACGCCGCTCGGGCGGGACACGCCCGACGCCGGGACGCCCTTCTCCGCGCGCCTGGCCGCGATCGGCGCGTTCGTCTTCGTCGGGCTGGTGATGCTGCTGCAGCAACTGCCGCACGTCTTCCCCGGGGCGCCGGAGCCGCCCGAGGCGGGCGTGACCGCGCCCGAGCAGGGCGACGAGTTCACGATGCAGGCGGTGATGCTCGTGAAGCTGGCGAACGTCGTGCGCGACGGCTCCGGGAAGGTGCAGGACGGCGAGCGGCTCATGAACCTCGCCGAGACGCCGGGCCAGACGCTCGTCGAGCGTGTGCGCACGGCAGTCGTCGCGGGCGAGGTTGTCGGCGCGGAAGAGGCGCTGCGGCGGCTGGACGCCGTCGGGACGGAGATAGCCGCGGCCGACGCGCAGTCGGAGGACGCGCCGCCAGCCGGGCTGGACGCGGACATCGCGACGCTGCGGCGTATTTACGGCGGCGAGACGGTCGACGACGCGGAGCGCGAGGAGCTCATCGCGCGGCACGGGTACTTCGCGAAGCTCGCGCTGGTGCACGACGCGCCGCGGACGGACCCCACCAGGGAGCGTTTGACGGGCGGCGGCATTCCGCTCGTGCTCACGCTCACGGCCGTGATGGTCGTCGTCACGGGCGCGTTCATCGCCGCGGTTGTCCTGTTCATCGTGGGCGTGATCCGCTTCTCCTCGGGGAGGATCCGGCCCCGGTTCACGCCGCCCCTGCCGGGCGGGAGCGTCTTCCTCGAGACGGTCGCGGTGATGGCGATCGCGTTCCTGGCGCTGCAGGCCGTCAAGCTGGCGATCGCGACGGCCTTCGTGAAGGAGGGGGAGCGGGCGCCTGAGTGGCTGATCGTTTTCAGCCTTGCCACGCAGTGGCTTCTGGTCGCGGTGCCGTTCTACCCGCTGCTGCGGGGCGTCCCGTGGCCGGAACTCAAGCGGCGGATCGGCTGGACGCGGGGCGAGGGCGTTTTCCGGGAGATCGGCGCGGGGCTGGGGGCGTACTTCGCGACGCTCCCCTTCTTGTTCGTCGCGATCGGCGTCAGCCTGTTCATCCTGTTCGTGAGGGCTCTGGTCGACGGGGGGAACGGGGGCCCGGCCGCGCCCGACAACCCGGTCGCCGAGCTTCTGGGGAGCGGGAGCCCGCTCCTTTTAATCCTTGTCTTCCTGTTGGCGACGGTGTGGGCGCCGTTCGTGGAGGAATCGGTCTTCCGGGGCGCGCTCTACCGGCATCTCCGCTCCTGGTGGGGGGTCGTCCCGAGCGCCGTCGTGACGGCGATCGCGTTCGGGGTGATGCACGGGTACCCGTTCTTCCTCCTCCTCCCCGTGATCGTGCTGGGGTTCAACTTCTCTCTGATGCGCGAATGGCGGGGGAGCCTGATCGGTCCGATGGTGACGCACGGGCTGCACAACGCGACGCTGCTGGCGATCGTGGGCCCGCTGATGTGGCAAATGCGGATTCCGGGCTAACGCCGACGCGGCGTGGTGCGAACCATTCCGTCCCGGGTTCGCGGCCCGGGCCGGTGGCGGCGTGCGCAAACCGGGGCGAACCGGGGCGCGACAGCCGATGTACGAGGGTCCTTCGCCCGGTTCTCTGGGCGGCGGCAACAGGAGCAGGAGCGATGAACAAGCGCAGCGAACGATGGGCGGTCCTCGGGTTGAACGCGGCGATCATCGCCGGCGTCGCGGGTTTGGCGTGCGGGGCGCCCGTGCTGGCGCAGGACAAACCCGCCGAGGGCGAGAAGGAGAAGCCTGATTTCAAGCCCTGGGCCGAGGTGAGCAAGGGCTTCGAGAAGGTGGTCTCGACCGCCGACGGCAAGGCGCCCTTCTACACCATTTACACGAAGGACAAGGACCAGGGCATGCTCGCCGAGCTGCCCCGCGGGTACGAGGGGCAGCGCCACTTCATCGCGCTCACGATCGCGAGCGGCGAGGAGTACGCGGGCCTGCAGTTCGGCGAGATGTACGTCTACTGGAAGCGCTTCAACGACCGCCTGATGCTGATCGAGCCCAACGTGATGACGCGCTCGACGGGCGACCAGGAGAGCAAGAGCAGCGTCAAGAACCTCTTCACCGACCGGGTGATCCTCGACGTGCCGATCCTGACGATGGGCCCGGGCGGGCAGCCCGTGATCGACCTGCGCGACCTGTTCGTCGGCAAGGCGGGCAACTTCTTCGGCGGCGCGGTGGGCGGGGCCAACGGCCGCCTCGCGACGATCAAGCGGGCCAAGGCCTTCCCGGAGAACATCGAGGTCTCGTTCGAGATCCCCGTCGCCGGCGGCACGCTCAAGGAGTTCCACTACAGCATCAGCCTGATCCCGGACAACACCGGGTACAAGCCGCGCGTGGCCGATACGCGCGTCGGGTACTTTACGACGGTGTACCGCGACCTGGGCAAGATGACCGAGAAGGAGAAGTGGGTCCGCTACGTCAACCGCTGGAACCTCGAGAAGCGCGACCCGAGCCTGGACCTCTCGCCGCCGAAGGAGCCGATCGTCTTCTACCTCGACGCGGCGATCCCGGTGCGCTACCGCCAGGCGGTGCGCGACGGCGTGCTGATCTGGAACAAGGCCTTCGAGAAGGTCGGCCTCGCGAACGCGATCGAGGTCTACCAGCAGGACGAGGCCACCGGCGCGCACATGGACAAGGACAGCGAGGACGTGCGCTTCAACTTCATCCGCTGGCTCTCCAACGACCAGGGCACGGCGATCGGGCCGTCGCGCGTCCACCCGCTCACGGGCCAGATCCTGGACGCCGACGTCGTGCTGACCGACGGGTGGATCCGGTACTTCTGGGGCCAGTTCAACGAGATGATGCCCGAGATCGTGATGGAGGGCATGGGGCCCGAGACGCTCGCGTGGCTGGAGACGCGGCCGAACTGGGACCCGCGCGTGCGCCTGGCCGACCCGGCGCAGCGGCCGTTCATCATGGCCCAGCGCGCCCGGCGCGGCGTGACGGCGTACGGCGGGCACCCGCTGGCGATGGGCGACGCGTCGGTGCGCGAGCGCGACCTGCTCGGCGGCGCGCCGCGCCTGATGGGCACGGGCGAGTACGACGGCCTGCTCAACCGCACCAGCCAGGTGAACGGCATGTGCATGGCGGCCAAGGGCAAGGCCTTCGACATGGCCGTGCTGCGCATGAGCGCGATGATCCTCGACGCCGAGCTCGCGCCCGCCGACGAGACCCCCTCGGCCGACGGCAAGAAGAAGGACGACAAGAAGAAGAAGGCCCAGCCCGAGCTGGACGGCATCCCGGACTGGTTCGTGGTGCCGCTGCTGCGCGACCTGGTCGCGCACGAGGTGGGCCACACGCTGGGCCTGCGCCACAACTTCAAGGCCAGCAGCCAGTACAGCATGGCGGAGATCAACAGCGAGCAGCTCAAGGGCAAGACGCCCTTTGCCGCCTCGGTGATGGACTACATCGGGCCCAACCTCGCCGTGAAGGACGGCAAGCTGACGGGCGACGTGGCGATGACGGACATCGGCGTCTACGACATGTGGGCGATCGAGTACGGCTACACGTTCGGCGACACGAAGGAGGTCCTGAAGCGCGTCGGCGAGCCGGGCCTGGACTACGGCACCGACGAGGACACGGGCGGCCCCGACCCCTACGCGCGGCGCTACGACTTCGCGAAGGACCCGCTCACGTGGGCCAAGCACCGGCTGGAGCTCGCGAAGTACCACCGCGGCCGCCTGATCGACAAGTTCGTGAAGGACGGCGAGTCCTGGGCGAAGGTCCGGCGCGGGTACAACATCACGCTGGGGATGCAGACCGGCGGCCTCTCGACGATGGCCGGCTGGATCGGCGGCGTCTTCGAGAACCGCGACCAGAAGGGGGACCCGGCGAAGCGCACGCCGCTGCGCGTGGTGCCCGCCGAGGACCAGCGCGCGGCGCTGGCGTGGATGATCGAGAACTCCTTCGACGAGGCCTCCTTCGGCCTGACGCCGGAGCTGCTCGAGCACATGACCAGCGAGAAGTGGCTCGACGCCGGCGGCTTCGGGGAAGCGCGCGAGGAGTCGGCGTGGCCGGTCCACGACCGCATCGGCGGCATCCAGGCCAGCGTCATGACGATGCTCCTCAACCCCACGCGCGTCCGGCGCGTCTACGACAACGAGTTCCGCGTGCCGTCGTCGCAGGACGCGTACACGCTCGCCGAGCACGTGGACACGATCCACGGCGCGGTGTGGAAGGAGCTGGAGAAGGGCCCCAGCGGCTCCAACGCCCGCAAGCCCTACATCACCAGCCTGCGGCGCAACCTGCAGCACGAGTACGTGGAACGCATGATCGACCTCACGATGCCGGCCAACAGCTTCGGCGAGGCGAGCAAGGCGGTCTCGAACCTCGCGGTGACGAAGCTGCGCGACCTGCAGCGGCGCATCGAGGAGATCATCGGCAAGGACGGGCTGGACAAGGGCGGGCTCGACCCGTACAGCTACGCCCACCTCGCCGAGGCGCGCATCCGCATCGGCAAGGCGCTCGACGCGCAGTACATCTACAACACCGACGCGATCGGCGGCGGGGGCTTCCCCTTCTTCCTCTTCGGCCAGCCGCAGGAGCAGCGGCAGACGCCCGAGCAGCCGTGAGACGGCGTCAACGTGACTGAATCACGAAAGCCCCCGGTGAGAGCCGGGGGTTTTTCATTTGAGAGGCATCGGGCGCTGGGGGCGGGGCACTGGGCGGAAGACGCACTGAACAGGTAGCCCGACCGCGAGGGAGGGCGTCGGGGCGCGTTGTGCATGGTGCGTAGGAAGAGAAGAGGAAGAGCGCGGAGGACGCGGAGAAGCGCGGTGAAAGAATGTGGGGCAGGCGTCCCGCCTGCCACCGGGTGGCCGCGGCGTGGTACATTGAGAAGCGTGGGTTTATTCGATTGCATCCCAACCGTTGCGTTGATGCAGAGGAGCGAGCTTGCGGCTCCGCGCGAGCTGATTCGCCGCGTTCTTGAGGAGGAACTCCGCCCCGACGCCGCCGCGAGCGCGGAATTCTTCAGCGTCCATGCAAGCGGGATGTTCTACGCACAGTGCTACGTCGGCCGGGTGCAGTACCACATCGGTGTCGGCCGGACGCCCTACCCCGCCGAAGTGAGCGGCCAGCCGCCGGGCGAACCCGAGAGCCGGCTCGCGTGGCTACGTCACGAGGCGTGGATGTATGTTGATGCCGTTCTGTACGCCGTCCCCGACGAGCGAGACGTTCACTTCGCCAACGTCATGCGTCTCGCGGGCCGGTTCGTCGATGAGCGGTGCGTGCTGATCTGGCTGCATGGGCCGCGAGAACAACCCAAGCGGGTCGCGCTCCCGACGGCGGAGAACGTCGCGGCGTTGCGTGCCGGTCGTTGGCCGGGGCTCTGACGATCCTTTCTCTACACTCGGGCGATGTCACGCGGCAAGAAGATCATCGTTTCGATCGCCGTGGTCTTCCTGCTGATCTTCGGCGCGGTCGTCTGGGCCGTCGCGTGGTGCTACACCGCGAAGCCCACGCCGCGGACCGATTACGGCGCGAAGATCCGCGAGCTCGCGGCGAAGGATGCGCCCAACCCGGAGAACCGCGACCGGTACCCCGAATTCGTCGCGATCGTCGAGGCGGTCGGCAACGCGCACGCCGCGTTCCGCGAGCAAGCGGAGGCCGCGGGCAAGCGCGACGACATCAAGTACGAGCGGGTGATCCGCGGCACGGCGACGGCGGAGGAGCGCTCTCTCGCGGACGAGGCGCTGGCGTTCGTGACGGCGAGCGGTGCGTTCGGGCGGTGCAAAAGGTTGCCGGGGCTGCGCGGAGCGCTGCGGACAATCCCGACCGGCGAGCCGCTGTTGGGAACGCCGTTGTACGAGATCAGTTTCTGTAGGGTCGCCGGCCACCTCCAGGTGCTGCGTCTGCGGCGCGCACTCGAGGCAGACGACTCCGCGAACGCACTGGCCGCGGCGCGCGAGATACTCGCTATGACGGACATCCTGGCGCAGCAGGGGTCGATGCTGGACGCGAGCATCTTGTTTCGCACGCGGCGGCTCTTGTACGACGCCATGGCGCAGGCCTGCGACGACGGCCTCGTATCGGGCGTGAGCGCCCGTGAACTCGTTGCATTGCTCAGCGACTACGCGCTCACGCCCACGTCGGCGAGAGCGGTCTCTCTGGAGCGGTACATCGGGCTGGACATGATCCAGTGGACGTACACCGACAACGGGCGCGGTGACGGGCTGGCGATCATGACGGAAATCAAACGCCTGGACGGCTCCGACACTCCTCCGAAGCTCGACAACATCGCCGCGTTCGTGATGCCTTCCGGCAAAGAAGCCGAAGAGCACATGAGTACGTCGTATGACGCTCTCGTCGGGTTCGCGGCATAGCCGTACCGCGAACGCTTGAAAGCTCCGTCTCCGTACGGGTCGCCGTACGACAGACTCACATTTCCGGTGACCGCGTACTGCTTGCCGGCCGTGGGTCGGGTCACAATCGAACAAGACCTTTCGCAGCAGTCCTTCAACGCCGGGATGATCGCGTTGGCCCTCGTCATCCACCGCGATGCCCACGGCGCCTACCCGGCGTCGCTCGCGGAGTTGGCGCCGTCGATTCTGCCGACCGTGCCAACCGACCCGATCGCCCCGGACGGGAAGTTCCGTTATGCCCTGCGCGACGGAGCGCCGCTCCTCTACAGCGTCGGCCCGGACGGAGATGATGACGGTGGCGCGGCGTTCGACTTCGAAATCCAGGCGTATAGGGAGCCGACGGAGCAGTCGGGCGACACGGTGTTCTGGGGGCGGTGAGGGCAGTGCGTTGTGTGTAGTGCGATGAGAGGAGCCGGCGGTCCGCATAGCAACGGGTGTTCGGTGGCAGGCGGGACGCCTGCCCCACATTTCTCCTCCG
Organism: Phycisphaerales bacterium; assembly: GCA_035628115.1. GTDB lineage: Bacteria > Planctomycetota > Phycisphaerae > Phycisphaerales > UBA1924 > BJHL01. The sequence goes on along the minus strand of DASPKL010000023.1, from coordinate 169,809 downwards.
CGCTCCTCCGCGGCCACCGCGGGTGGCGTCGTGTCTTTCTTCCCCACGCGCACGACGCACCACGCACCAAGCCCTACTTCGGCTCTTCCCCATCGCCGCGGATGCGGTCGAGCAGGCTCCCCACGCCCTCGCGGATCAGCCGGTCCGGGCGCAGGTTCTTGAGCGTCGTCTCCGCGAAGAGGCTCATGTCCGCGTCCGTCTCCGGGTTGTCGAGCGCGCCCGAGGTGCGGAAGGGGACCATCGACGCGGCGGACAACACCGGGGCCGCGCGGGTGGTGAGCGAGCCGAGCCCGGTGTTGAAGCGCCCCGCGGCTTGGTCCGTCAGCGCGCCGATCGGCACCCACGTAATGACGTCGAGCTTCCGGCCCACGAGGTCCACGCGACCCTCGGTGGCGATGGTGAATTCGCCGAGGGGGATCTCGTAGTACGGATAGGTCGCGACGCCCTCGCGCACGGTGACCGTGAGGGGCTGGAGGCGCTGGCCGATCATGCCGTTGACGCCGCCGAGCCCCGCGACGTCGAGGAGCCGGCTGAACGCGCCGCTGGTGGAGAAGCGAGCCTCGCCCGGGTCGATGGTGAAGACGCCGTTGAGCCGGCCCAGGTCGTTGGAGAGGGGGATCGTGACGTTCTCGCCGCGCAGCATGGCCGGCGCGTCCGCCGACTGCTTCTCGAAGGATCCGAAGAGGGGCAGGCCCTTGAGGAAGCGGCCGGAGAGCGCGGTCGTGATCTGCGACAGGCTCGCGGTGACGGGCTGCGTCGTCACGAGCACCGCCTCGCGCAGGTCGCCGGTGATGTTGGCGCGGGCCCGGTCGCTCTCGAGGCTCGCGGTGAGCGATCCGGGGTCGCCGCCGGGCGCGTCGCCCAGCGGGAAGCCGCGGACGTCGGCGTTCACCCGCACGATCGGGCCCAGCGCATCGACGAGCAGGCCGTCCTTGCGCGCCAGCGCGTCGACGAGGGCGGTGGGGACCCCGGGCATTTCGCCCTTCGCGTTCAGCCGCGCCCCGGCCATGCTGAACGCGCCCTGCGCATCGACGAGGTTTGTGACGCTGCCGGCGAGGGCGATGCGCCCGGACTGTGCGGCGTCGGGCGCGCGCGCGTCTTCGACCGCGAGGGTGAAGTCGACGGGCCGGTCCCCGTGCGGCGCGTTCGCGCGGGTGGCCATTTCGAGGTGCGTGTTGTTCAGCGTGAGCAGGTGGCCGTCGGCGCTCCGCAGGAGAGCGCGGGGGATCGACGCCGCGAGGTTGACGTCCGGCGGAGGGGCGGGCACGCCCGGCGCGGCGCGGGGCAGGAGGAGCCGAGAGACCGTGACGTCCGCCCGCGTCGCCTCCGCGAGGACCATCGCCGGGGGCTTGCCGTCCGTGGAGAGCAGGCCCGACACGAAGCCGGGGTCGATGCGCGCTTGCAGCCGCGCGGGGTTCTCGAGCTCCAGGCTCGCGGGCGTCATGCGCACGGCGACGGGGCCGTTTGTCGTCACGTTGGGCGCGGTGAGGGAGACGGACGCGCGCCCCGTCTTGAAGGCAGTGTCCATCGTCACGTCGATCGTCGCCGCGGCGGAATCGCCGAGGACGCCCGCGAGCAGACCCGGGCGGCCCAGGAAGGCATCGACGGCGGCGGTGTCGATATCGGCCGCGTTGACGCCGAGCGCGACGCCGCCCGCGGCGTTGTCGCGCGATGCTCGCCCCGAGACGGTCGCGAGGCGTAGCCCCTCGCCGCTCACGACGCTCGTGTTGAGCGTGACGCTCGCGGGCTTCGGGGCCGGCGCGCCCGCCGCGGCGGGCGCGGGGGCGAGCATGCTCGCGGGGGCCTCGAGGCGCAGCTCGAGCTCCTCGACGCCGACGCGCGCGGGCCGGCCGGAGACGACGGTCTCGACCATCGTGCGCCCGGGGATGCGGACGGTGGCGTTGATGGGCTGCGCGTTCGCGAACTGCGGCACGCGCTTCTCGTTGAGGGGCACGGTCACGGGCGCGATCGCGATCTGCACGCGGGTAGGGCCGACGAGCGTGGGCTTGTCCTGCATCTCCGGCGCGAAGTTGCGCAGGATCGCGTCGAGCGACTGCGGCGAGACAGCGATCTCGCCGGTGATGGGCTCGGTCGCGAGCTCTCGCGGCGTGGCGCGGGCCTTGCCGGCGAGGTTGAGCCCGGGCGGCGCCTGCGCGGAGAACTCGATGGCCATCGTCTCGGGCGAACCCTCCACCGGCGTGCCCTGCGCGCGCACGGTCAGGCGGTCGCCGAGCGCATCGCGCAGCACCGCGGCGAGGTCGGGGGCGCCTTGCTCTGTCGGCACGGGGAGGAAGAGGTTCGCCGCGGCGACGGGCATGTTCGCGAGCGTGATTTTGAAGGAGCCGGGGAGCGGAATGAGCGCCGGCGCGGCGGGCGTCGCCGGGCCCGCTGCGGGCGCGTTCCCTGCCGCCGGCGCGGGCGTTGCCGCGGGCTCGGGCAGGTCGAGGCCCTTGACATCGACGCCGAAGTTGAACTCCTGCCCCGTGTACGCGAGGGTCGAGGAGAAGCCGGAGTCAACCTCCATGCCGGGGCGCATCGCCGCCCCGCCGGACATACGGCGCACCACGATCGGCGCGACATCGGGGCGCGTCGCCTCACGCGGGGCCGCGGCGAGGCCCTCGACGGCAAACTTGGAGTAGGCGGAGGTTTGCTCGACGACGGGCGCGCCCTCCTTGAGGGGGATGGTGAAGCCCATCTCGGTGAGCGAAAGGCGGCCGGGTGCGCCCTCCGCGCCCTGCACGACCCACGGGCCCTCCCGCGTGAGCGCCCGCGCGATGCGGCCGAGGCTGCGCGCCTCGACGGTGAAACTCCCGCCCTTTGACTGGATCTGCGCCGGGCTCGCCCGCAGCGAGCCGGCGACGGAGAGGTTCTCCGCCACGACGCGCACGTCGGCGTCGATCGCGTTCCGCTGTCCCTGCGGCGTGTTGGCGGTCAGCTCGACGTCCGCGACGGGGCCGATGTCCTCGGCGAGGACGATGCCCAGCGGCTGCACGAAGGGCTGGGCGATCGCGGTGGCGATCTGCTGCACGCGCACCGCGCCGCTGATGTTGCGGGGCACGCCGGTGACGGGCGCGCCGTTCTCGTCGAGCAGCCCGGCGACGGTGGCATCGATGGCGGCGGTGCCCGCGGGCTCGCCCCCGATGGTCGCGCGCGTGCCGCCCTGCACCTTGAGGCCCTGCGCGAGGTCGTCGCTCGTGAGGCGGATGCTGAGGGGCTCCAGGACCGACTCGCGCGGCTGCTCGTTCGGCCGCAAACGCACGAGGCCCGTGGTGCGCGTGAGCGAGAGCGTCGCGTCGATCGCGGAGCCGCGCAGGTCGAGGGGCTTGCCGTCCTGGGGCAGGCGGACGGAAAGCCGTTGAATGGTCGCCGCGGCGTCGGGGAGCTGGGTGATGCGCCCGCCCCCGTTCTCGTCGAGCGCGCCGCGGAGGGCGGGGACGAGGTCGGGGAGAGCGCCGGATCGCACGGAGACGGTGACAGGCGAGACGTTGGTGAGGACGCCGTCGGTCACGCGCAGATCGCCGGCGACGTCGAGGCGCTCGGCCTGGGCCCGGACCTGCGCGGAAGCGTCCTTCAGGCCGCCGGTGAAGGTGATCTGCGCGTTCGCGATGGGGCCGATGGAGCGCGCGAGCGGGACGGCGGCCCCGGCGGCGTCCTTCACGATGGGGCCGAGGAGCGCATCGGCGAGCGCGAGGGGCAGGCCCTCGACCGTCACCTTCGCGTCCGCGTCCATCAGCGTCGGCGTGAGCTCGCCGTTGGCGTCGGCCCAGTTGGTCGCGCGGGCGTCGATGGCGATCCTGCCCGGCTGCGCGCCGGGCGTGCTCGTCGTGGCGTTGAGCTTCACCACCAGCGGCTGGCCCGGGTCGATACCGGCCTCGCCCTGCACGTCCTGCAGCGTGATCGTGGTCGGCGACGCGGCGCCGCCCTGGCCCGCCTCGTCAATGAACGTGATGTCCATGCTCTTGACTGTGACGTGCGCCCTGAGGCCCTTGGGCAGGCGGGCCGGCTCCTTGGCCGCGGGCTGCGCCGGCCGGTTCTGCTGCGGGCGCTTGACAAGCTCGGCCATCGCGAGCTTGCCGTCGGCGCGCCGAACAACGCGCATCTCGCCGTCGCTCACCTCGACGACGCCGAGGTTGAGCCCACCGGTGGCGAGGGCCATGAGCCCCGCGTCCACGGCGACCGTCATGCGCGCGACGGATTGGCCGTCGGGCCCGTTCCATGTGATGGGCCCTACGCGCTGCGGGCCGCCCCACGAGAGGGACGCATCGCCGACGGTGACATCGCCCTCTACGTACTTGCTCGCCTGCGACCGGATGACGCCGGGCGCGAGCCCCGACGCGATCGTGGGGGCGAGGAGCACGAGGACGAGGAGGAGCAGCACGACCCCCCCCACGACATAGGGCCAGCGGCGACGCTTGCGGGGCGATGCTGCGACGGGCGCGGGGGTGGTGGGCGCGGACGTGTCTGGCATGATGTCCCTCGGTCGCGGCGTGTCGACGCGCCCGCGGGGCGGGGCGAAAACCGCGTTCGCAAGGTATGTTGCCGCTGCGATGAAGGAGCCCCGGACGCCGTATGAAGAGTCCGCGCCGAAAGATGCGCTAGCGGAGGGGCGCGTCCAGCGGCGCGGTCTCGACACCGCGGAGCTGGCGCAGGCGGTGGCGCATCGCACCGACGAGACGCCGGGCGCGGGGGTCGTCGGGAGCGTCCAAAACCCGCGCTTCGAGGCGGATGGGCCCCGACACCGGATCCCCCTCGCCGGCCCACCGCACCGTGAGCCACGCCGTCTCGTTCCCCGGCGTGACGAGCTCGTACACCTTCGTGGGAGGGCTCATTCGACCACGGCGCTCGACGATGCCCATCTCGCATCGGGAGGCGGTGATCAGGGCGGCGGCATCGCAGTCGTCCCAATCCGCGTGGACGATGATCGAGTGTGACTCCGCCTCCGGCGGCTTCGAGACACCGGCGCAGCCCGCGAGAACCCCGAACAGAACGCTCACAGACAGACCGAACCCTTGGGGCCAGTGGGCCATACGATGTCCTCGGAACGGGCGTCGGGGGGCGGGCCCTCTGCCCGGACCGGCTCGGAGTGGCAGCGCGGTGGAAGCGGTCATCAGAGTGCCCTCCGGGACCGGCCGGGTCGCGGTCGTGGGCGCATCGGAACGCAACTTGAAGCTCCTGCGCGAAGCGCTGGACGTGGAAGTGTTGGCGCGCGAAGGCCGGGTGACCGTCACCGGGTCGGCGCAGGGCGTGACCGCCGCGAAGCGCGTCCTCGAGGCGCTCATCGACGCGGCCGAGGGCAACCAGCCGATGGGGCGGCAGCAGGTGATGGACCTCATCACCGACGAGGCGATGCGCGCCCAGGAGACCCGGGGCTGGACGCGCAACGACGGCGAGCACGCGGGCGCGTGGGAGGACCGGCTCAACGTGTTCGTCGGCGGCAAGCCGGTGCGGCCCAAGACGGAAAACCAGCGGGCGTACCTGCAGGCGATCCGCGAGTACGACCTCGTCTTCGGTCTTGGCCCGGCGGGCACGGGCAAGACGTACCTGGCCGTCGCCGCGGCGGTGCACCTGCTGCGCAGCGGCCAGTGCAAGCGGGTGATCCTCGCGCGTCCGGCGGTCGAGGCCGGCGAGCGGCTGGGGTTCCTGCCCGGCGACCTGCGCGAGAAGGTGAACCCCTACCTGCGTCCGCTGCTGGACGCGCTCAACGACATGATGGACTTCTCCGCGGCGCGGCGCTTCGTGGACAACGACGTGATCGAGGTGGTGCCGCTGGCGTTCATGCGCGGGCGGACGTTGAATAACTCCGTCGTGATCCTGGACGAGGCGCAGAACTCGACGGCGGGGCAGATGAAGATGTTCCTGACCCGGTTGGGCCAGGGCTCCAAGATGATCGTGACGGGCGACCCGACCCAGACGGACCTGCCGCCGGACACCCCGAGCGGCTTGACCGACGCCGCGGCGCGGCTGGCGCGGACGGAGGGCGTGGCGTTCGTCGGGTTCGACGAGACGGACGTGGTGCGCCACGACCTTGTGCGGCGGATCATCGCGGCGTACGAGCCGCCGAAAAAGGGGCCGAGGCGGCGTGCGGCGACGTCCGAAAACGCGCACAGTGACCGGGCCGACGGGTCGATAGAGAATGGGGACGGCGGCGCGGCCTGATCGGCGGACGCCCCCGCGCGTCGCTGTATGAGCAGAAACGATCCACAACTCGCCAGGACCGGGGCGCTCGCACGCAGCGTGCGGTCGCGCCGGGGCGGGCTGCGCGCGCTGTTCGGGATCGGCCGCATTTCCGACGGCGTGTCGGACTCCGCGGCGGTGCTGGGGCTGCTCGTGGTGCTCTTCTTCGCGGTCGCCGCGACGGCGCTGGCGGCGTGGACGCGGACGCGGCCGCTGGTGGCGCCCGGGCGGGTGATGCACGACACGCGCGTGGTGCGCGTGGAGCAGCTGGCGACGATCGACGAGGTGCAGACGCGCCAGGCGCGCGACGCGGCGCGGCTGCGCACGCCCCGGGTGTACGTCGCCGACGAGGCGGCGCTGGCGGAGGTCGTGGCGTCGATCCGGCGGCTGCCGGAGACGGTCGAGGGCGCGGCGTCGGCGTCGGACGTGGACCCGGCGATCCGCGAGCAGTTCGGGCTGACGCAGCAGGTGCTCGAGGCGGTGCGAGAGGCGGGGCGCAACGACAGCGCGTGGACGAGCGCGGTGTCGGAGCTCAACAACCTCCTGCGCCGCAGGCCGCTGCTGGACGCGCAGACGTACCAGCGGGCGATGCAGGAGGGGACGCACACCGCGGTCTCGCTCAGGGACTCCACCGGCTGGGCGGACGAGGTCTACCGGGGCGACCTGATCAACCTCGCAGACACCGAGCGGGTGGTGATGGCGATGCGGTCGATCGCGCGCGACGCGGGGTTCGCCCCGGCCGTGCGCGGCGCGGTCGTCGCGCGCCTCGTGCGGCTGGAGCGCCCGACGTACGCCTTCGACGCCGCGGCGACGGCGGCGGCGCAGAGCGCGGCGGTGGCGGAGGTGCCGCCGGTGCGGGTGCGCATCCCGCGGGGCGAGGTGATCTACCGGCGTGGCGAGCCGCTGACGCAGTCGCAGGCGGCGCTCGTGGCGGAGGAGATGCGGGCGTACGACGGCGGCCGGACGTGGCTCGACCGTGCGGTGGAGTGGGGGAGCCTCCTCGCGGTGTCGCTGGGCGTGAGCGCGGCGCTGGCGGCGTACGCGACGCTCTTCGTGCCGGTGCTGCGCAAGCGCGCGGCGCGGGCCTTCGGCATGGCGCTCCTGCTGCTGGCGGGGCTCGCGCTCGCGTGCGTCGGCGCGGCCCTCGCGCCGGCGTTCCTCGCCGTCTTCGTGGCGTTGCCCAGCGCCTGCGCGGCGCTGCTGACGATCGTCGGCTACGGCCGGCGCGCGGGGCTGGCGTTCGGGCTCATGCACGGCCTGCTCGTGTGCCTCGCGCTCGACCAGGGGCTGGGCGCGCTGTGCGTGGCCGTCGCCGGCGTGCTGTGCGTCGCCGCCACGCTGCGGGAGGTGCGCGACCGCCGCTCGCTGGTGCGGACGAGCGCCGCGGGCGGGCTGGGGATCGCGGCGGCCACGGTCGTGATGGGCCTGCTCACCCGCGCGACCGAGCTGCACCCGCTCGACGTGCTGCAGGAGCTGGCGACGGACGCGGTCCTCTGCGGCGCGGGGATGATGGTCGCGGGCGCCGTGACGCTCTTCACGCTCCCGGCAATCGAGCGGGCCTTCGGCGTCACGACCGGGCTCACCCTGAGCGACATGCGCGACCCCAAGCAGCCGCTGCTGCGCGAGCTGCAGATGCGGGCGCCGGGCACGTACACCCACTCGCTCAACGTCGCGAGCCTGGCAGAGGCGGCGGCCGAGTCGATCGGCGGGGACGGGCTGCTCGCGTACGTGGGCGCGCTCTACCACGACGTGGGCAAGATGAACAAGCCCGAGTACTTCGTGGAGAACCAGGCGGGGAGCGCGAGCCGGCACGACAAGCTGAGCCCGGCGATGAGCCTCCTGATCGTGGTGGGGCACGTCAAGGACGGCATGGAGCTCGCGCGCGAGTTCAGGCTTCCGATGAACGTGCGGCACTTCATCGAGAGCCACCACGGCACGACGCTCGTGGAGTACTTCTACCACCGCGCGCGGCGGCAGGCCTTCGCGACCGCGCAGCTGGACGAGGACCCGGAGGAGCTGCTGCCGGACGAGTTCGCGTACCGCTACCCCGGCCCCAAGCCCCGCACGAAGGAGGCGGCGATCCTGATGATCGCCGACGCGTGCGAGAGCGCGACGCGCGCCCTCGGCGAGCCCACCCCCTCGAAGATCGATTCGCTCGTGCGCGAGATCTCGGACCGGCGGCTGCGCGACGGGCAGTTCGACGACTGCAACCTCACGCTGCGGGAACTTTCGACGATCGTCGATTCGGTCTCGCGCACGCTGACGAGCATGCACCACGCCCGGATCGCGTACCCCACGCCGCAGGAGGCGGAGGCGGAGGAGAAGGCCGCGGCGGCGAGGGCGTGAGGGAAGAGCGGCAAACCGGAAACGTGGGAAGAGGAAAATGAAGACGGGGAGGGCCGCCGCCTCCTGATTTTCCGCTTCGCCGTTTTCCGACTTTTCCGCTTTCTACGATTCCCCATGCCCACGAGTATCCGCGATGTTCTCGGCGCCGAGTACGACAAGCTCGTCCGCTACGAGGCCAGGTTCCCGCGTTCCGCGATCCACGCGCCGGGCCCGGACTTCGTCGACAAGGTCTTCAGCAACACCGACCGGTCGGTGCCGGTGCTGCGCAACTTCCAGACGATCCTGAACACCGGCCGCCTCGCGGGCACGGGGTACGTGAGCATCCTGCCGGTGGACCAGGGGATCGAGCACAGCGCGGGCGCGAGCTTCGCGCCCAACCCCGAGTACTTCGACCCGGAGAACATCGTGCGCCTGGCCGTCGAGGGCGGGTGCAACGCGGTGGCGAGCACGGTCGGCGTCTTGGGCGCGGTGGCGCGGAAGTGGGCCCACAAGATCCCGTTCCTCGTCAAGTTCAACCACAACGAGATGCTCACCTACCCGAACATCTACAGGCAGTCGTACTTCGGCAGCGTCCGACAGTGCTTCGAGATGGGCGCGCTGGCCGTGGGCGCCACGATCTACTTCGGCAACGACACGAGCCGCGACGAGATCGCGTACGTCTCCGACATGTTCGAGGAGGCGCACGCGCTGGGCATGGTGACGGTGCTCTGGTGCTACACGCGCAACAACGCCTTCAAGGTGAAGGGCGCGGACGGCAAGAGCGTCGATTACCACGCGAGCGCGGACCTCACGGGCCAGGCCAACCACCTGGGCGCGACGATCAAGGCCGACATCATCAAGCAGAAGATCCCGACCAACAACGGCGGCTACGCGGCGATCAACAGCGGCGGGAGCGCCTACGGCAAGTGGGACAAGCGCGTGTACACGAACCTCACCGGCAGCGACGAGGCGGGCCAGGGCGGGCACCCGATCGACCTCTGCCGCTACCAGGTGCTCAACAACTACATGGGGCGCGTGCCGCTCATCAACTCCGGCGGCGAGAGCAAGGGCGCGACCGACCTGCAGGAAGCGCTCTGGACCGCGGTCGTGAACAAGCGCGCCGGGGGCATGGGCCTCATCAGCGGGCGCAAGGCGTTCCAGAAGCCGATGAAGGACGGTGCGGCCCTGCTGCAGGCGGTGCAGGACGTGTACCTGGACCAGTCGATCACGATAGCGTGAGCCGGTCGACGGTGTTGGGCACGCAGCGGGGCGTACGCGCCGCCGGACAATCCCGCGTGCGAGCGAGCGGGCGGCACGATTCCTAGGCAGCACCTTCGCATCCAGCGAGCACGCCTTCGGCGTGGAAGCGCACCGCCGAGTCTCGGAGACCCGCCGCGACGGAGGCGCACCGAAAACACCGCCGCGGAGCGGCGGAGCACCGAGAGAAGTCGCGCCATTCGCACGCGGCGCACCATCGCGGTCCGAGCATGCCGGCAAGGCGTGCGCGTTCGCCGGCCGTCCATCACCTGCCATTCCGGCATCGCGGGCGGCTCGGCGCGGGGTCGGTGTCGATCGCGCATCGCCCGCGGCCCGCGCGGTGGCCTTCATCCCGGCACGCCGCTCGCACTGGTTCGGGGTCCCCGGCGTCGCGCCGAAACCGCGCCGTCCGGGCGCGTTCCGAGGGCACCCTAACCGCTGGGGGATCGGGGTTTAGGGGCCGTCGGCGGGATGGATCGAACGCTTGAGCCCGCCGTGCCGATATTGTCCGGAAGGCATCAAAGAGGAGCGGCGGCGGGATGGGGCGTGAGTGCAGGGCGAGGGCGGCGGGAAGGCTGGCTTCGGCAATCTTTCACGCACGCCGCGACGTAAAGACATGACGCGGGTCAGCGCCCCGTGGCGGTGCCTCGTGCGGAGGAACAACGATGTTTGAACGCTTCACAGACCGCGCCCGCAAGGTGATGGCGCTCGCCAACCAGGAGGCGCAGCGGCTGAACCACGAGTACATCGGGACGGAGCACATCCTGCTCGGCCTCGTCAAGGAGGGGAGCGGCGTGGGCGCGAACGTCCTGCGCAACCTCGACGTGGACCTGCGCAAGGTCCGGCTTGAGGTCGAGCGCCTGGTGCGCGCGGGGCCGGAGATGGTCACGATGGGCAAGCTGCCCCAGACCCCGCGCGCCAAGAAGGTGATCGAGTACGCCATCGAGGAGGCGCGGAACCTCAACCACAACTACGTCGGCACCGAGCACCTGCTGCTCGGCCTGCTGCGCGAGCACGACGGCGTCGCGGCGCAGGTGCTCATGAACCTGGGCCTCAAGCTCGAGGAGGTCCGCGAGGAGGTCCTGAACCTGCTGGGCGCGGGCAACCAGAGCGACGACACCGCCGAGGCGGGCGGCACGCCGGGCGCGATCAAGGAATCCTCGGCGCCCAGCGCGGGCGGGGCCGCGGCCTCGACCGGCGGCAAGCGCGGCCGGAGCCAGACGCCCGCGCTCGACAGCTTCGGGCGCGACCTGACGGAGCTCGCCCGCGAGGGGCAGCTCGATCCGGTGATCGGGCGCATGAACGAGATCGAGCGCGTCGTGCAGGTGCTCTGCCGCCGCACGAAGAACAACCCGGTCCTCCTCGGCGAGGCGGGCGTCGGCAAGACGGCGATCGTCGAGGGCCTGGCCCAGCGCATCGTCGGCGGCGACGTGCCGGACATCCTCTCCGAGAAGCGCCTGGTCGTGCTCGACCTGGCGATGATGGTCGCGGGCACCAAGTACCGCGGGCAGTTCGAGGAGCGCATCAAGGCCGTCATGAACGAGGTCCGCAAGGCCAAGAACGTGATGCTCTTCATCGACGAGCTGCACACGCTCGTGGGCGCGGGCGGCGCGGAGGGCGCGATCGACGCGTCCAACGTCCTCAAGCCCGCGCTCGCCCGCGGCGAGATCCAGTGCATCGGCGCCACGACCTTCGACGAGTACCGCAAGTACATCGAGAAGGACGCGGCCCTGGCGCGGCGCTTCCAGGCCATCACGGTCGACCCGCCGAACAGCGAGCAGACGGTCGCGATCCTCAAGGGCCTGCGCGACAAGTACGAGCAGCACCACCGGGTGCGGATCACCGACGCGGCGGTCAAGGCGGCGGTGGAGCTCTCCGGCCGCTACATCAGCGGGCGCGTGCAGCCGGACAAGTCGATCGACGTGATCGACGAGGCCGGCGCGCGGGTGCGGCTCAAGGGCATGACCAAGCCGCCGGACCTGGCGGAGATCGAGGCGGAGATCGAGCGCCTGAGCGTGCAGAAGGACGAGGCCGTGCGGGCCGCGGACTACGAGAAGGCCGCGGAGCTGCGCGACCAGGCCGAGCAGCAGCGCAAGCGCAAGGAGGAGATCCAGAAGGAGTGGCGCGCCAAGCAGCAGGAGGCCAGCGGCACCGTCGATGAGGAGATCATCGCCGAGGTCGTCTCCAAGATGACCGGCGTGCCCCTCAAGCGCCTCGAGAAGGACGAGGCCGCGCGCCTCCTCAAGCTCGAGGAGGAGCTGCACAAGAAGGTGATCAGCCAGGAGGACGCCATCAAGGCGGTCAGCAAGGCCATCCGGCGCGCCCGGGCCGGCCTCAAGGACCCCAAGCGGCCGATGGGTTCGTTCATCTTCCTCGGCCCCAGCGGCGTGGGCAAGACGCTGCTCAGCAAGGCGCTCGCGGAGTTCATGTTCGGCGACGAGGAGGCCCTCGTGCACCTGGACATGAGCGAGTACATGGAGAAGCACAACGTCAGCCGCCTCATCGGCGCGCCCCCGGGCTACGTGGGCTACGAGGAGGGCGGCCAGCTGACGGAGCGCATCCGCCGCCGGCCCTACGCGGTCGTCCTGCTCGACGAGGTCGAGAAGGCGCACCCGGACGTCTTCAACATGCTCCTCCAGATCATGGAGGAGGGCCGCCTCACCGACTCCTTCGGCCGCAACGTCGACTTCCGCAACACGGTCATCATCATGACCAGCAACCTCGGCAGCGACATCATCAAGGGCGGCGCCGGCTTCGGGTTCGGCAAGCGCACGGAGGCGACCGACTACGACAACGTCAAGAGCGTGCTGATGAAGGAGATCGAGCGGTTCTTCCGCCCCGAGTTCATCAACCGCCTCGACGACGTGATCGTCTTCCGCCCGCTGAACAAGGAGGACCTCACCCGCATCGTCGGCTACGAGGTCGCCAAGGTCGGCAAGCGGCTCTACCAGCAGGGCTTCGCCCTCGACATGGACCAGGCGGCCAAGGACTTCCTCATCGACAAGGGGTACAACCCGGAGTTCGGCGCCCGCCCGCTCCGCCGCTCGATCGGGCAGTACGTCGAAGACCCGCTCAGCGAGATGCTCCTGCAGGGACAGTTCACGGCGCCCTCGACGATCAAGGTCACGCGCCGCAACGACGCCGAAGGGAAGCCGGAGGACCACCTCTACTTCGATTCGGCCCCCGCGCCGCAGGAGCTGGTCGAGAAGTTCGCCGACCAGCCCTCGGACACGATCCCGCCCAAGCCCGCGCCCACCGGCAGCACGTAAGCCGGAGCGACAACCAGTGACCACCGAAGCCCCCTGCGGAAGCGGGGGGCTTTTCGTTGGCAGCCCGTCCCTCTCCGGGGCCTTCTTCTTCCGCGGGACCGGGGGACGCCGGGCCGACGTACGACCGCGTTGATCGTCCGGGATCTTCCACGCGGAGGGTGTGCCCGGTGTCGGTGCTCGCGGGACTCGTTCTGTCTGACCGCCGGCCGCTCGCGTGCAGGCAACCGGGCCTGCGGGGGCACCGCCGGGGCTCGACGATTCGCCGGGCGCAAAGAGAAGGGCACGACAAAGCCGGAGACGGCATCGAGAGCTACCAGCGATGAATGGATGACGGCGGAGCTCGTTCGGCTCGCGCCGCGCCACCGCCTGCACACCTCCGCACCTGCTCACCTCCTCATGGAGGCCCGGCGCGTGCGTCGATTCGTCGATCGCGGTCACCTCACGCCGCCATGCCGCGGTCTTCATCGTCGGAGAGGTGCCAGTGCCCGCCGGGCAGGTGGCGCCCGGAGGTCCGCTTCGCGCGCTCGAACTGCTGCGCGAAGAGCCCGCCGATGATCGACAGGAGGGCCACGCTCCGATCGTCCCACGGGTGCCGCTTGTCGCGGAAGACGCACGTGATCGCGCGGCACTCGCCGTCGCCGTGGCTCACGGTCGCGGCGATCGTCGCGTCGCGCATCCACGTCAGCCCCGCGTCGGCGATGGGGCGGAACGCGCCCGCGTCGGCGATCACGCGCCGGCCCTCGGCGCCGGCGATGGCCGGGGCGAGGACGCCGCAGAGGTCGTCGAACATGCCCTGGGCCGAGTCGCGCGGGCAGTCGTAGTTCACGTACGCGCCGAGGGAGAAGTCCCCGGCGCTGTCGGGGAGGAAGATCGCGGCGTTCGTGTTCCCGACGCGGCGCAGGAGGAACTCCAGCGTCGTGCGCAGGAGCGCCTCGGCGTCGAGTTCCTGGCGCAGCAGCGTCTCGAGCTCGCTCGCCGTGCGCATCATCTCCATGCGGTCGGCAAGCTCGCGCGACGCCGCGGCGAGCTGCCCGCACGCGCCGGAGAGCTGCTCGCACAGCGCCCGGTCGCGGGCGCTCGCGCGCCCGCGCTTCGAGACGGCGCGCAGGCGCTCGGCCAGCTCCGCCGCGGGCACGGGCAGGCGGATGACGTCAGACACGCCGCTCCGCACGATCTCTCCAACCAGCGGGGCTTCGATCGAGGCAACGCCGGGCGCGAGGGCGACGGCCGTGGGGCGGCGGGAGGGTTCCTTGAGCAGACGGGCGACCTCCGCGCCGTCGCCGACGATGAGGCGCAGGTCGTGCGCGGCCGCCGCGGGGACGAAGCGCACGCCCTGGCCCGCGTCGAGGACCGGGACATCCGTGCCGGCGCACAGGACGCCGACGCGGAGGGTCCGTTGCGGATTGGGCGCGCCCTTGCTCACGACCCATTGCATCGACGCGGAATGGAGGCGTCTTCAGGCGCGTGCGTCGGGACCGGCGCGTGGGCGCGCAAGCCGAGGAAAGTGCGGGGTTTCGCTCAAGAAGGATGCGGCGGCGAGCCGGGATCGGTGATCGGTGACCGGAGCATGGTGGCAGCGCACCGCTCGGATCGCGCCCGTGCGCTCCGAGCGACCCAATGCCACCATGCGCCGATCCCCGATCCCGGTTTTGTCTTTACGCCTTCGGCCTCGCCACGCTCACGGGCGACCAGAGGCGCACGACCAGCGTCGCCCTCGTGCCGCCGGGCTTGGCCACGGATTCGGGCTTGCCCTTCGCGGGCTGCGCGAGCTGAACCGGCGGGCGGTTCTCCAGCCGGATCTCCCCCTCCAGCGCCCCGGCCATCACGCGGGCGCGCGGGAGGCCCAGGCCGTGCCCGCGCCCCGCCGGCTTCTCGCTGAAGAACGGGTCGAAGGCGTGCACGAGGGCCTTGTCCGAGAGGCCCGGCCCGTCGTCGATGACGCGCAGCTCGAGGTCGCGCCCGTTCGGGTCGGCGACGGCCTGCACCGTCGCGCGCCCGCGGGGCGAGGCGTCGAGCGCGTTGGCGATCAGCTCCGTGAGCGCGCCGCGCAGCAGCGCCGGGTCCGTCGCGATGGATTCTGGAGCCTTCGAGAGATCGAACGTCGTGGTGCAGTCCGTCCCCACGCGCTGCCGCGCCGCGTCGATCGCCTCCTGCACGACGGTCCGCAGCGAGCACGTGGCCAGCCTCGGCTTGGGCGGCGAGGAGAGCAGGTGCAGGCTCTTGATGAGGTCGCCGATGTCGCGCGCCGCCGCCTGGATGGCCGCCGCGGCGGCCCGGTCGCGCTCGTCGCGCAGGCGCGTGAGCAGCAGCTGCGCGCGGCCGCTGATGACGGTGAGGGGGTTGTTGAGTTCGTGCGCGGCGCCCGCGGTCGTCTCGCCCAGCCGGGCCATGCTCTCCTGCTCCGCGAGGCGCGCCTGCGTCTGCGCCAGCTCGCGGTTGGCGATGACGAGCCGCTCGCTCGTGCGCGCCGCGCTCTCGCGCTGCGCCGCGTTGCGCAGCGCGTGGGCCCAGGCGGTGACGAGCGGGGCGATCCCCGCGCCGTCCGCCGCGCCGTCGAAGAAGACGAACCCCTCCGGCGCGCGGTTGGCGCGGGACCGCAGCGGCAGCACGCGGACGCCCGCGCCCTCGCCGATCCACGCGCACGCCCCGGCGGGGGCCTGGGAAGCGCCGTCGGGCAGGGCCGCGAGGAGCGCGAGCACCTCGTCGCCCGGCTCGGCCGGCGCGTCCACGCGCACGTCCCGGCCGGGGCCCTGCTCCACCAGCCGCCAGCGTTCGCACGATCGGGCGGCGGCCACGGCGCGCCGCACGCCCAGCGCCCGCGCGGCCGACGCGCACACCGCGGCCATGCACTGCGTGACGCCGGCCTCGCCGTCGAGGGCCGCGTTGAACGACGCGATCTCGTCGAGCGCGCGCGTGCGGGCCAGGGCCCGGCCGAGGTCCTCGCGCAGGGCGGCGTTGCTCCGGCTCAGGTGGCGCGTGGCGCTCGTCAGGCTCTCGAGGATGAGGGCGGGCGTCGTGGCCTTGTCGAGCCCGAGCACGCGCAGGCGCTCGGCGAGAGATTCGTGCAGCAGCCGCGCGACGGCGTCTGGCTCGCACCGCAGGCCCAGCGACCGCCAGACGCGCGCAACGTCGCCGCCGCGTGAGAAGTCGCCCGACCAGCCCACGTGCAGGTGCCGGCAGAGCGCCCTGGCCCCGGTGACGACGCCGATGAGCCCCGCCGAGGCGGAGCCCGCGAGCGCGGCGCTGGGCTGGTCGTGCAGCCAGACGGTCTCCTGCACCGCGGGCGGGAGCTTCCAGCGCTGCGCCAGCCGCTTGCCGGCGGTGTGGTGGTCGACGCCCAGCAGGTCGCGCTCCACGGCGGCGCTCGACTCGCCGCGCTTCTCCGCCAGGCGCACGACGGTGTCGTACGACCGCGGCAGCGCGTAATCGAGGGCGAGCTTGCCGACGCCGTGCAGCAGCCCCGCGAGGAACGCCTCTTCGGGCGCGACGCCCCTGT
The DNA here is from genome assembly GCA_035628115.1 of Phycisphaerales bacterium. Lineage (GTDB taxonomy): Bacteria > Planctomycetota > Phycisphaerae > Phycisphaerales > UBA1924 > BJHL01. The sequence goes on along the minus strand of DASPKL010000023.1, from coordinate 153,288 downwards.
TCTTCTCCAGCTCCGCGATCAGCTCGCTCGCGCACGCGACACCGATGCAGAAGCGCCAGTAGCCCGCGCGGTCGAACCCCCCCGCGCCGTCGCCCGGCACGCCCACGTCGGCCGAGAGGTCGATCGCCGGCTCCTCCGCCGCGGCGTCGTCGCCGAGGGCGTTGTACACGCTGACGGCGAGGATCGCGCTGCGCACGGCGTCGAGGCCGAGCATCACCACGGCGCGCTTGACCGTGGTGATCTTGTCCCCCAGCCCCGTGTCCGAGCGGCGGCACAGGCCCAGCACGCGCGCCGCGAGCGACGGGTCGCTCTCGATGACGCGCGCCACCTCGTCCATGCCGACGCCGTCGGCGGAGCCCAGCTCGATCACCCGCGCGGCGATCGGGCCCAGGGTGGGGAGCGCGTCCACGCGCTCCAGGATCAGATCGATCCGCGCCGCGCCGGCGCTCTCGCCCGGCCCGCGCGTCGGTGGTTGGGTTGGCGCGGAACGCAGCCCGGTCATCCGTGCTCCTCTTACTCCAGCACCGCTGCGCCGCCCGCCTCGCCCACGCGCTCCATGCCGAGCAGCTCGCCGGCTTTGCGGACGAGGTCGTCGAGCGTGAAGGGCTTGCGCAGGAAGGCGTCGGCGCCCGCCTTGAGCAGCGCGTCGATCTCCTCGGCCCGCACCACGCCCGAGACGATCAGGATCTTCGTCTCGGCGTGCTCGGGGTTCTCGCGGATGCGCCTGCACACGTGGTTGCCGTTGATGTCGGGCAGCATGTAGTCGAGCACGACCAGGTGCGGCCGGAAGCTCTCGGTGAGCATCCCCGCGTCGTAGCCGTTGGTCGCGGTCTTGACGTCCAGCCGCGCGTCGGCGCCGAACAGCTCCTGGTAGACCTCGACGATGCCCGGGTCGTCGTCCACGATCAGCACGCGCTTGCGCGTCCCCTCCAGCGCGTCCAGCGGGATGCTGTTCGCGCGCATGAAGCGCAAAAGCTCCTCGCGCGGGATGCGCCGGAACTTGCTCCCCGGCACGCGGAAGCCCGTGAGGCGACCGTTGTCGAAGCAGCGGATGATCGTCTGCTGGCTGACCTTGCAGATCGCCGCGGCCTCGCCGGTGGTGAACACGCGCTTTGTCGCGGCATCGCTGGGGACTTGCTCTGACACGATCACGCCCTCGTGGAGCCCCGGGCGCTCGGAGGCCCGCCGCGCTCGGCGAACTTCTCCAAAGCCCCCAGACGGCGCAGCCGCGCCGTTCCGCAGGGATCGAACGGTGAGGGGGCGCTCTTGATCTCGATGCGCGAGAAGGCGCCCGCCGGGCCTGATAACGAGGCGGTCTGGACGGTGTGGCCGGGTGTGTGTGTGCGCGGGACCGGCGCCCCGCCGGGCGCGGGGGGGAGTGATCGGTGAATGGCCGCGCTGACCGCGCCGGGGCGGTCGACGCGCCCCGCGGACGCCGATCACCGATCACGGTCCGGTATGGCCCGTCCCGCTGCGCGGCCGTCCGCCTTCACGCCTTCCCGTGCATCGCCCGCCACTTCGTGACCGCCTCGGGCTCGCGGGGGTAGATCGGGACCACCCGCGCGGGGTCTTGGGCCGGGCACGCCGCCGCCGCGAGGGCGCAGGCGACGGGGTCGAAGACGGGCGGCTCCACGCGCACGCCCAGCCGCTCCGCCGCGTCGCGCATCGGTTGCGGCAGGAAACGGTCGGCGAGGAGGAGCGCGAACGGGCGCTGCCGATGCAGCGCCGTGAGGCCGGCCGCGTCGAGAACGCGTCCGGCGCCGGCGGTCACCGGCCCGGGCCCGAACACCGTCACGTGCGCGTCGCTCCCCTTGCTCGCGAGCGCGACGCAGAACGGCCCTGTGGCCGCCGGCGCCGCGTGCGCCACGACGAGCGCCGTCGGAACGGGCACGCACGACGCGCCCGTCGCCTCCGCGAGCATCTTCGCCGTCGTCACCGCGATGCGGACGCTCGTGAACCCGCCGGGCCCGGCGGAGACAGCGACGGTGCGCACGTCCGCCGGCCGCACGCCCGCGGCCCGCAGGCATCGGTCGATGCTCGGGGCGAGGTCATCGGCCCGGCCGTCCGCGCCGCGGAGGGGCTCGACCGCGAGCGTGCGCCCGGCCGCATCGACCAGCGCCACACCGCACCCGGCCTGCGCGCTCGGGTTGCTCGTTTCGATTCCCAGGATGGGAGCGGCGGACGCCATCGCGCAGGAACGCTAGCCTCTGCGTCGCTCGGTTCGGGCGCGCGTCGGGGCGGGGAGGTTTCACGGCATGCGGCACGTGTGGGTCATGGCGGTCGTCGCGCTCGCGTCGCCGGCGCTGGGCGGGGAGGGCCCGCTGGACGGGCCGGTCAAGCTGCGGCTCCGCACGGAGGCCGGGCTCTGGTTCGTCGGCGTCGGCGGCGAGCTGCAGCTCCCCGGCGGCACCGGGCGCGTCGAGATGGACGAGCTGGGCTTCGACAGCCCCAACCTCGCGCCCGCGGCCCGCGTCGCGGTGGACATCGGCGACCGGTGGCAGGCCTCGCTCCGCGCCGCCGCGGTCTCGCAGGACGAGACCGCGACGATGGAACGGGCGGGCACGGTCGGCGCGGTGTCGTTCTTGCCCGGCGACACGGTCTCTTCGTCCTTCGACCTCACGCAGATCGAGCTCGAGGGCGCGTACACCGTGCACCGCAGCCCGGGGCGCGACCGCGACGGGGACGGCCGCGTGGACTTCGCGTCCAAGGTCGACTTTATCGCGGGCGTTCGGCTGATGGACATCGATTGGTCGGTCGACGGCCCCGGCCCCGCGTCGGCGGCGGACGACACGTACCTGATGCCGTACATCGGCGGCGCGCTGACGCTGCGCGTCTTCGAGCGCTTCAACATCCGCGTGGGGGCGGACGCGGGCGGCCTGCCGCTGGGCGACAACACGGCGTTCTCGGGCGACGTGAACGTCGCCGCGTCGTGGGACGCGACGCCCAACATCGGCCTCTATGTGGGCTATCGGTCCGCGTTCTTCGACCTCTCCTCGGGAGAGGGCGACCGTGAGTTCGCAGCGAACGGCGCGAACCAGGGGCTGATGATCGGGGCGTCGCTGCGCTTCTAGAACGGGTGTTCTCGAACGAGAGGACGCGTCGAGACGTTCTGTCAAGCGAAATCCGGATCATCCACAGCCCATCCACAGAGAAGAGGAGTGTTGCGATACGGTGAATTTCCGGATTGACGAACGGGGCGATGCGCGCCATACTTGCTGCCCCCGACAGGACTTGGGGGCGGACGCGTGCCACGGAAGGGCGGCGGAGGCTCACCGGTCTTTCCAAGCAACCCGCCCGCTCCGCGGGCTCAGGACCCACGCATGGCCACGATCACCAAGAAGGAAATCGTCGAGCGCATCACGGAAAAAACCAAGCTCAAGCGCCACGACGTGAAGCGTGTGTGCCAGGAGCTGCTCGACCAGGTGATCGTGGAACTCCGCCGCGGCAACCGGCTCGAGTTCCGCGACTTCGGCGTCTTCGAGGTGCGGGAGCGCGCCGCGCGCGTCGCCCAGAACCCCAAGACCATGCAGAAGGTCGAGGTCCCCGCCAAGCGCGCCGTGCGCTTCAAGGTCGGCCGCCTGATGCGCGACAGCGTCGAGATGGGCGTGCCCAGCCTGCGCATCGCCGGCACCGGGCCGACCGTGCAGGAAATCAAGCCCCGCCAGGCGCCCGCCGTGACCGGCGCGCGGTAAAGAGAACTCGCCGCAGCGTCGCCGAGTGCGTCGGACGATCGAAGATCCGAGGGATTGAGAACGCGGTCGCGCGTCTGCTCTCTTCCCCGTTCTGCGCTCTCGCCCCCGCGGTTCGCCGCACTCGGGCCGCGCGCCGTTCGTACTATTTCCTGTGCTCTGGCAGCCGTCGCTCCCCGACGTCTATACCAAGACGCCCGCGGGCGCGCTCGCGGACGCGATCGCCGAGCGCCGGCGCGAGCTGGGCGAGTCCGTCGTCATCCTCGGGCACCACTACCAGACCGACGAGATCATCCGCCACGCGGATATCACGGGCGACTCGCTCAAGCTGAGCCAGGCCGCGGCGGGCCTCGTGAACGACCCCAACCGCCGCACGCCCCTCCGCGCGGTCGTCTTCTGCGGCGTGCACTTCATGGCCGAGACGGCGGACATGCTCACGCCCGACGAGGTCGCCGTCATCCTGCCCGACATATCCGCGGGGTGCTCGATGGCGGACATGGCCCAGTACGACGACACCGTGCAGGCGTGGGAGGAGATCCACGCCGCTCTGCGCGAGCAAGGGTGGGAGGGCGTGGTCGTGCCGATCACGTACGTGAACTCCTCCGCGGCGATCAAGGCGTTCGTGGGCGAGCACGGCGGCGCGTGCTGCACGAGCAGCAACGCGCTGGAGGTTTTTTCCTGGGCGATGGGCGGTGGTCCGCCCCTCCGGGGCGGCTCTTCGTCGGCGCCGAGCGCGTTCGGCCTTCACAGTGTTCCGACGGAGCTTGATTCACTGGACTTCATCCCATGCCACCCGGTAGGTTTTCGCGGACGCGATCCGTACCCGAAGGGCTCGGTGCCGCCGGCCGATATGCGCAGTGCGCGCCGTGCTCTGCCGCACCTTGAGCTGGAAGGGGCGACGTACTTCGTTACGTGGAAAACACACCACGACCGACCGATGTCCGACGCGGAAATGGCGGTCGTTCTCGAGGTTTTGTCGCACTGGGATGGCGAGCGATGCCGCGTTTATGCGGCGAGCGTGATGAACACACACGTTCACTGGCTGGTCCGGCCGTTCGAGGGCCATTCGCTCAGCGATCTCGTGACGAGCGTCAAACGGTTTGCTTCCAAGCAACTGAACGACGCACGTGGCGAACGGGGGAACGTGTGGAATGACGAGTGGTTCGATCATGTCATCCGAGACGAGCGCGGATTTTCGGAGAAGTTTCTTTACACCATTCGCAACCCGGTGGTGGCGGGTCTTGTGGGCGTGGCGTCGCAGTACCCCTGGACTCGCGTGCACCCCGACGCGGGCTGGCCGGAATCGTCACGCCGCAGGCCGTCGATCAAAACAAAGCAAACGCCCCGATCCGCCCCGGAGGGGCGGACCACCAAGAGGAAGGTCCTCTTCCTCCCCGACCAGCACCTGGGCCGCAACACCGCGGCGAGGTTCGGGATCGACGTCGCGAACCGCTCGTGCATGTACGACCCGCGGCTGACGCGCCGGGGCGTGGCCCTGGGCGGCGCAACGCCGGAGCAGCTGCTGAACAGCGACGTGATCCTCTGGGCCGGTCACTGCTCGGTGCACAAGCTCTTCCGCCCCGAGCACTGCGACGCGGTGCGAGAGCAGGACGCGAAGGAAGGGACCAGGACGGCGATCCTCGTGCACCCCGAGTGCGCCAAGGAGGTCGTGGACAGGGCCGACCTCAACGGCAGCACCGAGTTCATCATCCGCACGATCCGGGCCGCGGCCCCGGGGTCGCGCTGGGCGGTGGGGACGGAGATCCACCTCGTGAACCGGCTCGCACGCGAGGCGGCCGAGCGGGGCGTGCACGTCCGCATCCTCTCGGACTGCCAGTGCCTCTGCACCACGATGTACCGTATCGATCAGCCGCACCTGCTCTGGGTGCTCGACAACCTCGCGGGCAGGCACGAGGAGCGCGTCGGCAGCGGCAAGGCGGGCAAGCCGCGCATCGTCAACGAGGTGAAGGTGCTGCCCAAGGTGCGCGAGCTGGCGCTGCTGGCGATCGACCGCATGCTCGCCCTGAGCGACGCGCCCCAACGAGCGCACGTGCGGCTCGCGGCCCTCGCGAAGGCAGACTGAAAACATTCACCGCAGAGGCGCAGAGAAGAGAGTGGACTGATTTGAAGAGGTGCGCCCGTGCGCACTTTCCAAGCCAGTCTGTCCTCTTCTCATCTTCCTCTGCGACTCTGCGGTGAGTTCTTCTTACGCAGCAGCCTTGGCCACGCGCACCGCGAACTGCGGCTGCGGCTTTGCGAACTTGATCGCCGCGACGCAGGTGGACGCGGTCGAGAGGACGCGCACGACGCGGGCGGCGATGCGGTGCGACTGGTTGACGATCACGACGCCGTCGGGCGGCAGGTACGCGTCGAGAGCCTCGCCGGCCTTGAGCTTGCAGGGCCAGAGGATCTCGAGCATCGCGCCCGCGTCGCTGACGTTGAGCGTGCGCGCCTGCAGGTAGCGGGCGCTGGCGGGGTGAAAGACCTTGCAGGGCTTCTCGATGGTGGTCCGGGGGAAGCGGCGCTGCTCCGGGCGGGTCTGGATCTTCATGAGGTCACCTCACCGGGAGTATCGGACCGAACGGCGTGAGACTTCAGGCGGTCAACACGGCACAATCCGTTGCGCTGGCGGCGGGTAGCGCGTTCACCACCGAGACAAAGAGGCACCGAGAAGGAATTGAATTGGTCGGAAGAAAAGACAGGGACGTATTGGGATGGCCGCCGCTCCCGCGCGTCACCTCCAAACTCCTCTCCTCGGTGTCTCCGTGCCTCTGTGGTCATCGAGCTCTCCAGCGGCCTCCGCAACTCCGAAGATCGGCGGGGACCGCCAAGCCGCCCAAGAGACCCCTCCCTGATGTTCGGGCTACCTGTTCACGCGCGTCCCGCGAGGCCGACTTTTTCTGCCCTCGTTCGCTCCTCCCTTTCTTCCACTTCGTCTCTCCGTCACTTCGTCTCTATTCTCCTCCTCATGCTCCCCGACCCCGCCCGTCTCCGCGCCGTTGACCTCCTCATCTTCGACTTCGACGGCGTCTTCACCAACAACCAGGTGCTGGTGATGGAGGACGGGCGCGAGGGCGTCCTCTGCGACCGCAGCGACGGGCTGGGCGTCGGCATGCTGCGCGACGCCGGGCTCGCGATGATCGTCGTGAGTGCGGAAACGAACCCCGTCGTCTCGCGACGCTGCGAGAAGCTCCGCATCCCCTGCGTGCAGGGCGAAAAGGACAAGGTCGCAATGCTCACGCGCGCCCTCGCCGAGCACAAGGTGGACGCCGCCCGCGCTGCCTATGTCGGCAACGACGTCAACGACATCCCGTGCATGCGACGCGTCGGGCTCGCGATCGCTGTCGCCGACGCGTGGCCCGACGTCCTGCGCGAGGCGCACCTCGTCACGGCGCGCCCGGGCGGGCGCGGCGCCGTACGCGAAGTTTGCGATTGGTTCATCGCGGCTCGCGGTGAGCATCTAGGCGGTTGAGCAAGCGATGCGTCGCAAAACCATTTATTGTGGTTTGGCAATGTGCGCTGTAGGCCTTGCTGTCGCCGGGTGGATCGGGCACCGAGCTCTTGCCATCGAGACGCTTTCACAAACGGATGTAGTCGAAAGATTCGGACCTCCGATCGCTGTCGCGCGCAACGTTGAATACAGGCGATCCGGACGGGCTGTCATCAGCGGCATGGAACTTGTCGTCGAGGGGCTGCGCGGTGAACCGCTCAGGACAGAAGACAGAATCTGGATCTTCTCGGACAACGAGCAGGCGCGGTTGGTGATCAAGCAGATACTTGACCAACGCTTCGGCCCGCAATCATCATCATCCGGGTACTTTGTTTTTTCGCCTCGCACGAAGCTCACTGTTGTGGATTGGGGCAGCGGCGGCGGCGCAATGGGCCGTGTCAGGAAGTACTCGGTTGACTTTCTCGTGCCGACGGACTGATGCGGCGCGCCTTCTGTGCCTCGGCCTTTAGGTGCCCGAGCGGCTTTGCACCCCTTCACCTCACTCATCGCCGAGCAGCCTGAATTCCCGCGGCGGGTGCGCCGCGATGATCAGGATCACCCGCTCGCCCTTGCGCACCGCCATCAGGTCGTCCGTCAGGAGCGCGCGGCCGAGCGTGAGGCCCGTCTCCGCCGGCGGGCCCACGTCACGCCGCGGCACGAGCCCGACGGGCGCGGGCAATCCGGGCTCGTCGGTCGCCGCCGCGTCGTTCTTTGTCGGTGCCGGCGGGCGCGGCGTGTCCCCCGCGAGGGTGAAGACCAAGGCGTCGCCGCCGGTGAGCGTCTCTTCGAGCGCGAGGCGCTGCATCAAGGCGCCGGATGCTTCCTCGGACGTGTCCTGCACGGTGGGGAGGAGCGTCGGCTCTGCGCGTGCATCGCGGTAGATCTGCGGCACCACGTCGAGCCGCGCGAGGGCCGCGTGCGTGCCCGCCCGGGCCTCGCCCGGCATCACCCACGACCGGACCAGCAGCCGCACGCCCCCCGTTTCGAGCGGCACCAGCCCCGAGTCGAGCGCGATCACCTCGGTCGAGCGCACCGCCGGGCTGCGCAGCGCCTCAAGGCGCGCGGGCCCGAAGCCCAGCCACTGCACGTGCACCGGCGCGACGGGCGGCAGCGCGGCGCGCAGCGCCGCCGCCTTCGCGACGGGGATGCGCCAGACCTTGATCCCGTTCTGCTCCCACAACGCCGCGGCGGGCGACTGCAGCGGCGTTGCGCCCAGCGCCGCCAGCGTTCCCTCGATCGTCGTCGGCGGCTGCGGGGAGTTGCGCCGACGGGCGGGCTTCGCCGGCGTCGGCGCGCCGCGCCCGGCGACCACGAGCGTCGTCACCTCGAGACCCAGCCCGCGCGACGCCACGCCCGGCGCCGTGTCGGGCCTTGCCGGCTCCGGCGCGGGGCCGCCCGCGCAGCCCGCGAGCATTGCCGACAGGATGACCAGCGAGCGACGCATTTCTTGGGCGGTCAGCCCTCCGAGGGGGTCTTGCGTGATCCGGCGGTCCCCGCCGGGCGCCGTGTTCGGTCGTGATGATCGGTGAACAGCGATCGGCGAGCGGTCGCTCCGCACCGTTCGGATCGCGCCGCCCTGATCAGAGGGTCCGGCCGCCGTCCACCGATCCACGTTCTCCACGCCGTCTCTTCGCCTCTATCCGGCCCACGGCTCCTGCCGGGGCGTGAGTTCGTTGATCCGGTCGATCAGGGCGTGCACCACCCCATACTTGTGCTTGGTGTGCTCGAACGACAGCCGCGGGAGGTTCAGGTGGTCGTCCTCGCCCTCCAGCGGGCCGGACTGCCGCAGCCCGCCGGACTTGATCAGCACCCGGAACTCGTTCTCGAGGGCCGCGACGTCCGCCTCCGCAAGCGGCTTGTTGAGCCGGATGACGAAGTGGTCGCGGACGTAGCGGCTGGAGTGGTAATTGCGGTAGAACTGCAGGATGTGCTGCGCCGCGTCGGCCGGGCTCTCGGCGATGTGGTAGATCGCCGGGTCCTCGGGGCTGACCCAGCCGCGGCGGAGCAGGTGCTCGCGGATGAAGAGGTCCCACCCCTTCCAATAGTCGCCCCCGGCGCCCTCGACCATCACGATGGGCATCGGGACGCTGCGGCCCGTCTGCACGAGCGTGAGGGCCTCGAAGGCCTCGTCGAGCGTGCCGAAGCCGCCGGGGAAGAGGGCGACCGCCTCGGCCTGGCTGATGAACATGAGCTTGCGCGTGAAGAAGTAGCGGAAGTTGATCAGCTTCTCGTCGCCCGCGATGACCGGGTTCGCGCTCGTCTCGAAGGGCAGGCGGATGGCGACGCCGAAGCTCGCGTCGCGCCCGGGCCCCACGTGCCCGGCCTTCATGATGCCCAGCCCCGCGCCGGTGATGGCCATCCACCCCGCCTCGGCCATGAGGCGCGAGAACTCGACGCACGCGGTGTAATCCGGGTGGTCCTCGGGCGTGCGCGCCGAGCCGAAGATCGTGACCTTGTGCGGGTCCTTGAAGCGGCCGAAGACGCGGTATGCGTACCGCATCTCCTTGAACGAGTTCACCATGAGCTTAAGCTCGCCCAGGTCGCGCCCGTCGGTGAGGAGCTTGAGGCCGTTCTGGATCAGGTCGCGGACGAGCCGGGTCTGCGTATCGCCGGGCCTGGCGCCCGCGCTCGCGAGCAGCGCGTCGATCTGCGCGAGCACGGCCGGGTCGTCGATCCGCCGGCCCGCCGACGTCTCGGGCTGTATGGGGTCGGTTGGTCGTTCCGCCAGTGGCATCGCCTTCTCCGATCACGCCGGGGCCGGCGCGAGCGGGATTCTATGGGGGCGGCGGGTCGCCGATTTCAGCGCAGCGGCACAGAGAAGATGAGCACGAAGAGAAGTGCCGGGTTGAAGCCGCGGACACCGCCACATTGGGCATCCGCCTCCTGAACCCGATCAATCTCTTCTCATCGATCCCATCTTCTCCGAGACTCTGTGCTGAGAACAAAGCCCCGTCCCTACGCCGCGGCGCGGGCCGGCATCGCCGCCCACCGCGCGACGCACGCGAGGAGCCGCCGCGGCTCGACCGGCTTGGTGAGGAAGTCGTCGCACCCCGCGTCCAGCGTGCGCCGCCGCTCCTCCGCCATCGCGTTGGCGGTGAGCGCGATGATCGGCGTCGTCACGCCCAGCGCGCGCAGCTGGCGCGTCGCGTCGACCCCGTCCAGCCCCGGCATGTGCATGTCCATCAACACCACGTCGAAGGGGGTCGGCGCCGACGCGGCCTTCCGCACGGCCTCGTGCCCGTCGGAGGCGACCTCGACGGACGCGCCCGCGCGCCGGAGCATGAACGAGAGGAGGCGCTGGCTGTCGGGGCTGTCCTCGGCGAGGAGCACGCGGCACGCCAGGGCGGCGGCCGGCGCGCCGGCGATCGGGGCCCCCGCGCCGTTCGGCGGCGCCGTCAGCATGGTGAGCGCCGCCGGGTCCCCGGCGCGCACCCGCGCCGTGAACGTGCTGCCCGCCCCGATCCCGCCGCTGGAGACGGTGACGTCGCCGCCCAGCAGGCGCGCCAGCTCGCGCGCGATCGGCAGCCCGAGCCCCGTGCCGCCGAAGCGACGCGCCATCGACGCGTCCACCTGCTCGAACGCGTCGAAGAGGCGGTCCATCTGGTGCGCCGCGATGCCCAGGCCCGTGTCGGCCACGTCGAACCGGAGCGACGGACCCTCCATCGATGCCCGCACCGCGACGCTCCTGCCCGCGGGCGTGAACTTGATGGCGTTGTCGATGAGGTTCGTGAGGATCTGCCGCAGACGCAGCGGGTCGCTCCTGATCGCCGCCGGCAGCGGCCACGCGTGCTCGACCGTGAACGCCAGGCCCTTCTCGCGCGCCTTGGACCCCAGCAGGGACGCGACGTCGCCGAGCACCTCCAGCGGCGAGCAGTCGATGCTCTCGACGGTGAACTTGCCGGACTCGATCTTCGAAAGATCGAGCAGGTCGTTGAGCAGCCGCATCAGCTGCTCGCCGTTGCGCTTGATCGTCCGCGCGTGCGCGACGCGTTCATCGTCCGGGAGCGCGGGCGCGCCCAGCAGGTCCGCGAAGCCCAGGATCGCGGTCATCGGCGTGCGCAGCTCGTGGCTCATGTTCGCGAGGAAGGTGCTCTTCGCGCGGCTCGCCTCCTGCGCCGCGGCCTCGCTGCGCGCCATCAGCCGCCCCTGCACGTCCTTGCGGTCCAGCTCGCGCCGCAGCAGCCGGTACACCGCCCCCGCGCCGACGATGAGCACGCAGAGCACGCTCGCCTCGGCGTACGTGCCCCGCCGGGCCTCGGCCGCGGCCGCCAGCCACTTCTCCGCCGGGAAGTCCAGCCCGAGCACCGAGTGCACCCGGCCCGAGGCGTCGAAGATCGGGTACATCGCGCTCACCCACGTGCCCCAGCGGTCGGTGTACGGGTCGTCGTCGAACACCGGGACGCCGCCGAACGCCGTCTCGAGCGCGGGCACGTCCTCGTCGTACAGCTCGCCGATCGCCGTGCGCGCTTCGCGCCCGCCGCTGTACGCGCCGTCGCCGTCGTAGTCCGTCTCGGAGTCCACGAGCAGCCGCGTCCTGCCCTCCGCGTCGCGCACGAACGTGTAAATGTCCGCGACCGCGGGGTTGAGGGCGAGCCAGTCCTTCTGGCGCCCGATCTCGCGCACGTACGCGGGGTCGTCGCCGCCCGTCCCGAGCGAGAGCGTCAGGTACGACGACGCCTCCAGCTCGTGGGCGTACGTCGGCCCCATCCCCGAGACCATCCGCCGCAGGTTCGCCTTCGCCGTCGCTTCGTCCCGAGCGCCGAACACGAGCGCGAGCGCGACCACCGGCGCCACCGCCGCCCAGACCCACCACGCCAGCCCGGCGTGCCCGCGCTTCGCGCGCAGGAGGACCTCGGCGGTCGCCAGCACCGTCAGCACCACGCCCGCGAAGACGACGGCGTCGATCCACGCAGCCATGCCGGCCTCCTTCACCCGGTGGATCGGCGTCGCCCCCGCTCGGGAAGCCCGGGGCGCTCGATTTCCCCAAAAACACGCCGCCGAACGGCCCTTCACGCGGCGTAGTTCGTATGCTCCGATATGGCAAAGGTGCGGCGTTTGTTCGTATGCCGTAGTTGCGGGGCGGCCCATCCCCGGTGGATGGGGAAGTGCCCCGACTGCGGCTCTTGGGACAGCCTCGAGGAGGCCGTCTCCGACCCCGGCATGGAGAAAGACCCGCACCGCGCCCTCGCCGTGGCGTGGGCCGGCCTCGCCGACGGCGAAGCGCCCGGAGGCCCCGCGCCGGCGGCGCGTCCGATCGCGGAGATCGAGTCCGGCGGCGCGAACGTCGAACGGCTGCCCACGGGCCTCTTCGAGTTCGACCGCACCCTGGGCGGCAGCGGCGCGAACAGCGGGCTCGTGCCCGGGGGCGCGGTGCTCCTCGGCGGCGAGCCGGGCATCGGCAAGAGCACGCTGCTCATCCAGGCGGCGATGGGCTGGGCGGCGCGCGGCGTGCGCACGCTGTACGTCTCCAGCGAGGAGAGCGCCGAGCAGGTCGCGATGCGCGCGAGCCGCGTCGCGGGGCGCGGCGCGGACGAGTCGCTCTTCGTGCTTCACGACACCAATCTCGCGCGCATCTTGGAGCAGGTGCGCAGGGTGCAGCCGCGCGTGCTGATCGTGGACTCCGTGCAAATGATCTACCGGGGCGATCTGCCGGGAGCGCCCGGGAGCGTGACGCAGCTGCGCCGGTGCGCCGCGGAGCTCGTGACGCTCGCCAAGGCCGGCGGCATCGGCGTCCTCCTGGTTGGGCACGTCACCAAGGACGGCCGGCTCGCGGGCCCGCGCCTGCTCGAGCACATGGTGGACACCGTGCTGTCGTTCGAGGGCGACCGCGCCCACAGCTACCGCGTCGTGCGCGCCGTCAAGAACCGTTATGGCAGCACGCTGGAGCTGGGCCTCTTCGAGATGGGCGGCGGCGGCCTGCGGCCGGTCGAGGAGGGCGGCGTGGTCTCGGCGATCGCGACCCAGCGCGCGCGCGTCGGGTGCGTTCTCTGCCCGATCATCTCCGGCACGCGCTGCCTGATGGTGGAGGCGCAGGCCCTCACCGCGACGGGCTTCCTCGGCGCCGCAAAGCGCAAGTGCTCGGGCCTCGACCCCAACCGCATGGCGATGGTGATCGCCGTGCTAGAACAGCACGCCGGGCTGCGGCTGGCCGACCGCGACATCTTCGCGAGCAGCGTCGGCGGCGTGCGCGTCCTCGACCCGGGCGCGGACCTGGCGATCCTCCTCGCCATCGGCGGCGCGCACTACCACAAGACCCTCCCGCCCCGCACCTGCGCCATCGGCGAGGTCGGCCTCTCCGGCGAGGTGCGGGCCACACCGCACCTCGAGCAGCGCGTCCGCGAGGCCGCGCGACTCGGCATGGCCCGCATCATCGCGCCGGCGGGCAAGAGCCTGCGCGAGATCGCCGCCCTCGCGCCCGGCGCGCAGGTCGTCGGGGTGCCGACGGTCGACCGCGCGCTCGAGGAACTCGAGGGCGGTCCGTCGTCCTGATCGCGGCGCTCCTCCGCTGTCATGCGGTGAGGAGGTGAGCAGGTGAGGAGGTGAACAGGTGAGAAGAGCGCGTCTGGGCATCACCTCCTCACCCCTTCACCTGCCCACCTCCTCATCGCGATACGCCGCGATTGATCTAGGATCACGCATGACCGCCGTCTCCCGCCGCGCACACGCCAAGATCAACCTCCTCCTCTCCGTCGGCTCCGCCCTCCCTGCCGACCACGCACGCGCGGGCTACCACCCGATCCTCTCGTGGATGCACGCGATCGACCTGCACGACGACGTGCGCGTCGAGCGGCTCGCCGACGGCGCCGCGCCCCAGCTCGACCTCGCGTGGGCCGAGGATGCACCGCGCACGACGCCGATCGACTGGAAGCCCGACGACGACCTCGCGATGAAGGCCCTCCGCGCGCTCGAGCGCGACGCGGGACGCTCATTGCCCGCGAAGATCACCATCCGCAAGCACATCCCCGTCGGCGGCGGGCTGGGCGGGGGCTCCGGCAACGCCGCGGCCGCGATCCTGGGCCTGCGCGAGGTCTTCGGGCTCGACGTCGCCGGCGAGCGCCTCGCGGCGATCGGCGCATCGATCGGGTCGGATGTTCCGTTTTTTCTTGACACCGGTCACGCCGTCCCCGCGCCCGCGATCATCTCCGGTTTGGGAGAGGCGGTCGAGCGCACCGCGCGCATGCACGGCGGGCTCGTGCTGGTGATCCCGCCGTACGGGTGCGAGACCCGCGCCGTCTACGCCGCGTTCGACCGTGTGCGCGAGGCGGAGCTGCGCGAGGCCGAGACGCGCCGGCTGGTCCACACGCCCGAGGGGCAGCAGCGCTCGGCGGGCCCGCGCGAGAACCTCGTGACCGGCCGAGCGAAGAAGATGCAGCGCCTGGGGCGCATCGAGGCCGATCAACTCGTGAACGAGCTCGCCCGGCCCGCCTTCGAGGTCGAGCCGCGCCTTGGCAAGCTCGTGACGCTCCTCTCCAACGCCACACGCACGCCCGCGCACGTCACGGGCTCGGGCTCCTGCGTTTTCCTGGTGCCGCGGCCGGGCAAGGAGGAATGGATTCTCGAGCGCGTTCGGCGGGCGGCGGAGGGGCTGGACGAGGGCGAGAGGCCGGTCGCGATGTTGACCGAGCTCGTGTGAAAGCATGTGAACGGAGAATAGTGAACGGTGATCGGCGGCGCCGGAACGCTCGGATCACGGCGGCTGCTCCGAACGTCTCAGAGCGACCATTCACCGTTCACTGATCGCCGATCCCCGTCCCGCATTTGCAACCAGCGCGCCACACCGGCCGAAATACCTACTGTTCCGCCGCAAGGAGGCATATGACCAACTTTCCTGCGCCGTCCACCCCCGCGCCTCTCACACCCGGCCCCTCCCCGCTGCCGCAGCACGTCGAGGAGCTCCGGCAGGCCGGCGCTAAGCTCCGGGAGGAGATCCACAAGGTCATCGTCGGCCAGGACGAGGTCGTGACGCAGCTGCTCATGTGCGTCTTCTGCCGCGGCCACGCCGTCGTGGTCGGCGTGCCGGGCCTCGCGAAGACCCTGCTCATTTCGACGATCGCCAAGTCGCTGAGCCTCCAGTTCTCGCGCATCCAGTTCACGCCGGACCTCATGCCCGCCGACATCACGGGCACCGAGGTGATCCAGGAGGACCGCACGACGGGCCACCGCGAGCTGCGTTTCGTGCGCGGGCCCATCTTCGCGAACGTGATCCTCGCCGACGAGATCAACCGCACGCCGCCCAAGACGCAGGCGGCGCTGCTGGAGGCGATGCAGGAGCGGCAGGTGACGGTGGGGGGCGTGCGCCACGCGCTGCCCGATCCCTTCTTCGTCCTGGCGACGCAGAACCCGATCGAGCAGGAGGGCACATACCCACTCCCCGAGGCGCAGCTCGACCGCTTCATGTTCCAGGTGCAGATCGGCTACCCGTCGATGGCCGAGGAAATGGAAATCGTGCGCCGCCAGGCGTCGCGTGCGCTCGCCGACGTGCGCCCGGTCATGGACGAGTTCGCGATCAAGCGCGTGCAGGAGACGGTGCGCAAGATGCCCGTCGCCGACAACGTCCTGTCGTACGCCCTCCGCCTCGTGCGCGCCACGCGCGTCAAGGAGGCGATGGACCTGGGCCTCGCGCGCCCGCAAATGGTCAAGGACTACGTCGGGTGGGGCGCCGGGCCCCGCGCCGGCGAGTTCCTCGTCCTGAGCGCCAAGGCGGCGGCCCTCCTCGAGGGTTCCACGCACGTGACGCCCGACCATGTCCGCGCCGTCGCGAAGCCCGTGCTGCGCCACCGCCTCATGCTCAACTTCAACGCCGAGGCCGATCAGGTCACGAGCGACGCCGTGATCGACGACCTTCTCAAGAGCGTCCCCGTCGAAGCGATCACCCCCGCGGACAAGAAGAAACTCGACGAGGTTCTGCGCTAGCGCGCCCGCGGGGGGCCGTGGACGCCGGGCCCGCGCTCGCGGGACGGGTTTCTTCATCAAGACATCGACGCCGATGAGCTCGCGGTGAGCCCGCGTTCAGACTGGCGATTGTGCTGTTGGCGCCCGCTCATTTTTGTTGACGGACTCCCATCCGTCGTTCATCTTTGTGACGTGCCGCGGAGGCGGGCGCGCCATGGTTGTCGCCCCGCCGCAGCGGCAGAGGGAAGGAGTTGTCGCAATGAAGAAGCAGGGATTCGGGCCCGCGATCCTCGCGGGCGTCGCTGGCTTTGCGCTCACGGGCGCGGCGTTCGGTCAGACGTTCAACGAGGTCGAGGACAACAACACCAAGGCGCAGGCCGACGCGCAGGGCACCATCGTGCTCGGCCCGGCGGGTGGTCAATTCACCGTCATCACGGGCACGACGACCGGCACCAGCACCACGACCGCCGGCCTCGCCAGCGCGGACACCTTTCGTATCAAGACGGCGCCCGCCCCGCTGGGCATCTACCGCCACACGCTGACCATCACGACCACGGGCACCGCCGGCCACACCGGCTCGATCCGCGGCCTCGCGCAGACCAGCTCCGCCTGCGGCGTGGCCGGCGTGGCGACGCCCGGGAGCGACGTCGCCGCGCAGAGCAGCTCGTCGGCGACGAACCCGGCGCGCTCGAACACGTGGTTCGGCTTCGGCAGGGAAGAGGAGCTGTACTATCGCGTGACGGGCACCTCCTCGACGACGCAGCCGTACACCGCGACGTACACGATGAGCGGCCCGATCACGCCCATCCAGGGCCCGACGAGCATCGTCGAGGGCAGCATCGTCATCACGACCGTCGGGCAGACCAGCGTCGACACCGACATGTGGCTCTACGACGCCAGCTTCAACCCCATCGGGGGCGCGGGCAACGACGACGAGCCCAGCACGAACTGCACCGGCGGCACGACGCAGAGCCGGTTGACCCGCACGCTGACGCCGGGGACCTACTACCTCGCGATCTCCCGCTTCAACCTCGCCAACGACCAGACCTCGCCCGCCGACGAGGACTTCCGCACGGGCAACGTCCTCGACTTCCCCAACGCCGTGCTCGGCTCAAGCACGACCACGACCGCCGCGGACTTCGACGTCTCCATCGGCGGCACCGTCGTCCCAGTCCTGGGCGCCGCCGCGACCGGGCACGATGTGCAGTTCGTGCAGTTCACCGTCCTCTCGAACACGAGCCCGACCCCGCCCACAGGCGTCGGCGTGTTCACGCCCAACTTCGTGTACGCCGGGGATTCCAGCCCGATCGGCTCGAACCAGACGCTCTTCACCGTGACGGCAACGCCCGGCAACAACCCGCCGAGCACGGGCATCACCGTGACCGCGGACCTCCAGCCCCTGGGCGGCGGCGCGACCGAGATGCTCTTCGACAACGGCACCAACGGCGACGTCACCGCCGGCGACAACGTCTTCTCCCGCCTTATCACCGTTCCGAACACGGTGACGCCCGGCGCGACCACCGTGACATTCACGGTGAGCGACGCCGAGAGCCGCTCCAGCAACGGCTCGGCCAATGTGACCGTCCGCCCGCAGGCCACCGTGACGCCGCTGGGCACGATCAGCTCGACGAACTCCGGCCTGCTCGTGGACGACGCCTCGCTCGCGGCGGGCCAGATCCGCTGGTTCTCGTTCGAGCTCTGCCAGGACGTCGCCGCGGCGGACAGCGAGTTCTTCGACGTTGTGGGCTCGGGCGCCATCTCCGGCGGCAGCAACCCCAACGACACCGAGATCGGCATCTACCGCGCCGACGGCTCGCTCGTTGACAGCGACGACGACGACGGCGTCCTCGCCGGCAGCGCTCTGTCGTACGGCACCGGCTCGGGCGCGACGCAGGGCGGCACGGGCACGACGGACACCACGCCCGTGATCGCCAACGGCCGCGACGGCGCCGCCGACCTGACCGCGGGCACGTACTACATCGCGATCGCCAACTTCAACACGACCTTCGGCGCGACCGCCTTCAACGTCACGACCACCGGCGCCGGCGCGGGCACCGTGGACCTTTCCTTCAATACGAATGTCGCGTGCGGCCCTGTCGGCTGCGACTCGATCGACTTCAACGGTGACGGGCTGTTCCCGGACAACCAGGACCTGCAGGACTTCCTGGACGTCTTCGGTGGCGGGACCTGCTCCACCGGCACGTGCGGGGATCTGGACTTCAACAACGACGGCCTCTTCCCGGACAACCTCGACCTCGAAGCGTTCTTCAGCGTCTTCGGCGGCGGTCCCTGCCTCTAAGCACAAGGGACGAACCTCTCGAACTTCCCAAGGCACGATGCCGACAAAGCCCCGGTCTTTCGACCGGGGCTTTTGTCTTTCCACCTCGACAGGCGACCGGCGGGTGACCGCCCGGAGGCATTGATCCAATAACCTGAGGCGCGCCGTGTCAGAACGGCCGTACCGCGTCCACACGGCGGGGAGCCCCACGGAAATGCGCCGGTTTCGTTGACGCGGTCCCAAACCTGGTTCACAATGCCACCGCAGTCTGCGCCGCCGGCGCGGAGGGGGTTGTTTCGCACGCCGCGCGGGTGCGGGTGCCACGAAGGAGTCATGCAAATGCAGAAGAGGGGAATGAGCCCCGCGTTCATCGCGGGCTTGGCCGGGCTTGCGCTCACGGGCGCGGCGTTCGGTCAGACGTTCAACGAGGTCGAGGACAACAACACCAAGGCGCAGGCCGACGCGCAGGGCACGATCGTGCTGAGCACGGCGCCCGGCGCGGGTCAGTACTCGGCCCTCACCGGCACGACGACCGGCACCAGCACCACGACCGCCGGCCTCGCCAGCGCGGACACCTTCCGCGTCAAGACGGTCGCGGCCCCGCTGGGCATCTACCGCCACACACTGACCATCACGACCACGGGCACCGCCGGCCATTCGGGCTCGATCCGCGGCCGTGACCAGACGAGCGCCGCTTGCGGCGTCGCCGGAGTCGTCGGCACCGCCGACGTCGCCGCGCAGAGCAGCTCGACGGCGACGAACCCGGCGCGCTCGAACACGTGGTTCGGTTTCGGCCGGGAAGAGGAACTCTACTACCGCGTGACGGGCACCTCCTCGACGACGCAGCCGTACACCGCGACGTACACGATGAGCGGGCCGATCGCGCCGATCGCCGGCCCGACCATCGTGGAGGGGAGCACCGTCATCACGACCGTCGGGCAGACCTCGGTCGATACGGACATGTGGCTGTACGACGCGAACCTGAACCCGATCGCCGGCGCCGGCAACGACGATGAGCCCAGCGCCAGCTGCGGCAGCGGCACGCTCCAGGGGCGGCTCACCCGCCACCTGACGTCCGGCACCTATTACCTCGTGATCTCGCGGTACAACCTGGCCAACGACCAGACCTCGCCCGCCGACGATGACTTCCGTATCGGCAACGTCCTCGACTTCCCCAACGCCGTGCTCGGCTCGAGCACGACCACGACCGCCGCGGACTTCGACGTCTCCATCGGCGGCACCGTCGTCCCGATCCTGGGCGCCCCGGCCACGGGCCACGACGTGCAGTTCGTGCAGTTCACCGTGGTACCGCCGCCCGTTCCCACCGGCATCGGCACCTTCTCGCCCAACATCGTCCACGCCGGGGATTCCAGCCCGATCGGCTCGAACCAAACCCTCCTCACGGTGGCGACCTCGCCGGCCGCCAACCCGCCGAGCACGGGCATCACCGTGACCGCCGATCTCCAGCCCCTCGGCGGCGGCGCCACCGAGATGCTCTTCGACAACGGCACCAACGGCGACGTCACCGCCGGCGACAACGTCTTCTCCCGCCTTATCACCGTTCCGAACACGGTCGCCGCCGGACCCACGACCGTCAACTTCATTGTGAGCGACGCCGAGAGCCGCTCCAGCAACGGCTCGGCGAGCGTGACCGTCCGTCCGCAAGTCGTGGTCACCTCGCTCGGCAGCATCAGCTCCGCCAATATGGGCTTGATGGTCGATGACGCCTCGCTCGCGGCGGGCCAGATCCGCTGGTTCTCGTTCGAGCTGTGCCAGGACGTCGCCGCGGCGGACAGCGAGTGGTTCGACGTCGTCGCGTCCGGCGCCATCTCCGGCGGCAGCAACCCCAACGACACCGAGATCGGCATCTACCGCGCCAACGGCACCCGTGTCGACGATGACGACGACGACGGCGTCCTCGCCGGCAGCGCCCTGTCGTACGGCACCGGCTCGGGCGCCACCCAGGGCGGCACGGGCACGACGGACACCACGCCGGTCCTGGCCAACGGCCGCGACGGGGCCGCGGACCTGACCGCGGGCACGTACTACGTCGCGATCGGCAACTACAACGTGACCTTCGGCGCGACCGCCTTCAACGTCACGACCACCGGCGCCGGCGCGGGCACCGTGGATATCTCCTTCGACACCAACATCGGCTGCGGCCCGGTCTGCGACAGCATCGACTTCAACGGCGACGGCCTCTTCCCCGACAACACGGACCTCGAGGACTTCCTCTCGGTCTTCGGCGGCGGGCCGTGCTCCACCGGCACGTGCGCCGATATCGACTTCAACAACGACCAGCTCTTCCCGGACAACCTCGACCTCGAAGCCTTCTTCAGCGTCTTTGGCGGCGGTCCCTGCCTCTAAGAAGGCACGCGGCATCGGCCATCGGGTATGCGTAAAGAAGCCCCGGGCGAGAGCCCGGGGCTTTTCTTTCTTGCGCGCGGCGCGTGCCATCAGCGTCCGGCCTTGCCCGCGAGCAGCGCGCGGCCGACGCCCACGCCTTCCTCACACCTCGTGCGCGGGCGGCGGCGTCTCCTCGTTCACGCGCTCCTTGCGCACCTTGCCGCCCGCGTCCGCGAGGGAAAGGATGTGCTGCTCGTCCGACAGCCGCAGCATGAAGTGCACCGGGCGGCCCCAGATCACCCGCAGCGCCTGCATCACCTCGTTGGCGCGGGCGAGCTCCACCTCCAGCCCGCTGAAGCGGTGCGCCAGCACGAGCTCGCCCCGGTTCATGTAGTTCGCGTCCACCGCGTAGATGAACGGCTGGCCCGCGTTGGTCAGGTGGTGCAGCAGCGTCTGCTTCACGCGCGCAAAGTCCCGCGACACGACCTTGATCTCGCCGGTCTGCGGGTCGCGCTTGTGCTGGTACATCCTGTGCCGCTCGACGAACTCCTCGGTCAGGAACTCGTCGATGAACGAGACGTCGTTGTAGACGCGCCGCACCTCGAAGATCTTCGCGCGCCCGCGCCCGCTCTTGTCGTCGAACGCTTCGCGCGCGCCGATCCCCTCGAGGTCCTCCCACCCCGTCCCGTGCTGGCCCTTGTCCCAGCGCCGCTCGATGTCCTTGAAGAGCTCGACGCCGATCTTGTACGGGTTGAAGCCGCCGGGGGGCATGTACACGACGCCGCTGTGCTGGTCGGCGTAGTGCACGATCTCCCTGGCCTCGAGGAAGTGCTGCGTCATGAGCTTGGAGTGCCAGTACGTGGCCCACCCCTCGTTCATGACCTTGGTCATCGCCTGGGGCGCGTAGTAGTACGCCTCGTCGCGGACGATCCCGAGCACGTCCTGCTGCCAGTCTTCGAGGGGCGCGTGCTTCAGCAGGAAGAGCAGCACGTCGCGCGCCGGCTCCTGCGGGAACTTCGAGCGCTGCGCCTTCTCCCGCTCCTCCTCCTCGCGGCGGCGGCGCTCCAGCACCTCGCGCGGGTTGATGAACGGGTCCATGTAGTCCTTGGCGGCGAACTTGTCCGCCGGCTGCTCGGGCGGCTCCTCTCCGCCCTCCGCCTTGGCCTTCCGTTTCTCGGCGCTCGCTTTGTAGACCGAGTGCGGGTCGATCAGGTTCTCGATCATCAGGCACGCGTCGATGAAGCGCTCCACCGTCTCGTGCCCGTGCCGCTCGAGGTGGCGCCGCACGCGCGTGGCGTGGTTGGCCATCTCGTCCATCATCTTGCGGTTGGTCTTCCCGAACCACGCGTTGCACTTGAAGAAGTCCGCGTGCCCGTACACGTGCGCCATCACCAGCTTCTGGTCCGTGACGCTGTTTGCCTCCTGCAGGTACGCGTAGCACGGGTCGTTGTTGATGACCATCTCGTAGATGCGGCCCATCCCGTACGCGTCGCGCTTGCTCAGCCGGTCGTACTCCATCCCCCAGCGCCAGTGCGGGTAGCGCACCGGGAAGCCCCCGTACGACGCGATCTGGTTCATCACCTCGAACGACAGCACCTCGAAGACGACCTCGTAGAAGTCGAGGCCGTACTCGACCGCCTTGGCCTTGATCCGCTGCATGTGCTCCAGCAGCTCGGGCGAGAGGTCGGTGGATGTGCGTCTGTTCGTCATCGGTGCAACCCGCTTCAATTATCGGCGTTCGGCGCTCCCCGGACCCACTCCCCGCGGAACTCCCCCGTCTTCCTACGCTCGCCGCGATGACGACGATCACGCGTTTCGCGCCCAGCCCCACGGGCCATCTCCACGTGGGCGGCGCCCGCACCGCCATGTTCTGCTGGGCCTTCGCCAGAGCGACCGGCGGCGGGTTCCTCCTCCGCATCGAGGACACCGACGCCGCCCGCAGCAGCGACGAGTCCGCGCGCGGCATCATGGAGGACATGGCCTGGCTCGGCATCGCGTGGGACGAGGGGCCTGAACTCGATGTGGGGCAGGCGTCCCGCCTGCCAACGGCTACCCCAAGCCTTCGTGAACCCGGTGGCAGGCCGGAGGCCCGCCTCACAAACGCCATCGGCGGCGACCCGCGCCGCGTCGGCCCCTTCTTCCAGGCCCGCCGCCTCGACCTCTACAACAAGTACATCGAGCGGCTCGTCCGCGCCGGCCGCGCCTACCCCGCCTTCGAGACCAGCGACGAGCTCGACGCCAAGCGCAAGGCCGCGACCGCGCGCAAGGAGACCTACCGCTTCGAGCGACCCGCGGACGTGCGCGAGGGGGAGTTCAACGAGGCCCGCTGGGAGCGCGCGTGCGCCGGCGAGACGCACGTCGTCCGCTTCTTGGCGCTGCGCGAAGGGATCACCGTCCAGGACCAGATCCTCGGCGACGTCAAGACCGCCCCCGGCGAGCTCGACGACTTCGTCGTCCGCAAGGCCGACGGCCTGCCGACCTACCACTTCGCCGTCGTTGTGGACGACGAGACGATGGGCGTGACGCACGTGCTCCGCGCGCAGGAGCACCTCACCAACACGCCGCGCCACGTCGCGCTGCAGAAGGCCCTGGGCTTCCGCACCCCCGCGTACGCGCACCTCCCGCTCATCTTCAACGTGGACGGCACGAAGATGAGCAAGCGCGACAAGGCCAAGAGCGCCCGCAAGGCGATGAAGGACAGGCTCGCCGCCCCCGGCGCGCCGAACCTCGCCGACGCCGCCCGCGCGATGGGCGTCGACGAGCCCGCGCTCGCCGCCTTCCTGAACGCCGACAACGACGCCCTCGACACCGCAGAGGCGATCGCCCGCCACCTCCGGGTCGCCCTGCCGGAGATCGAGGTCGCCGACTTCCGCGAGGCCGGCTACGCCCCCGAGCCGCTGTGCAACTACCTCGCGCTCCTGGGGTGGAACCCGGGCATGAAGCTCCCCGACGGCAAGGACCTCGAGAAGTTCGACCTCGCCTTCCTCGCCCAGCACTTCTCGCTGGACCGTGTCGGCCGCACGCCGTCGAAGTTCGACCGCAAGAAGCTCCTGAGCTTCAACGCCGACTTCCTCGCCGCGTTGCCCGCCGACGAGTTCGCCGCGCGCTGGTCCGAGTGGCTGCGGGCGTACGAGCCCGGCGCGTGGACCACGCTCTCGGCCCGCGGGATCGCCGGCTCGCCGCGCTTCGCCCTCCTCGCCCGCGCCGTCCAGCCGCGCGCCAAGACCTTCCGCGATGCACTCAGTGCGAGCGCCTTCGCGCTGCGCGCGGATGACGCTCCCGACTTCGACGCCGCGGCGGTCGAGAAGCACCTGCGCACGAACAACGGCGAGGGCGCTCGCCTGCTCGGGTCGTTCCGATCGCTCCTCGGCACGCTGCCGAGCTGGGACGCGGGCGCGATCCAGTTCGCGCTGGACGCGTTCGCGAAGAGCAATAACCTCCCCAACCCCGGCCCGATCGCGCAGCCCCTCCGCGTCGCCGTCGCGGGCGTCGCCGTCACGCCCGGCATCGCCGAGACGCTCGGGGTCCTCGGCCGCGACGCCACCCTCGCTCGTATCGACCGGCTCCTGGGCGGGTAGCTCTTTGGTGGTCCGCCGCTCCGCGTCGAATCTTTTCTTGGATACCCCGCCGCTCCGCGGCGGGTCTTCTCTAACTTGCCGCTGCGATGCTCTTGGGTGGCCCGGCGGTTCCCGCCGGGCACTCTGCTCTATGTGGGGCAGGCGTCCCGCCTGCCACCGACTGCCCGTTGCCGACGAGCCCCACGCGCGAGCGTGGGGCGATGAACCCATCGGCTCGATCCACGCGGTTGCTCACCAACGCAAGTGCGAGAACGCGGTGCCGACTTAAACAAACGGCAGCAGCGCCCCGTCGTGCAACACCATCACGAGCAGTGCGAAGAGCACGCTCGGCACGACACACACCGTGAAGATCAGCCTCGGCCGCGCCGTGTGAGCGCCCTCGTGGATCGCGCGGTGCCAATACCAACCCATCCAACCGAGCACGACCGCCGCCCAGAAAAACTCCACGCCGTCGTTGAAAACCCACCAGGAGCGCCGGGGCACGAGCGTCGGCGCCCAACCCGTCGGCCGAGAGTCGAACACGGCGGAGGCGGCGTCGAGGCCCGCCGCCGCGCGCGCAATCACCGAGCCCGCGAACAACACCGGGAGGAACGCCAGCGAGTAGACCGCGGCTCGGAGCGCGAACGCGGCTCGCGTCCGTATCCCTACGCGAACGCTCGGCAGAATCACGAGCATGAACGCCATCGCGGCGCTCAACGCGAAAGCCGGCAATAACCACACGGCGCCTCCGCCGTCCAGAAGGCGGTCAACAAGTTCCGTCGTTGACGCCGCCGCGCTCTGCAATTCCTCGTAGAGAAATGTCGCCGGTGTCACCGGCAATGTACCGGTGAACAGCCGCACGACATCGCGTGCGTACACCGGCACAGCCAGCGCGATCGCGGGCGCAACGGCCATGACGACCAACACCCACCACACCAGCCTGTGCGCCCGCACCGGCTTGTCGAACCCGACCTCGCGCCAGAACTTGCCGGGCCGCAGCACGCGCAACAGCGTCCGCAACGTGGCGAACGGACCGCGGCGGCCGCCCGGCGACTCGACAAACCACTTGGGCCATTCCACCGCGCCGGAGAGGACGCGCGACCAGGCGAAGGCGCCGCCGCACTCGCTGCACGTGCAGTCGAGCGGGCACGCCGCGCCGTCGCTCCCACCGTTCACCGACTCGTTCCGCGCCAGCGGGACGGTCGCCGCGACGCCCGAAAGGTCGTAACCGCACCGCGGGCACGTGAGCGCGGGCTGGGACGGCACACCGTGTTATACGCGGCGATCGCCGGAACGAGACGCGGGAAGTGAGAGAGTGGGGGATCGGGAAACGGGCTGTGTACGCCTTTCGCTTCTTCTTGAATGCCAAGTCACGAACCCCGAGCGCCGCGCGGTGATCCATGTTTGATCCCGCCCACCTCGTGCGCGCCCGCGTCTTCTCCGTGCCGCGTTTTCGCTTTGCCGCTTTGCCGTTTTCCGCGGCTCCGCCGCGGTTGACCCCTCCCTTCACCCCGCTACCATCACCTTCTCCACAGCGAATCCGCGCGCAGACCGTGCGGGGGCGCCGTGGGAACATCTTGATCGCCGGGTCCGGCGGCTTCGGGGACTTCATGGTGGAACACCACCCGGGGTTTCGGCCCTCGGACGCCTGTCCGACGCCACCCTAGCTCAGTGGTAGAGCACTCCCTTGGTAAGGGAGAGGTCGTGGGTTCAAGTCCCATGGGTGGCTTTCACGGCCGGAATGCCGGGTGGTTCGGGCGGTGTTCGGCCTGTCGGATGCGGACGCGGCGCGGGAACGAGTCTAACCTCGTACCCCGCAAGGCGTTTGTTTTCGGCGGGATCGTCAGCGTCGCGGCGCGGGGGTGGTCCCCGTCACGCCGCGGCGTCGGTCATCAATCGTCGCGGTTCCGATCCGGGCACGGGTCGGGCCTTGATTCAGCGGTTCGGC
Organism: Phycisphaerales bacterium; assembly: GCA_035628115.1. Taxonomy (GTDB): domain Bacteria; phylum Planctomycetota; class Phycisphaerae; order Phycisphaerales; family UBA1924; genus BJHL01. Next base: position 127,088 of record DASPKL010000023.1, on the reverse strand, counting down.
AAGCACAAGTTCGGCGGAGGTTCTTTCCAATGGCCAAGGGCGTATTCACTCGTAACAAACCCCACGTCAACGTCGGCACGATTGGTCACATCGACCACGGCAAGTCGACCCTCACCGCGGCCCTCTCGGCCCGCTCGGCGGCCAAGTTCGGCGGCGAGATCAAGTCGTACGCCGACATCACCAAGGGCGGCACCGTCCGCGACGCCAACAAGACGGTCACCATCGCGTCGTCGCACACCGAGTACGAGACCAAGAACCGCCACTACGCGCACGTCGACTGCCCCGGCCACGCCGACTTCGTCAAGAACATGATCACCGGCGCCGCCCAGATGGACGGCGCGATCCTCGTCGTGTCGGCCGCCGACGGCCCCATGCCGCAGACGCGCGAGCACGTGCTGCTCGCCCGCCAGGTCGGCGTGCCCCACATCGTCGTCTTCCTCAACAAGATCGACCTCGTCGACGACCCCGAGCTCCTCGACCTCGTCGAGCTCGAGGTGCGCGAGCTCCTCAAGAAGTACGGCTTCCCCGGCGACACGACCCCGGTCGTCCGCGGCCAGTCCAAGCTCGCCCTGGAGAACCCCAAGGACGACAAGGCCTGCAAGCCCATCGACGACCTCTTCGAGGCCATCGACACCTTCATCCCCGAGCCCACCCGCGAGATCGACAAGCCCTTCCTCATGAGCGTGGAAGACGTCTTCTCGATCAAGGGCCGCGGCACGGTCGCGACGGGCCGCATCGAGCGCGGCATCGTCAAGGTCGGCGACGCGGTCGAGATCGTCGGCCTCGCCGACGCGAACAAGAACTCGGTCGTGACCGGCGTCGAGATGTTCCAGAAGACCCTCGACAGCGGGCAGGCCGGCGACAACGTCGGCGTCCTCCTCCGCGGCATCGAGAAGAACGACATCGAGCGCGGCCAGGTCATCGCCAAGCCCAAGAGCATCACGCCCCACACGCAGTTTAAGGGCGAGGTGTACGTGCTCACCAAGGAAGAGGGCGGCCGCCACACGCCGTTCTTCTCCGGCTACCGCCCGCAGTTCTACTTCCGCACGACGGACGTGACGGGCACCGTCAAGCTGCTCGGCGGCGCCGACATGTGCATGCCCGGCGACAACGTCACCGTCGAGGTCGACCTCATGGGCAAGCCCGTCGCCATGGAGAAGGGCGTCCGCTTCGCCGTCCGCGAGGGCGGCAAGACGATCGGCTCGGGCGTCGTGACCGAGATCATCAAGTAAGACGGTTCGAACCCGGTGCCCCGGCATCGGATACAGACGGATGAAACGCACCGCCTCCCCGGCCGGAAGGCCCGGGAGGCGGATTGACGGAAAGGTGGACGAGCAATGGCGAAGAAGAAGTCGATGGCGCGGGAGTTCCTCTGGCTGCAGTGCAGCGAGAGCGGCGAACTCAACTACCGCACGAGCGTCAACACCAAGGGCGGCATCCCGGAGGGCCTCAAGGAGGGCATGATGAAGTACTGCCCCCGCCTGCGGAAGCACACGCTCCACAAGATCAAGAGAAAGTAACAGACCGAGTCGCCCGATGCGAGGGCGCCGGGAGCCGAAAGTCTCCCGGTTGTGGAGGGGCGCTCCTCTCTAGCGCGGTTGGTCGGAGGCTTCGGCCTCAATGTGCCGGCGCACCCGGGTCCCCGCGGAACTCGACCACCGCGACCGGGTCGCTTGAATGGAAGAAACGCCGGTAGCTCAACTGGTAGAGCAGCGGATTCCAAATCCGCAGGTTGCGGGTTCAAGTCCCTCCCGGCGTGCTTGCGAGCCTGAACACCAATGGCCAGAGCCACCCTCCCAGCCCCGTCCGACCAACCCCCCACGAACGGCACGCTCGCCGCGGCCGATCCGGTTCGGGTCGAGCACGGCCTGGGCATCTACAAGTACGGCCGGGGCTTCTGGGTCCGCACGCTCACCGCGATCGCGCTGGGCATGCTCTTCCTCTCCGCCGCCGGCTGGACATGGAGCCAGCTCAGCGTCCTCGCCATGCCCGCCAAGGCCTGGGACCTGACGCTCACGCAGGCGCCCGCCGCCGTCACCCCCGGCACGCCCGTGACGCTCCGCGCTCTGGGCGACAGCGGCCCCGAGGTCATCGGCACGAGCACCGTCCAGTCCCTCACGCAGGAAGGCAGAGGCAGCGGCACCCTCCGTATCGCGCCCGTCGCGGTGGAGAAGGGCCGCTACCCGGGCGAAGCCCGCGGCGTCGTCATCGGCCCCGCCGACACCGGAACGGTCGCCGACGTCGCCGCCGTCTCGCGGATCGAGGCCTTCCCCCGCGTCTACGTGCAGGGCGGCGCGGCCCTCGCGATCTGCCTCATCGGCGCCTTCGTCATCTACCGCTTCGTCGGCAACAAGCCCTCGTCGGTCGAGTTCCTCATCGCCACCGACGAGGAGATGCGCAAGGTCAACTGGTCCACCCGAAAGATCATCATCGAATCCACGTACGTCGTCATCGGGGCCACCGTCCTGATCGCGGCGTACATCTTCGTGCTCGACTTCGTCCTGCAGTTCGCGGTCTTCAGGCCGATCGTTTCGAGCTGACGTCGTGGCGGCGCGGTCTCTCCGGGGACCGCGTGTCCGGAAGGCGGCTTCTCCCAGGCCGCTCACAATCAGGGCAGTCTCTCGTGGGCTGCCGTTCGCGTTGCCGGCGCCCGCGCGCCCGCGCCTCTCCGGGCGAGGAAGACCGGGGGGCACGGCGCCGCAGCGCCGGTTATCACAAAGAGACGCCGGGGCCGCAAAGCCCGCGGCGTGAGCGACGGAGGGCGTCATGGCCGAGCAGGAAAAGGCGGAACGGGTGGACACGAGCGTGGTCGGCGAGCGCAGCGGGCTCATCGCCCAGGACGACGCCCTGCGCCAGCCGGGCATGAACTGGTTCGTGCTCCGCGTCGCCTCCAACAAGGAGAGCAGCGTGCAGAGCACCCTCCTGCGCAAGGTCCAGATCGAGAACATGGGCCACTGGATCGGCCGCATCCTCGTCCCCACCGAGAAGACCAAGACCGTCAAGAACGGCAAGACGAGGATCACCGAGAGCAAGCTCTACCCCGGCTACGTCTTCGTCGAGATGAAGCTCGAGCCCGACGGCCGCATCAGCCAGGACGTCTTCTTCCTGATCAAGGAGACCACCGGCGTCGGCGACTTCGTCGGCACGGCCGGCCGCCCCACGCCCCTGCCCGACCACGAGATCGAGAAGATGCTCCGCGACAGCCGCAAGCCCGAGGACGAGCCCACCATCAAGCTCGTCTTCGGCAAGGGCGAGCACGTGGTCATCAAGGAAGGCCCCTTCCAGTCCTACGAGGGCACGGTGGACGAGCTCTTCCCGGACAAGGGCGTCGTCCGCGTCTTGGTCACCATCTTCGGACGCCAAGCCCCCATCGACCTCGAGGAATGGCAGATCGGCAAGGCGGACAAGGAATAAGAGAAGCGGCATTGGGCGTTCGTGGTTCGGCATTCGCCGCGCGAGGCCGTGCTGCCCGTGCGCACCCGACGCTCAGCAGCTTCCCTGAGCGAGGGCGAGCAGCAGAAAGAGCCCGCCAACCACGCCGCCCCCGACGATCAGGGCGACCGAGCACGCGAGCGAGAGGAAGATGACTACGCGTCCGAAGCGGCGCGGGATGTCGACGACCGGCTGCAGCCCCAACTTCGCCGCGGCGGGGTGCCCGCACGCGGGCGCGACCGCAACGAGCGCGATGCACGCTAAACGCCGCAAACACGCCGGGGGAGAGAACCAACGAGTTCATCCGCAGCGCGACCAGGAGACTCGCCGCGGTGATCGGCGTGGCGATGCACAACGCCAGCGAAAGCGAGGTGATGAAGGCGCCGACTTGTGCCCGAAGTGCCCCCAAGAAGTCGCCCTTCACGCGTCGTTGCGGAGCGGCTGCACGCACCTCGTCGCGCTGAATACCGAATCACGAACGACGAATCACGGTCCTTACCGCACCCCCGCGTTCAAGTCCAGCCTCCCGCTCCTGAACTCCGCCGGCATCGGCCGCTTCGCGTCCTCAGGCCCCAGCGGGATGTTCCAGCGGATCGTCTCGTAGACCTCGTCGAGCACGTCGTACGCCGTGCCGCGCTGCGGGTCGGGGATCGTCCACGGCACCGCCCCCAGCGCCACGTTCGCCATCGAGAGCGTCGCCCGCAGGTTCGTCAGGTGGTCCAGCCGCGCCTCACGCTCCGGCGTCGCCGGCGGCATCACGCTCAGCACGCGCCGCTGCTCGTCGCGCAGCTCCCCCTCGACCTTCTCGCTCTTGCGCTCGAGCTGGGCCTGGCGGGAGAGGGCGCACGCACCGAGCACGAACGGCGCCGCGGCGGCGAGCACAACGACGGAAATCGGGAAGCGCATGAACGAGCGTACGGCTCTTGGGTGGTCCGCCCCTCCGGGGCGGACCTTCGGCGTTCCTGAGCGGCCCGCCAAGCCTCTGCTCATCCTTCTTCCGGTTGCGGGTAGTGGAAGACGCGGGGGCGGGGGCCGGCATACCGCCCGCCGCGCGATTCCGAGCGCGACCAACCGGCCCCGCAATGCAAAGAGCCCGCACGGTTCCCCGCGCGGGCTCTTGTTCATTCACTCTGTCTCTCCGTCTCTTCCCCGCTTCTCCTCACGGACAGGCCGCCGCGCACGCCCCGCCGCCGAAGACGGTGAGGAAGTCCTCGAGGTCCGTGTTGTCCGGGAAGAGCCCGTCGTTGTTGAAGTCCAGGTCGTTGCAACCCCCCGTCGAGCAGTCGCCGCCGCCGAAGACCGTGAGCATGTCGATCAGGTCCTGGTTGTCCGGGGAGAGACCGTCCCGGTTGAAGTCGATCCCGTCGCACGCGCCCACGACCAGCTCGTGCAGGAAGAACGCCTCGCCCGTGTTCGCGACGACGCGGATGACGCTCAGCCCCGCCGGCAGGCTTACGGTCGTCCCCGCGAAACGCCCGTAGTCGCGCCCGAGGTACGTCGTCGTCTCGCGGTCGAGCGCGATCGTCCCCTGCACCGTGCCGTTCACATCCACCGTCACCGTCGCCGTGTCGTCCCACGCCGCGGCGATCAGGTCGACGTTGTACGCCCGCTCGCACTCGCTTCGCACGAGGTACATGAACCCCTTCCCCGCCGGGAGCGTGTCCGGGTCGGGCGAGAGGTCCCACCCGGCGATGCGCTCGGCGTGCTTGCGGCCCTCGATCGTCCCGGGCACGAGCACCCCCGCGTCCGTCGCCGGGCGCGGAGCGACACGCGCGTCGTCGATCGCCCGGAGCTTCGTCGTCGTCTGGTCGATGATCGCCTCCGTCAGCGGGTAGCAGCCCCAGTCAGAGTTCCACGGGCCCGCGGCGCTCGTGAACCAGCAGATCTCGCCGCCCGCGCGCTTGTGCCAGTTGTCGATGTAATCGCGGCAGAGGTTGTACATCCGCGGGTCGTAGTTCGCCTGCCGCTTCACCGCGCTGTTGGCGCTCCCGCGCGTGTCCACGCCCGACTCGTACGCGACCATGGGCTTCATCCGGTTCCAGACGACGTACGCCGTCATCCGCTCGTACTGCATGGAGTTGTACCAGTTCTGCACGCTCCCCTGCAGGCCCGCGATCAGCGCGTCCACGTCGTACTCGCCCTGCGCGTCCAGGTACCACGCCTCGAAGTACGGCGCGATCCCCAGGCTGTAGAAGTAGTTGCGGGGTTCGCCGTAGAACTGCGAGATGTACGCCAGCATGTCCTTGTACTGCGCGGGGTTCGCGACCTGCCCCGAGAGCACCGGCCGCACCCGCGTGTTCATCGAGCCGGCCCCGAAGACCTGCGAGAAGATCTGCCCGATCTCCATCGACCGCCGCGCGTACCGCCGGAAGCCCCACTCCTGCTGGTCGTTCACGAGGTCGTAGTTGAGGTGGTGCGGGTCCCCGTGCAGGTAGACCTCGTCCACCGCCCGCGCCCGGTTCTCGCGCCCGGCGCGGAAGAGCGTGTTCCACACCTCGTTGCTGAACTCCACGTACACGTTCAGGCCGGGGTCCAGCCGGTCGCGCACCAGCGTCGCCAGGTTCGTGACGAAGTCGTCGTCCGCGCGGAAGGGCACGCACACCCAGTAGTCCGCGCCCACCATGTTGCACAGGTCGATCGCCGCTTCGTACGGCACCCCCGTCTTCTGCCGCCAGATGATGTCCGTCATCTTCGTCCGCTGGTTCCACGACGTCGTCGGGTTGTCGTTGGTCAGGTGCGCGTCCATGAACCGCAGCACCTTGAAGCGCCGCAGGTGGTCGACGTACCGGGGCGACCACAGGTCCCCGTCCTGCGACCCCGGCACCATGATCTTGAGGTTCCGAACGCCGGTGCCCGTGCCGAAGAACCCGATCATCATGTGGGTTCCCCACTCGGGCATGTTGAACTCGGCGTGGCACACGCCCGTGACCGGATCGCGCCAGATGTTCTGCGCCGTCGCCTCCGTCACGATCGGCCGCACCTCCGGCAGCACGTCGCACTCGAACGTGATGCGGTAGACGCCCCCGTGCCCGACGTTCGGCGGCTGGTTCGTCAGCAGCACGAGCCCCGCGTCCGCCATCGGCCACCCGTTGGCGTCCAGCGGGATCAGCTCCCCGCCCATCCACGGGTCCGTCGGCGAGCCCCACGTGCGCGCCTGCTTCACCATGTCCGCGACCGCCTGCGACCGCGACCAGTCCTTGATGTTCTCGACGTTGCCGCCGATCCGAGGCTCGCCCACCTCGAACGTCTGCGCGCCCGCGCCCCCGCACAGCAACAGCGCACCGAGGGCGCCCCACAACGCCCCGCTCTTCCGCACCATGTTCATGAATTCCCCTCCCACCCAGTGACCATCGGAGAGATGGTCGGGATTCGACTGTACGTCAACGCCCCAAGTTCGCATGTCGTAACTTCGCGCCGCGAAGGCGGCAAATCCCGCATTTACGGCCCTGTTCCAACAGATGTCCCGCCCACCCCGCACGCTCCCGCGCAATCGCCGCGCACCGGCGCTCGCACACCGTTCGGTGTGACGCGGGCACGTCCCTACGCTGCCCCGTGGCCCGCAAGCCGAAGGATTCCGCGCAGGATCTCGCGATCGCGATCGTCCACGGCCCCGACGCCTTCCGGCGCGAAGAGGCCCTCCGCGATCTCAGGGAGCGGCTCGCCTCAAAGCACGGCGACGTTGACCGCGTCAACTTCGACGGCGCGACCGCCACCGCCGCCGACGTCCTCGACGAGTGCCGCAGCATGGGCCTGATCGCGGCTCACAAGCTCGTCGTCGTCGACAACGCCGAGCAGCTCGTCAAGGAAGCCAACCGCCCCCTCTTCGAGCGCTACGCCCAGGGCCCCGCCGAGGGCGCGACCCTCGTCCTCCGCGCCAACTCCTGGCGCGCCGGCAAGCTCGACGCCATGGTCGAGGCCGTCGGCGTCATCATCGAGTGCGAGCCCCCCAACGAGCTCCAGGCCCAGGCGTGGGTCGAGAAAGCCGCGGCGAGGCACGGCGCGACGATCGAGCCCGCCGCGGCGAAGAACCTCGTCGCCCGCGTCGGCCCGAGCCTGATGCACCTCAACAACGAGCTCGCCAAGCTCGCCGTCGCCGCCGAGGGCGGGCGCATCACCCCCGCGCTCGTGACGCAGTTCGTTGGCCTCTCGCGCGAGGAAGAGGCGTGGAACGTCCAGCGCTCCCTCCTCTCGGGACGCCCTGAGATGGCCCTCGCGCACCTGCGGCACGTCCTCGACGTCTCGCGCCAGCCCGCGGTCCTCGTGACGTACGCGATGATCGACCTGGCGCGCAAGCTCCACGGCGTCGCGTGCGCCGCGCGCGACAAGCGCAACCCCGCGGAGCTCACCAAGCCCCTGCGCCTCTGGGGCGAGAGCCAGCGCACGATCATCGACGCGGGCTCGCGTCTCTCCCCGCGCGACACGCTGCGTCTGTACGCCGCGTGCGTGGAGGGGGACGCGCGCCTCAAGCAGGGCCTGGGCGACGCCGAGCGCACGCTCGAGATGCGCACGCTCGACATGACCCGCCTCGTCGGCGCGAAGTGATCGCGACTTGCGTGTGGGGCACGCGTCTCGCCTGCCGCCGCGTGCCAGTAGCCAACGAGCCCCACGCGCAAGCGTGGGGCGATGAACCCGACGCACCCTCCCTCGCCGCGTCACCAGGCCGCGGTTCCACGCGTGGTCTGAGGATGATTCTCCGCGGCGGTCAGCAAAGTGCATCCTACTCGCGCCGGACGCAACCGGTACGTTCGAGTTCATCGAAGAGCAAGCGGGGCTGTACCCGTGGGACACGCAACGGGAGGGATTTGCGTTTCTCGAGTTCCAGCGCGATGTGCGGTGTTACGGCACGTGGGCGCCGGTGACGGAGAGCCGCCTGTGGCACGCGCGGCTGTCGACCGTAAGTTGGCGGGCGTTGCCTGATCTCGGTGCTGACGATCGCCTCGCGCACTTGATGTCGGCGGTGCCGGCCGAGCGGCGCGGCGGGTGGGCGGCGTTGTGGCCGCCGGATGGACGTCCGCAGAAGGTTGCGGAAGAACAGCGCGTGGTGTGGTGGGGCTACTTGTGGAACGCGGCGACGCTGGCGGCGCTGGTCGGCGCTGCCGCGTGGCCGTTTGTTGCGCCGTTCCGGTTCTTTCAGTGGCGCACGGAGCGGCGGCGGGCGCGGGGGCTGTGCGTGCGGTGCACGTATCAGGTGCGGACGGAGGCCGGCGCGCTGGCGGTGTGTCCGGAGTGCGGCACGAGCACCACCTAGGCTCGACAACTCGCCGAGGTGGTGGCACGTTCAAGACGGTGACGCAGTTGTACACTCGGGGTTGATTGCCGTCGCGGCCGAGCAGCACCATGATCCGGCGTCGCACCTCTTCGCTGTTCGTGCTGTGGCCTGTCCTCTTCGCGCAGATTCTCGCGCTGTGGGCCTCGTTGTCGTTCTCCGCGCATTACGCCGCGGCGGACGTTTCCGCGAGCAAGTCGCACTACGACCTGCGCTTCGGGAATGAGCGCTACACCGTCGCCACGCGGGAGCGGTGGCCGTACGCGCTCACCGCTCCTGGCTCTCTACCGCTCTGGCCGGCGAAGGCGGTAATCGTGACCGAGATCTCTCCGGGCGATTCGCGTTCTGCGAATGACTCCGGGAAAGAGAACGGCTTTGTGCTGCCTGCGGATGCATATCTCGAGGATGGCGTAGGGCGCCGGCCGGTGCCTGAAGGCTTGGCACTCGCGATCACGACGGGCGAAGAGCAGTTGTGGTACACGCGGGACCTCGCGATCTCGTTTGTGTGGACGATCATCGCGCTTTCGAGCGTCCTGGGCCTCGGCATCACGGCGCGGTTGCTCGTTTCGTCGCTGCGGGCGCACAACCGCGAGCTTGCGCTGCGGTGCCACGAGTGCGGGTATCCGTACACGGCCGCGGCGGGGTGCTGCCCGGAGTGCGGTCACGTGTATACGGACTACGAGCGAGCAGCGGCAAGTAAGAGAAGGGCGGGTTGAGCGGCCCACGCTCGCGCGTGGGGCGCGGTGGCGATGGGCAGTCGGTGGCAGGCGGGACGCCTGCCCCACAATCAGAGAAAGAAGGTGCCCGGCGAGACGCCGGGCCTACAGAAGGAGAGAGCACACGGGCTGGAAGCCCGTGCGCCGAGAAGAGGAAGAGGGAGAGGAAGAAGAAGAGAAGACTCCGCCACGGAGTGGCGGAGCACCAGAAGAGAAGATCCGCCCCGGAGGGGCGGACCACCGAAGAGATCAGCGGCGGCCGGGGGCTTTGCCGGCGCGGCTGAGGACTTTGGGCGGGAGCTTGGTGGGGACGACGCCGCCGGGGAACTTGCTCGCGTCGGGCTGCGTCGCGGCGGCGGGGATCTCGGGCATGGCGCTGGCCTTGGCCTTGGGCGCGGGTGGCTGCGGCTGCGCGGGGGCGGCCGGTGCCTCGCCCTGCGCGTCGCCGGGCTGCTGCGGGCGAAGCTGGTGCGGGTGGATCACGGTGAGGCCGCCGCCGCGGCGGCCGTCGTGCGGCGCGCGGTACCCCTCGGGGGGCGTGTCGTTGGGCTGGAAGTCGGGGTACTCGAGGCGCGGGACTTCCTGGTTGATCAGCAGCTCGATGTTGGTCAGGAGCTCGCCCTGCTCGGGCGTGACGAAGCTCCAGGCGATGCCGCCGCGGCCGGCGCGGGCGGTGCGGCCGATGCGGTGGACGTAGACCTCGGGGTCCTCGGGGAGGTCGAAGTTGATGACGTGGGTGATGTCCTCGACGTCGATGCCGCGGGCGGCGAGGTCGCTGGCGACGAGCACGGAGAGCTGGCCGGCGCGGAGCTTGTCCATCGTCTTGTTGCGCTTGCCCTGGGACATGTCGCCGTGGATGGCGTGGGCGTCGATGCCGCGGGCGGTGAGACCCAGGGCGATCTCGTCGACGTGGCGCTTGAGGCGGCAGAAGACGAGGGTGAGGGCGGGCTCCTCGTGGCGGAGGAGATGGAGGAGGAGGCGCTTCTTGTCCCAGGCGTTGACGGGGAGGTAGAACTGCTTGACGAGGTTGACGGTGAGGGAGCCGCTGGCGACGACGACCTTCTCCGGCTCGTTCATGTACTTGCGGGCGAGGCGCTCGATCTCGGGGGAGATGGTCGCGGAGACGAAGACGGTCTGTCGCGGCGTGGGGACCTGCTCGAGGATGCGGCGGATGTCGTCGCGGAAGCCGATGTCGAGCATGCGGTCCACTTCGTCGAGGACGACGTGGCGCGTGTTGCGGAAGTGGAGGTGGCCGCGCTCCAGCATGTCCATGATGCGGCCGGGGGTGCCGACGACGATCTGCGCGCCCTGCTCGAGTTTGCGGGCCTGGAGGTTGACGGCTTGGCCGCCGTAGACGGTGATGGCGCGGATGGGCGTGAAGCGGCCCAGGTCCTCGAGTTCGCCGGTGATCTGGATGGCGAGTTCGCGCGTGGGCGCGAGGATGAGGGCCTGGAAGGGCGTCTCGCGCCCGAGGTTGTTGAGGAGCGGGAGGCCGAAGGCGGCGGTCTTGCCCGAGCCGGTCTTGGCCTGGCCGAGGATGTCCTTGCCGGCCATGATGGGCGGGATGAAGCCGGCCTGCGTCTTGGTCGGGTGCTTGAAGCCGCAGGCGTCGAGCCCCTTGAGCACGCTGTTGCGCAGCCCGAGGCTCTGGAAGGTCATGGTGAGGTCGAACGTCTCGTTCGCGCCGGGGTCAACCTCCGGCTGGCCGGGGGGGCCGTCGTCGAAGACGTCGTGCGCGTCGGGGCTCACCGGCTTGGGCTCGGGGAGGGGCGCGGCGTCGCGCGGCGCGCCATTCGGATTCTGCTCGGCGTCGTGCGAGCCGGGTTGGTTGTGGTCGAGCGGCTCGGAGGTCATGGTCTGGTCGGGCATTGTGTGAAACGTGTGGTCGGAGGGTTCAGTTTCTGCCGGGAAGTGTAGGTGATCGGCGGAGCGAGGGAGCGAACGAACGAACCAGGGCAGAAAAGCAGAGACGCGGAGACGGAATGAAGACCCCTCACCGGTCGCCCGCGGCGACCACCTCTCCCCGCGTTCCGCGGGGCGAGGGAGGGCCGTCGCTGCGCATGTTCCTTTTCGCGACATGTTGATCGACGTGGCTGTTTTCGGTGGCAGGCGGGACGCCTGCCCCACATGGAAGAGGTGCCCGGCGGGATGCCGGGCCTCCACGGATGAAGACGCCGGCGCGATCGGGCGACTTGCGCTATTCTGTCGCTCCGTGACGCCGCCCACCGCCATCGACACGCCCCGCGCCGTGCCCGCGCGCCGCGTGAAGCCCAAGCCCCCCGTCAACCCCGCGACCGCGATGGTTCCCGCCGCGATGGCGACGCCGCCCAAGCCCGACTTCGAAGCCCGCGACCCCGACGCGCGGGTGTACGTCGGGGATTGCCGGGGCATCCTGAGCAGGCTCGCGGAGGTGAGGGAATCGCGGGTCGATCTGGTCTTCGCGGACCCGCCGTTCAACTGGAATCGGGCGTACGACCGGTGGCACGACGCGATGCCGGAGGGGGAGTACCTCGACTTCACGTACCACTGGCTGTCGCTGTGCGCGAGGGCGCTCAGGCCGGGCGGGAGCCTGTGGGTGAACATCCCGGACGACTGGGCGGCGGAGATCGTGGCGTACCTGAAGGGCCGGATCCGGCACGAGAGGCACGGGCTGGAGGCGCCGCTGGTGATGGAGAACTGGTGCATCTGGCACTACCGCTTCGGCCAGAACACCACGAGCCGGTTCATCAACAGCAAGGTGCACGCGCTGCACTTCGTGAAGCCGGGCGCGCAGCACACGTGGAACCCGGGCGAGGTCCTGGAGATGAGCGACCGCGCGGCGATCTACGCCGACCCGCGGACGCAGAGCAAGAAGGACGGGATGCCGGCGGGGATGCGGGTGCCGATGGACGTCTGGTACGGGCGGTACTGGGGCCGCATCCAGGGGAACAACAAGGAGCGCCGGCACGGGCACGACAACCAGTTGCCGGAGGTGTACCTGGAGCGCGTCGTGCGCGCGACGAGCAAGGAAGGCGACCTCGTGCTCGACCCGTTCCTGGGGAGCGGGACGACGGGCGTGGTGGCGCGGGCGCTCAAGCGGCGGTTCATCGGGTGCGAGTTCAGCATCGACAACGCGGAGCGCGCGTTCGAGCGCGTGCTGAAGGGCCCGCAGCGGCCGCTGGGGCAGGCGCGGGGCGTGAGCACGGCGATCTTCCCGAAGCGGCGGGCGGGGGCGGGCGGCGCGGCGGCGCGCAAGCCGCGGCGGAAGCGCGGGGCTTAGCGCTCAGCGTTTGCGGAGCACGACCTGGGCCTGGACCTTCGCGGGCTCGTCGATGATCTCGAGGAGCTCCAAACAGCGGCCCCAGACACGGCGCAGGTACGCGTCGCTGTGGAAAACATTGACGTGATGGAGCGCGGGACCCATGCGGAAGACCACGCGCTCCGAGTGCATCGGCCGGGTGAACTGTTCGGGATCGATCGGGTACTCCGGGTGGTTCTTGTGGCGGAGGAGGGCGTTGTAGACCGGGGCGTCGGCGTTCATGCGCGTCCAGAGGCGCTCGGAGTGGACCGTGAGGATCGCCATGCCGCCCGGCCTTAGGATGCGGCGCAGCTCCGCGAGCCACGCCGTCTCGTAGTCGTCGATGTGCGTGAACACAGACTGCGCATAGACGAGCGACATGGAACGGTCTTCGAACGGGAGCCCGGGGTAGTCGGTCCCGAGTACAACCTTGATCGGCGCCGGCAGGTGGCGCTGGCACCACTCGACGTTGTGGCGCTTGATATCGGAACCCCAGAGGTCCAGCGGCTCGTCGTGCTGGCAGGCGAAGTGCCGGAGCGTTCTGCCCGACGCGCAACCCAGGTCGAAGACGCCGTCGCCCGCGCGCAGCGTCAGCCCGTGCCGGGCCAAGTGCCCGGCCATCTCCAGGTAGTCGTACAGCCCGCTGTACCAGTAGGCGAAGTGTCGATCGCCGAAGTAGCCCTCGCGGTCGTGCGGGAACGGGATGGGGTAAGGGTCACGCGCGATGCACTCGGCGAGCGTTCGCGTGGGCTTGAGCGGCTCGATGTCCTGCCAGACATCGACCTGCGGCAATACCGCCGCGGCGGGCAGCGTGCCGGCCGCGGCCTGCGTGTCGGTCGTCATGTTGTGGCTCCTGGCCTTGGGGGAGTGTACTCCCCAGCCGGGGTGTTACAGTTGGGCTTGAAGCCCTCGAGACCCGTCATTTCCGTCGTCGCTCCCTGTTACAACGAGGAAGAGACGCTGCCCGAGTTCGTCCGGCGGGTCGTCGGCGCGTGCGCGCGTGAGGGCGTGCCGTACGAGGTCGTGCTGGTGAACGACGGCTCGCGGGACAAGACGTGGGTGCTCATGCAGTCGCTCGCGGCGAAGCACCCGCAGCTCGTGTGCGTCAACCTCTCGCGCAACCACGGGCACCAGCTCGCGCTCAGCGCGGGGCTGTCGATAGCGCGGGGCGAGCGCGTGCTGGTGCTCGACGCGGACCTTCAGGACCCGCCGGAGCTGCTGCGCGAGATGATGGCGCTGATGGACCGGGGGCACGACGTGGTCTACGCCCAGCGCCGGACGCGCAGGGGCGAATCGGTCTTCAAGCTCGCCGCGTGCGCCGCGTTCTACCGGATCATCGACAAGCTGACGGAGACGCCGATCCCGCTGGACACGGGGGACTTCCGGCTGATCAGCCGGCGCGCGCTCGACGTGCTGCTGAGCATGCCGGAGCGGCACCGGTTCATCCGGGGCATGGTGAGCTGGATCGGGTTCTCGCAGGCGCCGCTGCTGTACGACCGCGACCCGCGCTTCGCGGGGGAGACGAAGTACCCGCTGTTCAAGCTGGTCCGGCTCGCCAAGGACGGTGTGACGAGCTTCTCGAACAAGCCGCTGACGTGGGCGAGCGCGGTCGGGTTCTGCTTCGCGCTCTTCGCGTTCGGGCTGTTCGTCTACTCGGTCGTGTCGTGGCTGTGGTTCGACACGCCGCAAGGGTGGGCGAGCGTGATGGCGGGCGTGGCGCTGCTGGGGGGCGTGCAGCTCGTGGTGCTGGGGATCATCGGCGAATACCTGGGCCGGGTGTACGACCAGACCAAGGGGCGGCCCCTGTTCATCGTCCAGGACGTGGTGCGGGGCGGGGACGCGGGGATCGTCGAGCCCAAGCCCTCGACCGTCGGCGAGGCGGGCGCGTTCGTGCACGCCGGCCGGGCGGAATGACCGCCGAGGAGGGCGCGCGATCGTCGCGACGCGTCGATAGAAGCGCAGAAAAAGACCGGCGGACAGCCGATTGGATAGGCCGTCCGCCGGCCAGACTCTCGCGTGCGAATGTCGCGGCGGACGGAGCGCATTGCGGGGAGAAGAAAAAGAGCGAGGGACGGTGCGAAGGCCCCCCGCCCGTCGACGGCGGCGGTCTATCTCTGCGGTGGGGAGGCGGAGAGGCGGGGCCGTGATCGGCGGAGGGCCGGGCCGGGACGCTCCGATCGCGTGCGCGATCCGAACCGCGCGGGGCGACCATTCACCGATCCCCGATGACCGATCACCCCGCTCGCGCCGGGGCGGGGCGCCGGGCCCGCTGGACGAGCGTCACACCTCGATCGCGCCGTTGCGCTCGGGAAGGAAGACGGACGCGCCGAGGCGGGATTCGAGGAGAGACTTGAACGTTGCGCGTTGCGGGTTCTCGCCGTGGGTCAGGACGAAGCGCGGCGTCGCCCCGGGGCTCTTGAACGCGCCCGCCCAGCGGAGCAGGTCCGACCGGCCGGCGTGCGCGGAGAAGCCGCCGAGGGTGTGGATGCGGGCCCGGACGGGGAGCGTTTCGCCCATGATGCGCACCGTCTCGGGGCGCTCGACGAGGCGGCGGCCCAGCGTGTTCTCGGCCTGAAAGCCGCTGATAACGATGCGCGTGTCGGGCTTGTAGACGTTGTGGCGCAGGTGATGGACGATGCGCCCGCCGTTGCACATCCCGGAGCCGGCGATGATCGCCATCCCGCCCCGGCGGTCGTTGAGCTGGCGCGACTCGGAACCGCTCGCGAGGCACGCCACCTCGTCGCACATGCGTTTGCCGTCGTCGCTCCGCATGTACTCGCGGCCTTCGCCGTCGAGGGTGCGCCAGAACTCCTCGTAGAGCCTGGTCGCGGTGATCGCCATCGGGCTGTCGAGGTAGACGGGGAACTCCGGCAGGCGCGCGGTCCTGCGCGCGCGGTCGATCTCGTAGAGGATCGTCTGCGCGCGGCCGATGGCGAAGGCGGGGAAGAGGATCTTCTCGCGGTTCCAGACCGCTTCCCGCAGGATCTCGTCGAACTCCTCCTCGGTCGCGGCGAGGGAGCGGTGGTCGCGGTCGCCGTAGGTCGACTCGAGGACGACGAGGTCGGGCGCCGTGTCGCTCACGGGCGGGACGGGCTCGCGCATGAGGGGCGACTCGCGCGGGCCGATGTCGCCGGAGAAGACGATCGCCCGTTTCTCGTCGTTGGCCGCGCAGCGGAGCTCGACGCTCGCGGCGCCCAGGATGTGTCCGGCCTCGGTGAAACGCAGGCGCACGCCGGGGGCGATGTCCTCGAACCTGTCGAGCGCGAGGGGCGCGAGCGCCGCGGTCACGGCCGGCACGTCGGCGCGCTCGAAGAGGGGCTTGACGGCGGTTTGGTCGCCGCGGCGCTCGTTGCGGATGGTGTCGCGCGCGGCGTCGTTCTCCTGGAGCATCGCGGCGTCCTGCAGGAGCACGGGCGCGAGCTTGACGGTGGGGGGCGTGCACCAGACGCGGCCCTTGTAGCCGGCCTTGAAGAGGAGGGGGAGGCGGCCGCAGTGGTCGAGGTGGGCGTGGGTGAGGACGACGGCGTCGAGAGAGGAGGGGTCGATCTGCGGCGGGAGGACGTTGCGGGCCTCGGACTCGGGGTCGCCCTGGTGGAGGCCGAAGTCGACGAGGACGCGGGCGCGGCCGGTCTCCACGAGCGTGCACGAGCCGGTGACTTCGCCCGCGGCGCCGAGGAAGGTGACGAGCATGGGGGAGCGTAGTGCGTAGTGCGTGGTGCGTAGTGCGTGGGAAGAAAGAGACGGAGAGGCGAAGAGGCGAAGAGACGGAGTGAAGACCCTCACCGGCGAGACGCCGCCACCTCTCCCCGTAAAGCACGGGGAGAGGGAGGGCGACCGGTGTTCGGCGGTGGGCGAGACCCCTGCCCCACACTGCTTCTCCGCGCACCTCCGCGTTCAAGCTCTTCCTGCGCACCACGCACCATGCACCAACAGAAACCCCGGGCTGTCGCCCGGGGCTTCGTTCACTTCGCGCCTTGGTGCGTTCGTGCCTTTCCTCAGCACGCCCCGCCGCCGAAGACGATCAGGTAGTCTTCCAGATCCTCGTTATCCGGGAAGAGCCCGTCGTTGTTGAAGTCGATGTCGCCGCACGTGCCGGTGCTGCACACGCCCCCGCCGAAGACCGAGAGGAAGTCCTCGAGGTCCTGATTGTCCGGGAAGAGCGTGTCCCCGTTGAAGTCGATCGAGTCGCAGGCGCTGATCGGGTCGGAGGAGAAGTCGACGCCGGCGACTTCAACGCCGTCGACGCACGTCATCTCGCAGCGCGTCGCCGTGCGGCTGAGGGCGGCGTTCTCCGGGGAGAAGGCGATCGAGTGAACGCCGGGGATCGTGGGGCCGCCGGGGACGACGAGGTCGAAGCTCGTGTTGCAGCCGATGAAGAAGAGGAGGGAGCCGTGCTGTTGGTAGACGGGCGTGGAGCCGGGCGGGCAGTTGCCGTCGACCATGATGAATCCGGGGTAGGGGATCGTGACGTAGCCGAGGGGCTCGCCGTCGGGGCCGAAGCACTCGGCGATGGTGTTCGCGGAGCCGACCGCGGTTGCGTCGGGCGCGAGCTGGATGCCGGGCTCGCCGGAGGACGGGGGCGACTCGGTGATGCGCATCGCCTCCTGCCCTTCGTCGTCGGTGAACTTCATGAGCGTGACGTGCCCCTTGAACTCCTTGCGGATGCTCGTGCTGGTCGCGTCGCCCGGGAAGTCGATGGCGACGCCGTCCTGGCCGCTGCTGCCGAGCAGGCCCCGGTTGCTGAGGCGGCGCTCGGCGGGCATACAGCCGCCGGAGGGGACGGGGCAGACGTCGGCGAGCTGGGCGTTGCCGAGGGCGTACGACGTCACGGGGCGGGCGTGCGGGCCGACGCCGATGTCGGGCGCGACCGTGGAGTAGTTGAGGAGCGCGTGGTCGGAGATAAAGAGGTCGGTGAAGCCCGCGCCGGTGACGGCCATCGAGGCGACGTCGCCCAGGCCGGCGCTGCCGACGGGGTACTCGGGCTGGAGAATGATGGTGCGGGCGGTGTCTGTCGGCCCGGGGCCGCCGGGGCCCCAGCCCCACTGGGTCGATGAGCAGTACCACTTGATCTGCACGACGCCCGGGGCGATCCACTGGAAGTAATAGACGATGTAGGGCGTGGGCCCCGTGCAGGGCGGGAGCGCGGCGAGGCCGGCGTCGGGCATGACGCCGGTGTCGGTGAGCGCGCCGCTCTCGTCGAGGGACCAGTAGCGCGTCTGCGCCGCGCCGCTGTCGGCGAAGTCCGCGTGGAACATCGGGGGCGAGCCCGGAGCGCCCGACGAGACGCGAGTCGTGCCCTTGATGGTGCCGTCCCAGCCCCGGTAGCGGACGCGGGCTTCGCTCGGCGGCGAGCCGGGCGGGGGCGTGAGGACGCTCGTCATGTCGACGGCGACCTGCATGCCGCCGGTGCTCCAGCCAAGGACCTCGACGCCGTCGCCGTCCGCGGCGAGGCTCGCGTGGTAGCGGCGCGCGCCCCGCAGGACGGGCGCGGCGGTGCCGGTGAGCTGGTTGACGAGGCCGCCGGTGACGTGGACGGGGAACGACGCGGTCTCGTTGCCGCCGAAGACCTCGGGCACGGCGCCGGGCGCGGCGGAGAGGGAGACCTCGATCACGTCGCCGTCGCGGAGATCGAGGGGGCCGTGGATCACGCGCTCCATGTGCTCGTAGCAGGCGCAGTCCGACGCGCCGTTGCCGTACTTGACGCACGAGCCCTGGGTGCATTCGCCGCCGCAGCCGCCGAAGGCGCAGATGTACCCGATGTGGCCGGCCATGATCTTCGGGCGCAGCGCCGGGCCCATGGGCGAGCCGTTGAGGGAAACGTCGCAGATCGTCCCGATGTCGATGGGGTCGGACTGCCAGTTCGTGGCGCGGGGCGTCACCTCGATCATCCATCCCGCGCCGTCGGCGGACGGGACGAGGCGGATGTCCTCGCGCGTCACGCGGCGGTCGTGCGACGGGGGCGTGCCCTGGGCGAGCGCGGGCGCGGCGAGCGCGAGGCCGGCGAGGATGCTCAGTGTCGTGCGTGCGGTCATTGCGTGTCTCCTTTCGGTGGTCTTCTTGCCGAGGGGACTTGCCGTGAGGATGGGGAACCTTGCAGGAGAACACGGAGCCAGACGGAGGGAAGAGGAGCAGGACAGAGAAGAGAAGATGCCGGTCGGGAGAAGAAACGCGCGGACGCGCACTCTTGCGGCGCCTGTCCTCTCGTCTGCGTCAACCTCTGTGTTCGCGTTCTCAAAAACAAGACCCGGCGCGCTCGGGGTTCGGCGAGGCGCGCCGGGGCGAATCGCCCGCAGGCGCGGGCGGTCGGGTTGCGGTGGCGGGGAGCGCGGCGCTCCCACCACGACTTGCGCCGACGCGCGGCCGTCTTGCAGGCAACGTGGAAGAAAACAACAAAGAGACGAAGGGAAGGCGCCCGCCGGGGCGGGGCTTTCGGCCCTCGCGGGGGGCGGAGAAGCGCCGCCCCGAAGGCCCCTCACCGTTCACTGCGTGTGCGCTTCTCGCCGCGCTCGCGGGGTGGCGCTCGCCGTCCTTCGGCGGTCATCGGGTCACGCGTGCCGCCGGCGGGGCCCGCGGCACCACGGCCATCTTTCTCTCGAGAATGAAGCCCGACGCGGCGCCCGCCGCGGGGGCACCGACCTCCCAGCGGGTGGGCGTTCTGCCTACAGTTTCGCGGGCGCGGGCGTGTGCGCATGCATTCGACCGACGTTCATGTTCGAGCCGACGCGGGATTTGCCCGGATGTGCGCTTTGGTTCGGTGTCTTGAGTCTTTGAATCCGGGCGAAGGTCTGTGTAGGAAATGAAGAACATCTTTGTCGGGAACCTGCCGTACGCGGCGACTGATGCTGACCTCCAGGAGCTGTTCGGTCAGCACGGGCAGGTGGGCAAGGCGTCGGTCATCATCGATCGCGAGACGGGCCGCTCGCGCGGCTTCGGCTTCGTCGAGATGCCCAACGACGAGGAAGCCAGCAAGGCCATCGCGGCGCTGAACGACTTCGACCTCAAGGGACGCAAGATCAAGGTCAACGAGGCGCAGCCCCGCGCTCCGCGCCCCGCCTTCGGCGGCGGCGGTGGCGGCGGCGGCTACCGCGGCGGTGGCGGCGGCGGTGGTTGGGGCGGCGGCGGTGGTGGTGGCGGCCGTGGCGGCCGCGGCGGCGGCGGTGGTGGCTGGGGCGGCGGCGGCGGTGGCCGCGACCGCGGCGGCGACGCCGGCTGGTAATCCACGCCAGACAACTTGAAACTCACAAGACGCCCGCGCAAGCGGGCGTCTTGCATTTCCGCGTTCAGCACAGAGGCACAGCGAAGATGAGCAGGAGGAGAAGAGGAAGGCTGGGTTGAAGACTCGGATACGAGAGCCCTTGGTATCCGCTTCTTGAATCCGATCAGTCTCTTCTCATCGATCGCACCCTCTCTGGGGCTCTGCCGAAATCTCGCGCCCGCTGCTTTCTCGGACCCGTGCCGCCGGAACGGCCCGCGTTCGCGGCGCGGCGGCGGGCGGAAGCGCGCGGGTCGGGCGGGAGGGGGTTGCACCGGGCCGATGCAAGTGCGGATGGCCCTGCGCTTCAAGGAGATCCGGTTCCGCCATCGGGGCACGCTGCTCGCCGCGACGATCGCGCTGCAGGCGCTCGTGCTGGGCGTGGGCGGCTGGGCCGTGCTCTCGTCGATCCGCGCGGGCGTGACGGAGCGCGTCGAGGAGAGCGTGCTGGCCGAATGCCGGCGCGACGCGGAGAACTTCCTCGCGCTGGCGCGGCAGAGCGTGCCGCGCGGGCCGGTCGTCGACGGCACACCCGCGTGGGAGCGCGTGCAGTCGCACGCCGAGTCGTTCAGCCTGCCCATCGGCGCGCAGCTGCTCGTGCTGGGCCCCGACGGGCGCGTCCTCTGCCACCCGGAGATGCGCCTCGAGCCCGCGCTCCGCAAGGTGGACCTCTCCGAGCAGCTCGTGCGGCTCGGGCGCGACGGCGAGCTCGCCAAGCTCGGCGACGTGAGCGCGCCCAGCGCCGTGGGCGTCTACGACTTCATGGCCGGGCGCTCGATGATCGCGCTCGTGACGGATCGGGACCTGGGCATCACGGTCGTCGTGCACCAGCCGGAGGCCGGGACGATGGCCGCGGCGGGGCACGTGACGGGGAAGGTGCTCGTGTGGGCCGCGGCGTCGGGGGTGCTGCTGCTGGGGATCACGATCCTTGGCAGCGCGATCATGCTGCGCAAGTACGACCACGCGCTCTCGCGCCTCGTGAGACAGCTGGAGCAGGAGGTCGAGCGTCGCACGCGCCACGGCCTGGCGATCCGCAACGGGCTGATCTTCGGGCTCGCGAAGCTGGCGGACTACCGCGACTCGGACACGGGCCGGCACCTGGAGCGCATCTGCACGTACAGCGCGCTCCTGGCGCGCGAGCTGGCGAAGGAGTTCCCCGAGATCGACGACGACTGGATCGACCGCCTGCGCCTCGCCTCGTCGATGCACGACATCGGCAAGGTGGGGATCCCCGACTCGATCCTCCTCAAGCCCGGCGGGCTCACGCGCGAGGAGCGGGCGGTGATGGAGCAGCACGTGCTCATCGGGGCCGACACGCTGATCGCGATCCGCCGGCGCGTGGGGGACGACGACCTCCTCAACATGGGCATCCAGGTGGCCCTCGGCCACCACGAGCGCTACGACGGGGCGGGGTACCCGTTCGGGCTCAAGGGGGACCAGGCGCCGCTCGCGGCGCGCATCGTCGCGCTGGCGGACATGTACGACGCGCTCACGAGCAAGCGCGTGTACAAGGACGCGATGACGCACGAGCAGGCCCGCGCCGTGATCCGCGCCGCCAGGGGGGCGCACTTCGACCCGCGGATCGTGGACGCCTTCGAGCGCGTGCACCGCGCATTCGACGAGACGCGCGCCGAGCTCGCGCCCGACCACGACGTTACCGGCGCCTTCGCGCTCCACGCGTCCGCGAAGGTCATCGGGCCGGAGGATGTGAGCAAGGCGGCCTGAAGGAAGTGGCAAAGCGGCCGAGTGGCAAAGCGACGAAGTGGATGACGGGCGCCGTGCCCTCCGTGCTTGATCACTTTGCCACCTTGCCACTCTGTCACTTCGCCACTCTCCGTTATCGCCCCCTCCCGCCGGAATCCCCTGCCCACTCTTTTTTGCTTCTCCATCTTGCACGCGGGCAGGCCGTATCGCACGGTGTCAGCGGAGGTCGCCGATGCGAACGCCTGTCTCTCGCGTCCGGAGGATCGTGACCATTGGGGCTCTGGCGATCGCCGCGGCGAGCGCGGCGGGCCAGGTCCGGCGCAGCAGCCTGCCGGTGCCCGGCGTTTCGTACCGGGTGGTGCGGGGCACGAGCACCGACCGCATGAGCGAGGCCCGCGGCGCGCCCAGGCGGCAGAGCGCACCCGTGGTGAAGGTGAGCAGGGCGGCCAAGGCGCGCGACGCGCGGGAGGGCCCCATGACCGTCACCCGCGCCTCCGCGACGCTGAACACCGCCGTCTGGTCGGTCGCGCAGGGGACGATGATCCGGTCGGGCGAACCGGCCGAGAGGGCCGACGCTCGCGGCGCTTCGCCCTTCGCGGGGAAGGCCGCCGCGTCGGGCTCCGCAATGAGGACGCAACCCAAGCAATCGATGAAGGTTGCGGTGCGCAAGGAGCGCATCGTCATCTCGAGCGTCAGCCCGTCGAGGCGCTAAGGGGCCGTCAAGATCGTTCAGAAGTCAAGCGAGCGGCCCCTGCCCCGGGGCCGCTCGTTTGCCTTTGTGAAGAACTTCCGTGATAATCCGCCCGCACACACGCGGCGGGCGCGCCGCGTCAAGAGGAGGCTTCGATGCGGCACTGCGCGATTGCGGCGGGGTTGATGCTGGCGGCGGGCGCGGCGATGGGCGCCGGTGAGTCGGGCAAGGACCCGGGCGGCTTCTACATCGCCGGCGAGGAGTCCAAGCTCTACATCGGCGGGTTCATGCAGTTCCGGCTGCTGGGTAACTTCCGGGACTCGGACACGGCGGGCGACCAGGACGACTTCACGAGCGGGTTCGTCGGCGCGCGCACGCGGCTTGTCTTCCGCGGCAACCTGACGGACGAGCTCGGGTTCTACCTCCAGGGCGACGGGCGCTCGTCGGACGGAACCTTCATTCTCCTCGACGCTTTCGGCGACTGGAAGGTGAATGACCAGACGAAGGTGCGCTGGGGCCAGTTCGAGGACCTGTTCCTGAAGGAAGAGGTGGTCTCCGACACGGGGCAGACCGCGGTGGAGCAGTCGACGTTCAACAGCGTCTTCACGGCGGGGCGCGTGCAGGGCGTGGGCGTGGCGTGGACCGGAGACCGGGGACGCTTCTTCGGGTCGTTCAACGACGGCGCGCGCACGCTCAACACCAACTTCACCAGCGGCGCGGAGGCGGATTACGGCCTCACCGCCCGCGGCGAGTTCCGGTGGGGCGCGGGGGACTGGAAGCAGTTCGACCGCTTCGCGTCGTGGCGCGGCTCGGAGTACGCGGGCATGCTCGGCGGCGCGGTGCGATGGCAGTCCGGGGGCGAGACGGGCGGCACGGCCGACACGGATGCCCTCTCGTTCACGATCGACGCGATGGCCAAGGGGAACGGCTGGCACGTCTTCGGCGCCTTCGGCGGGCGCGACAGCGACGTGGGCGGCGGCGCCGACCGCACCGACCTGGGCTTCATGGCCCACGGCGGTTACTTTTTCACGGAGCAGCTCGAGGGCTTCGCGCGGTACTCGCACATCATCCCGGACGACGACGCGGGCGCGGCGAGCGACGAGTTCAAGGACGTCACCGTCGGCGCGTCGTACTACGTCTTCCCCGAGAGCAACACCCTCAAGCTGACGGGCGACGTCGTGTATTACCTCGACGACCGCGCGGGCTCGGCGGACGTCGTCCCGACAGCGACCGCGGCGGGCTTCCTCGGCGACAGCGAGGACGGCGAGGTGGCGGTGCGTTTCCAGGCGCAGGTGGTGTTCTGAAGAAGGCACGAAGTGAACAAAGCCCCGGGTGAGAGCCCGGGGTCTTGGCTTTTCCTACGCCCCGCACCGTGTGGGTGCCGTCCGGCCCGATACGCTGCCGGGTGCACTGGGCTTGGCGCATCCGCGGCACGTGTCACGCGTGCGGGTACGGGCTCGCCGCGTGGGACGCCGGCGGCCGTCGGTGCGCCGAGTGCGGGCGGCGCACGAACACGGAAGACGCCCGCAGGGTGATTGAGGTCTTCCGCGGACAGGGGACGCGGACGCTTGTGCGCGGCGCGAGTTGGGTATACCTGGGGCTCATTGCGTTTGCTATCACTACTGGACTCGTGCTCTCCGGATTGCCGAGTTTCTTGTTCGGCGTCGTCGCCGCGGTCACGTTGGCGATTCCATACGCCGCTATCTGCATGCTCACGCTCGCATGCATGTACTGGGTCGTCACGTCGGCCGTGGCCACGCTGCCCCCGCGGGTTGTGCTGTGTGCGACACTCGACGCGGCGCTCGTGCCGGAGGCGTGGATCGGCGGGCTGGTCGCCGTGTTCGCGGGCGTTGCGACGATCGCGTTCGTGGTTGCGGGCTGGTAAGAATGCCACGCAGCCGGACGCTTCTCGATGCCGACGTGGCTTGATCAATTGCTTTCCGGCGCGGTCGTGCTAATCACGATCGCCGTCCTCATCGCGCTGCCGATCCTCATCCTGCGCGCGATGCGCGACCCGGGCGCGCGCGAGCAGGACGAGGTGCGGGGCATTCTCGAACGGGCCGACTCCGGCGCGGCGCCGGACGCGGAGCGCGTGCGCTTCGTGTTCCACGTCTACTGGGGCCGGGTGTTCTTCACGCGGCAGATGCGGCTTGTGGGAGAACTCCCCGCGGCGACCGCGCCGGACGCGATCCGCGCCCTGCACCGGTTCAACATGCGCCACCTCGTGCCGCCGTACGCCGGGTGCATCTATGTGCCGCTCCTCTCGTGGATCGAGTGTCGCGCGCAGTTGCGGGCGATCCGCAGGCAATGTCAAAGTGACCGCGGACTCGCGTCGGCGTCAGACGCCGCGCAACGGGCCTTCGGCGCGTATATGAGCGGCGACGCGCTGAAACACGAGCGTGCAGAGACACACGCTCACGAGCGCGCTCGGGATCGAATAGACGGCGAAGAGCACAAGGTCGGCCCGTGAGGCGGTCGCAAGAAGGATGTACGACGCAGCAAACCCCGCGAACGCGCCCAGTCCGCAGAACGCCGTCGCGCGGCGCGGCACACGGAAGAACATCGTGGTGAGGACGAGCAGCAGGCTGACGATCGCGGAAGCGACGGCCGCGTAAAGGTGCGGCGGCGGTTGCATATCCAAGTGCGGGTGGCTCGAGGTGACGAGCGACCACACCGAGCCCCACGCGGATTCATCGCTGATGCATATCGCCAGGAACGAGTGGACCTGGAGGAGGGTCAGCACGACGACCAGAAACCTGCTCGTCTCGCCGCGTCCTGGATCGTTGTCGCTGGTGCCCACGGAGACTCCTTCATCGCTTCTCGCATCAGCCTAGGGCCTCATGCGCCGCGAGTTGGAGCAGTCGTCCTAAGGGCCGCTCGTGGTCGTCGGGTCCGATGAGCACGCCTTCGGTGTGCAATTCGAAGTTGCTGCTCTCCGGGGGTGCGGCTTCGCCGCGACCCCCGGCTACTCACCCGCGGGCCTCCGGCCTGCCAAGAACCGCGCCTCCGTCCTTCCTCTCCGCGCTCCTCCGCGATCTCCGCGTTCAATCTCTTCTCTCTCCGCGTTTCTCGGCGCACCTCCGCGGCCTCCGCGAACATCGACCGTCCGCGCGGCGGGTCATCGCCCCGAGCTTGCCCTCGGGGCCCGTATGGATTCGCGGACGCGGGTTTACCCACCGATACGACGGATCACGCTCACCGCGGCGTACAGGCCCGCGACGTCCTCGCGATCGAGCGTGACGGGCGGGTAGGACGCGTTCAGGGGCTGGAGCCGGATGCGCTCGCCGTCGTCGTTCTCGAAGTAGACGCGCTTGAACGTCGTCTGCGCATCGCGCTCGAAGCGCACGAAGCAGTCCATCCCGGAGCGGACGGTCTTCGCGGGGCTGAAGACGACGACGTCCCCCTCGATGTACGTCGGCGACATCGAGTCGCCGACGACGCGGGCGCCGAAGGCGTCGGGGTCGGCGACGTCGGGGCAGCGCACGTAATCGTCCGCGACGCGCGCGGGGTATCCGAGATCGGTGAACTCCGTGGGGTAGCCCGCCGCGACGGAGTTGATGACCGGCACTTGCGGCGCGACCATCGGCGAGCGCACGGCGGGCGCGCTCGGCGCGGGCTCCTCCGCGCGCGGCGTCAGTTGATCGACGAGGCGCTGGAGCTCGCCGGAGCGGTACGCGTCGTCGAGGCCGCGCGGGTTGCCCCGCGAGGCGAGGAGCGAGCCGAGGCGCTCGCCCGCGGCCTGCTGCCGGCGGAGCGCCTCGAGGTCGCGGCGCAGCGGCTCGCCGCCGGCCTCGATGCTGCGCTGCCAGCACGCCGCGACCACGAGCGAGCCTTCTTCAAGATGCAGCGCGCGCTCGATGCGCGCGAGCACGCCGAGGCTCGGCGGGCTGCGGTGTTCGTTCTCGACGGCGGAGAGGTACGACTTCGCGCACCCGACGGCGTCGGCGAGATCGCCGAGCGAGAGGCCCATGCGCGTGCGCGCGATGCGGATCGCCGGCCCGACGCGCAGCGGCTCCCCGATGCGCTGGTCGCGCGGCGGCTGGGCGGCGGGGATGGGGGGCGTCGCGGTCACGGCGTTGCGGGATGGCAGGCGGAAGCGGGGGTATCGACCATGGTTGTGCGCTGTTTCGTGATTATACCAAACAAACACCTTGCAAAACGGACCCCGGGTGGTACAACTACGTCCAATGGTTCGCAAGGTTGTGAACCACGGTTCGGGGATCGTTGGGGAAGACAAGGAGGTTGCTGGTCTGGGCTGAGGTTGGCGGAGCTCAACGCCAAGGGGGTGCGGGATGCGGGGAGTTGCTCAAGCCGTTATGGGGGGCGGGGTTGGAGAGGCTTTGGCGGGGCCACAGCGGGCCGCGCGGCTGTCCACAGGACAAGTCTTCGACCGCCGGCGCAAGCACGGGCGGGAGGCAGCCGAGGAGATCGTGCGCAAGAGCGTCTTCCTGGACGCCGCGGAGCGGGCGCTGCTGCTCGCGGTCTTCGAGCGCGGCCAGACGGCGGCGGAGATCGCGCGGATCACCGGCGCCAAGCCGCAGACGGTGCGGCGGCGCATCAAGCTGTTGGTGCAGCGCGTGGATGACCCGCTCTTCGCCTTCACGGCGGCGCGGAGCGACGCGTGGCCCGCGCCCCTGCGGCGCGTGGCGAGGGCGTGCTTCGTGCGCGGCTACTCGATGCGCCGCGCTTCAACAGAGCTGCGGATGTCGCTGCACACGGTGCGGCGGCACCACGACGCGGTGCTGAGTCTGTACGAGATGCAGCACGGCGCGGCGGTCGTGCGGCTCGCGTCCTGAAAAGTACGCGGTGCGTTGTGCGTTGTGCGCGGGAGGAAATGAAGCTGCGGGGGTGCGTGATGGGGGCTCGGGGACAAGAGCGCACGGTGGTGCGCGTGGTGGGTGTCGAGGGGAAGCCGACGAAGCGGGCGCTCACGGCGCTGGCGGGGTTCGGGATCGCGGCGGGGGAAGCGAGGGGGAGGTATCGGGCGGATGACGCGCTCGTGCGGCGCGCGGTGGACGCGCTGCGCGATCCCGGAGCGTTCGTGCTCGTGACGGGCGCGAGCGGGAGCGGGAAGAGCACGCTGCTGCGCGCCGTTGCGGAGCGGCTGCGTCGTCGCGGGCGGGGCGTCGCGGTGGTCGGCACGGCGGCGCGGCTGCGGTACGAGACGCGCACGGTGATCGATGCGATGCCGGGCGGCGTCGGGCGGGCGCTCGGGTGCCTCGCGGGCGCGGGGCTGTCGGACGCGCTGCTGCTGGCGCGCCGGGTCCGCGACCTCTCCGAAGGAGAACTCGCGCGCTTCGCGGTGGCGCGGGCGCTGGCGGGCGTCGGGAGGGGCGACAGACCGGCGGTGCTCGTGATCGACGAGCTGGGGAGCGTGCTGGACCGCGCGACGGCGCGGGGGCTCTGCGTGTCGCTGCGTCGGGCGGCGGCGCGGGCGGGCGTCTGCGTGCTCGGCGCGACGGCGCACGCGGATGTGATCGATTGGATTGATGCCTCGTGCGCGATCGACGCGGGTGGGGAGGTGACGCTGTGACGCTTGCGATCAATCTCGAGATTCGGCCGCTGAGCACGCCGGAGTACGGCCGCGCCCGCGCGGCGCTGGAGCGGTTCCACTACCGCGCGGGGGAGCCCGCGACGTGCGAGACGGCGCTGGGCGCGTTCGAGGGCGGGCGCGTCGTCGGGGTGCTCTGCGTCTCGCGTCCGACGCTCAACGGGCCGTGGCGCGGGGTCGCGTGGCCCGAGGCGTTCGGTGTGGCGTGCGGGCGGGAAGAGCGGGCGCCGCGGCTCAACGCGCTCGTCCGCACGATCTCGCGCGTGATCGTCGAGCCGCGGTGGCGAGGGGTGGGCGTGGCGCGGTCGCTCGTGGAGGCGTACCTGCGCGAGCCGCGGACGCCGCTGACGGAGGCGCTGGCGTCGATGGGTCGCGCGTGCCCGTTCTTCGAGCGGGCCGGGATGCGGCGTATGGAGGCGCCCGAGTCGCGCCGCTCGAAGCGCCTGCGCGCGGCGCTGCGGGAGGCTGGGATCGAGCCGTGGCGGCTCCTCGAGTTGCGCTTCGCGGAGCGGGCGCTGGCGCGGCGCGACGTCGCCGAGGCGCTGCGGGCGTGGGCGAACGACAGCCGCGCGACGCGCGGGCTGGAGCGCAACGCGGAGCTGCTGGCGCTCGCCGCGGCGGGGGCGGTGGCGCGGCCGGCGGTCTTCGTATCGCCGTAGCGGAAAGGGGGATGGGGGGATGGACGACAGGAAGGTGGAAGCAGGCGAGGCGGCGGAGCGGGCGGAGCCGGCGGGATCGTGGGGTGAGTGGACGACGCCGCGGACGCCCGATGATTTGCACGCGTGGATCGAGCGTGAGTTGGGCCTGCGGATCTCGCGCACGGCGCTCTCGCCGGGGAACAGCGCGCCCTTCGACTACATCGTGTATTCGTTCTTCGAGGGGGAGCGGAGCGGCGGGCCGATGCCGACGGACTGCGTGGTGTGGGCGAACCGGGGCGGCGGGAAGACGATGCTGGGCGCGCTGGCGACGCTGCTGGACGTCGTCTTCAAGCCGGGGATCGAGGTGCGGCTGCTCGGCGGCTCGATGGAGCAGAGCCGGCGCATGCACGCGCACCTGACGCGGTTCCTCGCGAAGCCCGTGTTCGACGGACTCATCAACGGGCGGATCACGGACAAGCGGGTGCGGCTGACGAACGGGTCGGAGGTGGAACTGCTGGCGCAGAGCCAGGCGAGCGTCCGCGGCACGCGCGTGCACAAGCTGCGGTGCGACGAGGTGGACCTGTTCGACGCGGACGTGTGGGAGGCGGCGCAGCTCGTGACGCGGAGCGCGACGCTGGGGGCGTTCAGCGTGCGCGGGAGCGTCGAGTGCCTCTCGACGATGCACATGCCGCACGGGGTGATGCACAAGCTCGTCTCGGAGGCGAAGGACGGAACGCGGGCGCTCTTCCGGTGGGGCGTGATGGACGTGCTCGCGCGGTGCGGGCCGGAGCACGACTGCGAGAAGGGAAAGATCAGTCTGCCGCAGGCGCAGGGCGCGCCCGGGCGCAAGCCGGGCAGGTGCATCCTGTGGAAGGACTGCGAGGGGCGGGCGAAGGAGGTGGCGGACGGGCACCTGCGCGTGGACGACGCGATCGCGATGAAGCGGCGCGTGGCGGTCTCGACGTGGCGGTGCGAGATGCTCTGCGAGCGGCCCAAGCGGACGGACTGCGTGCTGCCGGAGTTCGACTGGGCGACGCACGTGGTGCCGGAGCTGCCCTTCTCGCCGGAATCCGGCGGGGTGCGCTGGCTCGGGGGCGTGGACTTCGGGTATCGCGCGCCGACTGTGGTGCTGTGGGCGGCGCTCGACCGGCACGACGTGCTCTGGATCGTGGATGAGCGCGTGGAGAAGGGCGTGATCCTCGACGAGCACATCACGGCGATCCAGCGCGGGCTGGCGTCCGCGTGGCCGGCGTGCGAGTGGCTGGGCGTGGACCCCGCGGGGAACAGCACCAACGAGCAGACGGGCGTCTCGAGCGTCGCGAAGATGCGGGCCGCGGGGCTGACCGTGAAGACGAGGCGGCTGGGCGTGAGCGAGGGGCTCGCGCTGGTGCGGGCGCGGCTGGCGCCGGCGGACGGGAACGGGCCGCGGCTGTTCGTGCACGAGCGCTGCGCGAAGCTGATCGAGAGCCTGGAGCGGTACCACTACCCGGCGAACAAGCCCGAGAGCGACACGCCGGTGAAGCGCGACGGGTTCGATCACGCCGTGGACGCGCTGCGGTACCTCGTGCAGAACCTGGACAAGCCGGTGAAGGGGATCAACGGCGGGTACGTGTGAGTGCGTGGTGCGTAGGAAGAAGGAAGCCGCGGGCGGATCGATCACCACAGAGGCGCAGTGACACAGAGGAAGGCACAGGTGAGTGGGAAGTTACACTGTGCCATGCGCGGGCCGGGGGTCAGGTTCTGGCGGGTGGTGTTCGGCGCCTCGGTGGTTGTTTTTGTTGCGAGTTTGGCGGCCGTGCTTGGCGCCGACGGTCCGGCACGCTCCACAACGTTCGCTCCGCAGGTGTCGGTCGTGTATGGGGTGAACAACGTCGGCATCGTCGGGTCGAGACGCGGATACGCGGCCGAGTACGCGGCGTCATGGGTTTACGAGATGGATCGGCGGGCCGGGATGGCGTCGCGGCCCTGGCCCAGGTGGCGACCTCATTGGCCGCCGCAATGGCGATCCACATGGCTCGTGACAACACCGGCCGAGTATCTCTGTATCCCGCCAGTCCTCGTCGCAGCCGTCTCGGTGTTTGCAATTCAACGGGCAAAGAGACTCGCGTACAAGAACTGCGCGCGGTGTGGGTACTCACTCGCTGGATTGGGCGACGGCGCTGTGTGCCCGGAGTGCGGCGCGGGGCCGGGGCGGGGTGTACGGTGAAGAGCGGTGCGCGGCGTCCGACGTGGCGCGGCATGGTGGTTGTGTGGGTGGTCGCGACGGCGGTGCTGATGGTGGTTGCGTTGCCGGCTTCAAAGGTTGGATACGCAATCTGCTACGCGGACTTCTCGGCGTTTGGCGAAGGTGGGTGGGTTCTCTTCGGCTGCCATGTGCCGTGGACTCCCGAGTTTGGCACCGCACCCTCTTGCGACATCTTCGTGCCCGGGAATCCGATGCGGCTGGGAGGCGCGCCGAGGTTCGGAGGTGGGCCGGTGCTGGGTTCTGGATTCGAGGCATATCAGTTGACTCTGCCTTTGTGGCTTATCGCTGTCCTTGGCGGCGGCACGACGGCGCTGGTGTGTCGCGTGGTGAAGCGCCGGCGCGTGCGGGGCGTGTGTGCGTGCGGATACTCGCTCGTTGGGTTGGGCGAGAGAGCGGTGTGCCCCGAGTGCGGGCGAAAGAGCACCGCCTAGGCTCGAAGACTCGCCGAGGCGGTGACACGAAGAGAAGACCGCCGCGGAGCGGCGGGGTACCCCCGAGAGAAGGCCCCTCACCGGCGGCGAAGACGCGCTCCCACTCCCCGTGAGCACACCGAGCGAGGGAGGAAGAGCGGTGGCCGGGTGACGCGGCGCGTGGCGGTGCGGTGGGTGCGTCGCTTCGTGCTTGCGCACGGGGCTCGTACGGACGCGGGCGTTCCAGCGGGTTACCCGATGCTCGCGGCGACGGAAGGTGCGGGCGCGGCGAGGCGCGAGACGTGGTGATCGATCGCGGGGAAGGTGCTGAAGGCGGCGGCGGGAAAGGCCGCGCGGGCCTGCTCGGTGCGCTCGGCGTTGCCGCCGGCGAAGACGAGCGGGACGCCGGCGAAGTCCGCCGCGGCCTTGACCATGCTCGTCCAGTGCGGGCCGTCGGCGGGGAGCTTGGCGAGGCAAACGACGAGGAGGTCGGGCTTCCAATCTTGGAGGAAGGCCATGGCCTGCGGGCCGCAGTCGGCGTGGCAGCGCACGACGTGGCCGCTCGCGCGGAGCTTGCGGATGGAGTCGAGGGCCTCGCCCTTGTTGCCGTGGACGTAGAAGACGCGCGCCATGTGTCTCTCTCCTGCGGGGGCAGGATACCGGATCGGACGCGGTCGCACAAGTGGATTGATTTCAGGCGGTGCGCGGCGCGGGGTTCTCGGGCTTCTCTCCGGAGAGGACGCGCCAGAGGTCGCGCACGACCCAAGACATGTTGGCGTGGGCGTTGGCGGTCGCCGCGGCGAGGTGGGGGGAGAGTTTTGCGTTGGGCAGGCCGAGGAGCGGGTAGTCGGGGCCGAAGGGCTCGGGGTCGTGGACGTCGAGGATGGCGGTGGCGCGCGGGCGGGAGCGGAGGAAGTCGGCGAGGGGCGCGGCGGGGAGGACCATGCCGCGGGAGGTGTTGATGATGACCGCGTCGTCGCGCAGGAGGGCGAGCTTGCCCGCGTCGATAAGGTTGCGGTTGCTCGCGCGGTCGTCGGTGTGGAGCGTGACGATGTCGGCGGTGCGGAGGAGATGGTCGAGCGCCGCGGGGCGTGCGCCGTGGCGGCGGTCGTCGGGGATGTCGAGAAGATCGTTGTAGATCGCGGGCATGGCGAAGCCGCGGGCGATGCGGGCGACGCGCGAACCGACGCGGCCCAAGCCGATGATGCCGATGGTGCAGGCGCGGAGCTCGCGGGGGGCGACGTGGGCGCTGCGCGCTTTCGACCACGCGGCTTGGTCGAGATCGCGCGTGAGGAGCGTGCGCGGTCGGAGCGCGTCGAGGAGGAGGGCGAAGACGTACTCGGCGACGGCGTCGGTGTTGGCGCCGGGGGTGTGGACAACCTCGACGTTGCGGGCGCGGCAGGCGGCGACGTCGATGTTGTCGAGGCCGACGCCGGCGCGGGCGACGCAGCGGAGGCGCGGGGCCCTGGCGAGGAGCGCGGCGTCGACGCGCGTGTAGGTGCGGACGACGAGGCCGTCGGCCCGGGCGAGGAGGTCGGGGGTGAGGGCCGCGGCGTCGTCGAGCTTCGTCACGTCGCAGCGCTCGGCGAGCCAGGCGAGAGCGTCGGCGTCGAGGGCCTCGCAGACGATGACGGAGTAGCGGGGCACGGGGGAGGATAGAGAAGAAGTGGCCCGGTGACGGAGTGATCAAGTGACCGAGTGCGCGGATTCGCCGCACTCGGGGCAGTTCGGGAGCGTGCCGGCGTCGGTGCGCATCGGGTATGCGCAGCGCGGGCAGCGACCGCGGACGATTCGGTCTCGCCGATGGCGGCGCGAGAACCAACCGCCGCGGAACCAGGCAGGCATGCAGAAAACGCTGCCGAGCGCAACGACAAGCGCGAGGATCACGCCGATGTTCCAGAGGTGGCCCCACCAGAGAACGCGCGAAAGTTGGGCCGAGCGGTCGTGGCCGGTCACAGAGCGCAGCGGAGCGGTCATGGCCCGCTCCACGTGGGGGAGCGCGTCCAGAATAGTGTCGAGATTCGGTGCGGGGCGGGCTTCGAAACGGAGCTCACGATCAAAGTGGTACGACACCGCTCTCGCATGAACGACGCTGGTCTCTTGTGTGGGCGCAAGCAGTCCGCTGCGCTTGCGCAAGATGCTTATGCCGATGCTGTATCTTGGGGTTGGATCGTCGAAGGTATTGCCGTCAATTATGCTGCAGCCGGGATGTGTGCGCGTGACGGCGTATGTCCCATGCGTATTCGGGGCGTACTCAAAGCCCGCGAAGATGCCGAGCCGCTGGGAGGGGTTGTTAAAAGGTTGCGAACGGTGAAATGGGTAGATCGGCACGCCGCGCACTTTGAAGAGAGGTATCGGCGAGGTTCCTGTCCGTTCGATTGTCGCCCACGTGGCAGCGAGGAACGCGACCGCCGCGGCGAAGGCGAGCGGATTGCCGATCACGCGGGCGATGCGCGTTCGGAGCATGGGGGAGTATTGGGGCGAAGAGCGCGTGGTGTGGAAGAAGAGCACGACCCGTCAGAAGACTGAAGGGTCGTGGAACAGAAGACCCCTCACGCGTCGCTGCGCGACACCCTCTCCCCGCTGGCGCGGCGCGAGGGGGGAGAGCGGCGGCCGGGTGACGCGGTGCGAAGAAAAGAGGCACTGGTCGTCGAAGACGCCGACCAGTGGCACGAAGAGAGGAGCCGCCCCGGAGGGGCGGACCACCGAAGATCAGCCCGCGACTTCGACGCTGGTGTACTGGTCGAGGTTGACGAAGACGATCTCGCCGTCGTCCTTGCGGAGCTGCAGGCGGTCGAGCCAGAGCTTTTTGTCCTTGCTGTGGGCGTACCAGCTGCCGGTCTTGGACTGCTCGAAGCCGAGCACCGTGCCCTCGAGCGTCGCGGCGGTCGTGTCACGCCCGCTGCCCAGGCGCGGGATCTGCTGCGTGACGCGGACGCGCTGGCCGGGGGTGTAGGTCATGCGGGAAGGGTAGAGGCACGCGGGCACGGGGTGAAGACGGCGCGTCGCACGCGGGAAAAACACTGCCCCGGCCGGTAGGCGGGCCGGGGCAGTGGCACGGAGAAAGGAGGCTTGTCGGCGGCGCCGCGCCGCCACGGGGGCGGGGGGTGTGTCAGGCGGCGTTGGCGCGGGACATCCGCGTGACCTTGAGTGTCTTGCGGATCTGCTCGGAGGAGCGGCCGGTGGGCGCGGATTCGCGGAGCTGCGCGCTCGACATGGTGGTCACGCGCTTGGCCCGGAGCTTGGCCGAGGACATCGTGACCTCGCCGGATCGCGAGGCGAGCTGGCGCTTCGTCGCCGAGGCGGTGCTGGTGGCGCGGGTGATGCGCTTGGCGGCGATGGTGTTGTCGCCGATGACGGCGACGCGCTTGGACGCCGGCGCCTGCGCGACCTTGGCGGGCTTCGAGGGTGTCGACCTCGTCACCTTGAGGCCGCCGCTCTTGCTCGCCTTGGCCGCCTTCGACGCGGGGGCCTTGGCGGCGGTCTTGACCTGCTTCGCGGGCGCGGCCTTGGTGGCGGGCGTGCGCGAGACCTTGAGGTAGGACTGGTTGTGCGGGGCGGGCTCTTGTCGGGGGCCGTCGGCGAGCGCGGGTGCGCCCGAGGCGGCGATGATCGCCGCGGCGGCGGCGGACAGGGTGAGACGGGACATTCGGACCTCCTCCTCCACGCCGTCGGTCGTCAGTGGGTCGCTTCGGTCACGCGCAGGACTTCGTGCACGGTGGTGATGCCGCGGGCGACCTTGCGGAGGCCGTCCTGGCGGAGGGTGACCATGCCGCGCTCGATGCAGAGGCGGCGGAACTCTGCGACGTTGGGGTTGCGGGCGATGACGTCGCGGAGCTGGTCGTCGACGCAGAGCAGCTCGTAGATGCCGACGCGGCCGCTGTAGCCGCTGCGGCGGCAGCGGTCGCAGCCCTTGGCGGCCCAGGCCTGCGTCGCGTCGAGGCCCTGCATGGTGAGGAACTCGGCGAGCTCCTCGCCCGGGGGCTCCTGGGCCTTGCAGGTGGTGCAGAGGCGTCGGATGAGGCGCTGGGCGAGGACGCTGTTGACGGCGGCGCCCACGAGGAAGGGCTCGAGGCCGATGTTGACGAGGCGGGTGATGCTGCTGGGGGCGTCGTTGGTGTGCAGGGTGGAGAGCACGAGGTGGCCGGTGAGCGCGGCCTGCACGGCGATGTGGGCGGTCTCGTGGTCGCGGATCTCGCCCAGCAGGATGACGTCGGGGTCCTGGCGCAGCAGCGAGCGCAGCGCGGCGGCGAACGTCATGCCGATCTTCTCGTGCGTCTGCGTCTGGGTGATGCCGTCGAGGGTGTACTCGATGGGGTCCTCGACGGTCGAGACGTTCATCGCGTTCTTGTCGATGTTGCGGAGGGAGGCGTAGAGGGTCGTGGTCTTGCCGCTGCCGGTGGGGCCGGTGACGAGGACGATGCCGTGCGGGGCCTCGACCTGCTTCTTCCAGATGGTGAGCGTGTCCTCGTCGAAGCCGAGCTGGTCGAGCTCGACGCTGATGCTCTTGTCGCTCAAGATACGCATCACCGTTTTCTCGCCGCCCGCGCAGGGCAGGGTCGAGACGCGCAGGTCGGTCTTCTTGCCGTGGACTTGGGCGCGGATGCGGCCGTCCTGGGGCAGGCGGCGTTCGTCGATGGCGAGGTTGGCCATGATCTTGATGCGGCTGGTGATCGCCGCGGCCATGTTGGACGGCGGGTTCAGGACCTCGTAGAGCTCGCCGTCGATGCGGAAGCGGACCTTGAGCTTCTTCTCGCTGGGCTCGATGTGGATGTCGCTGGCGCCCTGCTGGATGGCGAGCTGGATGATGTGGTTGACGTAGCGGATGACCGGGCCTTCCTCGGAGGCCTTGGTGAGGTCGGCTTCTTCCTGCGCGGTCTTCTCGACCTGGACGTCGCCCTCCTCGACGGCGGAGAGGATGTCGGTGACGTTGACCTCCTCGGTGGCGCCCGCGCCGACGAGCTCGAGGGCGCCGCGGATGTCGAGGGCGGAGGTCATCACGAGCTTGACGCCGGCGCACCCGAGGCGCTCCTTGATGGCGTCCACGAGGGAGACGTTGTCGGGCTGGGTGGTCGCGACGAGGACGCGCTGGCCCTCCGTGCGGAGGGGGATGACGGCGTTCTTCTTGCAGAACTCGGCGGTGAGGCGCTGGAGGAGCTTGCCGTCGAAGCCGCCGTCGAGGCCCTTGGCGAGGTCGATGCGCTCGAAGTTGAGGCCCGACACGTCGGCGAGGGCGGCCATCATCTGCGGCTCGTCGGCGCCCTGCTCGGTGAGGACGTCGACGAGGCGCGTGCCGGGGGAGCTCTTGACGACGAGGTGGGCCTGGGCGAGGCGTTCGGCGGTGACGACGCCCCGGGCGACGAGCATGTCGCCGAGCTCCCTGGCCTTGGCCGGGTCGTCGGCCGAGTCGGGGCGGTAGATCTCGGAGATGGCCGGGCCGACGGTGATCGCGCCGCCGGTCGCCTGCGGCCTGCGGACGGCGGGGTCGGTGGCGTCCTGGCCGAAGCCGCGCTGGTTGGCGGGCACGGAGGGGAGCGGGGAGAAGGAATCCTCCGCGGCGTCGACGCGGTGCTTGCGCGCCTGGGCCTTGGACTTCTCCTCAACGCCCAGCTCCTGCAGGATGTCGTCGATGTTGTACTTGGCCACGGTTCCCTCGCTCCTCCCGGTTCCTTGCGGGCTTACTTCTGCTTCTTGGCGGTCGCGTCCATCGAGGCTTCCATCGTGAGGGTGAAGCGGTCCTCGCCGGCCTCCAGCGTCACGGTGCGTCCCTCGATGGCGGCGACGGTGAAGTGGTCGCCGACCTCGTCGCCGATGGCGACGGTCTGGTCGTCGATGCGCGCCAGGGGCTTGCGTCCGCCCATCACGGAGTGGAGGACGAGGCGCGACGCCGCGGCGGCGATCTCGGCGCGGGTGCGAGCGCGGGCCCGCTCCGCGGCGAGCTCGGGGGAATCGACGGCGGCGGTGGGGAGGATGGGCGACGTGCTCTGCAGCCCGTTGGCGAGGGCGGTCTCGCGCACGGCGAAGGGGCTGCGGCCGAAGTCCAGGAGGGCGACGTCGAGGGGGTCCTGCGCGCCCGTGAGGACGTTCATCGCCTTCTCGTAGCGATCTGTGAGCGTCTGATCGATGCGGAACTCGGAGGCGACGACGGCCTCCTCCTGGCTGATGGCGGCCTGCTTGCCGATCTGGCGCATCGCGCCCAGGAGCGCCGCGGAGACGCCGAGGACGACGATGAGGACGATGGGCTGGGTGGGGATGCGGCGCGTGGCGGTCTCGCCGGCGAAGGCCGTCTCGGCGACCGGGGGCATCGCGCCCTGCTGCTGCGTTGTGGTGCTGGGGACCATGTGGGCTGCTCCTTGATCAGTCGGCGGAGGCGAGCGAGTCTTCCGCGCCTTCCTGGAAGTAGATGCTGAGGGTGAAGTTGGCCGAGAGCTCGTGCTCGTCCTTCATGCGGCCGTCGAGCTTGAGGTCGTGGATGCGGGTGACGCGGGGGAGCTTCTCGAGCTGGGCGACGAAGGTGTGGAAGCCGACGAAGGACCCCTGCGTCTCCATCTCGAGCGGCTGCTCCATGTAGAGGCCGGCGGGGAGGGGCTTGCCGGTCTTGATCGCCGGCGGCGTGAGGCCGCACTGGACGGCGAGGTCGGAGACCTGGCGCACCACGCTGTCCACCTCGCGCCCGCTGGGGAGGCGCTGCTCGATGAGCTGGATGTTCTTGGCGAGCTCCTCGTTGGCCTTCTCGAAGTCGGCGTTCTTGGCCGCCTCGGCCTGGAGCTCGGCGAGGAGGGCGCGCATGTGCGCCACGTCCTGCCTGGCCTTGGCGACTTCCTGCGCCTGCGGGCGGAAGACGAGGAAGTAGCTTGCGACGGGGAGGCCGACGACGCCGCAGATGATGCCCAGGCCCAGGAGGCC
The DNA here is from genome assembly GCA_035628115.1 of Phycisphaerales bacterium. Classification (GTDB taxonomy): domain Bacteria; phylum Planctomycetota; class Phycisphaerae; order Phycisphaerales; family UBA1924; genus BJHL01. Next base: position 89,000 of record DASPKL010000023.1, on the reverse strand, counting down.
GGCGTTGCTCTTGTTCATGGCTACTGAACCTCCTCGGTGGCGGGGGCGGCGTTGGAGGACGCGGGCGCGGCCTCCTCGGGCGGGGCGGACGCCTCGGCGTGGCCGGTGCGGTCGGCGATCAGCTTGCGGAGGGAGTCGGCGAGCTTCTGCTTGCCCGGCTCGCCGCGCAGGCGCGCGACGATCTCGAAGGAGCGGTACGTCTCCTCGCCCAGCCTGGTCTCCTTGATGTACTGCAGCTCGACGTCGCGGAGGGCGGGGCTGCGCTTGAGGCTCGCGAGGAAGTCGGCGACGTGGTTGTTCTCTTCGGCGGTGCCGGCGATGGTGAGGTCGTAGGTGAAGGACGGGGCCTTGGCGCCGGTGCTCGTGGCCTTCTGCTTCGCCGCCGCGTCGGCGGTGAGGGACTTGACGACGGGGGCGGGGAGGGCGGGGCTGGCGCCGGCGACGCGGGTGCCCTTCATCTCGACGCGCTCGAACTTCATCGTCTCGCCGAGGCGGTAGGCGACCTCGCCGAGGACGGCCCAGCGCGGGAGCTTCTCGACGAGGGCGCCGGTGATCTCGGCCTTCTCGAGCATCGTGGCGCGGGCTTCCTGCAGCCTCTTGAGCTGCTCGATTTTCTTGGACTCGTTCTCGCACTGGTCCTTGAGCGCGCGGTACTCGGAGGCGAGGTTCATCTTCTGCTTCGTGTTGTAGACGAAGGCCATGCCCACCGCGGCGAGGATGAGCGCGAAGAGGCTGAGGACGATGATGTTGTTGCGCACCTCGGCCTTGCGGATGACGTAATCCGCCGGGAGGAAGCTGGCGTTCGCGGACGCCTGCTTGGAGCTTGGGAGGAGCAGTGACACGCTGAGTCTCCTAGAGGTCCGTGGGCGCGAGGCACAGGCCCAGCGCGACGGCCCAGCCCGGCTGGGGCTTCTTCAGGTCAACGCCGATGCACGGCTCCTTGCCCGAGCGCGCGACGCGCGCGATCGGGTCCGCCACCTGCGCGGGCAGGCGGAGCGTTCTGGCGATGTGCTGCGTGAGGCCGCGGTGGCGCGACTCCCCGCCGACAAAGACGACGCGGTCGATCTTGCGGGACGGGAACTGCGACGCGTGGTGGCGCAGGCTCAGCTTGATCTCGTCGGTGAGCATCTCCAGCGGCTCGGAGACGTCCACGCCCCCGGGGGCGGCGGGGACGGACGGGCCGACGGTCACGTCGCCGAAGCCCGGCGGCGTGTCCGTCAGGCGCCGGTCGGCCTCGGGGTCCGCGGCGGTCGAGACGTGCGGCGCGGGCGCTGGCTCCGGCGGAGCGCCGGCCTCGTCGTCGAGCGCCATGCGGCGCTTGCGCGCGTCGGCGGGCGTGAGGGCGAGCTGCTCGGAGATCGCCTTGTCGAGGTCGTGGCCGCCGATGCCGATGCAGCGGGCGAAGACGAGGTCGCGCCCGTGCGCGATGCAGACCTTGCTCGCGGTGGCGCCGAGGTCCACGTAGAGCGTGTTCTGCTGCAGGTCCCCCTCGCGCCGGTGCAGGTGGTCGAAGGCGTGCAGGGCGCACACGAACTCGCTGTGGATGCCGACGGGCTCGAGCCTGGCGCCCGCGAGCGCCCTCATGATGTACGCGACGACGTCGCGCGTGACGGCGATGAGGATCACGTCCACGCGCCCCGCGGGTTTGTCGGGCGTGTTGACCTCGATGAAGCGGTACGCGAGGCTCGCCGGGTCCGCGCCCAGCTGCTGGCGGATCGCCGCCTCGACCATGACGGCCAGGCCGAGGTTGGGCTCGCGCGGGAACTGGAGGTGCTTGATCGTCGTCTTCCACGCGGGGATCGCGCAGACGGCGCGCTTGCCCTTGAAGCCGGCGGAGCGCAGCAGCTTGGGGAGGGCCTCGAGCTGGAAGTCCAGGCGGCGCTTGGGGTCGTCGACGATGGCGACGGGCGTCTCGATCGACGCCGCGGCGACGAGGGTGGGGGGCTCCGCACCGTCCACCTGCATCATCTTGAGAGAACCCGCGCCCAGATCGATCGCGATGGGGGAGAGCGTGCCGGTGCGGACGCCCACGGACGTGTTCAGCACGTCGCCGAGCTTCGCCAGCGCCGGGGCTTGCTTGAACTTGAGCAGCGATCCCAATCCCATCGCGCACTCCACGCCGCGGCCGTTGGGCGCCGGTGGAACACCCGGGCGGCCGCATGGAGTTGATCGGTCCTTGCGCGATGGGCGGTGAGCGGGCGGCGGGGACGATCTCTCTTGCCCAGCCGTCGCGGCCCGCACAGCCCGCACCCGCCCCCGCGCGGCGGGGGGCCTCAGCCGTCGGCGCGCAGCGCACGACCGAGAACCGAGCCCAGGGCGTGGAGGGCCCCGCGGATGTCCCAGCCCTGCGCGGCGCGGGCGCCGGTGCGGTTGCTGATGGCCCGGACCTCGCAGAAGGGGGCTTGCAAGCGTCGGCAAACGACGGCCATCGCGGCGCCCTCCATCGCCTCGGCGAGCGCACCGGTGCGGCGCGTGACGTCGCGGGCGATGGCGTCCGTGCCGGAGCAGATAGAGACGGCGGCGAGCGTGCCGACGCGGGCCCCGGCGCCCTCGAAAACGCGGACGAGGCGTTCGTCGCACGGGAAGACGTCGTCGCACGACTCGTCCATCGCGAAGCCCATCTCGCGGAGGGTGCGGTAGCCGTCGTCGGTGACGATTCCCTCGTCGCCGAAGACGCAGCGGTCGGCGACGACGACGTCGCGCACGCGCAGGGGGAAGCCGCCGGTCTTGCCCGGGAGCGAGCCGGCGATGCCCGCGCTCACGACCGCTCCGTGGCAGGCGGGGTCGTAGGAGCGGGCGATCGCGCCCGCGGCGAGGGCCTTGCTGACGCCGACGCGCAGGACGGTGACGCCCTCGCACGCCCGGGCGGCCTCCCAGAGCCCGGGAACCGGCGCGTCGCTCCCGAGGGCGTCGAGGATCGCGCGGACCTCGACGGGGGCGGCAACCCCGAGAACCAGGTCTTTTCCGGCCAGGATGTCCCGGAGCAACGCTTTCATGCGTGGATCGTACAAGAATCGGGTCTCGCGGATTCGGTCGGCCGCCACGGTGGGCAACGAGGATACAGATGAAGGCACCAGCAACGGGTTCGCTGCGCGCACGTCGGCGCGTTCTTGTCGTCGGCGGGGTGGCGGCTTTGTCGGGCGTTGCGCTGCTGATGGCGGCGCAGGGGGCGGCGCAGCCGAAGGCGAGGCCGGCCGCCGAGAAGCAGCCGACGACCGCGGACATGGCCCACGCCAAAAGGCAGGCGTTCGAGATCACGACGACCGCGCTGGGGGACCTGCAGGCGAAAAACCAGATCGAGCTGCGCAGCAAGCTCGAGCAGAGCGCGGCGATCCAGTTCATCATCCCGGAGGGGACGCGCGTCAAGAAGGGCGACCTGCTCTGCCGGCTGAACACGGACAACCTGCAGCGGGAGATCGACCAGCAGACGCCCGCGCTCACGAGCGCCAAGGCGCAGCTCGTCGCGGCGGAGAACACGTACCAGATCCAGATCAACGACAACACCTCGAACCTGCGCAAGGCGGAGCTCGCGCTGGACCTGGCGGAGCTGGCGCTGCGGCAGTGGCGCGAGGGCGACGCCGTGAAGGAGCGCAAGCAGCTGCTCACGGGGATCCAGACGTCCGAGCTGGAGCTGCAGCGGCTGGCGGACCAGTACGCGCGCAGCCAGGCGCTGTACGCCGAGGGGTTCCTCTCCAAGAACGAGTGCGACCAGGACGAGCGGTCGTACATCGAGGCGATCTCGCGTTACCAGACGGCGGTGCTCGAGCTGGACGTCTTCGACAGGTTCTCCTTCCCGCAGCGCGACCGGCAGAAGATGTCGGACGTCGAGGAGGCGCGGGCGGAGGTCGAGCGCGTGCGGCTCAACAACGCGGCGCAGCTGGCGAGCCGGTCGGCGGACGTGGACAACCAGCGGGAGCAGGTGAAGCTGACGGAGGCGCGCCTGGCGAAGCTGAACGAGCAGAAGGCCAGCGCGGAGATCACCGCGCCCCAGGACGGGATGGTGGTGTACCAGAGCTCCGTGGAGGGGTTCCGCTGGGGAGGGAACGACGGGCCGCTGCAGATCGGCCAGGAGATCTACCCCAACCAGCTCATCATCGCCCTGCCGGATACCTCGACGATGGTCGGCGTGGTGCGCGTGCACGAGGCGCTCGCGGGGAACATCCGGCCCGGCCAGGAGGCGACGCTGAAGGTGGACGCCGCGGGCGGGCGCGTCTTCACGGGCAGGGTCGAGTCCATCGGCGTGATGGCCGAGTCGGGCGGCTGGGGCGACCGGAACCTGCGCGAGTACACGGTGCGGATCGCGATCGACTCGAGCCCGTCGGACGAGCTCAAGCCGGCGATGCGCGTGGAGTCGCGGCTGGTGCTCGACCGCGTGGGCGAGACGCTCACGGTGCCGATCCAGGCCGTGTACAGCGAGGGGCCGGTGCAGTTCGTCTACAAGCCCGAGGGGAACAAGTTCACGCGCGTGCCGGTGCGCGTGGGCAAGCGGTCGGACACGATCGCCGAGATCCTGGGCGGGCTCGCCGAGGGCGAGGTCGCGCTGCTGCGCAAGCCCGCGCCCGGCGAGGTGATCAGCAAGCCGTGGGACAGGGAGCAGCTCCTCGCGGCGGGGTACACGCTCGACGACAACGGCCAGGTGCTGGCGCAGCGCGGGCCCGGGAAGGGCGGGCCCAAGCCCACGACCGTCGCGCGCGAGCAGCCCACGGAGCCCGTCGCGGACGCGAAGCCCGTCGAGGCGGCGCCCGCCGCGGCGACGACCGAGACACCCGGCGTCGCGGCGCAGCCGGCGGGGAAGTGAGCGGGAGAGACGAAGAGAAAGTGACGGAGTGAAGTCGCGTCGCCCGCTGCCGCGCGGCTCCCTTTCCCCGCTTGCGCGGGGAGTGGCAGGACGAGCCGTTGTCTTCATTCACCGATCACCCCAACCGCGAGCGGCCGTGAAAGCCGCGGGGAACCTCGGGCGGCGGGTGGCCGGCCGCCGGAGAAAGCGCCTAAAGTCAGGCACAACCGAGCGATTAGCGCAGTTGGCTAGCGCGCTTCCTTGACATGGAAGAGGTCACTGGTTCAAGTCCAGTATCGCTCATTCGCGGAACAGGGCCGGTTTCCCGGCCCTTTTTCGTTGGGAAGTTCACCGGGGCGGCGGGGGCTGGTCGGGCCGGTGCTTGGGCGGGCGACCGGTGGGCGGGCCGTCCTCGAAGAGGGCGCGGGGGAACTCGCCCTTGCGCAGCCCGTCGATCATCCGTTCGATGAGCTCGTCGCGGGAGCCGCCGCGGCGCTCGGTGCGCTCGCGCAGGTCGTTCACACGGGCCTCGAGGGACTCGATCTCGTTCTGCTCGACCGCCGCGCGGGCGTCGAAGGCCTCGCGCAGCGCGGTGCGCACGCGGTCCTCGGCGCGGGAGCGGTCGTCCGCGTCGCCCCTCGTGCCCGCCGCCCGGTACTCGCGCACCGCGAGGAGCGCGCGGAACCGTGCGCGGACCTCGTTGAGCCGCGCGTCGCGGGCCTCGGCGTCGAACTCGCCGCGGCGCACGGCGTCCATCAGGCGCGGCGAGATGGAGCGCAGCAGGCCGTCGGCGAAGGCGGGCTCGCCCCCGCGGATGCGCTCGAGCTCGTCGGCGACCTCCGGGAGACGCTCGCGCAGGTGGCGGCGGACCTCCTCCGGGTCGGGCTTGTGGGCGGGCGGGCGCGGGCGGGCGCCGTCGTTCCGCGTGTCGTCGCCGGGGCCGTCCGCGAAGGCGCGGCGCTCGCGCGCTCGTTCCATGAACTCGTTCCGGCGGGCGGCGCGCTGCTGGTGGACGCGCGACATCGCCTCGCGCAGCACCTCGCCGGGCGCGGCGCCGGCGTCGAGACTTCGGAGCGCGTCTTCCATCATCTCCGCCTCGCGGCGCGCGTCCTCGAGGCCGCGCGTGAGGACGCGGCGCGCCTCCTCCGGCGTCATCGGCTGACGCTCGCCCGGGGGCGGGTTCTCCGGCTGCGCGAGCGCGGGCGACGCGGCGGCCAGGCACGAAGCGAGGATCCCCACGAGTGCTTTCTTCACATCGACTCCTTGTCCGCGTCGTCCCAGCCGAAGGCGTCGCCGATGGTCGACTCGGCCGAATCGAGGTCGAGCCATGCCTGCTCGAAGCCCGCGTCCTGCGAATCCGCGAACATCGCCTCGATGAGCGCCGCGTCGTCGAGGGCGAGGGGCCGCGCGGGCCCGGTCGCCGGTCGCACGCTGCGCGAGGCGAGGATCGCGGCGCCGAGCGCGGCCATGAGCGCGACCGACGCGGCGGCGCGCATCGGCGTCAGCCGGCGCGTGCGCGCCGGGAACGGGATCGGCGTGCTCTCCGCGCGTGCGGCCCGCGACGCCGCCCAAGACGCCGCGGCGACCCGGCCGACCAGCGCGTCATCCGCGCGTGCGCGATCGGCCGAGCCCAGCCGCGTCAGGGCCGCCTCGACGGCGGCGACTTCCGGGTCGTGCTGAGAGATGTCAGGCCCCATGCGATCCCCCGCCTTTCTTCCCGCTCAACGCCCGACCACCCTCCATGATTTCACGCAGTTTGTGAAGTGCCCGGTGGTGGCGGGCGAGGAGCGTCCCCAGGGGCTCGTCCAGTAACTCCGCGATCTGGTTGAAGCTGAGGCAGCCGTGGTGCCGGAGTTCGATCACCTCACGGTCGGTGTCTGACAGGGTGGCGAGCGCGTCCCGCAGCTTGGCGAGGGCATCACCCTCGTCCCGGGCTTCCGCCCGGGCCGCGACGTCGGCGAGGGGGACGCCGGCGGGACCGACGAGCCTGCCGACGCGCTTCTGGCGGCGCACCATGTCGCGCAGCCGGTTCATCGCGATGCGGAAGAGCCATGACTCGAATCGGCCCTGCTCGCGGTACTCGGCGGTGTTGAACTTCGCTGCGACGGTGGCGAAGACGGACTGGGTGATTTCCTCGGCGGCCTCTGCGTCGCGGCAGCGGCTCCGGGCCAGCGCAAAGACCCGCGGGGCGTACGCGCCGACGATCGCGCGCCAGGCCGCTTGGTCCCCCGCCGCGGCGCGCGAAAGCACGGACGCGAGCGCGTCGGCGTCGAGGGAGTTGTGCTGGCGCTCGGTCATGCCCGGCGGCGCGGATCGCTCGGCGGGCAGCGTAACGCCCCGGCCGGGACCGGATTTCAATCCGTTCATTCGGGCGCAGAATCTCCCGCGTCGGCGCGGGGGTCGGCCCGTGGTTATTCTCCTCGAGATGGATCGCACGATCGGACAAGTCCGGTACGACGTGACGGCCCGGCTGACGACGCCGGGAGAGCGCGAGGAGTACGTCGCGTGGCTGCGCGGGCACGTGCGCGAGGTGATCGGGGCCGGCGCGCTCCGTGCGAGCGTCCTGGTGATGGACGAACACCTGGAGGTCACGGCGTCGTACACGTTCGCGGGGAGGGGGGCGCTCGAGCGGTACCTCGAGGAGCACGCCCCGCGCCTGCGCGCCGACGGGCTAGCGCGGTTCGGCGGCCGGGCGACGATGCGCCGCGGCGTCGGCGAGGTCGTTGACGTTGCGGAGGGGGCCGCGTGAGCCAGTTGAGCGACGAAGCGCTGTTCGAGCGGTACCGCAAGGGCGATAACGGCGCCCTCCGAACGATTATCGAACGGCACCACACCGAGCTGCTGCGGTTCCTCTACCGGCTTGTCGGGGAGCAGGCGGGGGCGGAGGACGTTTTCCAAGAAACCTTTCTCCAAGTTCACCTCTCCGCGGCGAGTTTCGACGCCACCCGCAGGTTTCGGCCCTGGCTTTTTACGATCGCCGCGAACAAGGCCAGGGACTACCTCCGTAGGAAGGGCCGTCGCAGGACGCTCGAGCTGTCGGCCCCGGTCGCGGGGTCGAGCGAGGGCGACCAGGGCGGCGCGTACGTGGACCTGATGGAGGTGCGTGTGCCGGCGCCGGATGCGGCGCTGGACGCGGCGGAAACGAACCGGCTGGTGCAGCGGGCGCTGGACAAGCTCTCGCCGAGCCTGCGCGAGGTTCTGCTGCTGGCGTACTTCCAGCGGCTCAGCTACGCCCAGGTGGCGGACGAGCTGGGCATCCCGCTCGGGACGGTCAAGTCCCGGTTGCACGCGGCGGTCGCCGCGTTCGCGCGGGCGTGGGGCGCGGTCTCGAGCGAGTCGGGTCTCACGCCCGACGAGGCCGCGTGAAGGAGCGGGGCGATGGTTCGCAGGACTTTCTCGGAAGACGGTTCTCGCGAGGCTTTGCACGCATGAGCATGAACGACTTTGATCACGCCGACCCGAACCCGCCGATGCTGAGCGAGGCGGACGCCGGGGCGCTGGACGCATTGGTGAACGCGGGGTTCGGCGCGGTGCGCGGCCCCGAGGCGGAGCGGGCGGGGCGGATCACGAGTCTTCTCAGGGTGTTGGACGATGCGCCCGTCGCGGTCGATCGGGCGCTTGTGGACGCGGCGCTGGCGCGCGTGGTGCGCGAGCAGAGCGCGGACGCGGGCGAGGCGGCGCGCGAGGTGGAGCTGGAGCGGTCCCTCTCGGTCGACGACGAGGAGGCGCTCGACGCGTACGTGTCGGCGGGCTTCGACCTGTCGCGCGTGCCGGGCGCTCTCCGCGAGCGCGCGGCGAGGATCGACGCGATGCGGGGCCTCGTCGTGGAGACGCCGACGGGCCTGACGGGCGGGCAACTCCTGATGGAACGGACGGCGCACGCGGTGGCGCAGCTGCGGCGCGAGCGGCCGGTCGAGGTTCCGCGCGGCCGGGTCTCCGGGCCGCGCCTGGCGGACCTGATCGGCGTCGCGGCGGTGCTGCTGCTGGGCGCGTCGGTCTTTCTTCCGATCGCGGGCGCGTGGACGACGCGGCGCGAGCGCGTGAGCTGCGCGGGGAACATGGCCTCGCTCGCGGGCGCCTTCGGGCAGTACACGCAGGATTACCGCGGGGAACTCCCGATCGCGAGCGCGTGGCGTGCGCGCCAGGCGGTGGGGGAGGAGCGGCACTGGCTCGGGAACACGGGCAAGGACCCCTCGCGCAGCAACTCGGCGAACCTCTTTACGCTGGCGCGGGCCGGGTACACGAGGCTCGGCACGATGGCCTGCTCCGGCAACGACCACGCGGTGCGGTCGCTCCCGGGCGACGCGCGCGACTGGCAGAACCTCGACCAGGTCTCGTACTCATACTACGTGATGTTCGGCGACGAGCGCCCCGACGCGACGGCGCCGGGCTCGACGATCGTGCTCGCCGACCGTTCGCCGGTGATCTCGCGCGTGCTCGCGAACCAGCCGGCGTTCCCCCTCGTCAACTCGAGCAACCACGACGGTTCGGGCCAGTGGGCGCTGCGTCTGGACGGGTCGGCGGTCTTCGCCCGCTCGCCGGTCGTGAACGGCGACAACATCTGGCTTCCGGCGAACCTCGAGGAGGTCATCGGGCAGATCCGGCGCGAGGTCGCGGCCGGGGCCAAGGGCGGGACCGTGGAACTCCCCACGCGGCGCGAGGCCGCGGAGCGCCGCGAGCAGATGCTGCGGGGCCTCGAGGCGCCGGCGTCGGCCCGGGACGTGTTCCTGGGGCCCTGACGCTGGCGGGAGCGTGTGCGGCGTCCGGTCGGGCGTGACGCCGCCCTGCGGGGGTTGAACCAACGCCGCGAGCGACCTAGCCTTCCCGCCCTGCACAGAGCGTGCGGGGCGTGTTCGTCGTTTCGCCGCGGGGTGGATATCGCGGCGGGGCGGGTGGAAAGGCCGGTTATGCCGAAGAACAAGACCCACAAGGGCCTGCAGAAGCGCATCCGCGTCAGCAAGACGGGCCTGATCCGTCACCGCACCGCCGGCCGCAAGCACTTGCGCTCGGGCAAGGGCGGCAAGAAGCTTCGCCAGTACCGGCGCGAGCCGTTCATGAGCAGCGCGGACGCCAAGCGCCTCGAGAAGCTCCTCTTCCGCCGCATCCGCGGGCGCGAGCAGCCCCGCACGGCGCTGCGCAAGAGTCCGAGCCCCGAGCAGCGCAAGGCCGCCAAGGCAGAGGCCGCGAAGAAGAAGAGCTGATCGTTTTCCAACCGGTTTGCGCCCGACGGGACCAAAGACCGGCTTGACGCCGGCCCCGCTCGGGCCTGATGGGGCGCTCGCTCGCCCCGGGAGTTTGTGAGATGCCCCGTGTTCGCAAGGGCGCCGCCAAGGCGCAGGCCCGCAAGAAGATCCTCCGCCAGGCCCGCGGCTACTTCGGGTCCAACCACAAGAGCAAGTACCGCGCCCGCAACGCGGTCATCCGCGCGGGCGTCTACGCGTTCCGCGACCGCCGTCGCGTGAAGCGCGATTACCGCCGCCTCTGGATCACGCGCATCACCGCGGCGTGCCGGATGCGCGGCACGCGCTACAGCTTGTTCATGAACGGGCTGAAGCTCTCGGGCGTCCTGCTCAACCGCAAGATGCTCAGCGAGGTCGCGATCCAGGACCCCAAGCTCTTCGACCGCCTCGTGGAGATGGCGACCAAGTCCGGCAAGGCGACGCCCCGCAAGCGCGCCCAGAAGATGGCCGTGGCGCGGTAAGCCGGAATGCACAGTCCTTACTCAGCCGCCCGCCGCGAAAGGCGGGCGGTTGTGTTTTTGAAGAGGTGCGTCGGGCGTGGTGCGTTGTGCGTGGGAAGAGAGACGAAGGGACGGAGTGAAGAACGCTTGCCGAGGCGGGGCTGGAAGGCCCCGCCCCAAAGAAGAGCGGACTCCGCCCCGGAGGGGCGGACCACCAAAGACCCGTACGATGCGGCTCTTGCCCGCCGCCGCCGATCAACCGCTCACGCACGCCCTCTCGTTCGACATCGAGGACTGGTTCCACATCGTCGAGGTGAAGGCGGTGGAGGACCCGGCCACGTGGCCGGAGCTGTCGGCGGAGAGATCGCTCGTCGAGCGCTACACCGACAAGATCCTCTCCATCTGCGACGCGCACAAGGCGCGGGCGACGTTCTTCGTGCTCGGGTGGATCGCCGAGCGCCACCCGGCGCTGGTGCGGCGCATCGCCGACGCGGGGCACGAGCTGGGCACGCACTCCTTCTGGCACCGCAAGGTGTATGAACTGACGCCCGAGGTCTTCCGCGAGGACATCGCGGACTCGCTCGGGGCGATCCGCGCGGGGGCCGGACGCGATATCGAGATCAAGGGCTTCCGCGCCCCGTCTTTCAGCATCACGCCGGGGACGGAGTGGGCCTTCGACGAGCTGCTGGACTTGGGAATCACGTACGACGCGAGCCTCTTCCCGGCGACGCGCGGGCACGGCGGGTACGCGTGCGAGCAGGGCGCGCACGTGCTTCGCACGCCGCGCGGGAGGGAGATGCCCGAGCTGCCGATGTCCGTCGCGCCGGTGGGCGTGGGACCGCTGCGCAAGCGCATGTGCTACAGCGGCGGGGGGTACCTGCGGCTGCTGCCGATCGGGATGATCGAGCGGGGCCTCGCGCACGAGGCCCGCGCGGGGCGGCCGACGGTGGTGTACCTCCACCCGCGCGACTTCGCCCCCGACTGCCCGCGCGTCCCGATGCCGCCGCACCGGGCTTTCAAGTGCTACGTCGGGACGGCGAGCGCCGAGGGGAAGCTCCGCGCGCTGCTGTCGAGGCACCGGTGGGCGCCGTGCGCGGACGTGCTGGCGGAGCGGCTCGGCGCACCCCGTGAACTCGGCGACGCCGGGCGGGGCGCTTCAGCCGCGGTCCGCGTGAGCCGATAACGAACCCGCCCGTCTGGGAAGCGAACAATCGCCCGCCGCATGCCACCGCCCGCGAGCCAACCCGCCGCAACCGACACGCCGCACGGCTCCGCGCGCGTCAAGAGCAACATCGAGGTCGTCATCCCCGCCTTCAACGAGGAGGTGAACCTGCCGCACGCGCTGGCGAGCGTGACGGGGTGGGCGGACGCGGTGTACGTGGTGGACTCGGAATCGACGGACCGGACGCGCGAGATCGCGCGGGAGTCGGGCGCGAAGGTGGTGGTGCGGCCGTGGCTGGGGTACGCGCGTCAGAAGAACTGGGCGCTCGACAACCTGCCGCTCAGCACGGACTGGGTCTTCATCTTGGACGCGGACGAGGCGATCACGCCGGAGCTGCGCGACGAGATGCTGGCGATCGCGCGCCGCCCCGCGGCGGAGGAGACGGTCGCGGGGTTCTACGTCAACCGCCTGACGCACTTCATGGGCGCCCCGATCCGCCACTGCGGGTACTACCCCAGCTACAACCTCCGGCTCTTCAAGCGCGGGAAGGCTCGCTACGAGGAGCGCGAGGTGCACGAGCACATGATGGTGGACGGGCCCACGGGCCGCCTCCGCCACGACATGCTGCACGAGGACCGGCGCGGGCTCGAGCACTTCATCGCCAAGCACAACCGCTACTCGACGCTCGAGGCGCGCGAGCTGCAGAAGACGCTCAAGGGGCAGAGCGGCCACGAGCTCCCCAGCCTCGAGCGCGGCATCCGGCTGCGGCGGTGGCTGAAGCGCAACGTCCTGCCCCGCCTGCCCTTCTCCGGCATCTGGCGGTTCTTCTACATGTACGTGCTGCGGCTGGGCGTGCTCGACGGCGCCGCGGGGCTGCGCTTCTGCGTGCTCCTCGCCATGTACGACACGTTCATCTCCCTCAAGCTCGCGGAGCTGCGGTCGATCGACGGGCGAGCGGGCGCGGCGCGCCCCTCGGGCGCGACGCCCGGGGCCGGTCGCGGCGGGCTGGCGATCCCCGAGGGGGAGGTCACGCCGACGGGGCCCGCCGCCAGGGACGCCACGGCCGCTCCGTCTGCGGGCACGACCCCGGCGGCGCGCGCCGCGCCCGCGCTCAACGGCGCGACGCACACGCCCGCCCCGCCGGCGCGTGTCGCGGCCGTCGGGCACGTGTTGGCGGAGGGGCGGCCGACGCCCGACGCTGCGCGGCCCGAGGCCGCGGCGCTGCGCGAGAAGCTGGACCCGACGCGGATGCCGCCGGGTGGCTTCCCGCCGGTCGCGAGCGTGCCGGTCTCGATCCTGGTGCCCGTGAAGAACGAGCAGCGGAACATCGTGGAGTGCCTGCGCCGCTGCCAGTGGGCGACGGAGCTGGTGGTGGTGGACAGCCAGAGCACCGACCAGACGATCGCGCTCAGCCAGGCGATGGGCGCGGACGTGTACCAATTCAACTACAACCGCGCGACGGGCTGGCCCAAGAAGAAGAACTGGGCGCTCGAGATGGTGCCGTGGAAGAACGAGTGGGTCATGATCCTCGACGCCGACGAGTACATGACGCCCGAGCTCGCGCAGGAGATCAAGCGCGTCGTCGAGGGCTCGTGGCGGCCCGAGGGGAAGTTCGCGCAGGCCGGTTGCGGCGACGGCTACTGGGTCAACCGGCGCTTCATGTTCTTCGGGCGCTGGATCCGCGGGTGCGGGTATTACCCGTCGTGGAACGTGCGGCTCCTCAAGCACCGGCTGGGGCGGTACGAGCGGATCGGCACGCTCGGCGACACGGGCAGCGGCGACAACGAGGTGCACGAGCACATCGTCCTCTCCTCGGGGAAGGCCGGGTACCTCTCGAACGAGTTCCTGCACTACGCCTACCCGGACCTGTCGGCCTGGATCGAGAAGCACAACCGCTACACGACGTGGGAAGCCCACGCGATGGAGGCCAAGGACAAGGGCGCGGTGCGGGCGAAGATGTTCGGCGAGCCGATCGAGCGGCGGCGGTGGCTCAAGTCTGTGGCGCGCCGGCTGCCCTTCCGCCCGACGCTGCGGTTCGTGTACGCGTACTTCGCGCAGCGGGGCTTCCTCGACGGCTACGCCGGGTTCGTCATGTGCCGCCTGCTGGCGTGGTACGAGTTCATGTCGATCGCGAAGTACCGGGAGATGCTGGCGCTGCGGAGCGACGACGCGCGGCGCGAGGCGGAGCGGACGAGCGGGCGGCCGATGTAAGGAAGAAGGCACTGGGCATCGGGCAATAGGCACTGGTGAAGAACAACGGAGTGCACCGGTGATGCAGCCAACGCACCACGCACAACGCACCACGCACATGTCCTCTCCCGTCCAACCCGACGACCACGCCCTCCTCCTCGAGCGCGGCCACAGCCCGTACACCACGCGCGAGAAGATCGCGCGGGTGCTGTGGAACTCCGTCGGCCAGCGCCTCTTCCGCCTGACGTTCCACAACTGGTACGGGGTGCGCAACGCGCTCCTGCGCCTCTTCGGCGCGAAGATCGGCAGGCCCGTGCGGGTGCGGCCCAGCGTGCTCATCGAGCAGCCGTGGAACCTCGAGATCGGCGACAACTCCAGCGTCGGCGACCGGGCCGTCGTGTATTGCCTGGGCAGGGTGACGATCGAACCGCACGTGTCCGTGTCCCAGGGCGCGCACCTGTGCGCGGGCACGCATGATTACCGCACCGTCGAGATGGTGCTCGTCCGCCCCCCGATCACGATCCGCAGGTACGCGTGGATCGCGGCGGACGCGTTCGTCGGCCCGAACGTCACGGTCGGCGAGGGCGCCGTGCTGGGGGCGCGGGGGGTCGCGATGAAGAACCTGGAGCCCTGGTCGGTCTACACCGGGAACCCGGCGGTGAAAGTCAAAGACCGCGCGCGCTTCGTCTGAACGGCCCGCATCTACACTGCGGGCCTCGCAGGGTCGTGGCGCTGGGGTGCGGAGGCGAACGATGGCACAGGCGGTTCCCGATTGGGGCTACAGCGGCGCCGGGGAGGACTTCACCGTCCCGTACCTCTGGCCGTCGGTGATCCAGCTCGTGCCCCGGGACGGTCAGGGCAAGCGGCTGCTCGACCTGGGCAGCGGCAACGGGAGCTGGGCGAACCGATACGCGAGACTGGGCTACCGCGTGGACGGCATCGAGCCCTCCGACTCCGGGCTCGCGCAGGCGCGCAGCGCCTACCCGCAGTGCACGTTCCACCACGGCCTCGCCGACGCGGCGACCATCGAGCGCGTCGGCTCGGGGCAGTTCGACGTCGTGACGAGCTCGGAGGTCGTCGAGCATCTGTACGCGCCGCGCGACTGGGCGCGGGCCGCGTTCCTCGCCCTCAAGCCCGGCGGCCGGCTCGTCTGCACGACGCCGTACCACGGCTATCTCAAGAACCTCGCGCTCTCCGTCGCGGGCAAGTGGGACTGGCACCTCAAGCCCTTGTGGGACGGCGGGCACATCAAGTTCTGGAGCCGCGCGACGCTGAGCGAGCTCCTGCGCGAGGCGGGCTTCGTGAACATCCAGTTCCGCGGCGCGGGGCGTCTTCCGTACCTCTGGATGTCGATGGTGATGTCCGGCGATAAGCCGGCGCGCTGACATCATGCCCAGCCCGCTCCGCATCCTCCATTACCTCCCCTCGCTCGACCCGCGGCACGGCGGGCCGATCCGCGCCGTGCAGGACCTCTCCAGCGCCCTCTCGCGCCGGGGCCACGCCGTCACGATCAGCACGAGCGAGCTGCCCCCCAAAGGGCTCGAGAAGGCCAACGCCGCGCCGGGCCCGGCGCCCGCGCTCACGATCGAGTTCCTCGGCGAGGCGCTCGTGAAAGGCGCCTGGATGAGGGCCGCGTCGAGGGACCGCGTGCGGATGCTCCTGCGCGACCACGACCTGCTGCACGTGCACGGCACGTGGGACGTGAGCAACGCGCAGCTGGGCAGGCTGGCGCGGTCGATGAAGAAGCCGTACTTCGTGAGCGTGCGCGGCATGCTCGACGACTGGTGCATGGCGCAGAAGGCGGCGAAGAAGCGGGTCTTCCTCGCGCTCGCCGGCCGCCGGCACCTCGAGCGCGCCGCGAGCGTGCACCTGACGGCCGACTTCGAGTTCGACCAGGCGCGCAAGTGGTTCCCGAACGGCCGGGGCGTGGTGATCCCGAACCTGCTGGAGCTCGCGCCCTTCCGGGCGCTGCCGGGCCCCGGCGCGGCGCGGGCGCAGTGGCCCGCGCTGGCCGAGGGGGAGCCGGTCATCCTCTTCCTGAGCCGCGTGCACATCAAGAAGGGCGTGGACGTCCTGCTCCTGGCCTTCTCGCTGCTCCGCAAGCGCGGCGTGAGGGCCAAGCTCGTGATCGCGGGCTCGGGCGAGCCGGCGTACGAGCAGGAGATGAAGGAATTGGCCGCGTCGCTCGGCGTCGGTGACGCGGCCACGTTCACCGGCCACGTGGGCGGACCGCTGAAGCTCTCGCTGTACGAGGCCGCCGCCGTGATGGCGATGCCCACGAGCCAGGAGAACTTCGGGTTCGTCTTCCCCGAGTCGCTGGCCTGCGGCACGCCCGTGGTGACGACCAAGGGCGTGGACATCTGGCCGCAGCTGGAGCGCTCGGGCGCGGCGCTGATCGTGGAGCGCACGCCCGAGGCCTTCGCGGACGCGATCGAGAAACTGCTCGCCGACCCCGCCCGCCTCGCGGCGATGCGCGAGAAGGCCCGGCCCTTCGTCTTCAGCGAGTACGACGAGGAGCGGCTGCTGGACGCGTACGAGAAGATGTATAGGGGCGAGTGAGCCGCGGCAAGGCCGCCGGGCGACTTACCAGAACCTGTGCCCGTTCTTCCGGAATCGCTCAACGTCCGCGCGCGTCGGCATCGCGAAGTGGCTCTGCTCGGCCTCGGGGTTGGGCATCAGCGGCGGGTCGCCCGCCTCGACGAGGCGCACGCACCGGATGATGGCTTCCGCGGCGATGTCCTTGCTGCGGGCCATCACGTCCTCGAGCGTGTCGTGCGGGTGGATGCGGTAGCGCTCCTGCACGACGATCGGGCCGTTGTCGAGCTTGCGGTCGACGAAGTGGACGCTGCTCCCGCCCCAGCGCTCGCCGTTGGCGAGCGTCCAGAAGCTGGGCATCAGGCCCCGGTACTTGGGCAGCAAGGCGCCGTGGCAGTTGACGATGCCGAAGGGCGTCTGCATCCGCAGGTCTTTCTTGTAGAGCTGCGTCCCCGAGATGGAGACGATGAACTCGACGCCCAGCGAGCGCAGGAGGGAGCGGAACTCCTCGCTGTTGACGTCCGGCGTGCGGTGGACGGGGACGCCGTACTTGCGGGCGACGGACTCCACGGTGTAACAGCGCTTCGTGCTGCCGAGCAGGCCGTTGACGACCTTTCCCAGCGCCTTGTTCCACACCATCTGCGTGGCCTTGTATCCGAAGTACGCCGGCCCGTAGACGCGCAGCAGTTCCTTGGCCGTTTCGAGCGTCGTGCGCTTGCCCTGCTGGTTGCCCTGGATGTTGATCCCGGCGGTCGAATCCGCGAACTCGCGCAGGTACTTGTCGAGCACCTTCGGGAGGTACCCCGTTTCGTCCTGGATGAAGACGTACTTCCTGAGCGTGCGGCCTGGCGTCTCGAGCACGAGGAACTCGTAGCCGCTCTTCTTGGAGCCGGGGAGGGTGGGCTCGAGAACAAAGGAAGCTCCCGGCGGAAGAGCGACGTTGGAGGGAACGACAGATTGTGGAGTGGTCGTCGGCATTCGTGATTCGTGATTCGTGATTCGGCGTTTGTCGCCGATATCGCGTTCTCTTGTTCGCTCCGTCTCTTCGTCTCTTCCTCTTTCAGCACGGGCCCTGTGCGCAAGCGCAGGGCGGTGACCGGTCGCGGACGCTCCGGGTTAGACGCCCCGAGCTTGCGCTCAGGGCTCGTTCAGAGTCCTCGTTCAACGATGTCGCAGAACTTCCCGCACAGCACGGTGTTCTTCATGTCCTTGTCGATGAACTGTTTCGCGCGCCGGCCCATCGCGTCGAGTTCTTCCCGCCGCGTCGCGACGATCCGCCGCACCGTCGCGATCGCGCCGTCCACGTCCCCGTGCCCGATGTGCCACCCGGCCTGGTTGTCGCGCACGATGTCGCTGGCGTGGCACGGGTCGGGCGCCACGAGCAGGATCGGGCGGGCCACCGCCATCGCCCCGTAGATCTTGCACGGGTGCACGACGCCGACGACGTCGTTGCCGACGGTCACGA
This sequence comes from Phycisphaerales bacterium, assembly GCA_035628115.1. Lineage (GTDB taxonomy): Bacteria > Planctomycetota > Phycisphaerae > Phycisphaerales > UBA1924 > BJHL01. The sequence continues at coordinate 71,191 of DASPKL010000023.1, read as the reverse complement.
GGTGCACGTCCGCGGCGGAGAGCGAGTACTTGAGGTCCTTGAAGGGCTGGTAGGGCAGCGTGACGATGTTGCCGGGCTTCTTCTCCGCGACGGTCTGGTCGACTTCCTTCTTCCCCACGCCCCCGCCGATGAACATGAAGACGGTGTCCGCGTCGCGCGGGTCCTTCATCTCGTCCATCTTGAGCGCGGCCTGGAGCACGGTCGTCACCGGCGTCGAGTAGCCGTGGTTGCCGCTGTACATCACCACGAACTTGCCGTTCAGGTTGTGCTTCCGGCGGAAGGGGTTCGTCTCGTGCGGGATCGACTCGTCGAGCGCGTCCTCGTGCGGCCACGGCGGCATGATCGTCATGCGGGCCTTGAGGCGGTCGGCCTCCGCAGGCGTGAGCTTCTTGGAGAGACGCTCGGCCATGAAGCGGTCGAGCGCCACCACGTCGTCCGCGCGCTTGAGCACGAAGCGCTGCAGGGCGTTGAGCATCTTCGCGGCGAACGAATCCGCGCGCATCTTCCCCAGCTCGATCATCTGGTCCGGGTTGAGGTCCATCACCCAGTACTTGAGCGGCACGCCCCGAACCATCTTGCTCACCGCCGCTGCGAACCCGCACATCGGCGGGCTGGTCGAGACGAGGATCGCGCCCAAGTCCGGCGTCGTGAGCCCGGCCCACAGGCAGTGGAACATGAAGATGCCCATCGCCGTCGCGCGGATGGGGATCGACTTCTTGCCGAAGCTCGACCACCGCACGCGCCGCACGTCCACGCCGTCGCGCGTCTCGCGCCGGTCGTACTTCACGGTCGGGTCGTCGTAGCCGCGGTCGGCGGTGATGACGCGCACATGATGGCCGCGGCGGACGAGCTCGCGCGCCGCGTCGTGCATGTGCTGCCCGACGCTGGCGGGGTCGGGCGGGTAGACCTGGGAGAGGATGAGGATGGTCTTCTTGCTCACGCGGCGCGTCCTACGGCGGTCGATCTAGTTCAGTTCCCCCGTCATGTGCAGCGACGCCATGACCTTCGAGCCCGCGGGCGGCTCCGTCGGCCGCTTCCACCCGCGCGGTCGCTGGGCGATGAGGAGCCAGCTGTCGCGCCACCCGGGCACGACCGCCGTCGCGGCCTTGTACAGCGGTCTGGCCGCGGGCGGGATGCGCAGGAGCATCGCGTGGTACGTCGTGAGCTCGACCTGGCGCAGGCCGAGGTTGCGGCAGAGGCGCACGAGGTCGTCGCGGCAGTATTCGCGCCGGTGGCCGCGCCACGGCGGCGGGTACCAGTAGAACTGGTCGTAGGGCGGGTAGTTGGTCCGGCCGCGGAGGACGTCGAGGCGCTTGCGGATGTTGACCGCGCTGGGCACGGTGACGAAGACGTACCCCTCGTCCTTCGCGCACGACACGATCGCGGTCATCAGGTCCTTGGGCGACTCGGGGATGTGCTCCAGCACGTGGTGCAGCATCACCATGTCGAACCGCTGCTCGCCCCAGGGCAGCGGCCCTGTGGACTCGAGCAGCTCGAACTTGACGCCGTGCCGGGCCGCGAACGCGGCGATCTTCTCGCGCATGCCCGGCAGCAGGTGCCAGGTGTCCATGAGATCATCGCCGGCGTGGACCTCGTACCCCATCAGCGCGACGACCGACGCGGCGTCGCAGGGCCCCGAGCCGAAGTCGAGGACGCTGCCGCCGGGCTTGACGTACCTCGCCACGCGGTCAGCGATCGTGCGCCAGGCACGCTCGCGGTCGCCGTGCAGGTACCTGGGCTGCGGGAACGTCTCGCGGACATCGGCGACGGCTGCATCGATCGTCATCGGCATTGTGCAGGTCCTACGCGGCCCGTGACCGGCGATCAGCGATCGGTGAATGGCGGCCGCGGGCCACTCGGGTCATCCCCGCGACGAGCGGACCAACAGCGGCCGCCGTGCGTTCGCGCCGTTCACCGATCACCCGGCCGCCTCACCGCCGCTTCATCGTCTTGCCCGAGGCCTTGCGGGCTTTCTTCCGCACCGGCGCCGGGCGAGCGGCCTTGCCGGCCGGCGGCTTCTTGCCGTTGCGCCCCTTGGCCTTCTTCGCGGGTGCGCCGTAGCCGGCGGGGATGCCCTGCCGCCACGTGTCCATGTTCTTGGACTCGGGGTTGAAGCCGTCGCCGGGGATCGGGTGGCTGCCCTTGGTGAACGTGCTGACGCTGGAGAGGTGCGCCGTCTTCGCGTCGTACTTCTCGACGAACTGCTGGTGGATCCAGCGGTAGGTGCGCTCCATGCCGTCGCGCAGACGCGTGTCGGGCTCCCAGCCGAGGTAGCCCCGGATCTTCGTGTTGTCGCTGTTGCGGCCCGCGACGCCGCGCGGCGCGTCGAGCTTGTACGACCGCTTGAGCTTCACGCCCGCGATCTCTTCGGCGATGTCCACGAGCTGGTTGATGGAGACCAGCTCGCTGCTGCCGAGGTTGATGGGCTCCAGGATCCCGCTGTGCGTGATCAGGTTGATGCCCTTGAGGCAGTCGTCGATGTACATGAACGAGCGCGTCTGCGTGCCGTCGCCCCAGATCTCAATTTCGTGTTTGCCCGAAATCTTCGCCGCGATCACCTTGCGGCAGATGGCGGCGGGGGCCTTCTCGCGCCCGCCCTCCCAGGTGCCGAAGGGGCCGTAGACGTTGTGGAAGCGCGCGACGCGCGTGTGCATGCCGAAGTCTTCGCGGAAGTGGCGGCACATGCGCTCGCTAAAGAGTTTCTCCCACCCGTACCCGTCCTCGGGCAGCGCGGGGTACGCGTCGGCCTCCTTGAGCGCGGTGATGTTCGGGTCCTTCTGCTTCTCCGCGTTATAGACGCACGCGCTCGAGGCGTAGAAGAACTTGCCGACCCCGGCCTCCTGCGCGGCCAGCAGCATGTGCGTGTTCGTCAGCACGCTGAGCATGCACAGGGCCTTGTTGTTCTCGATGAAGCCCATGCCGCCCATGTCCGCGGCGAGCTGGTAGACCTCGTCCGCGCCCGCGCAGAGCGTGCGGCAGACCTTGAAGTCGCGGCAGTCGCCCTTCATCGGGCCGGCGTGGTTCTCGACGTCTCGGTGGACCTGGTACCACTCGTCCAGCGGCTTGATGTCCGCGGCCTTGATGCGCTTGACGCCGAGCCTGCGGAAGAAGTTGACGAGGTGGCCGCCGATGAAGCCGCCGGCGCCGGTGACGACGATGGTGGCGTTCTTATCAACGGGATGGATGTCTACGGGCACGCTTCTCTCCTCGGGGAAACTGTCGTTATCGACCGGATTTCGCGCCGGGTGAAGCCCGGATCGCGAGGGCCGGATGGTAGGGAAAGGGGGTCTAGGAAGCGCACCGGTCGGCGGCATCTCTTGCCGGGTAAAGAGCTTCCGGGTCTCAGGGCTCCGTGCCCCCTGTTCCCGGCAAGGGCAGTTCGTCCGAGTCGATCATCGTCAGGAGCTCCTCCGCAAGCCAGACCCGTCCGTACTCCGAGCCGGTGGCCTCGCGGACGAATCCCGCCTCGGCGAGCTTATCGATGTGCGCCTGCGCGGATGGGGGCGTCACGCCCAGGCGGCGGGTCGCTTCGGACACCGTCACCGCCGGCTTCTCGAACAGCAGGTCGATGAGACGCAGCGTCAGAACGGACGTTCGCTTCGCCGTGACGCCGTCCACCATCCGCTGGCGGTAGGCGGCGAGCGCCTGCGCGCGGTGGAGATCGGCGGCGCACTCGGCCGCGACAGCGTGACAGAAGAACCTGATCCACTCGGTCCAATCGCCGTGCGTGCTGACGCGGAGCAGGAGGTTGTAATACTCCTCGCGCCGTCGCTCGAGGTACCGGCTGATGAACGGCAGGGGGAACTCGAGCGCCCCGATCTTGTATCCCCAGAGACAGATCAGCAGACGCCCCAGCCGCCCGTTGCCGTCCTTGAATGGGTGGATGCACTCGAACTGGTAATGCACCATCGCGATCTCGACGAGCAGTTCGCCGCGCGGCCTCGCGGACGCTCCCGGCGGTCTGAGAAAGTCCTCCAGCGCGCCCAGGCACGCCGCGAGGTGCTCGCCGGGCGGGGGCGGAACGAATCGCGCCTCCGCGAGGCCCCGGCGTTCATCGCCGATGCAGACTTGGATATCGCGCCATTCCCCGGGCGACGTCTTCCGGGGGTCGGAGAACTTCATCAGCTCCGCGTGCATCTCGCGCATCAGCCGCAAGCACATCGGGAGCGGGGACCCGACGCCGTGCTCGAAGGCGCGCTGGCTCGCGAAGACGTCGAGCGCATCGCCCCGGGCGCCCTTCTGCGTCGTCTCGACGAGCGCGACCTCCCGCGCCGTCGCGAACGTGTTCTCGATCTTTGATGAGTAGATCACCTCGCGCCGCCGAGCCGGGCCGAAGAACGTCGTCGGCGAAGGGAGCGCACGGGCGAACCCTTCCAGCCGCAGCATCGCCTGCTGCGCCGCCATGAGATCGGCCACGAGCGTTCCGAGCTCGGCGGCGCTGAGGGGTGGCGGCAGCGGACGAGGGACGAAGGCTCGGAGCTTGACAGGCACTTGGAGCGGGAAACCGTTCTCTATCCGGTGTTCGTACCCTACGGACTCCACCAAAACGCCGGGGGCCGTAGGTTGGAACGATGCCGCATCCATGGGGGATCATTGCCAAGCAAACAATCAATGTCCGGAGGAGATTGAAAGAAAAAGGCAGTTCTCTTTCAATCTCGATGCCGGATCGAAACAAACCCTTCAATCACCAGCGACCAATAAAAAACGGGCCTCTTGGCCCGCCTTTTCTAGGGATATTTGCTCGGTTCAGCCCGCGGCGAGCGTCCGCCGCAACTCGTCCAGCTTCGCCACGAAGCCGTCCCACGCCGTACGGGCGTCGGCGGCGAGGGCCGAGGCTTGGTCCGCGGTGGCGTTCCGGGCCCTCGTCACGGCCTCCTCGACCTTGGGCATCTGGGCCTTGAGGTCGTTCCACATCGTTTCGGCCTTCGCCTTGACGTTCGTGTCCTTGATGGACGCGACCTTGTCGCCCATCTGCTCGACCTCGGTCTTCATCGCGGGCCATTGCCGGTCGACGGTGTCCGAGACCCAGTTCTTGAGGTCGCCGGCGCCTTCCTTCACCGCGTCCGCGGTGTTCCGCGCGGCGTCCTTGGTCGCGTCGGCGGCGTTCCTGACGGCGTCGGAGGTCGAGTTCGCCGCGTTGTTCACGGCGTCGCCGACGCTGTTGGCGTTCGGGTTGTTCTTTTCTTCACAGCCGACGAAGAGGAGCGCGGCGGAGACGCACGCAGCGCCGGCCAGAGCCATCGCATCACGGGTTCGCATGAACTAGACCTCCCAAGCCCGGCTCGGCACCGGGCGCACCACGCCGGGCCCCTGCAGTGCGCGCGGCCGGCGCCCGGCCCGCCGGACCGAGCCGGATTCTAGCTGGTCGTCACACGGTCCACACGGAGAGGGGGGTTAGAACCGGCTCATGATCGTGGCCACGACGAAGATGACGAGGAAGAAGCTCACAAGCCAATTGACGAATGCCATGATCACCGCGTCCCCCAGCTCCATCTCGAGCTCGGACATGAACATCCCGAGCATCGTGATGAGCGCGACGCCGTACCCGATGATCGGGATCGACCCCAGCAGCAGGTTGAGCATGCCGACCATCGCGAAGATGCCGCCCAGCCGCAGCGCGGTGAGGTGGAACGGTGCGTCGTAACCGAGAAACGTCGCGCAGCAGATCCAGAAGGCCAGGAGCCCGATCGGGATGCTGACCAGCCAGTTGACGTAGACACCGATCCATTCGCGAGCGCCGACGCCGCTGATCGCGAGGATGGCCGCGGTGCCCCCCAGCCCGATCGCCGTGTAGATCAACGGCTTGATGTATGCTTGGCGAGCGATCTCCCGCGACAATTCCTCGAGCTCATCCGACTTTACTTTCGCGACGATCTTCGCGCCGCACTCGGGGCACTTGTCCGCCTTGAGCCCCTTGAGGTCGTAGCCGCACTGCTTGCACTTCGCGGGCTTCTTCGGCGGCGGGCCCAGGCGCGGGTCGCGCACGCGCTTGGGCGCGGGGGCGGCGGGCGCCTCCGGCGCGAGCTGCAGCTCCGGCACCACCGGCACAGCGCCCTGCGCGGCCTTCTCCACCGCCGCCAGCGCGGCGAGGTCGGGGAGAACGTCGTCCACCGGCGGCGCAGCGGCCCCCGCCGCCGCGGCGGGCCTCGCGGCGGTCTTCTGACACGGCTCGCAGTAATACCGCCCCTGCGGGTCCTTGAAGCGCGGTTTGCCGGTACAGTCGATGCCGCACACGGTGCAGAGCCGTTGCTTGCTCCCCTGCGGCTGCGTCGCGGTCGTCATGAAACCCCCTTCACCGGGAAATATACCGGATCGGCGGCGGACCGCAAGGGGGAAGCGATCCGGGTTTCCGTCGCGCAGAAATGCGGTCGGGCGCCGCGGCCCCGCTCAGCCCTGAGGAGGGATGGGTTTGCCCTGCGGGTCGGTGGTGGGGCGGCCGGTTTCGTCGGCCAGGCGCCGGCGCAGGTCGGCGTCGGTGACATGCTCCAGCAGCTCTGCCGGGGCGTGCGCGTGGTCGGGCCGGACGGCGGCGCGCTCGACCATGTACGACTCCCACAGCCGGTGCGAGCGCAGCAGTTCGCCCGCGCGCGGCGAGCCCCGCTCCGTGAGGGACCAGTCGCCCGCCCGCTGCTCGACCGCGCCGCGGCCCGCGAGACGGCGCAACGCGCCGCGCACGAGCGCGGCCCTCGAGCCGGTGCGTCTGCCCAGCTCGGCCGCCGCGAGCGCGGGCTCGCCCCTCTCGCGCGCCCGCGCGAGGTAGACGAGCACGTCGTCGTCGGCCATGGAATGCCGCAGGCGCCTGCGGCGCAGCCGCGACGCGACGAGGCCGCGCTGCGGGCCGAGGACGACCGCGAGCACGAGAGCGCCGCCGGCGGCCACCGCCATCATCCCGGCGGTGCTGGTGCTCCCCATGCCGAAGGCCGCGGGCACGGCGATCGCGGCGACGTGCCCGGCCGCCGCCGAGACCGCCGCGATGACCGTGCTCAGCACGATCATCGCGGCGAGACGGTCCGTCAGCAGGTGCGCCGCGGCGGGCGGCACGATGAGCATGGCGACGACGAGCACGTTCCCCACGCTCTCGAAGGCCGCGACGGTGGTGACCGCGACTATCGTCATCAGGGCGTAGTGCATCAGCGACGGGCGGAAGCCGGCCGCGTGGGCGAACGCGGCGTCGAAGGACGTGAGCGCGAGCTCCTTGTAAAAGACCGCGACGAAGAGCGCGTTCGCGAGCGCGATGGGCGCGAGCACGGCGGCGGCGCGGGGCACCGGCACGCCGAGCACGCTCACCTTCTGGAGCGGCGTGTACTCGATCGCGCCGTAGAGGACGCAGCCTGGGTCCAGGTCCACGTGGTCCGCGCCGCGCACGATGAGCACGAGCCCGAGCGCGAAGAGCGTGGTGAAGACGACGCCCATCGACGCCCCCTCGTCCACCCGCCCGCGCCGCCTCAGCCATTCCGTGGCGAACGCGGTGAGGACGCCCACGGCCGCCGCGCCGATGAACATCGGCACGCTCGCGACGCTCGACGTGACCAGGAACGCCGCGGCGATCCCCGGCAGCACGGCGTGGCTGATGGCGTCGCCCATCATGCTCATGCGGCGCAGGACGAGGAAGTTCCCCGGCAGCGCGCACGCGACGGCGCACAGGACGCCGGTGGCGATGATCCAGCCGTCGAGCGACCACGTCATGCCGAGCGGGGCGTCGATCACGGGCCCCCTCCGATCGCGTGCGGGCTGGCGGGCATGGCGGCCCGCTCGGCGGCGAGGCGCGCCTCGAGCTTGGCGACCAGCTCGGGCGGCAGGACGTGCTCGACGTCGTCGGCGTCGCGGTCGACGTGGCTGGGCGCGACGGAGGCCTCGGAGATCAGGTAGAGCTCCCACAGGCGATGGCGGCGCGTGACGCGCTCGGCCTCGGCGAGCCCCTCGCGCGTGAGCGCGAGCCCCGCCGGCGACGAGGCGACGAGCCCGGCGCGCCGCGCCCGCGCCGCGATCGACCGCAGCGACGCGGGGGCCCACACCCTCCTGCGCTCGAGCGACTCGACGGGCACGGGCGCGTCCGCGCCCCGCTCCTCCCGCGCCTCGAGGATCGCGCGCAGCAGGTGCTGGCGCTCGACGGTCAGGGTGTACGCCCGGCGCCGGAGCCACCGCCGCACGACGCCCCGGCGAGCGCCCGCGAGGGCGCTCAGGAAGAACCCCGCCGCCGCGACGAGAACGATCATCGCCCCCGAGGGGAGGTCCGGCAGCAGCGCGGAGAGAGCCGCGCCCGCCGCCGAGCAGGCCCCGCCGATCCCGCACGCGACCGCGACCATCGGGCCCGCCGAGTCGGTCCAGAACCGCGCCGCCGCGGCGGGGATCACGAGCAGCGCGATCACGAGCACCAGGCCCACGGCCTGGAGGCCCGCGATGGTCACGACGACGAGCATGACCAGCAGCGCCGCGTCGAGGAGCGCCGCGGGCAGCCCGATGCTGCGAGCGAAGGCCTCGTCGAAGCAGACGAGCCTGAGCTCCTTGAAGAGCGCGAGCGCGGCCGCGAGACACGCCAGCGCGCACGCGCCGATGAGCACCGCGTCCGAGCGGACGACCGACGCGGTCTTGCCGTAGATGAACGACTCCAGGCCGGCCGCGTGCCCCTGGCCCATCCGCTGCGCGCTGGAGAGGAGCGCGACGCCCGCGCCGAAGAAGACGCTGAGGACGATCCCCAGCGCCGCGTCGTCCTTGAGGCGCGTCGAGCGCCGCAGCGCCACGAGGCACAGGCCGCCCAGCGCCGCGCCGAGCGCACCGCCGAGGAGCAGGAGCGCGAGGGACTTGCCCCCGCCCGCGACGCCCGTCGCCGCGCCGATCATGAACGCGACGACGATCCCCGGCAGCGTCGCGTGGCTCAGGGCGTCGGCGACGAGCGCGCGCTTGCGCAGGAGCATGAAGGAGCCCACCGCGCCGCTCGCGACGCCGAGCAGCGTCGTGGCGATCACGACGACGCGCGTGTTGTAGTCGGCGAGCGAGAGGACGCGCGCGACCTCGGGCCACGCCGGCCACTGCATGGCGGCCGCGCCCGCGCTCACCGCGCCGCCCCCCGGTGGCGCAGCGCGTCCGCCGCCTCCGACAGGAGGGTCAGCCGCCCGCCGTATGTGCGCTGCAGGTTCTCCGGCGTGAAGACCTCCGCCGTCGGCCCCGCCGCGATCAGCCGCATGTTGAGGAGCACGACGTGGTCGAAGTAGTCGCGGACGGACTGCAGGTCGTGGTGCACCGCGACCACGGTCTTGCCGCGCGCGCGCAGCTCGTGGAAGACGCTCACGATCGCGGCCTCGGTCGCCGCGTCCACCGCGGCGAAGGGCTCGTCCATCAGGTACAGCTCCGCGTCCTGCGCGAGCGCCCGGGCGAGGAACGTCCGCTGCTGCTGCCCGCCGGAGAGGCGGCTGATGTGCCGGTGCGCCAGGTCGCGGATCCCGACGCGATCGAGGGCCGCGAGCCCGGCCTCGCGCTCCTTCGCGCCCACGCGCTTGAACCACCCCATGCGCGGATACAGCCCCATGCACGCCACGTCGAGAGCGCTCACCGGGAAGTCCCAGTCCACGCTCTCGCGCTGCGGCACGTACGCGACGCGTCGTCGGTTCTGCTCGTACGCCCCGCCCAGCACCAGCGCGCTGCCGCTGACGCGGGGGATCAGGTCCATCACGGCGCGCAGGAGCGTGCTCTTGCCGGCCCCGTTGGGGCCCACGATCGCCGCGACGACTCCGCGCGGGATGTCGAGCTCGACGTCCCACAGCACGGCGCGCCCGTCGTACGCGACGGTCATGTCGTGGACGGAGAGCGCCGCGTCGCGGGGGTGCTCGGGGCCGAGGGAGCGGTGCTCAGTTGCCACCCGGCCCCCCTGTCGCCGTGTGCGGGGCTGACCCCGCGAGCTTGCCGTTCGCCCCGCGCTCCGGCGCGTCGCCGCCCAGGGCCCGCGCGACGGTCGTGATGTTGTGGTCCATCATGCCCACGTACGTCCCCTCGTACGTCCCCGAGGCGCCCATCGCGTCGGAGTACAGCTCGCCGCCCACCGTGATCTCCCCGCCCTTGGCGCGCACGCCCTCGACGATCGCCTCGATCGCCTTGCGGGGCACGCTGCTCTCGACGAAAACGGCCTTCACCCTCCGCTCCACGAGCGTGTCCACCAGTTGGTTCACGCGCTGCAGCCCGGCCTCCGACTCGGTGGAGATCCCCTGCACGCCCAGCACCTCGACGTCGTAGGCCCCGCCGAAGTAGCGGAAGGCGTCGTGCGACGTGACGAGCAGCCGGGCCGGTCGGGGAACGGTCGCGAGCGTCCGCACGCCGTAGTTGTGGATGGCGAGGCACTTCGCGGCGACCGCCGCCGCCCGCTCGCGGTACGCCCCCGCGTCCGCCGGGTCCATCTTCGCGAACGCCTCGCCCACGCCCTCGGCGCACCTGGCCCACAGCGTGGCGTCCATCCACACGTGCGGGTCGGGGTGGCCGCTCTCCTCGTCCGTCAGGAGCATGTCCTCGGGGATAACGCGGGTCACGGCGTGCGCACCGCCGGGGGCGGACGCGAGCACGTCGGCCATCTTGCCCTCGAGGTTCAGGCCGACGTAGAAGACCGTGTGCGCGCCGCTGATCGCCCGCACGTCGTCGCGCGTGGGCTTGTAGAGGTGGGGGTCCACGCCGGCGCCCACCAGGCCCACGACCTCGTACCCGTCCCCGGCGACCTCCTTCACGATGTCCGTCACCATCGCGACCGTCGTCACGATCACCGGCCTGCGGGCGGCGCCGTCGTCCGCGCCGGGGCCGGAACGGCCGCACGAGGAGGCGACGAGGCACGCGGCGGCGAGCAACGCGAGGGGGAGCGATCGGGGGTGCATGCGCCACTGTAGGCCGCAAGAGTTAGACGACTCAAACTCTGGGGATCGCCACCGTCAAACCGGGTGGGGCTGCTACTGGCCGAGAGCGCGCAGCAGGACCGTCGCGTACGACCCCCGGCCGAGGGCGAACCGCAGCGTCCTCGCGGCGTGCCGGGGGGAAAACCCGTCGGGCGCCGGCTCGGTGATCGAGAACCCGCGGGCCGACGCGACGAGCGGGCGGGTGTCGCCGCCGAAGGAGGGACGCCGCAGGCCGGGGATCGTGAGCCTGTCCGCGTCGAGCCCCTCCGCCGCGAGGACGGCGCGGGCGTGCTCGCCCCAGGGCCCCCCGAAACGCATGCCGGGCCGGGGCACCGGGACTTCGATGCCGCGCAGCGCCGGCACAAGGGCCGACGCCGGAACGAACGCGAGCGCGCCGCGTTCGCCGCCCGTCTCGAAGGCCGGCGCGTCCAGCGAACGAACCAACGCCGCGGCGGTCAGGTTCCACAGGTGCGACTGGTACGCGTCCACGAACATCTGCTGCTCGAAGTTGGGCAGCAGCGCAAACGCTCCCTTGAAGTCGCCGGGCTCGGCCGCGAGATGCTCCACCGCGCGGCGGTGGGGGTGGCGCGGGAGCTCGGCCGCAAGACGCGTCCAGTCCCCCCAGCCGCTCGCGGCGCCCCGGGTGAACGCGCGCTTCGCGCCCGTGTCCTTCCGGGCCGGCGTCGCGATGGCGAGGCGCAGCGCGCCCTCGAAGTCTCCCTCGATGAGCCTGCGCGCGACGAACCCGCCCCCGTGCCGCGCCGAGCCGAAGCGCTGCTCGCCGAAGTAGTTGACGAACGCGAGCGATCCCTCGCCGGCGTCGAGCATCCGGGCGTGCCGGTCGATGCGCTCGCTCGCGTCGAGCGTGAGGCCCCGCACCACGATCGTGAACTCGTTGGCCTCGATGTCCGCCGCGGCGAGCGGTCCGGGGGAAAACCCGACGCGGCCTGCGCTCCAGCCGGGCTGCGGCTCGATCGTCTTGCCCGCGGCGGCCGCGGGGACGGAGACGTGCTGCGTCGTGAGCGCGTGCTTGTCCTTGAGCCCGCAGTACGCGACGTCGCCGGCGCGCACACCCAGGGCCTCCGCGAGCTTCGCGACCGCTTCCGGCGTCGCGAGGCTCCTCTTCGTGAGGGTGAAGACGGCGTGCTTGTCCGGCCGCTCCCGCACCACGCCGGGCGCGAGGCGCTCGACGACGCGGAAGTCCTCGGGCACGCGGCGGATGGTCATGGCGAAGAGTAGAAGAAAGAGACGGAGGGACGAAGCGGCGAAGAGGGCACCGAGGCACCAAGTGAAAAGAGCCGCCGGCAAAAGCCCGCGGCTCTCCGATCTGCCCGTGCTCGTTCTCTTCCCCTCCGTGCCTTCTTCAGAACTCCACCACCGTCATATCCGTTGGCCTCTGCTCCGGCGCCGGCGGCAGCGACACACCGCTCGCGAAGGCCGCGAGGGCGGGGTGTTTGCCCGCCATTTCCGCGCGGACCTTCGCCGCGTCGTACGCCTCCACCCGCGGCAGCGCGACCTGCGCGCCGGCGGGCACCTGCCCGGGCGAGGACTGCACGAGCACGGGCTGCACGCCGCCCGGCGGGGCGGGGATGCCCAGGGCCGCCGTGATCAGGTCGAGGGCGATCTGTCCCTCGCTCTTGGCCATCTCGATGACAGGGACGGCCTGGTCGAAGGCCTGCAGGAGCCCGCGCCAGTTCTCGAAGGTGCCGCTCTTCTCGGCGAAGGTCGCGCCGGGCAGGACGATGTCCGCCGCGTCGAGGGCGTCGCTCGCGAGGATGTCGATGAGCGCCACGAACTTGCCCGACAGGGCCGTGCGCAGCTCGTTCGTCATCCACTCGCTCGGGTACCCGCCGACGAGGAGGACTGCGCCCACGTCGCTCTTCCCCGTGCCCGCGCCCAGCGCGTGCAGGAAGTGGTGATAGTCGATCGCGCCGTTGCCCGAGAAGGGCGCCGCGGCACGCTTCACGCCGCGGGCGTTCGGGGCCTTCTCCGCGACGATCTTGAAGGCCTTGGGGTCGTCCTCCTTCGCGCCCTGCGGGTAGACCTTGTCGTGCCCGTGCACCGGCACGGGGCCCACGCCGATGACCGAGCCGGCGCCGAAGCCCGCGACGAACTTGGCGAGCAGGTACGCCTCCTCGCACGCGATCATCGGGCTGAGCATCACCGCCACGCGCTTGCCGGCGGCGACGGCGCTCTTCATCGCGCTCAGGATCTCGTCGTACGCGCGGGTGTAGTCGCACTCCACGAGCGCCCCGTGCTGGCGGCGCATGGGGCTGCGCAGGCGTGACTCGCTGTGGACAAACTTCCAGCCGTAGCGCACCTCGTCGGTCATCCACCACTTGTTGACTTTCAGGTTCTCGCGGGGCTTGAGGCGGTAGACCTTGCCCTCGTTGTGGTGGATCCAGATGTTGTCGCCGCTGGCGGTGAGGGGGTCGATGCCGGCGGTGGCCTTGAGGAACCAGACGCGCTGGGCGAAGAGGAAGTCCTTGTCGAGCAAAGCCCCCACCGGGCAGAGGTCGATGACGTTGGCCGAGAGCTCGTTGGCGAGGGGAACGCCGGGGAAGACGTCGATCTCTTCCTTGTTGCCGCGGCCGGCGACGAGCAACTCGGAGGTGCCCGTCACCTCGCGCGTGAAGCGCACGCACCGGGTGCACATGATGCAGCGGTCGCTGTAGAGGAGCACGTGCGGGCCCAAGTCCTTCTTGGGCTGCTTGACCTTCTGCTCCTCGAAGCGCGAGACGCCCCGGCCGTACTGGTACGAGTAGTCCTGCAGGAAGCACTCGCCGGACTGGTCGCAGACCGGGCAGTCCAGCGGGTGGTTGATGAGCAGGTACTCCATCACCGCCCGCTGGTTGGCGCTCGCCTTGGGGCTGTCGGTGGAGACGACCATGCCGTCCGCCGCGGGCGTCTGGCACGTCGGGAAGAGCTTGCCGCCCATGTAGGGCGTCAGCTGGCCGGTCTTGGGGTCCGGGGCCTGCGCCTCGGCGAGGCAGATGCGGCAGCTCGCGACGATCGAGAGGCCGTCGTGGTAGCAGTACTGCGGGATCTCGACGCCGTTGGCGTTCGCGACCTGCAGGATCATCTGCCCGGGCGTGAACTCGCACTTGACGCCGTTGATGGTGATGGAGGGCATGGGCGGGGATGGTAGAAGGGATGGGATTCGGGGTTCGGCGTTCGCGCCTGAACCGGACGGGAGGACGCACCGGGAGGCTGATTTCAGCACAGAGGCACGCAGAAGATGAGATCGATGAGAAGAGGCTGACTCGGTTCGGAATCGAACGCCCGAGGCTCTCGCACCCGCGTCTTCAAACCCAGTTTTCTCTTCTCTTCCTGCTCATCATCTCTGTGCCTCTGTGCTGAAATCGATCAACCCGCGTCCCACGTTCGTCGAATGCCGAATCACGAACCCCGAATGCCTTCCCTCGCCACCACCATCACGATCCAATCCTCCCCGAGTTCCGCTGCGGCTCCGACCGGCCGGGGCGCGTGGCCCGGGGCGACGTTGATGTCCTTGTAGACCTCAACGGAGGCGAAGCCGGCCTCGAGCATCGCTTCGCGCAGCTCCGCGATGCTCCAGAGGCGCCAGCGGTACTCGAAGGCGCGGGGCAGCTCCTGCACGACCTCGCCGTCGATGAGCACACGGAACGAGATCGAGTTCACCACGCTCGCTTCCCGCGGGTCGGCCTCCTCGTGCACCCAGGTATAGTCGATCACTTCGCGGCCGCGTCCCGGATGCCGGCGCGTGAACCCGCCGAGCCGGAACGCGCCGGCGCCGCCGTACGTGTCGCACGCAAAGACGCCGCCGCCGAACCCCGCGCCGCCCATCGCCAGCCGCTCGTGCGAGCGCCGGAGGTACTCGATCAGGGCCGCGCGCTCGCGGATATAGCCGATGGAGAAGTTGCCCACGAAGATCGCGTCGCAGGCGTCGTCCTTGCGCACGGGCGCGGTGATCGCATCCTCGCGGCGGGCGTCGATGCGGTCGAGCACGCCCGCCCCGTCGCGCCGCAGGCGTGCGAGCGCGTCGGGATCCAGGTCCACGCACACCGCGCGCGAGCCAGGCTCGCGGCACCACCGGCGCGCGACGGCGCCCGTGCCGCAGAAGTCCTCGCGCAGAACCACGGGCCGCCCGCCGTGCACGCCCCGCAGGAAGGCGTCGACGTGCCGCGCGGACTGCACGCAGAGCTCATAGCACTCGTACCTGTCGAGCACGGGGGAGCGTAGAAGAGAGGCACTGGGGATCGGGGGCTGGGCACTGTGCAGAGCACGATTACAGCACGCACCCGTCGCGGGCGTTGTTCGCGTACGCACGAAGCCACTCCGGCCCCGTGCTTCGTTCGAGAAATACACCGATGACCGCCTGCAGCCGGAGCACAAACGCCAGGTTCGTTGATCTGTTCAATGAAACTGCATGGCCAAGGCCGTGCAATGCGCTCAAACGGCATGCGCTCGTTCGGCAGTGGTTCAGTGCCGTGTTGAGGACGTGAATGCTCGGCTCGACCAAGTGCGGCTTTCTTGTGGCATCGTTGATCGGGCTGCCCACGCCGCCGTCCATGTCCCACATCATGTACACCACTCCATCGACACCGTGACCGGCGTTGCGCGGATCGAGGTCCGGATCCGCACCGCGCCGCCCGCACACGCGGTCGAGGAGATCGGTGTACAGCGTCGCGACCGATCGAAAACAACGAGCCTGCGCTTCTTGCGGTACGGCAGGCGATTGAACCTCATGCATGAAGCACGTCTCGCAGCCAAAGACGAACTGAGTAAGGACGCCGATCTGCTCGTCGTCCACACGGTCCGCGATCCAGGCCGGGTTCTCGAACAGGCGCGTGAGGTAGTCCGTCAGCGTTGGCGCGTCGAGGTCGTAGACGACTTGCTCGCGCCGCGCTGATTCTTCCGTTGTCGGCGGACGGGTCTGCCTTGGATCGGCATACCCGAACGTGACGAGTGTCTCGGACCACACCTCGAAGGATGGAACGCTCTCGCTCGGCATGGCTCCGCGCTCAACCCTCGTCCGCCCAGCGCCTCAGCTCCGCCCGAACAGCTTCTCCAGCTCCCTGATCGTCAGCCGGATGCTTGTCGGCCGGCCGTGCGGGCAGTTGCTGCTCCGCTCCACGTCGTCGCGCAGCTTGACGAGCTCGGTCAGCTCCGTCTCGCTCAGCTTGTCGCCCGCCTTCACCGCCGCCTTGCACGCCATCATGTCGAGCACGTCGCGGATCGCCGTCTCGAAACCGTCCCCCTGCGCCGTCAGCTCGCCCGACTCCGCCTTGCGCAGCACGTCCTCCACGAACGCCGCGGGGTCGACGCCGCGCTCAAACAGGAAGGACGGGAAGCTCCGCACGCCGAGCGTGCCGGGGGAGAGGACGTCGATCTCCAGCCCGATGCGTTCCAGGAGCGGGCGCAGCCCCTCGACGAGCGCCTCCTGCGCCGGCGGCACGCGCACCGGCACGGGCGCGAGCAGGTGCTGGCGCTCCAGGCTCCCGCTTGACACGCGCGCGAC
Source organism: Phycisphaerales bacterium (assembly GCA_035628115.1). Lineage (GTDB taxonomy): Bacteria > Planctomycetota > Phycisphaerae > Phycisphaerales > UBA1924 > BJHL01. The sequence goes on along the minus strand of DASPKL010000023.1, from coordinate 54,820 downwards.
GAGGTATTCGAACATCACGCGCTCGTGCAGCGCGTGCTGATCGATGATCACCACGCCCTGCTCGTCCTGCGTCACGACGTACGAGTTGTGCACCTGCAGGATGCGCTCGGCGGGCTTGACGACGACGGGCTCCGCCGGCGCAGCTGCCCGCGCGGGCGGCGTCGCGCTCGGCTCCGGGGCTGCGTCGCCCGTCTCCGCCAGCCCCGCGGCGAGCGACAGGGGCATCTGGTGATCGCTCGGCCGGAACCGCGCGAAGTACGCCGCGAACTTCGCTTCGACGATCCCCGGCGCCGGCGCGGGCAAGCCGTTCGGCGCCGGGCTCCACGCGCCCATGAGGTCGCGCGATGCGCCCGTCACGGGCGACCACGCCGCGGCGGCGCGCAGGTCGCCGGCCTTGGGCGTGAGGTCGGCGCGCTGCAGCGCCTCGCGCAGGGCGCGGAGCACGACGCTGTGGACCATCGAGGAGTCGCGGAAGCGCACCTCCGCCTTCTGCGGGTGCACGTTCACGTCTACGCCCTCGGGGCTCATCTCCAGCATCAGCACGACGGTGGGAAAGCGCCCGGGCTCGATGATGCCGCGGTACGCCTCGGCGATCGCGTGCTGCACCGTCCGGTCGCGCACGCACCGGCCGTTGACGAAGACCTGTTGGCCCTTGGCGCTGCCGCGGGCGAGGCTCGGCAGGCCCGCCATGCCCCAGAGCGAGAGCCCGCGCGCATCGTCGAAGCGGTCGGCGCTCACGGGCACGAGCTGGTCGGCGAGCTCATTGCCGAGCACGCCGAGCACGCGCTCGCGGGGCGACTGCTCCGCCGGGAGGTCGATGACGCTCTTGCCGTCCACGACGAACGCGAAGGCCACCGCCGGGTGCGCGAGGGCGAGCTGTTCCACGACCGCCTGGCAGCGCTCGCGCTCCGTCTGGGCGGTGCGGAGGAACTTGCGGCGCGCGGGCGTGTTCCAGAAGAGGTTGCGGACGCTCACGCACGTCCCCACCGGCCCCGCGGCCGGCCTCGCCAGCGAAACGACGCCCCCCTCGGCGCTCACCTCGTGCGCGCCGGCGTCGTCGCGCGTGCGCGAGCGGAGCGTGAGGCGTGAGACCGACGCGATCGACGCGAGCGCCTCGCCCCGGAAGCCAAGCGTCGCGATGCGGTCGAGGTCGTCGGTGGAGCGGACCTTGCTCGTGGCATGCGGCTCGAGAGCGAGGGCGAGGTCTTCGGCGGGGATGCCGCCGCCGTCGTCGGTCACGCGCACCAGCTCGATCCCGCCCGCCTCGATCTCGACGCGGACGCGCGTCGCCCCGGCGTCGAGGCTGTTCTCGACGAGTTCCTTGACGACGGAGGCGGGCCGCTCGACCACCTCGCCGGCCGCGATCTGGTCCGCCACCAGCGGCGGGAGTCTCTGGATGCGCCGGGGCGCCGCGGGCGCGTCGGTGGTCACGGTCCATCGTACGAACGGCGCCGGCTCCGCTCCCGCGGTTTGACGCCTCGGCGAACAACACCCCCATGCATGCAGATCGCGACTTCTACCACCCATGACCACGCGACGACCCCGTGACACGGTGGCCGCGAAGACAGGATGTCTCTAGTAGAAGCCGTGCGCGCACACCCGACTGCTGATCGCGGGAAGGCTCAGTTCGGCTTCTTGCTCGCCGGCGCGACTCAGCACGGGCCCCCGCCGAAGACCCTGAAGATCGCTTCGATATCCGCGTTGTCGGGGAAGAGCTCGTCGTTGTTGAAGTCGAGATCGCCGCAGTTCCCGGTGGAGCACCCGCCGCCGCCGAAGACGCTGAGGTAGTCAACGAGGTCTTGGTTGTCCGGGAAGAGCCCGTCGTTGTTGAAGTCGATCGTGTCGCAGGCGATCGGCTCCGCGCCGAGATCGATGGCCAGCAGGAACGGCGCGTCCGTTTCCGCGGCGGTCGCCGCGAACAGGACGCTCCCGTCGTCGGAGAAGTCCACGTCTGTCACGCGCTTCTGAAGCCCCTCTTCGTAGTGGCGGACGACCCGCCCGCTCGCGACATCCCACACCGTGGCCGTGCCGTGATCGGCATACTCCATGAAGTCCTGGATGACTTCGTACCCGCCGACGGCGAGACGCGAGCCGTCGGGGGAGATCGCGACGGACGTGTAGAACCCGCCGGAGACCTGGTTCGGATACGTCTCGTCGGATTCGAACGTGCGCACGAGCGCGCCGTCCGCGATGCGCCACAGATTCACGCGGGCCATGCTCATGGTCGCGAGGTGCGTCCCGTCGGGCGTGAACGCGAGCCCGAGGATGTACGACCCGGCCGCGTACGGGTCGTCTTCTTCCCACGGGTTGGGATCCTCGAAGACGCGGACGAACTGCTCCTGCAGCGGGTTCGCGACGCTGAAGACGAGCACGTTGTTCTGGCTGTCGGCGGCCGCGAGGAGGGAGGCCGTGTGCGAGACCGCCATCGCCTGCACGAAGTCCACGAGCGCGAAGGTGTTGAACTGCTGGCCGCTCGCGCGGTCGAAGACGTAGAGGGCGGGCGCCGCGCCGGGCGTCGTCCCGATGAAGACCTTCGATCCGTCCGCCGAATACGCTGCCTCGAAGGACGAACCGCAGCAGGAGATGAACTCCTGCAGCAGCGCGTTGTCGTTCACGCGGCGCACCTGCGCGGGGCCGGCGAAAAGCAGTTCGGCGTCGGCGGGCCCCAGGGCGATGTCGTTGGGCGGGCCGCCGAAGGGGAGAGCCTGCCGGAGCGTCGCGCCCGTCGCGGCATCGACGACGACGTACCCGCCAACGCCGGGGCACGGGCCGGGGAAGCCCGGGCAGGGCGCCCTGCCGATGCCGACCGCGACGATGCCGCCCCGCGCGTCGATCGCGTTGCCCGCGTGCACGAGCGTGCGGTTCCAGAGGGTCGCGGGCTGCTGCGCCGACGCCGCGGCCGCGGTCACCCCGAGAACGATGAGAGACGTTACGCGCATGATGCACCTCCGCACCCGCATGCAAGATACCGGAGAGTCCGTGCCGCCCGTCATGATTTCCGGCTCACGCTATTGGCGCCGCCGTCGCGTTGCGAAGACCGCGGCCAGCCCCAGCAACGCCGCCCCGCCCGGCGCCGGGGTCACCACGATCGTCGCCAGCAGATCGCCGGGCGTGAGAGCGTCGGTGACGGTGTAGACGGGCGTCTGCTGGCCGACGATGCTCTGGATATACGCCGTGTTCGCCGGCACGGAGAAGACAGAGCGCACGGGGCCCGCCTCCGGCGTGCCGCCGACGGCGTCGCGCCCGACGAGGAAGGCGATGCCCAGGTTGATGTCGTTGACCTCGGTGGTCCCCTCCCACGCGTTGCTCCCGAAGATCTGGATCGTCACCGGGCCGATGAAGTTGCCGGCGGCGTCGAAGATCGGGTGCGCGAGCGGGTTGTCGTTCCCGATGAAAAAGTCGTTCGAGGGAACGATCATCGAGGCGAAGCTGAACCAGCGGTTCATGCTCGTGTTGGGGACGTCGAGGGTCATCGAGGCCGTCTCACCCGGGGTGAACTGCGGGTGCACGACATCGGTCGCGATCGTTTCCGCGACGCCCGACGCCCCCAGCTCGGACGTCAGCCCCGCGCCCACGCCCAGCTCCGCCATCGCCTCGAGCGCGGGCGAGGCGGCGACGCCGGGCGTAAAGAAGTCGAACGTGCCGTTGTGGGCAGCGAACCAGACCGGCGAGGTCGAGAAGCCGCCGTTCGGCTGGTTGCTGGTGAACTGGACGGTGATCGTCTGCGTGCCCGCGAGCGAGGCGCAGGCGAACGAGGCCAGCGTGAGAGCCGGAACGATGAGGCGGCGCGCTTCCATGCGGGTGCTCCGAACCAGGGGGTGTGCGGACCGATGACGCGTCCGGTCTCTCCCTCGGTCGAGCGGAACGCGGACAACTACGCCCACAAAAGAGCAACGCCCTGAACGGTGCGTGACACGGGGTTCATTCACGCCGCCGTGGCCCGGGCCGAACATCGCGCGGCGGGCGCGTGGACGGAGGATGTTCGTAGGCTTGCGCCTCCCGCGATACCATCCGCAATGCCTATCGCGCCACGCGTCGCGTTCGCCTTGCTTCTCACGTCGATCATGGCCGCGCCCCTCGCGGCGCAGGAGGCCGCGACGCCCCAGCGCAAGCCCGAGCCGCCGACCCAGGCCCCGACCGACGCGAAGGAAGAGGACCGCTGGTACGTCGTGGACCTGATGGGCGGCAAGGCCGGGTGGATGAACACCAACGTGCGGACGGAGGAAGGGCGCATCACGACGCGCAACCGCCTCACCCTCTCCATCGGACGCGCGGACCAGCAGGTCAAGATCTCGATGGACTCGGCGTTCGTCGAGACCGACGACGGCATGCCCCTCACGATGACCAGCCGCCAGCGCACCGGCCAGATGGAGGTCGAGAAGACGTGGCGCTTCCTCGAGGACGGCATCGAGGTCACGACGCGCCAGGCGGGGCAATCAAAGACCGAGCGCGTGGAGAAGCCGACCGAGGCGTGGCTGACGCCCGCGGCGGCGGAGCGTGAGGTGCAGCGGCGGTTCAAGGCCGGCGAGAAGGAGATCGGGGTCGCGACGATGGACCCGATGCTCGGGACGCAGGTCGTCTCCAGCACGCGCAGCGGCTTCGAGCCGGCGACGATCACGATCGACGGCAAGGACGTCGAGGCGCTCAAGGTGACGGTGAGCGTGGACGCGATGGACGGGGTCACGAGCACGGAGTACGTGGACGCCGAAGGGGAGCTGCTGCGCAGCGACACGTCCATGGGCGGGCTGGCGATCACGATGACGCGCTCGACGCGCGAGAAGGCGATGGCCCGCCCCGGGCGCGGGGCCGCGACGCCGGAGATCATGCTGAGCACGTTCGTCGAGCCCGACAAGCCGATCGAGAACCCCCGCGCGACGACGCGCGCCACGTACGTGCTGACGACCCCCAAGGGCGCGATGCCCGACCTGCCCTCGACGGGCGCGCAGACGGCGAAGCGCACCGGCGAGAACAGCGTGCGGGTCACGATCGACGCCGCGACGGTGGCGCAGGCCGACGCCGCGGACGCCGCGAACGGCGCCTTCACCGCGCCCAGCACGATGCTCGATTCCGCGGACGGGCGCATCCGCGAGTTCGCGCGCCGCTCGCTCGCGAGGATGGACAAGACGAAGAAGGACGACGCGCCGGCCAGGGCCGAGGCGCTCCGCAACGCCGTGCGCGAGCACATCGACGAGAAGGAGCTGGGCGTTGGCCTCGCGACGGCGACGGAGGTGATGCGCAACAAGCGGGGCGACTGCACGGAGCACGCGATGCTGCTGGCGGCGGCGCTCCGCGCGGCGGAGATCCCGTCCCGCGTGGCCACGGGCCTCATCTTCGCCGATTCGTTCGCGGGGCGCGAGCACATCTTCGGGTACCACATGTGGACGCAGGCGCTGCTGCCCACCGACGGCGGCGGGCACGCGTGGGTCGATCTCGACGCGACGCTGGGCGCGGAGACGCCCTTCGACGCGACGCACATCGCGCTCTACGTGACGCCGATGGACGAGGACGACTCGCTCCAGGGCCTCCTGAGCGTCGCGCAGGTGCTCGGGAACCTCACGATCGGCGTCGAAGAAGTAAGCCACGACGCGGGCGCGCCGCCGGCGCCGACGGACGAGCCGGGCAAGGACGAGAAGTGAACGCGGGCGGACGCATCGCGGACCTGCCGGCGCTGCCGGCCCGGCCGCGCGATGCGCACAAGGGCACGGCCGGGCGCGTGCTCGTCGTCGGCGGCTCGTGCGACGGCCGATCGCGGATGATCGGCGCCCCCGCCCTCGCGGCGCTCGGGGCCTTCCGCGCGGGCGCGGGGCTCGTGACGATCGCGGCGCCGGCGCCGATCGTCGGCGCCGTCATCGCAGCCGCGCCCGGCGCCACGGGCATCGCGCTCCCGACCGACTTTGACGGCTCCTTCATCCCGCACGAGTGCGCCGAATCGCTCGCGGCCCCGATCGAGCGCGCGGACGCGATCGCGGTGGGCATGGGGCTCGGGCCCGGCGCAGAGCATCTCGCCCTGCGCTGCATCCACAACCCGGCCGCGCCGGCGGTCGTGGACGCCGACGCGATCAACGCCCTCGCGCAGCTGCCCGACCTCGTGCGCGAGTTCCGCGCCCCGTGCATCCTGACGCCCCACCCCGGCGAGTTCACCCGTCTGGCGGAGGCGCTGTCGATCGACCATTCGGCGACGAACGCCGCGACGCGCCCCTTCGCCGCCGAGGCGCTCGCGCAGCGCCTGGGGTGCGTCGTCGTTCTCAAGGGCGCGGGCACGGTCGTTACAGACGGCCACGACACGTGGGTCTGCCCGCACGGCCATCCGTGCCTCGCGACCGCCGGAACCGGCGACGTCCTCGCCGGCCTCCTGGCCGGCCTGTGTGCGCAGTTCTTCAAAGCGCCCGCCGCCGAGCCGGACCTCATGGCCCTCGCCGCGGCGAGACTCGGCAAGCCCGCGCCGCCGCGACCCGCCGCACAGCGGCAAACCCTCTCACTCCTCGACATCGCCCGCGTCGGCGTCGCGGCCCACGCTCTGGCCGGCGAACGGTGGGGGGCACAGCACGGACTCGGGATGACGGCGGCGGACATGGCGTCCGAGATCCAGGCAGTGCTTGGCTTGTTCCGCGCCACCGGTCATCCGTGATTGCCCGTCAACGCGCGAGGATTCTCCGAAGTTTCGGAACATCGGAGCTACAAGTCCGGTGATTGCTGCTATCTTGTTGTCCCGGAGGAGACGCTCGTGCTCGCCAACGCCAGCCGTTACGCCGTCCAGGCCCTCGCCTTGCTCGCAAAGGCGGACGGAAAACCGCTCCTTGTCAAGGACATCGCCTCGGCCGCCGGGGTGCCCGCGCCGTACCTCGCCAAGATCGTGCAGACGCTCGCCAAGAAGGGCATCGCAAGGACGCAGCGGGGCATCGGCGGGGGCGTGGCGCTTGCACGGCCGGCCTCGGGCATCTCCCTGCACGACATCGCGTGCGCGCTCGACGATCCGTGCGTCATCGACCGCTGCCTGCTCGGCGTGCGGCGCTGCACCGATGAGCGTTGCGACCTGTGCCGCAGGTTCTGGCGACCGCACCAGGCCTCGTTCACCGCGTTCCTGCGGACGACGACCATCGACGCGGTCGCACGGGGTGACGGCGCGGTGTCGGACGGTCTTGCCGGCGCGGCGCAGGCGGCGCATACTCCGGCATGACCCATCGCACACTCCTCCCGCTCTGCGCGTCCGCCGCGTTGATCGCCACGCTCACCCTCGCGGACGGCTGTGCGCGTCGCGCGCAGCCGGATCGGCGCGGTGCATCGACGAGCGAGCTCGCCTCCGTCCTCGACGAGGGCGCGCCGGTCATCATCCTCGACGGGGACACGAAGGAGTGGCCCGAGGGTGTCGTCGCGGCGGCGGACGAACACGATCTGTACCTGCGGTTCGCGATTCAGGACGCGCCGACGACGCTGCAGGCGTCCCGGCGCACGACCGCGATCCTGCTGGACACGGACGCCGACGCGTCCACCGGCCGGCGGCCGGCCGGCGCGCCGGGGCTCGACTCGCTGGGCGTCGACCTCGAGGTGCGTCTCTCGCCCAAACGCGAGGACGGCCGGCCCGGCCGCGGCTGCGCGATGTTCATCATCGGCGCCGACGGCGACGGCCGCAAGGTCGATCCGTACGACTGGGACTTTTCCTTCTCGCCGACGTACGCGAGCGAGTGGTACGAGGCGCGGCTCAGCCGCACACCCGCGGGGCCCGCGCCCGCGGCCCCCGGCGGTCTGCTCGCGGAGGGAAGGGTCCGGGGCTCGGTCGTCGTCTACGACGACGCGGGCAACATCGACATGGCCAGTGAGCCCTTCGAGGCCGTGACGCCCGCGCCGTGCCGGCCGGACGTGCGCAAGAGCATCGTCGGGATCCCGCCCAAGCGCGCGGGCGCGATCCGCGTGGTGAGCTGGAACGTGCTGCGCACCACCCCCGCGCAGAAGCCCGAGGTCTTCGCCCGTGTCCTGCGCGCGCTCAAGCCCGACGTCGTCCTCGTGCAGGAGTGGGAGGCCGACTCCTCGGAGCAGCTGGCCCGCTGGTTCGCGACCCACCTCTCCGACTTGGGGTCGTGGGACGCCGTCGCGGAGGCCGGCACCGTGCAGGAGGGGGCGGGCGTGGGCGTCGTGAGCCTCTTCGCGGCCGAGCCGCTGCGCGACGGGCCGGTGACGTTGAGCGCCGAATCCGGCGGCGCGCCCGGGAAGCGCGTTCGCGCGGCGCTGGCTCGCGTGAGCACGCCGTGGGGCGACGCGGCCTTCGCGAGCGTGCACCTCAAGAGCGGCGGGAGCGCGGGGAGCGACGAGGACGTGCTCCGCGTCCACGAGGCCAACGCGATCAACGCGGCGCTGTCTAGCGCCGGGCTCCCGCGCATCGTCGCCGGCGACTACAACCTCGTCGGCTCGCGCGCGCCGCTCGACACGCTGGTGCGCGGCCAAGACGGCGACGGCTCGGACCTGGGCATCGCCCATCCCGAGACGCTTGGTGACCGCACGTACATCACCTGGGCCGAGCGCGGGAACGTCTTCACGCCGGGTCGGCTCGATTGGCTCGTCTTTTCCGACACGCACCTGCGTGCGCGGCGGGCCTTCGTGCTCGATACCTCGCGTCTGCGCGAGGAGACGTTGGCGAAGTTCGGCCTCACGCCCGGCGACTGCGCGGGGGCGAGCGATCACCTGCCGGTGGTCGTAGACCTCGAGCGGGTGGAGTGAAGAGAGAACGCACCGCAGCGTCGCAGAGGAAGGAGAGAAGAAGACAGATTGGTTTGAAGAGAGCGCGGCTCTTCAAATCAGTCCATCCTCTTCTCTGCGACTCTGCGGTGAGCCTCTTCTCTTATCGCGCCGCGCGGAGGCGTTCTTCCTTCTCCTCGTCGGAGAGGCGGTTCCAGTCGTGGATGCACCCCTTGCAGCAGAAGACGACCCTGCCGTCCTTGTACGGAGTCCAGACCGTGCCGTCGACCTTGTCCTCGGGAACGATCGGGCACTTGCTGTTGAGCGCGCCCATCGAGCCGCCCCGCTGCTGACCCGAGCACGCGCCGAGGACCGCGGCGCCCAGGGCGCACGCGAGGATGATCGTCTTCTTCATGGATCGCTCTCCGTGTGCCGCGTCGATCGCGGCCTCGGGGCATGATATTCGCCGGCTTACCGCGTGAGCGTTGCGCGCCGCCGCGCGGGCGCGACCACGCGCTCCCAGTCGAGCGCGGGGCCGGGGTCTACCTTGTTCTCCTGGATGTGCCAATGGCCCAGCACGCCGCGGAAGGAAGCGAACTCCTCCGGCGTCAGCACGCGCGTGAGGACGCCGCCGCCGTCGTGCGGCCCTTCCCGCGGGTAGTCGGGCTCGATGCGCGGGAAGATGCGCGTGAGCGCCGCGACGAGGCGCGAGAGGGCTTCGTACTGCTCGGGCGTGAAGTCGTACTGCTCGAGCTCCCGCCCGCCGATGACGCCCCGCACGGGCTCGGGGCGTGCCGGCCTCGCGACGAAGCCGGGCGTGCGCACGCCGCCGTCGCCGAGCCACGAGGGGAGGGCGACCCGCGGCCCGTGCTCGTCGCGGGCGTACCACCTCGCGAGCGTGGGCGAGCCCGGCGGGTAGGCGCCGATGTTCGCGATCTCGATGCCGATGGAGCGGTCGTTCGCGACCGTCGCGTGCCAGGCGCGCTCCTTCAGGTCGAGCGTCTGGTAGATCGTGCCGTCGAGATCGATCATGAAGTGGATCGAGAGCCCGCGCTCGTCGTGCAGCACGCGGAAGCAGTTGCGGCTCGTCCCCGAGGCGTCGTAGTGGAGCACCACCTGATCGACGCGCTCGCGCAGCTCGTCGAGCGTCCAGCCCCCGCCCCGCACGCGCTCGCGCGTCTCGTCGTCAACGCCGCGCCGCAGGCCGTAGCGGTTGGGCGTGAAGGCGAAGGGCTTCTCGTTGTCCCACTGCGACGCCTCCCACGGCGCGAAGCGCTTCTCCACGCGGTACGCGTCGTAGCCGCCCGGTTCGGTCCACAGCACCACCCGCGCGCCGGTGTCGAACAGCCTCCCCGCGGCCATGATCTCGTCGCCGTCGCGGCGCAGCTCCGCGCCCGGGCGCGACGCGCAGGAGGCGAGGACGAGCGCGGCCGTCAAGCAGATGAGGCGAAAGGCGGGCATGCGGGCAGCGTACCGGGGTTGGAGAAGTGGCAACGTGACCGCCGAACAGCGCAGAGCACCGACCGCCGTGAAGATGCAGGCGTGAGCGGCTGAGGAGCGGATGCTGAAGGGTGATCGGCGAATCGCGGCCACGGGCAACTCGGAGCGCGGGCGCATGCCAGGGAATCACCGGTCGCGCGTGCCGCGCCGGGTGCCCCCGGAGGACGCGGGGCCTACCAGAACAAAGTTCCGAAACCCGAACGCCCGACCGACGAACAATCCCCGCCCTCCCGCGGTCGCGGCGGACCACCGCGAGCGGAGCGGTGCCGCACAAGGAGCTTTGCGTGAAGATCACGAACGTGTTGGTGCTAGCGGCGGGTCTGACGGTAAGCGGGGCGGCCGCGGTCGCCCCGGCCCAGGAGACGAAAAAGCCCGTGGCGACCGCCGCGGACCTGCCCGTGCACACATACACGATCGAGGGCAAGGCCAGCGAGTTCATGCAGAGCAAGGAGCCCTTCGCGAAGTTCGCCGCGCAGCTCCGAGCGGACATCGAGAAGACCCTCGCCGAGTACGACATCAAGGACCGCACGACGCTCAAGGACAAGACGCTGACGCTGGCGCAGATCGCGGCGTTCGAGGGGCGCTGGAACGACGTGCCGGCGCTCGTCGAGCAGGTGCGCGGCCTGGAAGAAAAGGAGAGCAAGCGCCTGATGACCGGCGCCACGCTCCTGGCGTACGCGGAGGCGAAGAAGACCGGCGCGACGGGGGAGGCCTTCACCGGGGCGTTCAAGAAGTCCCTCGCGGCTCGCGTTGGGGCGATGCCGTGGAACGTCGTCGCCGAAGAGGTGAAGTCGGCGCGCGGCCGCGCCCAGATGATCACGCGCGACTTCGTCATCGGCCAGGTGACATCGCAGCTCGACCCGATGGTCGAGGCGTCGCAGGGCAAGCTCTCGAGCGACTTCGCGGCGAACCTCGTCAACCTGCGCCTCGCCCTCGACCACATGATCGCGGTGCAGCCGGCGGTCGCCGAGGTCTACGGCGCGATGATCGAGAAGAACTCGGTCGCGATGGCCGACGACTGGACGCCCACGCTCGTCGATCTCACGGGCATGAAGGGGACGCCGGTGGTGATCGGCGTCTGGGACAGCGGCGTGGACGCCAAGGCCCTCGGCGACGCGATGTGGGTCAACACGCGCGAGCAGGTGAACGGCAAGGACGACGACGGCAACGGCTTCGTGGACGACGTCAACGGCATCGCCTTCGACCTGCACGAGCAGCGCACGCCCGACCTTCTCCACCCGCTGGACGAGCTCAAGGGCGAGCGCGACATCGTCGTCGCGCACACCAAGGGCATGATGGACCTGCGGGCCGCCGTGGAGAGCCCCGAGGCCGACGCCCTGCGCAAGCACATGGCGACCCTCAAGCCCGAGGCCGTGGGCGCCTTCATCGAGGACCTCGGCCTCTTCGGCAACCACGCCCACGGCACGCACGTCGCCGGCATCGCCGCGGACCGCAACCCCTTCGCCCGCATCCTGGGCGCGCGCCTCACCTTCGACTTCCGGCAGATCCCGCTCGTCACGCCCAGCGAGGAGGTCGCGCGCCGGATGGCGGAGAACTACAAGGCCACGACCGAGTACTTCGGGCGCGCGGGCGTGCGCGTCGTCAACATGAGCTGGGGCGGCTCGATCAAGGACGTCGAGGCCCAGATCGAGATGAAGCTCCCGAACCTCTCCGCCGAGGAGCGGCGCGAGATGGCGCGCAAGCTCTTCGACATCGGCGCCCAGGGGCTGCGCGAGGCGATGGCGTCGCAGCCGGGCATCCTCTTCGTCGCCGCGGCGGGCAACAGCGACAACGACAACACCTTCGCCGAGCTCGTCCCCTCGGGCTTCAGCCTGCCGAACATGATCACGGTCGGGGCGATCGACTCGGCCGGCAAGCCCACCGGGTTCACGACCTTCGGCAAGAACGTGACCCTCTACGCCAACGGGTTCGAGGTGGACAGCTACATCCCGGGCGGCACGCGCATGAAGTTCAGCGGCACGTCGATGGCCGCGCCGCAGGTGACGAACCTCGCGGGCAAGCTCTTCGCGCTCCGGCCCGAGCTGACCGTCGGCGAGGCGATCGACCTGATCCGCCGCGGCGCCGACCCGCTGCCGGGGCACGAGGGCCGCTTGATCATCAACCAGAAGAAGACGATCGAGCTGCTGAAGAAGTGAGAACGCAAGAGGCGGCAAGAGCCCCGGGCGAAAGCCCGGGGCTTTCTCTTTGCGAACGCCGGGTCGCGAGTGTCGAACGCCGCGGGCGCGCGGTCGCGAGCCGGGCCGCCGCCGAGGAACGCGTGCGTTCTTCCTACCCTTCGCCGTGGTCATGTGGATCGTCATGGCGCTCGTCGTCCTGCTGGGGATCCCCTTCACCATCCTGTGGTGGAAGCAGGCCGACAGGTGGGCGGACAAGGAGCACCGGCGCTTCCGGGAGAAGCCCCCGGAGCCCGCGGAAAAGGTTGTCGTGCGTACCGACGCCCGGCCCCCCGGTCCGGCATCAAACGACGGCGGGGCCTGAGGCCCCGGGGCGGACCGACACATGACCCAGACCGAACCAGCCACCTCCGCGCAGCCCGGGCCCGGCGCCGCCGTGCCCGTCAACTTCCGCGAGCTCTCGTGGCAGGACCGTCTCGCCCACGTCGTCGAGACGATGCGCGAGATGAGCCTGCAGACCGACCCGCAGCAGGTCGTGACGACGTTCGCCAGGCGGATGCGCGGGACGATCGAGCCGGGGCACACGATCTCGCTCTCCCGCCGCGGGCTGAGCGCCCCCCGGGTGCGCGTCACGCGCAACTCGCAGTGGCAGACGCAGCCCGACCCGTGGCGCGAAACGCACCTGCTGCCCGTGCTCGGGGGCGGGCTCCTCTCCGACCTGGTCTACCGCGAGAAAGCGGTGATCCTGCCGGGCCTGTCGCTCGCGCCGGACGACCCGTCCCGCCCGTACCTCGAGCACGCGAAGAGCCTCATGGCGATCCCGCACTTCGAGGACGGCGTGGGCCTCAACATGGTCGTGCACACCGCGTTCCGCGAGAACGGGTTCAAGCCCGAGAGCCTCCCCGAGCTCGTCCTCTCCAGCAATCTCTTCGGGCGCGCGACCAAGAACCTCGTGCTCTCCCGTGATCTGCGGGAGGCGTACAACGCGCTGGACGCGGAGCTGCGCAGCGTGCAGGCGATGCAGCTCGCGCTCCTGCCGCAGGGCCCGCCGCGGATCGCCACGCTCGACGTCGCGACGCACTACCAGACCAGCACCCGCGCCGGGGGCGACTCGTACGACTTCTTCAAGCTGCCCGACGGGCGGTGGGGGCTGATGGTGGCGGACGTCTCCGGGCACGGCACGCCCGCGGCGGTCCTGATGGCAGTCGTCCACGCGCTCTCCCACATGATGCCGGGCGAGCCCTGGCCCCCGGGGACGGTGCTGTCGTACCTCAACCGCGCGCTCTGCGAGCGGTACACGCTGGCGTCGGGCGCGTTCGTCACCATGCTCTACGGCGTCTACGACGAGCGCACCCGCGTCCTCCGCTTCGCGAGCGCCGGCCACCCCGCGCCCCTCGTGCGGGGCGTGAACGGCGACGTGCGCGAGGTCGAGGCCGTCGGCGCCGGCCTGCCGCTGGGCATCACGCCCGACGAGGTCTACGGCGAGCGCGACGTCACCCTCGAGCCCGGCCAGGTGCTGGTGATGTACACCGACGGCATCACCGAGGCCTTCAACGGCGAGCGCCGCATGTTCGGCGACCAGCGCCTGCGCGACGCGATCCGCGACGCCGGGCGCGACGCCAACGACGTCGTCAACACCATCGTCGCGCGGGTGGGCGAGTTCGCCGGCCTCACCAGCCGGAACGACGACCGGACGATCGTCGCGGCGGGGGTGCGCTAGGGGCCGGCGCGTACGCTCCCCGGGTTGCCCCGCTACGCCCTCACCATCGCCTACGACGGCACCGACTTCTCCGGCTGGCAGAAGCAGGAGCCGTACGCGCCCGACCCCGCGGCGGAGGACGACGGGTCCGGCCCCGACCTCCTCCCGGTCCGCGAGGGGGAATCGCGACAGCGCGTCGCGCTCCGCACCGTGCAGCACGTCGCCGAGCGCGCCGTCCGCGAAGTTGTCCGCGAACCGGTTATCCTCATGGGCGCCAGCCGCACCGACGCCGGCGTCCACGCCAGGGGCCAGTGCGCCGCGTTCACGTGCACGGAGACCGCCTGGCCCGTCGAGCGCGGCCTCGATCGGCTCCTGCGCGCGGTGAACGGCAAGCTCCCCGAGGACGTCCTCGTCGTCGGCGCGCGGCGGGCCGGCCCGGCCTTCGACCCCATCCACGACGCGGTCGCAAAGGAGTACACGTACACCCTGCACGCCGCGCGGGAGCGGGCGCTCTGGGACCGGCGCTTCGTCCACCACGTCTACGAGCCGATCGACGTCGCCGCGATGAACGCCGCGGCCGCGCACATCGTGGGCGAGCACGACTTCGTGTCGTTCGCCGCGGCGGGGCACGGCCGGCTGACGACCGTGCGCACGGTGCTCGCGTGCGGTGTCGAGACGCCCGCGCCCGACCGGGTGGTGATCCGCGTCGCCGGCACCGGCTTCCTCTACAACATGGTGCGGATCATCGCGGGAACGCTCGTGGACGTGGGGCGGGGCCGCATCGCGGCGGACGGGATCCCGGGCATCATCGCGAGCAAGGACCGTCGCAGCGCCGGGCCGACGCTCCCGCCGACGGGGTTGTGCTTGGAGTGGATCAGGTACGCGGGCGAGGTGGAGGCGTGAACCACCGAGCCGTGGTCAGGTTGTGCGGCGTGACCGCCGCAGTTGTGTTGTTTGTCGTTGGTTGGACTGCGATCGGCGGCGCGTATGGCGCGAAGGCGCTCCTGTTCGGTCGCAACCCGCTGCGCCTGATCCCCAGGACCATCGAGCGCGAGGCGCGGGCACGGGTGCGCGGCCAAGAGGTCATCGACGCCCTCGCGTCGTACCACGCCAAGCACGCCGCGTACCCCGCGACGCTCGACGCTCTCGTCGCTGAGAGATGGCTCGCGGAGGTGCCCGCGTCCGGCATCGGGGATCACCGCTTCACGTACCGGACCGACCCGGTGAAGGGCTATGTGCTCGAGTTCTTTATGGGCCCCAACTACGAAAAGCACTCGTATGAGGGCGCGGCGGGCGCGTGGCGTATCGATCAGTGATAAGGGTGCTGCCTCGCGCCGCTAATCTTCGACCGAATGCGGATCCTGCACATCTCGACCCGCCTCATCCTCGGCGGCTCGCAGGAGAACACCGTCCTCTCCTGCGAGGAGCAGGCCCGCCGCGGCCACGACGTGCACCTCGCGTTCGGCCCCATCTACGGCCCCGAGGGGTCGCTCCTCGACCGCGTCCGAAGCTTCCGGACTGATGACGGCCGCGGGATCACGACGCACGTCGTGCCCCACATGGTGCGCGAGGTCGCGCCGATCAAGGACGCCCGCGCGTACCGTGAGTTGCGAGCCCTCGTCCGCGCCGTCGAGCCCGGCGTCGTTCACACCCACAGCAGCAAGGCGGGCATCCTGGGCCGCCTCGCGGCGTGGGACGAGGGCGTCGCCCGCGTCGTCCACACCATCCACGGCCCACCCTTCATGCCCGCCGAGGGCGGCGCGCTCGCGCGCGCGAAGACGCGGATCAGCAACGGCGTCTACACC
Organism: Phycisphaerales bacterium; assembly: GCA_035628115.1. Lineage (GTDB taxonomy): Bacteria > Planctomycetota > Phycisphaerae > Phycisphaerales > UBA1924 > BJHL01. The sequence goes on along the minus strand of DASPKL010000023.1, from coordinate 39,011 downwards.
GTCGCCGAGCGCTTCGCGGCGGAGCGCTGCCACGCGATCGTCAGCGTCGCGGACGCGATGACGCGCGAGTTCCTCCAACGCGGCATCGGCCACCCCGGCCTGTACGCAACCGTCCGCAGCGGGATTGAGGTTGATCGGTATCTCGGCGCCGTGCCGGGCGACGACCGCGCGAGCGTCCGTGCGCGGCTCGGACTCGCGCCGACCGACTTCGTCGTCGGCGTTGTCGCGCGCCTCGCCCAGCACAAGGGGCACGACGATCTTCTCGCCGCGCTCGCGCCGCGCATGCGCACGGAGCCGTCGTGGAAGCTCCTCTGGGTCGGCGACGGGTGGTGGCGCGAGCGCCTCCTCGCCCGCGCCCGATCCCTGGGCCTGCGCGTGGCGGAGCTCGACCGCGGCCAATCAACCCCGGCGCAGCTCCTTGTCTCCGGCCTCGTTCCGCCGGAGCGCATCCCCGCGATGATCCGCGCGATGGACGTGCTCGCGCACCCCAGCTCCCGCGAGGGCCTGCCGCGAACCGTGCCGCAGGCCCTCCTCTGCGGCGTCTGCCCCGTGGCGTACGACGCAGACGGAACCGGCGAGGCATGCCGCGAGATGGAGACCGGCCGCCTCGTGCCCGTCGGCGACGTCGGGCGCCTGCGGGACGCCGTCGAGTGGTGCGCGGCGAATCCGGCGGAGCGTGACCGCCTCGCCCGGGCCGGCCGCGCGTGGTGCGCCCGCGAGTTCAGCGTCGCCGCCATGGCCGACGGCCTCGAAAGGATCTACTGGCCCGACCGCGCGGTCCCGGCGAATCATTGAGTCATGACGACCCCGCCCGTCGCGCGCACGCGGCCGCTCCTCGTCCTCGGCTGCTGCGCGCTCCTCGGCGCCTGCATCGCCGACCCCTCGCCGCGCGCACGCGGGGATGCGCAGAGCGCGCCGGGGCCCGTCGGCGCCTGGCCCTTCGCGCCGGCCACGCTGCGCATCCACCCGCTCACGCACGTCGACCCGCCCACGGAGCCCGGCAAGGGCGGCGTTCTGTTTCTGCACTTCGAGCTGCGCGACGCCTTCGGCGACGCGGTCAAGGGCGTCGGGTCGTTGCACGTGGAGCTCGACCGCCCCGGCGGCGACGCCCTGACGTGGGACGTGCCGGACATGAACGACCCCGCGTCGAACACCCGCCGCTTCGACCCGCCCACGCGCACCTACCGCGTGCCCCTCCAGACCCCGGTCCGGCTCACCGAGTACCTCCGCTCCGGCGGGGCGCGGGTGCGGGCCTCCCTCACCACCGAGTTCGCGGACGGTTCTCGGCGGACGATCGGCGACGACTTCACGCTCGAGCCTTGAAGACATCCCTTCCGAAGGGATGAAATCGGCCCGAGAATCCGCGCCCCCCGCAACACGAGCCCCCGCCGCGCCGTATGGCTTGGCGGTCTCTTTCACCCTGAAAGGCGGATGATCGATGCGGACAGCTTTCACGCCCGTCGCGGCGGCCGGTCTTCTCCTCGTGTGCTCGGGCGCTCTCGCGGACATCGCGGTTCCGCACGAGCCGCCGTCGCACCCCTCACGCGTCATGGTCCGCCTCCACGCGGGCGCCGACGCCCACGCCGCGGCGGCGGCCGTCGGCGGCAAGGTCATGCGCACGTACAGGTTCGTCCCCGGCCTTGTCTGCATCGAGGTGCCCGAGGGCTCGACGCGGGGCGCGATCCAGACCCTGCTCGCGGACGCCGGCGTGATGTACGCCGAGCACGACTACATGCGCTCGACGAGCGCGCAGGACACGCCCTACGGCGTCACGATGGTGAAGGCGCAGGATTGCTGGACCGACGCCGGCGGGAGCGCGGCGGCCCGCGGCTCCGGCGCGACGGTCGCCGTCCTCGACACCGGCATCGACCTGACGCACCCGGACCTTCCCCCGCCCGTGCTCTCCATCAGCTTCGTGAACGGCGAGACGGTCGACGACCTCCACAGCCACGGCACGCACTGCGCGGGCACGATCGGCGCGGTGGACAACACCGTCGGCGTCATCGGCGTCGCGCCGTCCGTCAACCTCATGGCCGGCAAGGTCCTCTCCAACTCCGGCTGGGGCTCCGATTCGGACGTCCAGGCGGGCGTGGAATGGGCCGCCGACAACGGCGCGGACGTCATCAGCATGTCCCTCGGCGGCTCCGGCTACTCGCAGTCTTTCGCCGACATCGTCGCCGCGGTCGTCGGCTCGGGCGTGACGATCGTCGCCGCGGCGGGCAACGACAACAGCGGCAACCCGCACTACCCGTCGTCCTACCCCGGCGTCATCAGCGTCGCCGCCGTGGACTCGAACATGGAGCGCGCGGGCTTCTCCAACTACGGCTCCTGGATCTCCGTCGCCGCGCCCGGCGTTTCCGTGCAGAGCACGGTCCCGCTCATCACCACGAGCGCGACGTGGAACAACACGGGGCACGGCGCCAACCGCCTCGGCCGCTCGCGCGTGGCCGACGCCGTCGGCAGCATCTATTACTGCGACGACGGCATGGACGCCTCCGACTTTCCCGCGCAGGTCTCGGGCAACATCGCCCACATCCGGCGCGGCAACGGCGGCTTCCAGGAGAAGGTCGACAACGCCGAGGCCGCGGGCGCGATCGGCGTGATCATCTCGAACAACAACGGCGGGCTCTTCAGCGGCAACCTCACCAACGGCTCGTTCCTGCCCGTGGTGGCGATCAGCCAGAGCAACGGCGACGAGCTGCAGAACACCTTCAACGGCTCCGCCGGGTCGATCACCTTCACGCAGACCGGCCACACGTACGCCGGGTTCAGCGGCACCTCGATGGCGTGCCCGCACGTCGCGGCGGTGGCGGGCCTGATGTACTCCAACTTCGGCTCCGCCCTCACGCCCGCGCTGCTTCGCACCGCGATGGAGTCGACGGCCCTCGATCTGGGCGACGCCGGCCGCGACGACTTCTTCGGCCACGGCCTCGTCAACGCCCAGGCGACGTACGCGTACCTCCTCGCGAACACCGGCGGCGGCTGCGACTCGATCGACTTCAACGGCGACGGTCTCTTCCCGGACAACCAGGACCTCGAGGACTTCTTCAACGTCTTCGGCGGCGGAGCCTGCTCCACCGGGGACTGCAACGACGTCGACTTCAACAACGACGGGCTCTTCCCCGACAACGAAGACCTCGAGACGTACCTGCGGGTCTTCGGCGGCGGGAACTGCTAAAAGCAAAGTCCGGAACAACCGCGTGGCCAGGGTCCCGGGTCTGATCCGGGACCCTGGTCGTTCCGCCGTCCGGAAATATGCCCGCCTGTCCCGCAATCCCCTCGCCACCCCGGCGTTGGTCGGTGGGGCGGCGCTCCGCCGCCCCGCGTGGAGCGGGATATGGCACATCGCAATCGGTATCGGGCCGCGCTCGTCGCGGCGTTGGCGGGCGGCGCGGGTTCTTCGGCGGTCGCCGCGGTGAAGAACTGGGCGGCTCCGGTGAGCGGCAACGTCAGCGTCGGGGCCAACTGGTCCCCGGCCGGCGCGCCGACGACCACCGACGAGTGGTACATCAACGCGGTCGGCACGTACACGGTCACGATGGACGCGCCCGCGGCGGACGGCTCCGCGAGGCTCGACTTCCACGGAGCGGGCGCGACCGTGTACGTGGTCAACCAGGGCGGCACGCACACGACGGACTATGTCGGGATCGGCGCCAGCGCCGGCACGGTCACGGTCGCGTTCCTCCAAGGGACCGTCCGCAGCGAGGAGTTCTCGATCGCCTCCGGCCAGGCCAACGCCTCCGGCGACGCGCTCCTCTCGGGCGCGACGTGGACGGTGGAGGACAACGGCATCGTGCGCGTGGGCGACGCCTCCGGCGCGGACGCCCTGCTCGGGCTGTACAGCGGCGCGGTCCTTCAGGAGGTGAGCGTGCCGCCGGGTGTGGACACCGACACCGGACAGATCGTCGTCGGCGACGGCTGCATGCTGATCGTGTCGGAGTCGACGATCGAGACGCCGCAGTTCGAGTTGGAGCTCGGCGACGGTGCTTCGCTCGTGATCGACGGCCCCGCCGTCGCGGAGTTCGGCGGCGTGACGCTCGGGCCCGGCAGCTCGATCTACGGCTCGGGCACGCTGAGCATGACCCTTGAGGACGCGGACACCACGGCGTCGATCGCGGCCGTGGGGGGCACGCTCACGGTGAACGACTTCGCCGCGTTCGTCAACACGGCGACCCTCTTCCCCGGGGCATGGCGCATGGAATTCCCGGAGACGTCGTCCTTCCTCAACGGCGTCGGCGCCGACCCGGGCGTCATCATCTTGGGCGGCGGCGTGCTCGCCTCCGACGGCCTGATCAACAGCGGTATGGCCTCGTCGATCTCCGGCCGCGGCACGATCGAAGCCGACGTCCTGAACTTGGGCGCGATCATCCCCACGATCAACGAAGAGATTGTCTTCGTGGGGGAGCTGGACAACCGGGGCACCATCAGCGGCGGCTCGATCCGTTTCCCCTCCGGCTCTTCGTACACCGGCCACGGCGTCGTGGACTCGGGCTTCCTCATGGAAGCAGGTTCGAGCGCCGTGCTCACCGGCGACTCCACCTGGGGCACGCTCGCGGACGGCGTCCAGCTCGACGGCGAGATCGACCTCGCCGGCTTCGAACTCGAGCTCCTCCAAACGGGCTCGATCGCGCTCGACGGCGAGATCCTCCTGAGCAACGGGACGCTCCGGACCACCAGCCCGCTGGTGATCGGCGCCGGCGGCGCCATGCGCAACCCGGGCGTCGTGCAGGCCAACCTCTCCAACGGCGGCGAGGTCTCGACCAACGGCACGCTGACGTTCGCCAACGGCGGCTTCGGCATGCTCGGCGGCGGCACGCTGCGGCTGCGCATGCTCGACGAGGCGCCGGGCGGGTACGGGAACATCGTCGTGAGCGCCGGCCCCGCGGCCTGCCAGGGCACGCTCGAGATCGACTTCCAGGAAGGGTTCGAGTACCTGACCGGGCAGGAATTCGATCTCATCGCCGCGACGGGAGGACGCGTCGGTGTCTTCACGACCGTCAACTACATCGACGCCCGCAACGGCGCGGCCTTTCAGCTCGTGTACCTGCCCAACCGCGTGAAGCTGCGCGTCCTGAACGGAGGCTGCGACTCGATCGACTTCAACGGCGACGGTCTCTTCCCGGACAACGCCGATCTCGCAGACTTCTTCGACGTCTTCGGCGGGGGCGCGTGCTCCACCGGCACGTGCGGCGACATGGACTTCAACAACGACGGTCTCTTCCCCGACAACGCCGACCTGGAGGCGTACATCCGTGTGTTCGGCGGGGGAGCGTGCTAGGAAAAGCGGCAAAGCAGCAAGTGGGCAAAGCGGCAAATGAAGAGACTCCTCTTCATTTGCCGCTTTTTCGCTTTGTCGTTTCGCCGCTTTCTGACCAGGCGAGCGTTACACCGTACCCTGCCGCATGTCCTCCCCGCTCGCAACCCTCGACGTGCAGGGCCGCGTCGCGACGCTCACGCTGCGCCGCGAGGACGCGCGCAACGCCCTCTCGATCGACCTCCTCGACTGCGTGCACCGGTGCGCCGACGACCTCGCGTCGATGAGCGGCGTGAGCGTGCTCGTGCTGACCGGCTCGGGCCGCGCCTTCTGCGCGGGGATGGACCTGAAGGCCGTGCTCGACGACCCCGCCGCGCCGGGCCGGCTCCTGCACTGCCTCGCGGACTTCACCCTCAAGCTCCGCGCCCTGCCGATGGTCACGCTCGCGAGCGTCAACGGCGCCGCGATCGGCGGCGGCTGCGGCCTCGCGTGCGTCTGCGACGCCGCCGTCACCCACGCCGACAGCAAGATGGGCTTCCCGGAGGTCGACCTCGGCGTCTGCCCCGCCGTCGTCGCGCCCTGGCTGGTCCGCAAGATTGGCGCGGGCCGCGCCCGCAAGGTCCTCTTGACCGGCGGGCTGATGAGCGGCGCGGACGCCCATGTGCTGGGGATCGTCGATCACTGCGTCCGGAGCGTCGCCGATCTCGACGGCGCCACCCGGGAGATCGCCCAACGCCTCGCGCAGGGCGGGCCGCAGGCGCTCCGCGCCACCAAGGCCCTGCTCAACGAGATCGACGGCTCGCGCGACGCCGACACCGTCCGGCGCGGCGCGGACCTCTCCGCCTCCATCCTCGCCACGCCCGAGACCAGGGCCGCGCTCGCCGCCAAGTTGGGCGCGCGGCGGCCGTAAACCCCGCCGCCACCCGGGCTACGCTCGCCCGCTCGCAGCCCGCTGCCCACGCGATGCCAAAGACCAGCCCGCTCAAACAACCCGCCCGGCACGGACGCCTGGGTGTGACCGCCGCGGCGATCCTCGCCGTGCTCGCGGGCGCTCCGGCCGGCGCCCAGCAGGAGGCGCCCGCGCCCGGCGCCGCGCCCCGCGAGGTCGACCCCGCCCTCGAGGCGCTGCGCACCAAGCCCGTGCGGCGGGTGCTCATCGTCACCACCGACGCGTCGGGAGCGACGCGCACCGTCGAGCCGGACATCGAGCTCCTCGTCCGCAACCAGCTCCGCCTGCGCGAGGGCTTCCCCTTCGACCCGGCGACCGCGAACGACGACCTCCAGCGCCTCAACCGGCTGGGGCGCTTCCGCACCGTCGAGTCCTCCGCCACCCCGCTCGACGACGGCGGCGTCGCGGTGACCTACCGCGTGGTCCTCCAGCCCCTCATCAGCGCGGTCCAGACGGTCGGCAACACCCGCCTCTCGGACCAGACGCTCTCCGGCGCCGTCGACCTCCTCGTCGGCACGCCGGTGGACCGGACGCAGCTCGACCGCGCCGCGGAGCGCATCCGCCAGATGTACGTCAACAAGGGGTACGCCAACGCGCGCGTGAGCATCGACGAGAAGGCCCTCGAGGAGTCGGGCGTCGTCCTCTTCCGCATCCGCGAGGGCGTCCGCACCCGCGTCTCGCGCGTCACCTTCGCCGGCAACAACAACATCACCGAGCGGGAACTCCACCGCCAGATCGAGACCGAGCCCGCGGGCATCTTCGAGAAGGGGATCCTCGACGAGGACCGGCTCGAGGCCGACGCCGCCGCGATCGTCCGCTACTACCGCGACCGCGGCTACATCGACTGCCGCTGCGCGCCGTCGATCACCCCCGCGCCCAACGCCAGCGAGGCCCTTGTCGAGTTCATCATCGAGGAGGGGGAGGTTTACACGCTGCGCGACGTCAAGGTGTCGTTCCGCGACGGCGACGCCGGCGTCTTCACGCCCAGGCAGCTCGTGGGCCTGATGACCATCAAGCCCGGCCAGGTCTACAGCGAGCGCGACCTGCGCACCAGCCTCGAGACCGTGGAGGCCGCGTACGGCAAGCTCGGCTACGCCGACGTGCGCGTCAACAAGCGCGAGCTGCGGGCGGGCGGCGGCGAGCCCAAGGTGGACCTGCTGCTCGTGATCGACGAGGGCCGGCGATTCCGCACCGGCCTGGTCGAGATCGTCGGCAATCGCATCACCCGCGATGACGTCGTGCGGCGGATGATCCCGCTCAAGCCCGACCGCCCCCTCGACGCGACCCAGGCGAGAGAGGCCGAGCGACGCATCGAGGCCTCGCGCCTCTTCGCCCGGGGCAGCGCAAAGGTCGCCATCCAGCCCGAGGCATCCCTCGACCCCTTCCGCTCCCTCGCGGGCGACGGGGACGTGGGCGCCGCCGATCCCGCCTACCGCGACGTCATCGTCGAGGTGAGCGAGACGAACACCGGCAGCTTCAACTTCGGCGCCACCGCCGGCTCCGACGGCGGCCTGGGCGCCTTCATCAACATCACCGAGAGCAACTTCGACGTCACCGACCCGCCCGACACCGTCGGCGAGTTCTTCTCCGGCGACTCCTTCCGGGGCGGCGGCCAGACCTTCGCCATCACGCTCGCCCCCGGCGACCGCGTCCGCAACTTCGCGGTCTCCCTCACCGAGCCGAGCCTCGGCGGCAGCGACTATTCCGGCTCGGCCGAGATCTTCTACCGCCAGCGCCTCTACCGCGCGTACGACGAGAACCGCTACGGCTCGCGCTTCACCGTGGGCCGCCGCTTCGGTTCGCTCTGGACGATGAGCTTCCCGCTTCGATTCGAGTGGGTCTCGCTCGGCGACATCGACCCCGACGCGCCCACCGACTACTTCGAGTTCGAGGACCTGCGGCTCATCAACAGCCTAGGCGTCTCCCTCCGCCGCAGCAGCACCGACACGGTCCGCAACCCCACCAGCGGCACCAGCATGCAGTTCGGCCTGACGCAGTTCGGCCTGCTCGGCGACGAGACCTTCACCGAGATCAGCGCCGAGGCGGCCCGCTACTTCAAGCTCGAGGAGGACGTCCTCGGCCGCTCCACCACGCTCCTCCTCCGCACCTCCGCCGCGTACATCCCCGGCGACGAGGACGTCGCGCCCTTCTTCGAGCGGCAGTACCTGGGCGGTCAGTCCTTCCGGGGCTTCGCCTTCCGGGGCGTCTCCCCCGTGGGCATCCGCAACGACACCGGCGAGCTGGGCGACGACCCGATCGGCGGCAACTGGCTCTTCTTCGCCGGCGCCGAGCTCAACAAGCCCCTCTTCGAGGAGCTCGTCTCGGGCGTCGCCTTCATCGACACGGGCACGGTCGAGCCCGACTTGGGCTTCGACAGCTACCGCGTCTCCGTCGGCCTGGGCCTGCGCCTGCACATCGAGCAGCTCAGCAACGTCCCCCTCGCCTTCGACTTCGGCTTCCCGATCCTGAAGGAAGACACCGACCGCGAGCGGCTCTTCACGTTCTCGCTCGAGGTGCCGTTCAGGTAAAACCCGAGCGCTGTGACCGGTGACTTCATTACCACAGAGACGCAGAGGCACAGAGAAGAGGAACGCGGGACTGTGATCGGCGCGCCGGAGCGGCGGACACCCGGCGCACCTCCGCTTCCTCATCAACCAATCAGTTCTTTCCTCTTGGTTCTTCTCTGTGCCTCCGTGTCTCTGTGGTGATCGATCCTTCCCGGCTGCCCCGCGGGCCGGAGCCGCTCTAGGATCGGCCATGCCCAGGAAAACCGGCGCACCCGAGGCGTTCTTCCAGGAGGCGTGCGGCTTCGCGGCGCGCAGGCACCGCCACCAGGTCCGCAAGGACGGCGCGACGCCGTACGTCGCCCACCTCATGCGCGTCGCCCTGACGACGGCCATCGTCTTCGAGTGCAGCGACCGCGTCGCCGTCCTCGCCGCGCTCCTGCACGACACGATCGAGGACACGACGACGGATTACGAGGACATCGAAGAGCGATTCGGCGCGGACGTCGCCGCCTGCGTCGCCTGCCTCACGAAGAACATGGCCCTGCCCGAGGAGGAGCGCGACGACGAGTACGAGAAGCGCCTCGGCAGCGGCCCGTGGCAGGCGCGACTCGTGAAGCTCGCCGACTGCTACGACAACCTCTCCGACGCGGGCAGCGAGGCCAAGGGCGAGGAGCCGCGCCTGCCCAGGGCCCTCGAGCACGCGGCGATGGCGCTCCGCCTGACGAAGGGCGAGCGCGGCCCCGGCGGCCTCACCGGGCGAGCGCGCGCCAAGCTCGAGGCGCTCGCGCGGGCGAAGTCGGGGCGGTAGGGCTACTCGTCGTCGGGCGCGCCCGCGGCGGCCGCGCGCTCGCGCATCGCGAGTTCGCGCGGGCGCAGGTTGCGCACCTCGCGCAGCGTGTTGTTCAGCATGACGCGCGTCTGCGCGAGCTGCGGCCCCAGGTTCAGCCGCCGCCCCTCGTCCGCGCCCCCGTCGCGCAGCACGAGCTCGAGCTGCCGCAGCCGCGAGAGGTTGAGAGCCACCTGCCGGACAAGGTTCGCAACCGAGTCGCTGACGGGCGTGCGATCCTGCGTCAGGAAGAACGACTCCATCCCGTCCGCCGTCCGGACCGAGCGCCGCAGCGACCCGCCCGCCCGCGGCGGGTTGCGGCCAGGACCGTCGGCCGACTCGACCGGCGCCGGCGCGGGGAAACGCGGGTTGCGCGGCGGCTGCGCCCGCTCTGGCTGGTTCTTGCCCGCCTCGCTCCGCCACCGGCGGGGCGACAGCCCGGGCACGACCGGCGCGGGCGCCGGCGCGTCGGCCACGATCCGCTGCACGCGCATCTCCCACGCCCGCTGCAGCGTCGCCTCGTTGATCCCGCGCCCCATCCCCGGCAGCGCCGTGAACGCGCCGAGCCGCAGCGGCGCCTCGAAGACCTCCCCGTCGCGCTCGACGACCACCACGATCTCGGCGCCCGGGTCGTGGCTCACGATCACCGCGGCGGCGTCCGCCTGCTGCGACACGTCCACGCCCGCGATGGAGAGGAGCGCGTCCCCGCCCCGCAGCACGCGTGTGGAGTCGAACCCGGCGATCGTGTCGCTGATCACGACGCCCCGTGACTCCTGCGCCGCGTTGAACTGCACGCCCATCGCCGCGTGCGGCGCGTTCACGAAGTGCTTCCAGCCGATGTCGGTGATGCGCCGCCGGGCTTCCGGGTCGGCCCCGTGCGTGCGCAGCGCCGCCTCGACGTCCGCCAGGCTCAGGCCCGCCCCGTCGCGCAGCCGCCGGTGCGACTCGTCCCGCGCCTCCCACGATTCGCTCCCGAGCCTCGCGAAGAGCGCGTCCGCGTTCCGCCGGTCGTCCGGGGGCGGCGCGCTCGCGGCGGCCGCCGCGCAGCACCCCGCGCCGAGCGCGAGCACCAGGATGGACGTCGTGAGCCGGGGCATGCTTGGCCTCCCGTGAGCGCTACTCGATGTTCTGCACCTGCTCCTTGATCCGGTCGATCGAGCCCTTGATCTCGACGATGTTGCGCGAGATCACAGCGTCCGGGCTCTTGCTGGCGATCGTGTTCGCCTCGCGCAGCATCTCCTGCGAGAGGAAGTCCAGCGTCCTCCCGATGGGCTTGCCCTTGCTCCCGGCCAGCAGCTCCTCGAACTGGTCGAGGTGCGCCGACAGCCGCTTGATCTCTTCCGCGATGTCCGTCCGCTCCGCGTACGCCGCGATCTCGCGGATGAGGTCGCCGGTCTCCACCGCGTGGTCCGCCTCGCGCAGCATCGTCTCGATGCGGTTCTTGAGGCGCAGCTCGTAGTCCGCGACGACCGCCGGCGCGCGGCCCGTCACCTGCTCCAGCCGCTTGGCGATCAGCGCCAGGTTCTGGCGCACGTCCTCCACCAGCACGCGCCCCTCGCGCTCGCGCATGGCGAGCACCCCGTCGCACGCCTTCTCCAGCAGCGGCAGGATCGCCGCCCGGGCCGTCTCGAACCGCGCCTCCTCGTCGCTCGGCGGCTGCAGCACGCCCGGAAGCCCCAGCAGCGCCGAGAGGCTCGGCGACTCGCCCGCCAGCTGCGGCACCCGGCGGATCTGCTCGATGTACCGCGAGAGGGCCTTCGTGTTGATCTCGTACGCCGCCGTCTCCCCCGAGTCGTTGATCCGCGCGTTCACCGTGATCGTGCCCCGCGCCAGCCGGTCGCGCAGACGCTGCTCGATCTCCGCCTCCAGCCCCTGCACCTGCTCGGGCAGGCGCACCGTGGACTTGAAGTACTTGTTGTTCAGGCTGCGGATCTCGATGAAGTAGTGCGCCCCGCCCTGCGTGGCGCTCGCCTCGCCGAAGCCGGTCATGCTGCGAACGTTCGTGCTCACGGTGTTCTCACGGCGTGGGTGCGGGGTTGCTCGGCGCGGGCCGCTCGGGGTTCGTCGCTGGCGGCGTCGCCGGCTGCTGATCCGCGGGGGGCGTCGCCGGGTTCGTCGCGGGTGCGTTGGTGGGGGTCGTGGCCGGCCGCTCCAGCACGGGCGCGATCGGCAGGGGCGACTCCTCGCCGGCGGGCTGCCCCGCGGGCTCCGTCCCCGGCGCGGGCTGCGCGACGGGCTGCGTCTGCGCCCGGTCGGGCTTCATCGCGAAGTTCAGCACCACCGCCAGGCCGAGGAAGACGACGAACACGCCCACCGTGAAGACCGTCAGCGCGTCGCCTGTCTTCGTACCGAAGGCCGTCTGGCCGGAACTCGCCGCGCTCCCGCCGAAGGCAGCCGCAAGGCCGCCCCCCTGGGGCTTCTGGATCAGGACGGTGATCACCATGAAAAAGCAGATGATCAGGAAGACCACGAGCAGCACGCCGAGGACGTACTGGTTCCACTGAGCGAGTGTGAGGACGGGCTGGATCATGAGAAGCCATAACTCCCGATGCGCCCCCGTCTTCCGGCGGCGCAGCCAAACGGCGCGTGCGAATCGAGAGAGTAGGGGCCCGGCGATGCGGAGGGAAGACGCCGGGGCTCGGGCGTGGCAAGCGACTTGGAGGCCCGGCGTGACCGCCGGGCGTGTCCGCGGGCTCGCCTTTCCGCCCTTGTCCGCTCGTTCGCTTTTTCAGCCCTTGGCCTTGGACGCCTCGCCCGAGGCCCGGCAGATCGAGACGAAGTCCGCCGCGTTGAGCGACGCGCCGCCCACCAGCCCCCCGTCCACGTCCTTCTGCCCGAAGATGGACCGCGCGATGTCGGGCTTGAGCGACCCGCCGTAGATGATCCGCACGCGCTCCGCGATCTCCGCCCCGTACTGACGCACCAGCGCCCCGCGGATCATCGCGTGCATCACCTGCGCGTCATCGGGCGTCGCCGTGTTCCCCGTCCCGATCGCCCACACCGGCTCGTACGCGATGATCAGCCGCTCCGTGTGCGCCCCGGGGATGTCCGCCAGGCCCGTCCGCACCTGGCGCGACACGATGATGTCCTGGTGCCCCGCCGTGCGCTCGTCGAGCGTCTCGCCCACGCAGAGCACGCCCGTCAGACCCGCCTCCACGACCGCGCGCAGCTTCTTGTTCACCAGCTCGTCGCGCTCCCCGACCGTGTGCCGCCGCTCCGAGTGCCCGCAGAGCACCGCCTGCACGCCGCAGTCCTTGAGCATCGCGCACGAGACCTCCCCCGTGAACGCGCCGTCCCCCTGGAAGTACACGTCCTGCGCCCCCAGCATCGCCGTCGAGCCCCTGTCGCGCAGGATCGCCCGCACCGTGAGCAGGTACGGGAAGGGCGGGAAGACCGCCACGTCCACCCCGTCCACGTGCACGAGGCCGTCCGCGACGCCCCGGGCCAGGTCGCTCCCGGTCGTCCGGTTCGTGTTCATCTTCCAGTTGCCGCCGACGAAGGGCTTGCGGTCGGGCATGCGGCCAGCGTAGGAACGCGCGACGCTACGCTCGACGCGTGCGCTTCGAGGAAACGCCCAACCCCAACGCGCTCAAGTGCCTCCCCGCGCGGCCTATTCCGCCCATCGCCGGGAAGGACGGCGCGATGCGCTCCTACGCCAGCGCCGACGCCGCGGCGGGCGACCCGCTGGCGAAGCGACTTTTCGCGATCCCCGGCGTCCGCAACGTCCTGATCACGCGCGAATGGCTCACCGTCGGCAAGGCCCCCGACGCCGCGTGGCCGCCCATCAAGCACGCCGTCAAGGCCGCGCTGGAGACGCCCGCGTGACCGCGCCGTCGCGCGAGGACCGCGCGATCGCCGCCGATCTGCTCCGCTGGTTCGGAGCGAACGCCCGCGCCCTCCCGTGGCGACAGCCCGGCCCCGCCGGCCTCCGGCGCGACCCGTACCGCGTGCTCGTCAGCGAGATCATGCTCCAGCAGACGCAGGTGCCGCGCGTCGTCCAGCGCTTCCACGAGTTCCTCGCCCGCTTCCCCGGCGTCGCCGCGCTCGCCGCGGCCGACGAGGACGACGTCCTCCACGCCTGGACCGGCATGGGCTACTACCGCCGCGCCCGCCTGCTGCACGCCGCGGCCAGGGCGATCGCCGAGCGCCACGGGGGGGTCGTGCCGAACGATCCCGCCGCCCTCCGCGCCCTCCCCGGCGTCGGCGCGTACACCGCCGGCGCGATCGCAGCGTTCGCCTTCAACCTGCCCCAGCCCGCGGTCGACACCAACGTCGGCCGCGTCCTCCTCCGTCTCGGCGGCGTCGAGCGGCCCGTTGAGGACGCCCGGTCCCGCCGCTACGCCGCCGAGCGCGCGGGCGCGCTCGCGGCCGCCGCCGCAGACCGCGCCGGCGATCTCTCCGAGTCGCTCATCGAGCTCGGCGCGTTGGTCTGCGTCGCCGGCGTGCCGCGATGCGAGGTCTGCCCCGTCGCCCGCCGCTGCGCCGCGTTCCGGACGGGCCGACAAGCCCTCATCCCGCCGCCGTCGAAGAAGGCCGCTCGGTCGGTCACCACGCACCGCGTCTATGTCATCGAAGACGCGCGCGGGCGACTCCTCGTCGAGCGCCGGCCCGAGCGCGGGCTCTGGTCCAAGATGTGGCAGGCCCCGACCCTCGAGGCCGCGCCGCGCCCGACGCCCGCCGCCGTGCGCGCGTTCGAGAAGGCCCTCGGCCTAGGCCGGGCGACCAGGACCGGCTCGTTCGTCCACGACACCACGCACCGCGAGGTGCGGTTCGAGGTCTGCGTCGCCCGGATCGCGGACGAGATCGCGCCCGGCGGCCGCCGCTGGGCGTCGCGCGCCGACCTCGAACGCCTCGCCATGTCCACGCCGATGCGCGCGATCCTGCTCGGGCCCGCTACGCCGCTCGGCGGGACCAGCTGATCCCCTCGGCGATCATCGCCGTCGCCCGCGACGCCGTCGCCGGCCGCGCGAAGAGAAACCCCTGCGCGAGGTCGCACCCCAGCGCCTGCAGCTGCACCATGTGGTGCGTCGACTCCACGCCCTCGGCGATCACCTTCACGCGCAGGTTGTGGGCGAGGGCCACCACCGCGTTCACCACCGCGGCGTAATCGGAGTTGTGCCGCATCGTCTCGACGAACGACCGGTCGATCTTCAGCACGTCGATCGGGAAGCGGTGCAGGCACGAGAGGGACGAGTACCCGGTGCCGAAGTCGTCGAGCATCACCAGCGTCCCGTTCTTGCGCAGCCGCGCCAGCGCCTTGATCGCCTCCCCCTCGCTCTTCATCACCGTCGTCTCGGTGACCTCCACGTGGATGTTCTTCCCCGGCACGCCCGCGCGGGCGAGCGTCGCCTCGAACCGCTCCGCGAAGCACGGGTCCACGAGCTGGACCCGCGAGACGTTGACGCTCACGTACATGCCGTCGAACGTCGGGAGGGACGCGCGCCACTCCGCGACCTGCCTCGCCACGCGCTCGATCACCCACGCGCCGAGCCTGTCGATCTGCCCGGACTCCTCCGCGATCGGGATGAACGACTCGGGCATCAGCGGCCCGCGCGTCGGGTGGTTCCACCGAACCAGCGCTTCGAAGCCCGCGAGCGCGCCCGACTCCAGGCGCACGATCGGCTGGTACACGACGTCCATCTCGCCGCGGTCGCACGCCCCGCGCAGGTCCGCCTCGATCGTCAGCCGCTCGAGCACCGCCTTGTGCATCTGGTGGTCGAAGACGGCGTGGCGCGCCTTGCCCGCGTACTTGGCCCGGTACATCGCCGTGTCCGCCTCGCGCAGCAGCTCCTCGGGCGTGTGCTCGGGCGTCCCGATCGCGACCCCCATCGACGCGCCCGCGTGAAGCACCCGCCCGTCCACCGTCAGCGGCGCGGTGATCATCTCCTGCAGGCGCCGCGTCACGAGGATCGCCTGCGACGGGTCCGCCACGTCCTCCAGCAGCACGATGAACTCGTCCCCGCCCAGCCTGCCCGCCATCCCCGCCAGCGGCCTGCCGATCGTGTCGCACGTCCGCACCGCCGCCTCGATCCGCGACGCGACCTCGATCAGCACCGCGTCGCCGGTCTTGTGCCCGTAGCTGTCGTTGATCAGCTTGAAGTTGTCGATGTCGATGAACAGCACCGCGCACCCCGAGCCCGGCGAGCGCTTCATCCGCTCCACGCACTGCGTCAGCCGGTCCAGCAGCAGCGCCCGGTTCGGCAGGCGCGTCAGCGGGTCGTGCAGCGCGTCGTGACGCAACGCCTCCTCGTGCCGCCGGCTCTCCGCGAGCCGCCGCCGCAGCACCGCGTTCTGCGCGTGCAGCGGCGCGCCGTCCGGCCCCGCCGCCAGCGACCGCACGAGCTGCAGCACGTCCGTCGGCTCGCACGGCGTCCGCACGATCGCGACCCGCGACGGGAGCGGCGCGTGCGCCAGAATCTCCCGCGCCCGCCCGTCCTCGCGCCGCAGGCACAGCACGACCGCGAGCCCCTCCCCGTGCTCCTGCGCCGCGCGCAGCGCCGCCCCGACCTCGCGCGTCGGCGCGTCCTCCGCCCACACCACCGCCGCCCCCGCCGCCGCCCCGTCGTCCGTGACGCGGCACCCGGCGCTCTCGACGAACGCCCGCGCCTCCCGGGCGCCGGCCTCCGTCAGCGCGGCGATGGTGACGCTCGGCGCCTCGTCCCGGCCCGTGGGTGCGTTCGAGGCGACGTCCTGGTGCGGATGCTCTGTGGGCACTCTCCCGCACCTTCGGCCGATTCGGGCCGCCGCATCAGCCCGGGCCGCCATGTTCGTGGGGATCGCCGCCGCCGGGCGGCGCGCCGCGCACCGGCTGCGCCCCGCTCCGCGCCGATGCCCCGCTTCAGCCGCGCCCGGCAAGACCCGATATCTCTTCCGATACACTCGCAACGCGGGGGCGAAGCCCCCTCCCGGAGACCCCATGCCCCCCCAACGCGCGTTCGTCGGCATCGACCTGGGCGGCACCAACATGCAGATCGGCGTCGTCGATGCCGACATGAAGGTCCTCGGCGAGGCCAAGAAAAAGACCAAGCCCGAGGAGGGCGTCGAGGGCGTCCTCGCGCGCATCGCCGAGGGCGTGAACGAGGCCTGCGCCGCGGCGGGCGTGACGACCATCGCCGCGTTGGGCATCGGCGCCCCCGGCGTCATCGACCCGGAAAAGGGCGTCGTCGTCGAGGCCGTCAACCTGCGCTGGAACGATGTCCCCCTCGCCGAGCTCCTCTCCAAGCGCCTCAAGACGAAGGTCGCCGTGGACAACGACGTCAACGTCGCCGTCTGGGGCGAGAACAAGCTGGGCGCGGGGAAGAACAGCAACAACCTGCTCGGCGTCTGGATCGGCACCGGCATCGGCGGCGGGCTCGTCCTGAACGGCCGCCTGCACTACGGCCACTGGTTCTCCGCCGGCGAGATCGGCCACACGGTCCTCTTCCCCTTCCTGCCCCTGGGCGAGCGCACGCTCGAGAACAACGCCAGCCGCACCTCGGTGACGGAGCGCATCGTCCGCCTCATCCGCTCCAACCACAAGAGCAAGCTGACGAGCGAGCTGGGCGACGACCCGCTCAAGTGGACCAACGAGGTCAAGAGCAAGGTGATCGCCAAGCACTACCGGGGCGGCGAGCGCGAGGACAAGCTCGTCGTCGAGGTCGTCGATCACGTCGCCGAGATGGTCGGCGTCTCGGTCGCCAACGCCGTCACGCTCCTCTCGCTCGAGCGCATCATCCTCGGCGGCGGCCTCACCGAGGCCACCGGCAAGCCCTTCGTCGACCGCGTCGCCGAGGCCGCGCGGCGCGTCGTCTTCCCGCGCCTCGCGCAGGGCGTGGACATCGTCGCGAGCAGGCTCGAGGACCGCGCCGGCGTCATCGGCGCCGCCATGCTGGCGATGGACCGGAAGTAAAACTCAAAGCTCAAATGACGAAGGCCGGAGGCGCGTACGTCATCGCGACCTCTTCCTTTGAGCTTTGCCGCTTTGAGTTTTGAGCTTTTCCTACTTCCGCCGCCGTCGCGCCGCCGCGAGCCCGGCCATCCCCAACAGCGCCGCCGCCCCCGGCGCGGGCACGACCTCCAGCCGGATGTTGTCCACCGCGACGTCGAAGTTGGTGAAGCCGTAGACAAAGCCCGGCACCAGCGTCGTGAAGTGGATCTCCGTCACGTTCGCCAGCACGCTCGCGAACGTCCGGTCCGCCGGCAGGAACGGGTTCCCGAACTGGTCCTCGTCCCCGTACCCGCCCCAGCCCTGGGGAAGCGTCGGCGAGTTGGGGTCCGCGATGTCGATGCCGAACGACCGCCACCCCGGCTGCGACTGGCTCAGCGTCCCCAGGTGCGCGAAGACCGAGACGTACGGCAGCCCCGCCGACGACGGCGCGCTCGTGTCGCGCAGCTCCACGATCAGGTCCCGCGGCACCTGCGACCCGAAGAACGTGATCGAGTCGGTGCGCACGTCGATGCCCAGCCGCAGCGGCGCACCCAGCGTCGTGTAGTTCCCGAGGAACGCCGGGTTCGTCGTGTTCCGGATCGCCATCCCGAAGGTGTCGATCAGGTTCACGTCGAGGTTCCACGTCGGGTTCCCGTTGAATGGGACGACGTTCACCTGCCCGTTGGCGGACCACCCCTGG
Source organism: Phycisphaerales bacterium (assembly GCA_035628115.1). Classification (GTDB taxonomy): domain Bacteria; phylum Planctomycetota; class Phycisphaerae; order Phycisphaerales; family UBA1924; genus BJHL01. The sequence continues at coordinate 20,869 of DASPKL010000023.1, read as the reverse complement.
GCCCCCGATTCGAAGGTCGTGACCACGCCCAGCGCCCCCGGGGCGCACGCAAAAACGACCGCAGCAATGAGTCCACGCATGTCATCAATGGAGCACACGATCCGCGGATCGTCCACCAAAACCGCGGGAAATTCGCGCCGGATCAATGCACCCGCGCCAGCCGCATCGCGTCGATGATCCGGTTCGCCCGCTGCTCCGCCTTGTAGTCGTTGACGATCAGCGCCGCGTGCACCACGCCCGGCACCCACCCCAGCACCGTCAGCACGATGTTCAGCAGCCCCTGCACCACCCGGCCCGTGCTGAAGACGGCCAGCGGCGGCAGGATGATCGCAAACAGGTAACGCATACGAGCCTCCCGGCCGCGAACGGGCGGCCGCGCGGCGTCCTCCGCCGCACCAAGCTCATTGGGAAGGAGACCGAGTTTCTTTCACGCCGCCACTACGATCGCGCGTGGGCTTCACCAACACATGCCGGCTCGAGGGCGACCGCCTCGCCGCGGCATTGCGCGAGGAGTGGCTCCTCACCAACGGCTTGGGCGGCTTCGCCATGGGCACGGTGGGGGGGTGGCCCGAGCGCCGCTACCACGCCTGGCTCACCGCCGCCGCCTCCCCGCCCGTCGGCCGCTTCGCCGCCCTCGCCGCCTGCGCCGAGTGGCTGGTGATCCCGAACGGCCCCGACGCCGGCCGCCACGACCTCTCGACCTTCCAGTTCTGCGACGGCACGCGCTCGCCCAACGGCGCCGCGGCGTTAGTTGCTTTCGAGCGCTGCAGTTCCATGGTTCAATGGACGTACGCCGTCGCCCGCCGCCGCGTGACGCGCGCGCTGTGGCTCGGGCGAAACCAGAACGCCCTGGCTGTGACCTACGTCATCGACGGCCAGCCAATCCCCGGCGCGTTCATCGAAGCCCGCCCGTTGTTCGCGCTCCGCGACTTCCACGCCCTCAACGGCGGCGCATCGCATCACGCCGACGCCGGCTTCCGAGCCGAGCACGGCATGACCACCGTCGCCACCCGCCGCGGCATCTTCCAATGCACGCTCCGCGTTGACGGCGCTTGGCGCGACGATCCGCAGTGGTGGCGCAACTTCTCGTACGCGAAGGACGCAGACCGCGCGCAGGACTGCGCCGAGGACCTCTATAGCCCCGGCGTCTTCACATTGGACTCGCCCTCAACAAGCCCAACGGCCAGAATCACCGCGTGGGCCGACGCGACCGCACCCACCGGGGATGACCTGGACGCCGACCGCGAGCGCAAGCGCGTCGCGCTCCTCGCGCAGCACACCGTGAAGAGCGTCCGCGCCACCGGCGAGCACGAGCGCCGCATCGCCGCGCTCACAGCCGCCGCGGACAAGTTCGTCGCCCGCCGCGGCACGGACGGTGTCACCATCATCGCCGGCTTCCCCTGGTTCGCCGATTGGGGGCGCGACCTCTGCATCGCCCTCCCCGGCATCTTTCTGACGACCGGGCGCGTCGAAGAGGCCGGCAAGGCGCTCGCCGCGCTCGCCGCGGCGCGCCGCAACGGCCTCGTCCCCAACACCTTCGACAACGCCTCGGGCCAACCCGAATACAACACGGTGGACGCGAGCCTCTGGTTCGTCGTCGCCTGTTGCGAGTTCGCCCGCGCCGCGGGCCCCCGCGAGCGCGACCTCCTCGAGAGCACGCTCCTCCCCGCCTGCCTCGACATCGCCCACGCCTACCGCGACGGCACAGACTTCGGCATCAAGCTCGACCCCGCCGACGGCCTCATCACCGCGGGCGACGAGACCACGCAGCTCACGTGGATGGACGCCCGCCGCGACGGCGTCGTCTTCACCCCCCGCCACGGCAAGGCCGTCGAGATCAACGCCCTCTGGCACGCCGCGCTCACGCGCCTCGCGCCCCTCGTCTCGAAGCGCGACGGGAAGCTCGCGTCCGCGCTCGCCGAACTCGCCGAGCGATGCAAGGCTTCCTTCGAGCCCGCCTTCTGGAACGCCCGCGCAGGCTGCCTCTCCGACGTCCTCACGCCCGCGGGCGGCGCGTGGACGCCCGACCCGCTCGTGCGCCCCAACCAGATCTTCGCCGTCAGCCTCGGCCGCGACCTCCTCTCGTCCGCGCGCGCCCAGGCCGTCGTCGAAGCCTGCACCGCGCGCCTCCTGACGCCCGTCGGCCTCCGCACCCTCGCGCCCGGCGAGTCCGGCTACTGCCCGCACTACCGAGGCTCCCTGTTCGAGCGCGACCGCGCGTACCACAACGGCACCGTCTGGCCCTGGCTCTTGGGGCCGTACTGCGAGGCGCTCCTCCGCGTCAACGACTTCTCGAAGGACGCACGCGCGCGTGTGCTCGCCCTCCTCGCGCCCCTCGCGGACATGCTCGCCTCAAGCCCCACCCTCAGCACCGCCGAGGTCTACGACGCCGAACCGCCGCGCCGCCCCGAGGGCTGCCCTGCGCAGGCCTGGAGCGTCGCCGAGATTCTCCGCGTCTACGCGATGACGCTCGGAGAGCCCGCCGCATGACCACGCGCACGCGGCACGAACCGGCCGTCATCGACGCCGCGCTCCACGCCTACCGCCGCGGCTGGTTCCCGATGTTCGACCCCGACAAGGGCGAGGTCGGGTGGTTCCAGCCCTTCGAACGCTGCGTCATCCCCCTCGATGACACCTTCCGCGTCGCGTCCTCGCTCGCGCAGCGCGTCCACAGCGCGCGCTTCACGGTCACCGGCGACACGGCCTTCGAGCAGGTCATCCGCGAGTGCGCCGCCCCCGCCCGCGGCCGCGAAGAGACCTGGCTCAGCGAGGAGATCATCCAGCTCTTCCTCGCCTTCCACCGCGCCGGCCTCGCCCACAGCGTCGAGGCGTGGCGCGACGGCCGCCTCGTCGGCGGCCTCTACGGCCTCGCCGTCGGCGCCGTCTTCTGCGGCGAGGCGATGTTCAGCCGCCCGGCCCTCGGCGGCACGGACGCGAGCAAGGTCTGCCTCGTCCACCTCGTGAGCCACCTCCGCCGCCGCGGCTTCGTCCTCCTCGACGCCCAGATGCACAGCGACCACCTCGGCCGCTTCGGCGCACACCCCATCCCGCACGAGCGGTACCTCGCCGTCGTCAAGAAGCACGGGCGCGACGAGGTCGCGTGGGGACCCTTCGAGCCCGCCCGTACCCTCCGCCGATGACCGAACGCGCCGTCCAACGCTGCATCAGCGCCCGCTGCGGCGCGACCTTCCCCGTGCGCGAGTCCCTCGTCGCGTGCCCCAGGTGCAACAACCTCCTCGACGTCGATTACGACTGGTCCGGCATCAAGCTCTCGTGGGAGATGTTCACCCGCCGCGCGACCACCACCGGCCCGCGCAACACCGCCGGCGCCGAGGCCACGCCCGCGATGCTCGACTTCTCCGGCGTCTGGCGCTTCCGCGACCTCCTGCCCTTCTACGGCGACGAGCGCACCATCGTCACCATCGGCGAGGGCCGCACCAACCTCCAGCGCGCCGACCAGCTCGCGAAGGTCATCGGCCTCGCCCCCGGCAACCTCTTCCTGCAGTACGAGGGCTTCAACCCCTCCGGCAGCTTCAAGGACAACGGCATGACCGCCGCCTTCACGCACGCGCGGATGATCGGCGCCGCACGCGTCGCCTGCGCCAGCACCGGCAACACGAGCGCGGCGCTCGCCGTCTTCGGCACGCTCACCGGCATCAAGTGCTTCGTCTTCATCGGCGACGGCAAGATCGCCTACGGCAAGCTCAGCCAGGCCCTCGACTACGGCGCCACGACGCTCCAGATCGCCGGCGACTTCGACGCCTGCCTCTCCCGCATCCGCCACATCGCGGAGAAGCGCCCCGACGTCGGCATCTACCTCATGAACTCCGTCAACCCCTTCCGCCTCGAGGGGCAGAAGACGATCATGTACCGCGTCCTCGAGGGCCTCGACTGGGAAGTCCCGGACTGGGTCGTCGTCCCCGGCGGCAACCTCGGCAACTGCTCCGCCTTCGGCAAGGCCTTCATCGAGCTCCACGCCCTCGGCCTCATCAAGAGGATGCCGCGCCTCGCCGTGATCCAGGCCAGCGGCTCCCGCACCCTCGACCGCGTCTTCAACGACCTCGGCGTCCGCTGGACGCCCGAAAACGGTCTCCGCGGCTCCTGGGATGAAGCCGCCATCGACCGCGAGTACGCCCGCATGGACGCCGCCAACGAGCGCGCCAAGACCGTCGCCACCGCGATCGAGATCAACCGCCCCGTGAACCTCCCGAAGGCCCTGCGCGCCCTGCACGCGATGAACGGCGTCGTCCGCGCGATCGACGACGAGACCATCGTCGAGCACAAGGCCCTCGTCGGCCGCTACGGCTTCGGGTGCGAGCCCGCGAGCGCCGCCAGCGTCGCCGGCGCGCGGTTGCTGGTGCAGGAGGGCGTCATCAAGCCCGGCGAGCGCGTCGCCTGCGTCCTCACAGGCCACCTCCTCAAGGACCCCGACGTCACCGTCAGGTACCACACCGGCGAGACCGCCGGCGCGCACGCCAACCGCCCCATCCGCGTCCCCGACGACCTCGACGCCATCCTCAAGGCCATGGGCGCGTAACGGTGGTGCTCTTTCGGTGGTCTGCCCCTCCGGGGCGGTCCGCTGTTCGTGCCACTGAGATGCGAGTCTGCGAGCATCTCAGTGCTCTTGACCACCTGGCCACTTGGTCACACCGCCTTCCTCTTCGCCCCCAACGGCGGCGAAGGCCTGTAGCCACGGGTGGAGCGGTGCGCGGCACCGCGCAGCCCGTGGGAAGTGTCCGTGACATCATCGCCGCCCCGGCAGGGGCGGAGGAATCGATCACCCGGCGATTCACCCGCACGCCTCCGGCCTCCAAGACACCACACCGCGACCTTCCTCTTCTCTCCGCGCCCTCCGCGGTCACCCTCTTCTCTTCCTCGCACAACGCACCTCCTCGTACACTCCCCCATGCCCGCTTTCCTGCGCTGGCTCCTCCGCCTGCTGGTGACCAACCCCATCGCCGTGCGCCTCGTGCACAACGGCGGGCGACGCGTCAAGCACATGTACATCCGCAGCGCCTACCTCGCGGTGCTGATCGTCGTCCTCCTCTGGTCGCTCCTCCTCAACACCGGCGCCGGCTCCCTCAGCTATCAGCGCCTCGCCGAGGCCGGCGCGAAAAGCTTCGTCTACATCGCCTACCTCCAGATCACCCTCATCTGCGTCCTCGCCCCCGTCTTCATGGGCGGCGCGATCGCCCAGGAGGCCAACCCGCGCACCTGGGAAGTGCTCTTGACGACACCCCTCACCGCCGGGCAGATCGTCTTCGGCAACCTCCTGGGCCGCCTCTTCTTCGTCCTCGCCCTCCTCTTCTGCTCCCTCCCCCTCTTCGCGATCACGCAGTACTTCGGCGGCGTCCCCGGGAGCGCCATCTTCGCGAGCTACCTCGTCGCCGCGGGGGCGGCGATCCTCGTGGGCGCGCTCGCCATCGCCCTCTCCGTCTCGCGCCTCGCCGGCAAGCGCGCCTTCTTCGTCTTCTACGTCTGCGTCGTCTCCTACCTCGCCGCGACGATCGCGGTCGACATCGCCCTCCGCAACGCGGGGCGAGGCCAGGGCGTCAACGGAGACGGCGTCACGGTGATGACCGCCGTCAACCCGTTCCTCGCCCTGCGCGCGCTGCTGAACCCCACGACCTACCCGCGCGCCGCCGAGGGCCTGCACACCGGCGTCATGCGCTGGATGCTCGAGACGCCCGTCACCACCTGGTGCGTCGGCAGCGTCCTCTTGAGCGCCCTCTTCCTCGCGGCGTCCACCGTCACCGTCCGCACCGGCGGCATCCAGATGCTCGGCGCCAGCGACGACGGCGTCCCCCTCACGCGCCGCATCATGGGCCAGCGCCCCGGACCCGCCGGCGAGCACCGCGCCCCGCGCCCCGTCTGGCACAACCCCATCGCCTGGCGCGAGGCCGCGAGCCGCAACTCATCCCGCGGCAAGATCATCGCCCGCTGGACCTTCGTCGCCCTCGGCCTCGCCTTCGGCGCGGGCGCCGTCTTCCTCTACCACAACGGCACCCTCGACCACGACGACTTCCGCTTCGCCATCCTCGCGACCGTCATCGGCGAGCTCCTCGTGATCTCCCTGGTCGCGATCAACACCTCCGCAACCGCCATCAGCAAGGAGCGCGAGGACGGCCACCTCGACCTCATCCTCACCACGCCCATCACCGCGAGCGCGTACCTCTGGGGCAAGCTCCGCGGCCTTGTCTTCTACCTCATGCCCCTGCTCATCGTGCCCCTGGGCACCCTCGCCATCGCCGGCCTCTACGTCCTCGCCGGCGGCCTGGGGCGCGACGGCGGCGTGGAGGTGACCACGTCCGTCACCGCCGGCGCGCCGATGACCGCCATCCCGGTTGTGCTCCCCGAGGCGGCGATCGCCGCGGCGATCGTCGTCGTCCCCTTCCTCGCCTTCTGCGTGATGGTGGGCCTGCAGTGGTCCCTCAAGAGCAAAGGCGTGCTGAGCAGCACGGTCGGCACCGTCGGTGTCGTCGCCGTCGTCGCGGGCATCGCCGGCCTGTGCGCGTGGCAGGCCGCGCCCAACATCCCGCTCGTCGGCCCCCTCATGGGCGCCGTCAGCCCCGCCAGCACCGTCTACGGCGTCATCGAGCCCGAGACGGCCCTCATCGACACCGTCAAGGAACACGGCCTCGCCACCGCCCGCTCCCTCCTCCTCGTCGGCGCTCTCATCGGCGCCGCCCTTCACGCCGCTATCTGCTACGGCATCCACACCTCGATGGTCCGGAACTTTGACATGACAGTGCGGAAGCTGGCGGGGACGAACTGAGGCGCGGGCACCGCTATTTTCAGTGGCCGCGCACGGATCGCCCGCGATGTTTGCAGTGTGTTCGGGCGGAGCGGAACGGCGCTAGCACGTTCATGCGCGGAAGGCAAGACGATTTTGCGCGCAATCGCGAAATCTTGCTGCACTTTTGGGGGTTTGGGCAACCCAAGGCCCGATTTGCATTACACTCACATTGATCTCTCTCTCCTCCAGCGGGGCGCTGTCGTAGATGGCGCCTCGCTTTTTTCTTGCGCCGGCGGAAAATCCCCTTGACAGCGGGGCCTTGGCGTTTCAAGCGACCCGCCCAATGATCGGGCCGTGTCGACACGGAACGGCCCCATCCTCGTCACCGGTGCGGCGGGCTTCATCGGCTCGCACGTCGCCGGGGCGCTCGCGCGTCGCGGGGAGCGGGTGATCGGGCTGGACAACTTCGACCCCTTCTACTCGCGGGTGCTGAAGGAGGCCAACTGGAGCGAGGCCGGCGGCGGCGCGGTGCTCGTCGAGGGGGACTTCACGGACGGCCTGTTCGTGCGGCGCGTCTTCGAGACGTACAAGCCGGCCGGCGTCATCCACTTGGGCGCGAAGGCGGGCGTGCGCCCGAGCCTGGCCGATCCGGCCGGGTACATGCACGCGAACGTCACGGGCACGGCGACGGTCCTTTCCGAGGCGTCGCGGGCCGGCGCGTCGCGCGTGGTCGTCGCGTCGTCGAGCTCCGTCTACGGCAACTCGCCGACGTCCCCGTTCAGCGAGACGCAGGACGTGAGCAGGCCGATCAGCCCGTACGCGGCGAGCAAGCTCGCGTGCGAGGCGCTGGGGCACGCGCACCACGCCGCGACGGGGCTGCCGGTGGCGATGCTGCGCTTCTTCACGGTGTACGGGCCGCGGCAGCGCCCGGACCTGGCGATCGTGTCGTTCATGCGTCGCATCGCGAAGGGCGAGCCGATCACGCTCTTCGGCGACGGCTCGACGTCGCGCGACTACACGTTCATCGACGACATCGTCGCCGGCGTGCTCGCGTCGTACGACAGCATCCCGCGGCACGGCTTCCGCGTCTGGAACCTCGGGAACAACAGGCCGGTATCGCTCGCCGAAGTGGTGGGCGCGATCGAGCGCACGGTCGGCCGGAGCGCGGAGGTGCAGCGCGCGCCGATGCAGACGGGGGATGTGGAGCGCACGTGCGCGGACATCGAGCGCTCGCGCGCGGAGCTCGGCTACGCGCCGAGGACGGGCTTCGAGGACGGGCTGGCGCGGCAGTGGGAGTGGCTGCGGCCGAGGGTCTGAGGAAGGCACGGGGTGGAGGAGAGGCGGAAGCGGGCACGCGGACGAGGACGGATGAGACCGGCGAGGCGAGCGGGTGAGGAGGCGATCGAAGAGCACGCCACCGCGTGCCGATCTGCCCGCGTGCTCGCCTTCTCACGGTCGCAGTGCGTGACGGAGCGACGGGCCGTCGGTGCCCGGCGGCCGCCCGGCCCACGAAGAGAAGGTCCGCCCCGGAGGGGCGGATCACCAGAGGCCGGTACTCTTCGGCCATGAGCCAGACGGGCACGATCGACACGCTCCTCAACGAGAACCGCAAGTTCCCGCCCAGGGCGGCGAGCGAGCTGGGCTTTCCGTACTGGCACGTCGGCTCGCTCGAGGAGTACCGCTCGCTGCACAAGCGGTCGGTCGCGGACCCGGAGGGGTTCTGGAGCGGCGAGGCGCGGCGTCTCTCGTGGTTCCGCTCGTGGGAACGCGTGCTCGAGTGGAAGGCGCCCGACGCGAAGTGGTTCGTGGGCGGGACGCTGAACGCGTGCTTCAACTGCGTGGACCGGCACGTGCAGGCGGGGCACGGCGAGGAGCCCGCGCTGATCTGGGAGGGGGAGCCGGTCGGGCCCCGCACGAGTCACTTGGCGCCGGGGAGCGCGTACGCGAAGGAGCCGGAGGTCAGGACGCTCACGTACCGCGAGCTGCTGGCCGAGGTGTCGCGCGCGGCGAACATGCTCAAGCGGCTGGGCGTCAAGCGCGGCGACGTGGTGACGGTCTACATGCCGATGATCCCGGAGCTGGCGGTCGCGGTGCTGGCGTGCGCGCGCATCGGCGCGGCGCACAGCGTGATCTTCGGCGGGTTCGCGCCCGCGGCGATCAGCGAGCGGGTGATCGACGCGAAGAGCCGGGTGATCGTGACGGCGGACGGGGGCTTCCGTCGGGGCGAGGTCGTCCCGCTGCAGAAGAACGTCGAGGAGGCGGTGGACCTGGCCGCGGGGCAGGGTCACGCGGTCGAGCACGTGCTCGTCTTCCGGCGGACGGCGCACGAGACGCCGAGCGCGCGCTTCGTGACAGGGCGGGCGCCCGCGGGCGTGAAGGCCGAGGGCGTGGCGTTCCACTGGTGGCACGACCTGGCGCAGTACGTGACGGACGCGTGCCCGTGCGAGGCGATGGAGAGCGAGGACATGCTCTTCCTGCTCTACACGAGCGGGAGCACGGGCAAGCCCAAGGGGATCGTGCACACGACGGGCGGGTACCTGACGTTCGTCGCGACGACGGCGCGGGTGGCGTTCAACCTGATCCCGGACGCGGGGCAGGTCTTCTGGTGCAGCGCGGACGTCGGGTGGGTGACGGGGCACAGCTACGTGCTTTACGGCCCGATGATGAACCGGATACCGACGGTGATGTACGAGGGCGCCCCCAACTTCCCGGGGCAGGACCGGTTCTGGGAGATCATCGCGCGCCACCGCGTGACGCACTTCTACACGGCTCCCACCGCGATCCGCACGTTCATGAAGTGGGGCGACGACCTGCCCGCCAAGCACGACATGTCGTGCCTGCGCCTGCTGGGGAGCGTCGGCGAACCGATCAACCCAGAGGCGTGGATGTGGTACCAGCGGGTGATCGGCGGCGGGCGCTGCCCGGTCGTGGACACGTACTGGCAGACCGAGACGGGCGGGCACGTGGTCACACCGCTGCCGGGCGCGACGCCGACGAAGCCGGGCTCGTGCACGCTGCCGATGCTGGGCATCGACGCGGCGGTCGTGAACGAGCGGGGCGAGGAGCTGGCGCCGGACCAGGGCGGGCTGTTCGTGATCAGGAAGCCCTGGCCCGGGATGCTGCGGGGCGTGCACGGGAACCGCGAGCGCTTCGTGAGCAACTACTGGTCGCGCGTGAAGGACCCGCGCACGGGCGAGCCGTACTACTTCTCCGCGGACGGCGCGCGGCGCGACGGCGACGGGTACTTCTGGATGCAGGGGCGCATCGACGACGTGATCAAGGTGAGCGGCCACCTGCTGGGGACGATGGAGGTGGAGAGCGCGCTGGTGAGCCACCCGGGGGTGGCGGAGGCGGCGGTCGTGGGCGTGGCGCACGAAGTCAAAGGGAACGCGATCTGCGCCTTCGTGACGCTCAAGCCCGCGTGGCTGAAGGAGCAGAAGCGAACGCCGGACGACGCGCTGCGGAAGGAGCTGGCGGCGCACGTGGCGAAGGAAGTGGGGGCGCTGGCGCGGCCGGACGTGGTGCGCTTCGCGGAGATGCTGCCGAAGACGCGCAGCGGGAAGATCATGCGGCGGCTGCTGCGGGACGTCGCGGCGGGTGTCGAGAAGATCACGCAGGACACGACGACGCTGGAGGACTTCAGCGTGGTGGCGAGGCTGCGGGAGGACGAGGACGCGTAGCGCGGCCGGGGGCGCGTTCGTGCGCGGCGCTCTTTTCATGCCGTGACCGCTTGGCGCCGACCCCCTCTGCGTGGTATGCTGCCGGCGGAGGTTCCATGCAACGGAACATTCGATCGTTGGGTGCGCTCACCGCCGCCCTGGTCTGCGCGGGCGCGTCGGCGCAGCATGTCTTTGACGTGGTCGCAATGCGAGGTCAGCCCGCGCCGGGCATTGCCGGCGCCACGTTCAACACGCCTCTTCTGAGAGGGGTGGGGCCGACCGGGCATGTGCTCTTCGAGGCGTCGCTCATGGGCGTCCCGCCCGGAACCCTCCGATCGACCTGGGTGTGGCACAACGGCGGGCTACGGCTCGTCGTCCGCGACGGTGATCCGGCGGTCGGGATCCCGGGCAACGGCACGGTCAGCAACGTCCGGGTCGGGCACGTCGATGCGGACGGACGCGTCCTCTGGGTCTCCGGGGTGCGTTTCGCGACGCCGGCGGGCGAGGCGATGTGGCGCGAGACCGATAGCGGTCGGGCGCTGATCGCGTACGACGGCGATCCGCTGCCGGGGGCATCCGGCGGGACCGTCCTGTCCGTGCTCGGGATGATGGACGTCGGCGGCTTGGGGGCGGCGGCGCGCATCTCGGAGAACGCGGCGGGCGGCACGCGACCGGTGTACTACGGCTTAGAAGGCGCGACCCCGTTGCTGCTGGCGCGGCATGGAGAACCGGCGCCGCTCTTCGGGCCCAACGCGACATGGGATCTCTCGACGGGCTACCCCGTCCGCGCGGACGGCCAAGGGAACTTCCTGTTCCGAGCGGCGGCGCAGAACCCGGCGGTCACGGCGGCGCTCGTCTACGGCCCAATGGGGTCGCAGCAGGTCCTCGCGGCGACCGGTGCGCCGGTGCCGGGGATGCCGGGAACGTTGTTCGGCGGCGTCGATGGGTACGACATGTCCGACGACGGCACGGCGGTCTTCGCGGCAACGCTCGCGGGGACGCAGAGGGCGGTGTTCACGGGAACGCCGGGCAGCCTCACGCTGCTCGTCAAGGATGGTGACCCCGCGCCCGGCCTCGGCAACTGCGTCGTTCAAGGCGCTGGCTACGCGGGCGAGGGGCAGCAGCCGCAGGTGGTGGCGGGGCCCGGGGGCGTCGTCTCCTTCGTGTCGCTTATCGCCCGAACGGACGCCGTGGTCTCGTTCTTGGCGGCGTATCGGCGTGGGCCGGGCGGCCCAGTCGCGAGCTCACGATCTTCGACGGTCAGCGCATCCCCGGGACGAACTTGACGATCACGGGCCTCCGGCTCAACGCGTTGTTTATCGACAGGCACGGATCCGTCGTCGCCGGCTGCCACCTGAGCGACGGTTTTCAAGCGATCGTGACGTGGTCGTACCCCGAGGGGCCGCGCATCCTCGTCAAGCGCGGCGACACCGTCCAGATCGCGCCCGGCGACATCCGTACCGTGAACACGGTGAGCGTTCAACCCGGGATCGGCGGTTCCCTTCAGCCGCAACAGACGCTCGCGGACGACGGACGCGTGGCGTTCAGTATCTCGTTCAGCGACGGCTCCTCGGGCATCTTTTCGACAGTGATCCCGCGCGGGTGCGATCCGATCGACTTCAACCGCGACGGGCTGTACCCGGACAACCAAGACCTGATGGACTATCTGACTGTGTTCGGCGGTGGTGCTTGCCCGACGGGCGCGTGCGGGGACCTGGACTTCAACAACAACGGGCTCTTCCCGGAGAACGCGGACATCGAGGCGTTCTTCAGTGCGTTCGGCGGGGGCGGGTGCTGAAGAAGGCGGCAAGTCAGCGCATCAGCAGGACAACGGATGAAGAGAGCGATTGGAGCGTCTCTTTCGTCGCCGCCGTGCTGCTCTGAGCGTTGCCGAGTTCTTTCAGATCACCGGCCTGATGGTCATGTCGCCCGAGCGCATGTCGTCCTCGAATCCGCCGCCGCGGGTGAACTGGAAGGTGCCCAGGTCGTGCGTCAGGACGTGCTCGCCGGAGCGGGAGCGGTCGGCAACGGCCTTGTCCCAGGCGACGGGCGAGCGGAAGATGGGCTTGCCGTGCTCGCAGACGAGGCAGTAGAGGTCGGGCTTTCGCTCGCCGAAGGTCGCGCCGCCGCTGAAGCTGCCGGTTGTGGTGAGGACCTCGGCGCGGCCGTCGGGCGAGAGTGTGGCCTCGCCGAGGACGTCGTCCTTGACCACGTCCTTATCGCAGAAGCGGACGGTGAAGCCCTCTCCCGCGAGGGGCTTGTCGGAGCCGGCGTGGACGAAGCGAGCGGTGAGCTTGATGATCGAGGCCATCCCGTAGCGTACGGGCGCGGCGTTCAGAGCCTGCGGCGGAGCTGGTCGACGCCGACGCAGACAAGGGCGAGGCCGCCGAGCCACCAGAGCCAGCGCTTCATAGGAACGCCGTGCGGGTTCTCGCGCATCTCGCGGGTCTCCTCCCGGCGCTTCTTCTCGTAGAAGACCTCCATCGCCTGCACGGCGGGGATGACGTCCTTGCCGATCACCGTGCCGTCGGGGGCGGTGATGTCGCCGGTGGCGGGGTCGTAGCGGTTGACGCTCATCGCGGCGGCGTCGAAGGCGAGGCGGCGCTCCGCGTTGGGCGGGTCCCGGTCGAAGGACGCGACGCGCCACTCCTCCGGGTCCGTCCCGGCGATCGTCACGCGGATGCGCGCCGGGGAGCCGGCGGCGTCGTAGTCGAAGGACGCCGCGGCGGCGACGCCGCCGTCGGGGCTGAGGGAGCGTGCCTCGGTGACGCGCCCGTCGGGCGCGAGGAAGAGGGCGACGCGCTCGGAGGGGCTGCGGACGAGGAACCCCGCGCCGTCGCGCGTGGCGGAGCCGTCGGGGGCCGCGCGGGCGCGGGCGGTCCACGAGGGCGCGATCGCCCACGGGCACGCGAGCATGACGGCGGGGACCTTCTCGGCCCAGAACTCGTCGGCGGGGCTCTCGAAGTACTGGTCGGCGCCGCTGCGGCTGAAGCGGGCGATCGTGCCGTCGGCGAAGATAAACCTGGCGGGGCGCGCCGTGGACTCGGTCCACTCGCGCACGGCGAGGCGGCCGTCCGCGGCGACGACGACCTCGCGCCAGGCGCGGGGCGTGTCGCGCTCGAGCATGACGGCGCAGACGGCGGGCGAGCCGGCGCGGGCGAGCGCGGCGTCGACGTCGGCCCACGCGCCGCCCGGGGTCGCGGACGCCGCGGCGGCTTGCGGCGCCTGCGCGGGCGCGGACGAGGCGAGAACCGTGACGGCGAGGAGCGCGGTCTTCGGCGTGCGGAGCATGGGGTGTTTATCGGGTCGGGCGGAGGGCGGGTTCAGTCCGGGTTCGCGGGCAAACGCCCCGCTAACTCCGCACGCTCCCCGCGGCGCCGATGGCGAGGGGGAGCATGAGCATCGCTGGGACAAAGACGCCGACCTGGGCGGGGAGGCCCGGGATCGCGAGGCTGGAGGCGAGGACGCTCGCGGCGAAGCCGCCGATGGCGAGGGGCGCGGCGAGGAGGGACTGTCGCACCATGCTCGCCGGCTCCTTGCGGAGGAAGAAGGGGAGGCAGGCGACCAGGACGAGGATGGTCGTGGCCATGCTCGCGACGCGCCCCCAGCGGATGCGCTCGAATGACTCCGCGCGGCGGCGGTTCATCGGCGTCTCGGGGAGGCGCTCGGAGCGGGCGATCAGCTCGGTGAGCTGTCGCGTCGAGAGGTTGGCGGCGAGGCCCTCGAAGCGGCGCAGGCGGAGGGCGGTGGGGTCGAGGTCGGTCTCGAGGGCGTCGACGCGCTGGCCGCCGACGCGCGCCCCCTCCGCGCTGCGAGAAAGGGCGCGGCCGTTGGTGAGCCTCCACGCGCGCCCGTCCCACTCGGCGCGGTCGGCCTGGATGCGGCGGGTCATGAGGCCGTGCTCGTCGCGCTCCCAGGCCCAGAAGCCGTCGATCGCGCCGGTGTCGAGGTCGATGCGGCGGGCGTAGATGAGGCGGCCCCGGGAGTCGGTCGCGAAGTCGCGGGCGACGCCGAGCGTGCGCGAGCCCGCTTCCTTTTTGTCGCGCGTGAGGAGCGGGGCGAGCTTGGGCAGCAGGAACTCGCGGTTGGCGGCCTGGAGGGTGACGAGGGCGAGCGTCGCGACGAGCATGGGGCGCGCGACGCGCCAGAGGCTCATGCCGCCGGCGAGGACGCCGACGAGCTCGCGGTGCCGCACCATGTGGGCGCAGGTGAAGCCCATCGCGCCCACAAGGATGACGGGGAGGAGGTAGCCCGCGAGGACGAAGAGGCGGGGCCACCAGAGGTCGAGGACCAGCATCACCGCGAGCGGGCCGGTGCGGAGCCGGGAGGGCTCGTGGCCGGCGGCGCGCAGGGCCGCCGCGGCGAGCTTGACGTACTCGTCGAACTGCAGGGCGAAGTCCACCGCCACGATGAGCGTGCAGAGGAAGGCCAGGAGCAGGGCCGCGTTGGCGAGGAACATCTTCGCCACGTAGCGGTCGAGCGTGGGGATCACGGGGCGAGGGTATCGCGGGGAACGAAGAAAGTTCACCGCAGAGTCGCAGAGGAAGATGAGAAGAGGACAGGCTGATTTGAAGTGCGCTCCAAAGCGCGGCTCTTCAAATCAGTCCATTCTCATCTCTGCGCTCTCTGCGCCTCCGCGGTGGATCTGATGATTCTTCAGAACTGCTTCCGCAGGCGCGCCGAGGGGATGTTGAGCTGGTCGCGGTACTTGGCGACGGTGCGGCGGGCGATCTCGATGCCGCGTCTCTTGAGCTCGTCCGCGAGGGCGTCGTCGGAGAGGGGCTTGCGCTTGTCCTCGGCGTCGATCACTTCGCGGAGGGCGGCCTTGATCGCGTCCCAGGCGAGGCTCTCCTCGCCGCCCTCGGTCTGCACGCCGCCGGAGAAGAACTTGCGCAGGGGCATCACGCCGCGGGGCGTGGCGACGTACTTCTCGGCGACGGCGCGGCTGACGGTGGCGACGTGGATGCCGAGCTCTTCGGCGACCTGGGTCATGGGGAGCGGGCGGAGGGCCTGGGGGCCGAGGTCGAAGAATTCGCGCTGGTGCTCGATGACCTTGTTGACGACGCGCAGGAGGGTGCTCTTGCGCTGGGCGACGGCGTCGAGGAGCCACTGGGCGTTGCCGAGGTTGGTCCTGATGAACTCGCGGTCGCGCTTCTCCATGGCCTTGTCCTTGGAGAGGCGGGCGTACTCCTCGTTGATGCGGAGGTTGGGGACGTGCGCGTCGTTGAGGTAGGCGTAGTAGCGGTCCTGGGATTCGTCGTGCTCGATGATGGCGTCGGGCACGATGGGGCGCTCGTTGGTCTCGACCAATCGCCGGCCGGGGGCGATGCTGAGGCGCCGCAGCAGCGTGAGCGCCTCCTTGATCTGCTCGAGGGAGAGGCCCGTCCTCTCGGCGACGCGCGGGAGCCGGTTCTGCATCAGGTCGTCGAGGTGCGCCTTAACGAGCGTGCGTGCGTTCCCGAAGGTGCTGGCGGGCCAGTCGTGCCCGTCCTCGCCGTCGCTCTCGAGCGCGTCGAGCTGGAGGAGGAGCGCTTCCTGCGGGGTGCGGGCGACGACGCCCGCGGGCTCCAGGAAGAGCTGCAGCGCGTGGAGGGCCCGCTCCAGGTCGTCGACGCCGGGCTTCGCCTCGCCGGGCCAGCGGTCCGCGATCGTCGCGAGGTCGGTCTTGAGCGAGCCGTCCTCCTCGACGAAGGTCAGGATGTGCTCGCCGAGTGGGCGGAGGGGCTCGTCCACGTCGGCGAGGGCCCACTGGCCCCGGAGCTGGTCGAGGAGACTCGCGCCGCGCGCGGGGGCCGCGGCCATCGCGTCCATCTTCGCGTCGCGGTCGCCCGAGTCGCGGACGCGCCGGTAGGAGAGGCCGTCGAAGTCCTCGTCGCGCACGGGCTGCTGCCCGTCGCGTGCGGCGTCGCCCGCGTACGCGTTCTCCACGACGTCGGGGTTGGTCTCCTCGAACGACTCGAGGCGCTCGAACTCATCGCTGCCGGCGCGCTCGTCGGCGTGGCGGTCGGCGTCGGTCCCGTCCGCCGCGGCGGCCGCGCCCGGGGAGCCGTCTCCGTCCACGAGTTCGAGGGTCGGGTTGCTCTCGAGCTCCTGCTCCAGCCGCTCCTCGAGCTCGGCGAGGGGCATCTGCAGGATCTCCATGCTCTGGATCATCCGCGGCGCCAGCCGCATCTGCTGGCCCAGGCGCATGGATTGGCTGGTCTCGAACCGCATGGAGCGCTCGCACGGCGCGCAAAGTCGCGGACGCCTCCGGCGTCGCGGCTCTCCGCCGGCGATTCTATCGGCAGGCCGGGCCGGTCCCGGTGAGCGTTAGTCCACGGCCCGGCGCTCGTGGATGGCGTCGGCGAGGACCGCCTTGCTGGCGTGCTCGAGCTGACCGCCGCTGGGCAGGCCGCGGGCGAGGCGGCTGACGCGGACGCCGGTGGCGCGGAGCGCATCGGTGAGGTAGAGGGCGGTGCCGTCGCCCTCGAGCGTCGGGTTGAGGCCCAGGATCACTTCGGCGACGGGGACGCCGCCCGGGTTGGTCGCGGGGTTCTTGGCGCGGTCGAGCAGGCGGTCCACCGTGAGTTCGGCGGGGCCGATGCCCTCCAGCGGCGAGAGGCGGCCCATGAGGACGTGGTAGATTCCCTTGTACATGCCCGTGGCCTCGAGGGCGAGGAGGTCGCGGGGCTGCTCGACGACGAGCACCGTGCGGTGGTCGCGGGAGGGATCGCCGCAGACGGGGCAGAGGTCGGCGTCGGAGAGGTGGTAGCAGTTGACGCAGTGGCGCACGGACTTTTTGACGTCGATGAGCGCCTGCGAGAGGCCGAGCGCCGACTCCTCGCTGCTCTTGAGGACGTGGAAGGCGAGGCGCTCGGCGCTGCGGCGGCCGATGCCGGGGAGGGCGGCGAACTCGCTGATGAGGCGATCGACGGCCCGCGGATACGCGGCCCCCGAACGCTGGGGGGACCGCGATGAAGAAGGCGTGCTCGTCACGAGGGATTGTACGTTTGACGGGCGTCGTTTGGTCGGCGAGACCCAAGCGCCCCACGCGCCGAAGTTTCTCCGTGTCCGCGGAGGGCGCAGAGAAGACGGAGGATCGCGGAGAAAAGAGAACGGGTTGAACGCGGAGGTCGCGAAGAACCGCGGAGCAGGGATGTGGGGCAGGCGTCCCGCCTGCCACCGAGCGCAGGCGCGTCGATCGACTGCACTGAAAAGAACGTGCGCACCGTTGGCCCTCCCTCTCCCCGTGCTTCACGGGGAGAGGTGGCGGCGCAGCGGGCGGTAGTGGGTCTTCTCCTCTTGGGTACCGCCACGCTCCGCGCGGCGTCTTCTCTTTTCCGGGGCGGGGCCTTTCAGGCCCCGTCTCGTGACACGACCCTTGCGTCTTCGCAAAGGTCGTGCTCCCCTCTTCGTGCCACTGAGATGCGAGTCTTATCGCATCTCAGTGCTCTTGCGTCCGCGCCTCGGCGGTGCTCTTCCCGATCTTCCCTCTGCACTCCGGGCACGCGGTCGCGTCGGCCGGAAGGCCCGCGAGGGAATAGCTGCACTTCTCGCAGTGCGTCCGTGCGAAACTCGCTGCGAGGCGGTGGGCCACAAGTGCGGCGCTTACGCCGGTCAGCGCGGCGACAAAGCAGATGTAACTCGCTGGAATCGTCGTGATCGCATTGGACGAGTTCGCTCTGCGCCGCGGCAGCCAGCGATAACTCAACGGCGAGCCCGGCACGTGCAATCGGTTCAGCCCGGCCTTCCACTCCTCCGCAGACGTTTGCCGCGGAACAGTGGGATTCTCCCAAACAACGCCGACGATGCGGCCACCGCACATACCCGCCGTCGTCGGTGATACCGGCCAGAATAACGCCGGTTCGGACGCTCGTATGGCCACGAATACGCCCGCAACGAACAGAATCACCGACGCGGCGAAGACGACCCGCCAGAACCTGATTCCCGGCCGTCGCATGGGGCAGTGTACAGACCGGCAGTCTGGCGTGAGCGCTTGGCGTTCGGTGGCAGGCGAGACGCCTGTCCCACGGTATCTCCCCGCTCCCCGTGTCCCGATAGCGCCAGGTGATCGGTGCCCGGCGGGACGCCGGGCCTACGAAGACGCGCCGAAGCACGCCCACGCGAGGTCTTCGGTGAGATTCTGGTGCGGCGCGACGGGCGTGCCCTCGGGCCCGATGCGCGAGCCCGCCGGGCGGGTCCGGAGCATCGCCGCGTCGATGCTGTCGCGCGGATGAGGCCGGACGATCGGCGCGTCGCTGCCGAAGAGGAGCGTGCGGCCGGGCACGAGCCCGGAATCGATAAACGATCGCAGCGGCATGACATGGTCGAGGCGGTCGGGCAACTCACGCGTGAGGACCTCGATGTCGTAGAGCAGGTGGCAGGGCTGGACGCTGACGACGACGCCGAGCTCGGCGAAGCGGGGGATATCGCTCGGGTGCACGACCTCCGCGTGCTCGATGCGCACGGCGACTCCCGCCGCGGCGCGCAGCGCGCGGGTGCGCTCGCAGGCGTCGAGGACGGTGCGGACGGCGCCGTCGCCGATGGCGTGCGCGGCGAGGCCGAAACCCAGCGCGGCGCAGCGTTCGATCGCGCGCGCGATCTCCTCGACGGTCATCAGAGGCGTGCCTTTCGGGTGCGCGGGCATGGGGTTGCGGAAGGGCTCGAGCATCCACGCGGTGCGGCTGTTGAGCGTGCCGTCCACGAAGATCTTGCCGCCCAGAAGCTCGACGTTGCCGGGGCGCGTCCAGCGCTTCGCCGCCGCGGCGTGCTCCTCGATGTCTTCGACGGGCGGGAAGAGGCCGACGCGCGCGGGGAGTTCGCCACGGTCGTGGAGCAGCGCGAGCGTCTCGCCCAGCCACGGCTCGCTGAGCAGGTCGTGGACCTCCGCGAAGCCGTGCGACGCGAAGTCGGCGAGCGCCGTGCGCACGAGCGGGGCGCGTTCGTCGGCCGTCGGCGGCGGGACGGCGTCGCGCACGAGACGGCAGGCGTTCTCGAGCAGGAGGCCGGTGGGCTCGCCGCGCGGATCGCGCACGACGACCCCCCCCTCGGGGTTCGGCGCGTCGTCGGTGATGCCGGCGGCGCGGAACGCCGCGGTGCTCGCGAGGATCGCGTGGTAGTCGAAGCTCATCACGCACGCGCAGCGCGGCCCGACGACCGCGTCGAGCTCGCCCCGCGTGATCCAGCGCGGATCGTCCCACGACTCCACGCGCACGCCGTTGGCGACGAGCCAGCGCGTGCGGGCGGGGTCGACCGCGTCGAGGCGCAAGGCCTCCGCGCGGAGGCCTTCGAGGCACTCGGCGCGGCCCCGGCACGCGCTCAGCTGGAGCGTCGAGAGCTCGCGCCCGTGCATGGCGATGTGGGCGTGGGCTTCGCGGAGGTGCGTGCTGCGTGGTGCGTGGTGCGTGGTCAAGAGGGCGGAGCTCCTCGGCGTCGTGCGGGCGAACTTCCTGCGCACGACGTACTAGGCGCCACGCACGGTCTTCTCGATCATCGCGACTGCTTCTTCCTTCGTCCCGACGGGCTCGGGGAACTCGAGGCGCGCGACGCCGAACCGGGCGCGGACGTCGATGCCCCACGGGTCGACGCCGACGGCCTTGGGCTCCGCGGGCTTGACGCCGAGCATGCGCTCGCACGCCGCGGCGAGCTTGGCGGGGTCCGCGTTCGCGGCGCGGCAGAGCTCGCTCTCGGCGCTGCGGAGCGGGTTGGCGAGGCGGATCAGGTCGCCGTCCACGACCTCGTCGAGGCGCTTGACGCTCTCGACGAGCAGGCGGGCCCAGCGCACGTGCGCGGGCTTGCCGAAGTACGCGCCGTGCCGGTCGCAGGCCTCCTCGCGGTTGGGGTCGATCTCCTGCGGCGCGGCCGTCACCTGCAGGCATTCGGGGTTGTCGAGGCCGTCGTCGGGGGCGAAGAGGACGACCGAGTCGTACCCGAGCGCGGAGTAGGGGACGGGGAGGACGGGTTGTCCGCTGGCGGGGTCGAGGACGAACCGGACGGGCTCCACGAGCTCTCCGAAGGAGAGAATCCCCTCGTGGTGCTGGCGCAGCCTGCGGAGCATCTCTGCTGGGGAGGAACCGAATGGCACGGCAAAACTCTATATGCCGCGCGGCGGCGGGAGTTTCGACGCAGAGGTGAGCGGGTGAACAGGTGGGGCGCCAAGAGGTGGGGCCGTGAACGGTGATCGGGGAACGGCGGCTCCGGAACGCTCCGACCGCGCCGGTGCGCGCCGAGCAGTGCAGGGCGATCACCCGCCGATCACCGCACCTGTGCACGGCGGACCGCCGCGGAGCAGCAAGCTCCCAAGGAAAAGCCCCGGGCTCTCGCCCGGGGCTTTTGTACCAGCGTTTGATGCCCTGTGCCTTCTTAGAGGCAGGGGCCGCCGCCGAAGACGCTGAAGAAGGCTTCGAGGTCGAGGTTGTCCGGGAAGAGCCCGTCGTTGTTGAAGTCAAGGTCCCCGCACGTGCCGGTGGAGCACGCGCCCCCGCCGAAGACGTCC
>DASPKL010000022.1:0-219499 GCA_035628115.1 Phycisphaerales bacterium | reverse complement strand
GAGGAGGCGCGCGCCTGGGCCGTGCCCAACCCCGACGAGGGGGAGCGCGCGGCGCGGCCGAAGAGCTACGTCCTCGAGCAGCTGCCGTACCCGTCGGGGTCGCTGCACATGGGCCACATGCTCGTCTACACGATCGGCGACATCGTGACCCACTTCCGCCGCCGGAACGGAATGCGCGTCCTGCACCCGATGGGCTGGGACGCGTTCGGCCTCCCCGCGGAGCAGTACGCGATCCAGACGGGCGTGCACCCGGCCGTGACGACGCGCAAGGCGATCGACAACTTCCGGCGTCAGCTGCGGCGTTTCGGGTTCTCGTACGACTGGTCGCGCGAGTTCGGCACGATCGACGAGGGTTACTACAAGTGGACGCAGTGGATCTTCCTGCGGCTGTACGGGGCGTGGTTTGACGAAGAAGGGGAGGAGCGAACGAGCGAACGAGCGAACAAGGGCAGAGCGCGCAGGATCGAGGAGCTAGAGAAAGAGTTCGCCAGCGGCCGGCGGCCGGTGCGGTTCAACCCGCGTGCGGACGAGATCGACGAGGCGGAGCGCGGGAGCGAGCTCGGCTCGTGGGCTTCGCTGGACGCCGCGATGAAGCGGCGCGTGATCGACAGCTACCGCCTCGCGTACCGGAGCCAGACGGTGGTGAACTGGTGCCCGAAGCTGGGCACGGTGCTGGCCAACGACGAGGTGATCGACGGGAAGAGCGAGCGGGGCGGGTACCCCGTGCTCCGCAAGCCGCTGACGCAGTGGATGTTCCGCATCACGGCGTACGCGCAGCGGCTGCTGAGCCAGCTCGACGGCGTGGACTGGCCGGAGAGCACGAAGACGATGCAGCGCGAGTGGATCGGGCGGAGCGAGGGGGCGGAGATTGCATTTGAACTCTCAAACCTCAAACCTCAAAGCTCAAAGAACAACGAAGAGGCGCTGAAGGTCTTCACAACACGGCCGGACACCATCTTCGGCGCGACGTACATGGTCGTCGCGCCCGAGCACGAGCTCTGCGGGCGCGTGCTGGACGGCGAGTACGGTGTTGACGGCGCGACGCGCGAGACGCTGCGTGCGTACATCGAGGCGGCGCGCAACCGGGGGGAAGTGGAGCGGCAGGAGAGCAAGGAGAAGACGGGGGTTTACACCGGCGTCAACGCGGTGAACCCCGCGACGGGCGGCGAGATCCCGGTGTGGGCGGCGGACTATGTGCTGATGGGCTACGGCACCGGCGCGATCATGGCGGTGCCGGCGCACGACGAGCGGGACTTTGAGTTCGCGGAGAAGTTTGGGTTGCGGGTGGTGGAGGTTGTCCGGGGAGCGAACGAGCGAACGAGCGAGCGAGCGAACGAGGGGAAAAAGAAAGAGTGCTTCGCGGGCGATGGGATCGCGATCAACTCGTCGGGCGCGGGGGTGAGTCTTGACGGGCTGGCGACGCCCGAGGCGAAGAAGCGGATCATCGCGTGGCTCGAGGAAACCGGCCGCGGCCGCGGGCGCGTGAACTACAAACTGCGCGATTGGACGTTCTCGCGACAGCGATACTGGGGAGAGCCCTTCCCGATCGTTTACGACGACGCCGGGAACGCGTACCCGGTCATGGACAGCGCGCTGCCCGTGCGGCTGCCGGAGCTGGCCGACTACGCGCCCATCGAGAGCGACGAGCCGCGGCCGCTCCTGGCGAAGGCGACGCGATGGGTGCGCACGACGGCGGGGGAGGCGGGCGTGGACCCCGCGCTGCTGCCGCCGGGGACGCCGGTGACGCGCGAGACGAACACGATGCCCGGGAGCGCCGGGAGCAGCTGGTACGCCGTGCGGTACTGCGACGCGGGGAACGACGCACGGTTCGCGGGCGTCGAGGCGGAGCGGTATTGGATGGGGGGCGAACGACCGGGCGTGGATCTGTACGTCGGCGGGTCGGAGCACGCGGTGGGGCACCTGCTCTACGCGCGCTTCTGGCAGAGCGTGCTCTTTGACCTGGGGTTCGTCTCGACGCCCGAGCCTTTCCGAAAGCTCTTCCACCAAGGGTTGATCACGAGCTTCGCGTATCAGCGCGCGGACAAGAGCCTCGTGCCGACGGACCAGGTCGAGGAGCGCGAGAACGGTGACTTCGTCGAGCGGGCGACCGGCCAGCGCGTGGTGCAGATCACGGCGAAGATGAGCAAGAGCCTCAAAAACGTCGTGAACCCGGACGACGTGATCACCGATTTCGGCGCGGACACGTTCCGGCTGTACGAGATGTACATGGGGCCGCTGGAGGCGAGCAAGCCGTGGAACCCGCGCGACATCGCGGGGTGCTTCCGCTTCCTGCAGCGTGCGTGGCGCGTCTGCGTGAGCGAGCAGACGGGGGAGGCGCGCTTCGCGCCCGCGGCGGACGCCGGGCTCGAGCGGGCGCTGCACCGGCTGGTCAAGAAGGTGGGCGACGACGTCGAGCGGATGGCCTTCAACACGGCCATCGCCGCGATGATCGAGTTCGTGAACGCCGCGACGGGCGCGGACAAGGGGGCCGGCGTGCTGACGCGCGATCAGGTCTCGCGCTTCGCGCTCGTGCTGGCGCCCTTCGCGCCGCACGTCGCGGAGGAAGTGTGGGAGAAGGCCGGGAACGCGGGGCGCATCGCGCACCAGGCGTGGCCGGGCTTCGACGCGGCGATGCTCGTGGACAACGAGGTCGAGGTGCCGGTCTCGGTGATGGGGAAGGTCCGGGCGCGGATCATGGTGCCCGCCGACGCGGCGAAAGAGCCGAAGAGTCTGGAGGCCTTCGCCCTCTCGCACGAAGCGGTGAAGGCGCTGATCGCGGGCAAGGAAGTCAAGAAGGTGATCGCGGTGCCCGGGAAGATGGTGAACCTGGTGCTGGGCGGATGAACGCCGCGTGATCGGAGCACGGTGAGCAGTGAGTGGTGGCCACCGGACGCTCGGATCGCGCCGGCGCTGTTCGAGCGTGGCGATGCGACCATCCGCGACCTACCGATCACTGATCACCTGAGCTTCGTGAGAAACTCCACCAGCCGGTCCATCCCCCGCTCGATCTGCTCTTCCGAACACGCGAAGCTGATGCGGACGTGGTTGCGGCCGCAGCCGCCGAAGTCGTCGCCGGGGACGAGTGCGACCAGCGACTCCTCGAGGAGTGCTTCGCAGAAGGACTGCGCGTCGCGGACGGGGCGGCCGCCGGGGCTGGTCTTGCCGAAGTGCGCGGAGATGTCCGGGAAGGCGTAAAAGGCGCCCGTCGCCCTGCTGGTCTTGAGGCCGGGCATCGATGAGAGGCGCTTGTTCATCACCTGCGCGCGGTCGGCGAAGGCCCTGCGCATCGATTCGACTTCCGCCGCGCACTTGGTGAGGGCGACGCGGATCGCGGGGTAGGTGAAGCTCGTGATGTTCGTGCTCATCTGCCCCTGCAGCGTCGCCATCGCGCGCGTGAGGCGCAGGCCGAAGTCGCCGCTCGCGCCGGTGTAGCCGATGCGCCACCCGGTCATGCCGTACGCCTTCGAGAGGCCGTTGAGCGTGAGCGTGCGCTCGGCGACCTCGGGGACGGATCCGATCGAGAAGTGGGGGATGCCCCCGTAGACGATCTTCTCGTAGAGCTCGTCGCTCAGGATCGTGATGTCCGGCGCGGTCGTCTTCGCGGCGTGCGTGACGACGGCGGCGATGTCGCGGAGCTGGCGCTCGCCGTACATCGTGCCGCAGGGGTTGCACGGGGAGTTGAGGATGAGGAGCTTCGTGCGGGGGGTGATGGCCCTCGCGATCTGCTCCGCGCTGGCGAGGAAGCCCGTCTCGACCGTTGTCGGCACCTCGACGATTGTGCCGCCCGCCAGCTCGACGATCGGGCGGTAGCTGACCCATGCGGGCACGGGGAGGATGCACTCGCCCGGCGCTTCGCCGGGCCTGGGCTGATCGAAGAGGCAGTGGATCGCGACGAAGAGGCTGTGCTTCCCGCCCGCGCCGATCGTGACATGCTCCTTGGTGCAGCCGGCGATGCCGTTCTCCTCGCGCAGCTTGCGCGCGATCACCTCCCGGGTCTCGGGGTCGCCGAAGGTCGGCATGTACTTGGTCTGGCCCGCGAGGAGCGCCTCGATCGCGGCGTCCTTGATCTGGCGGGGCGTATCGAAGTCGGGCTCGCCCGCGGCGAAGCTGAGGACGTCGAGCCCCTGGTGCTGCATCGCCTTGGCGCGGTTCATGAAGGCGACGGTGACGGAGGGCCGGAGGTGCTCGACGCGCGCGGCGAGGGAAGGCATGGAAGATGGTAGAGGAAGCGGAGAGGAGGTGAGCAGGTGAAGCGGTGGGGAGGTGAATAGACGCAGGTCGAAAGCAGCAGTCTGAGCCGGTGGGGTAGGTTTATTGCCCGTCTCGCGCACGGTGCTCGTACATCGACGTGCACGCGGTGGCGGGCGGACCGGCGACTAGCGGTCGAGTTCCGCCGCGACGATGTTGATGGAGCCGAGGATGGCGACGATGTCGCTGAGGAGGTGGCCCTCGGTGATCTTCTGCATGATGGAGTAATTGATGAAGCAGGGTGGGCGGATGCGGGTGCGCCAGGCGCGCGGGCCGCCGTCGCTCGCGATGAAGAGGCCGAGCTCGCCGTTGGCGGACTCGTGGCACGTGTAGCACTCGGCGACCGGGGGCGTCCAGCCGCGGTTGCTCATGATGATTTCGAAGTGCTGGATGAGCCCCTCGATGCTGCCGTAGACGTCTTTCTTCGGCGGCTTGACGACCTTGCTGTCGGCGAAGGCGTCCACCGGGCCCTGCGGGATCCTGTCGATCAATTGGGAGATGATGTGCAGGGACTGCTTCATCTCCTCCATGCGGACGAGGAAGCGGGCGCGGGCGTCGCCCTCTTCGGCGACGACGACCTTGAAGTCGACGGGGCTCGCGCCCTGGCCGTCCCAGTTGTCCGCGAAGCAGAGATAGGGCTCGTCCTTGCGGATGTCGCGCTTCACGCCGCTGGCGCGGGCCATGGGGCCGGTGAGGCTCCAGTCGATGGCGTCCTGCCGCGTGACCACGCCGATGCCCTGCGTGCGGTCGACGAAGATGCGGTTGCGGTTGAGGAGCCGCTCCATGTCCGAGATGGCGTTGGGGACCTCCTCGTTGATCAGGGCCTTGACGAGGCGCTTGAATGTCTCCTCGTCGGGGAGGTCCTGCATCAGGCCGCCGACGCGCGTCCAATCCGGGTGGAAGCGCTGGCCGGAGATGTAGTCGCAGAGGTCGTAGATCTTCTCGCGCACGTTGAAGGCGTAGATGAAGCCGGTGAAGGCGTTGAGGTCGAGGCCCGCGGCGCCGCAGCAGAGGAGATGGTTCTGGATCCGGCCCACCTCCGCCATGATGGTGCGGAGGACCTTGCAGCGGGGGGTGACCTCGATGCCGAAGAGCTTCTCGACCGCGCCGTGCCAGACGATGTCGTTGACGATCGGGCTCAGGTAGTCGGTGCGGGACATCACCGTGACGTACTGGTTGTAGTCGAGGTGCTCTCCCAGCTTCTCGAAGCCGCTGTGCAGGTAGCCGATGTGGGGCGTGCAGCGGGCGATGCGCTCGCCGTCCAATTCGAGGACGAGGCGGAGCGTGGTGTGCGTGGCGGGGTGCTGCGGGCCGAAGTTGAGGACCCAGCGGTCGCCGGTGTCCACGTGTTCCTTCAGGTACTGCGGCGTGTCGGCGTCGACGCCGATGGGGTCCGCGGGCTTGAGGGTGAAGGGCATGGCGGAGGGTAGGAGAAAACGGAAAAGCGGAAAAGTGGGAAAGCGGAAAAGGCCTGAGCCGTCAGCGATCGAGGCGGATGGTCTGCTCGAACGGGTCGCACGCGCCGGCCTCGATGCTGCGCAGCACGCGGGGGAATGTGACGACGAGCGGTTCCCCGCCCGGGCGCTCGATCGTCAGCTTCGAGACGGGGAGCACGTCGTCCGGCATGGTATAGATCGGGATGACGCGCTCCCAGGCGATCGTCGCCTTCTCGTGCCCCAGCCGGATCGGCCGCCGCCCCTCGGGCGTGTCGATCCGCAGGTCCCAGCGCACGAGCGTGGCGGGGATCATGCCCCGCTCGTCGGCCTGCAGGATCCCGGGCTTGGGCAGCGGCGTGCCGGGCGCGACGGGGATCGCGTCGACGTCGTGCCTTTTGTAGACGTGCCGGATCCAGAACGGGTGGGACCAATCCCAGAAGAAGTGGCCGACGAGGAACGTGTCGAAGTCGTCGGTGCCCGTCTTCAGCGGCCAGTCGCCCACGCCGAGGGCGACGAAGACGGCGTCGGCGCCGGGTTCCGGGATCCGTTCGCGCAGCATCGCCTCGAGCGTGCGGTCGCACCGCTCGCGCGCCTGATACGCCCGCTGGGCGCCGACCATCGCGGTCGTCCACACGAGCCCCAGGACCAGCGCCGCGGCGGCGAGCGGCGTGCGGGCGCGCCGGCTTCGCATCAGCAGCCCCGCGCCCCACGCGATCACGAGCGAAAGCATGACGCCGACGCCGTAGAGCATGCGGGGGCGCAGCCCGCTGCCGACGAGTGAGCCCGGCCCGAGCGTCGAGAAGGCCGCCAGCGCGCCGAAGACGGGCAGAATCCACGGCGGCGGCGTGAACGCGCCGCCCGGCGCCACGTCCGGCTCCTGCCGGCCCCACCAGCGGGAGACCCCGACGAGGGCGAGGCTCGCGGCGGCCGCGAGCGCGAGCGTCAGGGGCCAATGCGCGGCGAGCGTCGCGAGGCCGGTCCTGATCGCGCCGAGCCCGAGGTATCGCAGCTGGGTGTACGACTCGAAGACGATGCCGGCCTGCTTCAAGAAGACGCCGATGGCGCGGGCGGGCTTCACGAGACCGCCCGCGCTCCCCAGACCGCCGTGCGGGCTGGGGTTCAGGATGAGGTTCGCGGCGTAGAACAGGCACGCGGCAGCGACGACGAAAAAAGGAACGAGGCGGGTGATGCGCGGCCGCGCGGGCACCGCGTGGCGGAGCCCGTACGACAGCACCGGCATGAGGAAGAGCACGGGCGCGCCGAGCTCGTACAGGTACGGCACGGCGCAACCGCAGAGCGTTCCGAACACCATCGCGCCGGCGCCCGCCCGCCCCCGGAGCCATCGCGCATAAGTCACGAGGCACACGAGCAGGAGCGTGAACGAGATCGGGCAAATGTACGTCGACGCCCAGAAAACCGCCTCGAAGTGGACCGGGTCGACGGCGAGGAGGGTGCCGGCGAGCCACGCGGCGCGGCGCCCGGCGCCGAGCTCACGCGCGAGCGCATAGAGCAGGAGGCAGTTCGCCGCGTGGGTGAGCGCACCGATGAGGTGCATCGCCCACGGGTGGTCCCAGAGCAGCGTGATGAGCGTCGGCTGGACGATGAAGCAGAGCGGGCGCGAGGCGAGGGGCCACCCCTCCGGCGGGTGGAAGGGCTGCAGCTGGCCCTTGATGAGCGAGCCGTAGCCGCCCGTCACCATGTCGCGGTTCGTGAAAAACCAATCATCGTTCCACCAGCCGCGATCGCCCAGGAGGAAAAACGTCGCGGCGAACCACGCCAGCGCGGCCAGGGCCCACGCGGAGGTCGGGACGCGCGTTGCATCGCGGCGGAGCACGAGGTATCCTAGAGGAAGAGACGAAGCCAAAAGTGGCGAAGGGACGGGGCGAAGAGAAGAGGTCACGCAACACACGTCCGCCGCGTCGGTTCCTCCTTCTGACTTTTCGTTGTTCGCAGCACGCCGCCTATGAAAGTCTGCCTTGTCTCGCGCGAGTTTGCGCCGTTCAACGGCTGGGGGGCGGGCACGTACGCCGCCCAGGCCGCGAGGGCGATGCGCGACGCGGGGCACGACGTGCACGTGCTGACGAGCGAGGCGCGGGCGGTGCGGGAGGGGCCTGGCCTGCTCCCGGGCGTCGCGTTCCACGGGGTGGACCTCTTCAACTCGCCCGCGGCCCTGCGGGCGTACGCGAGCGAGGCGCAGCGGTACGCCATGGGCGTTTATCACGCGCTGCTGCCGCTGCACGAGAGGCACGGGTTCGGGTACATCGAGTTCCCCGACTTCCTCGGCGAGTCGTACTTCTGCCTGCGCGCGCGGCAGGGGTCGGGCGCGTTCGCGGGCGCGGTGCTCGGGCTGCGGCTGCACATGACGCTCCGGCAGATCAGCGAGCTGAACGCCGACGATTGGCTGGACCACGACCGAGCGACGATCGAGCACATGGAGTCGTGGTCGCTGGCGCACGCGGACTGCCTGATCGCGCCGTGCCGGGCGATGGAGCGGCGCGTGCGGGCGATGCTCGGCGACCGCTGCCCCGCCGCGGCGACGATCCCGCTGCCGATCGACGTCGACGCGCTGCGGCGCGAGCTGGGGCATCAGGCCCCGTCGCCGCCGGAGACGCCGGCGATCCTCTACTGCGGTCGGCTCGAGCGGCGCAAAGGCGTGGATGTCCTTGCCCGGGCGTTCGTGATCCTCGCGGAGCGCGGCGTCAACGCGCGGCTGCGCATCGTGGGCGAGGACACCAACACCGGCCCGCTGCGGCGCTCGATGCGGGCGCACCTGGAGCGGATCATCGGCGCCGGGCTCGCGGGCCGCGCGGCGTTCGAGCCGCGGGCGGACAGGCGGGCGCTCGGCGCGCTCTTCGCGCGGTCGACGATCGTCTGCGTGCCCAGCCGGTGGGAGAACTTCCCGTTCGCGTGCACGGAGGCGATGGCGCTGGGGGCGTGCGTCGTCGGGACCGACGACGGCGGCATGCCGGAGATCATCGAGGACGGCGCGAGCGGGCTCATCGCGCGCGCCGGCGACGCGGCGGGCCTGGCGGACGTTCTCGAGCGCGCGCTGGCGGACGGCGAGCTGCGGGCGGCGGCGGCGCGGCGCGCGCCCGACCGCGTGCGGTCGCTGTGCGACCCGGCTTCGATCGCGGCGGCGGTGGGGGTGTTCGTCGAATCGTGCCGCCCGCGCGTGACGCTGGACGCGTCGAGCCCGCCGACGCGGATCGGCGTCGTCCCGTCGGGGCCGGCGGTGTCCGTGGTGGTGCCGGTGTACAACACGCACGAGCACCTCGACGACACGCTGCGGAGCGTGCGCGGGCAGACGTTCGGGGACCACGAGACGATCGTCGTCGACGACGGTTCGACGCGCCCCGACACGATCGCGGCGCTGGAAGCGCTGGCGAAGGCGGCGGACGGCGTGCGGCTGCGCGTCGTGCGGATCGCGCACGCCGGCCTCTCGGCGGCGCGGAACGCGGGCGTGCGCGAGGCCAGGGCCGAGCACGTGCTGCCGCTCGACAGCGACGACATGCTGGCGCCCGGCGCCCTCGCGGCGTTCATCGACGCGGCGCGGCGGCACCCCGAGGCGCTCTTCGTGACATCGCCGCTCGCGTCGTTCACGGACGACCCGGCGCGCCCGGTGGCGGGCTGGGTGCCGATGGGGGGCGATGTCGAGTTCGCCGGAGTCGCGAACGCGTTCTCCAGCTGCGTCGCGCTCATGCGTCGCGCGGACGTGCTGGCGGTCGGCGGGTACGACACGGACCTGCCCGCGTACGAGGACTGGGACCTGTTCTGCGCGCTCAAGGAGAGATTCCCCAAGCGCGAGGGGATCGTCGTGCCGGAGTTCCTGGTGCTGCACCGGCTGCGCGAAGCGTCGATGATGCACACGCTCGCACGCAGGGATCACCACCTGCTGCGGGCGAGGATCCTGGCCAAGCACCCGTCGTTCTTCGGGACGGCCGGCCGGTCGCTCCGGTTCATGCTGGGTGACACGATCGATCTGAAAACGCCCGCCGCGGCGGCGATGGACGCGGGCGCCGTGCGCGAAGCGGTGCAGCGCACGCTGCACGAGAACATCCGCTACCGCGTGGCCGACCGCCTGAACGACACGCTCAAGCGGCTGGGCGTGCAGCGGGCGGCGAAGCGGGTGTGGCGGATGCTGGGAAGATAAAGCGGCGAAACGGCAGATAGACAAAGCGGCAAGTCAAGAGGCGCTCGACACGTCCTCTTCACTTGCCGCTTTATCGCGTTGCTGTTTGCCGATTTCTTCAGCAGCCTCCCCCGCCGAAGACCCTGAACAGCGAGACGATGTCCTCGTTGTCCGGGAAGAGCCCGTCGTTGTTGAAGTCAAGATCGCCGCAGTCGGGGTCATTCGAGCACGAGCCGCCGCCGAAGACGCTCAGGAAGTCGACCAGGTCGAGGTTGTCCGGGAAAACGCCGTCGCCGTTGAAGTCGGTGGTGTCGCAGACGGGCAGGACGTTGATGCGGCCGGGCCGCGAGGTAACTGGGGCGCACGCGTCGGCGACGACGCAGGTGTAGTCGTACCCGCCGTCCTCGAGCGCGAGGTTCGAGACCGTGAGCGTGCGGGTCGTGGCGCCGCTGACGAGCGACCCCGATTCCGTGGGACCGTCCGTGAGCACAATCCCGTTGCGGAGCCACTGGTACTGCGCGTCGGCCGGCGAGACGTCAAAGGTCAGCGACGCGGAGCCGCCCACGGGGGCCTCCACGACGCCGGGGTGCCCGTTGGCGATCGGACGCTCCGGGCCGGACCAGATGCTCCAGCAGGCCTGGCCCTGGGTATAGCCCGCTTCACCCGCCGGGCGGGCGCTGTTTCCCCCGTGAGCGATCCAGAGCTCGCCGTCGTGCACGAAGGGCGTGCTGCAGCGGTCTGAGACGAAGCTGTTGGGTCCGAAGTGGAAAGAGCCGAGGCGTTCCCACGAAGCGCCGTTCCAGCGCATCGGCGTGTCCCAGTCGCTGGCTGAATGCCCGGACGCTCCGACGAAAAGCTCTCCGCGATACTCGATGTCCGTGCGCAAGTCCGCGTAGGGCCCAGGCCCGATCGTACTTTGCGGCGGTAAGCCACCGAGGAGCGAGAAGGTGCCGTCGGAAGGGTCGTACTCGAGAGTGCCGGTCAGCCCCAGCGAAGAGACTGTTCCGGCAACGATGAGCTTGCCGCCGTGAACCCCCATGACAGAGACCGAACTGTCGGGCGTGAGAACAATGAGGCTATTCCCGTCGTGGCGCGCCAAAGGTCCAAACTGCCGGGTGGGTGACTCCGCGAGGACGCCGTACACGTGGTCGCCGACGGTGACTAAGCGTTGGAACGGACCCGCGAACACGCTCTGCCACGCGGCGCCGTCCCAGCGAAAGAGCTCTTGTCCACCGGCCGGCGCTCCTGTTGGGTGCATCGACGCGACGCGCGCGTAGAGCGTTCCGCCCGCGGCGATCAACTCGCGGCAGGGCCGCGGCAGTGCGCCCATCGCCTCCCACGCGGACCCGTTCCAACGCGCAACATACGGAGCAGGCAGCCCTGCGGCCGCCGTGAACGAGCCGCCGACGATCAGCGCGCCGTTGAACTCGGTCGCGCACCACGCATCGTGGTTCGGGCCGCTCCCATCGCCGACCGGCATCCACCGACCGCCGTCGTAGCGGGCGACGCGCTCGGCCCGCTGGCCGTTTGTGCTCACGAACCGGCCGGCCGCGTAGATATCGCCCCCGACGCCGACAAACTGCGAAACCCGCGCATCGAACCCCGACGAGAAGGCGCGCGGCCCCGTCGGTTCGACCCACGCGATCGACCACGCGCTCCATGTGTTGAAGGGGCTGTCCAGCCGCCACCGATCGAACGATCCGCCCACGAGCAGGCGTCCGCCGAAGACGCCGACCACGCGCGACAGGGGCACGGAGGCGCCGTGATCGAAGGTAGCACCGACCGGCTGCATCACGCCGACGACGTTCTGATAAAGTGTTGTTGAGTCGCTGTACGAAGCGAAGATCGCGCCGCCAAGGGATGCTACACCCGTGAACCTTTGCTGCGCCGATTGCGATGCTGAAATTGCGGCGTTCGACAACGCGATGCCGTCGTACCGCATCACGCGCGTGTGTGAAGGACTCCCGATGGGAGCGAGCAGGCCGGCGACGAGCAGGTTCTGCCCCTCGCTCGCGATCGCCTCGACGCGTTGTGCGGCGAACGCCTGAAGCCCGGCCGCGATGGGCGTCCAGCCGCCCGCTTCGTACCGCCAGAGCGGGCTGGTGGTGGCGAAGGTCTGTGTCGCGCCCAAGTAAAGACAATCGCCGTGCACGTGCAGCGCGTTCACGGCGCTCGCGACATTCGGCGGGAGGGAAAGGTTGCTCCAAACCCCGTTGCTCCACGCCGCCACGTGCTGGAACGAGGTTCCCGGCACCGTGAACGACCCGCCCACGACGACCTGGCCGTCGAACGAGCGCACCTTGGTCTCGACCGACGTGTTGCTGAGATTGATCCCGGCTGCGCCGGTGGCGCCCGTGAGGCGCTGCCAGGCCGCTCCGTCCCAGTACGCAACGTTGTTGAAGGGTGCGCCGCCGGGGATGAGTGTCGAGAAACGCCCGCCGACCGCGAGCCCGCCGCCGTGCACGCAAACGCTGTGCAGCGTGTCGCTGCTGGTCTGAAGGCGGATCGGATCGTCGCCGATCGGGGACCAGCGTTCGCCGTCGTAGAACGCGATGTTGTGCGCGCTCACGCCGTCGATCTCGTCGAAGCGGCCGACGACGACGATCCCTTCGGGCAGCGGGCCCGGGCCGTCCGGGTCCCACGTGCACGCGGCGTGCACCGTGCCCGCGCGCAGGCCCTGGGCCGACTCGACGCCGGCCCCGGGCGAGCCGGTGGCGGTGTATGAACCCTGAAGGCAGGTCTGGCCGGACGCAACAAAGGCCAGACACACGACCGAACCCGCGAGAACCCCGAGCGGACGGATCATGCGGAAAGCTCCTTTTCGTGCCGGGCGGAACCCGGCCAACTGCTTACCCGGGGCCGCCATCGCGGGTTGCAGCGGCCCCGGTGCGATTCTTCAAATGGTCGCTACGAGCAGGCCGCGTCTACCGTGCTCCTCGTGACGAACGACCCCACCATCACCGTGAACGGCGCGCCCCGCCAACTCGCGGACGTGACGACGCTCGCGCACCTGATCGAGAGCCTCGGCCTCACCGGCCAGCCCGTCGCGGCGGAGGTGAACGGCCGCCTGGTGCCGCACCGCGAGCGTGCGGAGCGGCGGCTTGCTCCGGGGGACGTTGTGGAGCTCGTGACGCTGGTGGGGGGAGGATGAAGAGGCCGGGGCGTGGGCGGGTGGGAGGGTGGTGCGAGAAACGTCCGGCCGGGGCGGCGCGACAGCCCGCGATTCACTGTTTCCCGCTGGCGGCTTTCCTCCCAACAATCGCTCGATGACGGCCCTCAACACCGACCCTTCCGCCCGGCTCCGCATCGGCGGGCGTGAGTTCTCCAGCCGCCTCTTCGTCGGCACGGGCAAGTACGCGACCTACGAGGTCATGCGCGAGGCGCTGAACGCGAGCGGGTGCGAGGTCGTGACCGTCGCCGTCCGGCGCGAGCGTCTCTACAACGAGCAGGGCCGCAGCCTCCTCGAGTTCATCGACACGAAGCGCTACACGATCCTGGCCAACACCGCCGGGTGCTTCACCGCGGAGGAAGCCGTCCGCGTCGCCCTCCTCGGGCGTGATCTGCTCGAACAACTGAAGAACCCCGGCGCGTCGTGGGTGAAGCTCGAGGTGCTCGGGGACAGGAAGACGCTGCTCCCGGACCCGGTCGGCACGCTCGAGGCGACGCGCACGCTGGTCAAGGAGGGCTTCGAGGTCCTCGCGTACACGAGCGACGACCCGATCGCCGCGCTGCGCATCAAGGAGGCGGGGGCGGCGAGCGTCATGCCCGCCGGCAGCCCGATCGGCAGCGGCCTCGGGGTGTTGAACCCGGCGAACATCGCGCTCTGTCTCGAGCTGCTCAAGGAGGCGGACGCCGCGTACCCGGTGATCGTCGATGCGGGCGTCGGGAGCCCGAGCGACGTGAGCGTCGCGATGGAGCTCGGCGCGGACGGCGTGCTTCTCAACACCGCCATCGCCCACGCGAAGGACCCGATTCAGATGGCAAGAGCCATGGGTCTCGCGTGCGAAGCCGGGCGCTTCGGCCGTCTGGCGGGCCGCATCCCGAGGCGGCGATACGCGAGCGCGAGCAGCCCGTGGGAGGGCGTGATCGGTCACATCCCGGGCGAGTAACCCCCAGCACCGGTCCGCGATCTATCATCCCGGCTCATTTCCGGGTTCCCTCGGGAGTTCGCCTTGCCGACCGCCGTCATCAGCGATGTGCACGCCAACGCCTCGGCCCTGCGCGCCGTTCTCGCGGAGATCGACCGGCGCGGGATCGCGCGTGTCGTCTGCCTCGGCGACACGGTGGGGTACGGCCCGGACCCGCTGGAGTGCGTCGACCTCGTGCGTCAGCGGTGCGCGTGGAGCCTCCTGGGGAACCACGACTACGGCGTGCTCTACGAGCCGACGAACTTCAACGCGAGCGCCGAGTCGGCGGCGTTCTGGACGCGCGAGCAGTTCGACCTGGAGCCCGACCCGGCCCTGCGGGCCCAGCGGTACCACTTCCTGAACCACCTGAAGGTGCGCGTCGCGGAAGTGATCGGGCCCGAGGGCGCGGAGCCGGCCGCGCCCGGCAAGACGGGCCCGGCGCTGCTCGCCGTGCACGGCAGCCCGCGCAAGCCCATCAACGAGTACATCTTCCCCGAGGACGTCACCAACAACCCGGACAAGCTCGAGAGCGTCTTCGACCGCGTCCAGCGCTTGTGCATCGTCGGGCACACGCACGTGCCCGGCGTCTTCACCGACGAGCCGGACTTTTATCCCCCGGGCGAGCTCGGCGCCGATGGGTACCGATTCCGCGACGACGAGAAGGCGGTGATCAACGTCGGCAGCGTCGGCCAGCCGCGCGACAAGGACCCGCGGGCGAGCTTCGTCATCCTCCACCCGACGCACGTCGAGTTCGTGCGCGTCGCCTACGACGTCGAGGCGACCGCGAGCAAGATCAAGAGCATCCCGCGCCTGCCCGTGTGGCTGGCGGACCGTCTGTACAGAGGCGAGTAGCCCCTCCCCGGCGCTGATCCGCCAAGTTGCAACGCATGCCGCGAGAGAAGAACACGTTCCTGCGAGTCGCCGTCCCGGTTGTCGCCCTCGCGCTGGGCATCGGCGTCGCGTTCGCCGTTTTCCGCACGAGCAAGCCCAAGACGCCCGTGCCGGCGAGCGGCCCCGCGGCGGCCGCGACGAACCAGCCCACGGGTCAGCCGGCCGGCGCCGCCGCGACCACCGCCGGCGGCCAGCCCACGCCCACGCCCGCCGGTCAGGCCGCGCCCGCGGATTGGACCCTGCGCGCGCTGATCAACCCGGACGCGCCCTCGCCGCCGGCGCTGGGTTCGGTCGACCCCGCCTCGAGCGCGCCCGTGCAGATCGAGTTCAGCGGCGGCGGGGCGGGCCTTGCGCGGGTCCTCGTCAACGGCCACTACGCAACGGTCAGGAAGACGGAGAACGTCGTCGCGCACGAGCAGGTGCCGCCGGCCGAGGGGGGCGTCAGCCCGCTGGCGCCCTTCAGCGCGATGGGCGTGAGCGTCACGCCGATGGTGACCGCCGACGGCGCGGTGCGTCCGGCGCAGTTCGTGCGGCTCTACGCGGACCGGGCCGGCGCGATCTGGTCGCCCGTCGCCGGCACGCCGGGCGCGTTCGAGGCGACGATCGTCGACCAGAACAACGCGCCGGTGCTCCGCATCCGCCGGCAGTACACGGTCGCGGACCGGCCCGCCTCGGTGCTCCTCACGCAGAGCATCGAGAACCTTTCGCCCATCCCGCTCACCGTCGAGTGGTACCAGCTCGGTCCCATCGACATGCCCTTCGACGGGCACGTCACGACCTCCGGCGAAAAGTCCTTCGGATACGGCGGCGACAAGCGATGGTTCCGCTTCGGCTACCTGATGCCGCAGTCGGTCGACCCCACGCAGCGCACGGTGCAGTCGGGCGACCACGACCTGATGCGCGAGAAGACGCTGGGCCCGCGCGACAAGACGACCGGCGGTCTGCTCCAGGAAGTCCGCCTGTGGCCCAACGAGACCTCGACGTCCGAGGGCCATTCGCTGGTGTGGGTCGGCACGACCAACCGTCACTTCGCGACGGCGGTCTTCCCTCTCGCGCCCCTCGACGGCCGCGGCGAGGGGCTCACGCTCTCCTGGGTGAACAGCGTCACGCGCGTCGTCGCCGACGGTGGCCCGGGGAACGAGACGCCGGGGCTGCGCCTCGACAGCAAGCCCCTGCCGCTCGCGCCGGCCGGCAACCCCGGCGCGGTGCGCGACCTGTCGCTCGGGATCTACGCCGGGCCCCTCGACAAGACCGACATCAGGGCGGACGCGCGGCGCAACCTCCTCGGGCTCACCGGGCTGGTCGTGTACAACTTCGGCGGCATCTGCGCGGTGTGCACCTTCGCGTGGGTGGCGGAGGGGCTGCTCTGGTTCCTCCACGTCATCCACGACTACGTCACGCGCGACTGGGCGATGGCGATCATCATCCTGGTGATCGTCGTGCGCACGTTCCTGCACCCGGTGACGCGCTGGAGCCAGATCCGGATGAGCCGCTGGGGCAAGCAGATGGCCGGCATGGCGCCCAAGATGAAGGAGATCCAGGAGCGCTACAAGAACGACCCGCGCAAGGCGCAGGCCGAGACCGCTGCGTTGTGGCGCGAGGAGGGCGTGAGCCCCGCGGGGTTGCTGGGTTGCCTGCCGGGGTTCCTGCAGTCGCCCATCTGGATCGCACTCTCGGCGACCCTCTACTTCGCCGTGGAGCTCCGCCACCAGGGCGCGTTCTACGGCGTCTTCCAGGCGATCCAGCCGCAGACGTCGCCCTTCTGGGGCTTCCTCGCGGACCTCGGCGAGCCCGACGCCCTCATCAACTTCGGCAGGTACTTCCACATCCCGCTCCTCTCGACCTTCATGGGGCCGGTCCACGCCATCAATGTCCTTCCGATCATCCTGGGCGTCGTCTTCTACATCCAGCAGAAGTACCTGACGCCGCCCACCGCCGCGCCGCTGACGCCCGAGCAGGAGATGCAGCAGACGATGGTGAAGTGGATGATGGTCTTCATGTTCCCGCTGGCGATGTACAACGCGCCCAGCGGGCTCGCGCTCTACTTCGTGACGAACACGACGCTGGCGATCATCGAGAGCAAGTGGATCCGGGCGCATATGGACAAGCACGGTCTGCTCGACCTCGACAAGATCCGTGCGGAGCGCAAGGCGAAGCGCAAGCCGACGGGCGAGAGCTTCCTCGAGCGGATGGCGAAGATGGCGGAGGAGCAGCAGAAGAAGAGGGGCAAGTAGGCGCGGAGGCACGAAGGCACGGGGTGCCAAGAAGCGTGGGGGCGAACGAGCGAGCAGGCAAGGAACGGCAGAGAAGACGGGGCTTTGCGGGGGCGCCGTGTGGGAGAATCGCTGCTGTACCAACGCTGGGCGGACGGGACAGCGGATCCGAGATTCGTTGACGTGCGGCGGACTCACGGCGAGGCGTCGCTCGCGGAATCGGCCGGCAGCACGCTCTTTCTTGTGCTCTTGATTCGCGGGGTCTTTCGGAAGCGCATCGATGCCGAAGTCTGGCACGCATCGGACAGGCGGTCGCTTCTCGAATCACTCGACACGCGAACGAGCCTCTGATGACGCTTGCGTGGGCTGCCGACATGGCGCCGTTCGAGCACCGTAATTACGAACGCGACGGCGAACCCGGTAGTCCTGAGTCGATCGCGTCCTTCTACAGCTTTGCGTTCAAAACCGAGCGGCTGCGTCGTCAGGCAGCCGCAATCATCAGCACGGTTCGTCCACCAATCATTCTGGGCCACGATTACGACGCGGTCTGGACCTTGGTCCGCGGCGAAACCGCCTGACGCCATCGCCTACCGGCGAGCACTGAGTTCATCCTCTCTTGCCAACACACCACGCACCAAGCACGACGCACCTCTTCACAACACACGCATCGTGATCGGGTACCGGTAGACCTCGCTCTTCCCCGCGCGCCACGCGGCGATGAAGGCCGCGCCGTGCGCAAAGACGGCGAGCATCGGGCCGAGCACGTACCACGTCACGCCGCATGTCACCGGGCCGAGGGCGGAGACGACAAGGGCGTAGACGACCACCGAGAGCTGGAAGTTGAAGGCTTCCTTCGCGTGATCGGACACGAATGGGCTCGTGGCGCGGCGCCACCACCAGACCGCGAGCGCGCCCACGCACGGCAGGAAGAGCCACCAGAGGAGCGCCGAGAGGTGCGCCAGCACCGCCCCCACGCGCTCCCAGTGCTGTGTCGGCACGGTCTTCAAGGCGGTGGAACGTACGCGCTCACCCGGCCCCGAACGCGGCGAGCCATTCGTCGCGCAGGACGCCGTACTGCACGACGTCGTGCACGGCCCCCATCCGCAGCGCGTGGCCGCGCTGCACGCCCTCGGGCTTGAGGCCGGTCTTCAGGATCACGCGCCCCGACTCCGGGTTCGCCGCGTAGTGGCACGAGTGGACGCGGCGCAGGCCGAGCTTCGTGAACCCGTGGCGGACGAGCGCGACGGAGGCCTCCGTGGCGTAGCCCTGGTTGCGGTGCTCGCGGGCGATCCAATACCCCAGCTCGGCGCGCTGGTGGTCGGTATTGATCTCGAGCCCGACCGCGCCCGCGACGGCGCCGCCCTCACGCAGCGTGATGAGCGCCATGCAGGCGTTGCCGGTCGCGAGGCCGTCCGCGACCATGGCGATCCACTTGCGCGCGTCGTCGATCGTGTACGGGTACGGCAGCCGGAGCGTCATCCGCGCGATCCGCTCGTCGTTCGCGGCGGCGGCGATCGCCGGCGCGTCCGTCTCGGTCGGCTGGCGCAGTTGGAGCCTCTCGGTCGTGATCGTCGCGGCGGGAATCATGGGGGATTCGTAGGCTGCCGCGCGGCGGTGTGTTCTCCGCGGCCGGTGGTTTCGACCCGGCTTGTACACTGCGCCATGCGACGGCCGGGGGTCAGGTTCTGGCGGGCAGACTTCGTTGTGTCGGTGATTCTGTTCGTTGCGGGTGCGGGCATGACAGTGCCCGCACACGTCTCGGGCGGTGCGGTGTCTGTCTCACCGACAATTTCCGTCCTCTACGGCTTTGGCTGTTTCGGCGTCGAGAGGTCATCTTCGCGAGCAGAGCGAGATGGGGCCGCGGTCAGTTGGACATATCACGCAAGGCGTCGGGGCAATTCATTCTGGCTGCGGGAGAACTTGCTGCGCCCGTTTCATGCGACACGGGTGAGCCCCTGGAGTGTTTTGTTTCCCGCATGTTATGTCCCGGCACTCGCGCTGATCACAGGCGTTCCGTCGGCGATCGCTCTCCGTCGCCACAAGAAGAAGGTCGCGGCCGGGCTGTGCGCGGACTGCGGCTATTCCCTCGCGGGCCTGCCCGTTGACGCCGCGGCGTGCCCCGAGTGCGGCGGGAAGATCGGGAAGAGCACCGCCTAGGCTCGAAGACTCGCCGAGGCGGTGGCACATCTCTTCCCACCCCGCGCATCTCCCCGTTCTCCGCGTTCACACCTTCTTCTTTCTCCGCGTTTCTCGGCGCGTCTCTGCGACCTCCGCGATCGCGAAGACCGGCGGGGACCTCCGAGCCACCCAAGAGAGCCCGCCCTCACGGTCGGGCTACATGCTGACGCGCACTGCGCTCACGGCCTCTTCGTCTTCAGCCACTTCGCCACCGCCGCGGCGTCCCACGTGTTCACGCAGCGCTCGGGCGTCAGCCATCCGCGCCGGCCCGTCGCGACGCCGAAGGCGAGGTTGTCGAAGTCCTCGAGCGCGTGCACGTCGCAGTCGATCGTGATGTCGCACCCCGCGTCCACCGCGGCGCGGACGTGCGTGTCGCGCAGGTCCAGCCGCATCCAGTGCGCGTTGATTTCCAGCGCCGTGCCGTGCTCCTTCGCCGCGGCGATCACCTCGCCCATGTCCGGGTCGAGGCCCTTGCGCCGGTTGATGAGGCGGCCGGTGGGGTGGCCGAGGATGTGCACGAGCGGGTGGGAGGCGGCGCGCACGAGGCGCTTGGTCGCGAGCGTGCCGTCCTGGGAGAGCGCGGCGTGCGGGCTCGCGACGACGATGTCGAGCATCGCGAGGAGTTCGTCGTCGTAGTCGAGGCGCCCGTCCGCGAGGATGTCCACCTCGCTCCCCGCCAGCACCCTGATCTTGAGCTTCTTGCCGAGCGTCTCGTTCGCCTCGCGGATCGCCTCGATGTGCCGGCGTAGCCGGTCGGGCTTGAGGCCGTTGGCGATCGTCGAGCTCTGCGAGTGGTCGGTGACGGCGATGGTGTGGAAGCCGCGCCGGGCCGCCTCGCGGATGAGCTGCTCGAGCGAGAGCACGCCGTCGCTGGCGTTGGTGTGCGCGTGCAGCTCGCAGCGGATGTCGCCGACCTCGACGAGTCGCGGCGTCTTCTTGACGTCGAACTCGCGCTGCGCCTCGCGCACCTCCGGCGGAATCGGCACCAGCTCGAGGGCCCTGTAGACGTCGTTCTCCTCCGCGCCCGCGAGCGAGTCGGGGACGTCGGAGAGGTCGTCGTCGTGCGCCTCGCGCGTCGCGTGATACTTCCGCCAGGCCTTCTCCTCGAAGAGCCCCCATTCGTTGAGCGTGAGGCCCCGCTTCTGCGCGTGCGTGCGCAGCGCGATGCTGTGGTCCTT
Source organism: Phycisphaerales bacterium (assembly GCA_035628115.1). GTDB lineage: Bacteria > Planctomycetota > Phycisphaerae > Phycisphaerales > UBA1924 > BJHL01. Next base: position 199,099 of record DASPKL010000022.1, on the reverse strand, counting down.
GCTCCCGGTGAAGTAGAGCAGCGCCGCGCCGAAGCACGCGAGCGGCACGACGCGCACGTCCACCTGGATCGTGCGCTTGGAGCCCGGCGCCAAGGCAATGCGCATGCTCGTGCGCGTCGGGCCGCCCGCGATCACGTTCGAGACGCCGGCCATGCTCGACACGAGTTCGCCGATCTCCGACGCGTGCTTCTCGGAACCCTTCTTGAGCGCGACGACGAAGTCGAGGTCGCCCACCGTTTCTTTGCCCCGGCGGAGCGATCCCGCCGCCTCCGCGCGGGCGACGTGCTTGTGCGCCCGCAGTCGCTCAACGATTACCCATGCCAGCGGCGCGGCGAGACCGAGGGCCACGCGCTCGTCCCCTTGGGACGCCAGAGCCAGGGACTCCTTGATCTTGGCGACCGCCTTCTCGCCCATCCGCGGGAGCGTCACGAGCGAGCCGTCGTCGATCGCCTTCCGCAAGCCGGGGATGTCCTCGATCCCGAGCGTTGTCCACATCGCCCGGACCGTTTTCGGCCCCAGCCCCGGGATGCTCATGACGTCGAGGAGCCCCGCGGGCACGCGCGAGCGCAGCTCTTCGTGCTCACCGATCCGGCCGGTGGCGACGTACTCCTCGATCTTGTCGGCCATCTTCTTGCCGATGCCGTCGACGGCGAGCAGCCGTTCTTTCTCCTTGACCAACGACCGAACGTCCTCGCTCAGCGACGACACCGCGCGGGACGCGCGGGCGTGGGCGTTGGCGCGGAACTGATCCTCCCCGAGCAGCTCGATCATCCGCGACATTTCATGCAGCACGCCCGCGAGCGCGTCGTTGGTGCTCATGCGCAGACGGTACTCTCAACCGTGCGCGCACCGCGAAGCTTCTATGAAATGCCCCCGCAGCGGCTGGCGCCGCGGCTGATCGGCTGCCTGCTCGTCCGCACGCTCCCCGACAGCACGCGCATGTCCGGCCGCATCGTCGAGACCGAGGCCTATCTGGGCGTGAAGGACGCGGCGGCCCACACCTTCGGCGGCCGCCGCACGCTGCGCAACGAGGCGATGTACGGCCCGCCGGGGACGGCGTACGTCTACTTCACATACGGGATGCACCACTGCATGAACATCGTCTGCGGGAAGGAAGGGGAGCCCGTGGCCGTGCTTGTGCGAGCGCTCGCGCCCGTCGAGGGGCTCGAGGCCATGCGCGTCCGCCGGGGGGGCGCGGCGGACCGCTTGCTCTGCGCGGGGCCGGCGCGGCTGTGCAAGGCGATGGACATCGACCTCACGCTCAACGGCTCGGATATGTGCAGCGGCGACGCCCTCTTTGTCGAAGTCTCTCCCCCGCTACCCGCCCGCAAGCTGACGCGTACGCCCCGCATTGGGGTGGATTACGCGGGCGACTGGGCGAAAAAAAACCTACGATGGATGCTGACAGATGATCCCAACGTGAGCATTTCTGCATCAAAGAATCGCCGAGCTTTCAGATGAAAGAACCCGGCGCGGAATGACGACGAATATCAAGGTCGGAACAGGCCGGGCGGCCGACAGCCCGCGGAGCAGCACACAGATGGGCGAGCACGACACGCAGTGGCGGATGATCAGGCAGCGGACGGGCCCCTTCCCGCCGCAGGCATACGACTTCGTCCGCAAGGGTCTGGCCCACACGACCAGCCTCGTGCACGGCGAGAAGGCGAACGAGGTCGGCGGCGACGACGAGGCCTCGCGCCACGTCACCGGCCGCCAGCTCTGCTTCGGCCTCCGTAACTACGCCCAGCGGCAGTACGGGCGGCTGGCCCGCACGGTGCTGGCGCACTGGCAGATCCACTCGACCGCGGACTTCGGCCGCATCGTCTTCGCGATGATCGACGCCGGGATGATGCGGAAGAACGACGACGACAACGTCGAGGACTTCGAGGCGGTCTTCGACTTCGACGAAGCGTTCGCCGACCTCACGCCGACGGCCTGAGCGCGGCGAATACCCTGTGAATCAAGCGGTTCGGGCGCGGCCCTTCCGCGACCGGCGTCTGTCCGCGGTAGCATAGTGGTTCCGTGTGCGTACGACGGGCGATGCCGCTTCGCGAACGCTTCGGCTCCCTCCACATTCTTTTCGCTTGTTCCGCGCTCGTGATGACTCCGTGCGCATCACCGTGTTTCCGCTGCGCGGCCCAAGAGCTGCCGGCCGCCGACGTCCCCGTCGCGTCGAGACTTGAGGCGGCGATCACCAAGGCCGCCGCCGGCCCGATGTGGGGCGCGGTGCTCGTGATGCGTGGCGGCGACGTGCTTCTCGAACGAGGGTTCGGCGACCGCACGCCCGACCGGCCTGCGCCGATCGATGCCGTGAGCCTGTTCGACGTCGGCTCGATCTCGAAGCAATTCACGGCAGCGGCGGTTCTGCTGCTCGAGCAGGAAGGCAGGCTCGGGCTCGATGACCCGGTCGAAAGGTACTTGCCGGAAGCGAAGGGAAGCGGTGTCACCGTCCGCCACCTGCTCACGCACCGGGGCGGCCTGAACGACGAGCAGGGCATGTCGGCGCTGGGAGAGCCGTCGCGCGGGCGGATGCTCCGACGCGCGTTCGCTGCAAAGCCGAAGTTCACGCCCGGCGAAGCCTTCGTGTACAGCAATCTCGGCTACTGCGTCCTCGCGGCCGTCGTGGACGAGGCGAGCGGCGTGGGGTTCGACGTCTTTCTGCGCGAGCGGGTGTTCAAGGGCGCGGGCCTGGCGAGCACGGGGTTCACCGACGGCATCGGTCTCGATTCGACGCGCGTCACCCATCGGGAGCAAACCGTGGCGGGCGCACCCGGCGGCACGTTCGACGACCCGTGGGGTTGGGGTGCGCGGGGCTGCACGAGCGTTGTCACGAACCTCGAGGACCTGCGGGCGTGGTGCGGTGTTCTGCGGACGAGCAAACTGCTCGGCGAGGGCCGCCGCGCGACGATGTTCGCCCCGGGCGAGGCGGACCGTCGCGGGCGCGGGCGTGTGGCGATGGGCTGGTTCATCGAGCGAGGCATCGGTGGGCGGGAACGCATCGGGCACGGCGGGGCGACGCGCGGCTACAGAGCGGTGCTCTCGGTGATTCCCTCGGAGGGCGTCACGATCGCCGTGCTGACGAACCTGCGGCAAAACCCGATCGCGATCCGAGATGCGGTCGAGTGTGCGCTGTTCCCCGAGGACACGCCGGCGAGCGCGGCGTGGCTGCGGACGGGAGACCTCCCGCTCAACGAGCACGGCGTTGCGCTCGCGGAGGACGCGGCGCTCGCGTGGTCGCACGCGGCCGACCCCGAGACGAGCGTCGTCCCGATCGCGCCGGAGGCGGCGCCCTGGGCCGGTACGCTCGCGCTGCGCGTTGACGACTCGGCGCAGCCGGTGGCGGTGGTGTGGCTGACACGCGGAGCTGCCCAAGAGTTACGGGCGCGCCTCGCGGATGTCCGGGCCCCGCGAGAGCAGGGCCGCGGGGCCGGGAGCACGCTTTCGGTCGCGATCTCGCTCTACGAACCTGCCGGCGCGGAACCGGCGCTGATCTCGGGCGAGAGTGTGCGGGTCGAGCTGCGCGACCGGTACGTCGGGATGGGGGAGCACGGACGCTTCGAAGATGTACGGCCGACGCTCGTTGTCATCGACGCGGAGAAGGGGGTATGGCCCTTGATCGTCCGGATGGACGACGCCGCGGCGGAGAGTCTCGCGGATGCGCTGGACAAACTCACCACGAGGTGAGCAGGAAAAGCCTCGGAGGTCTCGTGCTTCCTGCTATTCCACGCAGACGCCCCCTCCGAAGACGCGAAGGTATCCGAGCAGGTCTTCGTTGTCGGGGTAGAGGCCATCGTTGTTGAAGTCGATGTCCTGGCACGTCCCCGTCGAGCACGCCCCGCCGCCGAAGACGGCGAGGAAGTCGGCGAGATCCGCGTTGTCCGGATAAAGGCCGTCATTGTTGAAGTCCAGCCCGTCGCAGCGGTGGGCGGGGCCGAAGTGGGCGACACCCGGCGAATAGAAGTCGTTCGCGAACGAGCCGCGGTGCCACACGAGAAGATCATCGCCGAAGGCGACTGAGTCGTAGACATCGCCGTCGATGCCGCGGCCGAGCGGGAACCAGGCCGTGCCGTCGTAGACCTGTGTGTTGGAAAGCTGATTGAACGTCTGGCGAGCGCCCGCAAAGAGATCGCCGCGGTAGTTCGCGACTGTGAGGTAGGACACCACAAGCGGATCCGGCACCGACTCGAGTACTCCGACGCGGCGGCGTTGAATACTCCCGAACGCGCCGCCCGAGTACAACCAGCCGTGGGCGACGACCGAGTCATAGACGCCCGCGTGGGGCGGAACGTCCCAACCCACTCCCGGTCGGTACGTGGAAACCCAGCCGCCGCCCTGGTACCACAGCACGCCGTCGAATCCGATTATGACGCTCGCGGGGACGGATGGCGCGTTGTTGAGCGGGAGCGAGTGCCATGACTGTCCGTCGAACCGTGCCGCGTACTGAAATCCTCCGACTCCGTTGAGCGTGTTGAAGGGCCCGCCGATGTACAGGTCGCTGCCGAGGCGTGCCACGCTCAGCGTGGAAGGCGCAGAAGGCGGTTGACCGACGCCGACGAGCGGCGTCCACGTCGTTCCGTCGAGACGCGCGAGGGCGTGCCGACTCGGTGGTGTTGTTGCGAAGCGGCCCGTCGCGAGCAACCCGAGCTGAGAGTCGCTCCACAAGGCGTCCACCAGCGAGGCGTCCACGGGCTCGAGCAGCCATCGGTTGCCGTTCCAGCGGTACAGCGAATTGCCGGAGACGCCGAAGAGCTCGCCGTTGTGCACGACGGCCCGGCGCAGGCCCGCGAGCGTGAACGGCGACAGCCGGTGTCCCGCGAGAGACCTCATTGAGTCCGCACGGACTTCGACGACAGGAGCGGGTGCGCCGGCCGCGTCGGAGAGGGGTATCTGCGCCCCGGCGACGAGGAACGTGCCCTCGCGCTGGAGTACTGCACGCGGCGCGCCGGCGCTTCCGTCCCAGCCCGGTGGGCCCTGCGCGGGAAGCACCCACTGCGCACCGCTCCATCGCAACATGCTCCGCGTTCCGCTCTGCCCGACGAGCGGGATCGTGCCGACGAGGTACAGGTCGTTCCCGATTGTCGCAAGCCCGCTCGCGTAGCCGGTCGGCGGTGGGCCCTGCACGCCGACCGACGACGCCCAGCCCGTCGGTGACAGGCCCGCCCCAAGATCGCTCCATGACGCGCCGTTCCACGACGCGACGTGGTTGGCCGGCACGCTCGCGCCCGTTTGCGCAAACGCCCCCGCGGCGACCAACTGGCCGTTCCACGTCGTCAGAGCGCTGACCATGCCGTTGAGCCCGCTCCCGAGCGTTTCCCATTGCTGCCCGTCCCACGCCGCGATGCAGAGCGCAGGGTTGTAATCCCGGACATGCGTGAAGCGGCCGGCGACGATGAGACGGCCGTTGTACTCGTGAAGCGCCAGCACACTGCCGCGCCCGGGGAACGTCGAGCGCAGGCTCCCGCCGACGTTCCGCCACTGTGCACCATCCCAGACGGCGATGTACGCACCTGTGTCGGACCCCGGGACCTCGTCGAAGACGCCGCCGACATAAAGCTTGCCTTGGAACGATGCGAGTGCCTTGATCGGCCCGTTGAACGCCTGCGCCGGCAGCGGGACGGGGCTCCAAGCGGTACCGTCGTGCTGCGCGAGCCAATTCATCGGCGCGCCGTTGATCGACGAGAAGGAGCCGCCGGCAATCAAGCGGCCCTGGTGGACGGTCAGCGCCGTGATCCCTTCGTCACCGGCGACGATCATGTCGGCGAGCGGGACCCAGCCATTCCCGCCGTGGTAGCCGATGCCCGCCATACGCCGATTTCCAAGAGCAGAGAAGTTACCAGAAGCGACGATCCGCTCGGGCAGAGGTCCAAGTCCATCCGGATCCCACGCGGCGAGAGCGTTCACAGACTGCGGTCCCGTTGCCTCAACAGATGCTGTCGGATGCCATTGAAAAGTCTCGTATTGCCCCTTCGCTGCGGTGCCGAGAGCGCACGCGGCAAGACAAGACAACATCAACGACTTCCGCATGCGCGCCCTCCACGGTCAGGTGTCCAGTCCCGATTCTCGCGGATCGCGGCGCGGCGGTCAAGCCTTTTCCAGAGAAGGGCTTGCGGCCCCGTTCGCGAGCGCCGCCGGAGCTTGTACATCGCACCCCCTGCGCCTACCCTTGCGGCCCCCGGCGGACCCTCGGTGTTTTTGCCGAGTTTTGCCCGCCGCGGGCAGGAAAACCACATGCCCAGCACCGGCACGATCACCCAAGTCATCGGCTCGACGTTCGACGCCCAGTTCTCCGAGGAGAACCTCCCGGAGATCTACAACGCCCTCGAGGTGAAGGCCCAGACCAAGGCCGGCGATCTCTTCCTCGTCGGCGAGGTGCAGCAGCACCTGGGCGGCGGCCGCGTCCGGGCGGTCGCGCTGGGCTCGACCGACGGCCTCACCCGCGGCATGAACTGCCTCGACACCGGCGCACCGGTCGCCGTGCCGGTGGGCGAGCAGGTCCTCGGGCGCGTCTTCAACTTGCTGGGCCACCCAATCGACAAGGGCGCGGCGATCCCGGCGAGCGTCAAGCGCAGCCCGATCCACAAGGCCCCGCCCAAGTTCGCGCAGCTCAACCCCAACACCGAAATCCTCGTCACGGGCATCAAGGTCATCGACCTCATGTGCCCCTTCGTCCGCGGCGGCAAGATCGGCCTCTTCGGCGGCGCCGGCGTCGGCAAGACCGTCGTCATCCAGGAGATGATCGCCCGCGTCGCGAAGAACTTCGGCGGCTACTCCGTCTTCGCCGGCGTCGGCGAGCGCACGCGCGAGGGCAACGACCTCTGGCGTGAAATGAAGGAGGCCGAGTACACCGACGAGAAGGGCCAGAAGGCGCACGTGCTCGACAAGGTGGCGATGGTCTTCGGCCAGATGAACGAGCCGCCGGGCAGCCGCCTCCGCGTCGCGCTCTCGGCGCTCACGATGGCCGAGGAGTTCCGCGACGCGTCGGGCAAAGAGACGCTGATGTTCGTGGACAACGTCTTCCGCTTCACGCAGGCGGGCTCGGAGGTGTCGGCGCTCCTGGGCCGCATGCCCAGCGCCGTCGGGTACCAGCCGACGCTCTCGACGGAGATGGGCGCCCTGCAGGAGCGCATCACCTCGACCAACAAGGGCGCCATCACGAGCGTGCAGGCGATCTACGTGCCGGCCGACGACCTGACCGACCCCGCGCCGAGCACGACCTTCGCGCACCTGGACGCGTTCATCGTGCTCAGCCGCGGCATCGCGGAGAAGGGCATCTACCCCGCCGTCGACCCGCTGGGCTCGACCAGCCGCATCCTGAGCGCCGAGATCCTCGGCCAGCGCCACTACAACGTCGCGATCCGCGTGCAGCGCATCCTGCAGCGGTACAAGGACCTGCAGGACATCATCGCGATCCTGGGCGTCGACGAGCTGAGCGAAGAGGACAAGCGCACGGTCGCCCGCGCCCGCAAGATCGAGCGCTTCCTCAGCCAGCCCTTCCACGTCGCCGAGCAGTTCACGGGCTTCAAGGGCGTGGACAGCCCGCTGGAGGCGACCATCGACTCCTTCGAGCGCCTCTGCAACGGCGAGGGCGACGACCTGCCCGAGGGCGCGTTCATGTACGTGGGCACGCTCGACGACGCCAAGGCCAAGGCCGCGAAGATGGCGGGGTAAGAAGGCACCGGGCATCAGGCATTGGGCATCAGGGAAAGAAACGAACCCCGGGCGAGAGCCCGGGGTTTTTTCATTTAATTCGTGTTCTCGAAGTTACCTTGGGTTCTCAATTAGAGCGTTCATCGCGTTCGCCAGTAGCCTGCGTCGCTCGGTAAGAAAATCCTGATATCGTTCCACTCTCCACAACGCTGGGTCAAGAGGCACGCATTGCGAAGCGAGTCGATCACGAGGTATATCGAGTAGATACTCGTGTGGCGGCTTCTTGCCAATTTTCTTGTTTGGGCGAGACGTCAAGAACGCAAGGTTAGCCATTTCGTCTATGTCTTTCCGTCGTACACCGGCTCGCCGGAGTAGCGCCTTGGGAAAAATGTGGTGGTCTTCGATCTCGTGTTCGTCACCGAGCACAGAGGCGCTTAGGGATAATCCAGTAAACCAATCGACTGCACCGTTACGGCGCGCGGCCGCGAAAGCTAATGCATAGAGAGGGTTTCGCACACCAGCGTCGTCGAGTTCGTCCGGAAGAATCGGGATCCATCCGACGGCTCCGGTCGCATTGGCTGTAAGCGCAGAAATGGGATCGCTGCCCAGGACGGCCTTCAAGTCTTCATCAAGGGCGGTCTCGCCGCTCGAACTGTAACGGCCACGCACGGACGCTATGTAGAACCATTGCAGAAGTTGCTTTTCGACATCTGCCTGGAGACGATCGTAGATCGTGAAGTACTTGGTAAGAGTGATCAACGGGTATAGCGATGGTAACCACTCTGAGCTCTCAAACCGCGCATTACCGCGCGCAAAATTGACGGCGGCGTCAATACCTTTGCGGGTCGCCTTCCAAGCCTGCTCAATTTCAGCTGGTCGCTTTGTCCAGAAGTCCGTCAGATGTCGAAACCTACTCTGGCCCGTGCCGACTGCGATAAGCGCACGTATAAGGAAACGAGTATCCAAGTCGTAGTGCTTGTCTTCGTAGTCGTTAATCGCGTCTTCAAACGACTCGACCAATTGCCCCGGCAACCTAAGCGCCAATTGTGCAAGCGCAAGCTCTGCGGTCCGTAATCGCTTGCCGCCCGAATTTATCCTGACGAATAGCTCGGTGACTTCTTCGTAGTCATCACTACGAAATACTTCAACAGGGAACTTGTAGTCTGCGATGCGCTTTAGTTTCTGAAGGCGTTGCAGAAAAACGTCTGCCTGATCACTTTCGATCGATGGACCGCCTGCTTGCGAAATGGCCTTTAGAATCGCCAAGTCGCTGCGTGACGCCTGCACAACGTCACGTACGCTGATCCAGAGCGGGTCTCGCTTCATCTTGCTTGAGTACCGTTCGAAGGTCTCGTTGCCGAGATGAAAAAAGATGTTAATGCCGTTGCCGTTGGCGAGTGACTCCGGCTTACCAAGCGCCTGCACGAGTGAAGTCAATCGCTGCTGTCCGTCAAGTACGATTTTTGGTCTACTAGCCGGCGGTAACGCCGAAGTCGTGGTACCAACGAGCGTCTTGGTGACCGGCAAGTTCTGCGTATCCCACAGCAGAATTTGTCCGCTAGGGAACTCGTGGTACAGAGAGTCTAACAGCTTCGCTACCTGTGGACCGTTCCAAACATAGTCGCGCTGTATCTCAGGAAGAAGTACTCCGCCCTGCGCAACCTCGGCGAGCAGGTGTGAAACACGCAACGGTTCCGCTATCATGTTGCAACCCTCCGAATGCCAGGTGGTTCAGCAACAAGCATAGACGGACGGGACCGGATTGCACCGGGTCGACAAGGCTGTTGCTTGTGCACATTATCGGGTGGTCGCCTAGCGCGTACCTCAGCCCATCCCCATCGCCTTCAGCATCGCCCTGCCCATGTCCGCCGGCGTCTGCGCCACCGTCACGCCCGCGGCCTCAAGGGCCTTGATCTTCGCGTCCGCGGTGTCGTCCGCGCCGCCGATGATCGCGCCCGCGTGCCCCATGCGCCGGCCGGGCGGGGCCGTGCGCCCCGCGATGAACGCCGCGACGGGCTTCTTCACGTGCTTCCTGATGTACTCAGCCGCGAGGATCTCCTCGGCGCCGCCGATCTCGCCGATCATCATGATCGCGTCGGTGGCCGGGTCGGCGTTGAAGAGCTCGAGGCAGTCGATGTGGCCGAGGCCGCGCACCGGGTCGCCGCCGATGCCGACGCACGTGCTCTGCGCCAAACCAAGGTTGCTCGTCTGCCACACCGCCTCGTACGTGAGCGTGCCGGAGCGCGAGACGATGCCCACCGACTTCTTGCGCGTGCAGCGCGCCTCCGACACGTGCGTGTGGATGTAGCCGGGCATGATCCCGATCTTGCACCCGGCGTTCGTGTACGCGTCGCTCCCGCTCGCGCCGTTGCCGGTCTTGGGGCCGGGCGTGATGACGCCGGGGCAGTTGGGGCCGATGAGGAAGACCTTGCGCTCGAGGCCGCTCCGCCCCGCGTTCATCTCGTCGAGCACGGCACGGGCCTTGATCATGTCCTGCACGGGCACGCCCTCGGTGATCGCGCAGATCACCTTGAGGCCCGCCGCGGCAGCCTCGAGGATCGCGTCGCCGGCGAAGGGCGGGGGGACGAAGATCATCGTGGCGGTCGCGCCCGTCGCCTTCACCGCGTCGGCCACGGTGTCGAAGATGGGCAACCCGTTGTCGTCCTTGGTGCCGCCCTTGCCGGGCGTGACGCCGCCGACCATCTTCGTGCCGTAGTGGAAGCACCCCCGGGTGTGGACCTTGCCGAAGTCCCCGGTGATGCCCTGGCAGATGACGCGCGTGTCTTTGTCGACGAGGATCGCCATAGGGCGGCAGGGTAGCGGGGGGAAGGGTGAAGCGAACAAGCGGATAAGGACGGAACAGATAGAAGAGGTGAGCAGGTGCAGCGCTGAACAGGCGGGAAAGCCGATGCGTTTCCCGCTCGCAGGCCTCCCGGTTAGTGCTGCGGCACCATCTGCTCTCGTTCGCATGTTCGCTCGTTGACTCGTTCGCTCTCCTTCGGATACGCCGGATCACCCGGTTTCAGCCCGTACATCCGGACCGCCTCCTCGAGACCGCCCCGCCAGCCGGCCTTGGTGAAGTCGAGCGCATGCGCGAGGCCGGAGAGGTACAGCGCGCGCTGCCGGCGCAGCCGGCTCGGCGGCAGCAAGTGTCGCGGGTCGTGGATCGGGGGCAAGGCTTCGCCGGGATTCCACGTGCGCAGGTCCGGGTCGCTGTCGTCCATGAGGAAAGAACGCCAGTCGTGGGGGCCCCAGTGCACGCCGTGGCCGTCGAGCTCACGCATCCGGGCGCGCAGCGCGACGCGCCGCCGGATCTGCTCGACGGAGCGGTAGCGGTAGTGGCGCACGGGGATGCGTTCCTGCGCGGGGAGGCCAGGAAAAAACGGGTTGGGCTGGTCGATCCCCCAGCGCATGCCGGGGCGGAACTTGTACCAGCGCGAGTCCATCCCCATCTGGTTGCGCGTGGTGTACGTGCGCAGGCGCTCGACGACCGTGCCGGGCGCGGGCGGCGGCATGTCGCCGCGTTCCTGCGCCTCGGCGAGCGAGCGCGTCATCACGAAGTCGTAATGGCAGGCGTAGAGCCGCCCCTCCCACGCGCGCACGTGCTCGCGCACGAACGCCGGGGGTGGAACGTGGAAGATCTCGTCCGCGTCGCACTTCCCGATCCAGTCGCCCGGCCGCAGGGTGCGGCGGACCGCCTCGAACATCACGCCGCGGAGGCTCAAGTTGGCGGAAAGCGGCTCGCGGGCGAAGGGCCTGACGCGCTTGTCCCGCCGCGCCCAGTCGTGCACGAGGTCCCACGTGCCGTCGGTGCTCCCCGTGTCGAGCACGTGCATCTCGTCGCACCAGCCCGCGTAGTCGGCGAGCGTCTCGCCGAGGATGTCGGCCTCGTCACGCACGAGGAAGAAGGCGATGAAACGCATGGGAAGAAGGGAACGAGCGAACAAGCGAACGAGCGAATAAGGGGCCGTAGCTCGGCGATGGTACCGCCGCGTGCCCCGCGTCAGAGGCTGATCAATCTTCCGCCCTGTTCCAGCGAGGCACGTTCCGCCTCGAGGATTCGCGCGACCGCGAGGGCGTCGTCGAGCGTCGCCCGGGGGCGGTCCTTTCCCGCGATCACGTTCAGCGTGTGCCGCACCTCGCCGTCGTAGCCCGTGCCCTGCTCGAGCCGTACAAGCTCTGTGCCGGTCGCGGTGTGCAGCACGAGCGACGGCGTGCGCGAGAGGTCGAACTCCGCGGTGCCGTGTTCGAAGTTGACGAGGAACCGCATCCGGAACCCCGCGGCGGGCGAGAGATCCCACGCCCCCTCGGCCGCGACGTGCGCCGGGCCGTGCCTGAAGCGATAGAGCGTGGTCACGTGCGTCGTGTTGCCCGTGCTCGCGACCCCCCCGGGCTCGCCGAAGACGTGCAGCACGAAGTCCGCGTCGTGGATATGAAGATCGACAAGCGCACCGCCGGAGCGGGCGTGGTCGCCGTAGAACGCCCCGCCCCACGCCGGCCCCGCGGAAAGGCGCGTGAAGGTCGCGCTCCGCACGGCGCCGAGCGAGCCGTCCTTGATCCGCGCCGCGAGCCAGTCCCACCCCGGCCAGAAGCGCATGCACATCGCGGGGATGCAGACGAGGCCGGGATGCGCCGCCGCTTCGTCGCGCAGCGAGCGTACCACGTCGCTCGTCAACGCGACCGGCTTCTCGACCAGCACGTGCTTGCCAGCCTTGAGTGCCGCGGCGGCGAGGGGCGCGTGCGTGTCGGTGTACGTGCAAATGCTGACAAGCCGAACCCGCTCATCCGCGAGCAACTCTTCCGCGGTCGTGTACACAGCCGCGTCACGCACCGCGGCCGCGTCGGTCGCCGTTTCCTTTCCGCGCGGGTCAGCAACCGCCACCACGCGGCAGTCAAAGCCGGTATTCGCCGCGGCTTCGTACGCCGCGGCGTGTGTCCTGCCCATGAAACCGAAGCCGATGATCCCCACGCCGATGGTCACGTCCGAGCGTAGCTACGGGTACACCCACGCGCCCGCCACCGGCGCCGGCGACGCACACCCGGTGACGCGCGGGAGCGTGATTGGCACACGGTCCTGGCAGAGCGCACCCAGCACCGCGAAACACGCGGCCTCGCGGTACTCGGGCGGGACGCCGAGCTCGTCCGTGACCGCCACGCGTCCGCGGATCGCGCGGCCGAGCGCTTGCGCGAGCGCGACGTTGCGCACGCCGCCCCCCGCGAGGTAGGCCGACTGCACAGGGCCGATGCGATCGGCGATGGCCGCGGCGACCGCCTCGCACGCCGTCGCCGCGAGATCCGCGGGCCTGAGATGGCCCGCCGCGTCGACGACCCAGCTCGCGAGTTCGTCGCCCGTGCCGAGGCTGCGGCCCGCGCGGGACTGGCGACGTAAGAGCGCGGTCAGGTCGCGCAGCGCGGCCGACTCGGGCGCGCCCGCCATCGCCGCGGCGCCGTCCTCGTCGTACGGTCTCCCGAGCGCGCGCCGCGCGACCTCGTCGAGGAGTTGGTTGCAGGCGCAGACGTCCATCGCCTCGACGAGCCCGGGGTCGTCGCGCTCCGGGGGCAGGAACGTGACGTTGCAGAACCCGCCGAGGTTGATGATCGCCGTGCGCCCCGGCGCAGTGCGGAAGAGGACCCAGTCCGCGATCGGCGTGATCGGGGCCCCTTGGCCTCCCCGCGCGAGATCGGCCTGGCGGAGGTCGTAGACGACGGGCGCTCCGATCGCGCGCGCGATCGGAGCGGGCTGCATCATCTGCCACGAGAGCGGGGGGGCGTGGAAAACGGTCTGCCCGTGCACACAGACGAGGTCGGGCGCGCGGTCGCCGAGCAACCCGCGGAGCGCGTCCACGTGGAGCGACGCGAGACCGTGCGCCGCCACGGCGATGTCGCCGGCGGTCGCCGGCGCGCCCGCGGCGATCCGGCGGAGCCGCGGCGCGAGCTCGCCGAGAGGAAGCGACACGGCGCGGACGAAGCGGGCGCGAATCCCGAGCCCGCCGCCGATGATCTCGACCACGGCGGCGTCGAGGCCGTCGATGCTCGTGCCCGTCATGCAACCGACGACGGTGCGCACACGTGTCATGCAACCCCCGGCGTGAGCTCGCGCACGCGGTCGAAGTACGACAGGCTTTTCGGCAACTCCCCGGTTCTGCTCGTCGCACACCAGAGACGGGCATGCCCTTGCGCGAGACGGTCGAGCCACCCGTGCAGGTCCGGGAGATCGTGAGGTTCGCCGAAACAGGCGAGGGCACGTGCCGCGGCGAACGACGCGAGGTCGAGCGTGTGCGCGAGACCATCGTCCTGGAAGGTGTCCCCGGTCGTTGGAATGGACCGACGCAGGCGTGTCAACGTCTCGGCGCACGCACGCCACCGGTCCGAATGTCCGGCCCGGACGATCGCCTCCGGCGGCTGAAAAAGGCTCGCGAAGAGCGCGGTCTGGTTGCGAAGCCGCGTCAGGTCGGGGCGCGAATAGACGCCGAGCACTTCGCGGAGGGGCAGGTCCGCATCGCCGAGCGCGTCGAGGAAAGCGGGGAGTAAAGCGTCGGCTTTCGGGAGCAGCGCACGGACAGCCGCGCGCGTCTGCTCGTCGCTCGCGGACGTGCCCGACCACGCGGCGCAGGCGAACTGCGCGAGCGCAGGGATCGAAACGATCCACTGCTGCCAGTGCCCCGAGTCCCCCCAATCGCAAAGCAGCAGTCCGTCGGCGCCGGCCGACGCGGCGTCGTTGATGTTCGCGCGGCGCTCCGCCGTCCTGCCGGTGATCGCGCGCCACGAGCTCGTGCCCGGGCACGCCCAGCAGGGCATGCCGGCGCCGTGAGCCGCCTCGACCCAGCCGGCGAAGGGAGCGTCCGGCTCGTAGTTCCACGCCAGGCACATGACGCCCGCGTTGCGCAGTCGCTCGAGGTGCTCGCGGGCGTCGGGCTTGGCCGCGTGCGAGAAGACCATGTCGCCCCAGATCAACGGCGTCTTCCCCTCCCCGCGCACCGCCCCGGCGAGCTTGCAGACAAAGTCCGTGAAGACCGCGAGGCGGCCGCGCTCGGCGACAGTCGCCTTCGAGCGCCCGTACGCGATGTCGTACGTTTCATCGCACCCGATGTTGAAGAAAAGCGACCGCACGCACGGGGCCATCTGCGCGATCCAATCGCGAGCGAGTTCAAGCGAGCCGGGATCGGTGGGGCAGAGCGAGAACGGTCCGGAGCGGGGCCACGCATCGAACATCCAATCGCCGTGCGTCTCGGCGAGGCGGGCGTACCGCGGCAGCCGGAGCCAGTGCGCGAGGTGCCCGAAGCAGTTCTGATTCGCGGCGAGCTCGATGCCGCGATCGCGACAAGCATCGTCGAGCGCGGCGAGCTGGTCCGGCGTGATCGGCGAGCTGCCCCGCCACGCCTCCTCGTGCCCCTCGTACGCGAACGTGTGCTCGAAGTAGAGCTGAAGGTGATTGATCCGCATTAGCGCGAGGTCGTCAAGGAGCGATGTGAGCCATCGCACCGTCGGCACGCGCGTGCGCGAGACGTCGAGCATCACGCCGCGGTGGACGATTGCCGGGCGGTCGGTGATGCGCATCGCCGGGAGCGATCGCGGCGAGGCGATGAGGAGCTGCGCAAGCGCGGCGAGGCCGTGGCGGGCGCCGACGAGCGACGGGGACGAGATCGTCACCGTGGGTGCGGTGCCGGCCGTGACGCACAGCTCGAAGGACTGCGCACCCCGCGTATCCGAGCCGCAATGGCCGCCGGAGATCCGGGGCCGAACCCAACCATGCGTGAGCCGCTCCGCATCGGCGGGATGTGAGAGCAAGCGGGTCAAGAGCCGCGCATCGACGTGGTCGGGCACCGCGACCCGGCCCGCGAACGTCTCGACGCGCGCGGGCGCCGGCGCGAGAATCCCCGCCGCGTCGTGCGCGTTCACCGCCGCCTCCCGGGCGGCGTGGAACCGGCGAGGCAGATCGCGAACGCGACCGCCGTCCCCGCCACGAAGTGCCACGAAAAGGCCCACGCTCCGGCCCACGCGAGCGCGGCGTCGGCGTATGCGAAGGGCGAGGGGAGGCTCGACACAAACCGGCGCAGGTTCGCCAGCACGAACGGCTGCACCAGCACGCACAGGCCCGCCGCGGCGAGCATGGCTGTGATCGCGCTGCGTGTGCTCCCGCGGCGTGTAAACAGGGCGCACAGAAAGACGCCGAGGAGGCCCGTGTACGCGAAGGCGAGGACGGCCTGCGCGAAGTCGAGCAGCGGGAGTTTCGAGTGCTGCTGCCACCAGGCGCAGAGGCAGGCGACGCCCGCGAGCGTGACGCCGCACGCGACCACGAGAAGGCGGCTCGCGCGGAGGTCGCTCGCGGGGCCGGAGCTGCCCCGGACGCGCAGCACCGTATCGTTCATCAGCGTGCTCGCCATGCTGTTGAGCGTGGCGTTGATGCCGATGGGGCCGATCGCGAGGACGCCCGCGATCATGAGCCCGCGCAGGCCCGGCGGCATGCGCGAAAGGATGAACGTCTGGAAGATGTCCTTGCTCGCCGGGGCGCTCGCGGCGGGGGCGGACACGCCCATCAGGTCCGGGCGCTGGTAGTAGACGAACAGCAGCAGCCCGATCGCGAGAAACAGAAGCACCACGGGGACGCCGAGGAGCTGCGAGATGATGACGCTCCTGGCGGCGTGCAGGTGGTCGCGGCACGTGAGGCACCGCTGCACGAGGTCCTGGTCGATCGCCATCACCGCGAGGTTGAGGAGCATGAGCCCGGTGATGCTCGCCAGGATCGAGTAGGGTGCGCCGCGGGCGATCGTGACCTCCGGCGCGAATCTGATCCCCGGGTCCACGACGCGCAGCTTGTCCGCGCCGTCCGGGCCCGCGGTGCGGAGAGCGTCAAGAACGGCGTCGAGCGGCGCCGGGACGATGGAGAGAAGGAAGGCCAGAGCCGCGACGCCGGCGCCGAGGTAGACGCAAACCTGCAGCACGTCGGTCCAGATGACGCTGCGGACGCCGCCCGCGAGCGTGTAGACAGTGCCCACGAGCATGATCGCGCCGATCGACACCAGCACGTGCGGGAGCGTCGCGTCGCCGTAGACAGCGAGCGAGAGCGGGAGCGCGCCGATGTACGTCCTCGCGCCGCTCCCGAGCAGACGGCCCAGCAGGTACGCCCAGCTCGTGGCCGTGCGCGCCCCCGGCCCGAAGCGGTTCTCGAGCAGCTCGTACGGCGACGCGACGCCCGCGCGGTAGTAGCGGGGGAGGAAGAACGCCGAGACGAGGAGCGCCGCGATCAATGGCCCCAGCGACGCGGCGAGGTAAGTGAGGTCGCCGACGTAGCTGCGCTCCGGCACGCCGATGAACGTCGCGGCGGACTGCGCGGTGGCGAGGATCGAGAAGGCGACCGCCCACGCCGGCATCGAGCGCTCGGCGAGGAAGTAGTCGCGAACACCCTTCGCGCCGCGCCGCGAGAAGTAGATCCCGGTCAGGACGAGGAGCGCGCCGTAGCAGCCGAGGACGATCCAGTCGGGCGTGGTGAGCGTGATCGCGGATGGGGATGCCTGCGCAAGGGCGAAGTTTGGGGCGGGCATCCGTGCCTCCGGCGCGCCGATGCTCCGGCGCGGCAAAGGTTACGGGCCGGCCGCCGCCCGGCCAAAAAGAAAACTCGGCCACGCGTTTCCGCCCGTGGCCGAGTCATAGAGGAGAGAGAGACAAGACACCGTCGAAAGCCGGGGTCGTCAGCGACCCGCCAACCACCGGCCTTCTTGAAGCCCGACTGCGTGTTTCCGCCCGCAGCCGAGACAGGAGGAGAGAGAGACGGGAACAACATGCCACAGCTTTTTGGAAATGCCACCAATCTGACAAAATAAATTGTGTCACGCGGGCACGCAGATGGAAGTGGGCCGCCGAGTGGGAGTTACGGCCGCGAGCGAAAGAGACACAGCGGCCGCACCCGGAGGAACGCCCTATAACTCTTTGTCACCAGATCCAACGCATGTGGCCAACGTCAGGAACAGGCACCATCCACCGTTTCACGGGGGATGGAAAGTAGACAAAGAAGGCTTTCCCGATCATGAGGTCGCGCGAGACGACGCCGGGCGTGGGGTTGATGGTCTCCACCCATGGGTGAACGTCGCTCCAGAGCCGGCCGTCGAGACTCGAGGGGCTGTTATCGCCGCAGCAGAAGTACTCATTCGACCCAAGCGTGAGCGTCGCGGACGGGTGGGTCGACAGGGCGGGCATATTGGGCGCCTGGGGGTAGGTGTTGGCCTGATAGTGGATATCGCGATCGAGGCGCACCCGGTACACGGTGAAGTCTCCGCCGCCGAATTCCCAGCGCATCTCGGGGCGGGTGTAGATTCCCCCGTCGATGAGCGACGTCGGTCGCTGGGCAATGTCCTCGAAGGAGGGGCGCGTGGCGTATTTGACGCGATCCGCCGGCGTCCAGTCGTACACGCCGGACGTGATCAGCTTGTCGTTGATCCAGCATTGCAGCGTCTGGTCGACGTGCCAGAACTCGACGTTGGTCACGACGCCCGCGGGCATCGGGGCGTCGAGCCCCCCGCCGCCGAGTTCCTGCCACGACGCGTCTGGTGTCTCCGTTGAGCGCATGCGCAGGGAGACTGTCTGGCCGTCGATATCGAGCCGGAACTCGTGCTTGCGCGCGAACAGGACCGCGCTGATGGGCATGCCGTCTTTCGAGGGACGCAGGCCGAGGGACATGCGGACGTCGCTCACGGGGAACAGGAGCGTCGGGCGCATCGACTGGTTATACGGATACTCGTCGGTGACGCGGAACGGCGCACCATCCCAGCGCAGCGCGGCGGGCCCCGGGCCGGCGTACTGGTACTCGCCCGTCGGGTTCAGACGCCACCGGGAGGACTCGGTGTCTGTCGCGGGTTTCCACGGCGGCGTAAAGACGGCGGAGTTGTCCGACGGGAGCGGGGCGTACGAGCCGTCGAAGACGGGCTGCCACATGGCGCGCTGCGCGTGCGCGGGCTTTGTGCGGCACTTCCAGCCGGCCAGCGCCCACGGATTGCCACCGCTCGCGTCGTTCTGCTGCGGCGTGCGCGTGAAGACATCCCCGTCGGCGAGCGCGACCATCTCCCCCGGCAGGCCGACGAGGCGCTTGATGAAGTTGATCGTCGGGTCCGTCGGGTTCTTGAAGACGACGACGTCGAAGCGGGCGGGGTCGTAGATGCCCGCGAGGTACTTGAGGACGAAGATGCGGTCGCCCCAGCGCGTCGCCGCCCCGGCCAGTCGGAGCTCCGCCGCCGACATAGGGTCGGTGAGCTGGAGCGGCTTCACCGTCGTGCCCTGCATCGGCAGCGGGACCTGCATGCTCGGGTTGGTGTAGTCGCGCGGGCCGACGGCGAACTCGTAGCCCGTCAGGGGCGAGCGTGCGCGCACGTGCGCGCCGTTGAGCGTCGGGGCCATCGACCCGGTCGGGATCACGAACGCCTCGACCACGAACCCGCGGAATACGAACGCGAGGGCGAAGGCGATCACGATGGACGTGATCGTCTCCTTCACGGATGTGCGGGTCTTCGCCGCGGCGATCGTGGTCGGTTGCGCGCTGTCGCTGGCCATGCGCCAGTCTAGGAAGTGGCCGTCAGTTGCCCGACGCGGGCTTGCGGAGGAAGAGGTCCTGCGTCCTGCCGTCGGTGTGGACGATCGTCGCGCGCCCGGCCTTGGGGTCGATCGACTCGACGCGCCAGCCCTGGCCGACACGCTCGCCGGCGCGGCGCATCTTGCCGCCGATGATCGCGATCGGCCCGGACCTGGTCGCCATGATCGACGTCAGGGCGGCGACCACGGTCGACTCGGCCGCCCCGGAGGCGACGGGCACGATCGTCGAGGGCTCGACGTGCAGCGGCGCCGGGAAGCGGGGGCGCTTGGGGGTGACGTCGTCGTAGCGGGCGAAGTCCTGGCTCAGCCGTTCCTGCTCGCGGGTGAGCGGCTTGGGCCCATCGGCCGTGACGGTGAGCGTGGCGTTCATGTTCGGCGCGATCGCCCCGGCGCCCGCCGCGCGCGGGCCCAGGTCGGGCGACATGTGGCGCGCCCCGAGCATGAGGCCGGCCGGGAGGATCGCGATCACGGCCGCGAAGACCTGCCAGGGGCAGCGGTTGACGGCGGATTCGAGGATCGGGGGCGTCATGGTGTTCCCTGTTTCTGCTTCGCGGCGGCTTCCTCCTTCTTCGTCGGAGGCATCTTGAGGTGGCCGGTTTCGATCTCGGCCTCGACGACGCCGGCGCCCGCCCCGAGCGCCGGGCGCATCGAGAACGAGAGCACTTTCGACGCCCCCAGCGACGTCTCGCAGTCTGCGATAAACGCGCAGACGTTTTCGTACGCGCCCCGAGCGGAGAGGCGGTACATGATGATCTCCGGCACGGGGCCTCGGGCCGACGCCTGGGCCGTCTGGTTGCCGCGGCGGCGGCGCGCGGTGGGGGCCTGCTGCGAGTCGGTGCTCGCGACGATGACGTCGCGCGTGCCGGAGGGGTCGATGCGCGCGAGCGTGACGGAGTGCTCGGACGCCAGACGGGTGAGCGCGTTGTAGACCTGGCCCGGGTCGGTGACGGACTCGCACCACGCTTTCGCGCCCGTGAAGGACGCCTCGAGCCGCGCCGCCTCCCGGGGCAGGCGTTCCGCGTCCGCGCCGGGCTCGTTCGCCGCGGCGAGACTCACCTCCATGGCGTGCATGGCCTCGGCCTTCGCGGCGAGCGAGCGCTCGAGGGGGCGTACGCCGGCGTACCACCCGCCCGCGCAGATCGCGCCCGCGACGAGCGCGCGCCCGAGCCTCGGGCGGACCAGCGTCACGAGGCTGAAACCGGTCTGGCTCACTCGGTGTCCTCCGCGCCGGCGTCGGCGAACATCCCGGGATGGACCGGGAGCGTCGCGAGTTCGAGACCGAGGGTGAGCTCTCTCGCGTCGTCGTCGTCCGGAGCAACCCGGGCGGAAACGACCCGCGCGCTCAGCACGAGCGGGCTCCGCGCCAGCTCGTCGAGGAACGCGGAGGCGGGGTCCTTGCCGTCCGCGTTCTTGCCCGTCGCCGTGCACCGGATGGACAGCGTGGGCCGCTCGGTCTGGTAATCGGCGGAGATCTCGTCGACAACGAGGCCGGGGCGGTCGGCGCCCGCGAGGAGCGTGAACACGCCGCGCCAGTGCGGGCGCTCGCCGAGCCCCGCGTTCGCGATGCTGAGGAGCGAAGCGAACTCCGCGGATTGCGACGCCATCCTGGAGCGGGCCTCCGCGTCGGCTTCCAGCGCTTTCACGCGCGGCGCGATCGCGCTGTTCCGCTCGTCGACGCGCACGCCCTCGACGTACGCGAACGCGCCGAGCGCCGCGAGACCGAGCGCGGCGCCGGCGATGCCCGCGTGGACGGCGCGGTCGAGGGAGCGGGCGGTCACGGCGGCGCGGACAGCGGGCGGGGTGATCCAGACGCCCTGGTCCAGCAACGGGACTGCGGCCGGGAGGTCCCCGAGCTGATCATCCTCGGCGCCGCCGATGCGCCGGGTATCGGCCTCGACGCGATCCACGTTCGTGTCGGTGTGCGTCGCGAGCGATTCGGCGAGGCCCGGCACGCCCGCGCCGGTGCCGAGCAGCCGGACTCGGACGCGGGAGAGATCGCTCTCCATGAGGCCGAACCGGGCGGTCTGCCTGATCTCGATCATGTAGCGTTGCAGCGCGGGCTGGAAGAGCGGGAGCACGTGGTCGGCGTCGAGTCCGAGGTTCTGGTCAACGGTCTGGCCGCGCGAGGGGATGCCGGAGGAGAAGAGCAGACGCGAGGCGGCGTCGCGGGAGAAAGTGGCCTCTCGGGCCGCTCCGCGGCCCGAGCGGTACATCGCGTCGGCGAGGAGCGCGTACCCCACTTCGGCGCACCGGCCGAGCACGAGTTCGTCGTTGATCCAACCGACCAGCGTGCACGCGTGCTCGCCGAGCTGCACGTCCAGGCGCGTCCCCTGCTCGCCGGGCGCGCGCGTGCGGCGCATCGCGTTGAGAAGGAGGGCGGCTTTCGACGGGTAAATGCTCCGCGGCGTGAGGCCGGCGCGGCGCACCCAGTTCGCGAGAATGTCCGCGTCGTCCGCGCGTTCGGCCAGTGTCAGCACGAGCGTCCGCTTGGTGGACGCGGCGTTGGTCTGCCCGGGCGCCGCGTCGCTCATGCTGACGCGGCGCAGGTCCTGCTCGCCCAGCACGCGGGTGCCGGTGATCCAGCCGTGCCCCGCGTCGGGGAGGGACTGCAGGAGCGAAAGCTCCGCGGCCTGCACGGCGGCCGTGCCCGTGGCCGGCGCGGCGAAGATGTCGGCGAGCGTTCGCGGCGCGAGGTAGAGGAGGCGGGCCGGGGCGCCGGGGCGCAGCCGCAGCCCCTTGCACGCTTCGCGCAGGGCATCGTCGATCGGTCGGAGGTTCTGCCGCCAGTGGTCGTCCCATTGATCCGGGTCGAGACCGACGCGTTCGACACGGGCGAATTCACCGCCGCTCAGCACCCCGACGCGCACGGCGGTGGGTGACAGGCCGACAATGATGGCGTCTCGTTTGAGCATGGTGAGCTGGCCGGGCGCGGAGTTGTCTGTGGGAACATCGACCGGAGGTGCGACCGGGTTTGGTCAGGGCTCGCCGAGTTCGACGCGCACGCGCCGCGCCGCGCGGCCCGAACGCCCGAGAACTTCGAGCGTCGCGGGTTCCTCGGAGAGTTGGGGGACTTCCTGGTACACCGCGCTCGAGTGCGTGAGGGTGAGGGTGGAACCTTCGGACGGCATGGTCCCGCCGGCGGCGCGGAGGCGCAGCACGACGCTCGCGGCGGAGTCCGCCGCGTACAGGGCCCTTGCCGTTTCGACGCGCAGGGCGAGGAGGTTCGCGTCGTCCGTGCCGCCGGCGGTGACGAGCACGGCGCAGACGTTGAGGGCGACGAGCATGAGCAGCACCGCGGCGAGCGCGGCGCCCCTGCGGCGCGGGTCTGTCACGGCGTCACCATCCTCACGCGCGGGAGCGCGACCGAGCGCAGCTCGACGCCGCTGATCACGAGCGCGAACTCGATCCGCTGCATCTTCGCCGGGTCGCCCGTCGTGCTTTCGCCGTCGGGCATGAGATACCGGAACTCGAGCGAGGAAACGTCCTCGGCGAGCGGCTCGCCGCCGGGCGAAGCGGGCGAGTGGTAGAGGAGGGTGCTTCCGCTGAGCGACACGCCGCGGCCGTCGGCGAGCATCAGGCTCGTATCGAGCGCGGTGGTGATGCCCAGGGCGGTCGGATCGGCGGCGTCGGTCGGGCAATCGCGGATCAGGCGTGCGATCCTGTCCGCCGCGTACGCGCCCTTCTCGACCACGCCCCGGGCGCGGTCCGCCGCCACCGTGTTGGTGGAGGCGCCGTGGATCACGGGCATGACGAGCGCGATGACGACGCCGAGAATCGCGAGGGCGCCGAGCGCCTCGACGAGCGTGAAACCGCGGCGGGATCGGGCGGCGGGCGTCATAGATCGGTCACCAGCGAGGAGAGCACGATCGTCAATCGGTCCGTGCCTACGCCCGGCGCGTGCACGGTGACCGTCACTTCGCGGAAGAGGTCTTTGGACGGGTCCCCGGTCGCGGCGCCGGAGGCGGAGACCTCCGGGCCGACGGCGACGTCGAAGGTGTACCCGAGCGCCTCGTACGGGGCCGAGACGTTCGCGAAGCGGGCGCGCATGCCGGTGGCCGGGTCGTCCACATAGGTGCCCGCGTCCGCGAAGGCGGCGTACCCGAGGAGCGCGTGCCCGCTCGCGGCGTCGGCCAGCACGAACTCCATGACCGCCTGCGCGTAGACGGTCGCGCGGGCGGCGGTCGCGGCGTCCGCGCGCTGCGCCGCCCGCTGGTCGAGGAACATGGTGCTCGCCGGCACGGCGATCGCGAGCACGATCACGACCAGGAGCGCTTCCACGAGCGTGAAGGCGCGGCGGGATGGAGGGCGTGCGGTCACCATCGCTCCACCGCCCCGGAGACGGGGGTGACGCGGACGCCGTGGTTGCCCGGGAACTCGACGCTGGCCTGCGCGGCGGCCGGCCCCTGCAGCGAGCCGTCCGCGCCGCGGCGCTGCGGCGTCCCGTCGTTGGCGAACCAGACTGTCATCAAGGACGATGCCGCTCCGGCGCCGTCGGTCATGGCCGTGATCGCGACGCCACGCATGCTGTCGGCGAGGAGAACGCCGCCGCGGGGTGAACCGAGCGCGTCCGTCGCGGGCGTCGGCGTCGCGCCCGCGCTCGCGATGACGAGGTGCTCGATGCGGGTCGTGACTCGGTCGACGCGGACGCCGCGCGGGCGGCCCGTCGCGAGCGCCTCGGCGCGGGCGGTCAGGAGATGCCGCTCGAGCTCCGCGGCCGCGCCGACGCGGTAGGCGTCGCGCGCGGCGCTCACGGCCGGGATCGCGGTCACGGCGACGATGCCGATGACGGTGGTCACGACGAGCATCTCCATCACCGTCAGCGCGCGGTGGCGCGGCGACGCGCGGACGCGGGGATGGCGGGGGAGGATCGTCATTGCTCGTTGGCGTACAGCGTTGCGCCGGTGGCGTCCGTGCCGATGGAGACGGCGGAGTTGGCATAGAACGTCGCGACGGGGGGGCTCGCGGCGTTGTTGACGAAGTAGTTCCAGCCGTACGCGCCGCTGTTGATCACGGTGCGGTTGGCGGCCTGCCCCGCGGTGACGGACTGCACGGCGGCGAGGCCGGAGTAGGGGTTCGGCGGCACGTCGTCGGCGAGGACCGTGCCGGGCGTCGTGAGCTCCGAGAGCGTGGGGAAGTTGCCCGTGCCGGCGAGCGCTTGATTCGCTCGATAGCCTGCGATCGCGCTGCGGACGCCGCCGAGCGACGAGGTGAGCGCGGAGCGGGTGGCCTCTCCCTTGGCGGCGCCGAACTGCGGGACGACGATCGCGGCGAGGATGCCGATCATGATCACGACGATCATCACCTCGAGGAAGGTGAACGCGCGGCGCGGGTTTGGGGAGCGGCGGAGCATCACCGGGTATGTCGGGCGGCGTGGCGGCCCGGTCCAGTCGGCCCCGGCGGGCGCCAGAAAGAAGCGACGCGGTGCGCGGGCGGCGGCGCCCCCGCGGGTTATCGGGCGCCGTCAGTGCTTGAGACGGGACATCTGCCACATCGGGAGAAAGACGGAGAGAGCGACGAGCAACACGATGCCCGCCAGCGCGATCGTGAGCAGGGGCTCGATGATCGTGTTGATGTTCTTGGTGAGCGTGCTGCTCTGGCGGTCGAAGTGGCGCGCGACGATGTCGCAGGCGCGGGCGAGCTCCCTGCTGTCCTTGCCGGCGCCGATCATGCGTTTGGCGAACGGCGGGAGGTAGCGGCTCTTCTGGATCACGTCCGTCAGGCGGTCGCCTTGGCGCAGTCGGGAGACCATTTCCGAGCATTCCGCGACGAAGACGGGGCGGGCGGTGCTCCGCCCGGCGACGTCGATCGCCTCGATCACGTCCAGCCCGCTCGCCAGCCCGATGCCCAGCACACGGGCGAAGCGGGCGGCCGCGACGCTGATGACGATCTTTCCGACGTACGGGATGCGGGTGAGGAGGAGCTCGAGCCGGCAGCGGCCGGCGGGGTTGCGCCACATGAGCACGAGCGTGACGATGATCGCGGCGAGGCCGCCCGCGTAGGCCCACCAGTAGTTCTTGCCCGACTCGCCGATGGACTGGACGATCCGCGTCGCGAGCGGGAGCTTTGCGCCCTGGCTCGAGAATGTCGCGGCGAACTTGGGCACCACGAACCCGACGATGACGGTGACGGCGGCCAGGACCATGCAGCAGACGACGACGGGGTAGGCCATCGCGCGGCGGATGAGCTGGCGCGTCTCCTGCTGGCGCTCGAGCATGTCGGCGACGTGCGTCGTGACCTCGACGAGCGAGCCCGACTTCTCGGCGGCGCGCATCGTCTCGATGTAGGCGTCGCCGAAGACGTGCCGGTACTTCGCCAGCGCGGCGGTGAGGGACTGGCCGGACTCGATCATGGTGGCGACGTCGCGGATCATGTCCGCGAGCTGGTGCTTGCGCTCGTGCTCGGCGATCGATGCGAGGCCCCGGTCGAGCGGGATCCTCGCCTCGACGAGCACGGCCAGCTCGCGCGTGAGGCTCACGATGTCCGAGTGCGTGATCGTGCCGAAGGTGAAGAGCGGGGCGCGGGCCTGCAGCGCGTCGAGCTTGAGGGGCGTCAGTCCGGCGGCGTTGACTTTCCGAAAAGCCTCCTGCTCGCCGATGGCCCGGACCGTGCCGCTCGTCTTCTGGCCGGCGGCGTCGAGGGCGGTGTAGGAGTACGTGCGAACGCTCATGCCGCGGCCCTCGTTTCGGACGCGCTCTCGCCGCCCGCGAGCTCGCTGCGGAGCGACGCGACTTCGTCGAGGCTGGTGAGGGCCTGGGCGGCGCGGTCGAGGCCGTCCTCGAAGAGCGATCGCATGCCGTCGGCGCGGGCGGCCTGCAGCACCTGGCTGCTCGGCGCCTGGTGCTCGAGGAGCGCCTGGATCGCGGGCGTCATGCGGAGCATCTCGAAGACGCCCATGCGGCCCTTGTACCCGACCTGCCGGCAGGAGATGCACCCCGCGGGGGCGCGGAAGTCGGCGTCGGCGAAGCGCGGGCCGATCTTCCGGAGCAGCGGGTGGGTGGTGTCGGGCACGGCGCACGACGGGCAGAGCTTCCGCACGAGCCGCTGGGCGATCGCGCAGATCAGCGCGCTGTTGATCGCGAAGGTCGGCAGGCCCATATCGCGCAGGCGCGTGATCGAGCCGATCGCGTCGTTGGTGTGCAGCGTCGAGAAGACGAGGTGGCCGGTCATGGCCGCCTGGATCGCGATGAGCGCGGTCTCCTGATCGCGGACTTCGCCCACCAGGATGATGTCCGGGTCCTGGCGGAGGAACGACCGCATCGCCGAGGCGAAGGTGAGCCCGATCTCCGCGTTGGCCTGCACCTGGCGAACGCCCGGGAGGCGGATCTCGACCGGGTCCTCGATCGTGAGGATGTTGACGTCGGGCGTGTTCAGGCGGTTGAGGGCCGTGTAGAGGGTCGTCGTCTTGCCGCTGCCGGTCGGGCCGGTCACCAGGATGATGCCGTGCGGCCGGAGGATCGCGTCCTCGAACCACTCGGCGGCCTTGGCGGGCATGCCCAGCGCCGACACCGGGCCGATCTTCGCCGCGGCGCGGAGCAGGCGCATCACGACGTTCTCGCCGTGGATCGTCGGGATGACCGACAGGCGGATGTCCACGTTCTCGTTCTTGTGGCGGTGGCGGAACTTGCCGTCCTGGGGCTTTCGCGTCTGCGTGAGGTCGAGCTTGGCGAGCACCTTGAGGCGCTGCACGATCGCCTCGTGCATCGAGCGCGGCGGTCCCTGCTGGTTCTGCAGCACGCCGTCCACGCGGAAGCGCGTGACGAGCTCGCGCTCCTCGGGGTTGAGGTGGATGTCGGACGCGCCGGAGTCGGCGGCCGCGGCGAGGATCTGGTTGACGGCGGCGACGACGGGCTCGTCGCCGGTGGTGAGCGCCTGCTCGGTGTCGACGCCGGTGCTCTCCTGCTCGCGCACCATGCTGTAGGCGCGGGCGATCAGCGCGCGGAGCTCGTCGGCGTCGGCGACGACGGGGTCGACGTCGCAGCGGAGGAGCTGGCGGACCTGGTCGATGGCCTGCAGGTTGAGGGGGTCGAGCATCGCGACGGTCGCGACGCCGTCGATGACGAAGAGCGGGAAGGCGACGATGCGCTCGGCGACGTTCCGCGGGATGAAGCGAGTGTTGTTGAAGTCGATCTCGAACTGCGACAGGTCGACGAAGGGGTACTCGCAGATCTTGGCGCGGGCGATGGCGAGCCGCCGCGAGGTCGCGACGCCGAGCTGCACCATCGAGTCGAGCAGGTCGCTGCCCGTCGCCATGGCGTGCTCGCCCGCGCGGCGCAGGTCGGCCTCCGTCACCAGCCCGTCGGCCAGCAGCGTCCGCACGACGAAGTTCTTCGAGTCGAGCATCGCGCGTTCTCCGGCCGTCAGGCCTCCGACGACAGCAGCGTCATCAGCCGTTCCACCTGCCTCTGCGAGCTCTCCGTCATCTCGATGAACGAGCACCCGAGGTTGTACATGGGCCGCCTGTCGGTCATGATGGTGCGGCGCACGACGCACGTGGCCTCGAGCACCGGGCGGGGCTCCTCCCCCGCGCTGAAGAGCTTGACGTGCACCCGGGCGAGGCGGGGCACGAACACCTGCGCCATGACGCCGACGCCGCCGAGGGAGAAGTCCACGCAGTCGCACTCGATCCAGCCGTCCTTCGCGCCCGAGTTAGGCCCGAACAAGACCATGCCCGTGTGCTCGGGCGCGATGGAGAGCACGCCCCGGATCGAGACGTCGTGCCGGACGCTGCGCCGGACCAGGATCTGTGTTTGTCCCATATGCGCGGCCCCTGCGGTCAATCCCCCGGCTTCTCAGTCGGCCGGATCGCCCCTCGGGTGAAGCCCGCGCCTCGATAACCTCTCCGAAATCGCCGTACTCCGCCCGAACGGGCGGGGCGGCGGGCCGATCGCTGGCGTTGCGAACACGTCCGACCTACCATAACTCCGCGGCGGTCGCTGTTCAACGCCGCGCGGTGGCCGGGGCCGGTGGCCTCGGGATCGACTTTTTTACGCGGGCCCGGGGCCCGCACTTTGAAGCGCCCTTGTGCGAGGCGGGCGCGGGGGATGAGCCCTCCGCGTCGAACAGCCGTCCCGCCGGTGTCGCTGCTGGAGATTGATCATGGCGAACACGCTTGTACAGGACTTGATCGAGGCGGGCATCCACTTCGGCCAGAGGGCCAGCGGGTGGAACCCCAAGATGCAGCCGTTCATCTACGGCAAGCGCAACGGCATCCACATCATCGACATCAAGGAGACGGTCAAGGGCCTCCTCCTCGCGAAGAAGTACATCGCCAAGAGCGTCGCCGAGGGCAAGGACGTGTGCTTCGTCGGCACGAAGCGCCAGGCCAAGAGCGTGCTCGAGACGCGCGTGCCGGACGTCAAGATGCACTACGTGACGGAGCGCTGGCTCGGCGGCACGCTCACCAACTTCCGCACGATCCGCCAGCGCCTGCGGCGCCTCGAGGAGCTCGACGCCATCGAGCGCAACGACAACTTCTCGAGCTACTCCAAGAAGATGGAGAGCCAGCTGAAGCGCGAGCAGCGCAAGATCGCCCGGAACCTCAACGGCATCCGCGGCATGGAGCGTCTGCCCGGCTGCCTCGTCGTGATCGACGTCCGCAGCGAGATCACGGCCCTCCGTGAGGCGCGCAAGCTCGGCATCCCGACGATCGCGCTCATCGATACGGACGGCGACCCCGAGCTCGTGGACATCGTGATCCCGGGCAACGACGACAGCATGCGTTCGATCGACGTCGTCGTCCGCGAGCTCTGCCTCGCGGCCGCCGAGGGCCGGCAGATGCGCGAGGAGAAGGCGGCGGCGGCGAACGCCGGCGCCTCCCCCGGCGGCGAGAGCCCGGACATGTCCGGCGCGGGCCCGGCCGGCCCGCAGGGCGAGAAGCCCCGCCGCAGCCGCCGGGCGCAGTTCCGGTCCGACGAGCCGAACGCGACGCCCGAGGGCAACCCCGTCGCCGCCGGCTGATCGCGTCCTGACCACGCATCATCGACCACCATGGCCCGGCGGGGGCTCGCCCCGCCCGGGCCATCAGAACCGCCGCACCGAGCGGCGAAGCACGAAAGAGGAACGACGATGGAACTCTCCGCCAAAGACGTGATGAAGCTCCGCGACAAGACGAACCTGCCCATGATGGCCTGCAAGGCGGCCCTCATGGAGGCCAAGGGCGACTTCGAGAAGGCAGAGGAGATTCTCCGCAAGCAGCTCAAGGGCAAGATGGACACCAAGACCGACCGCGCCGCGGGCGAGGGGCGGATCGCGGTGGCCTTGTCGCGCGAGGCCGCGGCGATCGTCGAGGTCCGGACCGAGACGGACTTCACCGCCAAGAACCCCAAGTTCGTCGAGGCGGCGCAGAAGGTCGCGGACATGCTCCTGAGCGAGCCGGCGGGCGAGATCCCGGCGAGCCCGAAGATCACCGCGGTGATCGACGAGCTGCGCATCTCGACCGGCGAGAACGCCCAGTACGTGCGCGGGCACAAGCTGACGCAGGACCCGGGCACGGGCGCGTTCGGCCACTACGTGCACCACGACGGCAAGACGGGCGTGGTCGTGCAGGCGACCGGCTCCATCAGCGACGAGACGCTGCGCGACATCTGCATGCACATCACCGCGGCGACGCCCCGCCCGGTGGCGGTGTCGATCCAGGACATCCCGGCGGACATGGCCGAGAAGGAGCGCCGTTTCCGCATCGAGCAGGCGATGGAGAGCGGCAAGCCCAAGGAGATCGCGGAGAAGATGGTCGAGGGCGGCATGCGGAAGTTCTACGAGGAGCGGGCGCTGCTCGAGCAGCCCTTCATCCGCGACGAGAGCCGCAAGATCAAGGACGTGATCGGCCCTAAGGCGACCGTCGTCGGCTTCCTGCGCTGGCAGGTCGGCGAGCAGCGCTGAACCGAAAGAACATCGTTCGCCTCAAGCCCCGGCGATGAACGGGGTTTTTCGTTGAAGGCGGCGTTCGTGATTCGGCGTTCGTGCGAGTGACGGATCCCGAACGCTGATTGACGGATCCCGCAGACACCCGACGCCTTGTCAAGCTCAGCCGGCGCGTCAGTCCAAGTCATCCACCGCATCGTTCCTCAGCGAGAGGACGTCGCGGAGCTGGTCGGTCGAGAGCTCGCTCAGCCACGCCTCGCCGTCGCCGATGATGTCCTGCGCAAGCTCGAGCTTGCTCTCGATCATCGAGTCGATGCGTTCCTCGAGCGTGCCGCGGACGACGAACTTGTGCACCTGCACCGTGCGCGTCTGGCCGATGCGGTAGGCGCGGTCGGTGGCCTGGTTCTCGACGGCCGGGTTCCACCAGCGGTCGAAGTGGAAGACGTGCGTCGCCGCCGTCAGATTGAGGCCGACGCCGCCGGCCCGGAGGCTCAGGATCAGGACCGGGTGCTGCTCGCCCCTGCGCTGGAAGAGGTCGATGATCTGCTGGCGCCGCGCCTGCGGCACGCCGCCGTGGATGAAGAGCACCTCGCGCCCGAAGCGCTGGCGGATCATCGTCTCGAGCATGCGGCCCATCACGCGGAACTGCGTGAAGATGAGCGACTGGTCCCCCTCCGCGAGCGTCTCGTCGAGCATCTCCAGCAGGCGGATGCACTTGCCCGAACGCACGGGGTCGGGCGCGCCCGCGGTCGATTCGTCCCAGTCCTTGAGGACCTGGGCGGGGTGGTTGCAGACCTGCTTGAGGCGGATGAGCGCCGACAGGACCATGCCGCGGCGCTGGATGCCCTCGGCCTGGTCGACCTCGGCGAGCATGCGCTTGACGTACTGCTCGTACAGGGCCGCCTGCTCGCTCGTGAGGTGGCTGAATTCCTTGGTCTCGACCTTGGCGGGCAGGTCGGCGATGATCGTCGGGTCGCTCTTGAGGCGGCGCAGGACGAACGGGCGGATCAGGCCCCGGAGCTTCTCCGCCCGGCTCTTGTCGTGGTAGCGCTCGATGGGCACGCCGAAGCGCGTGCGGAAGCTGGACGCTCCGCCCAGGTACCCCGGGTTCAGAAAGTCCATGATGGACCACAGCTCGGTCAGGCGGTTCTCCACGGGCGTGCCCGTGAGGGCCACGCGGTGGTCGGCCTCGAAGGCGCGGGCGGCCTGGCTCTGCTTGCTCGACGGGTTCTTGATGTACTGCGCCTCGTCGAGCACCACGCGGCCCCACTTGACGCGCTCCAGCATCTCCCGGTCGCGGTGGGCCAGGGCGTACGTCGTGATGACAAGGTCCGCGTTCGCCGCGGCGGCGTAGAAAGCCTCGCCCTGATTGCGGTCGGGGCCGTGGTGCACAAGCAGCTTCAGGTGGGGGCAGAACCGCTTGGTCTCGTGCTGCCAGTTGCCGACGACGGACATGGGCACGAGCAGGAGCGTGGGCTGCACGCCGTGGTGGAGCGACGTGAGGATTCCCCCCTCGGCGGTCGTCGCGGGCTGGGCGGGTGTTTCGGCGGGCTCCGCGGCGGGCTCGGCGCCCTCGCGCTCGTACGCGAGGAGCGCGAGGAGCTGGACCGTCTTGCCCAAGCCCATGTCGTCCGCGAGGCAGAGGCCGAATCCCAGCCGCTCCTGGAACATCATCCACGACACGCCGCGGGCCTGGTAGGGGCGCAGCGTTCCCTTGAAGTCCCTGGGCGGCGGGAGGAGCTCGAGCTGCTTGCTCGCCGCCTCGCTGTTGAAGAACGCCTGGAGCCAGCCGGTCGCCTCCATGCCGACGACGGGGATGCCCGTCGTCGCGAGGTCGGAGGAGTAGACCATCCGCATCGCCTCGGAGAGGCGCATCGTGCCGCCCGGGTTCTCGCGGATGAACTTGATCGCCGCGTGCACGTCCTCCGGGCGCACCTCCACCCAGCGCCCGTTGACGCGCACCAGGGGCACGCGCCGCGCGGCGAGGCTCTCGAACTCGTCGAGCGAGAGCGTCATGTCGCCGACGCTGATGTCCCACGTGTAGTTCACGAGCGTCGCGAGCCCCAGCTGCGGCTTGCCCGCGCCGGAGAGGCCGGGCGGGGCAAGGCGCGGGTCCGTCTCGAGCTGACTCTCAAGGCGGAGCTTCGCCCCGACGCGCGCCTGGGGCGAGTCCCACCAGTCCGGGGACTGCACGCCGAAGCCCTGCTCGAGCAGCACGGGGCGCACCTCGCGCAGGAAGTCGTACGCCTGGCGCGTGTTGAGGCGCAGCTCCGCCGGTTCCTGCTCGTTGAGCGCCGCCTCGAGGCGGCGGTAGAGACGCGACGCGCGGCCGAGCTCCTTGAGGAGCAGCTCCTGCGGCTGGTGGAGCGTGCGGCCCATGATCGTGGCGCTCTCGCCCGACAGCAGCCAGATGTCCGAGCCTTCGACGATGAGCGCGGGCTGCTCGGCGGATTGCAGGCAGAAGTGCAGGACCCACGCCGGCTCGTCGGGCGACGGGGCGGCGTCCGGGGGCAGGCCGACGAGGTCCGGCTCGCGCAGGCGGAAGAGGAGTCGCCACGCGCTGCTGGCGCCCCGCTCCTCGAGCTGCGCGATCCACATCCGAACGCGCTTGGCGATGTCCTGGCGCACGGAGGTCGTGCTCGGGATCTCCTGCCGCATCGAGAGGAGGCCCGAGAGCCACGCCGCGGGCGCGTCCTTCGCCGTGTCTCGACCCTCGACCGCGTCGATGAAGTTCTCGGCCTCGAGTGCGCGCCTCGCCCACGCGTCGGTCACGGCGCCGAGGAAGTCGCTGGTCATCGCCCAGCCGCCGTGCTCCATCGCGTCCACGCCCGCGCGGGCGATAGCGGGCATCGACGCGACGATCCCCGCCGCCTTCTTCGCGGTCGCCTCGTCGCTGAGCCAGGGCCGCCATGATCCGCGCAGCTCGCCCGTCAAGTCCTGCACGAGCATGGGGACGAGCCGCTCCTGCGCGAGGAGCGTTCGGGCGAAGCGGGCGCACAAAACCCAATATTCAAAGTCGCCGCCCGCGCGGACGTCCGCCCCGTTCTCCGCGATCGTGTCCGCGAGCTCGAGGAGCACGTCGCCGGCCCGTGCCGCGTCGACGGCGAGCGCGTTCACACGGAAGGTCTGGATCGTCGGGGCCACGACCACCGCGGCGGGCTCGGGGGCCGGCGGCGGCGCGGGTTCCTCGTCCAGCCCGACGGTGGGGTCCTCGAAGTCGATGTCCACGCCGTCATCTGCGTCGTCGGCGCCCTGCGACGCGCCGCTCAGTTCGAGCTGCGGGCTCGGCCGCGGCACCCCGCCCGCGGCGGGCAGTCGCAGCGTGATCTCGCGTCGCGGCGCCGCGCCCACGATCGCGGCCAAGTGCTCGGGAAGATCGCCGTCCGCGAACGGGTGCTCGGGCACGGGCTCGCCGCTCGGCGCGGTGTGCTGCGCGACGCGCGCACCGTCTTCCCGCCAAAGGTGCAGCGATCCGTCAAGCCAACTGGCGTGGAGAACGGTGGGCAAGTCGATCCTTCGTGTGCCGTGCGGAGAAGTGGGGGCGCTGGGACTCGAACCCAGGACCATCGGATTAAAAGTCCGGTGCTCTACCAACTGAGCTACGCCCCCCAAAGGGCGAACGCAATGATAGGGAAGACCCCGGCGGATTTCGCGGGCGGGGCCGGCGGCCGCGGCGGCGCGAGCGGTCACCGGCCGAGGTCGGGCGAGGGCTCACGGCGCCACGCGGCGGCGCACTCGGGACAGGTCGTGTGTCCCTCGGGATCGATCGGCAGGTCGCGGATCGTGTAGCCGCACGCGGGGCAGACGCCGGCGGCGATTCCACGCACGGCGTTGATCTCGATCATGAGCGCGCGGATCGGGAGGATCGCGAGCCAGAACCAGAAGAAGAACCCGAGCGGGATGGTCGCCTCGACGGCTCGTGCGACGATTCTGGCGAGCGGTGCGGGCTCGACTTGGATCCGGATGTCGGAGGCGAGCACGAGGATCGCGCCGGCGTACGCAAGGAGCAGCAGCGCGTAGAGGATGACGAGGCCGAAGGCGCGGAACTCGGCCGCGGCGCCGATGCGGGAACGGATAGTCGGTCCGATCTCGAGGAGACAATCTGGGCGCGCGGAGGCGGCGCGGGCTCTGTGCCAGACGCCGTTTGCGTCGCGGAGCAGCACCCGCGTGATGCCTGCACGCACGTCGTCCGAGGCCCGGACGGAGGCGAACGGATCGAGGAACTCGCGGATCGCGGCGAAGGCGTTCATGCGGATGCGGAAGGTGCAGATTGCTCGGTGTTGGTGGCGTCGGCTCGCTGCCACCCGGCGGAGCATTCCGGGCAGACCGTGCAGCCGTCGGGCTGGATCGGGACGCCGTCGATCGAGTAACAACAGACGGGGCAGAGACCGCTTGCAAGGAGTGCTGTCGCGCGGCGCTCGTGCATGCATCCGATCAAGGGCTTAATCGACTTCCACCATCCGGCAAGAAAGAATGCTTGGACAACGAGGAAGGCCGCGATCTGCAACAGAATGACGGCCAAGCTCGCCCGACTGAGCATTGCATACTCAGCGAACAGGCGCCACAGGATGAACAGGAGAGAAGCCCTCACGAGGGTTCGGATCCATGCGTCGCGCAGCTCGGGCACGGTCCACTGATTGCTGACGAGCCGCGGAATGTCACGGATCGCATAGTTCGGCTGCGGCCACCGCGAGACGGGTCGACGCCATTCGCCGTGGGCGTCTCGGATCTCGGTGCGTTTCCATCGAAGCCGGAAAGCACACTGGCCGTCAGGGCAGCGTTCTCCGAAGATGTACGTGATGAGGGCGCGCACGACTATGCTCGAATGATCGGAGCCTTCTCGTGCAGGCGCCAGGCAGCGGAGCATTCGGGGCAGACGACACAGCCATCGCGGTGAACGGGTACCTCAGCGATCCGATACCCGCAGCACGCGCACTTGCTGAGCGACAACACGTCGTTCGCATCGTCAGCCATGAGACTCTCGCGATACCTTACGCTCAGGACGACGATCGCCAAAAGACCGGATATACACACCCCGACGGCGAACGAGACGCCGATCCGCTCGGAGTAGCGCGTGTCTTCGTTGACCAGCGGCAGGAACTCGACCGCGAGCGCTTGGAACACACCGCAGCCCACGAAGACCGCGGTCATGCCGAGTAGCACCCAGCGGCGCGCACCGGCACGCCCCGAGTTCGGCGGCTGAGCGCCGACACCGGCCGGTGGATCTCCGGCGAGCTTGATGCGACCCCCGAGCCAGCGACCGCGCGCGTCGCGGACCTCGTGCCCGTGCGCCCTGTAGCGAACTTCAGGAGCCGGAGCTTGAGAAGTTGCCTTGAGCACGGACGCTCGCTCACAGCTCCATCAACAAGCGCTCGGGCGACTCGATCGCCTGCTTGATCTTGACGAGGAACTGCACCGCCTCCGCGCCGTCGATGATGCGGTGGTCGTAGCTGAGCGCGAGGTACATCATCGGGCGGATCGCGACCTGGCCGCTGCCGACCGGGTGCTCCACGGCGCGGTTCTTGATCGCGTGCATGCCGAGGATGCCGGACTGCGGCGGGTTGAGGATCGGCGTGCTCATCAGGCTGCCGAAGACGCCGCCGTTGGTGATCGTGAACGTGCCGCCCTGCATTTCCTCGAGCGTGAGCTTGCCGTCGCGGGCCTTCGTCGCCATTTCCTTGATGCCCATCTCGATCTGCGCCATCGACAGGCGCTCGCAGTTGCGCAGCACCGGCACGACGAGGCCCTTGGGCGTGCTCACCGCCATGGCGATGTCGCAGGAGTCGTGACGCTCGATCGCCAAACCGCCCTCGTCCTCGACGATGAAGCTGTTGACGGCGGGGAAGGAGCGCAGCGCCGACACCGCGGCCTTGACAAAGAAGCCCATGAAGCCCAGCCCGATGCCGTGCTTCTTCTCGAACTCCTCCTTGTAGCTCTTGCGCAGCTCCATGACCGCCGTCATGTCGCACTCGTTGAAGGTCGTGAGCATCGCCGCGGTGTGCTGCGCCTGCACGAGGCGCTGGGCGATGCGCTGGCGCAGCGGGGTCATGCGCTCGCGCGTCGCGCCGCGCGGATCGGCGACGGGGTGGGGCGCGGGCTTCGGGGCCGGCGCGGCCTGCTTCTCGGGCGCGGGCGCCGACGGTTGCGCGGGGGCCGCGGCCGGGGCGTGGTGCGAGCCGTTGCTCCCCCTGCCCTGCATCGCCGCGATCACGTCCTGCTCGCGGATGCGGCCGCCCGCGCCGGTGCCGTGCACCGTGGCGAGATCGATGCGGTTCTCCTCGGCGAGCTTACGGGCCAGCGGCGTCGCGCGCACGTCGTCGCCGCGTGGCTCGGCGGGCATCGGGGCCGAAGAGGCCGCCGCGGCGGGCTGCGGCGGGCTCTGCGTCGCCTTGGCGCTCGACGCGGTCGCGCCGACGGGGGCCGCGGCCTTTTCGTCGATGCGCCCGACGACCTGGCCGATCTTCACCGTGTCGCCGGCCTTGGCGCTGTGTGAAATCACGCCGGCGGCGGGCGCGGGCACGGCCATGGTCACCTTGTCCGTCTCGAGCTCGAGGAGGTCCTCGTCGCGCCTGACGTAGTCGCCGTCGTTCTTGAGCCAGCGCGAGATCACGCCGCTCGTCACGCTCTCGCCCGCCTGCGGGATCACGATGTCGATCGCCATTGCGTTCCGCCTTCTCTTTTGCACGGGCGCCTCGCCCGTGTCCATCCTCTGGACCGTCGTCGGTAACAGGGGATCGGTGATCGGGGAATGGTGGGGACGGGCCGTTCGGTCGCTCCCGCGTTTTTCCTTCGCCTTGCGGCGACACCGCCGATCACCGTTCCCCGCTCCCCGATCCCATCTTCGTCATCCCTTCGCCGCCACCGCCCCGCGCGCCGGCTTCTCCTTCGGCGCGGATTGCTCGCCGCCCGCGGCCCCGACCGCGGCGGTGAGCAGGCGGTCCTGCTCTTCCTTGTGCCGGTGCTCGCTGCCGGTCGCGGGCGTCGCGCTCGCGGGGCGGCCGATGTAGCCGAGGTTGATGCCCAGCTGCTCGCGGAAGACGTCGGCGCAGAAGAGGTACCCGCCGGCGTTGCGCGGCTCTTCCTGCACATAGACGCGCTGCGCCTGCGCCGGGTAGCGGGCGTCGATGGCCTTCGCGAGCTGCGTGTTGAACGGGTAGAACTGCTCGACGCGCACGATGGCGGTGTTGTTGTTGCCGTTGGCCTCGCGGCGGTCGTTCAGCTCGTGGTAGATCTTGCCCGAGCAGTAGATGACGCGGGTGACGCTCGCCGTCGGGCCCTTGAATTTCGGGTCGTCGATCAGGTGCTGGAAGGCGCCCTCCGAGAGCTCGTCGATCGAGCTCGTCTCGACGCGCAGGTACTTCTTGGGCGTCATGACGATCAGCGGCTTGCGGAACTTCCGCAGCATCTGCCGGCGCAACAGGTGGAACATCTGCGCGCCGGTGCTCGGGTAGACGACCTCCATGTTCTCGTCCGCGCACAGCTGGAGGAAGCGCTCGAGGCGGGCTGAGCTGTGCTCGGGCCCGGCGCCCTCGTAGCCGTGCGGCAGCAGCAGCACGAGGCCCGCCCACCGGCTCCACTTGATCTCGCTGCTCGCGAGCCACTGGTCGAGCATCACCTGCGCGCCGTTCACGAAGTCGCCGAACTGCCCCTCCCACATCACCAGCGTCCTCGGCGCGCCGCGGCTGTAGCCGTAGTCGAAGCCCATCACGGCGAACTCCGAGAGGGGGCTGTCCCAGGGGCTGTAGAGCGCCTTCTGATCCGGGCGGATGTTGTTGAGCGGGACGTACTTCTGCGCGGTGCGCTCGTCGCGGTACACACTGTGGCGCTGCGTGAACGTGCCCCGGCGTGAATCCTGGCCGCTGAGGCGCACCGCGTAGCCGTCGAGCAGGAGCGTGCCGATGGCGATCTGCTCGGCGTCGGCGTGCGAGACGTTTTTTGTCTGCGGTAACCCAGCGCGGGCGACGAGAAGGTTCTTGAGGCGCGCGTGGACGTTGAAGCCCTCCGGCACCCGTCCCATCGCCGCGCACACCTCGGCGACGACCTCGCGCGAGACGGCGGTCCTGGGCGAATCGAAGGAATACGTCCCGACGAAGCCGTCCCACAGGCCGCCGCCCGGCGGGGGCACGGGGTTCACGGGCTTCGTGCGCGCGAGCGTCTGGCCTTCTTCGAGCTCGGCGGTGACACGGTCCACCATCGCCTGCGCCTGCTCGGGCGTCAGGGCGCCCTCGGCGATCAGGCGCTTGGTGTACTTCTCCGCGACGCCCGGATGCTGACGGACCAGCGCGTAAAGCACCGGCTGCGTGAAGCCCGGCTCGTCCTGCTCGTTGTGTCCGAAGCGCCGGAAGCAGACGAGGTCGATGAAGACGTCGCGCCGGAACTCGTGGCGGAACTCCGCCGCGATGCGGGCGGCGCGGACGACGGCGTCGACGTCGTCGCCGTTCACGTGCAGCACGGGGCAGTTGACGATCTTGGCGATGTCCGTGCAGTAGGGCGTGCTGCGGGAGTCTTCCCAGTCCGTCGTGAATCCGACGAGGTTGTTGACGACGACGTGGATCGTCCCGCCGACCGTGTACCCCTCGAGCTGGCTCATGTTGAGGCACTCGGCGACGACGCCCTGGCCCGGCAGCGCCGCGTCGCCGTGCAGCAGGAGCGAGATCGCGCGGCGGCGCTCGGTGTCGCCCAGCCGGTCCTGCATCGCGCGGCAGCGCCCCATCACCACCGGGTCCACGGACTCCAGGTGGCTCGGGTTGTTGAGCATGGAGAGGTGGACCTTGCGCCCCTCGCCCGCGCCCCAGAGGGGCTGGTCGCCCGAATAGCCGCGGTGGTACTTCACGTCGCCGCCGGACTTGTCCACGCCGTCGGACCAGCTGTCCTCGAACTCGGTGAAGAGCTTGTGCAGGTCCTTGCCCAGGTAGTTGCGGAGCACGCTCAGCCGGCCGCGGTGGGGCATGCCGAGGATGATCTCCTCGGTGCCGAGCTCGCCCGCGCGCTGGGTGAGGAACTTGAGGAGCGGGATCAGCCCCTCGCCCCCCTCGAGGCTGAAGCGCTTCTTGCCCTGGTAGCGCTTGCCCAGGAAGCGGTCGAAGGTGTCCGCGGCGATCACGTGCGAGAGCGCGGTCCGCTTCTCTTCGGCGCTCATCGGCCGCGGGCCGGCTGTCCCCTCGAACCGATCCAGAAACCAGTTGCGCTCCTGCTGGCTCGGGATGTGCATGAACTCGACGCCGATCGAGCCGCAATAGATTGACTCGAGCCGCGCGATCAGATCACGGACGCGCACGGGCGCGCCGGAGCCCGCCGCGCCGCCGCTGATCGGCGAGCCGACGGTCTGGTCAAGGTCGGCTTCGGTAATGCCGTGGTAGCCGGGCTCAAGCGCCTTGGGGACATCGCGCTTGCGTTCGAAGGGGTCGACCTTCGCCCCGAGGTGACCGAGGTCGCGGTACGCCTTCACCAGCGCATCGACCTTCCGTTGGAGCGCCGATGCGCCCGTGTCGGCGCCGCCCGCGACCGGGCCGCGGGCCTCCGCAAGCTCGAAGCCCATGAAGAACTGCCGGAGATCGTCCGGCATGCCCGCCGGGTCGGCGAGGTATTGCCTGTATTGGGCGTCGAGATACTCCGCGCTCCACCCGTTGACGGCGGGGCGGTTGGCGCGGAGGCTGGCTTGGCTGGAGTTCATGTCCGGTCCTTGGCGCTGCGGAGAACAACACCCGAACAAACGCGGTGCTTCGTCGTCGCATGGTATGCGATGGACAATATATTCGGACGATTCCCGGAGCGGTATCGACCAATCGGTAGACCACCCGGTTCTCGCGCCGGCGGCCGGCTGAAACCGACGTCCGGAACTTCCCAACAACCCTCTCGGGGAGGCTCCATGCCAACGTCCATCGACTGGTCGGTCATCCTTGCGCTCGTTTCCGGCATCGGCCTCGCCGCCGCGGCGGGCTTCCGGGTCTTCGTGCCGCTCCTCCTGCTGGCGGTCGCCGCGCGGGCGGGGGTGGTGCCGCTCGCGCCTTCGTTCGCCTGGCTGTCGTCCGACGCGGCCCTGATCACCCTCGGGAGCGCGTGCGCGCTGGAGATCGGCGCGTACTACATCCCCTGGCTCGATCATGCGCTCGACGTGATCGCCGCGCCCGCGGCCGTCGTCGCCGGCTCGATCGCCGTGGCGGCGCCTCTGGCGGGGTTCGACCCGTGGCTCGCGTGGGCGGTCGGGATCGTCGCGGGCGGCGGCGCGGCCGGGCTCGTGCAGGGCGCGACGATCCTTGCCCGTGGCGTCTCGCTCATCGCGACGGGCGGGCTCGGCAATCCCATCGTTGCCACGGCGGAGAACGCGCTCGCGATCCTCGTCGCCGCGATGGCGATCCTCGTGCCGGTGCTGGGCGTGCTCGCGGTTGGCGTCGCGCTCTTCATCATCATCCGACGCGTGCGGCGCGCAAAGACGCGTCGGCAACGCGAGCCCGCGTCGCTCGCGGTCGCCGCGTGACCTGATCACGGCCGGTACCCTGCTGCGTGGCCGCGGCGACAAGCACTGAGCAATCCGTCCCTCGTCCCCGGCGCCGGATCGGCGCCGGCGTCGTTGCGCTCTGCGTCCTCGCGGCGATGTTCTTCGCGTGCGTGCTGACGCTCCCGTACACGTTCGGGCGCGTGAGGGAGGCGGGCGGCGCGGCGGTGCCGCGCTTCAACGCCGGCTCGCCCTCGCTCTCGCGGATGCCCCCGGCGTTCCTCGCCCGCGACGCGGACCAGACGGCGCGTGCGCGCGACAGCACGGAGCGCTGGCTCCTCGGCACCGACGCCCTTGGGCGCAGTCTCCTGCTGCGACTGCTCGCGGGCGGGGGCGTCTCCCTCACCATCGGCCTCCTCGCGACGGCGCTCTCCGTCTCGATCGGCACGCTCTACGGCGCCCTCTCCGGGTACGCGGGCGGGCGCGTGGACGCGCTCCTCATGCGCATCGTCGATGTCCTGTACGGCCTGCCGTACGTCCTCCTCGTCGTGCTCCTGGCGGTCGCGAGCGACGCGGTGGTGAGCGAGTACGTCTCGCGCCACAAGGAGCGCAC
This sequence comes from Phycisphaerales bacterium, assembly GCA_035628115.1. Taxonomy (GTDB): domain Bacteria; phylum Planctomycetota; class Phycisphaerae; order Phycisphaerales; family UBA1924; genus BJHL01. Next base: position 157,964 of record DASPKL010000022.1, on the reverse strand, counting down.
GGGGATCGTCCTCGCCGAAGCACGCGAGACGCTCCGTGCGCAGGGCAAGCCCGCGGACGCCGTCGCCGCGCGCGATCTCCTCGCTTCCGACGCTGAACTCCGCGAGCGCCTCGAGGCCGAGGCGATGCGCGTCGCCCCGCCTCGGCTCATCGCCGAAGGGACGCGCACGTTCCTCGACCTCTCGACGCTCCTCTTCGCCATCGGCGGCGTGAGCTGGCTCACGATGGCCCGCGTGGTGCGCGGGCAGGTCCTCAGCCTGCGCAACCAGCCATTCGTCGAGGCGGCGCGGGCGCTGGGCCTCTCGCCGTGGCGCATCTTCGCGCGGCACGTCCTCCCCAATCTCTCTGGCACGATCATCGTCTACGCCACGCTCACCGTGCCGCAGGCGATCCTGCAGGAGAGCTTCCTGAGCTTCCTGGGCATCGGCGTCCGCCCGCCGCTGCCGAGCTGGGGCAACCTCGCGGCCGAGGGGCTGGGCGAGATCAACCCGTACCAGTCCGACTGGTGGCTCCTCGTCTTCCCGTGCCTCGCCCTCGCCGCGACGCTCCTCTCCCTCAACTTCGTCGGCGAGTGGCTGCGGGAACGGTTCGATCCGAAGCGCGCGACACGATAGTGCGTGGTGCGTCGTGCGTGGGACGAGGCACTGGGGGCCGGGCACTGAGCGGAAGACGCGCTCGCAACAGGTAGCCCGAGCGTGAGCGACGGCTTTCTTTGACTTCGATCATCGCGGAGGGCGCGGAGGAGCGCGGAGAGACGATGTGGGGCAGGCGTCTCGCCTGCCACCGAGTGCTTGTTGCCCTCCCTCGCCCCGTGTCTTCACGGGGAGAGGTGGCGGCGCAGCCGCCGGTGAGGGGTCTTCCCTCGGGTACCGCCACGCTCCGCGTGGCGTCTTCTCTTCGTGCCACCACCTCGGCGAGTCTTCGAGCCTAGGTGGTGCTCTTGCGAATCTTCCCTCCGCACTCCGGGCACGCGGTCGCGTCAACGGACAGTCCCGCGAGGGAATAGCGGCACTGTGGGCATCGGGCCGAAGTGTCCTTCTTCACTCGGCGAAGCGATGTCACGGCAATGAGGCCTGTTGCAATGGGAGCAAGGTACAGATAGTTGGCCGGAACCACGAAAACCATGCTCCATCGGTCGACTTTCGCCCATGGCCACCTGAAGTACGTCCGCTTCCAAAAGCGTTTGAACAAGGGGTCATGCGACACCTCGTTCCAAATCTGTGCAAAGTCGTGGGAACCCTCGGAATCCGCTTCTCGAACGACGCCGACATCATGCCTCCCGTACAGAATCGAGGTGCACGACGTGACGTGAACGGCCCCGGTGCGCTTAGCGGAAATCACCGCCACCGCCGTGCCCGCAACGAAGAGAACCACCGACGCAATGAACACTGCTTTCCAGAACCTGACCCACGGCCTGCGCATCGCGGACTATAACGGCGGGGCCAACCCCGCCTCTCTCTGTGCCTCTGCGCCTCTGTGGTGAACCGAGCACCCATCGCATCCGCGTCCGCGCCGTGCGCAGCGCGGATCGCGTGGTCCACCCCGGCGCCGCATCGGCCGAACTTCGCGCCCGCTTGAGCGGACTCTTGGAACGCTCGATCGAAACCGGAGATTCTTCGATCAACCGTCGGGCGAGGTCGATCAAACCCGGAGTTTGCTCGACCGGTGCGCACGGTTGATCGAGCAACCTGCGCGGTGGCTCGATACGGCGATGGGTTCGATCGATCAACCGACGCGCTCAAGTGCCTTCCCGCGCGGGCCGATGGTTCCTTTGGCGCGGCGCACACCGCCGCCCGCGAAAGGAAGCACGATGGGAGCCTACCCGACCTCGCCGCGCCCCGCCTTCATGGCCTGGTGCCGCGCCCACACCGCCGTCTTCGCCGACAACGCCCCCGCGATCGGCCTCACGCCCGCGCAGGCGGCGGCCTACGCCGAGGCCGTCGCGGCCGCCGAGGCGGCGCTCGGGGCGCAGGAGGAAGCGCGCCTCGCGTACGCCGCGGCGACGGCGGCCGCGGAGCGCGAGGTCACCGCGCTGCGCGATGCGACGGCGGGCATGGTCCGCTCGGTGCGCACATTCGCCGAGAACGGCGGCGGGAACGCGGTCTATCAGCTGGCGCAGGTCCCCGCGCCGCGCGGCCCCTCGCCGCTGCTGGCGCCGGGGCAGCCGACGAACCTCAGCGCGGCGCTGGTCGCGAGCAGCGGCGCGCTGGAGATCCGCTGGAAGAGCAACAACCCGCGCAGCGCGGTGGGCACGAGTTACATCGTGCGCCGCCGCCTCTCGCCCGCCGCGGCCTTCGAGTTCGTCGGCGTCGCGGGCACGAAGCGCTTCGTCGACGCGTCGCTCCCCGCGGGGCTCCGCACGGTGCAGTACACGGTGCAGGGGCAGCGCGCGGGGGCCGCGGGGCCGGTCTCGCCGATCCTCACGGTGCGCTTCGGCGGCGCGGGGGCCGAGGGCGCGGCGGCGGTCGAGCGCGGCGGGGCCGAGCGCCGGGCGGCGTGAGGAAGAGAGCGAGGGAGCGAAGGAGCGAGGGAGGGGGGAAGGGCCGAGCGATTCGCTGCGCGCGGTGCGGTGACGCGCCGCGGTGCGGCGCGCTGAGCGTCGCAAGAATGCGCGCGTGGGTTTCCTTCGCTGGATCGTCGGGGTGCTGGGCCACCCGCGCTCACTGGTGGTGTGCGTCGCGGTCGTGGTGCTCTCGTGGGCGACGGTGAAGCAGACGGGGGTAACTTGGACGCCCGACGACGATGTCCTCACGCCGCGTCTCGGTGGCCTGAACGGCGAGCCTGAGCCCCGCCACCTAGGAATCGAGCTCAGAACAAATGCCGCCGGTCAATACGAGCTCGTGCGGGCCGCTCCGGGCGATCGACGGCAGGATTCAGAGCGCGACACGGATCTTCTTACGCTTTCTGAATGGCGCTATAGGTGGGGTATGTGGGCGCCCACACGTGAACACAGATTGATGCAGGCCGACTTCTCAGTGTTCGTTCGCCGTTCTGATGTTTCGGGCGTCTCAAGCGGTGACAGAACTCTGCAAGCGATGCAGGCTGTGCCGCAAGAGGTTCGGCGAGATTGGAAACTCCTCTGGTCTGCCGACGGCCAACCCTGTCTCATGGGCGAAGCTTGGCGCACTGTGTGGTGGGGCCATGCTTGGAACGGCGTGACTCTCCTCGCGCTCGCGGGTTTCTTCGCGTGGCCGATCTTCGCCATGATCCCGAAGTGGGAAGCGCGGCGTCGGCGTCTTCGCGGGCTGTGCGCGCGGTGCGGGTACCAGGTCAGGACCGATGCTGGCGCGCTCCAAACGTGCCCGGAGTGCGGCCTGAAGAGCCCCGCCTAGGCTCGAAGACTCGCCGAGGCGGTGGCACGACGAGAAGATCCGCCGCGGAGCGGCGGGGTACCAAAGAGAAGACCTCTCACCGGTCGCCGAAGACGGCGACTACCTCTCGCCGTGAAGAGACGGGGCGAAGGAGGGCAGCATGCACTCGGTGGCAGGCGAGACGCCTGCCCCACATCTTCACTCCGCGTTCGTCCGCGCCCTCCGCGTTCAATCTGTCTTGCCACGCACGACGCACAACGCACCACGCACTACTTCCCCACCCGCACCGTCACCGCCCCGTCGTCGGCGCGGAGGATGAAGGGCTTGTCGGCATTGCCCAGGGTGATGCGGAGGATCGCGCCGGCGGACTCGGAGTTGCGCGCGGCGGGGGCGAGGACGGTCGAGCCCCTGGCGCCGCGCAGCTCGAAGCGCCCGCTCGTGCCGGGGCCGGCCGCGAAGATGATGTCGCCCGTGCGCGTCTTGATCGTGACCGGGCCGGAGAGGTCGCGTGAGGTCGTGACGGTGACTTTGCCGCCACGGCCGGTGGCGAGGCCGTTGGAGATGTCGAGCGGGCCGTTGACGCCGATGAGCGTGACCGCGCCGCCGTTGTTGCGGACGCTGACGCCGAGCGCGGTGGGGACGGTGATGCGCAGGTTGACCGGCGTGCCCGAGCCGGTGGGGTCGCCCGCGAGGACGCGCAGGACCGGGCCCGACGCCGCGGCGTCGAGCTGGGCGGCGACCCATCCCTCCGGGGCCGGCCCGTCCCCGCCGCTGCCGAGGGAGGAAGCCTGCACGACCGGCCCATCGGCCCGGGCGTCCACGTCCAGCTGGATGGAGCCCATCGTGTTCTCGATCTCCACCCGGAGGGAGCCGCCCGGGGCGGCGTCGCCCCGCGCCTGGACCGGCACCGAACGCCCGATCGGGTGCGTGGAGCAGCCGCACGCCGCGAGGCAGACGAGCAGGGCGGCGGGGAGGCGGCGGTGGGGCATGCGAAGGCTCCGTTCGGATCGTGTCACGGCGGGAAGGGCGAATCCTATAGTCACCCGGTGCTCGGCGTTCCTGCCGCGAGGTTCGGAGGCCGGGACGGGGTACAACCTGAATCACGTCCGCCCGCGGCGATATTCCATTGCATGCCCGCCGCGTGGGACTGAACGACGAAGTTCTTCACGGCGCGCCGGGGCTGCGGCGCGCCGATCGCATCGAGCGCAGCCCGCGCGGTTTTGTTCAGCGATGACGAAGGCCGGCACACGATGGCGCACCGTCCGCGGGGTTCGTACACCCGGCGGGGCGCGCCGCCCGCGCGTTTGAGAATCCCCGCCCGACACCGTACCTCTGGGCATTGATGTCGGCGGCGCACGAAGCGCCGCCGGGAGGTGTCGCTTGATCAGTCTTCTTCTCGCGGCGGTCGGGGCGCCGCTCTCGGTCGGTCAGGTCGGCGCCGCCGAGGCGATCGGGATCGGCGTCGGCGGTGCCGCCGTCGGCGCGGCGGCGGGCTTCTTCATCGTGCGGGCGGTCAGCAAGGCGTCCCTCAGCAACGCGCGCGCGGAGGCCAAACGGATCGTCGACGAGGCGCAGGCGCGTGCGCAGGTGGACGCCGAGCGGGCGCGGCTGGACGGCCAGCGGGCGATCCTCGAGCTCCGATCGAGGGCCGAGGAGGAGATTGAGCGGACGCGGAGCGAGCTGCGGGAGTCCGAGAAGCGGCTCGTCAAGCGCGAGGACCTGGTGGACGCCAAGGAGCGGTCCCTCGCGGAGCAGTCCCAGACGCTGACGCGCCGGAGCGACGACGCCGCCAAGCGCGAGGCACGCCTCGCGGAGCGGGAGCAGGCGGCCGAGCGGCTCATCGAGGAGCAGAAGCAGGCGCTGCAGGCCGTGAGCGGCATGACGCGCGACCAGGCCCGGGAGGTGCTGCTGCGGCGCGTGGAGGAGGAGTCCCGCCACGAGTGCGCCAAGATCGTGCGCAAGCTCGTGGAGGAGGCCGAAGCGGAGGCGAAGGGGAAGGCGCGCGAGATCACGCTCATGGCCGTGCAGCGGTACGCGAGCGAGGTGACGAGCGAGGGCACCGTCAAGAGCGTCGCGATCCCCAGCGACGAGATGAAGGGGCGCATCATCGGGCGCGAGGGGCGGAACATCCGCGCCATCGAGAAGGCCACGGGCGTGGACATCATCGTGGACGACACGCCGGGCGTGATCGTGGTCTCCTGCTTCGACAAGGTCCGGCAGGCGATCGCCGTCGAGAGCCTCGAGAAGCTCGTCGCCGACGGGCGCATGCACCCCGCGCGCATCGAGGAGGTCGTCGAGAAGACGCGCAACGACATCGGCGAGCGCATCCAGAAGATCGGCAAGGACGCGGTGCTCGAGGTGAACCTGCGGGGCGTGCACCCCAAGGTCTCGGAGGCGATGGGCAAGCTCCACTTCCGCACGAGCTACGGCCAGAACGTGCTGCGGCACAGCGTCGAGGTCGCGTTCCTCTGCCAGATCATCGCCGAGCAGCTCGGGCTGGACGGCGCGGTCGCGCGCCGCTGCGGCTTCCTGCACGACATCGGCAAGGCGATGGACCACGAGATGGAGGGCGGGCACCCGAAGATCGGCATGGACTTCGCCCGCCAGTTCGGCGAGCGCGAGCCGGTGCTCAACGCGATCGGCGGCCACCACGCGGACATCCCGTCGACCAGCTTCTATACGCCCATCGTGATGGCCGCGGACGCGGTGAGCAGCGCCAGGCCGGGCGCGCGGCGGGAGAGCCTCGAGAAGTACGTCCAGCGCCTCAACGAGCTGCAGGACATCGCCCTGTCCTTCCGCGGCGTGACCGAGGCGTACGCGATCCAGGCGGGGCGCGAGGTGCGCGTGATGATCGACGCGGCGAAGGTGGACGACGACGAGGCGTACCTCATCGCGCACCAGATCGCCAAGCGCGTGAGCGACGAGCTCACGTTCCCCGGCGAGATCCGCGTCACCGTGCTCCGCGAGACGCGGGCGATCGAGTACGCGAGGTAGCGCGTCGGTCGTCGTACGCTGACCACCTATGGGCCTTGCGCGCAAACTCTGGGCGGCTCGGCCGCGGCTCCGGGCCGCGGGGCCTGGGTTCGCGTCCGGCCTCGTCTATAGCGTTCTTTCGCTGCTCACGCTGCCGCCGGTCTCCGCGTGGTGGCTATCCCCGGTCGTGGTCGCGCCGCTGGCATGGTGCGCGACGCGGCCCGGCAGGGCGCGCGACGCCGCGCTGGGCGTCTGGTTCGGCGCGGTCCCGCTGTGGGTCGTCCAGCAGTGGTGGGTCCAGAACGTCTCGCGGTTCGGCTTCTTCCCGCTCGTCGCCATCCAGGCGTTGTGGCCCGCGGTCTTCGTCGGGCTGTTCGCGGCGTTGCACCGCTCAACGCTCCGGGCGCCGGTAACGCTCGCGGGGGCGGCGGTCTGGACGGCCGTCGAGGTCCTGCGGGCGGATTACTTCCTCGCGGGCTACGCGTGGGGGCTGCTCGCGCACCCGACGATCGACTGGGAGCCGATCGCCATGGCCGCATCGCTCGGCGGTGTCTTCGCCGTGTCGTTCCTGCTCGCGGGGCTCGGGTGCTCGGTGGCTCTGGCCGCGCACGAACCGAAGAAGGGCGTCGCGCACACGGCGGCGTGGGTTGCGGCGATGCTGCTCGCGATCGGCGCGTCGGCCTGGGCCGCGCCGGGGCAGCGCGGTGCACCGCTCGGGCCGATCGCGATCGCCGCGGTGCAGACGAACCTGCCGCAGGACAACAAGATCGCGTGGAGGCCCGAGGATCAGCGCCGCGACTTCTCGCGGTTCATCGCGCTCACGCGCGAGGCCGCGGCCGCCGGGCCGGACGTCATTGTTTGGCCCGAGACCATGATGCCCGGGATCTCGCTCGAGCCGAGCGCGATGCGGGCGCTCGACGAGCGGCAGATCTCGTACTTCCTCGACGAGCGGACGCCCGACGGCGAGCGCGTCAGCCTGCCCGCGACGGCGTTCGGGCACGCCCTCCTCGAGGAGCAGCGCACGCACGCGATCCCGATGCTTGTGGGGGACGAGGCAATCGAGGGCCTGCGCGTGGTCGAGGAGGGCGGGGGCGTCGGCATTGACTTCGATCGGCGGTACAACAGCGTGTACCGGATCGAGGGCGGGGCGGTGCAGCCGCCCCGGTACGACAAAATCGAACTCACGCCCTTCGGCGAGACGATGCCGCTCGTCTCGCGTTGGGAGTGGCTGGAAAGGCGATTGCTCGCGTTCGCGGCCGGCGGGATGGTGTTCGACCTCAGCGCGGGCCACCGACGGACGGTGTTCGACATCCCGACGAAAGCGGGCGCGACGGTGCGCGTCGTCACGCCGATCTGTTTCGAGGTGACCGAGCCATCGTTGTGCCGCCGCCTGGTCTTTGATGGCGTGGCGAGGCGCGCCGGCGTCCTCATCAATCCGACCAACGACGGCTGGTTCGGCCGCTGGGAGATGGGGCGGGTGCAGCACATGCAGATTTCGCGCTGGCGCTGCGTCGAGCTCGGGACGCCGATGGTGCGAGCGGCGAACACGGGCATCTCGTGCTCGATCGACGCGCGGGGACGCGTTCTCGGCGTGGCCCGGGACGCCGGCGGCGGAACGTCGCGCACCGACGGCGTGCTGTCCGCCACGGTCGAACCCGGCGCGGGCGCGACCGTCTACGCCCGGGGCGGCTTCGTACTGGGCCACGCCGTCTTCGCCGCGGCGTGCGTCCTGCTCGCTGTTGCCTGGGTCCGGCGTCCGAACGCGACGCCGCGAACCGGCGGCGTGGCGCGGCCGTAATCTACCGCTCGCAGCCGGGCCCGCCCCCCGGCGCACCCGGAGCTCACAATGAACCCCGCGTTTCTCTTTATCCGCTCCCCGATCGTGCTTGTCGCGGCGTGCGGATTCGCGTTCACCGGCTGCCGCATCATGGACGACGGTCCGCGTCGGCCGCGGCAGGAGACGGCGCGTTCAGAGCCGGCGAACCCGGCCGTGGCCCCTCCGGCGCCGGTGGCCCCGCCGACGGAGGGCGGCTCGGACGCGCAGGTGTCGGCCTCCGTGCTGCGCGAGCGCGCGATGGAGACGGTCGAGTCGCTCTCGCGCGACGAGGACGCACAGGTGCGCGCCAACGCGGTGGAAGCGGCGTCGTACGCGCCCCAGCGGCTGCGCGGCGTCATCGACGCGGGGCTCACGGATACGTCGCCTGGCGTGCGCACCGTGGCGCTGATGGCGGTGGGGCGCGAGAAGATCCGCGACCTCGCCAAGCGAGCGGTCGGACCTTTGCGCGATCAGCGCTCCGAAGTGCGCGCCGCGGCGATTTACGCCCTCGCCAACAACGGGCAGGAGGTGGATCTCTCCCCGCTGGCGACCGTCCTGCTCAACGATCAGTCGCCGTGGGCGAGCCGGCAGGCCGTGTTCATTCTCGGCGAACTCCGCAACCCGACCGCGATCCCGCTGCTCGCGTCCGCGGCGAGGCAGCGCACCGGCTCGTTGCCGACGGGGCAGCAGCGCGTGTTTGAATTGCAGATCGCCGAGGCACTCGTGAAGCTCGGGCAGGAGGATCAACTCGGGGTTCTCCGCGCGGCGCTCTATCCGCAGCAGCCGGAGGACCTGGAGTCCGCCGCGCTCGCGGCGCAGGTGCTGGGGGAACTGAACGACCGCAAGTCGATCGGTCAGCTCCAGGCGTTGCTCGCCTACCGCGAGCGCAGCGGGCCCGGACGCGACGGGAACGGCTATCCGGCAGAAGTACGGCTCAGCATCGCAGGGGCCCTCGCCCGGATGGGCGTCGCGGACGGCGTGGCTGTCGCCGAGGAATTCCGCGCCGCCGAGAACCCCGCCCTGCGAGCGCAGGCGGCGTTCGTGTACGGCTTTGCGGGCGGCCCTGTCTCCCTCGGGCGCTTGGCGGAAATGCTGCAAGACCCGCTGCCGCAGGTCCGAATCGCGGCCGCGGGCGCGATTCTGCGGGCGGGGAACCGGTAGGGTTTGACAGACCGCTCGTTTTCTGGTACTTGTATGGGCGGGAGGAACGCCCCGGTCAAAGGACGACAGGGGCTGGAGTGACTATCCTCTCATTCAGCCGGAGCGAACGCCGCCGGCGGAACCCACGCCCGTCCTCCCTCGGACAGAGAAAGGGGCGGCGGTGGGGCGCGGGGGCGGCGAATGTGTCGAGTGCGGGGCGCGTGGGCGCACCCGCCGCAGGGATCTTGGCCGGGCCGTGCGCGATCGGTGCGACGGGCCGGCCGGTGTGTCGATCAGGAGCGGAACGTGCACATCCTCACGAAGGTGTTCGTGGTTTTGGCGACGGTGCTGGCCCTCTTCCTCGCGGCGCTCGTCGTGCCCCTCGCGGTGAACGCGGGGCGTATCGAGCAGTCCATCGCCGACGAGAAGGCCCGGCTGGCGGCGGCCGAGGCGGCCGGCGCGACCGCGCAGGCGGCCTGGAACACCGAGAAGCTCCAGACGGCCGAGCGCATGCAGTCGCTCCAGAACCAGCTGAGCGAACTGCAGGGCCAGATCAACCGCCTGCAGGGCGAATCGTCGCAGATGCTCGTCGAGCGCAACCGCGCGGTGGCCGACCGCGTCGCGAGCGAGGCGAAGATCGATGAGCTGACGCAGCTCTCAAAGACCCAGGCGGGCATCATCTCCGGCTACCGCGACGAGATCGGCAAGCTCCGCGACAACGAGCTCACCTACCGCCAGCGCGCCCTCGAGATGGAGCAGCGCCTGAGCGACATCGAGAGCCAGCGCGACGTGCTGGACCAGAACTACCGCGCTCTGCGCGAGGAGCTGGCGGCGTACAAGCAGGACGCAGCGGCATCGAACGCCGGCGCCGTCTCCGGCGGCACGGGCCGCGACCAGCCCTTCAATTACGCCGGCGCGCTCATCCGCGGCACCGTGCAGGAAGTGCAGCGCGAGCCCTCCAGCGGCAAGACGCTCGTCCGCCTGAGCGTGGGCACGAACGACCGTGTGCAGAAGAACATGATCATGCGGGTGGTGCGCGGGAACGTCTACGTCGGCAACATCACGATCACCGGCGTTGACCTCTCCCACAGCGTCGGCGAGGTGACGCTCCTCTCGCAGGGCCAGGAAGTCCGCAACGGCGACACCGTGCAGAGCAGCCTCCGCTGAGTCCCCGCGCACGAAAGGCAGACGCCATGGCACAGCAGTTCGGCATGCAGATGCCCGCCGCGCGCAAGCGCGGGTCGTCACTGAACGTTTACACCGGCCTCGCCGCCGCGGCGATGCTCGCCCTCGCCGTCGCGTGCGCCGTCGCGTTCAACGCGGCGTCGCGTGTCGGCAAGGGTGGCAGCCCCTTCTCCTTCCAGGAGAAGGGCAAGATCGAGCTCAAGAGCCGCTGAGACCCCCCGTTCCGCGCGGCGGCATCGCGGCAGCGATTCTCCCCGCCAACCTGGCGTTGGATCGCACCAGCGCGATGTTCGCGCGCAGCGTCGCCCCCTCGGACACCTCGTGCAGGCCGCTCAAGACCGCGGGCGTCGCGTCACGCCCCGCCGCGTCGCGCGCGCGTTCGGCCGCGGCGCGGAGCCACTCCTCGAACACGCGCGCCGGGACCTCGTCCCCGCGAGGGATCGGGTTCGCGACCACGATCCCGCGGCCCGTTCGTGCCAGCTCCCGCGACGCGAACGCCGCGAGGGAGCGCACGTCCTCGAAGCGCGCATCGACCTTCGCCCCGCTCTCGCGCCGATAGAAAGCCGGGAATCGGTCGCAACGGAAACCGACGACCGGCACGCCGAGCGTCTCGAGCACCTCGCGCGTCCCTTCCACGTCGAGGATGCTCTTGACGCCGCTCGTCACGACGGCGACGGGGAAACGGGTGAACGCCGCGAGGTCCGCCGACATGTCCAGGCTTCGGGCATAATCGCGGTGGACGCCGCCGATGCCGCCGGTGGCGAAGACGCGCACGCCGGCGTCCGCGGCGAGCTCCATCGTTGTGCTCACCGTCGTCGCCGCGTGAGAGCCGCGGGCGAACGCGACGCCGAGGTTCGACGTGTTCGTCTTCGGCACGCCCTCGCGCGAGCGCGCCGCGCGGAGGAGCGTGGACAGCTGAGCGGCCGACAGCCCGACGACCGGCTCGCCCGCGACGACACCGACGATCGCCGGCTCGCCGCCGCCCGCCCGGACGTCCGCCGCCAGATCGCGCGCCAGCCCGGCCGCGGCGCGCGCGGGGACGCCGTGCAGCAGCAGGGTGGTCTCGAGGGCGACGGTGCGGTCGGTGTTGCGCGGCGCCGGGCTTCTTGCCATCACCGCAGCGTAGAGCCGGCGGGAGTCAGCGGAGTTTGGTGAGGCGCGCGTACTCGAGGATGAGGGTCTTCACGCCCACATCACGGAAGTCGATCAACGCGCGGGCCTGCGCGCCGCCCGTGAGGCTCTTGACGGTGCCCACGCCGAACTGCGGGTGGCGCACGAGGCACCCGGGCGGGAACATGCCGGCGACCTCGGACTTCTTGCGGGCCACCGCCACGTCGGGCTCGAACTCGGGCCCCGGGTCCCACTGCGTGTCATCGCCCGCGAGGTCGCGGACGGCGAGGTGCTCCTGCGGCATCTCCGCGAGGAACCGGCTCGGGGTCGTCCGCTCGGACGCGCCGCGGATGGTGCGGTACTTGGCGCTTGTGAGCAGCAGGCGGCGCATCGCGCGGGTGACGCCCACGAAGCAGAGCCGACGCTCCTCCTCCATGTCGTCCGGGTTCCCGGAGGAGAGGGCGCGGGCGTGGGGGAGCAGCCCTTCCTCGAGGCCGACGATCGCGACGCCGGCGAACTCGAGCCCCTTGGCCGCGTGGAGCGTCATGAGCGTCACGCTCCCGAGCGCGGGGTCGATCGTGTCCGCGTCGGACACCAGCGCGATCGACTCGAGGTACGCGCGCAGCATCGCGAGCAGCGGGGGCGTGCCGTCCGCCGACCCGTCCAGGGCCGCGTCGGCGGCGGGGTCGTACTCCATCTCGAACTGGCGGGCGGACGAGACGAGCTCCGCGAGGTTGTCGAGGCGTTCCGCGTCGGTCTCGGACTGCGACTGCCGCGCCTGCTTGCGGTACATGTCCTCGAGCCCCGACTCCTTGATCGCGCGGTCCACGAGGTCGGCGAGCGAGCCCGTGATCTGCTCGCCCATGAACGAGCCCGCGCCCGTCCAGGAGTTCATGAGGCCCACGAACCGCTGGACGCTCGCCGCGGCCCGGGGCGTGAGGCCCATCGGCGCGGCGAGCGCGGGCGAGTCGGCGAGCTCGCGGAGCGCGCTCATCATCGGGACGCCCGTCTCGGCGGCCCGCGACTCGAGGCGTGCGACGGTGGCGTCGCTGATGCCTCGCGCCGGCGTGTTGATGATGCGCCCCAGCGACACGTCGTCCGCCTGGTTCGCGATGACGCGCAGGTAGGCCGTGGCGGACTTGACCTCCTCGCGCTCGTAGAAGGCCGTGCCCCTGGCGATCGTGTACGGCACGCCCGCCTCGCGGAAGGCCTCCTCCATCACGCGCGAGAGGGCGTTGGTGCGGTAGAACACCGCCATGTCCTTCCACGCGTGCCCGGCGCGGACGCCGTCGCCCGTCCCGGAGGCGTCGCGGAGCGAGCGCAGCCAATCGACGACCAGCTTGGCCTCGTGGCGCTCGTCGCGGCAGAGCACCGCCTCCACCGGCTGGCCGCCCGAGCGCTTGGTGAAGAGGTCCTTGTGCTTGCGCCGCGCGTTATGGCGGATGAGCTTGTCGGCAACAGCGAGGATGGGCGCGGTCGACCGGAAGTTCTCGCCCAGCGTGATCACCTCGCACCCCGGGTAGGCCTGCTCGAACTCGAGGATGTTGGTGATGTCCGCGCCGCGCCAGCCGTAGATCGCCTGGTCCGGGTCGCCGACGACGCAGATGTTGGGGCCGCGCGTGTCCGGCCGGCCCTTCCCAGCGAGCCCGCTGGCGATCACGAACTGGGCCTTGTTGGTGTCCTGGTACTCGTCGATGAGCAGGTACTGCCAGCGCTGCCGCAGCTCCCCGGCGACGGCCTCGTTCTCGCGCAGCATCCGGGCCGTGAGCAGGAGCAGGTCGTCGAAGTCCGCCGCGTTCGCCCCGCGCAGGGCGCGCTCGTAGCCGGCGTAGATCTTCGCGATCGTGCGGCCGGAGAAGTCGATCGCCCGCGCCGCGTACCCCTTGGCGTCGAGGAGATCGTTCTTCGCGGCGCTGATCGCCGACAGCACGCTCCGCGCCGGGAAGTTCGCCGTCGAGAGCTGGAGGCTCTCGATCACCTTTTTGACGAGCGCCGACTGATCGCCGCTGTCGTAGATCGAGAAGTCGGGCCTGAGGCCCGCCTGCTCCGCGTAGCGCCGGAGGAGCCGCGCGCACAGCGAGTGGAACGTCGTGACCGTGAGCCCGCGGCCCGAGCGCGAGCCCGCGCCGCCGAGCAGCCGTTCGACCCGCTCGCGCATCTCGCCGGCCGCCTTGTTGGTGAACGTGACGGCGAGGATCGACCACGCCGGCACGCCGCACCCGACCAGGTACGCGATACGGCGCGTGATGACGCGGGTCTTGCCCGAGCCCGCCGCGGCGAGCACCAGCAGCGGCCCTTCGGTGTGCAGCACCGCGCGGCGCTGCGGCTCGGTCAGGTCCTCGAGGAGGCTCGCGGTCCAGTCGGACGCGGGGGCGTCCCCCGGGCCCGAATCCTCGAGCCACGGCGGCACCCCGGTGTCGTTCTGCGCATCTCCCATCCGTGGTTCCTCGCGTCCTTCTCTCGAGGGTAGGAAAGGAGCGGGTTTCGTCGTCGGCGCCCGCGCGTCAGGCGCTCCACTCCACCCCGCTCGCGCGGAGAAGCGTCTTGAACGACTCGCCGAAGACGAAGTTGTGGTCCGGGAACTCCAGCCCCTGCATGTTGTTGTCGAGGTGGCTGAACATGAGGTCGATCGACCCCACGCGGCGCGGCGGCTCGCGCGAACCCGGGTCGGCGAGCTCGACGACCCCGGCCGTCGAGGCGCCCACCGGGTCCTTGCGCTCGATCGAAGCCGTGTAAAAGAGCGAGCAGCCGGGCGTCGCGTCCTCGGTCAGCTCCGCGCGCGTGATCTTGGCGAGGATCACCTTGTGGCGGAACGACTCCGAATGACCGACGAGGATGCCCGCCGTCTGGGCCATCCCCTCGATGACAAGGCTCGTCGGCATCACCGGCCGCGCCGGGCCCGCGGGCCCGGCCGCGAAGTGGTCGTGCAGGTGCTCCTCCGCCAGCGAGACGTGCTTGACCGCGCGCATGCGATGCCCCGGCACGAGCTCGATCACGCGGTCGATCCAGAGCCATCGCATGGGTCGTGCTTACTTCTTCTTGGCCTCGATGAAGTTCACGAGCGTCCGCACCGTGAAGAGCTCGCCGACGCGCGCGATGGACGGGTCCTTCGCGAACAGGGAAAAGTCCACGTGCGGCATCTTCTGCTTGAGCAGCTCCATGCCTTCGGGCGTGACGCGGCCTTCCTTGACGAAGCGGGGGTCCTGCGCGATCCCTTCGGGGAAGAGCTCGCCCTGCAGGATCTTGATGCCGAAGGCCTGCTCGAGCTTGAATTGAATGTCGAGGAAGTCGATCGACTCGGCGCCGAGGTCTTTGGTCAGGACGGCGTCCTCCGTCACCTCGTCCTCGTCCACGGCCAGCGCGTCCACGAGCGTCGCCCTGACCTTCTGAAAAATCTCGTCGCGCGTCATGGGGCCATGATAGCCGCCGGAGGACTCTCCGCGCCCGTGTGCGGGCGGATCGGACGCATCGAAAACCGCCCGGAAACCGCGGTGGGGGGCTCGGCGGCGGGCGCGCCGGGCTCGAGGAGGAGCCCGGCTCCTCGGAACTCGAACTCGCCCGGCGCCGGCTCCTTGAGCAGCTCGACTTCTACGCGCAGCGTAGCTCCGGGGCGCACGAACGCGCCGTACTTGACGGCCCGCGCCGCGCCGAGCACGTGGCGAGAGGGGGCGCCCGTGCGGTGCTCGATCAGCGTGCGAGCTGCCTGCGCCAGCGCCTCGATCATCATGACCCCGGGCAGCACCGGAAAGCCCGGGAAATGGTCCCGCAGATACTCCTCCGCGCCGCTGACGTGCTTGATGGTGACGACGCGGTGCGGTGACGCCTCCAGCACGCGGTCCACGAGGCAAAAGTGCATGACGCAGCATAGGGGCGGCGTTCGTTTACTTGGCCGCGCCGCCCGCGCCGGCCTCGAGGACCTCGACCCGTCCGGTCGCCAGGTTCCAGCGCAGACGCCTCGCGGTGATCGGGGGTGATCCGTCCGCGTCCGCCACGGTCACAAGGCCGCCCCCGGCGCTCGCCTCCGCGAGCTGGTCGCGCGCGTTGTAGACGACGCGCTGGCCGGTCATCTCCCGCGTCGCGGAGCGCATCCAGACCGCCGTCTCCGCCTCCAGCGAGACGAGGCTTCCGAGGCCTTCGGTGTCGCCGGCGCCGAAGCTGGCCGTCGCTACAGCGCACTCCAGCTCGTCCGGCGTCGCGGCATCCGGGCGCCGGTGGATCATGCGGACCCGCCCGCGCGCGGCGGCACGGCCATCGCCCCACGAATACGCCGCGCCGTCCGCCCAGCGCAGGACGGTGTCGCCGGCGCCGTCGGACGCGAGGGGCGAGCGCGCGATCGCCGTGGGCTCACCGCCCACGCGACGGGACACAAGCGCGCCGGCGCCCGGCACTTCCACGCGCCCGCGCTCCATATCGACCGCGATGCGGCCGCCTGTGACGTTCAGCAGGCCGCTCGCGCCCGCGTCGGTGCGTCGCATCTCGACTTCCACCACGCGGCCGCCCGCCGCGCCCGCGTTCGCGGTCCGCAGCGTTCGTTCCGCGGACCCGGCGGGGACAAGGCCCCGGCCCCGCGGCTCCGTCGGAGGCGCGGCGGCGTCGGTGGTGACCGTGTACGACGCGTCGATCCAGTCCGCGCGGATCGTGTTCGTCCCGCCCCGCGTGTCGGTGCCGGCGGCCCGCACGGCGCCGGCGATGCGCGCCGTGCCAGCGCCGTCGTCGATGTCGATCTGGTCGGTCCACGTCACCGTCGCCTCGCCGCCGTCCGGCTGCTTCAACGTGAGGTTCCCGCCGCCGTCGCCCCGCAGCGTCCCCGCCGCGCCGTCGAGCGCCAGCGTGTCGCTCGCGAGGCGCGTCGTCGCGTCGGCGAGCCACGCATTCGACACGAGCGTCGCGCGGCGCTCGGCGGGCCAAGCCGCGAGGGCCTCGCAGCCGCCCCGCGCGCCGTCGCCGCTCGCGAACGCGACGCCCCCCTGCCCGGTCAGGGCCGTCACGGAGACGGCGCCGTCGCTCCCGGCTTTCGTGGTCATCTCGATCCGGTCGGCGTCGATGCTGTCGCCGTCGGCGCGGGCTTTGGCACGGCCCGTCGCGACGAGGTGCTCCGGCAGCGTGCTGCCGCCTGAATTCGCGAGCGTGACCGCGATGGAGTCCGCCGCGACCCCGGCGCGGTCTCCGTCCGCGAGCGACGCGCCGCCGGCGAGCACCGCCCCGCGGAGCGCCCGGCCGCCGCCTTCGGCGAACACCGCCGTCATCTGGTGCGCGTTCGCCGTCCTCTCGCCGTCGCGGCCGGAGACGGCGCCGATAAACTTGGCGCGGTCGAGGTGCCGGCGACCCGCGTCGAGCGCGAACTCCGCTGTTTCGCGCCACGCCACGGTCGGCCGCGAACCGCCGTCGGCGAGCTCGAGCACGCCCGCCCCCGGCACACGCACGACGCCCGAGGCCCAGTCCGCCTCGATCGTCCCCGCGGCGATCGCGCCGCTCCCGTCGCTCCAGACGCGTGAACCCTCGCCCGTGATGGCCGCGCGTTTGGAGGGGAGAAACACCGACAGCTCGCCCGTCCGCGCGTGCAGCCCGCGCTCGGTGTCGTCGAACGCGATCGTTCCGCCGCGGGCCTTCACGGCGGCGTCATCGCCGGCGAGTTCGGCGGGCGACTCCCGAAGGCGGCGGACTTCCAACGGGCCCGACCACGTGACCACGACCGGCTCATGCGGCGATCCGGCGGGCGTGGGCGGCGCGGCATGGTGTTCGGCGGTCGAAGTCGCGGGAGCCGGGGCCGCGACCGGTGACGGCTGTGACGGTGCCGTGAGGTTCTCCAGACCGAGATTGACGCGTCCGTCGACCACGCGGGCCCACGCCTGAACCTCGCCCGCCGCGAACGCCGCTCCGCCCCGCGTCGCCCGGACGTCGCCCGTCGCCATGAGCCAGTACATCTGCTCGACAGGCTCCGCCTCCTCGACGGCGGTCGGCGTTGTTGGCGCGGACGTTGCATCGATCCCGGGCACGGACGTGCTCGCCGGAACCGCTGCGCGTCGCCGCGCTGATCGCTGCGAACCGGGCGTGTCGGGCCCGTCCGTGACGCGGACTTCACGCGTTGATGCGATGTTGAGCGCTTCGAGCGTCTGCTGCTCGGGGTCGAAGTCCACCGTCACGCCCGAGCCGGCGAACGAAACCTGCTCGGACTGGAACTCGACCGCGTCCGGAAGCTCCAGCTCGCCCAGCGTCCAGTCCACGCGCGCGAGCGGCGTTCGGAGCGTGGCCAGGGGCGTCGCGGTGGCCCGCGGCCGCCCGCCGCCCGGCACGAGCGCGAAAAGGCGGGCGTGGACGTCGCCGCGGAGTGTTCCGGCCGTCGGGCGGTTGCTGCCGGGCTCGAGCGTGAGAACGCCGGTCCGGGCCAGGACCTGGATCGACCGCCCGTCGCGCAGGTAAAACCAGGCATCGGGGCTCTCGAGCTCGTGCGACGACGCCGGTCCGGGCGTGGAGCGCGCCGCGGTCACCTCGCCCGCGAGGCGGGAGGGATCGTCGCGGTCCACGAACTGCACGAAGAACTTGTCGCCCCGCGTGAGCGACCCGACCGCTCCCTGCGCCTGCGGGGCGAGCGCCGGGGCCGGGAGCGAGCGGGCCGCGGGGACGGGACGCGGCCCGCGCTTCGCGCCGTAGAACGCGACACCGAGGACGGCGAGCACCACAACGCCGGCGGTGATCGCCGCGAGCGTGGCGACGCGCGCAGCGCCGCGGCCTGCGCGGCGCGCCGCCCTCCCGGCGTTCGCACTTGTCCGGTGGCGCGTCGCTTTCATTCCCTCACCAGCCGCATGGCGATGAGGTCCTGGACGTCGAGGATTCCCAGCGGCCGCCCCGCGTCATCGACGATCGGCACCTCATCCTGCCGGTGCTCCATGCAGAGCCGCACGGCGTCGCGCACGACCGCGCCGGCCGCAAGCGTGCGCGGTGAGCGCGTCATGACGTCCTCGATGGGCTTCCCGAGGGCGGCCGGGTCGTGCAGGACCAGCCGGCGCAGGTCCGCGTCGGTGAAAATGCCCGCGAGGCGGCCGGAAGAACGCTGCACGAGCACGATCGCGCCGGGCCGCCGCCCCATCTGCGCCGCCTGCTCGAGCGCGTCGCGCACGCGCAGCGTGCAGTCGATCAGCGCCAGGTTTTTCCCCGCCGTCCACCGCATCACCTCGGTCACGGGCCGGAGCAGACCGCCGAGCGCCCCGCCCGGGTGACGCCGCGCGAAGTCGTGGTTGGAGAAGTTGCGTCGTCTCGCGGCGCACAGGGCCAGCGCGTCGCCGAGCGCGAGCGTCGCGGTGGTCGAGGACGTCGGCGCAGCAAAGTCTGGCGCACCCGCCTCGTTGATCTCGCCGAGCACGAGCGCGACGCTCGCGAGACGCTCGAGGCTCGATCGTTCCCGTCCGCGCGCCGCCTCCGCCCGCACCCCCCGCGTAATCGAAACGACCGGGATCGCGTCCTGCCGCAGAATCGCGGCGAGGTTGACGACTTCGTCCGTCTCGCCGGAGGCGGAGATCGCGATGACCAGGTCGGAGGGCCGGAAGCGGCCCAGATCGCCGTGCGCCGCCTCCGCGGGGTGGACGCTGTGCGACGGGATGCCCAGCGACGCGAGCGTGGCGCTGATCTTCGCGCCCACGAGCCCGGACTTGCCCAGGCCGGTGACGAGCACGGTGCCCCCCGCGTCCGCGCACTGGACGATCAGGTCGACGGCGCGCACGAAGTGCTCGTCCAGATGCGAGCGCAGGCATTGCAGCGCGGTGGCCTCTTCACCGATGACGCTGCGCGCAAAGTCCAAGTCCGGGGACCCGGGCCCGGCCGCGACTTCCGCCGGCTGTCGGCCCGCGCGGGTGTGCATGGACGAGGGTACGCGCCCGCCCTCCCCCTCGTGCCCGCGTTCCCCCCCGCCGTTTTCCTTCCCTTCCGCTACGCTCCCGCATGAGAGCAGTCGTGCTGCAACGCCGCGGCGTGCCCGTCGCGGGCAACATCGAGTTCCGCACCGATTGGCCGGACCTCGCCCCGCCCGGCCCCGGCCAGGTCGAGATCAGGACGCTCGCGAGCGCCTTCAACCACATGGACCTCTGGGTCGGGCGCGGACTGCCGGGGATCGATCGTTACCCGCGCATCACCGGGTGCGACGCCTGCGGCGTCGTCGAGCGCCTCGGCGAGGACGTTCATGAGTCCTGGATCGGGA
The DNA here is from genome assembly GCA_035628115.1 of Phycisphaerales bacterium. GTDB lineage: Bacteria > Planctomycetota > Phycisphaerae > Phycisphaerales > UBA1924 > BJHL01. The sequence continues at coordinate 138,239 of DASPKL010000022.1, read as the reverse complement.
AGCGGGTGATAGTCAACGCGGCCTGCGTCGTGCCCGGCCGCGTGTCGCCGAACGATCCGCCGGGCTCGACGCTCGCGCCGAACTACGAGCTGATCGGCGAGCACCACGACGGCATGTTCCGGGAGCGATTCCACGCTCCGGTCGCGAACTGCGCCGCCGTCAGCGACAATGTCGACGCCAACGAGGCGGCGGCCTTCGGCCTCTGCGGCCTCACCGCGTACAGCGGGCTCTGCACGAAAGCGCGCCTGCGCCCGGGGCAGGCAGTGCTCGTGACCGGCATCGGCGGCGGCGTCGCGACCAGCGCCTTGGGAATCGCCAAGTGGATGGGCTGCCCCGTCGCCGTCACGAGCCGCCACCAATGGAAGCTCGACGCGGCAAAGAACCTCGGCGCCGACTTGTGCGTTCTTGATCAGGGGCAGGACTGGAGCAAGGAAGTCCGCGAATGGACGGGCAAGCGGGGCGTTGACGTCTGTTACGACTCAACAGGGAAGGCGACGCACCTCGCGTGCATCAAGAGCCTCGCCCGGGGCGGGGCATATGTCTCCCCCGGCGCAACGACCGGCGCGGACGCGACGACCGACCTCGCCCGCCTCTTCTGGAACCAACTCCGCATCCTTGGCACCACGATGGGTACGAACGAAGAGTTCCGGGAAGTCGTCGCGCTCTTCCGCTCCGGCGGGGTCCGCCCCGTCATCGATCGCGTCTTCAAGGCCGAAGCGTGCGTCGAGGCTTACGAGCGGCTGGAGGGGGGCGAGCAGTTCGGGAAGATGGTGCTCGCGTGGTAACGCAAGCAAAGCGGGAAAGTGGGAAACAAGGAAAGAGGAAAATGAAGAAAGCGATGGATGGCGATTCGCACTTTCCTCTTTCGCACTTTCCGCTTTTCCCGATTTTTACTTCCAACCCTCCATCGCCGCGGCGTGCACCGCGTTGAGCCGCCGCAGGTACGCGTCGCTCGGGTTGATCTTCCTGCGCTCCATCGCGGCGCGCATGACCTCGACGAACTTGTCGAAGCGGTAGGGGCGGGTCCCGGCGTCGGTCGCCCACGTGAAGGGCCGTGCGCAGCCGGAAACCGGCGTGGTCGTCGCGAACATCCCGCCCGTGTGGAGCACGGCGCCCGTCATGATGCGCGTGCAGATCGCGAACTTCGTGTGGTCGCCGATGACGGCGCCGAGGAAGTTCTCGCCCGTCCGTTCGTGCCGTCCCCCCGGCGTCGCCTGCGCGATGATCTCGCCGTACGTGTTCAGCAGGTTGCTGTTGGTCGTGCCCGCGCCGAAGTTGCACCACTCGCCCACCCAGCTGTCGCCGAGATAGCCGTCGTGGGCCTTGTTCGAAAACCCCTGGAAGATCGTGCCGCTGATCTCGCCGTTGGCCTTGCACCACGGGCCGATCGCCGTGTTCGGGCGGATCGTCGCGTTCTCCATCACCGTGCAGTGCGGCCCGATGTAGCATGGGCCGATGAGCCTCGCCCCGGGCCGGATGTTCGCCCCCTCGTCCACGACGACGAGACCGTGCTCGGTGTCGAAGATCACGCCCCCGTGCAGGATGATGTTGCTGTGCAGGCGCAGGTCCACGAGCTTCCCGACGACGCAGCACTTGTCGCGCCCGAGCCATTCGTGCCGGTGGTGCGTCGGCACGAGCAGCTTGAGGTCGTGCGCAATGGCGCGGTCGCGCAACGTCCGCACGTGCCAGGGGCGGGCGATGAGCCAGAGGCCGTCGATCGCGTGCCGGTCGAGCTGGAGCGACTCCGGGCTGTCGATCACCGTCCGCGCCCTGCTGCACGGGACGACGCACGCGATGACGTCCCCGGTCGCGGACTCCACGATCGCCTGCCCGGGCGCGAGGGCCGTCACGCCTTCGGGCAGCAGCGGGCAGCGCCCATTGATCAACAGAACCGGTGATTCGCTCGCGAGGATCGCGGCCGTCGGCAGCCCGGACATCTCGCGCCCCAGCAATACGAACGCCTCGGGCATCAGCGCCGCTTCGATGTGCAGCCGCGAGTCGTGCCTGTGCCTCTCCAGCGTCGTGAACGCGCCCGTCCTGACGAGGAACGAGGGACGCAGGTCGTTCAACGGGGCGAGTTGGCCGCGGCGGTCATCGAAGATGACGCACGGTCGTCCGCTCTGAGGCTGGCCGGACATGCCGGAGTGTACCCGGAGGAGAAACCGCAAGACGCCGATGCGGAATGGCGGACAATCGAGCGGGCCCGCTCGCCGTATGCTCGTCGATGGTCCGCGCGGTGATCTTCGACTTCGACGGCGTCCTGGTGCACAGCGAGCCCGCCCACCTGCTGGCGACGCGGGCGACGCTCGCGCACCTCGGTGTGACCTTCACCGACGAGGAGTATTACGAGTCGTACGTCGCCTTCGCCGACCGCCGGCTCCTCTCGCAACTGCCGATGGACAAGGGGCGGCCCCTCAGCGATGAAGAGCTCGAAGCTGTCCTCTCGCGCAAGCGGGTGCTCTTTACCGAACACCTTCGCGCCGGCCGCGTCCGCGCATTCCCGGGCTCCCTGGAGCTCGTGCGCGCGTGCAAAGAACGCGTGCCGGTGGCTCTGTGCACCGCCGCGGAACACGGCACCGTGGACGCGGTCCTCGCCCACATGGGGATCGCCGGGCTCTTCGAGACGGTCGTCGCCGCGGAGGACGTGCCCGTCAGCAAGCCGGACCCCGCGCCGTACGCCCTCGCGGCGAAGCGGCTCGGCATCCCGCCCGCCGACTGCGTCGCTGTCGAGGACACGGTCGGCGGCGCGACCAGTGCGCTCCGCGCCGGCTGCCGCGTGGTGGCCGTCGGGCACACGCTCCCCCGAGAGCGACTCGCCCTGGCGCACGCGTTCTTCGCGACGTCGCTCGACGTGACGGTGGACGACCTGCTGGCAGCGTGAGCGATACCGGCAAAAGTGACAAACGGACGCCGGAGCGCCCGCTTGTCTTTGTCGGACCCGAGTTGGTGCCGTTCAGGCGCGGCGGCGGCGGATCGCGGCCAAACCCGCGAGGCCGACGAGCGCCACCGAGCCGGGCGACGGGACGCCGGTGAGGCTGAAGTCGTCGATCGCAAGGCCGGCATCGTTGCCGATATCGTTGAAGTCCGACCAGCGGATGAAGAGCGTCTGGCCGGGGGCCCAGTTCACGCCCGTGATCGTGAACGACACCGGCGCGGTGCTGATGGGGTCGAGGCGGCCGTTCGTCGCGACGGGAGCGTCGCCGACGACGTTGCCCGTCGCCAGCGGCGCGAGCGATGTGTCTGTGAGGAAGTTCGAGCCCGTCGCCGTGCCGCCGGAGAGGCCGTACGCGAACGAGAGGACATTCTGCGTCGAGGTGGACGAGCGGTACTGCTCCTTCGTGAAGGTGATCGTCACGTCCGCCCAGGTGAGGCCGGAGTTGTTGACGATGTCAACACCGAAGGTCATGGCGTTGCTGCCCGAGGCGAGAGCGCCGAGCGCGCGGTCGGTGTTGCCGGTCTGGCCGTAGGAAAAGAGCGCGCCGCTGTTGCTGGTGCCGTTGTCGGCGATGAATGTCGAGGCGGTCGCTCCCGTACCCGCGTTCTTCGTGCCCGACCAGGTGACCAGGCCCGGAACCGGCGATTGCGTGCCGACGACGTTCGAGAACGCGCCGGTCGTGTTCGTCGTCGGCAGTGAGTCGAAGTTCTCCATGATCGTGCCGCCCGTGTACGTCAGGGTGGCGAGGGCGGGCGTCGCGAGCCCGGCGCAAACGGCCAGCAGGGGAACAGCTTTCATTCGTCTCTCTCCTTGTCTCTCGTGGAGCACAAACGCACGGGCAACGACGCCCGCACGGTCCCGGGCCGGGGCAACGACACCATGGACGGGGGTTCCGCCGCGGCGCCGTCGACCTCGGTTGCTGGTGGTGTCTCTCTCCTCCAGCGTGCATGAGTATACCGACGCGGGGCCGAGGACGCCCCGTATTCAGGCCGAATCGGCGCGAGGACTCGGTGAATGTTGGGGGTGGGTGCGAGCCGATGGATATAGGACGCCGATGCCCGGCGTGTGGGAGGCACCTCGATGCAACTGCTCGCCCTCTTCGTGGGCACGCTCCTGGCCGTTTTCGTGATCGCGTGGTCGTACAGCCCGAAGGTTGTCGGCGGGCGCGCGGTCATGCGCTGGTTCGCCCTCGCCGTCTTCCTCACGGGGCTCGCCTTCTCGACGGTTACGTACGTCCCGAGCGACCGGGTGGGCGTCGTGACCAAGAACATGTTCGGGTCATCGCTGCGCGAGGGCAGGATCGTCGCGGTGAACGGCGAGATGGGCCCGCAGGCGGACGCTCTCGCCCCCGGCCTGCACTTCTGGTTCTGGCCCTTCGTCTACACCGTCCGCACCGAGCCGCTGACGGTGATCGAATCGGGCAAGATCGGCATCGTGGAAACGACCGACGGCCTCCCCCTCGACCCCGGGCAGCTTTTCGCGCCCGAGTGGACGCAGGCGGACTTCGAGCGGATGCAGGACGCGCGGTTCTTCCTCACGAACGGCAACGGGCGCAAGGGCAAGCAGGCGTCCGTCCTGACGCCCGGCACCTACCGCCTCAACCCCCTCCTGTACAAGGTCAAGATGGTGGACCAGACCGAGATCCTGCAGGGCGAAGTCGGGGTCGTGAAGGCGAACTTCGGCTCGCCGGCGACGGAGATGGTCGACGCGGAGACCGGCCGCTCCCTCTCGGCGGACGAGGCCTCGAAGCTCCCCGACGAGCGGGTCCTCTCCTTCGCCCGCGAGGGAGAGATGGGCATCCGGCGCGACGTGCTGCGCCCGGGCAAGTACCCGATCAACACGGACGCCTTCACGGTCGTCGAGCTCTACAGCAGCGTGATGATCGCGCACTACACCGCGGCCAACGCGGGGCCGTCCACGCCGCGCAGCGGCGCGATGCGCGATGCGGTCGCCGAAGAGAGCGACATCCGCGTCACCACCAGCGACGGCTTCAAGTTCCCGGTGGACGTGCGCATCGAGTACGTCATCGAGGCCGTGAATGCGCCCGTCGTGGTCGCGACCCTGGGCGACGACGAGGGGGAGCGCTTCCGCAACGTCATGAATTCGGCCGTCCGCGCGATCTTCCGCAACAACGCGGAGAAAGTCCGCGCCCTCGACTACGTCCAGCAGCGATCGATCCAGGAATCGCAGAGCCTCACCATGCTCGCGTCACAGATGGCCCGCTTCGGCGTCAAGGTCACGGCCGTCCGCATCGGCGAGGTCGGCGACGAGACCAGCCTCGGCGCGCTCCTCAAGACGCAGACCGACCGCGAGCTGGCGAAGCAAGAGCAGACGACCTTCCAGGAGCAGCAGAAGGCCGCGGAGCAGAAGAAGCAGCTCGCCCGAACCCAGCAGGAGTCGGACGAGGAGAAGAAGCTCGCGACCGCCGCGTACTCGGTGAAGATCGCCGCGGAGACGCAGAAGCAGAAGGTCACGGAGGCGCAGGGCGAGGCGGAGGCGATCACGATCAAGGCGATCGCGCAGGCGGACGCCTACAAGCAGATCGCCGAGCAGATCGGCAAAGGCAACGCGGCGATGATCGAGCTCCTCAAGATCGTGGGCGAGAAGGGCATCCAGATCACGCCGCGGATTATGGTGACGGGCGGCGCGGGCGGCACGCTCGGCTCGGACTCGACCACCGCCGCGCTCATGGGCACAATGCTCGACCAGATGGTGAAGGAAGAAGACGCGCCGCGCCGGGCGACGAACGGGCCGCAGAAGTGACTACAGGGCCCGCTCACGGCGGGGTTTAGTCGAACTTGCCCTTGACCTCCAGCGGGAAGTCTAGGATCGTCGCGATTTCCTTCGCCGACTTCTTCTCGAGGTTCGAGAGCCGCTTGATGACCGGCTTGGGGTCGTTCATCGCGAGCTTGCCCAGCAGGTTGAACTTGAAGTTGAGCACGTCCCGCAGGTCGATCTTGTCCGGCCCTAGGTGGTTGCGGGCGTGCCCGCCGGGGTACATCACCAGCCCGCTGTCGAAGCTCTCGCCCGACTCGTCCGTGATCACGATGCTCGTCGGGATCCCGTCCGGGTACTTCGCGTCGTACTCAGCGCCGCCGTGCTCGAAGTGCATCTTCTCCATCAGGGCCCGCGTCACCGGGTGGTGGAGCGCCGACTCGTTGAAGTCGTTGGGGCTGAGCATCAGCTCCTTCCACCCGTACGGCCCCTTGTGTCCCGCCGCGCGCAGCTCCAGCGCCGTCCGCAGCATCGTGCAGACGAGGTAGAGCATCGAGTGGTCCGCGCTCTGGCGCGTCTTGGGGTCGCGCTTCGCCGGGTCGCCGATGATCCCGAACGCGGGCTCGTACGCCCGCACCACCATCTTCGAGATCGCGTCCCCCGACTGATCGTCGAGCAGCTCCGGCCTGCGGTTGATGATGTTGATGAGGCCCTGCAGGGCGCCCGCGCTCTGGTGCTCGTAGAGCCCCAGCTTGAAGTGCATCCCCATCACCGCGAAGTCGTCGCCCGACCGCGCCAGGTGCAGGTCGAAGGGGCTCGCGAACGCCTTCCCCTTCACCGCGTCCGGGATCCCCGTCCCCGCGCTCTCCGTCTTGACGAAGAGCTGCCCCGGCCCTTGGAAGAGCCGGAAGACCGCCTCCGGATTCCGGAAGATGTCCCGCGGCCCAAGAAAGCCCATCATGCTCCGCTTGACGGAGAGGACCGCCGCCTCGGTACTGACCGCGGCGCTCGCGCCTTTGCTGTCGCTCAGCTGCTTGCCCGCGCGGATGGCGCGGAAGGGCACGTAGTGCGCCACCACCATGCCGATGGCGCTCTCGATCTGCTCTGCCGTCGCGCCCATCATCGCTCCGAACGCCGCGGCCGACCCGATCGCGCCGTGCAGCACGTGGTCGATCTTGTAGCTCTTGAGGCTGAACGCCTCCGCCAGCCGCCCGCGGATCTCGTCCACGAGGATCATCCCGCGCAGGGCGAAAGCGCCGTCGCGCCCGCGCAGCTGCGCAGCGGCGAGCGCCACCGGGTAGAAGTCGTTGTGCCCGAACTCGCCCGCCGTCTGCTTCCGCGCGGGGTTGTAGCCGAAGTTCGTGCCGTTGCTGTCCCACTCGCGCACCGCGGCGGAGTTCGCGGCGATCGCCTTCTCCGGCTGCACGTCCACGTCGCTGCCGAAGACGGGCACGCCCGCGCGCACCGTCGAGCCCGCGGGCGCCCACGGCGCGCCGCTCATGCTCCCGAAGCCGCGCCCCGGCGTCTGGTACATCATCGCCTCGCGACGCAGCAGGACCGGCGCGTTCGTGCCCAGCGCGATCGCGGAAATGCCGCAGACGCAGGCGTCGGTGTGGAAGAGGTTGGTGCGTTCGAGGACGGACGAGGACGGATCGCCCGAGAGCTTCGGATCGTCGGACATGAAGTCGATCGCGTACCGCGCGAGGCCGAGGGCCTGGTTGCTGTCCGCAGGGAGCGTGACGAAGTCGCTGGGCATGAGTCCTCCGGGTGGCGAGGGTAGAAGGGGGGTGCACCCGCGTCGAGAACCTACACTCCGCCGATGGACGAACTGCTCGCGCGCCTCGCCGATTGGCGGCCCTTTTCGGCCCTGGTCGTCGGCGACTTCATCCTCGACGAACTCGTCTACGGCGAGGCCGAGCGGCTGAGCCCCGACGCCCCTGTGCCGGTGTTGCTCGTGCGCAAGCGGGAATTCCGCCCGGGCGGCGCGGCGAACGTTTGTATGGACTTGGCGGCCCTCGGCGGGCGCGTCACCGCGCTCGGCGTGACCGGAGGGGACGGCGCCGGCGCGCAGCTCCGCGCATCGCTCGCGAAGGAAGGAATCGCCTGCGACGGGCTCGTCGAGGACGCCTCCCGCCCGACCACGCTCAAGCAGAACCTGATCGGCCTCGCGCAGGCCCGACACCCGCAGAAGATGTTCCGCGTCGATGAAGAATCCCGCGAGCCGCTGAGCGACGCCGCGAGTGCACGTCTGCTCCGCATCGCCGAGGACCGCATCGCGAACGTCGACCTCGTCGTGATCGAGGACTACGCCAAGGGTGTCTGCGGGCCCGAGGTCTGCCGCGAAGTCATCGCGATGGCGAAGAGGAAGGGCAAGCCCGTCTTTGTCGACCCCGCGCTCCGCGCCGACCCGGCCAAGTACGCCGGCGCGACGGCCATCACGCCGAACCGCACGGAGGCGGAGGCCGCGACGGGAATGCGCACCGCCTCCGACAGCGCGGACAGCGCTCACAACGAAGCACTCGCGCGGACACTTCTCGACCGGCTCGGCCTCGAGTGCGTCGTCCTCACGCTCGACCGGCACGGGGCGATGGTCTTGGAAAGGGATAAGCGGCCGGTGACCGTTCCGACGCAGGCACGCCAGGTCTACGACGTCTCGGGCGCCGGCGACATGTTCCTGGCGGGCTTGGCCGCCGCCCGCGCAAACGGCTGTAACTGGGCCGACGCCGTGCGCTTCGCGAACGCGGCGGCCGGTCTCGAGGTCGAGGTCTTCGGCGTTCAGCCCATCCCGTTCCCGCAGGTCCGCGACAGCGTGCTGCGCCTCGCGGGCGCCGCCAACCCCGGCAAGCTGCGTTCGTGGGAACAGGCCCGGGCCGAGTGCGCGGAAGCGCGTCGCCGCGGCGGGCGCGTCGTCTTCACCAACGGCTGCTTCGACGTGCTCCACTCCGGCCATGTCGCGATGCTGGAGAAGGCCGCCGCGGAGGGAGACTTCCTCGTCGTCGGCCTCAACAGCGACGACTCGGTGCGCCGTCTGAAGGGCCCTTCGCGCCCCGTGAACGGGGAGGCGGACCGTGCCCGCGTGCTCGGTGCCTTGGGCTGCGTCGGCGCCGTTGTCGTCTTCGGTGAGGACACGCCCCAGGAACTGATCGAGACGATCACGCCCGACGTGCTTGTCAAAGGCGCAGACTACACGAAAGATCGCGTGGTCGGCGCGGCCTTCGTCGAGAGCTACGGCGGGCGCGTCGCGCTGATCGACCTCGTGCCCGGCAAGAGCACGACGGGGACGATCGAGAAGATGCAGGGAGTTCGGTAGCAGCGACCAAATGGCCAAATGGCGAAGTCGCCAAACGGCCGAGTCAGAGGTTCGGCAACCGACGTCAGTTTGGAAACCTGGCCGCTTGGAAGCTTGGCCATTCAGAGTTCCTCGATTCCCGCCCACCCGGAGTTCGAATGCCCGACGGTTTCGCCAAGTACCAGTCGTTCTACCAGCGTCCGCCATCGGTCGTCGTCGAGTGGCATGACGACCGGACCAACGCCGTCGGCTGGCTTTGCATCGATTCGCTCCGGGGCGGCGCGGCCGGCGGCGGCACGCGGATGCGGGCGGGCGGCACGCGCGAGGAGGCCGTCTTCCTCGCCAAGACCATGGGCGTCAAGTTCCGCGCCTGCGGCCCCGATATCGGCGGCGGCAAGAGCGTCATCCGCTTCGACGCCGCGGCGCCGGGCGAAGTGAAGCACGGCGTCCTCGAACGCTGGTACCGGCACATCGGGCCGTACCTCAAGTCCTGCTACGGGACCGGCGGCGATGTGGGCGTCGATGAGGTTTCCGAAGCGACCGCGATCACGCAGCGCGCCATCGGCCTCGGGCACGTGCAAGAGGGCATCGCGCGCGGCCACGGGTGGCCCGACCGCGAGGGCCCCGGGCCCAAGATCGACCGCCTCAAGCACGGCGTCGAGGCCCTCGTGCGCCTCGACGACCTCCCCGGCCCGCGCGCCGGCGGCGCATGGATGGTGGCCGACGTCGTCACCGGCCTCGGCGTCGCCCGCAGCGTGGAGGCGTACTACGCCGCCCGCGGCATGAATCTCGCCGGCCGGCGCATGGCGGTGGAGGGGTTCGGCGCCGTCGGCGCCTTCGCGGCGTACTACCTCGAAAAACGCGGCGTCGCTCTCGTCGCGACGAGCACACGCAACGCGAACGGCTCGATCCGCGTTGTCTCGCGCCAGAACGGCCTCGACGTCAAAAAGCTCATCCTGGCACGCGACGGCACCGACCTGCCCGCGAAGTTCGGGCAGGAAGGGGCGACAACCGTCGACACGCACGCGGGCGATGAGGTGCTCTCGCTGCCCGCCGAGATCTACATCCCCGCCGCGGCGAGCCACACGACCACGTCGGCGCGCCTCGGAATGATGCGCAGCGGCGGCGTGCGCGTTGTCTCCTGCGGCGCGAACAACCCCTTCGCGTACGACAAGGGCAAGGCGCAGATCGCCGACTGGGTGGCGGACATGCTCGTCCTCGCCCGCGAGGCGGACAAGCACTTCGCCGTGATCCCGGACTTCATCGCGAATTGCGGCATGGCCCGCGCGTTCAACTACCTTATGACCGCGGGCGGCAAGCCCGACGCGCAGAGCATCCTCGCCGATGCCGAGGCGCTCATCACGAGCCGCGTCAACGAACTGCTCAAGGGCCACGACGCCCCGAACGGCCTCCTCGCCCGCGGCTTCGAGATGTTCGTGCCGTGAGAAAAAGTGATTGATGAACGGTGATCAGTGAGCGGTGGCGGCCGGACCGTTCGGATCGCGCACGCCTGACCGGGCTGGCCCGAGGCGACCAGTCACCGATCACAGCTCGCTGTTCGCCGGCGCCAGCGGCGGCATTACGCCGCCTTCCGCTCTTCCTCCGGCTCGATCTCCGGGATCGCCGCCCGCTCCGCCAGCCTCCGCAGCTGTTCCGCCCGCAGGCCGCCGACCTTCGAGCGCAGCTCGTCCAGGTGCTCCTGCTCCCGCATCGCCGCGGCCAGACAGTGAAGCACCGCGACCACGGAAACCAGCGTCAGCATCGCGACGACGATCCAGAACTTGTCGGCCAGCTGCGGCATAAGAAGCACATCGGCGGGTGAAACCACCGGCTGCATGATCGGTAGAATCCGCCCGTGTTCGCAAGGTCCAAGAACTCCGAGGGGGTGCCGGGTATGCGGAGCTTGGCGGTATTGACGCTCTTCGCGGCCTGCGTCTCCGCAACACCTTCGACATTCGCCCAAGACGACCGGCCGGACGTCGCCGTTACCGGCCCGGGCATCGACGCCCCGGCGCCCGAGCGGCTCACGTCGACGGGCGAGGTGGAGATCAAGCTCGCCTCGCTCGGCGTCGGCAACGTCGCGCGCCTCGGCGATTGGGTCGGCGTCCGTGTCCTGATCGCCGACGCGGGGTCGCGGCAGCGCGAGGTCCTCGTCCGCCTCTCGATGCCCGACAGCGACGGCGACACCACGCACCAGCAGGTCGAGGTCACGACCAATCCGGGTGTCCAGCAGAGCGTCTGGCTTTACGGACGGCTCGCTCACACCGAGTTCGGGCGCGATCAGGTGATGATCACCGTGCACGAAGCCATCGAGGCCGAGGGCCCCGGCGAGCGTGCCCCGCGAGAGGATGTCTTCCGCCCCGGCCGCCTGCTCGGCCGCCTCGAGGTGCAGCTCAAGCAGGGCAACACCGTCCCCGACACGGTCGGCCTCGTCGGGATGCTCGGCGACCGCGACCTCGGGCTGCGGCAGTACTCGGCTCGCCCCGGCTCCGGCAGCGGGGGCGGCGCGCCGCAGGCCGTCATGGGTCACGAGCTGACCGAGATCGTGACCGGCCTGCGCCCCGCGGAACTCCCCGACCGTTGGCTGGGTCTCCTCCCGTTCGAGACGATCGTCTGGGGCCAGGGCGAGATCACCGAACTCCGCGAGGAGCGGGCCGCGGCGATCCGCGAGTGGGTCGAGCGTGGCGGCCACCTCGTCATCGTCCTCCCGCCCGTGGCGCAGATGTGGAGCAACCCCGCCAGCAACCCGCTCCACTCCATTATGCCCTCGGTGGTGATCGGCCGGCGCGAGAACGTGGACCTGCTCCCGTACCGCCCGCTCCTCACCAACAGAATCGACGGGCCGTACCCCAAAGCCGGCATCGTCCACACCTTCGGCGCCAACCCGCAGGCGGCGCCGAGCGAGGGCATCCCGATCCTGAGCAACGCCGACGGCGAGTGCGTCGTCGTCCGCCGTCTCGTCGGCATGGGGATGGTGACGCTCGTCGGCATCGACATCAACCAGACGGCGTTCAGCCAGTTCCAGATGGTGGACGCGGATATCTTCTGGAACCGCGTCCTGGGCCGGCGCGGCAACTTCCAGAACCGCTCCGAAGCGGTGAAGCAGTCACCGCGGCGCGAGTGGTTCGTGGACCGCGTGATCGCCGACCAGATCAACGTCACCGGCCGATCGTTCCTCGGCGCGCTCGCGGGCTTCACGCTCTTCTCGGTGTATTGGTTGGCCGTCGGGCCGCCCCTCTACTTCGTCCTCAAGCGCAGGGACCTGCACCGCTTCGCGTGGCTGGCCTTCGGCGCGGGCACGCTCGCGTTCACGGTGCTCGCGTGGGGAGCCGCGACGGCGCTGCGCCCGACGCGCGTGGAGGCCACGCACTTCACGGTCCTCGACCACGTCTACGGCCAGCCCGTGCAGCGCGCCCGCGGCTGGTTCAGCGTGCTCGTGCCCTGGTACGGCGACGCCCGCGTGACGGTGGGGGACGCCAGCGGCGAGATGGAGCGGTCCCTCTCGTGCCTCGCGCCGTGGGACGGCCCGGGCGACGAGCGCACGGGCGGCAGTTTCCCCGACGCCCGCGGTTACCCGGTCAACGCCCGCTCGCCCGACGCGATGTCCTTCCCCGTGCGCGCGACGGTGAAGCAGCTCCGCGCCGATTGGGTCGGCCCGCCCGTGTGGCGGATGATCCGGCCCGTCAACCCAGCCGACGGCACGGAAGGGACGCTCAAGGTCGTCGAAAGGACGCAGGGGGCTCAGAAGTCCGAGCCTTCCCTCGACGGCTGGCTTGTCCACAGCCTGCCGGGACTGATCGAAGACGGTTATGTCGTCGTCGTGCGACGCCAGGAGCGCATCACCGGCAACCCGTCCATCGCGCTGCCCGCCGTGGCGGAGGCATACCTCTTGCCCCCGACGGGTTGGAAGCCCGACGAGCCTCTCTCGATGAGCGTTCTGACGAGGCTCGACGGCGCGCCGCCGGCCCTAGTCACCACGCTCCGCTCCAAGTCCACCCTGACCGACATGGTCGGCTTCGGCCCCGTCACCGGGGGCTCACTCGAAGACCGGCTCTTCGTCCTGAGCTTCTTCCACCACCTGGAACCGCCGACCTACGGCAACTCCATGTCCTCGACCGTCGAGCAGATCGCGGCCCAGCGCCAGAGCATGCACACCCTCGACCTCTCGCGCTGGCTGACGCAGCCGTGCGTGATCGTCACCGGGTGGCTGCGCGACGACAGCGCCACCCCCATCCCGCTCTACGTGGACGGCCAAGAACTCCCCACCCGGGGCAAGACCTTCGTCCGCTGGGTGTACCCTCTGCCCGCCTCGCCGCCGCCCGTGGGCAAGCCCGAGGATCAGCGGCGTCCCAAGCGGGCCGGCGAGGGGGCGGCGGCCGATGAACAGTCGGTCGAGCAGCCCGAAGACGAAGGCGCCGACGGCGGGGAGTGAACGCGCGTGCCGATGATCGAGACGATCAACCTGACGAAGAAGTACGGCGACCTCACGGCGCTGGACAACCTCAACCTCACCATCAACGAGGGGGATTGCTTCGGCTTCATCGGCCCCAACGGCGCGGGCAAGACGACGACGATCAAGATCCTCGCCACACTCTTGAAGCCCAGCAGTGGCCAAGCCAACGTCGCCGGCCTCACCATCGGCTACCAGAACCGCCTGATCCGCCCCCTCGTCGGCTACGTCCCCGACGAGCTCGGCGCGTACGAGGACCTCGTCGTCACCGAATACCTCGAGTTCTTCGCCGCGGCGTACGGCATCCACGGCCAGCAGCGCAGGAAGGTCGTCCACGACGTCCTCGAACTGACCGACCTGGGTTACAAGGCGACGGCGGAGGTCAACTCCCTCAGCCGCGGCATGCAGCAGCGGCTCTCCGTCGCGCGCGTCCTCCTGCACGACCCCAAGGTGCTGCTGATGGACGAGCCCGCCAGCGGCCTCGACCCGCGCGCCCGCATCGAGATGCGCGAGCTGCTGAAGGAGCTGCGGCGCATGGGCAAGACCATCCTGATCTCCTCGCACATCCTGCCCGAGCTGGCGGAACTGTGCAACGTCGTCGGGATCATCGAGCGGGGCAAGCTCCTCTTCTCCGGCGGCGTGGACGAGATCCTCCGCCGCGCCCGGCTCGGCCACGTGCTGCACATCGGGGTCTCGGAGCGCATCGACGAGGCGGCCAAGCTCCTCGCCGCCGTCCCCGGCGTCAAGAAGGTCGCGATCGCCAACGACGACTCCGTGACCGCCGCGCCCAACGCGCGACTCCTCCACGTGACCTACGAGGACAACGGCGCGGTCTTCACCGTGAGCGACATCCCCAACCAGCTCGTCAACCGCGGCTTCCGCCTCACCAAGTTCGCGGAAGAGCCCGTGAACCTCGAGACGGCGTTCATGCGGCTGACGAAGGGGCTCGTGCAGTAGGCGTCGCGACGTATCCGCGGCGCACGAAAAACCGGCCGCTTGTGCCGCGACCGGTTGAGAGAACGACAATCTCGAACTGTCACCGCGGCGCCGGCGCACCCCGGGGTGGTCTGCTCGCAGGCTCCGGCGTCGGTTGCGCCGGTTGCTCGTTCTTCGCGGCCTCCGCCGCGATCGCCTCCTGCTTCTCCAGCAGCGCCTTTTCCTCCGCGGACTGCGCGGTGGGGGCGCTGTTGTCGAGCATGCTGTACACCTGCCAGCCGACGACGATCAACGCGACGGCGCCGATGCCGACGGCGATGTACAGCTTCTTCTTGTCAACAGTGTCGCTCATCGGAGATCAATCCCCCGGATGCCGTTGCGCGTCGCGAAGAAGTAGGCCGGGTTGCCGAAGTCGAATCGGAAGCCCCAGCGGGCATAGGTCTCGTAGAAGTAATTCATCTCGCCCTGCGTCGGATTCACCGGGCCCCAGTTGCCCGACGGCGAAAGAAGCATATCTGTCTGGTTCGGGTCGGTCGTCGTTTTCGAGATGATGGTATTCATGCTGACGGCCTTCGCGCTGCTGTCCACCATCGCGACGCACGGCCGGGCGAAGGGCGAGTTCCACATGGGCTGGCCCTTCTCGACGAAGTCGTGGCTCTCGAAAAGCATGACCTTGGAGCCGGGCTGGTAGACGTCGCTCACCTTGTTGCGGCGGATCCAGAAGCCATTCTCACCCTGGTTCGGCGGCGGGTTGAGCGTGCGCGTCGGGTTGAGGAAGCGCCGGTACGACTGCCAGCACGTGGGCGAGTACCAGTACGAGGACGGGAAGATCCACGACATGTCCGTCTGTGCGTTCGCGCTCGTGTTCTCTTGCCAGAAGCGCTTCATCGCCTTGTCGGCCGGCGCGATGCCGGACTTCATGCGGCTGGACGTCTCCTTGTCGCCGTAGAGCATGTGGCTCAGCCAGTGATAGGAGAACGTCTCGGTCCCCTGGTTGCTCTGCACACCATCCCCGTAGTCCCAGGCGTAGGCGTAGAGCGGGTGCCCGAGCGACTGCGCCACCGCGATCGGCTCGAAAACCACGCACCGATCATCCCACGGCGTGTTGGGGGGATTCGCGGCCGTGCGATCGGTGGGATTGAAGGGGTTGAGCAGTTCCTCCTTGTTGTCCGTGCTGTAGTAGTTCATGTAGAGCATGTTCTGGTGCAGGTTGCTCAGGCTCTGCACCTTGAACCCGGACATCCGGGCCTTGCTGACGGACGGAAGAAGAATCCCGATAAGCAGCGCGATGATCGCGATGACCACGAGAAGCTCGATAAGCGTGAATCCGCGACGATTCATGGTGTTCACTCCGTGCTGGGCGGTGTATCCTGTCAAACGGCCGTCAGAACCCGGGCAGAACGCCCGTGCGGGAAAGCCTACTGGATATTGGGGTTTTGTCAAGCCGGAACCTGTGGGGCGCATCTGGAAGGGTTTTGTGCGGTGCATCTCCACAGTTGCTCACCGTGCAGCAGATGTCGCCGCGGCGTTGCCCATGGATGAAAAAAGACCGGCCGCGATAGGTCGCGGCCGGTCCGGACTGAATGCCGTGCTGTGGTGAAGAGTTACGGAACGTCGGTCGGGACGGGCAGGTCCTCGAAGACGAACGTGTACTCGTTGTTGTTGTACGAAACGGCCCTGTGCCCGGGAATGACTGGCTTGAACGCGGAGTGGCCGTCCATGAAGCCCATGATCGACTTGTTGATCTCGCCGTAGCCGTTGCGGACGGCGAGCGACTCGCGCGGGTCGTAGACGACGATGTCGGCGTACTGGTCGGTGATCCACGCCATCCGCGAGGCGACGAAGGTGTCCGCGGCGCGGAGGCGGCGCAGCGCATAGACCCACGCGACGCCCGTCGGACGGTTGTGCACGACCTGGAGCTGTTCGACACCCTTGAGATTGACGTGGTAGCTCGTGCCGACATCCTCGTACGACGAGATCACCGGGCCCGTGCCGTGGTCGCGCGACGCCAGCTGGGTCGGCCACGCTGCGGGGTCGGTGGACGCGAGGTTGGTGTATTCCTGTTGGTAGCTGACCTTGTCGCTCGGATCGCGGAAGACCGGGATCTGGAAGTTCTTGCGATCGGTGGCGCTCGGCGCCATCCGCTGCGGCCGGTCCGGCGCAGGGATCACGCGATCGTACACGAACGTGTTGAGCGGGCGATCGGCGGCTTCATGGTCGTAGATCGCCGCGCTGCCGTACCAGTACGAGTTCGGGTTTATCCCGCCGTGCGTCCAGCTGCAATACGCGAACGCATTGCCTTGCGCCATGACCTGATCGTCCGTGTACTGCCCGCGCTGGCCGTCCAACGCGACGATGGGCAGATATCCCTTGTACTGGTCCTGGTACATGAACGCCGCCTGGCAGAGGCTGCGGATGTTCGAGAGCGAGACGGTCTGCCAGCCCGCGCGGCGCGCCTTGCCGACCGCGGGCAAGATAAGCCCGATCAGCAGCGCGATGATGGCGATGACGACCAACAGCTCGATGAGCGTGAAACCCCGACGATTGCTTCGCATTGGTTGTTCCTTGCCGTGGCAAACACACCCCGCGCCGCCGCGAGCAGCGCCGAACGTCGCGACGACGTTGGGGTGCCCCCTCGCCACTCCCATCGGCGCGAGGGGCCAACATCGTACATTCGCAAAAAAAAGTGGACGGTTCCGGAAACACGCGCGCCGACGTCCCGCGGAAGCGGGTCTGCTCAGTTCGTCGGCACCGGCAGGTCCTCAAAGACAAACGTGTACTGGTTGTTGTTGTACGAGGCGGCCTGCCGCCCCGGGATCACGCTCTTGAATGCGGCGTGCCCGTCCATGAAGCCCATGACGGACTTATTGATGTCGCCGTAGCCGTTCCGCAGCGCGAACCCTTCGAGCGGGTGGTACACCACGATGTCGGCGTACTGGTCGTGCACCCACGCGAGCCGCGAAGGGACGTACGCGTCCGCCGACCGGAGACGCCTGAAGCCGTAGTACCACCCTCGCTCCCAATCGACACCCTGGCCGACCATCTGCTCGTGCCACTTGAGGTTCGCGTGATAGCTGGTGCCGACGTCCATGTACGACGATAGCGTCTGGCCGGTGTCCGGATCGCGCGACACCAACGACGGAAAGTGCGGCGGCGGCTCGAGCCGCTGCGTGCCGTCCCACAGTTGTTGATAGCTCGCCTTGTCGCTCGGGTCGCGGAAGACCTCGAGCCGAAAGGCCTTCCGCTCGGGCGCGTTGCGTGGCAGCCGTGTCGGCCGAGGCGGCGCCGGGATCTCGTTCGCGTAGAGGAAGCTGTTCAGCGGCCTGTCCGCCGCCTCGTGGTCGTACCAGCCGGGCGGGCCGCCCGAGGGCCCGTTGTACCAGAACTTGTTACAGTTGATCCCGCCGAACGTCCAGCTGCACATCGCGTCCAGCTGCCCGCCCCCGCCGCCGGGCTCGAAGACCTTGGCCTCCGTCACTTGCCCTCGACGGTCGTTGAGCGGCACGATCGGCAGGTAGCCCTTGTAGGAATCCTGATAACTGAACGCCGCGGTGCAGATCGAGCGGAGGTTCGCCATCGACACAGTCTGCCAGCCGGCCTTGCGCGCCTTGCCGACCGCGGGGAGGAGAAGCCCGATCAGGAGCGCGATGATCGCGATGACGACGAGCAGTTCGATGAGCGTGAAGGCCCGGTGAGGCGTGCGCATAGGGAAACATCCGTATCGGTCGTTCGGACCCCCATCCGCCCGTCGGCGGCCGGCGGATTCCGGAACTGACCGAAACCGCCATCGTAAAGGAAGAGCGGGGGTCTCCGCAAGCTCTGCGCGGGGTTCGGCCCCAATTCGATCGGGGTTCTCGGTACAATGGATGTCGTGCGCTCGACCAATCCGGACGGGATGAACGGGCCGCCGCGCAGAAGCGGCGGCCAAGCGTCCGTGTCGGACGGTTCCGGGACGGGTACCTTTGGCCCTCCGGGACCGCACGAGCAACCGCGGAGCACGATGTCAGACCCCAAGCGACACACCGACCTGTCCGAGACCAGCCCGCTGGCACGCTCCGGCCCGGGGATCGACCCGAGCGCGAGCAAGCCCGGCCTGGGCTCCACCGGTCCGGCGGTGCCGACGACGGAGGAGATCCTCCAGGAAGTCGCCAAGAGCGGGAGCAACGTCGACAGCATCGTCGGCCGCCTCGTGATCGACCAGGGGTTCGCGACGGTCGAGGAAGTACAGCACTGCCTCACGCAGGCGAAGTCGGGCGTCGCCGAGAACAACTCGCGCAGCCTCGTCGAGCTGCTCGTCGACAACGATTACATCACGAAGCGCCAGATGCAGCGCCTGCGCGAGCAGGCCCTCGCCGAGCGCTCCGGCCAGAAGATCCCCGGGTTCAAGGCGATCAAGAAGCTCGGCTCCGGCGCGATGGCCAACGTCGTGCTCGCCAAGCAGATCTCCCTCGACCGCCTCGTCGCGATCAAGGTCCTCCCGCTCAAGTTCACCACGAACAAGCAGTTCGTCGAGCGTTTCTACGCCGAGGGGCGGGCGGCGGCGCAGCTCAACCATCCCAACATCGTCGCGGCGTACGACGTGGGCAAGGCCGGCGAGTACTACTACTTCGTGATGGAGTACGTGGACGGCACCACCGTCTACGACCAGATCGTCACCAAGAAGCGCGTGCCCGAGGAGGAGTCGGTCCAGATCGCGCTCCAGGTGGCCGAGGCGCTCCAGCACGCGCACGAGCGCGGGCTCATCCACCGCGACGTCAAGCCCAAGAACATCATGCTCACGCGCGAGGGCGTCGTGAAGCTCGCCGACATGGGCCTCGCCCGCGCGATCTCCGACAAGGAGGCCGCCGAGGCCGAGCAGGGCAAGGCCTTCGGCACGCCGTACTACATCAGCCCGGAGCAGATCAGGGGCGAGGTCAACATCGGCCCGCCCGCGGACATCTACTCGCTGGGCGCGACGCTCTACCACATGGTGACGGGCCAGGTGCCCTTCGACGGGAAGAACCCCTCGGCCGTCATGCACAAGCACCTCAAGGCCGAGCTCGTGCCGCCGGACCACGTCTACCCCAGGCTCTCCGCCGGGCTCTCCGAGGTCATCGAGATGATGATGGCCAAGGACCCGAAGAAGCGCTACCAGAACTGCAAGGACCTCATTACCGACCTCCGGGCCGTGAAGGCCAAGCAGACCCCGCCCATCGCCCACAAGGACTTCGGCGCGGCGGACCTGACGGCCCTCGCCAGCGCGGAGGCCAAGGCCCAGGGGGAGATCGCCGCGGTCCAGCCCGCCGGCGGGCCGGTCGTCCGCCCGTGGCTGCTGGGCCTGCTGGTCCTGAGCGGTCTGCTGAACATCGTCCAGCTCGTCATCTCCCTGGCATGACGCAAAACTCACCGGTCGACCCACGCGGATTTGCGGGATTTGCGCCGGATTCACGCCGATGGGCTTGTCGCCCGGCCTCCGATGTGTTAGGCTGGCGCGTGCGTCAGGCTTCCGGATGGATCCGGACTGTCCCGGCGCCGGCGGCGGGCGAGGCGACCTGGTGCACACACGCATCGAGCAACGGGCGGGGATCTGCGGGGCGTTCGCCCCCGCGTGCCGCCCATGACGCCATCCGCCCGTCCAATTCGTTCAATGTCGTGGTCGGCCGCGTTCGCGGGGCGTTCCCGCGGCGTCGGTGCTATTCCACCGTCGGCGCGTCCGCGCCCGGTGAAGGAGTTCTGAGGAACACATGGGTCGATTCGGTCGAGACGGTCCCGGTCGCGAGCCGGTGCAGCGCACGCGCGTCAATCTGATGATCCGCATCACCCCGGTGCGGCTCGTCGGCCCCGACAACGAGCAGATCGGCGTCGTCGAGACGTCCGACGCCCTGCGTATGGCGCAGGAGCAGGGCCTTGATCTCGTGGAGGTCGTGCCGGACTCGCGTCCGCCGGTCTGCAAGATCATGGACTACGGCAAGTACAAGTACGAGCTGTCGCAGAAGGCCCGCAAGACACGCGCCGCGTCCAAGTCGTCGGAGATGAAGGAAATCCGGCTCGGGCGCAGCGTCAAGATCGACCAGCACGACATCCAGGTGCGCGTCGATCAGGCGCGGCGATTCCTGATGCACGGCCACAAGGTGATGGTGACCCAGCGCTTCAAGGGACGCGAGATCGCGCACAGCGAGCTGGGCATCCAGAACCTCGCCAAGGTGCGCGACGCGCTCGTGGACGTCGCCAAGGTCGAGCAGGCACCGCGCTGGATGGGCAAGCAGGCCAGCATCATCCTCGCGCCCGACCGCAACAAGGTCGAGGCGATCAAGCGCAAGATCGAGAAGGAACGGGCCGAGAAGATCGCCCGCGGCGAGAAGATCGAGGAAGAAAAGTCCATCGAGCAGCTCGAGGCGGAGCTGCAGACGCAGCACGCCGCGGAGGGCGACGACGAGGAATAGCGCGGCGCCCCGTTCGTCCGGAGCGGTCTCGGCCGGCCCGCCGCTCTCCCAATCTGCATCCTCGCACCACGGCCCTCGCTTCCGCGCGAGGGCCGTGTTCATTTCTGGCGCGCCCGCGGCGAAGCCGGACCGTGCCGGGCGCCGCGCCTCACCCGGGGTACGCTCTTGCCCGTGCGCGCCCGGCAGTTCATCGCGACCATCGCCCAGCCCCCGGCGGCGCCGAAGACGCCGCAGGAGAAGGAGGCCCTGCGCGACTCGGCGAAGCTGATTCTCTTCTTCTGCCTGATCGGCGTGCTCATCGTCGGCGTCGTGTGGCTCCTCCTCGCGCGACACCGCCGCGGGGTGCAGCAGGCGCTCGCTTCGAGAGAGCCGCCCGCGCCGCCCGGGCCCAGCGCGTGGGAAGAGGCCGGCAGGCGCGCCGCGGTCCCGCCGCCCGATGCGCTGGAGGAAACGCACGCGGGCGTGACGCCGCCGATGAAGCGCGGCGCCGCGCCCGTTGCGCTCGTGACGGGGGCCGCGAAGCGCGTCGGGCGCGAGATCGCGCTCGAGCTCGCCCGCGCCGGGTGCGACATCGTCTTCACGTACCACCAGAGCCACGACGAGGCGCAATCCCTCGCGCGCGAAGTGAGCGAGTTGGGACGTGAATGCACGGGGTTCCAGGTCGACCTCGCCAACTGGCGCGAGGTCGAGGCGCTCGCCGAGCAGCTCTCCAAGACGCTCGCGCGCCTCGACGTCGTCGTGCACAACGCGAGCACCTTCGAGCCCTCGCCTCTCGCGGACATCGAGCCCTCGGAGGCGCTGCGCCAGATGTGGGTGAACGCGCTCGCACCCCTCATGATCTCCGCGCGCCTCGCGCCGCTCCTCCGCCAGTCGCCGCTCCCCGGCGGCGCGTGCATCGTCGCCATGACGGACATGCACTCCCTCGGCCGCCCGCGCCGGCGGCACGCGGCGTACCTGATGTCCAAGGGCGCGCTCAACGAGATGATCCACGCCCTCGCCCGTGACCTCGCGCCCGACGTCCGCGTGAACGGCGTCGCGCCCGGTGTCGTCGCCTGGCCGGAGGGGGACGCGGAAATGAGCGATGAGGAGAAGGCCCGCTACCTGCGCCGCATCCCCCTCGGCAGAGCGGGGAGCCCAGCCGATGCGGCGAAAACCGTCCGCTGGATCGCCTTCGAGGCCGCCTATATGACGGGTCAGATCATCCGCGTGGATGGGGGCCGGTGGCTGACGTGAAACACGCCGCCGGTCCGGGCGTCCAAAGGGGATGCGAATGAACCCGTCGGCGACGCTCGTCTCGCTCTGCTTCATGGCGGCGGCGTTGTTCGCGTCCGCCGGCTGCGGCGACAGGGCGGTGGGGGACGCGTCGCCCGCGTCGGTGCGCACATCGGAGGGCCAACCCGTGGCAAGCGAGAAAACCCGGACCGGTATGCCCGCGGCGGCGAAGACCGACACCGCACTCTTCGGCGCCGGGTGCTTCTGGGGCGTCGAGCATATCTTCCGTCAGCAACCGGGCGTGATCGACGCCGTGAGCGGCTACGCGGGGGGCAAGACCAAGAGCCCGACGTACAAGCAGGTGTGCTACGAGGACACCGGGCACGCCGAAGTTGTGCGGGTGACGTTCGACCCGTCGAAGATTTCGTACGAGCAGCTCGTGGACATTTTTTTCCGGCTGCACGACCCGACGCAGGTCGATGGCCAAGGACCCGACATCGGCGACCAATACCGCTCCGTGATCTTCGCAAACACACCGGAGCAGGCGCGCGTCGCGCAGGCGGTGAAGGATCGCCGCGCGGGCAAGCACACGCGCCCGATCGCGACAACGATCGAGCCAGACGCAACCTTCTACAAGGCAGAGGATTACCACCAGCGGTACTACGAGAAAACGGGCAAGCAGCCGTACTGCCACTTCTTGCGCCCCGAGTGAGCGGGAGGGTGGGAGCGGTCACCGCCCGGATTTCTGCCACCCGGGACCGACCATGGCATCTAACGCTGAGGGCGGGTGCCCGTGCGCGCCGCCCCGAACGAAAGGGCTCCAGAATGAATTGTGCATGTGGTTGCAAGGGCTTGTGGGCGTTGGCGGCGGCGGGTATTGTCGGGGGCGCGGTGGTCGGCGCCGCGGTGTGGGAGAGGGCGGGGTCAACCCCGGCTTCCACGCCGGCCGTGACGCCCGTGGCGCTCAACGCCGAGGACGCGAAGCCCTTCGAGATCGACACGGTCCACTCGTCGGTCGTCTACCGCATCAAGCACCAGGACGTCGCGTACTTCTACGGCACGTTCAACGACGTGAGCGGCACGTTCTTCCTCAACCCGGCCGAACCGAACAAGAGCGTGATCGACGTGACCATCAAGGTCGACTCGATCGACAGCCGCAACGACAAGCGCGACGCGCACCTGAAGAACCAGGACTTCTTCTCCGCGACGGAGTTCCCGACGGCCACGTTCAAGTCCACCGGCTTCTCCAAGACCGGCGAGAGCACGTGGGACGTGACGGGCGACCTCACGATCCGCGGCCAGACCAAGCCCGTCACCGTGCAGGTGACGCACACCGGCCAGGCGACCGGCCGCCGGGGCGAGGTGGCGGGGGTCGAGGCGAAGTTTACCTTCAAGCGCAGTGACTTCGGCATGAACTACATGGTCGGCAAAGGCCTCGGCGACGAGGTGACGATCATGGCCGGCCTCGAGGGCGGGCGCTAAACACGAACGATCTGTGGTGAGCGGCAAGGCGGGGCCGATGGCTCCGCCTTGTTCGTTTTTGCGCCCGTTGAGTGGTCGATTACCACAGAGGCACGGAGACACAGAGAAGAAAAGCTGACTGGTCGGAAGAGAAGAACAGGGAGCATTGGGATGACCGCTGCCACCGGGCGTCAACCCGGCCCGTTCTTTCTCTTCTCTGCGTCTCTGTGCCTCGTGGTAAACGGTGTGCAACGACGCTTTGCGTGGTTAATACATATCGCTCATCCACGGCGTGTTGCCGGCGAAGACTGCGTCCGCCGCGCGGAGCGCGCTCTCCGGCCCTTCGCACATCCCCAACAGCGCCGCCTGGGTGCACGAGTAGAGGCCGGCGTAGATCGACGCGAGCGCCCGCACGTCGCACGCGATCGCCCGGCTTCCGTCGCCGCCACGCTCCGCCTCCGCCGCGCCGTCGTTCACGCGCAGCGTCCAGAGGCCGTTGTTCGTCCCGATCAGTTCGTCGCGCACGTCGAACGTCACCGCCTGCTTGAGCCCTGCGGGGTAGCCCCGGGCCTGCAGCGCCGCGGCGACGTCCGTCACTCGGATGAGCCAGTAGTCGCGGAGGGAGACCTTGTACCGCTGCTGCGGAAGGAGCGTGAGCAGCGGGTGGAGCGACGAGCCGTGGAAGACCACCTCGTCGGCCATGGGCTCAAAGTCGGCGAGGAAGGCGATGATCTGCCGCGCCGCGCCCACGCTCGCGAACGCGATGTCCGAGAGCATGAGGTCCTGGCGGCCGGTGTCGGGCTTTCGCTCCGACGCGAGGTAGACGTACGCGCGGATCTCGCCTTCTTCCATCACGCCGAAGCCGTAATAGTCCACGCCCCGGCTGCTGCGGACGCGGTTCCAGATGTACTCCCCTCTGTTGAGAGGCCCGGTAAAGCGCGAGGCGAAGGCGTTGTAGCAGCGGGCTACGGCGTCGTTGTGCTCGGGTCCCAGAGCCACGATGTCGCGGGCCTTGCCCGCGCCCGCGAAGCGCACCACCGGGACGCGGACTTGGAAGCGCTCACCGGCCTGCTCGTACCCCACCTGGCGGTAGAGCGCCTGCGTCGAGGCGTAGAGCCCGCTGAGCGCGACGCCGCGCGAGGCGATCTCTCGCACGCACTCCTTCATCATCGAGAGGGCGAGCCCGCGGCCGCGCCGCTCCGGCGGCACCGCGACGCCCGCAATGCCCACGAGCGGGACGCTTCTGCCGCCGAAGTACTGGCCCATCGGGATCTGCAGGTGGCACGCGACCGGCTCGTGGTCCTCGCCGCGCAGCACGCGCAGGTTCTCCAGGCCCGCGCTGCGCACCCAGCCGCCGGTCGCGTCCGCGGTCCCGCCGAACGCGAGCGCCAGCATGCGCGAAACGGAAGGAACGTCGACGGGGTTGGTGGGGGAGTAGGCGCGGGAGTCCATGTGATCGGTGATCAGGGATCGGTGAATGGGGTCAGCCGGTTGTTCCGGAGTCTACCGCGACTCGCGGCGCGACGAACGACGCCATTCGCTGATCACCGTTCACCGGCCCCTGATCCCATCATTCAAACCCGATCGCGTACTTCACGAACTTCGTCCCCAGCGTCATCCCGAGCGACTCGTACAGGGCCCGGGCGGAGGCGTTCTCCACCTGGGTCTCCAGCGTCACCCGCATCGCCCCGTCGCCGCGGGCGAAGGCGATGGCGTGCAGCATCAGCGCCTTCGCGGCGCCGCGCCGGCGGAAGCCTTCGGCGACGAAGAGGTCGTTCAGGTGCCAGACCCGCGCCATGCCGACGCTCGTGAAGGTCGGGTAGAGCTGCGTGAACCCCGCCGCGGCGTCGCCGAAGCGGCCGATGAAGACCACGGACTCGTTCCTCGAGATCCGCTCGTTCAAGAAGTGCGCGCACGCGTCCGGCTCCGACGGCTTGCCGTAGAAGCGGCGGTAGCCGTCGAAGAGCGGGGCGAGGTCGTTCACTTCCGCGGCGGTCGCGCGGGTGATTTTGAGGCGCGGCGTCACGGTGTACCCGGTGTATTCGCTGGTAGCTGAGCCTCCGGTGCGTGGCCGGCATCGCCGTGGGGGGCGCGGGCGATGAGCACGAGCCCGACGAGCATCAGCGCGATGCCGACGCCCTTCTGCACCGTCATCGCTTCCTTGAGGAAGAGCGCGCCGAAGACGGCCGCGATCGCCGGCGCGAGCGCGAAGGCGACGGGCTTGACGGTGCTGATCTCGCCGTGCGCGAGGCCGAGATAGAAGAACGCGACGCCGCCGAAGCCGGCGAGCAAGGCGGACCCGAAAAAGAGCTTGTTGAGCACCGGGGCGGGCGCCTTCCACCACACCGGCGGCTCGCTCTTGAAGACGCTGTACGCGAGCCAATACGCGAGGAGGACGATCGGCACGATCCCGACGACGCGCACCAGCAGCAGCGACCATGTGCCGACCTTGCCGCTCGACAGCACCTGCTTGGTCGCGACCTCGCCCAGGCCCCAGCAGACGCCGGCGAGGACGGCGAAGAGGATTGCTTTCATGGGCGAGGGTATGAAGCGGCGCGCCGCTGTCATGCGCCCGCCGCCGCGGCCCGCGCGGGCCCGGCCCCGGCCGTCGTGCGTGCAGGCTCCGCCCGAGGCTTCGCCCCGCGCACGAACCGGTCGAAGTGCAGCCCGCTCGGGAAGACCAGCGCCATCATGCCGACACACCCGACGGGGATCAGCGCGATCGTCCAGTCGCCAAGCAGCATCAACGCCGCGTTGCCGACGACGCCGGGGACGCCGAAAGCGAGCGCTCGCAGGATGGTGACGTTGTGGAACGCGGGGAGGAGCGACTCACGCGCACGCGCCAATCGCTGCCCCTCGACCCGAAGCCACGCCTGTTTGGCGTGGACATGCCCGAGGGCGACGCCGGCGAGCGTCGTCATCGCGAAGACGATCACCAGGAACGGCACCATGGTGGACAGAAGGTTCGGGTCCGGGCTCGGGGGCTCGATCGCGACCAAGCCGCACGAGAGCGCGGTCATCAGCGCAACGCCGCCGAACATCACCGAGTAGACCCCGGCAAGGTGCGCTAGCCTGCGATCGACGGCCCCCCTCATTCCCACACCCTCGCTTCGAGCGCACCGTATCCCGTTCCCCGACAACGCGTTGCCGCGCCGACAAGGTGCGCCGTGCCGGGCGTCTCCGCCAGCAATCCGGGGCCTTTGGGCCCAAACCGGCGGTTCTCGGATCGGCGATCGGCAGGGTTTGCGCACCCGGACGGACTCCTCAAGCGCTTGCGGCCCGGCGAGCCGATAAGAACAGGGGAAAGGCGCCGGAGGATCCGTGGCCGACTTGCTCGATCAGAACAGCATCGACGCGCTCCTCGCGTCCGCCGAAGCCGGCGGGGGAGAGGACGGTGCGCCCGGCGCCCGCCCCCTCATCTTCAGCCGCAAGCCGCGCGACCCCGACGCGACCGAGATCAAGGTCTACGACTTCAAGCGCCCCGAGCGCGTGAGCAAGGACCAGATGCGGGCCCTCCAGACGCTCCACGAGTCCTTCGCCCGCAACTTCGGCGCGTCCCTCTCCGGCTTCCTCCGCACGATCGTCGAGGTCAAGGTCGCGACGTGCGAGCAGATGACCTACGCCGAGTTCACGGCCGGGCTGCCCAACCCCACGAGCTTCAACCTGATCGCCGCGGAGGGGCTCGAGGGGCAGATGTGCCTCGAGATCAGCCCGCTCATCATCTACCCGATCATCGACCGCCTGCTCGGCGGCAGCAGCCAGGAGTTGTTCATCCCGCAGCGCCCGATGACGCTGATCGAGACGCGCCTCATCAACAACGTCACGGCCCGGGGGCTGGCGGCCCTCTCCGAGGCGTGGATGAACATCCGGAAGCTCGACTTCAGCGTCGCGGCGAGCGAGAGCAACCCGCAGCTCGTCCAGATCGTGCCGCCCAACGAGGTCGTCGTCGTCATCGCCTTCGAGCTCAAGCTCGGCAACCGCGCGGGCACGATGAACCTCTGCATCCCCTACAACGTGATCGAGCCCTTCATGGAGCAGCTGAGCAGCCGGAGCTGGTTCAGCGCCGCGAAGAACCAGCGCCTGCCCGAGATCGAGCGTCAGATCTCCAGCAACCTCTCCCGCGCCCCGCTCCGCGTCACGGGACTGCTCGCGGAGACGACGATGACCGTCCGCGAGCTCCTCACCCTCTCGAAGGGCGACGTTGTTCTCACCGAGAAACCGGCCGACCAGCCGGTGGTGCTCTGTGTCGAGGGGGAGAAGAAGTACCTCGCGCAAATCGGCCAGTACAAGGGGGGGCGTGCGCTGCGCGTCCTTCGGGCGATCGGGCCGAGCGAACGGGTGTAGCCGGCCTGAAACACTCCGCCCTTCCGGGCGCCGAATACTTCCGTATGAGCATTCTCTCCACGTGGGGTCGGGCTTTGCGCAGCGGGATTGTCGCGATCGCCGCGGCCGCCCTCCCGGCCGCGGCCACGGCGGCCCAGCCCCCGGCGTCCGACACCGTGCGCGTTTCGATCGTCGCTGAGAGGTCCGCGGTCCGGCCCTCTGACCAGATCGCCGTTGCCGTCGTCTTCGAGATGGACGAAGGGTGGCACATCCACACCAACGAGCCGAAGATCCCGGCGTCGTGGGGGGACTTCCCCGCCACCCCGACGACGATCACGGTCGAGCCCGGCCCCGGTGTGACCGTCGGGCCGATCCAATGGCCGACGCCATACACCATCAACGTTGACCTCGCGGGAACGGGCACGCCCGAGCCCTTCGGGGTCTTTGAGGGCCCGGCCTACGCCTTCGTGCCGATCGAAGTCGGCGCCGCCGCGGCGGGCGAGGTGAAGCTCACGTTCCGCATCGGCTACCAAGCCTGCGACGACACGACGTGTCAGTTCCCGCAGACCATCGAGCAAACGCTCACGATCCCGGTCGTCGCGCTCGGCACGACGACCCAGCCCGCCGACGACCCAACGATCTTCGAGACGTTCGACCGCACGTCCTTCGCGAAGATCGGTACGGCCGGCGCCGCGAACAGCTCCACGAAGTTCAGCGAGGACGTCTTCGGCTGGAAGATCGAGTTCGACGCCGTCGGCGCGGGGCTCCTCCTGCTCCTCCTCCTCGCGTGCGTCGGCGGCTTCGTTCTCAACCTCACGCCGTGCGTGCTGCCGGTGATCCCGCTCAAGATCATGGGCCTGACGCACAGCGCCGGCTCGCCGCGGCGGGCGATGATCCTCGGCGTCATCATGAGCGCGGGCGTCATCGCCTTCTGGCTCGCGATCGCGACGATGATGGTGACCGTCTCCGGCTTCACCGCCGTCAACCAGCTCTTCCAGAAGCCCGCGTTCACGATCGGCATCGGCGTCTTCATCGCGGCGATGGCGCTGGGCATGATGGGCCTCTTCACGCTCAACCTGCCGGGCGTCGTCTACCTCGTCGATCCCAAGAAGGAGTCGCCCGCGGGCTCGTTCCTCTTCGGCGTCATGACCGCCGTCCTCTCGACGCCCTGCACGGCGCCCTTCATGGCGGGCGCCGTCGCGTGGAGCACCAAGCAGCCCGCGTGGGTCACGCTCGCGACGTTCGGCGCGATCGGCGTGGGCATGAGCCTGCCGTACCTGGTGCTCGCGATGTTCCCGAAGCTCCTCTCGCGCGTGCCGCGGAGCGGCCCGGGGAGCGAGCTCGTGAAGCAGGTGATGGGTGTCCTGATGTTCGGCGTCGCGGTCTTCTTCCTGGGCAGCGGGGTCGACCCGCTCCTGCGCGAGCCGGTCGACGAGCCGATCCGATGGCACTGGTACATCGTCGCCGCGTGCGTCGTCGGCGCGTTCGCCTTCGCGTTGGCGCGGGGCGTCAAGATCAGGCTCAAGACCGCGACGCTCACGGTGGTCGCCGTGCTCGGCCTCGCGCTGGGCGGGGGCATGTCGTACTTCGCCTACAAGCAGAACCAGCGCGGGCCCGTCTCGTGGGTCGGCTATACGCCCGCACGCTTCGACGAGGCCGTCAGGGCGGGCAAAGTTGTCGTGCTGGACTTCACGGCCGAGTGGTGCCTCAACTGCAAGGCGCTCAAGGGCCAGGTCCTGTACCGGCCGGAGATCGCGGCACTTCTGAATGCCGAGCACGTTGAGGCCTTCAAGGTGGACCTCACCGGCCCCAACCCCGACGGCCAGGCGAAGCTCAAGGAACTCGGCTGGGCGGGCATCCCGCTCCTCGCCGTCTACGGCCCGGCGATCGACCAGCCGGTCCGCTACGACTCCTACACGCCGGCGATGGTGACAGAGGCGATGGAGCGGGCGAAGGGAAATTAACCCTCGGAGCGGCTGTCACCGGCGGATTTGACATGGCCGGGAGACACGACTAACTTTCGGCCCCCCGGTGAACAGCCGGGGCGACAACGCGGGCGTAGCTCAGTGGTAGAGCGCTACCTTGCCAAGGTAGAAGTCGAGGGTTCAAGTCCCTTCGCCCGCTCTTGAACGACAAACCCCCGGCCGCGTGGCCGGGGGTCTTTGTTTTTGACCTGGGTGCTTCGGGTGTTCTGGGACGGGGCCCCAGACCCCCCGGTCCCGGATCACTTCTTCCCGCTGATGTACTTGATCATGTCCACGCAGCGGGCCGCGTAGCCGGCCTCATTGTCGTACCAGCTCACGATCTTGAAGAAGCGCTTGTTCAGCTCGATCCCCGCCTTGGCGTCGAAGATGCTGCTCCGGCGGTCGCCGATGAAGTCGCTGGAGACGACCTCCTCGTCCGTGTACCCCAGCACGCCGCGCATCGTGGTCTCGCTCGCCCGCTTCATCGCCTCGCAGATCGCGGCGTACGACGTCTCCTGACTGGTGCGGAACGTGAGGTCCACGCACGAGACGTCCGCCGTCGGCACGCGGAAGCTCATGCCCGTGAGCTTGCCCTTGAGTTCCGGGATGCAGAGCGTCACGGCCTTGGCCGCGCCCGTGCTCGCCGGGATGATGTTCTGGTAGGCGTTGCGCCCGCCGCGCCAGTCCTTCTTGCTCGGGCCGTCCTGCGTCGGCTGCGTCGCCGTCGCGGCGTGGACGGTGGTCATCAGGCCTTCCTCGAGGCCGAAGTTGTCGTGGATGACCTTGGCGATGGGCGCGAGGCAGTTGGTGGTGCAGCTCGCGTTGCTGACGACGGTGTGCTTGCCGGCGTCGAACTGCTCGTGGTTCACGCCCATGCAGAACGTCGGGACCTGCGTGCCGTCGCTCTTGGTGGGGGCGCTGATGACGACGCGCTTCGCGCCCGCGTTCACGTGCAGGCTCGCCTTCTCGAAGTCCGTGAAGAGGCCGGTGGACTCGAGAACGACGTCCACGCCCAGGTCTTTCCACGGCAGCTTCGCCGGGTCCTTCTCGGCGAAGGTCTTGACGGTGCGCCCGTTGACGGTGAAGGAGCTCTCCGTCGCCGACACGGTCGCGGGCGAGCCGCCGACCATGAATTGACGGTGCATCGTGTCGTACTTCAGCAGGTACGCGAGGTTGTCGGCGGGGACGAGGTCGTTCACGGCGACCACGTCGATCCCGTTCTCGAAGCCGATGCGGTAGAACAAACGACCGATACGACCGAACCCGTTGATGCCCACGCGGATCGCCATGCCTGTGCCTCCGTTCTTTGGTTCAGATCGTAGTCGCCCGCGCCGATACCGCGGCATCCAACCGGTCCGGCCGCACCCCGTTCATACCATCCGCCCCCTTGAGCAGCCCGTCCCACACCCTCGCCCAGTACGCACGCAAGACCGTGTCGCGCGGCGCGATGGGCGTCGCTCTCGCCCCGCTCGTGCGATGGGAAAAGCTGCGCGACCCGGCGCCCGGCTACACGCTCCTCATCGGCTGCAACCGCAACCTCGGCGGCATGCTGATGGCGAACCTCCTGATGCTCGGCCGCCAGCGGCGTGAGAACCTGCGCGAAGTCATCCTCGTCGTCGACGGCTCGCCCGGAGAGGTCGGGATGGACATCGCCGCCCGCGCCGCCGCCGCCGCCCCCGGGCTCCCGGTGCGCGTCATCCACTACAACGCGAGCCAGCGCCGCCTCTCGCGCATGATCGACTGGGGCTGGGTCTACGCGTGGATGTCGTGGGCGATCGGCATCGGCGCCTGCACGACGCGCTACGCGATGCTCCACGACTTCGACGCCCTCCTCCTGGACGAGAACGCGGTCGAGGCCCGCTACGCGGAGATCCGGCGTCAGCGCGTCGAGTACCTCGGCATCGCCTACCACACCGGTGGCGGCGTCACCGCCGACGACAGGCTCGTCCGCACGTTCGAGCTGATGTTCGACGCCGCGTTCATGCGCGACCGCTTCGAGCCCGTCGCCCTGTTCAACACCATGAAGACGATCGGCGGCCGGCGCGTCGAGTTCGACACGTTCCTGAACGCCCAGCACCGCGCGGGCAAGACCGGGCTGCTTCCCATCGGCGAAGACCAGATGGTGCACCCGAGCCAGATGATCTGCCAATACGTGGACTACCGCGTCGGCCGCGGGCGCGTGCCCGCGAACAACAACCTGCCGATGATCCCGTACTACGAGTTCATCGGCGGGGACCCCGCGCTCCTCGAAACCCTCACGCCCAGGATCCGCGAGAACCCGGACGCCGTGCCCCTCTGGGGCCGCACGCTCGACACGACGACCAATAGCGCCGAGCACCGAGCCTGGATGCGCAAACAGGCGATGCGGATGGAGGGCGTGCTCCGGCCCGCGGGCCCCGACCCGCGCGTGCTCGCATACTTCGACGCGATCGACGCGGCGGGCGCGCCCCGCTGATCACGCGGGGTTCTCGGAGACGGGCGGAGCGCCCGTCGTTTCTCCCCCGAGCACCCGCGCCCGCAAGGCCGCGACGATCGACTCCCACCCCGCGCGGTCGTTCCCATGTGACAAGAACCGCATCGGCTCACGGACCGTGACCGTGATCGGGCACGGCCGCAGGACCTTCGTCCCGGGCCGTAACGCCCCGAAGCACCCGTCGATGCGGCACGGAACGACCGGGATGTCCGTTCCCGCCACGAGCATGCCGATGCCGGGCTTCCAGCGCAGGGGCCCGCCGTCGCGTGTCCGGGCTCCTTCCGGGAAAAGAACATACGCGCAGTCGCCGGAGTGCAACCTCTGCTTCAGCTCGTCGAGCGCGTGCCCGCCTACGCGTTTGCGCCAGATCGGCAGCGCGTTGATCGTCATCGCCGCGAAGACCGTCCGCACCGGCGACTCGAAGAAAACGTCGCCCGCCGCGATCGGATACAGACGGTGCCGCGTCGCGGGCGGCACGCACGCGCCGAGCACCAGCGCGTCCAGATGGCTCCCATGGTTCGCCACCATCACGAACGGCGGTTCGCGCGGGATGTGCTCGGCCCCGACCACCGTGAGACGGTTGTACGCGCGGAAGAACGCGCGGACCCCCGCCCACGCGCAGCGCGCCACGACGTGCGACACGAGCCCCGGCTCGCGCGACCCGCTGCGGAGGCGGTCCATCGGCGCCAGATGCCCGTCGCGCGCGGGTTTGTACTTCCAGTCATCCACGCGTGCACGCTACGGGACCGTGAAGAGGCGAGGCACCTCGCCCAGCCCGACCCCGGTGAAGTACCCGATGAAGTGGAACGCCGCCGGCGCGACCAGCAGGACCGAGTTCACCCGGTCCGACACGCCGCCGTGCCCGGGCAGCGTCACGGCGAGGTCCTTGACGCCCAGGTCCCGCTTGATCGACCCGAGCACGAGGTCGCCGAACTGCGCGCCGGCCGCGACGATGAGCCCGAAGAACACGAGGCGCGGCCATCGATCGATCGCCGTGCCCTCGAACACCACGTGCGCGAGCCAGGCGGCCAGCGGGGCGGTGACGACGAGCGCTCCGAGGTGACCACCCAGCGTCTTGTTCGGGCTCGTCGCCGCGAAGACCCTCCGCCGCCCGAACGCCGTCCCGGAGCAGTACGCCGCGATGTCGCTGACCTGTGTGCACAGCAGCAGCAGGCAGACGACCGGCCGGTACTGCCCGTGATTCGTCAGATACGCCAGGTGCATGAACCCGGCGCCGAAGAGCATGAGGCCGAACGTGCCCAGAGCGACGCGCTGGATATAGCCCTTCGGCTCGTCCACCACGACCGCCGTTCCCGCGAGCGCCACGACGCCCAGCGGCGCCGCAGCGACGAACAGGCCGTACCAGTTGTCGAGAGCGGCCACGCCCATCGCGCACACCGCGATGGCGACGATCGCGCTCAGGGCGCGGTGCCTGAAAAAGCCCGTCGCCCGCGCGTACTCCCGGTACGCGAGGAGCGACATCGCCGTGATCGCGACGACGGCGGAGAGCTTGCACCACAGCACCGCCGCCAGCACGAGCGGCGCGATCCAGAGCCACGTGCGGTACCGCAGCCACGCGTCCGCCTTCGTCCTGTCGCCGAGCTTGCCGGCGGCGCCGAGCGAGGCCAGCACGACGGGCGCCAACGCGAGCGCACCGGCCACCACGGCGGCGCACAACCGCGTCACCGGGTGGTCGAGCGCGCCCTCGGAGCTCGTGACGTGCCGGAATGCCTCTGCCGTCGTCATGCGCCGCCGGTGCCCCCACGGTCCAGCCGCCGGGCGATCCGGACCGTGCGGCGGGCGCAGGTTACGAGCGAACCGACCGCGACGACGAGCAGCCCCATCGAAAGAAACGAGACGCTTGCCGCCGGCCCGTCTTCAAACGCCACGCGACGGGGCAGCACATTGCCCCACGCGGCGGGCCAGCACGCCGTCAGGGCGCACGCCGCGGTGACCACCGCCATCCGGTGCGGCTTGGCCATCGGCCCGCAGAAGTCGTTGCCGGCGCCCTCGGCCTTCCCGACCGCCCGGACATACGCGGTTGCCACCGCGAGCACCGCCGCGAGCCATCCCAGCACCGGCTCGCTCGCCGCCGCGTAGCCGGCGCCCACGAAAATCGCGACGTCGCACACGCGGTCCGGCAACTCGTTGTACAGCACGCCGACGCGCGTCCCCTTCCCGCGCTCGACGGCGACCATCCCGTCGATGAGATTGCACAACAGCCGGAGTTGCACGAACGCCGCCGCCGCGAGGAGCAGGACGCGATCGGTCCACACGGATTCCTCATTCGCGGCGTCCGTGGCCGCGAGGCAGCACCCGGCGGCAACGCCGAAGATCATGCCGGCGACCGACACCTGGTTCGGAGTCACCGCGCGCCGGGCAAGCCACGCCGCGAGCCGGTGCATCACGGGCCAGGACCGGGACTTGAGCGGGCGACGGTCGGACTCCACGGACCAAGGCTATCAGCCGGTAGGGCACGGCCACCGCTCGCCTTATTCGGAGGCCCGTCCCGGTACGAGCCGCGTGCGCAAGCACGGGGCGATGAACCCATCGCACCACGGCACGTCATCGCGCCCGGCCGCAGCTCCTTTCGTGCGCCGTCCTTCAAGCCCGTTGCCTCATCATCCACGAACACCCGCACGCCGCGCAGACGCGGCACCCGCGCACGCCATCGCGGCTGTCGGCCATGTCGTGCAGGCACGATGCGCAGACGCCGTGCGAAAGGAGCAACTCACGCCGGTCGTCAGTGGGCAGCGAGAGCAGGCAGCACAGCGCGGCAACGATGAGCGACAGACACCCGACAACCATGAGCACGCCGACGCGGTCGCTCAATCCGTCCGCGAGCCCGATGAGGACCGCGGCTCCGAGCGAGACCGCGGCGAGCACGCCCATGGGCACGACGAAGTTCCGCCGGAACTTCCACGTCTGTTGCCGAAGGCAATCGAGCGCCGCGGCGGACTTTCCGGCCGGTTGCGGCCCTCGAACACGCAGGCCGTGGACTGTGGTGTTGAGCCCGGCGTGATCGATGAGCGTCGCCGTCGCGCCATCGCTCAAGAAGCCGGTGGGCCTCAGTCCGTTCAGGCATGCGTCCGCGGCTTCTTCCGGTGTTGATCCCGGAAGCCGGCGCGTGATCCGGCGCGTGTCCCACGCCGCGCCGCATTCAGAGCAGACCACGCACCCGTCCGGCTGCGTGGGGAGCGCCGCGAGGTCGAAGCCGCAGGCGGCGCAGCGTCCGTACGCGACGAACGACAGCGGGCTCGCGTTCTGGATGATCAGGTGACGGTTCTGCCTGCGCCGTGCGATGAGCATCGCCGCGACGAGCAGGATCGCCAGCCAGATAGTCATGTTCGAGAGCACGAAGTTGTTGGCTACCCACGGGAGCGGCGCCCACCAGCGGTTCATCACCGTGACGCCGGCTTGAAGAAGCACAAGAACCGAGAATGGAGCCCACTCAATGAGCACGCCGCGTCTGGTCTCGCGTCGGAAGGCTCGGATCAACTTGTCCCCGCTGAGCGCACGCCGCGCGACGCCCCGGTCGTCAATTACGGTGGGGGTGGGCAGCCCGAACGCCATGGGCGATTATTCCTGCCTGGTGCGTTCCAGCCGGTATGTACCGGTCTGTGCGCACACGGTCGCCCGTGGGTTGACTGCCGCGGCGGAAGCGATCACAGCTCTTTCGCCCGCTTCGCCTGAACCGCCAGTTCCATCGCGGTCGCGTCTTGCATCCTGTGTCTCTTCCCCGCCCGACGCCCAGCCCCCAGCGCCAAGCGCCCCCGTTGTGCGCACAACCGCGCTCGCGCGCCCCATGGCATGGTGACGCGCGTCTTTCACTTCGTCTCTCCGTCTCTTCGTCTCTTCTTGAACTCAATCTTCGGCCACGTACGCCCGCAGGCCGTGCACGCCGCCCTCGCGCCCGAACCCGCTCTCCTTGAAGCCGCCGAAGGGGCTGGAGGGATCGAACTTGTTGTAGGTGTTGCACCAGACGACGCCGGCCTGCAGCCGGCGCGCGACCTCCAGCACCTTGCTCCCCTTCTGCGTCCACACGCCCGCCGCGAGGCCATACGGCGTGTTGTTCGCGCGGCTCACCGCCTCGTCCACAGTGCGGAAGCTCATGACGCAGAGGACCGGGCCGAAGATCTCGTCGCGCGCGATCGTGTGGCTGGGCTGCACGTCGCTGAAGAAGCAGGGCTCGCACCAGAAACCCTTCCCCGGCGCCTTGGTGCGGCAGGGCGTGTGGACGCGAGCGCCCTCATGCTCGCCGAGGCGCAGGTAGTGCCGGATGCGGTCGAGCTGGGCGCGGCTGTTGATCGCGCCGACGTCGGTGTTCTTGTCGAGCGGGTCGCCCATCCGCAGACTCGCGAGCCGCAGCTCGAGCTTCTTGATGACCTCGCCGATCACCGATTCCTGCACGAGCAGGCGCGAGCCGGCGCAGCAGACCTCGCCCTGGTTGAAGTAGATGCCGCCGACGATGCCCTCCACGGCCTGATCGATCGCCGCGTCGTCGAAGATGATGTGCGGGCTCTTCCCGCCGAGCTCCAGCGTCAGGCGCTTCGGCTTCTTCGACGCGGCGACCGCCCCGGCGATGCGCTTGCCCACGTCGGTCGAGCCGGTGAAGGCGATCTTGTCGATGCCCGGATGGTTGACGATCGCGGCGCCCGTCTTCCCGTCGCCGGTCACGATGTTGACGACGCCGGGCGGCACCCCGACCTCGTCGAAGACCTCGGCCAGGCGCAGCGCCGAGAGGGGCGTCGTCTCCGCGGGCTTCAGGACGCACGTGTTGCCGCACGCGAGCGCGGGCGCGAGCTTCCACGCGGCCATCAGCAGCGGGAAGTTCCACGGGATGATCTGGCCGCAGACGCCCACGGGGCGCACGGCGCGCCCGGGGAAGGCGTACTCGAGCTTGTCCGCCCACCCCGCGTGGTAGAAGAAGTGCGCCGCGACAAGCGGGACGTCCACGTCGCGCGACTCCTTGATGGGCTTGCCGCTGTCCATCGTCTCGAGGACGGCGAACTCGCGCGCACGCTCCTGGATGCGCCGCGCGACGCGGAAGAGGAGCTTGGCGCGCTCGCCCGCGGGGAGCGCGGCCCACTTCGGCTGGGCCGCACGCGCGGCCTTCACCGCGGCGTCGACATCCGCCTCCGACCCCTGCGCGATCTGCGAGAGCGTTTCTTCGGTCGCCGGATTGATCGTGGGGAACGAGCCGCCGCGCGCGGGCGTCCACTTTCCGTTGACGTAGTGCCCGTACCGGGGCGCGATCTCGACCTTCACCGTCTCCGGCGCCGGCGCGTACGCGAACTCGGCGCTGCGGCGGGCCGAGATGCGGGGCTCCGCGGCCTGGGGGGGCGAGGCGACGCCGTTGGTTCCGGGGGCGTTGTCCATGGCGAATGGTAGCGAACGGGCGTTCGGCCCCGAATTCCCGGACGTGTCTGTCCGATCAAGAGGAACCGGGGTACGCACCCCGCGAACAGAGAGCGTCGCTTCGCCGGCACGGTCGCGCCGCGCGCCGACAGTTTCGAGGGAGACGCGGATGAATCTTCGGGCCCCGTGGATTGTTGTTCTCGTCGGCACGCCGTGCGTTGCGCAGACCGTTTCGACGCCGTGGGTCGAGCCGTGCGCGGAGCGGGAGCACTCGTGCCTCCTCGATGGCTGCGGGAAGGCGAACGCGCTCGCGCTGCGCCACGCGGCGGGCCAGCCGGTCGCGGACGCGCCCGCGGGCTTCACGCCCCGCGAGGCGCTCACGGACACGGACCTCATCAGCGTCGATCTCGACATGGAGCTCGACATCCCGAACGAGGAGATCTCGGGCAGCAACGAGATGGTGGTGGCGGCGCGCGTGAACGGGCTCACCGAGTTCACATTCATGCTGCGGAGCAACTTTGCGATCACGCAGGTGCTCGTGAACGGCGCTCCGGCGGCGCTGCCGGCGAGCGTCGGGTCGTACGGGCGGCGAGTGACGCTCGACCGCGCGTACGCCGCCGGCGAGCAGTTCACCGTCAAGGTCTTCTACGACGGGCCGGCCGTCTCTCGCGGTTTCGGGTCGATCGAGTTCACGACGCAGAACGGCCAGCCGTTGGTGTCGGCGCTCAGCGAGCCGTACTACGCCGCGACGTGGTGGCCGGTGAAGGACGGGGACTTCGCGCAGCCCGGCGATAACGGGGACAAGTCGATCGGCCGCATCGCGGTCACGGCGCCCAGCACGCTCAAGAGCGTCGCGAACGGGCTGCTCGAAGGGATCGACGCGCTCCCCGGCGGGCGCACGCGCTACCGGTGGCGCACGAACTACCCGACGGCGACGTACCTCTACACGTTCAGCACGACCAACTACAACCAGTGGACGCAGAACTACGTCTACCCGCTTCCCGGCGGGGGCACCGGCACGATGCCCGTGGAATTCAGCATCTACCCCGCGTCCGACACGCCCGCCAACCGCACGGCGTGGGAGCGGTGCATCCCCATGCTCTCGGCGTTCCGGGGTGTCTTCGGCGAGTACCCGTTCATCGACGAGAAGTACGGGATCTACCAGTTTCCGTTCGGCGGCGGGATGGAGCACCAGACGTACACGGGGCAGACGAGCTTCGGGGAGAGCCTGACGGCGCACGAGCTGGCGCACCAGTGGTGGGGCAACGCCGTCACGTGCAAGACGTGGAACGACATCTGGCTCAACGAGGGGTTCGCGACGTACGGCGAGGCGATCTGGGAGGAGCGCAAGCCGGGCTCCAGCGGCCTGCCCGCGCTGCGCAACGCGATGAACGCCCGGCGGCCCGCGGCGACCGACGACACGGTGTATGTCACGGACGTCTCGAACCTCGGCCGCATCTTCAGCAGCACGTTCACCTACCGCAAGGGCGGCTGGGTCGTGCACATGCTCCGGGGCGTCGTCGGCGACGCGGACTTCTTCGACGGCCTCGCGGCGTACCGCTCGGCGTTCGAGGGGGACGCTGCGACGACCGCCGACCTGCGCACGGTGATGGAGACGGTGAGCGGCAGGAGCCTCGCCGACTTCTTCGACCAGTGGGTCTACCGTATCGGCGCGCCGTCGTACGCGTACGGCTTCCAGAACGTCACGATCAACGGGCAGCGGTACGTCAAGCTCTCGCTGCGGCAGACGCAGGACGTTTCTTGGGGCCTCCCCGGCGGCTACTTCGCGATGCCGATCGACGTGACGCTGACGGGCGCCGGCGGGAGCGCGATCACCGAGATCGAGAACACGGCGCGCGCACAGCACTTCCTCCTCCCCGCGACGCAGAACATCACGGGCGTGACGCTCGATGAGTTCGACTGGATCCTGAACGACGGGAAGACGAGCGAGGCGTACACCGCCGGACCGGCGCGGCTGACCGCCGCGAGCCCGGCGCCCGGCGAGGCGCTCGTCACGGGGCCGACGCAGGTGCGGCTGTGGTTCAACGAGCTCGTGACGCCGGTGGCGACCAGCTACGCCGTTAGCGGGCCGGGCGGCGCCGTGCCCTTCACCGCGAGCACGACGGGCACGCCGAGCGTGGCGACGCTGACGTTCGGCGCTCCCCTCGCTCCGGGCGCCTACACGGTGACCGTGACGCGCTTCGGCGGCCCGGGCGCGACGAACATCGACGGCGAGATCGTGGGCGGTACGCTGCCGTCGGGCAACGGCATCGACGGCGGCGCGGCTGTCTATACGTTCACCGTCGGCGCGCCGGGCTGCGACTCCATCGACTTCAACGGCGATGGTCTCTTCCCGGACAACCAGGACATCGAAGACTTCCTCGCCGTGTTCGGCGGCGGGGGCTGCCCGACCGGCGCCTGCGGGGACCTGGACTTCAACAACGACGGGTTAT
The DNA here is from genome assembly GCA_035628115.1 of Phycisphaerales bacterium. Taxonomy (GTDB): domain Bacteria; phylum Planctomycetota; class Phycisphaerae; order Phycisphaerales; family UBA1924; genus BJHL01. Next base: position 98,248 of record DASPKL010000022.1, on the reverse strand, counting down.
TCCCGGACAACGAAGACGTGGAGGCGTTCTTCCGGGTCTTCGGCGGGGGGAATTGCTGACCTAGGAAACCGCTCGCGCCGGAGCGCCATCGTTGCTCGTCAATGTTCGCGTCGGCCCCGGAGAGCACGGCGCTCGCCACGCCGTCCTGTCGGCGTGGAGAGCCCGATGGACAAGCGCGCCGAGATCCTTGAGAAGACGAGCTGGCACGACTCGTTCCTTGAGTCGCTGCTCTTCACAGGCCGGCAGAAGCGGTCGGCAAGCGGCGACGAGGGCTACGAGGCCCCGCCGGATGTCACGCTCGTGTTTGTTGACGGCGTGAGGCCGCGGCGTGTGATGGTGCGGCTGAACGGCTGCACGCGGCTGTGCCTGGAGAACAACATCGAGCCCCAGCCGAGGATCGAGACAAAGGACGGGTACGAGTTGTTCTATTGGTACAAGGGCGATCAGGCATCGGTGAGCCGCGCGGCGTCGATCGACGTCTTTGAGGTCGCGGGAGAGGCGTACGGACCGGATCGACCGAGCGGGTCGTAGGCCATTTGCTTTGACGCGGACAGACGCGCGCGGTGGGTGCATCGTTGCGGCGAGCTCGGCGGCGAAGGATCGCAATCCAAGCCTGGCGCGCTTCTCGGCACAATAAAGGCGCGGGTGCGCCCGGCGCGGTACCAAAGAAAAGTCCGCCCCCGGAGGAGCGGACGGTGGAACAGCGCAATGTGTCCGGCGATCAGCCCTTCACACCGGCGTTAGCGTTGTGCTTCAGGCCGCGGCGGCGGTCGCGGAGGCGGCGGCTCTTGCCCGCGCGCTCGCGGAGGTAGTAGAGCTTCGCGCGCCGGGCGTCGGAGCGTCGGACGACCTCGTACTTCGCGACCAGCGGTGAGTTCACCGGGAAGATGCGCTCGACGCCGACCTCGTCCACGACCTTGCGGACGACGGCCGTCTCGTTGATGCCGCGGCCGGAGCGCGAGATCACGATGCCCTGGAAGATCTGCGTGCGCTCCTTTTCGCCCTCGACGATGCGGAAGTGCACGTTGATGATGTCGCCGGGCTCGAAGCGCGGGACGTCGGACTTGAGGGCGGTTTTGTTGATCTCTTCGAGGATGAGGTTCATGGCGTGCCTTCCAGACCCCGAACGGGCCGTTCTCCCGGTGGGGTCGAGATGATAGGGGCCTTCACCGCCAAAAGCCAAGCGGCCGCTAGGCCCGGCGGCTCATCGCCCGCTGGATGTCCCGCTTGGCGTCGCGCTCGGCGATCGAGTGGCGCTTGTCGTGGGCCTTCTTGCCGCGGGCGACCCCGATCAGGAGTTTGGCCCAGCCGTCCTTGAAGTAGAGCTTGAGAGGCACGATCGTCATGCCCTTGGCCATCTTGCGGGCGATCCTGACGATCTCCCGCTTGTGGGCGAGGAGGACGCGGGCGCGGACGGGGCGGTGGCCGAGCTCGCCGGCGGGGCCGTATTCGCCGATGTGGACCTGATGGAGCGTCAGCGTGGGGGGCGTCTCCGTCACGCGGATGAAACCCTCGCCGATCGACACCAGGTTCGCGCGCACCGCCTTCACCTCCGAGCCTTGGAGCGCGAGACCGACCTCCAGCGTCTCATCAATGAAGTAGTCGTGCCGCGCCTTGCGGTTCTCGACGACCAGCCGGTCCGGCTCTTCGGGTTTGCCGGGTTTCTTCGGCACGGGGCGGATCGTAGAGAACCGGCGTGCCGCACGCCGCGGCGGGCGAACAATCGTGCGATGCACCTGAAACACTCCGACAGACCCCACGGGCCGGACGTCGTCCCGGTCACGTTCATTCTCGAAGACCCCGAGGGCCTCACCGGCAAGGACCAGAAGGAATGGTCGATGAAGGGGGCGACCGGGGAGAGCCTGCTCGAGCTGGCGATGGAGTACGGGATCAACATCGAGCACGCCTGCGGCGGCGTGTGCGCGTGCTCGACGTGCCACGTGTACGTCGAGCGCGGCGCGGAGAACCTCTCCGAGGCGACGGAGGCGGAGGAGGACCGCGTGGAGGAGGCGCCGGGGCTGCAGCGCAACAGCCGGCTCTCGTGCCAGTGCGTCATCCAGAAGGAAGGGCCGATCACGGTGCGCGTGCCGGCTTGGAACAGGAATGCGGTGAAGGAAGTACCGCACTAAAGCGTGCGTGGCGCGGTGTGCACGGTGTGCAGAGAAGAGAAGGACCAGAAAGAACCCCGGTGATCACCCGGGGTTCGTTTCACTTCGTGCCTTCAAGCCTCCGTCCCGCTTAGCAACTCCCGCCGCCGAAGACGCTGATGAAGTCGAGCACGTCCTGGTTGTCGGGGAACAAGCCGTCGTTGTTGAAGTCGATGTCGTTGCATGCGCCGGTGGAGCAGGGCCCCCCGCCGAAGACGGTCAGGAAGTCCTGCAGGTCCTGGTTGTCCGGGAAGAGCTGGTCGCGGTTGAAGTCAAGCGAATCGCACGGCGGCGGGCAGCCGAGGGTCGAGCAGAAGAGCGGGACGCGGCCGACGCGCGAGCGGGCCTGACCACCGGCCGCCCCCGGGTCGCTCACGATCCACTGCACGAAGAGAACGTCGCCGTTCTGCCAATCGCGGGCGGAGATGGGCCAGTGCACCGTCGCGACGCCGAGCCCTGCGCCTCCGGCGCTCGTCGTACCCGAGCCGAGCATGAAGTCGAGCGAGATCGCGGCACCGACGGGCGGCGTGGTCGAGGCCCAGAGTTGTGCCGTTCGGCCGCCGAGGGCGCCGGTGAGGCCGATGCGGAAGTCCATACCGCCGATGACGCCGGGCGTCTGGACGATGAGCTGCGGGACGATGCCGCCCGTGCCCGCGGCGCCGGTGTTCTGGAGAACGGTCGGGCGCACGCCGTCGTTGCGGTCGGTGAAGAGGGTGGGGCGGTCGAAGGGGAACTGCTGGTTCGCCACGCGCGGGTCGCGCAGGCCGTTGATGATGAAGTCGGTGATCAGCGTCTGGTCCTGCGGTGGCAGGACGATCTGCTGCATGATCGGGTCGCGGTTGTCGGGGAACTGCGGAGCGCCGGGGCCGAGCGGGTCGTAGAAGGCCATGACCTGGCCCAGGTTCTGGAACTGCCCGTTATGCATGAACGTGGCCTTGAGCCCGGCGTTGCGCAGGCTGGGCACCTTGAACCTGCCGCGGTCGGCCGCGTCGCCCGTGACGACCTGCCGCCCGACGTCCTCCGCGACGGGGCGCAGGCCGATGTTGCGGAAGGTGTTATCGCTGAAGAGGGGCGGAACGTGGCATTGGCTGCAACGCGCCGTCGTGTTGAAGCGCTGCAGGCCCTGCTGCTGCTGCGGCGTCAGCGCGTTGGGATTGCCCGCGACAAAGGCGTCCCACGGTGTCTGGTCCGCAACGAGGGTGCGCTCGTACGTCGCGATCGCCATCGCGATCCGGGCCGCGGTGATCCGCGCGTCGCCGAAGGCGGCGCGGAAGAGGTCGGGGTAATCGACGCCGCCCGCGAGCGCCGCGGCGACATCCGGCGGCAGGCCGGCCGCGGTGGCGAGGGGCCGCACGCTCCTGAGCTTCTCGTTGATGCCGGCCCAGTCGTAGTCCGCGTGCGCCATCTCGGTGCTGTTGAGCGGCGGGCCGACGGCCTGGCTCTCGAGCCCGCCGCCGCTGGCGATCACGACCTGACCCGTCTCGGGGTCATTGAAAGTCGTCCGCGCACGGCCGTCCCAGAACATGTCGCCGGCGTTGAAGCCGGTATTGATCACGGGGTTCGCGGAGCGCGTGGTGATCTGCGGGTTGAGGGCGAATGTCGCGTGGCGGAAGAAGTCGTTGTCCGCGTCGCTGGCAATAACACCGGGCGAGCCCAGGATGTCGTCGGGTGTGTTCAACTGGCCGTCGAGGCCGGGGTTGCGAGCGATGCGCGGGTCGGCGCCGGCGACCTGGGGTTGATGGCAGGTGCCGCACGACACGACGTTGCTGGTCGAGAGCTGCTCGTCCCAGAACAGGACTTTGCCCAGCACGCGCTTTTCCTCGGTGATCGGGTTCTCCGGCGGCGCGGGCGCGATCGCCGCGAGGGGCTGGGCGAGTGCCGGAGCGCCCGCCGTCAAAAGCACGAAACAGACCGCCACGCAGCGTCGGCTCGCGTCCATTCTGAGAGTCTCCCCAACATCCCGCCGTTGGCGGGGTGAACCGATGAGGTGAACGCGGAGGTCGCCGGGTGATTGCGGGGCGAACGACCGGATTTCCGGATGGCCCGACGGCCAAAGCCCCGGACGAGGTTCGGAAACCTGGTCATTGAGAGAGTCGGCGATTCGCCTTCAGCAGGTTCCGCCGCCGAAGACACGGAACAACGCCGCGATGTCCTCGTTGTCCGGGAAGAGTTGGTCGTTGTTGAAGTCGATGTCCCCGCACACGCCCGTGCTGCACGCCCCGCCGCCGAAGACGCTCAGGAAGTCAACGAGGTCCTGGTTGTCGGGGAAGAGTCCATCGCCGTTGAAGTCCACGGGATCGCACTCGCAACCGTCGGGCACGCCGTTGTCGTTCGCGTCCTGCGTCGTTCCCTGCATGATCTCGCAGTCGTCGGGCGATCCGTCGGCGTCACAGTCATCGCCGCTGAGGCCGGTCGCAACCACCTTGTAGAGCTGGCTTCCGGCGCAGTAATAGAGCTCACCCGCGGCGTCCTCGCCGAACGCGAATGTCATCGACGCGGGGAGTTGCTGACGCCGGTCGCGGTAGAAGCGGGGCTGGCCGCTCGCGCTGCGCCACACCGAGTGCACCTCGTTCCCGCCGTCTCCGAAGACGTACTGACCGCGGAGGCACGGGATCGCGTCGCCCCGATAGACCACGCCGCCGATGACGTAGCCGCCGCTAATGGGGAGATAGGGGAGCGAGCCGGTGCCGTCGCGGCGGAACGCCGCGAAGGGCGGGTGGTAATCGGCGGGCGGCTGCGCGCAGACCTGGAACCCTTCAGCGCAGGGCCAGCCGCCGTTCAAGCCGCCCACGCCGGAGGGAAGGACGGTGATCTCCTCTTGCTGGTTCCCGCCCACGTCACCGATCCAGAGGTCGCCGGTCGCGGGATCGAAGGAGCAGCGCCACGGATTGCGGAAGCCGTAGGCCCAGATCTCGTCGTCGCCGGCGTTCGCCAGGAACGGGTTGCCGGCGGGGATCGAGTAGTTCCTGTCCGTGTCGGCCGGGAACGCGTCGTCGTCGCTGTTGCCGGGCATGTTGTCCGCGCCGTCCACATCGATGCGCAGGATCTTGCCGCGGAGATTATTCGTGATGACCTGAGCGCTGCTGCTCGCGCCCCCGTCGCCGACGGAGATGTACAAGAACCCATCGGGACCGAATCCGATCCAACCGCCGAAGTGGATCTGGGAGGTATTCGGGATCGTGAGCGTTGTCGTCAACGCCGTGTCGGCAATGTTCGGGTCGGAGGCGCTCCGCCGGCCGCGGGCCAGCACGACCTGCGACGGCGCGGAATAGAGAATCCAGAACGAGCCGTTGTCGTTGTACCCGGGGTGGAAGGCCAGCCCGAGCAAGCCGCCCTCGCCGCTCGTGCTGACGCTCACGGTCAGGAAGGTGCTGCGGACGGGCGGCGCCTGTCCGAGCCGAACGGTGTGCGCGCTCCCGAACTTCTCTGTCAGAAAAAGCCGGGTCGGATCGCCCGGCGGCGCCGTGATCGTCGTCACCGCTGTCGGTGCGCTGACAACAGGCTGCCGCGCGAGCGTGACATCGGCGCAGGCGGCCGAGGCGGCGACTGTGAGTGCAGCAGCCAGGATCGCGGCACCACGGATGGGGGAATCGGCGGTGTCCATACCGCCCATGTACGGACGCCCTTCTTGCGGGTTGCCACGTTGCCAGAATCCCGTGTCAGCACGCCCCGCCGCCGAAGACCCGGAACAGCGAGAAGATGTCCTCGTTGTCGGGGAAGAGCCCGTCGTTGTTGAAGTCGATGTCCCGGCAGGCCGGCGTGGGACAATCGCCGCCGCCGAAGACGCTCAGGAAGTCGATGAGGTCCTGGTTGTCCGGGAAGAGACCGTGGCGGTTGAAGTCGATCGGGTCGCAGGGCGGCGGGCATCCGAGCGCGGAGCAGAAGAGCGGGACGACGCCGACCCGCGAGAGCGCCTCATTCTGCGGCGCGACGGGATCATCCACGACCCATTGCACATAGAGCGTGTCGCCGTTCGTCCAATCGCGCACGGCGATGGGCCAATGCACGGTCGCGACGCCCGTGCCCGCGGCGCCCGGTGAGGTCATCGCGGAGCCGAGATAGATGTCCCGGGTGATGCGGCCATTCACCGGCGCTATCTCGGACGCCCAGAGCGCGGCGGCGGCGCCGCCCCTCGCCGCGTCGAGGCCGACGCGGAAGTCGAGGCTGCCGATGAGGCCCGGCGTCTGCACGACCGGGACGGGCACGAACCCGCCGGAGCCGGGAACGCCGGAGAGATGGATGACGGTGGGCCGGGCGCCGTCATCGCGGTCGATGAAGAGCGTCGGTCGGTCGAACGGGAACTGCTCGTTGGCGACACGCGGGTCGCGCAGGCCGTTCGAGAGGAAGTCGATGACGGCGACCTTGTCCGCGGGCGAGAGGCTGATCGCGTTCATGACGGGGTCGCGGTTGTCCGGGAAGCTCGGGATCGGTTCGCCCTGTGGGTCGTAGAAGTCCATGACGGCCGTCAGGTTCACCATCTGGCCGTTGTGCATGAACGTGCGCTTGAGCCCAACGTTGCGCAGCGCGGGCACCTTGAACTTGCCCCGGTCGTCGCTGTCCTGCGTCACCGCCTGTCGGCCGATGTCCTCGGCGACGGGGCGCAGGCCGATGTTGCGGAAGGAGAAGTCAGTGAAGTGCGGCGGCGTGTGGCACTGGCTGCAGAAGCCGGTGCTCTCGAAGACGTTGAGGCCGTCGATCTGCTGCGGCGTGAGCGCCTCCAGATCGCCGTTCACGTACGCGTCGAAGGGCGTCTGGTCGGAGATGAGCGTGCGCTCGTAGGTGGCGATGGCCATCGCGATGCGCGCGGCGGTGATGCGCGCGTCGCCGAAGGCGGCGCGGAAGAGGTCGGGGTAGTCGACGCCGCCGGCAAGAGCCGCGGCGACGTCCGGCGGGAGATTGGCCGCTGCGCCCAGGGGCGGGATGTTGCCGAGCTTCTCCGCGATCGCGGCCCACGAGTAGTTCGCGTGCGCCATCTCGGTGGTGTTGAGCGGCGGGCCGACCGCCTGGCTCTCGAGGCCGCCGCCGCTGGCGATGATCGGGTCGTTGGTCTCGGGGTCGACGAACTCGCCCGATGCGCGGCCGTCCCAGAAGAGCTCCTGCGTGTTGTACGCCGCGTCGATCACGGGGTTGGCGGCGCGGCCGGTAACCTGCGGGGCGAGGCCGAACGTGGCGTTTCGGAGGAAGTCGTTCTGGTCGTTCGAGGCGATGACGCCGGGCGAGCCGATCGCGTCGTCGTCCGTGAAGAGAACACCGTCGATGCCGGGGTTGCGGCCGAAGCGGGGGTCCGCGCCGGCGACGTGCGGCTGGTGGCATGTGCCGCACGAGACGACGTTGCTCGTGGAGAGCTGCTCGTCCCAGAAAAGGATCTTCCCGAGGACGCGCTTCTCCTCGGTGATCGGGTTCTCAGGCGGCACGGGGACGGGCGGGAGTTGCTGCGCGAGGGCGGGGGCGGCGATGCCCGCGGCGAGCGCGCGGGCGAACCCTGAGAGTCGCATCTTGAGAGTCCTCCGGCCGATGGCGGAACGAGGTCCAATCTCCGCCACCGATGAATATAGCCGACGGGCCCTTACGCACCACCAAAATAGCCGGTTCGCCGCCCGGTTGCGGGTTATCAGAAATGACGACACGCCGGGGAGGCCCGGCGTGCGTCGGACGTCTGCGTTGGTCTTCGGGCGTTAAGCGACGCCGCGGGCCATCGAACGCTTCTGCGTCTGCTGGTCCGCGCCGTCAATAGGGTTGGAGGGCGTGACGTAGCCCGCGGCGGAGGGGATGCCGACGGAGAAGTTGGGCGTCACCATGCCGGGCATGAAGCCGGGCTGGAAGCCGAAGTTCACGGGCTGAAAGTTGCCGAGGGGCACAACGCCGTTCGGCGCGAACTGCGCGGGGGTCGGAAAGCCAAATGGGTTGAAGAAACTCGTGCCGAAGAAGCCGAGCGTGTTCGGCACGTTGAACTGGTTGTTCAAGTTCGTCGGGATCGTGCCGGTCGGCGTGCAGGAGCCGTTGAAGCTCGGGTTGATCGCGCCGTTCTGCGTGGCGGTCGGCGCGAAGTTGTTGGTGTTGAACGGGGTGTTGCTGTTGGGCGAGCCGGGAAAGGGCTGAAACTGATTGAAAAAGAAGGGGTTCGTGTTCCAGGTGTTGACGGGGTTCCAGGCGTTGGCCGGCGTGTTGTTCCACCAGGTGTTGGCCGGCGCGGAGCCGCTCCAGGGCGCGTAGCCGTTGAACGGCATGGTGTTGTTCCAGCCGAGCGTCGGCGCCCAGTTCCACCATGCGTTCGTGTTGGCCCACGGCGTCTGGTTGAACGCCGGGTTCCAGTTGCCCGCCGCCCACGCCGGGATGTTGTTCCAAGCGTTCATCGTGCCCGTCGGGGGGCAGCAGCCCGGGAAGCACTGGCCAAAGGAATTGGTGAAGGGCGAGAAGCCCACGGTGCCAAAGAACGGGTTCATCGGAGTCCTTTCCGGAAAGGGAACCGGCGCCGTGCCGGTGAGGGTTGCCTCACGCAAACCCCGGGCCGAGCGGCCCGCGATTCGTGACGTATCGGTGTCCGCGGGGCACACGGGTGGGAAAATCACCGTCCGTTCTTGGGGCATGGTTATAGGACAATTGGTGGTAACTTCAAACTTTGGTGAACCGCCCGCGCTTGGGCGAGTCGAATGGTGTGTTGGCGCGGAAGGACGCCCGGCCCCGCCTGCCAACGATTCACCCGCGGCTGCGAGCCGCGGCGCATGAGCGGGCGGCGAGCGACAAAGGAGCGGTCATGAAGCGCGTGATGCTGTGCGCGGTCGTCGGGTTCGCGGCCATTTCTCCAGCGGCACTTTGCCAGCAGGCGGGCGGCGCGGGCGCCGGAGGGGGCACGGGCCAGGTGCGTTCCGTGCGCGTCGTGAACACCGACCCGAGGCGCGACACGGTGGCGCGGATGCTCCAGCCCGTGACGACGGAGTTCGCGGACACGCGGCTCGAGGACGTCATGAACTTCATCGTGACGACGTCCGGCGCGGACCTGGAAGTCATGTGGGCCGACGAGCGCACCGGCGTGGGGCTCGACAAGGACGCGTCCATCAGCGCCAAGAGCGCGGGCGGTTCGCTGCTCGCCCTCCTCGAGAGAGTGCTCGAGCGCGCCGACGCGGCGTCGCCGCAGGGCAGCACGAGCACGTGGCAGATGTCCGCCAGCGGCGCCATGCAGATCGGGCCGCGTGAACGCCTCAACAAGTTCCGGCGCGTCGAGGTCTACCCGGTCGGCGACCTGCTTACCGTCACGCCGAACTACACGGACGCGCCGCAGTTCAATCTGCAGCAAGCGCTGCAGTCCAGCCCCGGCCGCCGCGGCGGCGGCGGCGGGGGCGGTCAGGGCCCTCTCGAGCAGGGCGATGGCGAGGATCCGGACGTGCTACCGAAGGGCGAGCGCGTCGATCAGCTCCGGACGCTGCTCATGGAACTCGTCGAGCCCGAGCAGTGGGTGGAGAACGGCGGCGAGGCCGCCACGATGCGCTACTTTCAGGACACGCTGATCGTGAACGCGCCGGACTATGTGCACCGCGGCCTGAACGGCTATTCGTGGTGGCCGCAGCGGGCGCAGCGCGTCGCGATGGCCAACGGCCGGCGCTACGTGTCGCTGCAGATGGACACGGGCGCGAGCAGGATCATCGGCGTGGAGAACGTGCCGGTGACGGCCGTGACGGGCGGCGGTCAGATCCCGCCGGGCGGCGGCCCGGGGCGCGGGCCGGGGGGCTGAAGAGAGCGAACGAGCGAACAAGGTCAGACAGGAGAGCACCGGACGACGTCCGGGGCCTTCCTTTTGTATCACGCCGTCTCTTCGTCCCTGCGTCTGTTCGTCTCCTGCCGCTTGAGCCACTCGCGGTCGGCCTGCGCAACGAGGTCGCGCAGCGCCGCCGCGCACGACGTCAGCGTGAGCCCTTCGCCGCCGCGCGCCGAGACGACGATGTCGTGGTGCCCCGCGCGGTGGGCGAGGCCGTGCTGCCCCGCCCGGAACGCCTCACGGATGAGCCGCTTGATGCGGACGCGGTCGTGCGCCTGGCCGGCCCGTTTCCCCACCGAGAGCCCGAGCCGGTGGAACGCGAGGCCGTTCGGGCGGGTCCAAACGGTCAGGCCGCCGGCGCTCTTGCGCATCTTGCCGCTGTAGACCGCGTCGTAGTCGCGGTCGAGCGAGAGGCGTCGCGAGGGCGGCAGCGTAAGCCGGCGCGGTGATGGGGCCGTGTCGTCGCCCACGCGGAAGCGTACGGGGAACCCGCCCGCGCCACGGTTACTGGTGCAGGAGCGCGTCGTTGTGGTCGAGGTACGGGTGGCGCCGGCCCGGGTGCGCCCAGCCCCGGCTGGCAGGGAGCAGGCCGACGAGGATCAGGACGACCGAACCGGCGAGCAGCCACAGGCGCGTCGCCTCGCTGCGCACGAGGCGGACGAGCGTGGAATCAACGGTCGTCGCGGAAGGGAGCCTGAGCGGCGGGGGCTCGAGGGACGGAAAGATCGAGGCGTCGGCGCGCATGCCGCCCGACATGCCCGGGATCGCGGCGCGGCTCGCCGGGATCATGTTGAGCTGGCTGCTCGCGAGGGACTCGATGAGCGCTGGGGACTGCTGGTCGAGGGCGGCGAGGAACTCCTCGTAGCGGGCGAGGCGCGCGGTGCGGTGCTGCTCGACCGCGAGGGTGCGGTCGCGGACGGCGCGGGCCTCGTCCACCTCCCGCTGGCTGGCGACGAGCGTGAGGGCCCCGAGCATGACAATCCCGGCCACGAGGAAGAGCCACGCGGGGTCGAAGGCGACGGGGTTGGGGCGCGGTTCGCGGCGCATCGGGCGGTATGGTATCGGCCGGCGTCGGCAGAAAGCATGAAGATACACCGCAGAGGCGCAGAGAGCGCTGAGAAGAGAACGGACTGATTCGAAGAGTGCTCGTACGCAGTCTTCAAATCAGTCTGTCCTCTCCTCATCTTTCTCTGCGTCTCTGCGGTGAGTCTGTCCTCGCCTCACGTCCGCCGGCGGCTGGGGAGTTCGACCTGGTCCGGCGGTGCGGCGTCGGGACGCTGGGGGTTCGCCTTTGGCGGCGGGACGCCGTCGTCCGCCGGCGCGGCGTTCGGGTCGAGGTCCTTGGCGAGCAGCTTGACCGCGTTCGTCGCCACCTCGATGAAAAGCTTGTTGTCGATCGTCTCCTTGGCGTTGTTCCAGCCGACGCAGAGCGTGTACCACCGCCCGTCGGCCCGTTCCAGAAGCCAGGTGCCGTTCATCACGCCCGGCTCGGAGCCCCCCTTGAAACCAACGCTCTTCCAGACCCGGGGGTCGAAGGAAAGCCCGGCGTTCCGCCGGATGATGTCGGCGACGTGCTCCGCGGCGGGCCGACGCTCGAACTCCCGCAAGTTCGCCATCGCGCGGCAGCACTGCCTGGGGCTCGCGAACCACTCCAGGCTGTCGATCGCGATCGGGTCCTCCCAATCGGCGGCGTCGGCCAACGCCGGCAGATACGCCGCGACGGGGCCCGTCGGCGCGAGCATCGCACGCTGCTCGGCGTCCGTTGAATCGACGTACTTGTCCGTGACGCTCGCGTCGGGGAAGAGCTTCAGGGCGAACATCTCGCGCGTGGTGAGGAAGGGGGTGTTGCGCACCGTGTTGTCGTTGATCGCGTTCGTGTACGCCTCGACACGGTCGCGGCCGACGCGGTGGATCAGGTGGTCGGCCGCCGTGTTGTCGCTGATCGCGATCATGGGCCTCGCGTAGTCGAGCAGGGCGAACTCGCTGCCCGCGTTCATCAGCTGCATGCGGCCGCTGGGGAGGCTCTTCCACTCGTCCCTGATCGCCAGCTTCTCATCCCACGCGGCGCGGCCGCCGAGGATCTCCCCCGCGAGCGCCCCCAGGACGTACAGCTTGAACGTCGAGCCGATGGCCTGCGTGCGGTGCTCGTTGTGCGCGGCGACCACGAGCATCTCGACGCGCTGCGGGCCGTCGTCACCTTCGCCCTTGGGAACATCCTTGAGCTCGTACGCCGCGAACGCGACTTCACCGGGGAGGTCGTTCACGGTGTCGGCCAGCGCGTCCCAGTCGCCGGCCTCGTCCTCCGCCTGCGCGCCGCCGTCGCCCTCCTGCCCCCCGCCGAGCGGCGCGAAGCGGAGCCCCGTGATCTTCTTGCTCCTGTCGTCCACGAGCAGCATCGCGGAGAGCACCAAGTCCGTCTCGGAGCCCGTGATGGAGACCGTCAAGGCGTCGTCGCGGTCCTCGCCGATCACGCCCGTCGCGTAGACGCGGCCCTCGAGCGTCCGCTCGATGTCGGCCGCGGCATCGTCGAGTTCTTTGGGGGTGACGTCCTCGAGGAAGTCATCGGTGAACTGCTCCTCGGGCTTCTCGAACTTCCCGGCGTTGAGCGACCTGAGAACGTACTTCATCAGCCGTCCCGCGGTCGTCTCGGGGACTTTGAAGTGGTCCGGGGCCTCGTCTTCTCGGGGCGGTGCGGATGCCGCCATCGGCGCGGTCCCGGCGAGGAGCAGGATGAGCAGGCAAACGGGACGGAGCATGCGGAACCCCCCGGTGATCCCCCATTGTTCGGTCCGCGCCGCGGGAGGGTTACCGCCCGCCACCATAGACTCGCCCGTCAATGGCAAAGCGAGAAGTTGTCATCACCGGCATCGGCGCGGCGAGCGGGTTCGGCCCGTCGGCCGGCGCCCTCTGGGAGGGCCTGGAGAGCGGCCGCAGCGCCCTGTCGAGGCCGACGCGGATAGACCTCTCGGGGTTCCCGGCGCGGCTCGGCGCGGAGATCCCGGAGTTCTCGGCGAAGGACTTCGTTCCCAAGAGCTACCGCAAGGCCGTCAAGGTGATGGCGCGGGACACGGAGATCGCGGTGGCGTGCGCCAAGGACGCGTGCGCGAGCGCTGCGTTCCTTACAAGGGGCGACGAGGGCGCGACGCCGACGTACCCGGGCGAGCGCGTCGCGTGCAACATCGGCGCGGGGCTCATCGCGGCGGAGACGGGCGAGCTGACGGTGGCGCTCGCGACGTCCGTCGACGCGACGAACCCCGCGCTCGCGCACCGCGGCGGCTTCGACTATCGCAGGTGGGGCACGATCCACGACGGTCGGACGGCCGGCGGCGGGATGGACAACCTGCAGCCGCTCTGGATGCTCAAGTACCTGCCGAACATGCTCGCGTGCCACGTGACGATCATCCACGGGTGCGAGGGGCCGAGCAACACGATCACGTGCAAGGAGGCGAGCGGCCTGCTCTCGATCGGCGAGTCGGCACGCGTGATCGAGCGCGGCAGCGCCGACGCGGCGCTCGCCGGGAGCGCGGAGAGCCTCCTGAACCTGATGAGCGTGATGCGGTACACGATCTCGGGGCGCCTGGGCGACGTCGCCGTCGATGCGGACGCGCGGCGCGCGGTGCGGCCGTACAGCGGCGAATCGACGGCGGTCGCCGGCGAAGGGGGCGGCATCCTCGTGCTCGAGGAGGCCGGCGCCGCGAGGGCGCGCGGCGCGAAGCCGCTGGCGACCGTCGCCGGCTTCGGCGCCGCGATCGGCGGGTACGACGGGGTCCTGGCGAAGGACGGCGTGAACGACGGCCTCGTCCTCGCGATCCGCGCCGCGCTGCGCGACGCGGGGACGACGCCCGCGGACATCGACGCCGTCGTGCCGCAGGCGACGGGCTCGCCGCTCGTGGACGCGCCCGAGGCCGCGGCGCTGCGAGAGGTCTTCGGTGACCGCCTCGCGACGCTGGAACTCGTCACCGTCACGCCGGCGATAGGCGACACGGGCGCCGGCACGGGCGGGTTGCTCGCGGCGGTCGCCGCCATGATCGTGAGAGAGCAACGGCTGCCCGCGCGGCTGGGAGCCGACGTGCCCGGGCTGTGCTGCGGCCCCCGCGCGTCGGTCGCGAAGCGCGTCAAGAATGTCCTTGCTGTGTCGAGCGCCATGGGCGGGCAGAACGCGGCGCTGGTGCTGCGGGCGCCCTGACCTCGACGCGACGCTTCGCCATGTACGCGGGGCTTTCACGGGTTGGTTCTTCCAAAGGAGCGCTCCATGCAGGGCGACTACGAACAAGGGCGGGGCGGAGGCGGCGGCCGCGGCTACGGCGGGGGCGGCGGCGGCCGCGGCTACGGCCGAGGGGGCACCGGCGGGGGCGGGTATGGCGGCCACGGCGGCGGCGGGCACGAACGCCGCGGCATCCCGCTCTCCGCGCTTGACGCCGCGACGACCGAGGCGTCGCGCAAGGTGATCGGTGCGGCGATCGAGGTGCACAAGCTCCTCGGGCCGGGCTTCGCGCAGGATGTCTACCTCGGCGCGCTCAAGCAGGAGCTGGACGCGCTGGGGGTCTCGTACAAGGCCGATCACCGCGTGCCGGTGACGTACAAGGACAAGCGCGTCGGCGAGGGAACGGTCACGATGTTCGTGGACAACCGCTTCTTCCTCGGCGTGATGGCGCGCCCGGGGCAGGTCTCGACGTTCGAGCGGCTGCAGCTGCGGGCGATGCTGAAGGCCGCGGACCTGGAGCTGGGCCTCATCATCAACTTCGCCGAACGGCGCCTCAAGGACGGGCTCGTGCGCGTCGTGAACGTGGACAAGATCGTCAAGGAGCGCGGCATCCAGCTCGAGGGCGACGGCCACGAGGACGACGGCGGCGGGATGCACGAATTCGAGAACCAGTAGGGGCCGGGGGCCGGACGAGGGCGGCACGAAACCCGCGAGCGACCGCGGGTTTTTCGCCGCGCCCGCGCGGGACAAAAAAGAAAGCGCCGGGAACGCGGCTTGCTCAAGGCCGCGTCCCTCGGCGCAAGGAGAGGGAGTGAAGATGTAGTCCGTGCCGTTCGGTTAGAACGGAATGTTCTCTTCGCCGCCGGCCTTCTTGTCGGGCCGCGGCTCGTTCCTGGTCTGCGGTCCCTCGGGCTTGGGCATCTGGAAGAGGCCCGGCGTGCGGCCGGGGCGGCCCTGGCCGCTCGCGCTCTCATAGTCGTTGACCATGTTGCGCGAGATGCCCTGCGCGTCCTGATCGACCTCGATGATCACGCCGACGCGTTTGCCCGGGAGGGCGGCCGCGTCGATGCGGCCCGAGTCGAAGTCGAGGCCCAGCGCCTGGCAGAAGTTCTTGATCTTCCAGGTGCTGCGGGGCGTGGCGACGAGCCAGTCGCGGACGACGCGCTCGCCGTTGGGGCCGTAGACCCCGATGGTCAGCTCGAGCATCGGGTTGCCCGCCTTGCTCACGCGCGTCTCGGCGGCGAGGATCTCGCCCTCGTGACGGCCGCGGGGCAGGAGCGTGTCGTTGGCGTGCGGATTGAACGTGAAGTTCGCGGCGCGCTGACCGTTCTGGGAGGGCGATTGGTGTGCGACTTGTGTCATGGGTGTGAGTTTCCTTCCTTGCTGTCAACTCGCCGTCTTCAGGCGGCGGGGCGGAGCACCTCTTGCTCCAGGCGTGCGATGCACTTGGCGATGATGTCCGCGGGCATGTCGCTCCACTCGGAGACGCCCGCCTTGCTGAACCAACGGTCGACCTTCAGGCTCTCGACGCGCTCCGGGGAGAGCTGCGAGATGAGGCTCTCGACGCGCCGGACCTGCTCCGGCTCGGCGAGGGGGACGGGGCCGGCGTCGCGCTCGAGCGTCGCCTGCGGGTAGCGGGCCTTGATGGCGTCGTAGGACCACTCGAAGACGTCCCCGTCCGGGAACGAGGGGATGCGGGACTTCTCGACGCGGGCCATGCGGCGTGCGCCGGCGTCGCGTCCGTCGCGCATCAGCTGCACCACGACGTCGAAGACGTAGGGCAGGCGCCGCCAGCCGTCGAAGGTTGTGCCCATCCGGATGAGGTTCGGGCCGTACTCGGGCTTGGCGTGGGCTGTGACGACGATGTTCATGTCGAGCGCCGTGAGCAGGTTCACGATGCGCTTCATGTGCTTCTGCGCCTCGCCGAAGTGGCGGGCGTTCGTGTCGCCGACCTTGCGCTCGCACTCGTCGAGGAGCTCGGAGTAGATCGTGCTGATGGGGTCGATCACGAGCGTGCGGTAGTCGTGCTTCTCCGAGAGGAGCGCGCGGAGCTGATCGACGAGCTCGCTGTGGCTGGTCGTCTTGAGGACGACGGAGCCGGACCTGGCGATCGTCTCGGCGTAGTGGTCCGTGCCGCGCTCGGCGTCGATGATGTACGACCTGGGGAACTGGATGGCGGCCATCGTCTTGCCGACGCCCGGCTCGCCGTACATGAACAGTTTGAGCCGAGGTTCGTGGACCTCGGGCGAATGTGCCAGAAGGGGCATTCGTGTGATTCCTTCGCTTGTCCGCCGGGTTTCGGTTCAAGCGCCCGCGGCACGTTCCCGGCGATCAGCCGTGCCGCCCAGCGCGAATAACACCCATCGCCGCGGGGTTTCCCCCGGTGCTGAGTCAAGGCCTTTGGATTCAGGGGTGAGCAGACCCTGCCGGCGCGCGGAAGGCGACGTCGCGGCTATATCTATACGCGGCAACCGACAGTTAGTTCACTGTTTAGCGAACGATTTTCGGAGATTGTTTGGTTCCGCGGGCCACAGGGTTGCGGCCCGCGAGAATGGGCGGCACCCGCACTCAAAGCTCGGGCGCAGCTCGTCGCCGACGGACTCTGCGCGTCCTTAGATGCCGCGAAAGGAGCGCGGTTTTGCGCGCGGATCGAGCGTCCAGCCCAACTCAATCATTGACGCCGCGCGGATTACTCGTCGTCGCCCTTCGCGACCATGTAACCCGCGCCGGCGCCGGCGCCCGCCGCGGCCGCCAAGCAGCCGGAGAGGATGGACCCGGCGCCGATCGCGCCGATGAGCAGCAAGATGGAACGGAGTCGCTTGGTGTTCATACCGAGTTGTTCGACAACTTGCTGTGCGTGACCCCGTAACGCGGGTGAAAGCGGGGTCATTGGAGAGGGTGACGGGGAACGGGGATCGGGGAGTGGTGGCTGCACAACGTTCCGATCGCGCGGGTGTGGTCCGAGCGATGGAGTGCGACCATTCACCGATTGCTGATCCCGAAGCCAGCGCGAGCCCGCTGTAACCCAGCGCATCCGGCGTGCGAACACTTGAGCCCGAACACACCCCGCCCACGCGGACGGGCTTTGGGCCACGAGGACACACCGCACGATGCCGAAGAACATCCGCCGTTTCGGGCCGCTCGCACTCATGCTGGTCGCGGGCGCCGCCCCCTTGCACGCGCAGAACGGTGCGGACACGACGCCGCACGGACGCATGATGCGCTTCCCCGACGTGAGCAAGGATCACGTCTGCTTTGTGTACGCGAACGACATCTGGGTGGCGCCCAAGCGCGGCGGCGTCGCGGCGCCCCTGGCGAGCCCGCCGGGCGTCGAGGGGTTCCCCAAGTTCAGCCTCGACGGGAAGACGATCGCGTTCAACGGCAACTACGACGGCAACCGTGATATCTACACGATCCCCGTCGACGGCGGCATCCCGGTGCGTGTGACGCACCACCCCGCGGGCGAGAGTCTCGCGGACTGGACGCCCGACGGCGGGCTGATGTTCGTGACCAACGGCTTCGCGGGCCTGACGCGTCAGTCGCAGCTGTGGCGCACCGGCGCGGCAGGCGGGCTGCCGAGCAAGCTGCCGGTGCCGTATTCGGGCTTCGGCGCGGTCTCGCCCAACGGCGAATGGCTCGCGTACACGCCCCACTCGACGGACACGCGCACGTGGAAGCGCTACCGCGGCGGCATGGCGACCGACCTGTGGCTGTTCAATCTGAAGACCAACCAGAGCAAGCGGGCGACCGACTGGGAGGGCACCGACACGCTGCCGATGTGGGTGCCGGGCGGCGACAACTCGAAGGTCTACTTCCTCTCGGACGCGGGGAAGGAGCACCGGCTCAACGTCTGGTCGTACGACGTGCGCAGCGGCGCCAAGGCGCAGGTGACGGGCTTCGATCAGGACGACGTGCGCTGGCCGAGCATCGGGCCCGGCGACAGGGGCGAGGGCGAGATCGTCTTCCAGCTCGGTGCCCGCATGATGCTGCTGAACCTGGGCTCCGGCAGGAGCGAGGCGATCACGATCACAGTGCCGGGCGCGAGGCCCAAGCTCCGCGACACGCCGGTGGACGCCTCGAAGAACGTGGGCGCCGCGGCGCCGTCCCCCACGGGGAAGCGCGTCGTGCTGGAAGCCCGCGGCGACCTCTGGACTGCGCCGGCGAAGGAGGGGCCGGTGCGGAACTTCACCCGCACCGACGGCGTCGCCGAGCGCGACCCCGCCTGGTCTCCGGACGGCAGGTGGATCGCCTACTTCAGCGACGAGACGGGCGAGTACCAGCTGTGGGTGCGCCCCAGCGACGCTAAGCCGCCGGAGAAGAAGGACGACAAGGACAAGAAGGATGGTGACGCGGAGAAGAAGGAGGGCGAGAAGGCCGAGGCCCCGGCGGCGGCCGAGCCCAGGCCCGCGCCCGCGGCCCCGCGGAAGCTGACGAACCTTGGGCCGGGCTTCCGGTTCAACCCGCAGTGGTCGCCGGACTCGAAGATGATCGCGTTCACCGACGAGAACGGGCGGCTCTATCTCGCGAACGTCGAGGACGGCTCGACGCGCGAGATCGACAAGGACCCGTGGATGAACGGCGTGAGCGTGTCGTGGTCGAGCGACAGCAGGTGGATCGCGTATTCCCGCGCCGAAGAAGGCAACGGCAACGGCGCGATCCGGATCACGGACGCGAAGACCGGCGAGAAGCACCGCGTCACGAGCGGCATGTTCAACGACAATTCGCCGGCGTTCGACCGCAAGGGGGACTTCCTCTTCTTCCGCAGCCAGCGCGACATCGACAGCCCGCTCTACTCCGACGTGGACACGACGTTCGTCTACACCGGGACGGACACGCTGCTGATGACGCCGCTGCGCAGGGACGTCAAGAACCCCTGGCTTCCGAAGAGCGACGAAGAGACATTGAAGGAAGAGAAGGAAGAAAAGAAGGACGGCGCGAAGAAGGACGAAGGCGGGAAGGAGAAGAAGGACGGCGAGAAGTCCTCCGACGCCGCGTCGGACGACCCGATCTCCGGCACGTGGGACGCCGAGAGCAAGTTCAACGACCCGCAGCCCAACAGGCCCGCGGAGATCGCCTTCACGCTGAAGCTGACGCTCAAGGGCGACGACGTGAGCGGCACCGTCACCAGCCCGATGGGCTCGGGGGACGTGTCCGGGACGTTCGACAAGGAATCGGGCGAGCTGCGCATCTCGCTCAAGGTCGGCGAGCAATCGGTGAACCTCACCGGCAAAGTCGTCGGCGAGAAGGTAGAGGGAACATGGACGGCCGGCGATCAGGACGGCACGTGGTCGGCGTCCCGCGCCGCGAAGGGCGGCGGCGGCGGTGACGAGAAGTCCGACGACAAGAAGGACGAGAAGGACGACAAGGCCAAGGAAGTGAAGATCGACTTCGACGGGTTCGAGCGCCGCGCGATGACCATCCCCGTCACCAGCGGCTCGTTCGGGCCGATCGCGGTCGCGGACGGCGAGAAGCTGCTCTTCGTGCGCTACGGCGCACGCGGCAAGGACGAGCCCGCGCAGGTGAAGGTGTACAACTACGCCGACGCCGACGAGCGCGAGGAGAAGAAGGTCGCCGACGGCGGCAACTTCCAGCTCTCGGGCGACGGCAAGAAGATCCTCGTCCTCCGGGGCGGCAAGGACCTGTCGATCGTTGACGCGAGCGCGGGCGGCAAGAGCCAGAGCGTGCCCACCGCCGGCATGACCGTCATGATCTCGCCCCGCGAGGAGTGGCGGCAAATCTTCAACGACGCCTGGCGCATCATGCGCGACTACTTCTACGAGCCCACCATGCACGGCGTGGACTGGGCGAAGATGCGCGAGCACTACGGCGCCATGCTCGCCGACGCCGCGACGCGCGAGGACGTGAACTGGGTGATCGCCGAGATGATCAGCGAGCTCAACGTCGGCCACGCGTACCTCGGCAACCCCGGCGACGTGGAGCAGCAGCCCACCGTCGGCGTCGGCATGCTGGGGTGCGACTTCGAGCTCGTCGGCGAGGGGGACGGCCGCGCCTACCGCATCCGCAAGATCTACGAGGGCGGGGTGTGGGACGCGGACGCGCGCGGGCCCCTCTCGCAGCCGGGCGTGGACGTCAAGGAGGGCGACTACCTGCTCGCGGTGGACGGCGTGCCGATCGACACGAGCAAGGACCCGTGGGCGGCGTTCGTCGGCGCCGCCAACCGCGCCGTGACGATCACCGTGAGCGACAAGCCGGTGATGGACGGCACGGAGCGCAGCGTCGTCGTGCGGCCGGACGGGAGCGAGACCACGCTCCGCTACCGCGCGTGGATCGAGCGCAAGCGCAGGTACGTCGACGAGAAGTCCGGCGGTACGATCGGGTACATCTACGTGCCGAACACCGGCGTGGACGGGCAGGACAACCTCTTCCGCCAGTTCATCGGCCAGCGCGACAAGGCCGGGCTCATCATCGACGAGCGGTGGAACGGCGGCGGGCAGATCCCGACGCGCTTCATCGAGCTGCTCAACAGGCCCGTGACGAACTACTGGGCGCGGCGGGACGGCATCGATTGGACGTGGCCGCCGGACAGCCACCAGGGCGCGAAGGTGATGCTCGCCAACGGGCTCGCCGGCTCGGGCGGCGACATGTTCCCCTGGCTCTTCAAGCACAACAAGATCGGGCCGGTGATCGGGACGCGCACGTGGGGCGGCCTCGTCGGCATCTCCGGCAACCCCGGCTTCATCGACGGCGGCTCCATCACGGTGCCGACGTTCGGCTTCTACGAGACCGACGGCACCTGGGGCGTCGAGGGGCACGGCGTCGACCCGGACATCGAGGTGATCGACGACCCGGCGATGATGTATGACACCACCAGCGACCCGATGGGCGGCGGCGACCCGCAGCTCGATCGCGCGATCGCCGAGGTGGATCGCATCAACCGCGAGCGGCCGTACGCCCGTCCGGCCCGCCCCAAGAGCCCGAACCGTGCGGGCATGGGACTCGACCCGCGCGACAGGTAACGGAGAATCGCGGCCTGAAACAACAGACCCCCCGGCGTTCCGCCGGGGGTTTTTCATTGGCCGTGCGCCGCGATTCCGGCGCGTCAGTTCTTGGTGTAGACGATCGTCATCATCTTCACGTCTTTCCCGTCCGGCCCGGGCACCCACGCCTCGGACACATACTCCGTCGGGCTCTTGACGGTCATCACCTCGCGCATCGTCGTGTCCTTGCCCGTGACGGGGTCGGGCATCTTGCCCGTCAGCGTCCACGTCCTAGTCGCCTCGTCGTACGACCCCGCCGACACCATGCACCCGGTGGTGAAGTTGTCCATCCACAGCCCGACGTACTGCTTGCGGACGACGTCGTAGCCCCAGTGGCCGAGTCCCTCGAAGGGCATGCCGCCGAACTCGCCGCGGAATTCCTGCCGCAGCCAGCGGCCGCCCAGCACCGGCGTGTTCGTCATCGTGCCCTTTGACGTCACCATCGCCCGGGTGGAAGGGTCGAAGCTCTCCACGGTCGCCGTCCAGACGCCCGTGAACTGGCCGATGAGGGCGTGCTCGGGCCCCGGCGTCGCCGCCTTGAGCATCGCCCGCATCGCGTCCTGGGCCGCCTGGCTCTTGCGCTTCGTCTCCTGCTGGCCCCACGTCGCGGACGGAAAGCCCGCCCCTGCAACGCCCAGAACAACCCCCGCAACAAGACCTGCCAACGCGGTGTGCTTCACGGCATGCACTCCTGCGATCAGGCGGCGGAAAATGCCGCCGCGGAACGGTCTGTATACCGACCGCGACCCATACGCGTTACGAAAACAGCACCCCCAGCGCCTATCCTTGGCACCTTATGGCGAAGACCCGCGAGATCAAGAAGCGCATCAAGGCCGTCGGCAACATCAAGCGCATCACCAAGACGATGCAGATGATCGCCACGGCGAAGTTCGCCGCCAGCCAGCAGCGAGCCGTCGCCGGCCGGCCGTACACCGAGACGCTCTTCGACCTCGTGACGCAGCTCGCCGGCTCCATGGGCTCGGGCGACGCGGCGCACCCGCTCCTCGACGCCGGCGCCAGGCAGGAGAACGCCGCGGCGAAGGAGCTCACGCTCATCATCACGAGCGACCGCGGCCTGTGCGGCCCGTACAACAGCGCCGTCCTCCGCACATGCATGACCTTTCTCCGGAGCAACCCCGCCGCGAAGGGCGGTCTGGTGGAGCTCGTGGGCAAGAAGGGCGTCGGCTTCATGAAGTTCGCCGGCGTGCCGGTCGCCCGCAACCACAGCCAGTTCGGCGACAAGCCCCGGTACGAGGATGTGCAGGCGCTCGCCGAGGACTACACCAAGCGCTTCATTGCCGGCGAGGTCTCGCGCGTGCGCGTGGTGTATATGAAGTTCCTGAGCCCCAGCCGCCAGACGCCGCAGGTCGTGCAGCTCCTCCCCTTCCAGACGCAAGCGGCCGACAAGAAGAGCGCCGACAACGCCGGCGCGAACCAGATCTACGAGTTTTCTCCCGACGCGAAGGAACTGCTCGACGCCCTCCTCCCCGCCGCGGTGAAGGCCCTGCTCTTCCAAGCCTTCAACGACGCGGTGGTGAGCGAGAACGTGGCCCGCATGGTGGCGATGAAGTCCGCGACGGACGCCGCCGGCAAGATGGGCAAGCTCTACACCCGCAAGTTCAACCGCGCCCGCCAGGCGCAGATCACCACGGAACTCACCGAGATCATCTCGGGCGCCGCGGCCCTCGAGTAGTTGCCGCTGTCGCTTCGCCTCCGACGGGAGGGGCGTACGCGGCGGTGCGTACGGTCCCCCGTGGCGCTTGCGCAGCGTGAACTCGTCGGCGAGTTGATGGACGACCCCGGTCTCGATTGGCGGGAGCACGCGCGGGCGCTCGCGTCCCTGCGACTTCTGAACACGGTTTCAGCCGCGGCGAGACCATTCTGGCCCGTCGTGCGTGATGTTTGCGTGCGGGCGAACGCTCAGGGGCGGCCGGCCCGCGTCCTGGACGTCGCCACCGGCTCGGGCGACGTGGCCGCGGGCCTCGCCCGGCGGTGCGCCGGGGCCGGCATCCGGGCGGAGTTCGTCGTGAGCGACATCTCCGATGTGGCGATCGGAATGGCGGAGGGGCTCTGGCGACATGCGGAGGGATCGACGGTGCGCCTCGAGACGGTGCGTGCCGACGCGCTGCGGGACGACCTTCCCGCGTGCGATATCGCGATGTGCAGCCTCTTCCTCCATCACCTGACCGACGATAACGCGAAGCTCCTGCTGCGGCGCATGGCGGACGCGGCGCCGGTGGTCGCGGTGAGCGACCTGCGTCGCACGTCGCTCGGGCTCGCGCTGGCGTACACGGCCCCGCGCATCGGCAGCGCCTCGCGGATCGTGCACGTTGATGCGGTGCGGAGCGTGCGGGCAGCGTTCACGCCGGCGGAGCTGGGCTCGATCGCGGCGGACGCGGGGCTGCGCGGCGCGGTCGTCCGGAACGTGTGGCCGCAGCGCATGTTCCTTCTCTGGCGGAGGCCGTCTTGACGCTCCGCGATCGCTACGACGCCGTGGTCATCGGCGCGGGGCCCGCGGGCGGCGCCGCGGCGATTGTTCTCGCGTCGTCCGGCGTGAGCGTGCTCCTCGCCGAGCGGTGCGGGTGGCCGCGACCGAAGGTGTGCGGGTGTTGTCTTGCGGCGGCCGGCGTTGAATCGCTGCAAGACCTGGGTGTGCCGTCGCCGCGAGCGGTACGACTTGATCGCGCGGCCGTGCGCGCGGGCGGGCAGACCGCGGCGTTCACGACGCCCGGCATCGCCGTGATCCGCCGCGAGGCGCTCGACGCGGCGATCGTGGAGCGAGCGGCGGCCGCCGGGGCCGAGTTCCTGCCCCGGGCCAGCGCAAGGGCGTTCGCGGACGGGCGCGTCCGGCTCTTGACGGACGGGCATTCGATCGGGGTTCGCGCGGCGTCGATCATCGTTGCCGACGGGCTCGCGGGCTCGTCCGTCGCGCACATCGACGCGATGCGGCCGCGCGTCTCGACGTTTTCGCGGATGGGTCTGGGCGCGATCCTGGACGTTGGCGTGATCCGGGACGCGGGGCTCGACGCCGACGCGGTCAACATGCTCGTCGGCCGGCGCGGGTACGTCGGGCTTGTGCGGGACGCGAACGGGCGCTTCATCGCGGGCGCGGCCGTGCCACCGCGGGCCGTGCGCGAATCCGGCCCGGCGGCTGCGGTGCTGGGGTGCATCCGAGACGCGCTGGGACGCGAGCCGGACCGGCTGTTGCGGGGCGCGGTCGGCGACGTCGCATGGCGCGGGACGCCACTCCTCACGCGCACACGCGCGCGCGAGCACGGGCGGATCCTCGTCGCCGGCGACGCCGCCGCGTACGCCGAGCCCTTCACCGGCGGGGGGATGACGTGGGCGGTCCGCTCCGGCATCGGCGCCGCGGGGCACGCGCTGGAGATGATCGCTGAGCGGTACGCGCCGGGCGCATGGACGCGCGCTCACGGCGGCACGGTCGGCGACGCGCTGACGCGATGCCGCCTGGTCTCGACGCTGCTGCGCGCGCCGATGCTTGCGCCGGCCGCTCTCCGCGCGTGCGGCTTCTCAGGGTCGATCCGGGCGGCGGCCGCCGGCATCGCCCTCGGCCCCCGGCACGGAGCGGCGGCGTGAGCGCACGCGCCGCCATCGTCGGCGTCGGCACGAGCGTGCCGCCGTGCTCGATCGCGCGCGACGACTCCGTGCGCCTCGCGATGGGCCTCGCGCCCGGCTTGTCCGCCCGCGGCGTCGCGGGCATGTACGAGCGCTCGGGCGTTGATCGGCGCGGGAGCGTGCTCCTCAACGCCGACGGCTCGCAGTCGTTCTACGCGCCGACGCACGACCCGACGACGCGCGAGCGCATGCAGCGATTCGCGCGGGAAGCCGGGACACTCGCCGCGTCGGCCTGCCGCGACGCCCTGACGAGGGCCGGCGTCTCGCCGGTCGGCGTGACGCACGTCGTGACGGCCTCGTGCACGGGGTTCTCGGCGCCGGGCGTCGACCAGGCGCTGGTCGAGTCGCTGGGCCTTCCGACGTGCGTCGAGCGCACGCACATCGGCTTTATGGGCTGCCACGCGGCTGTGAACGCCCTGCGCGTCGCGGGCGCGTTCGCCCGGGCGCACGAGCGAGCCGTCGTGCTCGTGTGCTGCGCCGAGCTCTCGAGCCTGCACTACCAGTTCGGCGACGCCGCGGCGGACTCGGTCGTCGCGAACGCGCTCTTCGCGGACGGCGCGGCGGCGGCCGTGGTGTCGCGCAGCGACTCCGGCCTCGCGATCCGATCGACGTCGAGCGCGCTCATCCCCGGCACGCGTGACCTGATGTCGTGGACGATCGGCGATCACGGCTTCGTGATGACGCTCTCGCCGAAGGTGCCGGACGTGCTGGCGAGCGAGGTACCGGGCTGGATTGGCGGCTGGCTGGGCCGGAACGGGCAGACCGCCGCCGACATCGATCGCTGGGCGATCCACCCCGGCGGGCCGCGTCTGCTGCGGGCGGTGGCGGGGGCCTTGTCGCTCCGCGAGGAGCAGTGGGCGGATTCACGCGAGGTACTCGCGCAGCACGGCAATATGTCCTCGCCGACAGTCCTCTTCATCCTGGACCGTCTGGTGCGTCGCGGCGTGACAGGTCCGATCGCCATGCTCGCCTTCGGCCCGGGCCTGGCGGCTGAAGGGGTATTGCTGGATCCTTCAGATCTGCAACCCGTTCTCCCCTGCTCCCGATGATACGGCGGGGACGGCGTGAGTGGACCACCTCTCGTCAACGTCGTTTCCGCGTACTGGTTGTCGGTCGTTCTCGCCGCCGTCAGCGCGCACGGAGGAGGAGTTCCTCACGATCACACAGATTTGACCGCGATGACCATGACGGCTCATACAACTCCACGTCCGGCGGGGAGCACGCCCGGCTCGGGCCATTCGACTTCGACGCGCAAGCGGAGAAGTACACGGCTGCCTTTGAGGCGGAGCTCTTACTTGCACCGGAAGTAGCCGTGACAGTGGTATGCGGGCCCGCGGGGCGCAGCGGGTACATACCGCTCGATATGATCGACGAACTGGGCAAGAGGTGGGGCACCGTCCCGTTCCGGCGCCACGTGGCGATGGCGCGCGTCGTTGATGAGCCGCACCAGCCCGTTCCGCCTCCTGCCGAGCCCGACGACGGCGCGGCAAGCTGGAAGCCAGAAGCAAAAACGACAACCGCCGAGCGTGTGCTCGGCGGTTGCGCCAGAAACCTGGATAGGTCAGGAACAGTTGGGAACGCTTCGTCGCTCGTCACCGAGCGGCTGTCCGTCTTGCGACGGACGAGATTGTGTTGACTCGCCGGCTACGGGTCGCCCCGTGGATGGAGACGGTTGTGTCTCCGCCATGCCGGTCTAAGGAAATCCCTTAGAAAGGAGGTGATCCAGCCGCAGGTTCTCCTACGGCTACCTTGTTACGACTTCGTCCCAGTCACCCGTCTTGCCGTAGGCACCACTGAAATGTGGCGACTTCGGGCACTCCGGGCTCCCATGACGTGACGGGCGGTGTGTACAAGGCTCAGGAACACATTCACCGGAGCGTAGCTGATCTCCGATTACTAGCGATTCCGACTTCATGCAGGCGAGTTGCAGCCTGCAATCCGAACTGGGGCGTACTTTTTGCGATTTGCTCCGCCTCGCGGCCTCGCTTCGCTCTGTATACGCCATTGTAGCACGTTTGCAACCCTGGATGTAAGGGCCATGAGGACTTGACGTCATCCCCACCTTCCTCCGTCTTGACGACGGCAGTCTCGCTAGAGTACTGGCTTGCGCCGAGCAACTAACGACAGGGGTTGCGCTCGTTAAAGGACTTAACCTGACACTTCACAGCACGAGCTGACGACAGCCATGCAGCACCTGTGCTGGTTCCGGTCTTGCGACTGTGGCTCTACTTTCATAGAGTTAATCCCAGCATGTCAAACCCAGGTAAGGTTCTTCGCGTTGCCTCGAATTAAGCAACATGCTCCACCGCTTGTGTGAGCCCCCGTCAATTCATTTGAGTTTTAGCCTTGCGACCGTACTCCCCAGGCGGTGCACTTATCAGTTTTCCTACGACCGATACGGCGTCAAAACCGCACCGGTCTAGTGCACATCGTTTACGGCGTGGACTACCAGGGTATCTAATCCTGTTTGCTCCCCACGCTTTCGTGCCTCAGCGTCAGGACTGGCCCAGCCGGGCGGCTTCCCCATCGGCATTCCAGTTGATCTCTACGCATTTCACCGCTCCACCAACTGTTCTCCCGGCCCTTACCAGCCTCAAGATCCGCAGTTCGCCCTGCTGTTCCTCGGTTGAGCCGAGGTATTTCACAGGACGCTTGCAGACCCGCCTACGCACCCTTTAAGCCCAGTGATTCCGACTAACGCTTGTGGCCTCTGTATTACCGCGACTGCTGGCACAGAGTTAGTCGCCACTTCCTCTGGGGGCGATCATTGGTTCTACCCCCTGACAGTGGTTTACATGCCATAGGCACTTCATCCCACACGCGGCATTGCTCCGTCAGGCTTGCGCCCATTGCGGAAGATTCGTTACTGCAGCCTCCCGTAGGAGTCCGGACAGTGTCTCAGTTCCGATGTTGCGGGCCGTGCTCTCACACCCGCTACCCGTCTTCGCCTTGGTGGGCCTTTACCCCGCCAACTAGCTGATAGGACGATCGCCGCTCCCAAGGCGCTAAAGCTTTGCTCCTGAGAGATCATGGAGTATTACCCGCAGTTTCCCACGGCTATCCTCCACCTCGGGGTACGTTCGATCGCATTACTAACCCTTTCGCCACTTACCCTTGCGGGCTCGTTCGACTTGCATGTTTTAGCCATGCCGCCAGCGTTCAATCTGAGCCATGATCAAACTCTTCAATTGAATTCCTTGATAACCCGCCTTGCGGCGGTTTGATCTCGGTTTGAGTTGACCATGAAAACGCGACCCTTGCGGATCGCGCCGGTCTACGACAAGCTCCCTTGCGGGCACCTGCCGCCATCGTTTGGCCACGATGGATTTCGGGCTCTTCACAACGCCGGACCTCCGCTGTGAAGGTACCGACGTTTGCACGCAAAGTATGCCCGGCCGGGCTGTGAACCCCGACCCTGACCCGCGATGTGACGCCTTGTACGGGACATCTCTCGCGTTTTGTGGATTCGCCCTTGGCTCCCGGAGTCAGACCAGGTCGGCGTGCAGCCGATGCCAAGGACGCACACTCTCGTGCGTTCCCAACTGTTCTGATGTCAAAGATCAGCCGCGATTGGCGTCGCGGGGCCCTCTCAGGCACCCGTCGAAAACCTCTCAGCGGGGAGGTGAGGATAAACAATACTCCGCAAGCGGTCAAGCGGTTCGGTAAAACTTCGCCTAGATTCTCAAGTGCAACCCGCCGCAATCGTGGCATTTACGCCAGGATTTTGACCTTCTGGAATGCGCAGAAGATCGCAAAAACTCCCCGCTAAACCCAAATTCTCCCGCGTTTACGGGTATTCAAGCTCCGCCCGGGACGCGACACATGCCCAAATCTGGGGGGTATTCGCTCCTTCAACAAGCTTGAGAGCCCGGCACGCCTCCCGCATCGTGGCGCCGCTGGTCATCACATCATCAATCAGAAGCACGAGCTCGACATCCTGAAGGCTCGCCCCAAGCCGTGGCCGCATTGACCCAGAAACGTTCCGCCGCCTTGTCTCGAGCGTCGAACCAGTCTGCAGGGGTCGGTGGGACCGGGCAAGGACGGGCGTTACGGCGATTCCCAGCTCCCTCGCAACGCCCTTGGCCATCGCCAGCGTGTGGTCGACGCCGCGGCGCATGCGTCGCCAGAAGGAGGCAGGGACAGGCACGATCACAATTCGTGAGCGCGGCACAACGGAAACGGCGGACTCACGGGCGATCTGGCGGCCGAGCTCGCGGCCCAGGTCGTTCGCGAGTGAACGCCACGACTTGGCCCCGATCACGGCGCCGCGGATGACCCCTTCGTGACGCGACAGACGAACGGTGCGCTTCCAAGGAAGTCGCTCATTCCGGCACGCGGGACATCCGGTGTCGTCACCGGATTCGCCGGGAGGTACGCCCTTCGTGCTCCTGCCACAGCGGATGCACCAAGCACCGGCGGCGTCTGGCGCCCATCCGGTCTCCTCGACGTACTCCGACCACGACGGTCGGACGACGCCGAGGTAGCTCGCTTCGAACAGTCGGACGACCTCGAGCGCGCGAGCCCCCACGCCGTCGGCTGCGCCGATCGGCGCGGCGCGAGCGGGTGTCGGCCCTGCCCGCGCGTCGCTCCGCCGCGGCGGCCAGACGAACCTCGCGGGCTTTGGCAGCGGTTCTCGCGGCACGACGCAGCGTAGAGCGGCGGGCTTGCCGGTGCACGCCAAGAATCGAGTGATGGAGCACCACGCACCGCAGGCAGAAACGGCCGGCTCGGAGGAAGGCGGTTCGGCGCGGGCGCCGGCGGACAACGGTGTTGTCACCGTGCCCGCTTCGGGCAGGCGCAAGCCCAAGACCGCCGCGCCGGACGTGCCCGTGGATGTCAACCCGGCGAGGGCGCGCGAACTGGAAGCGGTGCTGATCTCGCTCGACCGCGCGATCCAACCAGCAAAGCTCGCCGCGGGGCTCGGCCTTGTGCCCGGGCACGACGACGCCGGGGGCGAGCCCGCGGCCGAGGGGCCGGCGCTGCGTGCGGCCGTCAAGCAGATCGAGGCGATGGTCTCGCACCTGAACGGCGAGTACGAGGCGACGGGGCGATCGTTCCGGGTCGAACTCCTCGCGGGCGGGTATCGCGTGATGACGCTGCCGGCCTATGCACAAACGCTCGCCGCGTTCCACCGCTCTCGCGCGAGCACGAAGCTCACCCGTGCGGCGATCGAGGCGCTGGCGATCATCGCGTACAAGCAGCCGATCACGCGTGCAGAGCTCGAGGCGATCCGGGGCGTCTCGTGCGGCGAGGTGCTCAAGACGCTCCTCGAGCGGCGGCTGGTGACGGTGAAAGGCCGCGCGGAGGAGCTCGGCAGGCCCATGCTCTACGGCACGACGGCCCAGTTCCTGCAGCACTTCGGGCTCGCATCGATCAAAGACCTGCCGCAACCCGGCGAACTGCAACTAGGCGACGCCTTCAAGGCGTAGAGAGGGCGGATGCCCCGAACGCCGACACCCCTTCAATCCCGCCCGGGCGCCCCGGAGGTGTTCCGCGGGCGGATGCGTTCATCCGAATCGAAGCGCGCCGTTGGGCGCGTCATCGCGCGGCGGTACCACTTCAGCATGGCGGGGGTCGCGTACGCCGCGACGACGTGCGTGCTGGTCGTCGGCGCGGTGAACGGTCAGAACAACCTGCTTTTCTGGCTCTTCGGCCTCGCCGTCGCCGGCCTCGTCGTGTCCGGCGTGCTGAGCGGCTGGGGGCTCATGGGGCTGCTCGTGACGCGCGTGACGGGGACGCGCGGGCGCGTCGGAGAGCGGCTGCCGATCTCGTACATCGTCGAGAACCGCAACCGGCTCGTGCCCGGCTTCGGGCTTTTCATCGAGGAGCTCGAGGAAGCGCGGGACTGGTGGTTCCGCCCCGTCCACGCGACCGTTGCGCCGCGCGCGACGCTCCCCGTCGCGAGCGTCGCCCAGGCGCCGGTGCGGGAGCGCGTGCGCACGGACGCGGGATCGGTCGCGCTGCGTCGGGGCGTCGTCCGCCCCAACATCGTGCGCGTGTCGTCGTCGTTCCCGTTCGGGATGACGCGCAAGAGCGTCACGTGGGTCGCGCCGGGCGAGGTGCTGATCTGGCCCCGCAAGGTCGATCTCGCGCAGCGCGTGCTGCCGCCGGCGCCGGGTCTGGGCGATGGACGCGGCGGCGTGCGCCCGAGCCGCACGGGCGACGAGTTCCTCTCGCTGCGAGAGTACCGGCCGGGGGACAGCGTGCGGAACGTCGCGTGGCGGGCGAGCGCGCGGACGGAGACGCCACTGGTGCGTGTGCTCGGGCGTCCGCCCGGCCAGCGGTTGTGGATCCGCGTCGACGACACCGTGGGCGCCGATGAGGCGTTCGAACTGATCCTTGCGGCCGCCGGATCGCTCGCGGAGCGCTCGCTGGAGATCGGGTACGAGGTTGGTCTGGCCGACGGCGCGGGGGGTGTCGTTCTCGAGCCGCGCGGCGGTGTCAAGCAGGCGGAGGCCATTCTGGATGCGTTGGCGCTCTGGGAGCGGGGCCCGCGGGAGCGCGTCCCGGCGCGCCGGCGGGGGCGCGGGGAAGAGCAGATCACCGTCACGTGCCTCGCTGCGGGCCGCGGGCAGAGCGGACGCACGGTCTTCGCGGACGACCCCCGGACGTATGAGTCCGGGGCGGTGCCGGGGGCCGTGGGTATTGCGGCGCAGGATGGCCCGGCCGAGGCGGGGAGGCTAGAGGCGTGACCCCCTCCCTGCGGCCGCTACGAATCTCTGTTCTCGTCTGCGCGCTCCTTGCGTTCGTCGCGTATGCGCTCGCCGAGCAATCGCTCCTCACGCTGCTCGTGCTCGCGGGTTTCGGGTGTGGCGGCTGGTGGATGACCGACGGCAGGTTTCTGTCGTCGAGCGAGGACCGGCCCGGCGCCGAGGGCTGGGTCGGGATCCCGAGATGGGCGACGAGCATCATCCTCACGATCATCGGGCTCGGGTCGCTGTGGCGCGGGTTCGCCGGCGCGAACGTCGTGTCGGCGTTCCTCGCGTTCCTCGCCGCGGTGCTGGTGCTGAAGCTCTGGGAGCGGCGCGCGCCCCGCGATTACGCCCAGCTCCTGACAATGTCGCTCTTCCTCGCGGTGGGCTCGACACTGAACGACAACGGCCTGGGGGTGGGCGTCTCGATCCTGCTGCTGACGCCGACGCTCGTGTGCGGCGCGATGCACCACCAGATCTACACGGCGTGGCACCGCGCACGGTCGGGCGGCGCGGGGCGCGGCGCTCCGGCCGCCCTGAACCGCAAGGTCGGTTGGGCGACGGCGGCGTCGGTGGTTGTCGGCTTGGTGATCGCTTCCGTCGTGTTCGTCGTGACGCCGCGGGGATTGGGGATGAGCCGCTTCGGAGCGTTCGCGCGTCCGATGATGCAGCGGGTGACGGGGTTCGCTGAGCAGGTGGACCTGAACAACGCGGGGCTCATCTCGCAATCGCACGGGGTGGTGATGAGCGTGCGGCGTGTCGAGCCCTCGGAGACGTCCGCGGTCGAGGGCGAACCGCTGTACTTGCGAGGCTCTGTACTGGATGACTACCGCGACGGCCGCTGGCGCTCGACCCGAGTCAGCACCGGCCAGAACACGACCTACCTCGGGGTGTCGAACGTGCGTCCGGAGGGCGAGACGGCGAAGCGGACTGTTAAGTACGTGACGACCATGCACAATGCACGGGGCACGGAGATCCCGCTGTTCCACGTGTGGCGTCCCATAGCGATCTCCTTCCAAGAAGAAACCCGCTGGCAGGCCGAGTATCTCACCTGCGTCATTCGCGTTCAGCCGCCGGCCCCGGAGTTCAATGTCACGGTCGTATCCTCGCTCGACCCGGACCCGTTGTCCGCGGATCTTTCCACCCCCCGCGGACGCGTCGAGTTCAACCCGGGCGTGCGCGCGGTCGCGGAGAAGGTCCTTTTGCGATCGGGCTTGGAGCCGGATCCGGCGAAGCGTCCTCCCGAAGAGGACTCGCAGGTCGCGAACGCCTTCCAGGCATACCTGCGGGGGAACTACACCTACACGCTCAACCCGCCCGTGCCGCCGATTTCGGAGGATCCGACGGCGTGGTTCCTGGCGAAGGGGAAGCGCGGGCACTGCGAGTTCTTCGCCAGCGCGCTCGCGGGCCTGTGCCGCAGCGTCGGGATCGACGCGCGGGTCGTGGCGGGGTACATGACCAATGAGTTCGACGCGTCGTCGGGTACATACACCGTGCGCAATAGCGATGCGCACGCGTGGGTCGAGGTCAACACCGCGCCGGGTGTATGGCGCACGTTCGACGGAACACCCGTCGCGAGCCCGGTCTTTGCACGGCAGCAGGATGTCACGTTGGCCAGCCTGATCGCCGGTGTGCTGGACAACGTCGAGATGTTCTGGAACTCGAACGTTGTCGGCTTCGACGAGTCCCGGCAGAAGCGAGTCCTCGGTCTGTCCGAAAACAGCGTGCAGCCGCTCGAGAGACTATCGAGATTGATCCACACGCGGAGCGGCAGGCGGGAGACACTGCAGGCGATCCAGAGGGCCAAGCCGTGGCTGGCGGGAGCGGGCGCGTGTCTCGTGGTGACAGGCGGCGTCATGCTCGCGGTGGGCATCGCGCGGAAGCGCCGCCGCCGGACAGGGGTGGCGGGCGCGGTGGACGGCTGGGCTTTCTCCGGGGCGGCGGAGGCGGACCGGCTGCACCGAGGGGTTCTCGGTGTCGTGGAGCGATCGGGACGGCGGCGACCCGCTGGTGTACCGCTCGCGATGTACCTGCGCGGTGAAGTCGGGAGGCCGGACGCGCCGGCGGCGTGGCGCGACGCCGCGGAGCGATTGGCGCGTGTCGTGGATGTCGCGTACGCCGGACGGTTCGGCGCGGTCGCGGACCGGTCGTTGTTTCGCGAGGCCCACACCACGCTCAACGAAGCAGCCAGGCTCGCGAGAAGCGTCCGGAAACCCGCCGGATAACGGCTTATGCGGCCGCAGCGCCCGCCCGCCACTCGGCCAACGGCGCCGGGCCGTACACCCGCTCTCGGCTCGCCGATACATCCCGGCACCCAGGAGCGTTATATGCCCGCGAGTCGTTCGCGCAATGAGCGTTGGCGGGAGATGCTGCGGCAGATCCACGATCGCGGCGGGAGCCTCGAGTTCTCCGTCGCCGGCGACGGCGCGGGCGGCCCAGACCTTGTTTGGCGAGTGCGTCTCCTCGCCCTTGGCGAGCACGAGATCGTCGTCGAGCAGCCCGCGGCGGCGGGCCGGGCGCTTCCGATCCAAGAGGGCGTCCCGTTGGCGGGGGCGATGGTGGTGGGGCAGAACCGCTGGGTGTTCAGGACGAAAACGCTGCCGCGGCGGTCGGACCTCGCGTTCGGGGGCGGTCGCGTCGCGGTGATGCGCGTGGCGATGCCGGATTCGGTCGAGCGCGTCTCGCGGCGCGAGCACGCGCGCGTCCCGACGGCGGGTCCGCGCTTGCCCGCGGTGGATTGCTGGCCGCTGCTGAGCCACGCGAGCGCCGCGGTTGCGGAGGCGGCGAACCGTGCGCGGGCCGCCGGCGGCGATGGTCCCACGGACATCGAGCTGGAACTTCCGGAGGTCGGCCCCAGGTTCGGCGCGTCGCTCCTCAACATCGGCGGCGGCGGCATGGGCCTGATCGTGGACAAGAGCGAGGCGTCGGGGGCGGACCGCTCGCGGACGCTGTGGCTGCGCGTCGACCTGCGTCCGGCCGTGGCGCCGCTCGGCATGGTCGCCAAGGTGGTGCACACGCACCTGGAGAGCACGCAGAACGTCTACATGGGCGTCGCGTTCGAGTTCGGCCACGGCGCCGAGCACCGCGAGTTCGTCTGCGGCCAGATCGAGAAGTATGTCAACAAGCTCCAGCTGCGCACCCGCGCGGCGGCGTGACGCTCACGGGGCGACGGGCCGCTCGCGCGACTCCTGGCGCTGGTGCTCCAGGTTGCCGCGGATGCACTCGCCGACGGCGGAGAGGTCGTACAGGAGCAACGCGCCGTGGGCCGACGCGGCCGCGAGGAAACGGCCGGCTGGGTCGAAGCGCACGTCCACGATCTCGCCCTGGTCGGGCTCCATCGTCGCGACGGCGCGTCGCCGCTTCGCGTCCCAGATCTTGATGCGGCCGTCCTCGCTGCCGGTGGCGAAGAGATCGCCGTTCGGCGACAGCCCGATGCCCGTGACGAGTCGGCTGTGCGCGAGGAGCACCGCCTCGCGCTCGCCGGTGCGGAAGTCGAAGAACTCGATGGTGCCGTCGTAGGTGCCCGCGATCAGCGTCTTGCGGTCGTGCAGGAACTCCACGCCCCAGCAGTCCGCGGTCGTGTCGAGGGAACGGACCGGCTCCCCCGACTGCGCGTCGCGGAGTTCGACGCCGTGCTCGCTCGCGCCGGTGGCGATCAGCGTGCCGTCGCGCGAGAGGGCCATGGATTCGACGCGTCCCCAGCCGCGGGGCCACTTCGCGACGAGGGAAAGGTCCCGCGGCTCCCAGACACGGACGACGCCGTCGGCGTGGCCGCTGTACAGCCGGCGGCCGTCGGGCGAGAGGAGCATCGAGAAGGCTTCGGCCTGCTTCTCGCCGGTCGCGGCGAGCAGGTCGCCCGTTGCAACGTCCCACGCGCGGAGAGCGCCGTCGATATTGCCGCTGTAGAGCGTCCCGGAGGCTTCATCGATGAGGACGGCCCGCGAGCGCAGGCCATCGATGGGCGTATCGAACAACAGTCTGCGCGCGGGGTCGGCCGGATCGACGAGCTCGAGCTCGTACGCGGCGCCCACGGCCAGGAGCGAGCCGTTGGACGAGAAGTCGAGGCCGAAGACCCAGGACTTGTATCGCTCCACGCGCTGGAGGAAACCGTCCGGCTTTGTCGAGAGGGAGCGGACGAGCCCGTCGGTCGTCACGAGCGCGACGGAATCGTCGCCGTTCCACGCGACGCCGCGCGCCGATCCGCGCGAAATCGTGAGCACGCGGTCGAGCCGTTGATCGGCGAGCGACGCCAGCGCCAGCCCGTACCGGCCTTGCGCGGCGGTGCGTCGGCTCACGGGCTCGACCGCGAACAGCGAAACGGGCGCCGCGGTGCCGGCCGGCGTCCGCGCGACGTCGCCGGTCTCGGTGTTCAGCACCGTGATGAAGTTGCCGGCGGCCGCGAGCACGACGTCACGCTCGTTGTCCGCGTATGTGAGCCCCCAGAGCGTGCGGAAGTCCTGGAGTCGGTGCTCGGCGACCGCCGCGCCGCCCGTAAGGTCGTACACGCGGACAACGGCGTCGGTGCGGCCGTCGGCCAGACCGACCGCGAGGCGCTCGCCGCGGGGGCTGAAGGCGAGCGCGATCGGCACGGTCTGCGGCGTGGGGACTTCGTGGAGGGGAAGGAGCGTGGCGCCGTCCCAGAGCACGACTCGGCCCTCGCCGCCCGCGGAGGCAAGGAGCGTCCCGTCCGGGCTGGCGGCGACGTGGCGCACGCCGCCGGTGTGGACCGACGCGCCGCCGTCGAGGAGCACCACCTCGCCCGTCGTGATACCGGCGGACGCGAGGCGGCCGTGCCCGATGCCCGCGAACACCCGCGGGGGGTCGCCGTAGACGGCGATGGCGTTCGAGGTGGCGCCCAGCGCGCACCAGCGGCGGACCTCGGCGCCCGTGCGCGCGTCGAGGACGGCGATGTCGCCGGTGAAGGAGCCGATGGCGACGATGGAGCCGTCGGCGGAGAACCCCGCGCCGGTCGCGTTCGTCACCGGGCGGCGCGCCCAGAACACCGGCGCCTTGTTGTAGAGCTGCCAAAGGCCCCAGTGCGCGTGCGGCGACGAGGGATCGCGCAGGTACGCGGGCCAGAGGAGATCGCTCGCGAGCGGGAGATTCCCCGACTGCGCTTCGAGACGGCCACGCTCGATCTGCGCGTGGTCGAGCTCCTCGCGCAGCTGCTCGCTGGCGCGGCCGGCGATGTCGGCCTGCGCCACGGCCTCGAGGCGCGCCGCGTCGGCCGCTTCCGCGAGCCGTCGCTGCTCGCGGGCCTGCGTGCCGGCGTACAGCGAGAACGCGATCAGGGCCGTCACCGCCGCGGCGCCGCCGGCGACGGCGACGCGGTACCGCCGCAGGCCTTTGCGGAGCACGTAGAGCGCCGAATCGGCTCGGGCGGAAACGGGCTCGCCCCGCGTGTGCCGGAGGATGTCGTCGCGCAGATCCGCGGCGGACTGGTACCGCCGCTTCGGGTCCTTCTCCATCGCCTTGGACACGATGACCTCGAGGTCGCCCCGCAGATCCTTGCGGACCTGCGAGAGGCGGGCGGGGGCAACTTCGCGGATGATGCGCGCCGCTTCGGGGATGGAGCGCTTGCCCAGATCGTGCGGCGGACGGCCCGTGAGGAGCTCGTAGAGGATCACGCCTAGCGAGTAGACATCGCTGCGGGTATCGACGTCCGACGGGTCGCCGAGCACCTGCTCGGGGCTCATGTACGCGAGCGTGCCGATCAGCTGGCCGATGCTGGTCCGCAGCGTCGTGACGGAGACCTCGGCGTTCACGACGCGTGCGACTCCGAAGTCGAGCACCTTGGGCTGGCCGCTGTCGCTCACGAGGATGTTCGCTGGCTTGAGGTCCCGGTGGATGATGCCGCGGCGGTGCGCGTGCTGCACAGCGTCGCAGACGTCGGCGATGATGCGGAGCCGCTCCGCCGTGCCGGGCCTGACGGCCCGGGCGTACTCGGTCAGGTTGCGGCCCGGCACGAGCTCCATCGCGATGAACGGCTGGTCGCCGATCTCGGTGCGCGCGGTGCCCGCCTGGAAGATGTGCGCGATGCCGGGGTGGTGGAGGCGGCCGAGCACCTCGGCCTCGTGCTCGAACCGGCGGAGGATGCCGCGTGTGCCGAGCCCGCGCCGGATGACCTTGAGCGCCACGGTCCGGGTCGGCCGCTCCTGCTCGGCGCGGTACACGACGCCCATGCCGCCGCTGCCCAGGACGCCCTTGATCGTGTAGCCGCCCAAGCGCGTCCCCTCGGCCAGAAAAGCGTCCTCGAGCGGGGACCCCTCGAGCCCGCTCCCGGCCGCGGTGAGTTGCCGGATCTCGTTGGGATCGAGGAAGCCGTCGCCGGCGTCGTTCGCCGCGGCGAGCAATTCGCGGACCTCGGAGAGCAGCCCGGCGTCCGCGCCGCAGCGGACGCGGATGAACGCGGTGCGGTCGCCCGACGCCATGTCGATCGCCTCGGCGAAGATCTCCTCCGCGCGGTTCGAGCCCGAGCCGCTCAAAGCGCGCCCCCCGGCGCCGTCCCGTTCATGATCTTGTACAGCCAGACGCGGGCGACGGCCCAGTCGGTCTTGACGGTCGCGGGGGCGAGGTCCATCGCCGCCGCGGTATCTTCGATCGACAACCCGGCGAAGTAGCGGAGCATGACGACCTGATGGCGGCGTGGGTGCTCGACCTCGAGGCGCTTCAGGGCATCATCGAGGGCGAGCAGGTCGGTCGGTTCCGTCTCCCGGGCGACGGCGGCGTCGGTCATCTCGACGCGGGCGCGTCCGCCGCCGCGCTTGTCGCGGTTGCGGGCGCGGGCGCGGTCCACGAGGATGCGGCGCATCGCGAGTGCCGCCGCGGCGAAGAAGTGCCCGCGGTCGTTCCACCGGACATCGGCGCCGCCGACGAGCTTCATGTACGCCTCGTGCACCAGCGCGGTCGGCTGGAGGGTCTGGCCCGGGGCCTCGTTGCTCATGTGCGACTGCGCGAGCCGGCGAAGCTGCTCGTAGATGAGCGGGAGGAGCTTGCCGGGCGCGTTGGCGTCGCCGGCGCTCGCCGCGCCCAGGAGCATCGTGACCTCGTGCGGCGAGGCCACGGGTGGAGAGCCTGAATCCGGCGGGGTTTGCGGCGACATCAGGAAGAACTCTCGGGAATTGCTGGCCAGTGTACCGTCTTTCCTCGCGTATAAGGACGAGACGCCGTGCGGCCGTCCGGAACGGGCCCGGCACGGGGTCAAAGCACAGAACGCCCCTATTCCTCCCGCTCCGCTGCGCGCGTGCGCCCCCGGGCGGTTTTTCCCTTTTTTGGCCCGTTTGATGCGTCGGCGTGCGCCGCGAGAAAACTCGGAGATTCGTTGGCTTCTCGGAGCTGCGGCGTCGCGTTGTGAGTGTCGGAAAGGAGAGGCGGCCGCGTTGACCGGCGCCTCCGTCAGCCGGCAAGTCACCCGGCCCCCACAGGGCCGCTCCGCGTGAGAAGAAGGCCCGTGGCAAACGCCGGCGTGCGCCGGCACACGGCTGTCTCCCCGCGCCGCTCGACGAACGAAAGGCCAGCCATGAAGACCGCCAAGACAATCTCGATCCTCGCTCTCACCCTCCTCGCCGGCGCTGCCGGAGCGCAGCCGTGCCCTGAAGTGGAGAAGCTGGGCAACTTCTTCACGCCGGGCGCCGACGAGTTTTTCGGCCAATGCGTGTCCATGTCCTTCGGCGGCCCGAACAACGCGCCGCTGCTCGCCGTCGGCCGCCCCGGCGACGACGCGCCGGTCGCTGGCGTCGACGCCGGCGGCTTTGTGGTGTACCAGAAGGTCAACGGCTGGTCGCAGATGTACGGCGCGTGGAACACCACGGGCCAGGGCGGCGAGCGGCTGGGCTCCTCGATCGGCCTCGCCGATCCGTACCTCATCGCCGGTGCGCCAAACTTCAGCAACACGGGGCGTGCGCGCCTCTTTCGCCGCCCGAGCAACGGCAGCGGGTACACGTCGCCGGTCGACCTGACGCCCTCCATCGGCGGCATCGGGAGCGGTTTCGGCAGCGCGGTCGCGGTGAGCGCTTACGGCGGCGGTTGGGCGGTGGTCGGCGCCCCGACGCACGGCTTCCACGGCCTCGTGGAGTCGGGCGCCGCGTTCTTCTACACGCGTGACGACGCCACCAACGCGTGGAGCCAGGTGTACCAGATCTGGGGCGGCGACTTCGGCGGCGATAGCAGCGACCGGCGCGGCACGGCCGTGGCGATGGCGCAGATGACGGAGTTCGCTGCCGTCGGTTCGCCGAACCACGAGGACGCGGGCCAGCCCAGCGATCACGGCACGGTGCGGGTGGTCCACCGCCTCGCCAACGGCTTCGTGAGCGGCCAATCCGTCGAGGTCTCGCCCCCGAGCCCGGAGCAGGCGGAACACTTCGGCGCCGCGGTCGCGATCGAGAACGACATCCTCGTTGTGGGCGCACCCGACGAGGACATGACGCTGCAGGAGGGCGGCTTCATGCAGGCCGCCACCAACGGCGGCGCGATCTACATCTTCAAGAAGAACGGCTCGGCGTGGGAGTTCCAGGCCAAACTCCGCTCCCCCAACCCCACCCCGAACGCGCAGTTCGGTTCCAAGGTGGCGACGGACGGCGGGCTGCAGATCCTCGCCAGCGAGCCGGGCACGAAAAAGGTCTACATCTACTCGAGCGACGGCGGCACGTGGCACTACCAGGGAACGCTGGCCGACGCCGACGCCGCCGCGGGCGGGAACTTCGGCTCGTCGGTGGCGGTGCGCAACGGCGACATGGCCGTGGGCGACCACCTCGACGACCACACGTCGGTCTCGAACCCGGGCGCTGTGTACGTGACGAACTTCGAGAACGACATCGCGATCGGCGACCGCTGCGGGAGCGAGGCGATCCAGGTGCAGAGCGGGGACTACGTGGGGTGCACGGCCATGGCGACGGCCACCGACCTCGACGACCCGGTAGCGACCTGCGGCAACGGCGGCGGCGGCCAGGGGAACGACGTCTGGTTCGTCTTCCAGCCCGCCTGCGACGGCAATGCGATCTTCGATACGTTCGGCAGCGAGTTCGACACGGTCCTCAGCGTCCACACCGGCTGCCCGACGATCTTCAATAACGGCACGTCGATCACGTGCAGCGACGATGCGAGCTTCCCCTCGCCCAACCACCGCGCCAGCCTCGTAACCTTCAACTTCACTGCGAACCAGACCTACTACATCCGCGTTACCGGCTACAGCGGGGCGTCGGGTCAGTTCACGCTCCGCAACCTCATCTCCTACGGCGTGCAGAACGACACCTGCGCCACCGCCCACGTTTTCGGCAACAGCTTCGGCACGGCCGAGTTCAACACCTGCGCGGCGACGGACTCGGAGGGTCTGCCCGAAGGCTGCAACAACTCCGACATGGTCCGCGACGTCTGGTTCCGGTGGATCGCCGTGGCATCGGGACCGGTGAACATCAACACGTGTGGCAGCCACTTCGATACGACCGTGCAGGTCTTCACGGGCAACCAGCAGAACTGCCCGAACGGCAACTCGACCGTGATCGCGTGCAACGACGACAGCACGGATTCGTGCAACCCCGGCTCGTACAGCCTGCTCTCCGACCTGACGTTCGACGCGGTCGCGGGCACCTCCTACATGATCCGGGTCGGCGGCTTCGGGTTCGCGTCCTACGGCCACGGCGTGCTGACGATCCAGCCGGGCTCGCACTGCAACGGCATCGACTTCAACAACGATTCGCTCTTCCCTGACAACCAGGACCTCGTTGACTTCCTCAATGTCTTCGGCGGCGGGCCGTGCAGCACGGGCGATTGCGACGACATCGACTTCAACAACGACGGGCTCTACCCGGACAATCTCGACATCGAGGCGTTCTTCAGCGTCTTCGGCGGCGGCGAGTGCCTCGAGTAATCCTCGACCGCGACGCATCCCACTGATGACCGCGCCCGGGCCTGGAAAGGCCCGGGCGCGGTGTCTTTGAGGAGGAGAAGAGCGGCGAAGAGATGAGGTAAAGATGCGGCTGGTGTCCTAGCCTCGAAGGGCATGGATCTGGATCTTTCCGGGAAGCGAGCGCTGGTTTGCGGCGCGTCGGCGGGCATCGGCAGGGCGTGCGCGGTCGAGCTCGCGGCCCTCGGCGCGAGCGTCACGCTCGCCGCGAGGAACGCGGAGAAGCTCGCCGCGGTCAGGGCGTCGCTCCCTGTGAAGCCCGGCCAGACGCACGACGTCTGGGTCGTTGACCTCTCCAAGCCCGCCGCGGTGAGGGCCGAAGTCGGCGCCCTGCTCGCGCGCGGCGGCGCCTTCCACATCCTCATCAACAACACCGGCGGCCCCACGCCCGGACGTGCGATCGACACGGCGCCGGAGGCGTTCGTCGCCGGCTTCGAGAGCCTGCTGCTGACGCCGCACGTGCTTGTCCAGGCGCTCGCGCCGGGGATGGGAGAAGCGAAGTACGGACGCATCATCAATATCACGAGCACCAGCGTGAAGCAACCGATCCCGAACCTGGCGGTCAGCAACGCCGTTCGGGCGGCGACCGCGAATTGGGCGAAAAACCTCTCGCAGGAACTCGGTCCGCTGGGCATCACCGTGAACAACATCCTGCCGGGGTACACCGACACCGAGCGTCTCACGGAGATCTTCGAAGCGCGCGCGAAGCGGACGAACTCGAGCGCGGATGCCGCCCGGGAGGAGACGATCGGGTCCATTCCCGTCGGCCGCCTCGGACGGCCCGAGGAGATCGCCGCGGCCGTCGCGTTCCTCGCGAGCCCCGCAGCGGCGTACATCAGTGGAATCAACATGCCCGTGGACGGCGGGCGCCTCGCGACCCTGTAAGCCAATGTCCGAAACGGTCTACGCCAACCTGATCGACAACCGCCCGGTCGCGGCCGCGAGCGGCAAGACGGTGCCGGTCGTTGAGCCTGCAACGGGGCAGCCGTACGCCGCTGTGCCCGAGAGTGACGCGACGGACATCGACGCCGCGGTGGAGTCCGCGTCACGGGCGTTCCCGGCGTGGGCGGCGACGCCGGTAGCGGAGCGGGCGCAGCTCCTCAACCGGCTCGCGGACCTGATCGACGCAAACCTGGACCGTCTCGCGCTGGCCGAGTCGCGTGACACGGGGAAGCCGGTCTCGCTGGCCCGTGCGGTCGACATCCCGCGGTCCGCCGCGAACCTGCGGTACTTCGCCGGCGCGGTGCAGCACACGCCCGGCGAGTTTCACGCCTTCGACGGAGGCGGCGTGCCGGGCGGGATGGCCGCGATCAACTACACGCTGCGGTCGCCCCGGGGCGTCGCCGGGTGTATTTCGCCGTGGAATCTCCCCTTATACCTCTTCACATGGAAGATCGCGCCGGCGCTCGCGACCGGGAACACGGTCGTGGGCAAGCCGAGCGAGGTGACGCCGGTGACGGCGGCGCTCCTGGGCGAACTCGCGGTCGAGGCGGGGCTGCCGCCCGGCGCGCTGAACATCGTGCACGGCACGGGCGCCGGGGCGGGCGCGGCGCTCGTGAAGCATCCGCGCGTGCCGACCGTCACGTTCACCGGCTCGACGCCGGTGGGGCGGTGGATCGGGCAGACGTGCGGCGAGACGCTCAAGCGCGTGAGCCTCGAGCTGGGCGGCAAGAACCCGTTCATCGTTTTCGACGACGCCGATATCGACGCGGCGATCGACACGGCCGCCCG
Source organism: Phycisphaerales bacterium (assembly GCA_035628115.1). GTDB lineage: Bacteria > Planctomycetota > Phycisphaerae > Phycisphaerales > UBA1924 > BJHL01. The sequence continues at coordinate 55,186 of DASPKL010000022.1, read as the reverse complement.
CGCCGCGTTCACGAACCAGGGGCAGGTGTGCCTCTGCGGGTCTCGGCTGCTGGTGCATCGGAGCGTCCGCGACCGCGTGGTCGAGGGGCTGGTCGCGAAGGCGACCTCGTTGCGCATCGGCGACCCGTCAGACGCCGGCACGCAGTTCGGCGCGCTGACGAGCAAGGCACACTTCGAGAAAGTGTCGTCGTACGTTCAAGCGGCGCGCGAGCTTGGCGGCAGAATCCACTGCGGCGGCGAGCCGGTGACGCCGGACGCGCTGCCGGAGCGGTGCCGCGGCGGTTTTTTCTACCAACCCACCGTCGTCAGCGGGCTCGCGTGCGATTGCCGCGTGGAGCAGGAGGAGATTTTCGGGCCCGTCGTCACGGTGCAGACCTTCGAGGACGAGGCGGGGGCGCTGAAACTCGCGAACAACACGCCGTACGGCCTCGCGGCGACGATCTTCACGCGCGACCTCGCGCGGGCGCACCGGGTCGCCGCGGCGGTGGAGTCCGGCATCGTCTGGGTGAACTGCTGGATGGTGCGGGACCTGCGGACGCCCTTCGGCGGCGTCAAGCAGAGCGGCGTCGGGCGCGAGGGGGGATCGGACGCGATCCGGTTCTTCACCGAGCCCAAGAACGTGTGCGTGAGGATGGAGCCATGACGCAGGGGGCGATCAACGCGGGGAACGCCGCGGAGCCGCTGGGCAATTACCCGCACGCCCGCCGCGCGGGCGGGCTGTTGTTTCTCTCCGGCATCGGCCCGCGCACGCGCGGCAGCAAGGAGATCCCCGGCGCAACCGTGAACGATCGCGGCGAGCTCGTGAGTTATGACATCGAGGCCGAGATGCGGTCGTGCTTCGAGAACGTGCGGCGCGTGCTGGCCGAGGCCGGGAGCGCGTGGGAAAAGATCATTGACGTGCAGGTCTTCCTGACTGACATGAAGAGAGACTGGCCGACATACAACCGCGTCTACGCGGAGTTCTTCCCGCCGGGCCCGAACCAGCCGACGCGGACCACCGTTGAGGTGGCGGCGCTGCCCACGGGCGGGAACACGCCGATCCACGTCGAGGTGAAGATCGTGGCGGGCGTGTAAGCGGAAACGCGGCGAGTGGACGGGGCGGCGAACGAGGGGTTGCCGGCTCGCGATCCTACTTCGTGGTCTGCCGCTTTGCTGCTTCGCTGATCTCGGCGGGCTGCCCGCCGAGAAACTCCAATGCGTTCTTGAACAGCAGCCGCTCCTTGACCGCGGCAGCCAGGTCTTCCATGCCATCGATCATCGCCCCGGGCTTTTCTTCGCCGAGCGGGAACGGGTAGTCGCTCCCGAGCGCAACACGGGCTTCGCCGAACACCCGCAGCGCCTCGCGCAGGATCGCGGGGTCGTGCGTCAGCGAATCGACCCAGAATCGCGCGGGTGCTTCGACGCCGCGGTCGTCGCGGTGCGCCAGGTAGCGGGAGGGGGGTGTCGGGTTGTCGATCGCGACCAGGTCCGGGCGACAAGCGTGCCCGTGCTCGAAGCGGCCCAGCAGGGAGGGGACTGGGCCGCCCGCGTGGGCAAAGCACATGCGCAGACGCGGCAGCATGTCGAACGAGCCGGAGAAGATCATCGACGCGACCGCGATCGCCGTTTCCGTCGGCATACCGATGAGCCAGCGCAGCCAGTACTTCTCGGTGCGCTCGGGGCAGAGCATGTCCCACGGGTGGACAAAGACCGCCGCGTCGAGCGATTGCGCGTGCGCCAGGACCTGCTGCACGCGGGCGTCGTCGAGGTTCGCGCCGCCGACGTTCGTCCCGATCTGCAGGCCCGCCATCCCAAGGTCGCGCACGCAGCGGTCGAGCTCGGCGCACGCCATGTCCGCGTCCTGCATCGGCACGACGCCCAGCCCGATAAAGGGCGGCACGCCGGGCTCCACGTGGGCGCGGCAGATTGCCGCGATATGGTCATTGAGAAGCCGGTGCAGGTCGCGGGCGTCCGCCGCCTTCGCCCAGTGATTGAACATCACAGGCACGGTGCTGAGCACCTGCGTCGTGACGCCCGTCTTCGCCATCTCCGCGAGGCGCACCGCCGGATCCCAGCAATTCTCGCAAATCTCGCGGAAGCTCTTGGGCGGCGTCGAGCCGTCGACGCTCGTCGTCTGCGTCATGCGGGCGCACCCGGGACGCTCGTGCGCGAGCTCGATCCACCCCGCGTAGCCGGAGCGCTGCGTCCAGCTCGGCCAGGTGCGGGGGAGGATGTGTGTGTGAAGATCTACCCGCATCTGACAATCCTACAGCACGCCGTCAGCTTGCGGATCGCGCGGCTGCCACGTGTCCGCACTCGGGCAGGTACCGGTATTGATGCCGGCGACGTTGTAGCCGCATGTCGCACAAGTGCCAGCCAAGCGGCTCTTCTGTGCACGCCTTGCAAGCCATGGGCCAGCGACTGAAAACGCGACTGCCGGCATCCACAACGGGAGCCAAATTGCTCGCACTGTGCACGGCAAACCGATGGCTGACGCGACCGAGCCGGTTGTGAATGTTGGCCACCAAGGGGAGCCTGCCCACAAGATAACGCCCATGGTGTTCGATGCGAACATCCAGCCCGGTCGAGGCATGGTCGGTGCCCAGCCAACGGATGATGGCACATTCGTTGTATAAACGCCGACCACACCATCGCCAAGCACAAATCCGAAGCGGGTGGCACCGAATGCCGTGCGACTGAAAAAGCCTCCCACGACAAGTATCCAACATGCAAGCGCAGCCAGAACGCTCGCGCAGGCAGCCAGCCGGGTTTTGGGCCTTGCGGACAAGATGTGCGGCTACCTCGACGTATTTGAAAGCCGCCGTAGCGCTCTCGGTCGCTTGCTAGACGATCGACTGGATGTGAGGCTTGCAGATTTCTTCGCCGCTGCGCGCACCTTCCCCTTCGTCAGCTTGATCGCCCCGGCCCGCTGGATCACGTGCCCGCAACTCTTGCACGTGCGGCGGTCGGCCGGTCCGCCCCAGAAGTCCTCCATGATGATCTTCAGGTCCTCGTCGATCTTCTTGAGGACCCAGCGTGCCTCGTGCACGAGTCCGTCGCACTCGGGGCAATACCAGCGCAGGCCGTCCTTCTGCGGGTTCCCCTGCTCGTCCACACCTCGGGGGAACTCGATGATGAGCCCGAGCGTGCCCGCCGGGCGCTGCGGGCGGTGGGGCACCCAGCGCGGCAGGAGGAACATCTCGCCCTCTTTCACAACCACGTCGTGCGGCGCCGAGCCGTCGAGCGGACGCACGCGCACCGCGATATCGCCCTTGAGCTGGAAGAAGAGCTCCTCCGTCGGGTTGACGTGGAAGTCGTTGCGCGTGTTCGGCCCGCCGCTCACGAACATGATCGCGTCGCGGCTGCCCGCGAGGAGTTGTTTGTTTGAGACCGGCGGCTTGAAGTTCGCCTTGTTCTCGCGGATCCAGCGGTCGAGGTGCAGGATCGGGTATTCGAGGCCGCGGGGCGCTGGGCGGGTGGAACGTGACTTTGCCATGCGCGATGGTACCGCGTACGCGGCGAGGCCCGGCCGGGGTTGGCCGCGCTCAAGTGATCGTTACGCTGCGGCAATCGCGGCGTTCAGTTCCGCATTCATCTTCAGTGCCGCCGCGCGGACGTTTTCTTGCCATGTGCCGGCACCCTTCGCGTAGATCACGCTCCGGCTGGCGTTCACGAGCACGCCGGCTTCGGCAGGGCCTTTCGCGTTGGCTCGGACAAGGGCGCGGATGTCGTCCGCCGTGCCGCCCTGCGCGCCGTATCCAGGGACAAGGAAGAACTGGTTCGGCATGAGCTTGCGCAGCTCGGCGCCCTGCGACGCTTTCGTTGCCCCGACGACCGCCCCAACGTCGGACAATCCGGACGTGCTCGGACGGTGGGCGCCGAGCGCCGCGACCTGCTCCGCCATCATCGCCGCGATCGTGCGGCCGTCATCAAGGCGGAGATCCTGCACCCCGTCGCTCCCCGGGTTGCTCGTGCGGACGAGCGCGAAGATGCCGAGTCCCCCCTCGAGATACGGCCCGACGGTGTCGAAACCCAGGTAGGCGTTGACGGTGATCGCGTGGGCGCCGGCGTGGACGGCCGCCGCGGCGTAGTGCTGCGCCGAGACGCCGATGTCACCTCGCTTGGCGTCGAGGACGACGCAGAGACCGCGCGAGCGGGCGTGCGAGCAAACGGCCTCCAGCACGGCGACGCCGCGTGAGCCGTAGCGCTCGAAGCACGCGGATTGCGGCTTCACGGCGGGCACCGCGTCCGCGACGGCATCGATGACGCCCAAGCAGAACGCGCGGACGGCCTCGACCGGGTCGTGGTGACGGACCCGGACGGCGTCGGGCAGCGACTCGAGAACGGGGTCGAGGCCGACGCAGGCGACGCTGCGGGTCTCGGCGATGCGCGACGTGAGGAAGTCGGCGAAGTGGGGCACGGCCCGAGCGTAGCGGGCGGCGCTCGGCGGCGGCTACTCGAAGCCGATGTCGCTCGGCCCGGACCCGCGCGGGGCGCGCGTGAGGAGCCACGACAACTCTTGGAGGCGCAGCAACTTCGCCGCGGCGAGATAACCCAGACCGCCCGCGCCGACGCACGCGGCGAGCCGCACCGCGCGGCCAAACCACGTCTCCGTCTGGGGCCAGGCGTGCTGAACGGCGAGAACACACGCACCCATGAGCGCCGTCGCGACGAGGATCCGCACAACCGCACGCAGCGTTTCGCCGTCGATCGGGCGCACGGACAGCGTCCGCGATGCGAGCGCGAGCAGAAGAGCGGTCTGGAGGAGAGCCGAGACGGTCGTCGCCAAGGCCATGCCGGCCTCGCGCAGGGACCAGATGAGCACGAGGTTGAGGGATAGGTTCGTAACCACGCTCGCGATCGCGATGCGCATCGGTGTCTTGGTGTTGCCGACGGCGTAGTACGCGCGGGTCAGCACGTGGTTGAGGGAGTACGCCCACACGCCGGGGGCGAACATGCCGAGCACAAGCGCGGATCGTGCGAGGCCCTCGGGCGAGAACGATCGCTCGCCGCCGCCGAAGATCGTCGCGACGGTGTCGTGACGTACCAGCACCAGGCCGAGGCTCGCGGGAAGGCCGATGAAGAGCGAGAGGCGGACGCCGCGGCGGAGGTGTCCGGCGAACGCGTCTTTGTCCCGTGCCGACGACGCAAGGAGCGGGAAGACGGCCGTCGCCACGGCGATGCCGAAGACGCCGAGGGGGAATTGATAAACGGTCTGGGTGTAGCTCAGGATCGCGTTGCTGGCGTCGTCGAGCGGCGTCGGCCGCCCGAACATGGTCGGTCCCACCCACACCGGCCACATGGCGATCACCATGTCGAGCATGGTGTTGAGCTGGAGCGTTCCGAGCCCGAGCATCGCCGGCACGAACCGCTCGAGAATCACCCGGGCGGACGCTCGCGCCGCGGGGGCGGCATCGCGGACGCGCGACCAACCGATCTGGCCCCGCAACGCGTTCAGGGCCCATACGACCGAGGCCCAGCTCGCGAGCAGGGCTGCCGCGCCGACCGTGAACGCCGCCCGCGTCGGGTCGCTGATCCACCCGAAGTAAAAGGTCGCGCCCGCGGCGATCTGGAAGAGGTTCAGCAGGATCGGCGTCGCCGAGGGGATGACGAAGCGGCGCTGCGCCTGGAGCATGCCCGCGAGGACCGCGGCCAAGCAGACCGCCGGCATCATCGGCAGCATGAGCATCACGAGCCGGACGGAGAGGAGCGTGTCCGGCTCGATCGGGAAGAGCGCGACGCGGAGAAGGAGCGCGAGCTCGATGAGGCCGGTGAGGGCGCACGTCACCAGCGTCGTGAGCGAGAGGACGATGCCCGCGACGGCGCGGGCCGTCTCCGGGTCGTCGCGCCGGCGCTGGGCGTACTCGGGCAGAAACGCCGCGGAGAGGGCCCCCTCGCCGAAGAGCCGGCGGAAGAAGTTGGGGAGGGCGTACGCGGAGCGGAAGGCCGAGCCCAGCAGCGTGTCGCCGAAGAGACGCGCGGTGATGACGTCGCGCGCAAGCCCCGCGAAGCGGGAGGCGAGCGTCAGGCCGGAAACGACGCGCACGCCCGCCGCGAGGGCCCCCGCGCCCTCGGCCCGGCGCGGCGCGGCGGCGACCTGCGGGTCGGGTTCTATCGCGGGCGGCGCCTCGGCGGTCACGGGCGAGGATATCGGCGGGCGATCGCTCACCGGATGAGGAGGGCCCAGTGAATCACGAGGATGGGGAGGAGGATCGCGCACGCCCACGCGGCGTACTTGAAGAACGAGGGCATCGGCAGTCCCGAGGACTCGCAGATCGACCGCACCATGAAGTTGGGGCCGTTGCCGATGTACGTCATCGCCCCGAAGAAGACCGCGCCCGTCGAGATGGCGACGAGCGTCCGCGCCCCGCTGCGCTCGGCGAGCAGGCTGGCGATGGAGATCGCGTTCACCTCTTGGGGCACGACAGAGAGCTGCAGGAAGTTGAGGTATGTCGGCGCGTTGTCGAGCACGGCCGAGAGAGCGCCGGTCGCGAAGTAGTAGACGGCGGGCGACGGGTCGCCGAGGCGGGAGCCGTTCTGCGAGAGGTACGCGAGCGCGGGCACCATTGTCAGAAAGATGCCGACGAACAGCAGGCCGACTTCCTTGAGCGGATCGAACGTGAAACCGTTTGCGCGGATGTTCTCTCGCGGCGCAAGGAGAAAGGCGTTGACGCCCAGCACGATCTGGATAATCGCGCCGACGGGCGCGTGCAGGTGAACGCCGAGGCGGTGGAGGAGCGGATCGACGAAGACGCAGGCGACGATCGCGAGCAAGAGCACGATGCTCAGCGGCCTTGCGCGGACCGCGATGCTCGGCAGCATGCGGGCGCCGGGGACTGCCGGGTCCTTCATTCGCCGCCGCTCCGCCAAGGTGTCCATGACAAAGAATGCTGCGAGGAGCAGCCCGACCACGAGCGCCCAGTTCTGCCAGAGGTTTGTGAGCGTCCAGAAAAACGGAACGCCCTTGAGGTATCCCAGGTAGAGCGGCGGATCGCCGATCGGTGTGAGCGAGCCGCCGCAATTCGAAACGATGAAGATAAAGAAGATCGCGTGCAGCGGCGTGAGCCGACCCGAGTTAGCCTTCAGGAATGGACGGATCAGCAGCAGGGACGCTCCGGTCGTCCCGATGACGTTCGCGAGCACCGCACCAACCCCGAGAAGAATGGTGTTCGCCGCCGGTCCCGCTGGGTTCTTGAGGTCAACCACGATGCCGGCGCTCGCCAGGAACAACCCTCCGACGAGCGCGATGAACGCGACGTACTCAACGACGGCGTGCGACATCGGCGCGAAGCCCGCGGCGGCGTCGCCGAAGCCCGACAGGTAATAGCCGAACACCAGGAAGCCCAAGCCGAACGCGACGGACGGGTAGTGCCTGTGCCACGCCGATGTAAGGAACAGCGGTCCCGTCGCGATCGCGACGAGCAGGGCGGCGAACGGCGCGACGAGCCAGAGGGGGACGCGCGCCAGATCCGACGCGACCATCGCCCCGGCGAGAACGCCCGCGAGCAGCCCCGCCAGGCCCGCGATGCTGACCTCGACCGTGAGCCGTCTCGCCGACGGCATGTGTCCGCCTGTCGCCATGCCCCGATTATCGCACGATTGCGCGGCGGATCACCGGCGCGACGATCAAAAGCAGCAGCGACGCCGCCGCGACGCCCAGGGCGTTGGCGCCGAAGTCCGCCCACGTCACGACGCGGCCGGGGCTGAAGGCCTGCGTCAGTTCGTCGAGCCCCGCGTAGGCAAGGGCGGCCGGCACGCCGACGAGAATACTGCGCCGCTCGAGGGCCGGCCCGAAGAAGCCGCAGCACGCGAGAGCGATCGTCCACGCGCCGAACGAAGCCATATGGATAACCAGGTCTGTACCTTCTGGCCCGGGGACCTTCAGCTTCGGCCAGTGGGTGGCGGTGGCGAGGGCGACAGCGACCGCGGCGAACACCAGGCGCGCGCCGGGGAAGAGTGAGCCCGAGGCCGGCCGTGTCACGCCGTCTGGCCCTGCGGCGCGGCGTTCTGCGGGATGACCACCTCGGGCCGGATCTGCTCGACACCGACGCGGCGGGACTTCATCGCGTCCCACTCCTTCAACAGGCCTTCGGCAAGCGCGCCGTAGTCCGCGGCGCCCGGGGCGCCGGGGGCGTACTCAAAGATCGACTGCCCGAAGCTCGGGCATTCCGCCAACTTGATGTTGCGGCGGACGAAGGGTCGGAGGACGCGTGCGAAGCGCCACGGCGTCTCCTGCTCGCGGGCCGCGTCGAAGAACCCCTCAAGGTCCGCGACGACTTCCTTGCTGTGCATCAGGTTCGCGTCGTGCGAGCAAAGCACGATGCCCGTCACACGCAATCGCGGGTTCACCGCCTTGCTCATCAGCGCGATCGTTTCGAGGAGCTTGCCGACGCCCTGCAGCGCCAGGAAGTGCGCCTGCATCGGGATGATCACCTCGCGCGCCGCGGCCAGGCCGTTGAGCGTGAGCAGGCCCAGCGACGGAGGGCAGTCGAGGAGCACAAACTCGTACCTGGCGCTGACGGTCGCCAGCGCTCGCTCGAGCCGCCGCTGGCGGTCCTGCTGGCCGGCCAGTTCGCTCTCCGCCGCCGCGAGGTCGGTCTGGGCCGGCATGACGTCGAGGTGTTCTCGCGCCTTGTGGATCGATGGCGTCGGGTCCGCCGCCGGGTCGAGGAGCACGTCGTAGACACTCGTCTTGAGCGCCCCCGGGTCGATGCCCAGGTGCAGCGTCGCGTGGGCCTGCGGATCGAGGTCGATAAGCAGCGTCGGGCGGCCGGCGCGGGCGAAGGCCGCGGCGAGATTCACCGTCGTGGTAGTCTTCCCCACGCCCCCCTTTTGGTTCATGAACGCGATGGTTCGGGCGACGTGCGCGGGTCCGTCCGGCATACCGGGAGTATACCGGCTGCGGGCGAAACTTGCGCTCCCGTCAGACTTTCACGGCACCGTCGGCCGCGGGCGGCGTCATCGCGGGCGGGTGCTGGACGGGGCCCGGGGCGACGCCGGCCTCCCGCAGCATCGCCTGGTTCTCGATGTGCCGCCTGCGGGCGATCTTGATCGCCGTGACGCCGACGTACGAAACGAGGATGAGCGCCAAGAGATACACAACGCGTGCGCGCCCGAAGGACGCGAGCCCGGCCATGATCGCGAATGTTCCGGCGATGCCATAGAGGACGAAAACGGCTTTCTTGACCCCGAACGCCCTCTTGAGCATGTGGTGGATGTGCTGATCGTCCGCCGCGGAAATGCTCCTTCCCTCCATCTTCCGCCGGATGATGGCGAGGATGGTGTCGAGGATCGGGAGCATGTAGGCGATCAGGCCCGCCGCGACGAGGTGCGTCTTGCCCGTGTCGCCGAGCGTGAGGATCAGGACGCACATGCAGAAGCCCAGGAGGAGGCTGCCGGCGTCGCCGAGGAAGATGGAGGCGGGATTGAAGTTGTGGGGGAGGAACCCCAGACATGCGCCGAGCACGGCGAGGCAGAGCACGACGCGCTGGCTGTCGAGCGGCCCGTCGTCGGCCAGCGCGAGGCCCAACGCGATGAACAGCAGGCCCATCGATGTGATCGCCGTCGTGCCCGAGAGCAGGCCGTCGAGCCCGTCGATCAGGTTGGAAGCATTGCAAAGGCCGACGACGGCGAGCCCGATGACCGCGGTCCCTGTCCAATAGATGGCGTCCACAGGCCCGAGCATGGGCACGTTGAAGATCAGCGTCTCGACGCCGCCGACGACGTCGATCTCCATCCCCGCGGCCCGCGCGAGCGGGATAAGGACGCCCGCGGCGAGGCGCACGCCGACGTTGTCGATCGCGAGGCACGCCGCGGCGACCAGCTGGCCGGCGATTTTGAGACGCGGATTCAGGCCCGTCACGTCGTCGATGACGCCGACGAGGCAGATGACGGTGAGGCCGAGCAGGACCGACCACGGCACGGGCCAATGGAACTCGCCATCGATCAGGTGCTTCGTCTTATGGAATTCGAGCAGGTTTGGGAATCTGACGCTGACCAGGCTGTAGAAAATCCCCGCCATGACGCCGAGGAAGACCGCGACGCCGCCGAGGTAGGCGACGGGAACCTTGTGGACCTTGCGCGGATCGCTCGGCCGGTCGATGATCCCGTTCGCCACGGCGAGCCGGCGCAGGAGCGGTGTCGCGAGCAAGGCGACCAAGAACGAGGCGATCAGCACGCCGATATAGCCCTCAAAAATCGAGAGCCGAGTGGCAGCATCGTCCGCCGCCTGCTCGCTGAGCAAGTCCGTGAGGAACCCGGCCGAGGCCTGCGGAAGATTGAGCAAACCGGCGAGCATTCGGAGCCGTGAATCCTTGCACGGCGTTTCGCAGCGCACCGCAAGGAAGAGCGCGATTTATGACACACGGAGCGCGGCGGGGTGCACGCGCAACCACGCCGCTACGTCCAAGATCGTCCTTTCAAGGGGCACAGTTGGGTCGAACCCGACGGCTTCGCGGACGCGGCGCAGGTCCGGCTTGCGCTGCCGCAGGTCCTCGAAGCCCGCCGCGTACGCCTCGGAGTAGGGGGTGTAAGTTTTGCGCGACGCGGAGCCCGTGACCTTGATGACAAGGTCCGCGAGCTGATCGATGGTGATGATCCGGTCGGACCCCACATTAAAAACCCGGCCGTGACAGGCTTTCGCCCCGAGCATCCGTGGCAGCACGCCGGCCACATCGCGAACGTCGCAGAAGCAGCGCGATTGCGACCCGTCGCCGTGGATAGGCAGCGGCGTGCCTGCGAGCGCCGCCGCGACGAACCGCGGCAGGACCATCCCATACCGACCGACCTGTCTAGGGCCGACGGTGTTGAAAAACCGAGTAACCACGACCGGCAGGCCGCGCTGGCGGTGCAGCGTGAGCGCTAGATACTCGTCCACGGCCTTGCTCATGGCGTACGCCCAACGGAAGACGGTGGTGGGGCCGTAAACAACGTCGTCGTCCTCCGAGAAGGGCGACTTCTCCGCCTTGCCGTAGACCTCGCTGCTGGAGGCCACGAGCACCGGGGCGGGCCTGCCGTCCCGGCCGGCGGTCAGGGCGAACCGCAGGACCGCGTCGGTCTCGAGGATATTGGTCTCGATGCACGCCGCGGGGTCCTCAACAACGAGGCGCACGCCCACCGCCGCCGCGAGGTGGTAGCACTGGTCGAACCCGCGCCCGGCGAGGTGCTCGCGGCACGCACGGCCGGCTTGGGCGTGGATGAACTCCAGCCGTTCGTGCGATGGCGGCAGGTTGTCGCGGTCGCCCGTCGAGAGGTCGTCCACGACGGTCACGCGGTCGCCCCGCGCGAGGAGCAAGTCCGTGAGGTGCGAGCCGATGAAGCCCGCGCCCCCGGTCACGAGCACGCTGCGCGAGGGCACGGGTTGGTCGATCGGCGTTGCCACGCTGAGGCCGGGCTCAGGCCTCCTGGTACTCGGCCGAGGCCTTGATGTTGCCGCGCAGGTAGCCGCCCGCGGCGGCGCGGACGCCGTTGACGACGACGCCGAGGAATTCGGCGCGGGCCTCGGCGAGCTCGTTGCGCACGCGCGCGACCATGCCGCGCTTCTCGGCGTTGGCGCGGACGATGAGGATCGTCGCGTCGCACTTCTGGCAGAGCGCGAGGTAGTCGCCGGCCACGATCGCTGGGGCGCAGTCGACCAGCACGAGGTCGTACTCGGCGCGGGCCCTTGTGAGCAGCTCCGCCATCGCGTGCGTCGAGAGACGCTCGACGACGCGCAGCTCCTTGGCGCCGGCGCTGATCAGATCAAGGCCGGGCGTGCTCGTCGCCTGCGTCGCGTCGGAGAGCGTCGCACGCCCGGCGAGGACCTCGCCCAGGCCCGGCGAGGCCTGCAGGCCGAGCACGCGGTGGGCGGCCGGGCGGCGGAAGTTCGCGTCGATGATGAGCACGCGCTTGTCGGCGGTGGCGTGCGCGAGGCCGAGGTTCACGATCACGCTCGTCGCGCCCGATCCGGGCATCGAGCCGAGCACCAGCACGGCGCGGTGGTCCGAGCCGGCGAGGCGCTTGATCAGCGAGCCGCGCACCTGGCGGAAGCTCTCGGCCACGACGCCGCGCGACCGATCGCGGAAGGCGGTCTCGAACGCGCCCGGCCCGGCGGGGTCTTCGCCGGCGTCCGGGATCCAACCCAGGAGGCGCGTGCGCGGGATCAGCGCGATGTCGCTCGGGCCCTTGACGCGCTGATCGATCATCTCGCGCAGGAAGAGGATGCCCGCGACGAGGGCCAGCGTGACGATCGAGCCCAGCGGCACCATCGCCTTGAGCTTGGGGAACGCCGGGATCGTCGGCACGCGTTCGTTCTCGCGGAGGATGACGCGGTTCGACGTCTGGAGCTCCGTCACGGCGATGACGTTCTCGAGGGCGCTGCGGAACTCGACGCGGTCGTCCTGCAGGTTCGAGATCTGCCGGTTCAGGTCCGTCACCGTGCTCTGGGAGCTCGTCATTTCGACGAGCGCCAGCTCGATCTCGCGCTTGCGGACATCCAGGTCGGCGATCTGGGCCTCGAACTGGCCGATCGTCTTGTTGACGTCCTCGAGCCGGCCGTCGAAGAGCTTGTTCATCACCTTGAGGCGCGTGTCTTCGAGGTTGGACTTGGAGGCGTCGATCTGCGACTGCACGAGCCGCACGTCGCGGTGATCGCGCCCGTAGCGCTCGAGCAGGGCTCGGTACGAGGTTTCCAGGGACGAGATGCGTCCGCGGATGTCGAGGATGACCGGGTCCTTCTCGGCCTGCTCCTCCAGGTCCGGGCCGAACTGCGGGCCGGCCGGGCTGTTGCGCTCGGCCAGGAGCTGCTCCTGCAGCTTGCGGGCCGAATTGAGGTCCTGCTGGCGCTCGATCAGGTCGTCGTTGATCTTCCCGAGCGCCTGCTGGCGCTGATTGATGCGGTCGTTCGTGGAGTCCAGCCCCTTCTCCTTGATGATGGAGTCCCGGCGCTGCTGGGCGGCGCGGATCTCCTGGTCGAAGCGGGCGATCTGGTTCGACAGGGCCTTGGTGCGTTCCTCGCGGAGCAGGATGCGCTGATTCTCCAGGTTCCGCATGTAGTGCTCGCGCACGAGCTGCACGATGCCCTTGACCTCGTTCTTGTCCTTGTAGCTGCACGCGAGCTGCACGAGGTTGGTCTGCGGGATGACGCGCGCCGAGACGTAATCCTCGAGATCGCGCGCGGCCGTCACGGAGTCGAACCGTTCCTCGCCCGTCGACGGGTCGGTCCTGCGGTACTCCGCGGACCACTTGGGCGCGTAGCTGATCAGGTCCGGGTCTTCGGCGACCGCCTGGAGCACGTTGGGCGAGATCATGAGCCGCGCCTGCGTCTGCATGAAGGCCATCATCTCGTCGCGGTTCACGTAGCCCGGGCTCATCGACTCGGAGATCGTGGTGCCCGGGGACGGGAAGACCTCGAAGATCGCGGCCGAACGCCAGATGGGGTAGACGCGCATCCACGCGAAGTGCGCTGCGGCGCCGATCGCGGCGCCGATGACGGCGGCCACGAGCCAGACCCACTTGTACTTCTGGATGATCTTGACGGGATCCACCGCGCCCATCGACGGCGTCGGGGCCGCGGGCGCCGAGGGCACGGCGACTCGCTGGGCGATCATGGTGGCGGGCGTTGTGGGAATGGTCGTCATTCGTCATCTCCCGAACCCCTTTGCAGGGGTGGGCGGGCTCCAGGCGGCTCGGTTTGTTTTCGGTCCTCGGTGGGCCGATCTTTGGTCATCTTTCACACGCGGCGCGGTCTCGGCTCGCTCATCCGGCGAGTTTGCCGCGCAACTCCTGCATCGCGGCCTTGGTCTCCGCCGGGATGGTCAGCCGCGGGTTCGCCTCCACGACCTTCTCGAGCCTGCCGAGCAGGTCGTCCGCCCGCGTCTTGTCCCCGTCCGCGATCAGCGCCTCCACCAAGTGAAGCCCCGAGGAGAAGGTGGCGTTGGTGTTGGTCGCCAACGTAAACGCCCGGTCGAGAATCGGCAGGGCCTCCTTCGTCCGGCCCAGCCGGAGGAGCGTCAGACCGTGCGTGTCGAGGACCTCGGAGGAGGTCCGGCCGAGCTTCGAAGCGGCGGCCTTCTCCGCGAGCGGGAGAGCCTCCTCGGGCTTCTTGGCGTGCGTCGTCAGGATGTACGCGGCGTTGTTGCAGAAGTCGACGTCGTCCGGGAACTCCCTGAGCGCCGCCTGCCAGATGGCGAGCGCTTCATCCGTCTTGCCCATCTGCAGGCGGATGTTCGCGCGGGTCCGGTAGCACATCTGGAGCAGCTCGCGGCTCTTGGTGGTGCCGGTGAGCTGCTCCAGGAGCGCGAGGCCCTCCTCCGGCTTGCCCTCGTTCTCCAGGAGCGTTGTGGCGCGGAAGAAGGTCATCCACTCCGGGAGAACGTTCTGCCTGCCCAGCGTCTCGAAGAGCTCACGCAGCTGCTTCTTGTCGGACAGCATGCGGTTGACGTCGGTGTACCACGCGGACATCACCTGGACCTTGGTCGGGTCGAGGAGCACGAGCGAGTCCTGCGCCAGCCGCGCCGCCTCGCCGGCCTTGCCCTGCTGCATGCGGATCTTGGCCTGCGCCATGATGAAGCCCGGGCTCTTCTGCACGCGGTCGCCCAGCACGCCCAGGACGCGCTGCGCCTCGGCGGCGTCGGGCGTCGGCCCCGACATGAGCGAGTCGAGGTAGGACTGCGCCGCGAAGTCGTTCGCGGTGTCGTTCTCGAACGCCTGGCGGTAATAGCGGCGTGCGAAGTCCCAGCGGCCGTTGTTCGTGAAGAACGCGCCGAGGTTGGTGAGCAGCACGGTGTCGCGCGGGCGCTTCTCGGCCGCCGCGTTGGCGATCGCCTGCGCTTCCTCGGGCTTCTCCTGGCGCATCAGGTCGCCGAGCATCGAGAAGAGAAGCTCCTGGTCCGCGGGGTTCGCGGAGACGGCGAGCTTCAGGTCCTCGAACGCCTTGGTCGTGTCCCCGGAGGCGGCGTACGCGGCGGAGCGGAGGCGGTACGGCAACGGGTTGTCCGGCGCGAGCTCGATTGCCTTGGAGAAGTCGGCGACGGCGTCGCGGACGGTGAGCTTATCCGCGGCGAGCGCCTGGCCGCGGCGCATGAAGACCTGCGCGCTGGTCGGGAAGCGCTTGACGGCCTCGTTCAGCGCCTCGAGCTGGCCGCGCGTGTCCTTGAGGCCGGCGCGGACGGCCGCCGTGAGCATCAGCGTGGTCGCGTCGGCGTTGTTGATCGGCCCGAGCTTGGCGAGCTCGGCCTTCGCTTCGTCGAACTTCTGCTGCGCAGCGAGGATGTCGACGATGCGCTTCTGGTAGATGCGGTCGGCCGTGTCGGCGTTGCCCGCGACCACCCGCCTGGCGGCCTCGAGCGCCCTGTCGTACATGCCGAGGCCCATCGAGGCGTCGCAGAGCGCGCGGTCGGCGAACATCGTCGCCGGGTCCTGCTTCGCCCGGCTCGCCTCGATGGCGGCCAGCCCCTCCTCGTTGGCGCCCCGCTCGAGCAGGAAGCGCGCCTTGGCCGCGAGGGCGTCGAAGCTCTCGCCGCTCTCCGCGACGTGCGCGTTGATCGCGTCGAGCGCCGCGGCCTGATCGCCCCGCCGCCAGTGCCAGTCGGCGTCGAGCATCGCCGTGTCGATGCCGTCCCCGAGCGCCTTGGCCATGTCGATCGTGGACCGCGCGTCGTCCAGCCGCTTGTCGTCGAGGTAGAGGTCCGCCAGCGTGAGCAGGTTCTGGCGGTTCGTCGGGACGCTCTGCGCGATGCGCTCGCGGATGGCGATCGCTTCCTTGCGGTCGCCCGCGGCGGCCTCGACGTTCAGCCACAGGTCCACGTACTCGGGATCGGCCTCGCCGAACGTCCGGTACTCGCGCGCGGCGCGGAGCGCCGCGTCCATGCGCCCCAGCTGCACGAGCGTCCGGATGTAATCACCGGCCGTCGCCGCGTCGTTGGGCCGGAGCTTGAGCGATTCCTCGAACGCCCGCGACGCGTCGCCCGCGCGACCGTCGGCGAGGTACGTACGGCCCAGCAAGCGGTGAACCTCCGGCTGCGCGCCGCCGCGCTTGATCGTCTCCTCGAGCAACGCCGCGGCCTCGCGGGGCTTGCCCTCGGCCGTCAGCACGCGTGCTCGGTACGTCGAGCCGCCGTAGCCGTCGAGACCTTCCTTCACCGCGAGCTCCGCGAAGACGCGGGCCTGCGCAAGGTCGCGCTGCTCGATGGCCCGCAGGAACTGCAGCTCGACGACGCGCTTGTCCTTCGGATTGATCCCCTTGGCCTTCTCGAGCTCCGCGCTCGCCTCGGCTTCCATGTTCGCGCCCGCGAACACGCGCAGCCGCTCGAGCGCCTTGTCGATCTCGGAGAGGTCGGCGTTCTCGATGAACGCGAGCTGGCCCTGCACGGGGTTCTCGGCGCTCAGCACCTGCTCCTGCCGCTTGAGGAGCGCGTGGTCGGGGTGCTTCGCCATGGACGCGCGGACGGCCCCGAGGGCGTCCTCGCGCTGGCCGGCGCGCACGTACGCCGTCGCGAGCGCCAGCGCGGCGCGCGGGTCGTTCCCGTGCTTCTCGACGACCCGCCTCGCGGCGCCGATCAGCCGCTGCCGGTCCGCGGCGGTGTTGCCGAGGGTGTTGGCGAGCCTGTCGAGCTCCATGAGGTCCGTGATCACCGGATCCTTCGAGGCCTCGCCCGTCACCAGCGGCCTGATCGCGTCGAGGGCCTTGACGGCCTGCGCGTTGGCGGGGTCGAGCTTCGTGACGAGCTGCAGCGCGTCGGCGGCGCCCGCCAGGTCCTCGAGCCGGACGCGCACATCGGCCATCAGCATCAGCGCCGGCACGCTGTTGGGCTGGAGCTGGAGGAGACGGTTGAGCGCATCGCGCGCGATGCCGTACGAGCCGACGCGCATGCCCGCCTGCGCCGTGAGCATCAGCGCCTCGGGGTTGGTCTGGTTTGTGATGCGGTTGTACGTGTCGAGGTGGCGCAGCGCCTCCTGCGCGGCGTCGCGCCCCTCGTTCACGAACGCGAGGTTCGCGTCGAGGAAGTGGAGCTGCGGCGCGTTCGGGTCCGCGGCCGCCAGCCGCCCCCGGAGGTCCCTGGCCTTCGCCAGCGTCGCGTCCTTCTCGGGGCCGGCGGGCATCGTGGACCACGCCCGCAGCGTCCAGAGCGACTGGAAGCCGAGCGAGGCCACCTGCTGGCCCCGCAGCACGCTGCCCTCGAGGCTGATCGGGCGCGGCGGGAGCTGCCCGATCTTCTCGAGCTGCTCGACCGCGGCGGTGAAGTCGCCGCGGCTGGCGAGCACCTCGGCGAGCGTGATCAGCGCGCTCACCGTGTCGGGCTTCGCCTTCAGCGCGTCGCCGAGCAACTCCTCGGTGCGGGGCACGCGGTTGGAACCCTCGACGATCATCTCCGCGGCCCGGAACTGGCTGAGCACGCGGTCGGGGAGCGGGTGTGGGCCCTGCTTGAGCGAGGCGAACGCCTGATCGACCAGCGGGCGGTTGCGGCCCGCGAACTCCTCGCTCACGGCCTTGAGGTTCGGAAGGTCCGGGTTCGCCGCGACGAAGCGCCGCGTCTTATTGAGGTCGCGCTGAACCTGCGCGAGCAGCGCCTCGGGATTGTCCGGGTTCGCCGCGAGGAAGGCGCGGAGCACCTCGTCCGCCGCCGCGTCGTGCCGGTCCGCCGCCTCGTCCTGGCCGGTGTTGCGCGCGTTCGACGCCATCGCCCCGTGGGTGTCCGCGAGGGCGACGGCCGCCTCCGCGTCCTTCGGGTTCGCGCGGAGGGCCGCCTCGAGGTCCGCGATCACCGCCTGCGCCTGCGCCTCGCTCGGAGAGCCCGACGCGAGGTACATGCGCTGCGCGATCATGGCGCGGTAGCGCTTGAGGCCCTCCCACGGGCCGGCGGGTTCGCCGTCGTAGTTCCTGAGGATCGTGTTGACGTCGTCGAGCGCGCGCTGCCACTGCGCCTGGTCGTAGGGCGTGTTCGCGAGCAGCCGCTGCTGAAGGTCGAGGTACGCGGTGTGGTCTTCGAGCCCCCTGCGCTGCACGACGGCGAGCTGGCGCTTGGCGGTGACCCACCTGCCGAAGCGTTCGTTATAGCGGATGGGGTTGGTCGGCGTCGTCTGCTCGATCGCGCTCAGCCACGCCTTCAGGTACTCGACGTTGGTCTGGTCCTTCGCGACAGCCTTCGAGTAGTGCAGCTCGGCGTCCTCGAAGTCCTTGGCCGCCATCGCCTTGTCGCCGGCCTTGATGTTGTCGGCGGGCGAGTTCTTGAGGAGCACGTACGCCGTCGCCGCCACGCCGACACAGACGGCCACGAGGCCGGCCGAGAGGAGGACGACGAACTTGGTGTTGACGCGGGCTGCCATGGGCGGAGACTCCGGGAGATCGGTCGGGGAAGCGTCGGTCGGTGCGGGTCGGGGGCGGATCATTCGTCGGTCGGTGCGGTCGCGCCGGGCGGGTCCCACCCGGTCTCGCCGTAACGGCGTTCCAGCTCCGTCCAGTCCGGCAGGCAGAGGAGCACCTCCGGCAGAAGGTCGTTGAGCAGCGAGGCCGACTCGGCGACGAACGCCTCAGGCGAGTCCATGCCCCGCGCGGTGAACTGGACTTTCGCGTAGTACGCGTACTTGGTGCGGAGGTCGAACGCCAGCTCGCGCACGCCCTCGGAGCGTGCGACCCAGCCGCCGTTGGCGATGAAGAAGTAGCCCGAATAGAACGGTCGCTTGTCCTCGGCCGCGAACTCCATCACGCGGAGGCGGATCTCGCCGGGGTTGCGGGGGAGGTAGACGTAATCGCCGGGCGCCGTGCGCGACCAGTTGGGCACGCGCATGCGGAAGACCCGGCCGCCGTGGCGGCTCGGCGTGAACGACACCGGCGACCACGAGTCCTCGGGCAGGTTCAGATCGAACTCGCCGAGCTTGCCGCCCAGCTGCATGCCGCCGCCGACGAAGCAGCGCTCCGGCACGTGCGGCACGGTGTCGATCATGCCCGTGTAGTACGCCGCGTGGAAGTCGATCACCACGGGCGGCGTGACCCGGGCGCCCGGGGCTTCCTTCTTCACATAAGTGCGCGAGACGTAGTTCGTCGTGCCGAGCACCGCCTCCACCTCGGCCGTCTCGCGCCGATCGGAGCCCACCTGCTTCCAGGCGGGCGTCTCGGCGGGGATCGCGGTGAAGAGGCGGGGGGGCGGGACGGGGTCCTTCTTGAGGAAGATCTTGTACCGGTCGATCGCGGCGCCGAAGCCGAGCGCCGCGACGACGAGCGTCGCGACCGAGCCGACGTACGCCGGGTGTTTGAACGGGAGGAGCCTCACCGCGCCGCCTCCGACGGTTCACGCACCAGCCGCTTCAGCGCGCCGACGAGGCCGAGGAAAAGGAACAGGCCCGGCACGAGCAGGAGCGTGCCGATCAGCATGTGGGCGTTGCCGGCCGCGAGGTCGGCGTCGGCGAGCGACGCGAGCCCGAGGACCGCCACGCGCACGATGTTCATGAGCAGCGCGACCGGCACCGCGAGCATGACGACCGCGACGCGCTGCCACCAGTGCCTGCACGAGAAGATCGCGACCGCGGCCGCGAGCGCGATGAAGGCGATCACCATCCGCATGCCCGAGCACGCCTCGGCGACGTTGAGGGGCAGGTCGCGGCCGTTGTGCGTCAGCACGAGCGTGTTGCCGCTGCTCTCGACGAGGAACCACGAGCCCGGGAGGCTGATGATCTTGAGGAGCAGCCACGCCCCCTTCGCGGCGAGCGTCTGCAGCTGGAAGGTGATGCTGATCATCACCTGCTCGGAGATCGTCACGCCGAAGGCGAGGTACGCGATCGGCAGGAAGAGCAGTTGGAAGGCGCCCACGCCGAGCACGACGAGGACGAGCCCCGCGAGGCAGAGGAGCATCGCGGCGCCCTGGAGCATGTGGTTGCTGATGCCCACCGTGAAGTAGAAGTAGCAGACGACGCCGAGCACGAGCGGCAGGACGCCGGGCCAGAACGGCTCGGCGGCGGTGCGGGCGAGCTCCTCTCGCTTGCGCCACACCATCACGCCGCTGATCACCGGGATCACGAAGGCGTGGCCCCAATCGTCGATGAATGTCGTGCTGAACTCGATCTGCTGCCGGAAAAAGCGGAAGAACAGACCGGCGAAGGCGACGGCGATCAGCCCGAAGTAAACCCACACAGCCGCCCCGTGCCGTGAAAGAACGCCCACGTCATCCGCGGCGACGACCGCGGGGGTTTCCCCGGGCGCGGGTGCCACATGCTGCGCGGTTTGCACGCTCGACAATCCTGCGACCCTTCCCTCACGACCGCCCGACAAGGGGGACAACGCCCCGTCGCGGCGGTATCGATGGACCTTCCGTATGCGCTCCGACCGCCGGCGGTTCAGCCGGTGACGGCGGCGTCAAGAGTACACAGTACGGATATCGGCCCGAGCCGCCCTCGGTTCGAGCCGGCCGGGCGGCATGAACGGATTTTCAGTTGATCAGTTGCCGAACTGGTTGACGGGCGGCGGGCCGAAGAGGTCGTTGCTGAGATTGCGGTCCAAAATGAAGCCGAACCCGTAGCTGACGCGCAGGCCGTTGCGGGTGACCGCGAGGGGCAGCGCCCAGAAGTTGGTGCCGATGTTGATCATGTCGCCCGGCTTCACGTAGATGTCCGGCTGCAGCTGCCGACCGATAGCGTCCAGGTCAAGGCGGATCGTCGCCTGCCGGTTGTCGCCGACAAGGCGGGTGACGTCGACGCGCCACGGGATCGCCGTCTCCCCCAGGCCGCCGGCGGACATGATGGCCCGCTGGAGGGTCATGTCCGACGTGATCTGGTACGGACCCGGCCTGTTGATCTGGCCACCGATCCACACGAAGCCGGACTGCGCCGACGGGAAGCGGATGACGTCGCCCGGACGGATCACGACGTTGATCGCCTGCCTCCCGGACAGCAGCTCCTTCAGCGGCACGCGGATGACGCGCTGCGTGATGAGTTCGTCGGGACGTGCGCCGGTCGCCGCGGCCTCCGCGGGCGTCGCCGCCTTCACCTTGACCCACCGGCCGTTGACAAAGATCCAGTTGCCCGACTCCTCCGCGCGGCGCGGGTCGCTCGCCGTTTCCGGCTCGATCAGGTCGATCGGCGGCGGGGGCGGCGGCTGCGCGGGCGCCTCGTCCTGGCGGCGCGCACGCGGCGCGGGCACCGCGTCGCGCATCGCGCTCGGCGAGGGGGGCGGTGTCTGCTCGCGCGGACGCTCGGGCGCGATGATGTCGATCAACTCGTCCGCCGTCGGCTGGTCGCCGCCGTTCATCGGCCGCTCTTCGCCGGGCAACTCCGTGCCCGTGCGCGCCGGGCCGCCGATGCCTTCGCGTACTTCCTCCGAGAGCGGGACCTGGCGGATGACGAAGACCTCGGGGATCGAGTCGTCGAACTGCCCCGCGGCGGAGATCGCCTCGAGGAGGCGGTAGTCGGCGCGCGGGATCGGGTAGAGGCCCGGGGATTGGACGGCACCGATGACCGTGAATGTCTGGCCGCGCTGGCTGCGCGCGACGACCGTCACCAGCGGGTCCTGCACGAGGTTGCGCGCTTTGATGACGTCTTCGATTTCGGTGATCGCGTCCTGCGTCGTCTTGCCGCCGACCGCGATCCGGCCCAGCTGCGGCAGCTCGATCGTGCCCCGGGGATCGACCACGACCTCGTACTGCTCCGCCTGGCCCTGCTCGATGAGGTCGTACGCGGTGACTTCGAGGATGTCGCCCGGGCCGATGCGGTAGCTCTCGGGGCGCGGGATCAGATCCTCGGCGATCGGCGGCGTGCTCTCGACGAACTCGCCCCGGTCGTCCTCGATGCTGGCGAGCCGGTCGAGGATCGGCACGATGGTGGGGGTGTGCTGCCAGCGGCCCGTGACGCTCGGATCCATGTACGACCGCCCGCCGCAACCGGTCAGCACCGCGGCGGCGCCGCAGGCGAGCACGAGAGCGAGGGATGCGGAGACGGACCGTTTGCTCATCGCGTATTCGGACACACTGCGCTCCTTGCGTCGATGCGCGCCCTCGGAGGCCGCGACATGAATGTACCACGCCGACCGGATCGTGCCACCTTCCTAGCCGGATGGGCGGGCCGCACGGTGCGGATGCGCCGCCGGCGAGGCATTTTCGGACCCGATCATCGTCGCGAGGGTAGGAATGGCGTGAACGGGCGGGGCGAGCTCCACACCGGGACTTTCTCCGTACGATGCGGTTCATGCCGGACACGGGCAACCACCACCAGCCGCCACCCGCCGAATCTGCGCTCGCACGCACGCTCGCCCGCCACCCGCGGCCCGCCGGCGGCGATCCGCTGCGGACCATCGACGCCGGGCGGGTGAGCCTGACCGGCTTGGTGCTCAACAACCGCGCCGGAGACGGCGAAGCCCGGCAGCAACTCGCGATCAAGAAGAAACCCGACTGGCTCCGGGCGCGCGTGCCCGGCGGCCCGGAGTACAACCGCCTCCGGAGCGTGCTCAAAGAGCACAAGCTCTTCACGGTGTGCGAGGAGGCGAACTGCCCCAACATGGGCGAGTGCTGGAGCCGCGGCGTCGCCACGATCATGATCCTCGGCGACACGTGCACCCGCGCGTGCGGCTTCTGCAACGTCAAGACCGGCCGGCCGCCGGTCCTGGACAAGGACGAGCCCCGGCGCGTCGCCGAGAGCATGCGCCTGATGTGGGAGCACGCGAAGCTCAAGCACATCGTGATCACGAGCGTGAACCGCGATGAATTGGCGGACGGCGGCGCGGGGATCTGGGCCGAGACGATCGTGCGCACGCGCGAAGCGTGCCCGGGGCTGTCGATCGAGGTGCTGATCCCGGACTTCGAGGGGAACTGGCCGGCGCTGCAGATGGTGATCGATGCACGCCCGCACATTATCAACCACAACCTCGAGACGGTGCGGCGGATGTACCCGGCGGTGCGCCCGAGCGCGAAATTCGAACGATCGCTCGAGCTCCTGCGGCGCGTGAAGGAGCAGGGGGGCGTCGCGAAGACGGGGATCATGGTCGGGATCGGCGAGAAGGACGAGGAAGTGCTGGGATTGATGGATGAGGTGCTCGGGGCGACGAAGGCGCGGAGAGGGAGAGGCGAGGAAGCGAACGAGCGAACGAGCGAACGAGGGGGAGACGCCGCGCCCGGTGATGCGTGCGACATCCTGACGATCGGCCAGTACCTCCAGCCGACGCGCAACCACTTGCCGATCGATCGGTGGGTGACGCCGGAGCAGTTCTCGTTCTTCAAGAGCGAGGGGCTGCGGCGCGGCTTCAAGGTTGTTGAGAGCGGCCCGCTCGTGCGCAGCAGCTACCACGCGGACCATCAGGCCGATTCGCTGACCAGCGTCGGCGACGAGCGCGACCGGCACAACCGCGAGCAGATGGACCGGTTGCTGGGCCGTTCGTAGCGGCATAGCCTGGGCTATACTTTCCGGACTGCACGGACCGCTACATCCGCGGCGACCAGAAGTCGTCGCATCTACAAGGTCGCAACGACGGGAGAACTACATGCCCTCTGAAGTCCGATTCGCAGAAGTCCGAAGGAAGCTCGAATCCCATGGCTGGACGCTCCAACGCATCTCCGGTTCCCACCACGTCTTCATCAAGAAGAGCGAGCCCAGGCTCATCACCCTCCCGGTCCACGCGGGGAAGGTCAAGCCGGGCTATATCTCCCGGATCAAGCGGGACTTCGGCATCGACCTCCGCGCCTTCAAGCTCGAATGAACGCCAGGCGCGGACGCTACGCCGTCCATTCTCCGCTAAACACCTGGCGATTGCACGGGAACTCGCGTCGCAATACAGGCTCGTGATCGAGCACGACGCGGAGTCGAAGTGCTACATCGGATGCACGGTCGAGATGCCGTCGAGTTTCGGAGAGGGCGCAACCATCGAGGCGTGCGCGAAAGACACGCTCAAGGCCGCGATCGCGGGCATCTGCACGCTGCTGGAAATCGGCGAGCGTCCCCCGTCTCCGGCCCGCGCCGGTCTTCGCGACAAGCAACTCAATATCCGAATCTCAGGCAACGAGAAACTCGCGCTCGAGGCCGCGGCCGAGCGAGAGGGCTTCCGAAGTGTTGCTGACTTTGTTCGCGCCGTCGCATTAAAGGCGTCTTAGGGGGCCCGGTCACGCCCGCACTCGGGACAGCGCGACGCCAGAAGACCCGCAAGGTCGTACCCGCACTTCCGACAGAGCGGTCGCGCATCAACAGGCACGTACCGCGATGGGATGAGTTTGTTTTGCAAGGAGCAGCAACGCGGTCATCTCGCACCACGCGAGGTAGAAAGTGCTCTCGAGCCCGAACTCCTGGTAGAACTCGCCATACTCCTGAGACACGAGCGCCTGTATTCCTTGCAGCGGCGCCCGGTTGATCTCTGAAGGGGCGACGTGGATCGGCCAGATCACCCAGAGAAAGCCGACACAGAGGATAAAGGAACGTTCGTGTCGCTTGAGGGAGCGGGCAATCGCGACGCTCGTCGAAACAATGACAAGCGGGGTCACAACGTGGACGATCCAGTGTCCGGGCCAGTCGAACGCGGTTCGGAGCATCCCGGGTGTGAAGTCGTGCAGAGCCGCGACGGCCTCGACAAACGTGTAGCGGCGCGGATAATCGGCGACCATTCCGATCGCACCACCGAGCGTCGCGAACCCAACGACCAAGCCGGTGAAGCTATACCACACCGCCCGCGCTGCGCGCGAGTTCCACGGCGCGATCTGCGGCGGGATGCGCACGCTGGATCGTACGACCAAAGCACCCCTTGATCAGGCGCCCGACCGGCCGCCGGGTGTACGATGCACGCCGCCGCTCTCTGCGCGGCTGTGGAGGGTGCCATGGCAACGTTTCCCCGCGCGGGCGGAAGAGCAGGTCTCGTGATGGCCGCGATCATCGGGACACTCGTGACGGTCGGCTGCACGGGGGTCGGGCCGTCCGTCGGCCCCTTCTACACGAAAAACACCGTCGTTGAGATGGACGACCTGGTGGGCGTCTGGCGCGCGGTGGACGAAGAGCCTTCCGCGCCTCTTCCGGCGGGGTTTGAGAAGCCCAAGCCGATGACGCTCGTCGTTTCGCCGCTCCGCCGCGGCGTGTACTTGATCACGAACGATGAACTGCGCGGCACGCCGTTTCCCGCCGAATCGGGCATCCCCAACAGGCCTCTTGAGGGAACAGTCTTTCGCGTCGGCAAGTCCCACTTCGCGAACGTGACCCTCGGGCGGGAGGATCGGGACGCGTTGATGCGGGAGTGGGGTGTGTTCGCCATCACGACGCACTGGGCGATCAAGTTTGAACTTCGCGATGACGAGCTACGCATTTATCCGTTCGAGCCGGATGAATCGATGCTCTTCTCGTTCGGCGACAAACCGCGGAAGCCCTTGCCGTTCCCGATCGTGCCGATCGAACCCGACCCGACCGAGCAGCCTGCCGGGCAGCCGAAAGGGTTCGTCATCAACATCGACGCGGCGCCCGCCGGCGTGGTCGCGGGATCGCCCGAAGAACTCCAGCGCGCGCTCGTGCGCGCGGAGGCGGACGGACTCTTCTCGGAAGAGAACGTCTACCGCTTTGAGCGTGTGAAGCCGGGAAAGCGCGGAGCGGAAGAGCCCGTGAAGCCCTAGGCCTGCACCAGCACCTCGAACCCGCCATACGCCATGCGCTTGACGTCGAAGGGCATCCCCTTCGGGTCCATCATCGCCGCGAGGCGCGGATCCTTCATGACCTTCTTGTTCACGCGGTCGCGGTGCGCGCGCGACTTGTACACAATCCACGAGAAGACGACCGTCTCGCCGGCCTTGGCCTTCGCCAGCTTCGGGAAGGGGAGGCCGAACTTCACGTTCATGTCCTCGCCGACCGCCTCGAAGTACTGCACCGCGCCGTGGTCCATCCAGACCTTCGAGGCCGTCTTCGCCATCTGCTTGTACGCGGCGATGTTTTTCTTGGGCATCGGGATCACGAAACCATCGACGTAGGCCATGTGGAGTCTCCGGGTGGAAAGAGAGGATACCCATCACACGCCGCGCCGGAGGATCGGCGCGAGCACCCGCAGACGCGGCTCGCGGAGATAGAGCGCGAGCCAGAGCGCGACCCCAATGACCGCCGGCATGAAGAACGGTTCGCTCGCCTGCACGTGCGTCGCGATCGCGCCGCCGAGGTAGCCTGTTAGCAGAATCGCGCCGAGCACGGCGGTCTGCGGGATCAGGTACAGAACAAGGCAAAGCACCTCAACGATGCCCAGCGGCACAACGACGCTGGCCGGGTAGTGATATTTCTGAAAGCCCTCAACTGCGGCCGGTGCCCGGCTGAGCTTGAAGAATGCGCTCGGCAGGAACGGCAGGCAGGCCAACACACTCAGCCCCCAGCCCGTCCACTTGGCGGCCTTTGAAGGTGCGAACACGCGGACGGGCTCGGTCGCTGTCGTCGTTGTCATGGTTTCTCCGTTGTGGGTTCGTCGCCGTCGGATGACGGATCGGGCGACGCGGTTGCACGGCCCACGACGCCCGCGTCGCGAGTCTTCGTCCGCTGGTAGGTCAGCCGCGTACGGGCGTACTCCTCCGGCGATACGTTGAGGTCCGGCTCGCGCCCCTTCATGTGTTCGGCGTGCAGGTGCTTGAGGAACGGCACGCACCACATGCACCCCGTGCCCGCGCCGAGGCACTCGCTGATGAGCGACGCCACCGGCGGGTTCTCTCGCGCGAGGTAGGCGCGGATCTTCCGCAGGGAGACGTGGAAGCAGAGGCAGACTTCGTCGTCGGGGTCCACGCTGGCACACCGTATGGCGTCAGCGGAAGACCGAGTCGACGCCGCCGTGGATCATGAAGTCGATGTCGTTCAGCACCTTCGCCAGCACGAGGGTCATCAGGATGATCGTGACGAAGCTGGTGACGAACGAGTGCGTCGTCGCCTCGCCCACGCCCTGCGCGCCGGGCTTGCAGCTGAACCCCTTCCAGCAGGCGATCAGGCCGATCCCGCCGCCGTAGAAGACGCTCTTGATGAGGCCGCTGGCGATGTCGTACGAGTTGATGAACTGGGCGCTGAAGCGTTCGTACGGCACCGGGTCCGCGCCGTAGAAGCGCGTGATGATGAGCCAGCCGCCCAGCACGCCGCAGACGTTGCTGATGACGGTGAGCAGCGGGATCACGAGCACGCACGCGAGGAAGCGGGGGACCACGAGCACGCGCACCGGGTCGCTCGCCATCACCTTCATCGCGTCGAGCTGCTCCGTCACGCGCATGGTGCCCAGCTCCGCCGTGAGGGCGCAGCCGACGCGCCCCGCGAGCATCACCGCGGCGAGCACCGGCCCGATCTGCTTCACGACCGAGAGGTTGATGACGGCGCCGAGGCGCGTCTCCTGCCCGATCGACTGGAACTGGCGGTACCCCTCGAAGGCGAGGATCATGCCGATGAAACCGCCGGTGAGGGCGAGCACCGGCACCGACGTCGTGCCCACGAAGAAGAGCTGGCGGCCGATCCGCTCCCGCCGCGCCCAGCTCCGCGTGGAGAGGATGCCCCGGAAGACCGCGCCGGTGAAGCGGGTGAACTCGCCGAACTCCGCGACGAGCCGGACGATGACCGCGCCCAGCGACGCGACGTGCTCCGCCGGCGCCATCCAGAAGGGCGGGCGCTGCGCGGCTCTGACGGGCTGATCGGCGTCGGTCACGCGGCGAGGGTACGCGTCAGGTCATGCCGGCTACGCGCTCGACCTCGTCGATCGTCGTCGCGCCCTCGGCGACCATCTTCCATCCGCTCTGCTGGAGCGTCGTGAAGAGGCCCGCCTCGATCACCTTCTTCATCGCCGCGATCGAGGGCTTGTTGAGGACGATGTCGCGCAGCTCGTCGTTGAAGTCGAGCATCTCGAAGAGCGCCCGCCGTCCCCGGTAGCCGGTGCGGAGGCACTTGCCGCACCCCGTCGAGGCGTACACGCTCGTCTTGCCCGCGACCCAGCGGCCGATGCGCGTGGCCTGCCCCGGCGTCAGCGGCACGAGCTGCTTGCACGACGAGCAGAGCGTGCGGACGAGGCGCTGCGCGAGGACGAGGTTGAGCGAGTTCGCGACGAGATAGGGCTCGACCTTGAGGTCCAGCAGGCGGAAGACCGCGGTGATCGAGTCCTTGCTGTGCACGCTCGAGAAGACGAGGTGGCCGGTGAGCGCCGCCTGCATCGCGGTGCGGGCCGTCTCCTCGTCGCGGACTTCGCCCACGAGGATCACGTCCGGGTCCTGACGCAGGACGCTGCGCAGCAGCGTCCCGAAGTTGTTCCCCTTCGCCTCGTCCACCGGGATCTGCGTGACGCCGGAGAGCTGGTATTCCACCGGGTCCTCGATGGTGATCACGTTGCGCGCCTGGCGGTCGATCTCGCGGATCGCGTTGTAGAGCGTCGTCGTCTTGCCGCTGCCGGTCGGGCCGCAGGTCAGGATCAGGCCGCTGTCCTGCTCGCACACCTGGCGCAGGCGGTCGTGCATATACCCCGCGAGCCCCAGGTCGGACATCGTGGAGGGCGCGCCGCGCTGGTCGAGCACGCGCAGCACGAGCTTCTGCCCCTGCATGCTCGGCGTGAAGCTCACGCGGTACTCGACGCGCCTGTCCGGGAAGACCGATGAGAAGTGCCCGTCCTGCACGGCGTCGCGCCCCGCGGACTGCATGTGGCACGCGCTGCGCACCACGCCGTGGCTCAGCTCGCCGACGCGCTTGGGCAGCTCGATGATCGGCACCATCTCGCCGTCCACGCGCATGCGGATGTTGTAGAACTCGCCCTTGGCCTCGAAGTGCACGTCCGTCGCGCGGCTCTTGCTCGCCAGCTGCAGGAGCATGCGGATCGCGTTCGGCCCGTCGCTCGTGCCGCCCAGGACATCGCTCGGGACCCCGTTGGCGTCGATCAGGCTCACCGCCTCCGGGGGCTCGTTCGGCGGGAGCGTCCGCATCGCCTCGGCGAGCTCGAACATCCAGCCCACCTCGCGGCTGGCGGTCATCGGCGCGGAGCCGGTCACCTCGGGCGGCGCGTCCTCGACGGCCGTGTTCACGTTCACCCGCTTCACCGCGTCCTCGCGCAGCCCCTCGACGAGCACGACGAACTCGTGCTGGCCCACGCGGATGACGTCGCCGCTCTTGAGCGGCGACTCCTCGACCCGCACCTCGTTCAGGCGCGTGCCGTTGCGGCTCCCGAGGTCCCGGACCTTGTACCCGCCCCTCCCGTCGGGCTCGACCAGCGCGTGCTTGCGGCTGGCCTGCTCGTCGATGAGCGGGATCACGTTCTCCGCGCCGCGGCCGATGGTCACACGGTTGTCGGAGAGCACGACCGCCTTCGACTGGCCGCGGATCGGGTTGAGCTTCCAGGTGGGCATTCGTCGGATCGGCGTCTTCACCGGGATGATATTGCCCCGCCGGTTCGGGGTTGCGGGAAACGGCCCACCCTTGCGGGTTTTCGGCCGCTTCTACGCTCGCGCATGAGCGAAACCATTTTCTCGAAGATCATCCGGGGCGAGATCCCGTGCCACAAGGTCTACGAGGACGACAAGGTTCTTGCCTTCCTCGATATTGCGCCGCTCTCCCGGGGCCACACGCTGGTGATCCCGAAGGAGCCTGCGGCGACGATCGACCGGCTGAGCGACGAGTCCGCCGCGGCGGTGGGGCGGGCGCTCCCGCGCATCAGCCGGGCCGTCATGGCCGCGACGGGCGCGGCGGCGTGCAACATCCTGCAGAACAACGGCGCGGCGGCTCACCAGGCGGTCATGCACGTCCACTTCCACATCATCCCGAAGCCCGCTGATGGCTCGGGGCTGGGCATCGTGTGGAAGACGACGAAGCGCGACGACGGCGCGGCGCTGGCGAAGGAGATCGCGGCGGCCGTTCAGCGTGGCAAAGTGGCAGAGTGACAGAGTGGCAAAGCCACTTTGCCACCATGACACTTGACCACTCCGCCACTTCTTCTTAATCTCCGTCGAGGATCCGCCCCAGCCCGCCGAGGATCGAGCCTTCCTCCTTCGCGCCGCCGCCGTTGCTCGGGGCGTGCGCGAGGATGCGGTCCGCGAGGCGGGAGAAGGGCATGGTTTGGAGCCAGACGGAGCCCGGCCCGGTGAGGACGGCGAAGAAGAGCCCCTCGCCGCCGAAGATCTTGTTCTTGACGCCGGGCACCATCTGGATGTCGTACTGCACGGTGGGCTGGAAGGCGACGATGCAGCCGGTGTCCACGCGCAGGCGCTCGCCGGGGCGCAGCACGCGCTGCACGATCGTGCCGCCCGCGTGCAGGAAGGCCTGCCCCTGCCCCGTGGGCGAGGAGATCCTCTGCATGATGAACCCCTCGCCGCCGAAGAGGCCGGCGCCGATGCGCCGCGTGAAGGCGATGTCCACGGTCACGCCGCGTGCGCCGCAGAGGAAGCAGTCCTTCTGGGCAATGACGGTGCCGCCAACCTCGCCCAACTCCAGCGGGATGACGCGCCCT
Organism: Phycisphaerales bacterium; assembly: GCA_035628115.1. GTDB lineage: Bacteria > Planctomycetota > Phycisphaerae > Phycisphaerales > UBA1924 > BJHL01. Next base: position 24,855 of record DASPKL010000022.1, on the reverse strand, counting down.
GGGTAGGGCGCGCTGAACGCGACCTTGCGCCGGTCGGGCGCGTTGTTCGCGAAGTAGGTGATGAAGAACGACTCGCCCATCACGGCGCGCTTGCCGGCCTCGAAGAGGCGGCCGAGCAGGCCCTTGCCCTGCGACATCGAGAGCTGCGTCGCCATCTCGACGCCGTCCTCCATGTACATCATGGTGCCCGCTTCGGCGACGGTCGCCTCGCCCGGGTCCAGCGTGATGATGATGCCCTGGAGGTCCTCGCCGACGATCTCGAAGTCGATGCGGTCAACCGACATGCTTGTTTCTCCCGTGTGGGCGGATTGTTCGCAGGGAAGTGGGGAGGCGACGGAGTGAAGACCCGAACGCGCGGCGGCGGCGCGACAGGGCCGGGCCGTCGGACGGTTCTTGGGAGCCGTCCGCACGGCATTTCAGACGCTTCTGTGAAGTCCTTCTCTTCACTCCGTCTCTCCGTCTCTCCTTCTCTTCCCTCACGTACCATCGCCCCCCATGATCGACCTCAAGCAACTGCGAGAGAACCCGGGCCGTTTCGCCCTCGGCGCCAAGGCCAAGGGCGTGGCCGTGGACATCGACCGGCTCGTCTCTCTCGACGCGGAGAAGCGCCTCGTCACGCAGGAGCGCGAGAAGCTCCGCAATCTCCAGAACCAGGCGAGCAAGGATGCCGGTCCGCAGATCGGCAAGCTGCAGGGGCAGCTCAAGGGCGCATCGGGCGAGGCCCGCGCCGCCCTCGAGAAGCAACTGGAAGAACTCAAGGCCGCGCCCTCGCGCTTCAAGGCCGCGATCCAGGAGCTCGAGGCGAAAGAATCCGCGCTCGAAGTGCAGCTGCGCGAATTGCTCCTTGTTGTTCCCCTCCCTCCCGACCCCGACGTCCCCGTCGGCGCGGGGAGCGAGGACAACGTCGAGATCCGCCGCTGGAATCCGCCGGGCTTCGACCCCGCCAAGAGCTTCGAGCAGAACAGGGGCTTCGCCCCCAAGAGCCACCTGGAGCTCGTCGAATCCCTCAAGCTCTGCGACTTCGAACGCGGCGTGAAAATCGCCGGCGCGCGCAGCTACGTCCTCACCGGCATGGGCATGCGGCTGCACCAGGCGGTGCTGCAGTACGCCTTCAACTTCATGATCTCCAAGCACGGCTTTACGCCGATGAGCGTCCCGAGCCTGACGCGCGAGGAGACGATGATCGGCACCGGCTTCTTCCCCGCGGGCAAGGAGCAGGCGTACCTCGTCGAGGAGTCCAAGCGCGGCGGCGGCGCGGACCTCTACCTCGCGGGCACGGGCGAGGTGGGCCTCATGGGCCTGCACATGGGCGAGATCCTCGACGAAGCGACGCTGCCGCGCACGTACGTCACCGTCTCGCCCTGCTTCCGGCGCGAGGCGGGGGCCGCGGGCAAGGACACCGCGGGCCTCTACCGCATCCACCAGTTCGACAAGGTCGAGCAGGTCGTGATCTGCCGCGCGGACGAGGCCGAAAGCCGCGCGTGGCACAAGCGCATGATCGGCTTCGTCGAGGAGCTCCTGCAGAGCCTCGAACTCCCGTACCGGCTGCTCCAGTGCTGCACCGGCGACCTTGGCGTCAAGAACGCGGACATGGTCGACATAGAATGCTGGATGCCCGGGCGCGGCGAGGGTGGGGGTTATGGCGAGACGCACAGCGCCAGCCGCCTGTACGACTTCCAGTGCCGCCGCCTCAACATGCGCTACCGCGCGGGCGGCGAGGCGGGCAAGGGCGAGACGACCTTCTGCCACTCCCTCAACAACACCGTCCTCGCCTCGCCGCGCGTGCTCATCCCGCTGCTGGAGATCCACCAGCAGAAGGACGGGAGCGTCCGCGTGCCCGAGGCGCTGCGGCCGTGGATGGGCGGGGTAGCGGAGATCAGGTAGTGCGTGGGGCGGGGAAAGAAAAGCTCAAAGGGACAAATCAGCAAAGCGGCACAGCAGAGCAGCGCTCGCGCGGTCCGCGCACCCGACGCGCAGCCCAAGCGCGCGGGTGCTTCCGTGCGGATCGTTGATCGCGGAGGCCGCGGAGAGCGCTGAGCAACACGGAGAAGCCGCCAGGGCCAAACGCGGAGGCCGCGGGGTCGCGTCGAGGGGCGGACTCGCAGATGTCCCTCCCTCTCCCCGCGCAGGACGGGGAGAGGCGCCCGCGCAGCGGGCGGTGAGGGGTCTCCCGGTGCTCCGCCGCTCCGCGGCGGAGTCTTCTCTCCGTGCCACCACCTCGGCGAGTCTTCGAGCCTAGGTGGTGCTCTTCGCGCCGCACTCCGGGCAGACCGCGCCGTCCTTCGATCTCCGCGTTTCTCCGTGTTGCTCCGCGTCCTCCGCGATCACCGAACGCGAAGAACGCCCTCCCTGGCGGTCGGGCTCCCTGTCCGGCACGGCTTGGGCACTTGCCCATCAACGATAAACCCCGGGCTCGCGCCCGGGGCTCTTTGTCGTTCACCGGTGCTTCGCGCCCAGTGCCATTCCTACGCACCACGCACAACGGACCATTCACACTTCAATAACCATCGCCACCGCGTTGCCGCCGCCCAGGCAGAGGGCCGCGACGCCGCGCTTGCCGCCGGTGCGGTGCAGCTGGTGGATGAGCGTCGTGAGGACGCGGGCCCCGCTGGCGCCGATCGGGTGCCCCAGCGCGATGCCCCCGCCGCAGATGTTGAGCCTGGCCTCGGGAATCTTGAGGGCCTTGGTGTTGCACAGGACCTGCGCCGCGAAGGCCTCGTTGATCTCGAAGAGGTCGATGTCGTTGACGGAGAGCTTGGCCTTCTCGAGCGCGCCCTGGATGCCCTGGATCGGCGCCGCGAAGATGTCCTTGGGGGCGACGCCGCTGGTGTTGTAGCTGACGATGCGGGCCAGGGGCTTGACGCCCATCTTCTCCGCCTGCGTCATGCTCGCGACCACGACCGCCGCGCCGCCGTCGCTGATCTGGCTGGCGTTGCCGGCGGTGACCGTCCCTTCCTTGTCGAAGACCGCGCGGAGCTTAGCGAGCCCCTCGGCCGTCGACTCGGCGCGGATGCCCTCGTCGGCGGAGAGGCCGGGGCTCTTCTTGTCCATGCACTGCTCGCCCGTGAGCGCCACGACCTCGCTCTTGAACCACCCCTGCTTGGTCGCCTCGGCGGCCCGCTGGTGGCTCATCGCGGCGAAGCGGTCCTGGTCGGCGCGGGAGACGTCGTGCGTCTTCGCCGTGTGGTCCGCCGCGTTGCCCATCGCCCAGCACTCGAAGGCGCACCGCAGGCCGTCGTACTGCATGTGGTCCTCGAAGCTCACCGGGCCGAACTTCGGGGCGCCCGCGCCGTCGCGGACCTTCGCGAAGTAGGGGGCCGCGCTCATGTTCTCGAAGCCGCCGGAGAGGACGAGGTCGTTGTCCCCGGCCTTGATCGACTGGGCCGCGAGCATCACCGCCTGCAGGCCGCTGCCGCAGACCTTGTTGATCGTTTGGCAGCTCGTCGTGTCCGGCAGGCCCGCCTTGAGCGCCGCCTGGCGCGCCGGGTTCTGCCCGAGGCCGGCCTGCAGGACGCAGCCGAAGATCGCCTCGTTGAACTCGCCGTTGGCCGCGGCCTGCTTCAGACGGGCGTTCTCTGCGAAGATTCCTTGGGCGGCGTACGTGCCGAGCAACGGAGCGTGAACACCCTTGAGGGAACCGAGAAACCGGCCGATGGGGGTGCGCTTGGCGGCGAGGATGACGGGCGTGGGCATGGGAACTCCTTCCGGGCTTATTCTACGGCGATCCGCGGCGTTTTTCGCCGCGTGACGGCGCTCCGGCGCCGGGAAGGGGGGAGCGATGTCGTTCGGCGGATTCGCGTGGGATATGTCGCAGCAGCGGGAGATCGACGCGCTGACGGCCCGCGTCGATGCGTCGGAGCAGACGTCCCGGTACGTCGGCGGTGGAGGCGGCGCAGGCGAGATGGAGCGGCTCCAGGCCCGCGTGGACGCGCTCGTGCTCACGAATATGGCGATGTGGACGCTGATCCGCGACCGGCTGAAGCTGACGGACGCGGACCTCGAGACGATGGTGCACAACCTGGACTTGGCGGACGGCTCCAAGGACGGCAAGATCCGCGTCGCCCCGTGGGCGTGCGACAAGTGCCAGCGTCCCAACCCCGCGCGGAGCGTCAAGTGCATGTACTGCGGGCATCAGAAGGCGACCGCGCAGCCGTTCCCGCTCTCCTGACCGGCCTTCTGGCGCCGCCCGTTTGACTGCCCGCCACCGCTCCCCAACGATTGCTCCGGAGAGGTGGCAGAGCGGTTGAACGCGCTGGTTTCGAAAACCAGTATGCAGGTTTCCTGCATCAGGGGTTCGAATCCCCTCCTCTCCGCTTGTGAGCGGCGGTCCGAGACGGGCCGCCGTTTCTCTTTTTGTTCCGCTTTGCGGCGGGGTTCGATGCGGATCAACCGGCGAATAAGCCGCCCTGACGCTCCGTGTGCACAGGCTCAACGAGCGACGGATCGTCGGCGCCTTTGCGCGCAAGCTTGGTGCGAGAGACCGTGTAGCCGGTGAGCAGATCGTCCGGCGGCACTCGGAGGAGATCCGCGACGTTGTCCAGGGGTTTGTCGCTCATCCACGCGGACCAATGCGACGGCGGCAGGATCAACGGCATCCTGTCGTGCACGCCGCGTATGACGGCGTTGGGCGCGGTCGTGAGCACGGCGTACGCGTCGGGGGCGTCGCCGCTCGCGGGCTCCCAGAGGCCGGCAATGCCGAGGACGCCGTCGCCCCCGGCGGGCTTGAAGTACCACGCTTGGCCGTCCCACTTCGACCATTCGTAGAACCCGCTGACCGGTACGATGCAGCGGTTGCTATCAGCCGCGCGCCGCCAGAGACGCACCTCGCCGATTGATTCGGACCGCGCGCAGCTCGCGCCGTTCGCGTGGAACCCCCAGGTCATCGTCGCGGGCATGATCGGGCCGGACTGGCCGCGCTTGAGCACGGGGCCTCGCTCGGACGGCTTGAAGTTGAACCGCGGCGTTGGGTCGGGCACCTGCCACGCGCGCACAAATTCCTCGGGCATCACCACGCCATCGGTGTTGCCCGTGAGGAGGGCGTGGAGCTGTTTCCACTTAAAAGTGAACGCCGTCCGGCCGCACATGCACAGAATTGTTGCAGATCGGGGGCTCTGCGGCGGAAGCCACCCGATCGGCTGTGTGGTCACGGTCTGCGGTCAATGAAAGTCCCTGGACGCCGTCGAAATGGCGCCGACGAGCGCGGCGCCGCTCCGCATCCGCGTCACGACGACGTGCACGACGCCGTCTTGGCGTTGCACACGCCCTGTCGCGATCACCAGCGATGAGCCCGCCGCGCGACGGAACTTGTCGTAAATCCGCTTCCAGATGACGAGATTCGCGATGCCCGTCTCGTCCTCCAGCGTCATGAACGTGACGTCGTTCGCCGTGCCCGGACGCTGGCGCACGAGCACGAGCCCCGCGACCGTCACCACCTCGCCGTCGGGTGCGGCCTTCTCGTCGCGGAGCGTCGCGCACGGCAGCGCGCCGGTACGCGCAAGCCTGTCACGAGCGAACGAAACCGGGTGGGCCTTGAGCGAGAGACTGGTCGCGCGGTAGTCCTGAGCGACCTGGTCGTACGGAGTGACGCCGGGCAGCCGCTCCAGATCGGCGGTATCAGCGGGCGCTGCGATCCCGTCGAAGAGCGGCATCGGCGCATCCCGGAGCAGCCGCGACTGCCAGAGCGCCTGCTGGCGCGAGAGCCCCATCGACCCGAACGCGTCCGCCGCGGCGAGCCGCCGCAGCGCCGTCGCCCGCGCGCCGCTCGCCCGCCACAAGGCCGTCATCGTGTCGAAAGCCCCGTGTTCGCGCGCGGCGGCGACGATCCGCTCCGCGTCGGGGAGCCCGAGCCCTTTGACCATCCGCATCCCCAGCCGGAGCGCGCCGTCGCGATCGACCGTGCAGTCCCACGCGCTGCGCTGCACGTCCACGGGCAGGACGCGCACCCCGTGCTCCGCCGCGTCGCGCACCAGCTGCGCCGGCGTGTAGAACCCCATCGGCTGGCTGTTGAGCAGCGCGGCGCAGAACTCCGCCGGGTAATGACGCTTGAGCCACGCGGAGGCGTACACGAGCAGCGCGAAGCTCGCGGCGTGGCTCTCCGGGAAGCCGTACTCGCTGAACCCCTTGATCTGCTCGAAGCACCGCTCCGCGAACTCGGCCGGCAGGCCGTTCGCCACCATCCCGTCGATGAGCTCCTGCCCGAAGCGGTAGATCAGATTTCCTTTGCGCTTCCACGCGGCCATGGCGCGCCGCAGCTGGTCGGCGCGGCCGGGCGTGAACCCCGCGGCCTTCACCGCCAGCGCCATGCACTGCTCCTGGAAGAGCGGGACGCCGAGCGTGCGGCCGAGCACTTCTTCGACGCCGCGTCGGACGTGGTCGGGGACCGACGCCGGGAGCGGCTCGATCGGCTCATCTCCCGCCCGCCGGCGCAGGTACGGGTGCACCATCCCGCCCTGGATCGGCCCGGGCCGCACGATCGCGACCTCGATGACGAGGTCGTAGAACTCCCTGGGCTTGAGCCGCGGCAGCATCGACATCTGCGCCCGGCTCTCGATCTGGAAGACGCCGACGGTGTCGGCGCGTCGCGCCATCTCGTACGTGAGCGGGTCCTCGGGGGGGATCGTCGCGAGCGTGAGCGGCGATCCGCGCCGTTCGTTCACCATCGCCATGCACTTGCGCAGGGCGGTGAGCATGCCCAGCCCGAGCACGTCGACCTTCAGCATCCCGACCGCGTCGATGTCGTCCTTGTCCCATTCGATGACGGTGCGGCCGGGCATCGCGGCGTTCTCGACCGGAACGAGCTCGCACAGCGGCGACCGCGTGATGACGAACCCGCCCACGTGCTGCGAGAGGTGCCGGGGAAACCCGAGGATGTCTTCGACCAGACGCGTGAGCCATCCGATCGTCGGATCGTCCGGGTTGAGGCCCAGGTCGCGCAGGCGCTTCGGGTGAGCGGCGCCGTCGTCGAACCACTCCGTGCTCTTCGCGAGGCGATCGACGAGGTCGAGCGACAACCCCAGCGCCTTGCCCACGTCGCGCACGGCGCTGCGCCTGCGGTACGTGATGACCTCGGCGGTGAGAGCGGCCCGCTCCCGCCCGTACTTGCGGTAGATGTACTGGATCACCTCCTCGCGCCGTTCGTGCTCGAAGTCGATGTCGATGTCCGGCGGCTCGTTGCGCTCCTTGCTCACGAAGCGCTCGAAGAGCACGCTGATGCGGTCGGGGTCGACGGCCGTGACGCCGAGACAGAAGCACACGGCCGAGTTCGCCGCGGCGCCGCGCCCCTGGCAGAGGATGGGCCCGGGCCAGCCCGCGCGAGGCGGTTCGCCCGGCCGCTCGCCGCCCGTGCGGGCGAAACGCACGAGGTCGTAGACGGTCAGGAAGTATGGCGCATACCCGAGCTCCCCGATCAATCGCAGCTCGTGCTCGATCTGCGACCGCACCTTGTCCGGGATGCTCCCTTTGTAGACCTGCGCGGCGCTCGACCAGGTGAGATCGGCGAGATACTCCAGCGGCGTCCGGCCGTTCGGGACGATCTCGTCCGGGTAGTCGTAGCGGAGTTGATCGAGGCTGAACCCGCGCGTCCGTTCCGCGATTTCGATCGTGCGCGAGAGCGCACACGGGTGCGCCGCGAAGAGCCGGTGCATCTCGGCCGGGGGCTTCGGGTGACGCTCCGCGTTCGCGCCGAGGCGGAACCCGGCCTCGCTCAGCGTGCATCTATGTCGGATGCACGCCAGCACGTCGTGGAGCGTCCTGCGCCCGGCGTCGTGGTACGACACGTCGTTGGTCGCCACCAGCGGGACGCCGCAGCGGGCGGCGAATCCCGCCAGCCGCTCGATGCCGTCCGCATCGCTCGGACCGTACCCGGCGGTCGCCGCGATCGAGAGCCTGTCCCCGTCGAATACGCCGCGGAGCGAGCGGATGTCATGCTCCGCCGGGCCGCCGTTCGGCTCGACCGGCGCGGCGACGGCGAGGAGCCCGTCGGCGTGCGCCGCGAGGTCCTCGGACATCAGCACGCACGAGCCTTTCGGGGCGCGGCGCTTTCCGGTCGTCAACAACCGGCACAGCCCGCGGTACGACGGCATGTCCGTTGGGTAAACGCACACGGCGCATCCCGGCATGTCCTGAAGCACCAGGCGAGCGCCGACGATGAGTTGGATACCGGCCGCTTTCGCTGCGACATGGGCGCGAACCACGCCCGCGAGAGAGTGGGTGTCGGTGACCGCGACCGCCCTGTACTCGAGGTCCGCGGCGCGCTGCACGAGTTCTTCCGGGTGGCTCGCGCCGTTGAGGAACGTGTAATTCGTGGTGACGCAGAGCTCCGCGAACGGCGGCTGTGCGTCGGCGCTCTCGGCGGCGTCGGGCGTCGGCCCGGGCCGCCGGAACGGATGTGGTCGGAACTTGGGGAACTCGCTCGCCGGCATGATCAGCACCATTCGCCGTGCACGAACCACCGCCCGCCGCCGACCTGCCGGCACACCCACAGCCACCGACCCGACCGCGTCTGCACCGCGTAGTAATCGCGTGCGGGCGGAGGCGGGCGGCGCCGGTCGTTCGACGCGGTTCTGCGCGGGCGGCCGCCGCCCGGCGGGTCCCATCGCCACCATTCCTGCTCGATGCGCTCGGGCCCCTCGCACGCGACGACTTCGGCACGCTCGCCGCGCCACGCCAAGCCCAGGATCGGCCCGTCCGGCGTGAGCGACACCACCCGCGCCGGCTCGGGCCGCCGGTAAAGAACGGTGGGGCGGCCGTGCGGGACGGAGCCAGCAGAAACCCGCAACGGCGCCTCCAGCGCGGACCGCGTGCGGAACGCACGCTCCGGCAGATGCGACGCGACCGGATCGATGCAGACGACACTGTCCGGGCCCAGGCGGGACGCGAGCGTGTCGGTGAGTTCGCCGGCCATCCGCTCATCGCTCCGGCCATCGCCGCCGAGCGATGACGAAGCACACTGCTCATGCTTGATCCGCGCTATCCGTGCCGCGGTGATTTCGACACCCTCCACGCCACCGCGGACGCAGAGCCGTTCCAGCCGGGTCCGGAGCAGCGTCCACACGTGCTTGAACGAGCGCGTCGGGCGGCTGAGTTGGAGGCTCGCCGCGACCGCTCCGCCGCCTTCCTCCCGCAGCGAAAGCACGAGCCGGCGCACGCCGAGGTCACGCGCCTCAAGGTCCTTGACCACCGCGGCGAGCAATTCTTCCGCCGCGGCGTGGATCGACTCCCAATTGTCTGTTGCGCCGTTGAAGACGATTGCTCGTCGGATCGGCGGCGCGGGCCGGACCGGTTCCTGCCGCTCGTCGATCTCGCCGAGCGCCTGCGAGAGCCTGCGGAGGAGCGACGGATCGAACCTCGCGGCGAGCGATGCCCTCGGCAGGTTGAGCACATGGCCGACGGTCTCGAGCCCGACCTCGCGCAGTTCTTCTTCCGTCCTTCCGTCGATCCGCAACGCCGCGACCGGCAGATCGCGCAGCCCGTCGCGCTCGCACCCGTGCGGCACGCCGCACAGAGCGTGCTTGCCGAAGTGGGCGACGGCCCACGCGCACCCGCACGTGGACGCGGCGGCGATCCGCGCCCCGAAGCCCAGGCGCTCAAACCGCGCAGCAACGAGTGTCACCAGCCGCCGCTCGCTCCCGTGCAGGCGCTCGGTGCCGGTCACGTCGATGAAGAGCCCGTCGGGCGGATCGGCCGCGACGACGGGCGAGTACCGCAGCGCGTTCGCGGCGAGCCGATGCAGGGCCGCGGCGTCACACTCCGGCCGGTGCGGCTCGACGGCCGGCGCGAGACGCGCGGGCAGCAGCGAGCGCGCATGCGCAAGATCCATGCCCGGCTCGACGCCGGCCTTCGCGGCGGCCGCGCACCGACGCACGACGACCTCGCGGCCCGACACGGCCTTCGTCAAGAGCACGACGCCTGGCCTTTCACCCCGTGCGTGCTCGTCTCGGTGGACGCGTCGCAGTTTCGCCAAGTCCGTCGAGAACGTCGGGAGCCACACGCAGAGCACGCGTCGCACGGTCAAGCTCCAGCACCCGTGCACGGCGCGCACGGTCGTCGGGCTGCATTCCCTTGCAGCGCAGGAGTTCGACGCTCCAGCGTCTTGTCATGGTGGGGGAACGGAGGAACGAAACCATCCAGCGCGTCGCCGCGGCGGAGAGGACGCCGGCTTCCCACGGCGGCCGCGCGAGCAGGCACATCGAGCCGCCCGCTTCCGCGGCGAGTTGCAACCGACGCGTGGCACGGAGGTCGAAGGCTCTGCCGTCGGCGATCACCGCCGCGACGCGGCTTCGGAGCGAGAGGTCCGCCGCCCAGAGCCGTTCGCTGGCATGCTGAGCATGTACGAAGAGCGATCGTGCGAGGAGCGTGCAGGCTTCGAGGCCGCGTTGGCCGAGCACGACCGCGTACGGGTGGACCGAGCGGCCGACCCATACGACCCGGCCGACGCCTTGTTGCATCATGCTGCGCCGTGCGAGTTCGATCAGCAACTCCAGCGGCGGCGACCACTGCCGAGACGACGCGGCGTCGCCCTGTACACCGAGCCACTCGTGCAGTCTGCCGTGTGTGAGGTCGAATGGCAATAGGTCAGAGCACGCCGTGCGCCGGGGTGTTGCACGTCCTGCTTGAAGATCGTCGAGCTGCCGCCGCAGCGTCCGCGGGCACACGCGCCCCTGACCCGAGTTGAGCGGCTCGGCGCAGACTGATGATCCCATTTTGTTAGGGTACAAGAAGACGGGGATTTGTCAAGTATTTGTACGGTATTGGGCCGTGACCATCGCGTGGCCGCTGGAAACTGTTGTAAAAACAGAAGATACGACACACGCTTGTGCGAGTCGGTCAGTCCAAGCGGTCAAGGACGAGCCCTTGTGCCCGAGGCGCTGCACGGGGTGGGCCGCGTAGCTGTGGCCGGAGAGCACCGCCCCGTACGCGTCGTACGTCCAATCGCGGCGAGCTACTTACAGCCAGTCGCCGTCTTGCATGTCAGAGGGCAACTCGCTGAACGACGAGTAGAACCGATCAAAGGAGCCGGCGACCCAGAAGCAAATGTCCTCTGGGTCGTCCGGGTCAGCCCGCTCGGCATCCTTGATCCACACCTGCCCGCGGCGGGGACCGGAGCCGAAGTTACCCGACGTCGCCGCGGGCGGCGTTCCTCGCGTGGTGCAAGGCACACGTCAGCGTCTTCGCCGACAACGCGACCGCCATCGGCCTCACGGCGGCGCAGGCGACGGCGTTCGCCGAGGCCGTCGCCAGCGCGACCGACGCGGGCGACGCGCAGGAGTCGCTCAAGCTCCAGCTCCGCGCGGCGACCGAGACCGCGACGGAGGAGTTCGGCGATCTGCGCCGCAGCGCCGCCGAGATGGTCCGCTCCATCCGCACCTTCGCGGAGAACACCAACAACCCGCAGGTCTACCAGATCGCGCAGGTCCCGCCCCCGCAAGACCCGAGCGCCGCCGCCGGGTCAGCCCACCAACCTCTCCGTGGCCCTCGTGGCCTCGACGGGGGCGGTCGAGCTTCGCTGGCGGAGCAACAACCCGACGGGCACGAGCGGCACCAGCTACATCGTCCGCCGCCGCCTTTCGCCCACCGAGGAGTTCGCCTTCGTCGGCGTGACCGGCGAGCGGCGCTTCGTGGACAACACCTTCATCGCGGGGCCGGACTCGGTGCAGTACACGGTGCAGGGGCAGCGCGCCGACAGCGCGGGGCCCCTCTCCGAGATCCTCGCCGTCCGCTTCGGCCGCACCGGCCCGGGCCGCACGCTCTCGATCGAGAGCGCGGAGACGGGCGGGGCGCGCCTGGCGGCGTAGTACACCGCTCGCGTTTCTTCAACGACCGGAGGGAGGGGCGGAGGACCCTCCCTTTTCATTGCGCTCGCGGTGCGTCAAGCAGGTGTATCATGCGGCCTACGTCCGAGTCTTCGAAATCTACAAGGAGCCTACAGAATGGCTACGAAAAAGGCCCACCGTCGGCCGGCGCGCGCATCGAAGCAGCAGCGCCAAGACGGAGCGCTCAACACACTCGAATCCGTTCGTATGTGCTCGATCCACATCGGGCTCGCGATCCAGTATCTCCGACCCTTGATTTGGCGCTTTGCGCAGTGGGTCTTTGTCCAGCTGCTGGCTGGATTCGCGAGGGAGCTCGTGCAGCGCCGGTTCCGTTCCGAGCTATAGCCGCATGCTGCGCGCTGCCCCGGCGACCTCCGCGGACCCCGGCGAAGAAAGCCCTCCCAGACGGTCGGGCTACATGCTTCCGCCGGTGTCACCGCGCTCGACGAAAAACCCTGGGCTTGTCCCCGGGGTTCTTGTCTTTCACTCGTGCCTGATGCCCAGTGCCTTCTTCAGCACGCCCCGCCGCCGAAGACGCGGAAGAACGTTTCGAGGTCGAGGTTATCCGGGAAGAGCCCGTCGTTGTTGAAGTCCAGATCACCACAGGTGCCGGTGCTGCAATCACCACCGCCGAAGACCGCGAGGTAGTCAACAAGGTCCTGGTTGTCCGGGAAGAGCCCGTCTCCGTTGAAGTCGATGCTGTCGCAGCTCGCGCCGATCAGGGACCCGTCGAGCGTGATCGCGACGATCGACGACGTGTCCTGGAAGCGGCGGTCCACCGCGACGACCTTGAGGAGCAACTGCGACGCGCCCGTCCACGGCGGCGTGAGCCACGTGTACGAGGTCTGCGTGCCGGGGATGTTCGAGGCGATGAAGCCCCACGTGCGGCCCCCGTCCGTCGAGACCTGGATGTGATAGTGGCGGACGAACTCGTCGTCGGAGCCCTGCCACGAGATCACGACGGGTTGGTTGCCGCCGTGCGCCGAGCCGGGCGCGGGCGAGGTCATCGTCACGGTCGGCGCGGCGTCGCCGACGCGCGGGTCGGGGCGGATGCTGAAAGGCTCGGAGAAGAAGTACTCGGGCTGGCGGATGCCGCCGTGCGTGAAGAGCGAAAGGACGATGCGGGCGCGGTCCGTCGAGACGTACGGCGCCGTCAGGTCCAGGGGCAGGCACGTGAGGTAGGTGGTCACGCCGCCGAGGCTGAGCGCGTCGCCGGTGTTTTCAAGGAGAATAAAGGCGTTGACGTCGCCGCCGATGGGGTTGATGTCGTTCTCCGTCCAGCAGACGTCGCCCATAAGCTCACCTGCGGTCACCGTGGCGACGTTCGGCGAGGTGAGCGTGAGCGAGCCCTGCTCCTCGCGTTCGGCCGACATGACGATGTCATCCCAGCCGATTTGCCCCGCGTTGTCGAAGGACTCGACGCGGATGTTCATGTAGCCGAAGAAGCGCACCGGGGGCTCGGGCACGGCGAACTCGAAGGAGCGCTGGTCACCCGGGAGATCGTCCGCGAGCATCACGACCTGGCCCGAGGGGACGTCGGGGGCGAAGACGTCGCCGTCGAGCGTCATATAGATGCGCTGGCTGGTGATCGAACCGTCGTCACGGGCCTTCCAGTTCAGGATCACGCGCTCGCCGGGCTTGGCGAAGAAGAAGGGCTTCTCGAAGTCCACGATCGGCGGGGCGTCGTTGAAGTCCGGGCGCTCCGTGCGGAAGGGAATGAACGGGACGCCGTCGGCAACGGGGTCGCCCGTGCCGCCCGGGTTGGACGCATGCCGCGGCCCCGTCGGTGAGTTCCACCAGTTGTACGTGGCGTTGCCGGCGTCGAGCACGGCGAGGGCGTTGTTCTCGAAGGCGTTGGGGTTGGTGATGCCGAGCAGATCAATGTCGTTGAAAGACACGAACGCGCCGACGGCGTTGTTCTGGAAGAGCGTCTTGCGGACGATCGCGCCGCCGCGGACGCCGTACTCGGAGGAATTGCGGACGATCGAGCTGTCCATGAAGCCCGGGCCGACCTGCGAGGGCCACGCCGCGGCGGTGATCGCGCCGTCGAGGATGCCGTGGCGGATCCGGTGGAAGCCCTGGAGGGGGTACCAGCGCTGGCCGGGGACACCCTGCTCGAAGCGCACGGGGCGCTCCTCGGTGCCGTAGACGGTGATCGGGCTCGGGTCCTTGATCATGCCGGCCTGGCCGGCCATCTTGACGGTGACGCCGTCGAGGATCTTGAGCGAGCCGCCGTGCTGGAGGTAGAAAGCGGAGACGTAGTACGGAATACCGGCGTCGGCCCAGATGCTCTCGTTGCCGTGGTCGCCGCCGGGGATGAAGACGAGGTTCTGCTGGTTGCCGGTGGGCGGAAGCGTGCTGCCCGGTAGGATGCCGGCGTTGTCGGCGTGGGCCGTGAAGCCGTTGTTAGTGAGGGTGACGTCGGGCCCGATGAAGAAGTTGCCGTACATCAGGCCGAGCCCGTGCGGCGCGTTGCGGACGGTGACGCGGTCGATGAGCGTGCCCTGTGGCGCTCCCTCCAGGCCGATGGGGCGGCCGTCGGACGTGATGTTGTTCGCGAAGACATAGTCCCGGAGCCACATCGCGTCCGTGTCGTTGAGCGTGATGTCGCGCAGCACCATCGTGTGGTTGCAGAGGATGAAGTCCGAACCGTTGAACGTGACCCGCTCGAAGCGTGCGTACGCGTTGCCCATGTAAAGATCAGTAAAGACGAGGCCGTTGGGGCCGTTGAAGGTGCTGTCGAAGATCTCGGTCTCGGCCCCGGCACTCGGCCGCACCTGGCCACCGAAGGTGGTGCGGTGCGCTTCCACGCGGCCGCCGTCCACGACGATCATCGGCGGGTAATTCGCGAGGGCGGTGAGCACGTTGGGCTGCGCCGCCGTGCCCATCACGCGCATCTCGCCCTGCACGGTGATCTGACGGCTGCTCTCGACCGTGACCTGCACGCCGGGATCGACGACGACGGTGGCGCCGGCGGGGATGGTGATGCTCTGACAGACGCGGTACGGGCTGTTCGCGAGCGTCCAGTGCACGGTCTGCCCGGCGCTCGGCGTCGGGGGCTGATTGCAGGGGGACGGGGGCGGCGGGCCGACGGAGAGCGTGTCGATCAGGACGAAGTCGTGGAACCCATTCCACGCGGCGCGCGTGCCCGTGTATCGCAGCGCGATGCGCCCGGCGCCCGGCAGGTTGTACTCAAGACGCAGCCAACCGGAATTCGACGCGGTGACGCTGCCCAGGAGCGTCGTGAAGGCGCCGATGTCGCCCGGACCGGAACCCGTTCCGATCGCGCCCGTGGGGGAATACCGCACTTCCAGGCGCGAGGTGGACAGAAACGAATGGACGTAGAGCACGACCTTGTCGTTCGCGTTCTGGTTCGCGATCGGCGGCAGGATCGCCCACGCGTTGAGCGGGTCGTACACGCCCCCCGAGGCGTGGTCGAAGATACCGAGGTAGAAACCGCCCGAGTGTGCGGTCGGGAAAATCGGGTTGGTGTCCGGCCCGGTCACGCCCCAGGCCGCGAAGCCCTGGGGCGAACTCTGGTTCCGGAAGATCCAGCCTTGGGCCATGAGCGCCGTCGGACCGAGGTTGTTGGCGTCGTTGTTGCCGAGGTTGTCGAAGCTCTGCGAGAAGGCCGCCTGCGCGCGGGCGACCACGGGCAGGCAGGCCAGGACGCAGAAAGCGGCGAGCAAAGCGCGGCGGATGCCGCGGACGCGGACGTTCGGGGTCGTGGTCATGGGTGTCACCGGTTCCCCATGCGCCAAATGGGACGCCCGGATAACCGATTCATGATCACTGCGCGAAAATCAACCGAAGGGGGCAGGGGCAAGGCGCACCCCCGTGCGGAGGGCGTCGGTCAGCGCCTCCGGCGCGAGAACGCGAAGAGCCCCGCCACCGGGAGCAACGCGGCCGCGGGCGAGGGGACCAACGCGGCGGAGCCGTTGTAAATCAGGCGGTTCGATGCGTTGAAGTTGCGGTACACCCACTCGTACGCGGAAAAGTTCACGGTGCCGGCCGTGCCGTCCAGGAGAATGTCGCGCGAGGCCGGGTTTGTTCCGAAGCCGAGCTGAAGATACGTGTTCAAGCTGGGGGATCCGGACTGGAAAAGGATCCAGCCCAGCGGTCCGGAACTCGAGCAATCCGGATAGGTGCCGGAGATCGTCAGCGGGTAGAAGGCCGTGAACACCGGATCGGTGTGCTCGAGCGTGAACGACCACGCCGCCGGGTAGAAGTCGCTCACCGAACGATCGAACGTGATCGTCCCCACGAGATTCCCCTGCGCGGGAACGGAGGAAGTGTGGAAGTCCCACGGCGTGTTGATCGACCAAGTCGTCGGCGCCGCGACCGCGGCGCTCGCTGCCAAGACAACTCCAATCATCGCGGCCGCTCGTGTCATCGATCTCTCCTTTGCGCGGCGGGTTTCGGCCGCGCGGGGCACATCCTACCTGTCGCCGCGGCGATTGCAAGCGATTGTCCGTATTGGAGTGACGGCAACGGTCCGAGAAGAGGGTGATGACGGTTCTTGGAGCGGCTCGGCGCTCGCGCGCAACCAAACGATGCTCCATCTACTCTCGCACATGCACCTCCCCGTCCTGCCCCGCGCCGCGGCCGACGAAGGCGGCGCCCTGCGCGGGCTCGCGAACGCCATCGAGGGTGAGGTGCGGCTGGGCGTTCACGACCGACTCCTGTACGCCACGGACGCATCCCTCTATCAGGTAGAGCCGCTCGCGGTCGTGATCCCCGTGAGCGTGGAGGACGCCGCCCGGGCGATCGCGTATTGCGCCGCGCACCGCCTGCCGGTGCTGCCCCGCGGCGGAGGGACGAGCCTCGCCGGGCAGTGCACCAACCGGGCCGTCGTGATCGATCTTTCGCCGAACTGCCGCTCGTGGAGCAGGCTCGATCCGCGGGCGCGGACAATTGACGCGCAGCCCGGCGCCACGATCGACGACCTCAACGACGCGATCGCCCCGAGCGGGCTCTTCTTCGCGCCCGACCCGGCGACGTCGCGCCAAGCGACGGTGGGCGGTTGCATCGGCAACAACGCGGCGGGGTCGCGCTCGATCATGTACGGGCGCACGAGCGAGAGCATTGTTTCGATCGATGCCTGCCTCGCGAGCGGCGAGACGGTGCGCTTCGCGGGCGGGAGCGCCCGGGGCGATGCGCGCGTCGCGGCGATCACGAAGGCGGTGGTGGGGACCGTGCGTGCGCACGCGTCGGCGATCCGCGAGCGCTTCCCGCGCACGGTTCGTCGCAACGCCGGGTACGGGCTCGACATGGTGCTGGCGCAGCTCGACCGCGGCGTGGACGAGACGGACGTCGACCTCGCGCCGGTCCTGTGCGGCAGCGAGGGGACGCTCGCGGTGACGCTCGGGGCGACCCTGCGGTTGCACGAGCGACCGAGGGCGCGGTCGCTGGCGGTCGCGTCCTTCGCGTCGGTCGACGACGCGATCGCGGCGGTGATCCCGATCCTCGCGACCAAGCCGAGCGCGGTGGAGCTGCTCGACGACATGGTGATCGGTCTTGCGCGGGCGAACGCGGAGTATCGACGCTACGTCGAGCTGCTGCCCGGCGGCGGCGCGGTGAGCGCCGTGCTGTACGTCGAGTACTCCGGCCCGTCGCGCGAGGCCGTCGCGGAGCGCGTCGGCGGGCTGCGCCGCGTGCTGCCCGCTGGGACGCCCTTGGAGGTGCACACCGACGCCGCGGCGATGATGAACGCCTGGAAGCTGCGCAAGGCGGGCGAGCCGCTGCTGCACGGCGTGCCGGGCCACCGCAAGCCGATCACGTTCGTCGAGGACAACGCGATCCCGGTCGAGAACCTGGCCGAGTTCGTGCGCGAGCTGCGGGGAATCGTGGAGAGCCACGGGACGAGGGCGGCGTTCTGGGCGCACGCGAGCGTCGGCGTGCTGCACGTGCGGCCGCTGCTGGACATCCACGACACGGCCGACCGCGAGCGGATGATGGACATCGCCGTCAAGACGGCGGACCTCGCGCGCCGGCTGGGCGGCGTGATGTCCGGCGAGCACGGCGATGGCCGGGTCCGCGGGCCGCTGCTCGAGCGGTTCTTCGGCCCGGAGTTGATGGAGGCCTTCAAGGCCGTCAAGCGAGCGTTCGACCCGGAGAACCTTCTCAATCCGGGCAACATCGTCGACATCGGCGGCGACAGCCCGCGACCCCTCGAGACCATGACGCAGCGTCTGCGCGTGGAACCCGCGCAGGGGCGGCGGCTCACGTTCCCGCCGGAGCTCAAGACCTACTTCGATTACGACGATCAGCACGGGTTCGACGGTGCGGTGGAGATGTGCAACGGCGCGGGCGTCTGCCGCAAGAAGCAGGGGGGCACGATGTGCCCGAGCTATATGGCGACCCTGGACGAGCGTCACAGCACGCGCGGGCGCGGCAACGCGCTCCGGCTGGCGATCACCGGCCAGGGGTCGGTCGCGGAAGGGACGGCCGGAGGCGTGTGGAGCGATCCGGGCGCGATCGAGACGCTGCGGCTGTGCCTCTCGTGCAAGGCGTGCAAGACCGAGTGCCCCAGCAACGTCGATGTCGCGCGCTTGAAAGCGGAGTACACGGCGCAGCGCTTCGCACGAGAGGGCGCGCCGCTCGCCGCGAGGCTCATGGGCGCGATCCGCTCGCTCAACCGCGCGGGCTCGATCATGCCGGCTGTCGCGAACAGGCTCGCGGCGCTGAGGCCGTCCCGCGCGATCGCGCGGCGCGTGCTGAACATCGACGAGCGGCGGAGTTTGCCGCCCTTTGCGAGGTCGCTGGCGTCGTCGTGGAGCCCGCCGGGCGGCACGGCGCCCGCGAGACCCCGCGTCGCGCTCTTCGGCGATTGCTTCACCATGTTCAACGAGCCCGGGATCGGCCTCGCAACCAAGAGCCTCTTCGAGGCGTGCGGGTACGACGTCGTGCTCGCCGACGCGGGCTGCTGCGGGCGGGCGAAGATCTCGCTCGGCCTGCTGCCGCGGGCGATTAAAGAGATCGATACGACGTTGCATCGGCTCTCGCCCCTCGCGGCGGACGCGAACGTCCGAGCGATCCTCGTCGCCGAACCCTCGTGCCTCTCGGCGATCAAGGACGATTGGCTGAAGCTCAAGCTGCGGACGCCGCTCGCGGTACGCCAAGCGCTCGCCGCGAAGGCCGCGCTGCCGGAGCAGTTCCTCGACGAGGCGTGGGACAAGCACCCGACGCGGCCGGCGTTCGAGCCGGGCGCGCGCGACGCGATCCTGCACGCGCACTGCCATCAGAAGGCGCTCTGGGGCGCGGAGACGAGCGCGAGGGCGCTTCGGCGCGTCTTCGGCGAGTCGCTCCGCGTCCTCGACAGCGGCTGCTGCGGGATGGCGGGCGCGTTCGGTTACACCGCCGACCGCTTCGACCTCTCGATGAAGATCGGGGAGTTGGTGCTTCTGCCCGCCGCGCGTGCCGCGGCGGGGGACGCGGCGATCTGCGCCCCGGGCACGAGCTGCCGCCACCAGATCCACGACGGTGCCGGGCGGCGTGCGGTGCACCCGATCGAGGCCATCGCGAGCGCGCTCGCCAACGCAAAGGCCGCGCGATGAGCACCACCGTTCGGCCCGCGACCGAAGCGGACATCCCCTTCATCCTCCAGCTCGTGCGCGAGCTCGCGGAGTACGAGCGCGCTCCGCAGGAAGCCAGGGCGACAGAGGCGGACATGCGCAGCGCGCTCTTCGGCCCGCGGTCGCTCTGCGGCGCGCTCATCGGCGAGGTCGACGGCGCGCCGCAGGGGATCGCCGTCTTCTACCACAACTTCTCGACGTGGACGGGCAGGCCCGGGATGTATCTCGAAGACCTGTTCGTGCGCCCGGCGGCGCGCGGCAAGGGGCTGGGTCTTGCCCTCCTGCGCGAGGTCGCGCGGGCGGCAACCGCCCGCGGCTGTCCGCGACTCGACTGGATGGTTATCGACTGGAACGAGCCGGCGATCGGGTTCTACAAGCGTCTCGGCGCCGTGCCGCTGGATCAGTGGACGGTCTACCGCCTGAGCGGCGACGCGCTGGAACGCCTCGCCCGGTGAGACGCTTTTCACCGGCCGGCGATGGACACCCTTCCTCGCGCGCAACAATCCCGACTTTGGAGGGCTACCCATGGCGATGGTGACGGGCTCGATGCGAATCGTTGCGTGCGCGGGCGCATTGCTCGCCGGCGGACTTCTCGGCGCGTGCTCGACGAACCCCACGACGGGGCGGAGCCAGTTCAACGCGCTCTCGCGCGATCAGGAAGTGCAGCTCGGCGAGCAGGCCAAGGACGAGCTCGCGACCGAAATGGGCGGGCGGGTGACCGACGCGACGCTCGCCGGGTACGTCGATGAGATCGGGCGTCGCCTCGTCGAGACGACGTACCAGGACGATGCTTCGCTCCGAGAGCTGCCGTGGGAGTTCATCCTCCTCGACAGCGACGTGGTCAACGCGTTCGCGCTCCCCGGCGGCAAGGTCTTCATGTCGATGGGCCTCGCGCGCCGGATGACGAACGAGGCGCAGCTCGCGGCGGTGCTCGGGCACGAGATCGGCCACGTGACCGCTCGACACACGAACGACCGCTTCGCGCGCGCGGCGGGCACCCAGCTCGGGGTCGGCGTGCTCGCCATCTTGCTCGGCGACTCGGGCGCGCCGCTCGCCGACCTCGGCGGGCAGGTCGCGCAGATCGCGCTCCTCAAGTACGACCGAGGCCAGGAGCTCGAGAGCGACGCGCTGGGGATGCGCTACATCACGCGTGCGGGGTACGACCCGCGCGGTGCGCGGCAGGTGATGGAAATCCTGGCGACCCTCGAGAGGTCCGGACGCGCGCCGGAGATGCTCTCGACGCACCCGCTCCCGGAGAGCCGCATCCGCGCCATCGACGAGCGCATCGCCGCGGAGTACCCGCAGACGCAGAACAACCCCCAGTTCAGGCTCGGCGAAGCGGAGTTCCGCCGGCGGTTCCTCTCGCGCGTCACGGCGCTCTTCCCCGAAGGCCGACCCGAAGACCCGCGCGTGCGGAGCTTCGCCATCGCGGGCGGTTGCGGCGGCGCGTGCCGTGATCACGCCGCGGCGGCGGCCTCGACGCGGTAACCCGCGGCGGCGAGCAGACTGTCGACCCGGTGCTCCCAGAGGTGCGACGATTCGATCGCCGCGCGGCCGCGTGCCGCGAGCCCGACGCGGGCGTCGATGCTGCCCAGCAGATGCTCGACGCGCTCGCGCAAGAGCGGGGGGCCCTCGTCGAGCGTCGCGGGGAACACCGCGCACGCCTCGCCGCCGGGCCGCACGAACTCCTCGCGCACGTGCAGCCGGTCGTCGCTGACGACGCCGCTGCCGGCGCCGAGCGCGAGGAGCAGCCGCTCGCTGAACGCGTGCGTGAATTGCGTCGGGTTGATGCACACGCAGACGCGGGCGCGCGCCATCCAGGTGTGGATGTCCGTGAACTCGACCTCGCCAGCGTACGCGAGCGTGCCGCCGCAATGGCCGCGCCACGTCGGGGTGCCGACGACCGCGACGCGCAGGCCGGCGAGACCCCGCAGGAGCGCGAGGCGCCGCTCCCGGTTCACGACATGCGTGGCGTACCGGGCGATCGTCGCCATCAGGCCCCAGTGATCGCCGGTGCGGACCGGCCCGGCGACCGCGATATCGAACGCCTGGCCGAAGGGCATGTGCGGGTGCGCGAGCCGCAGACGCACGATCTCGTCGCACGCCTTGTGAAGCGACGGCGGCACTTCCGCGCGGCGCTTGGCGACCTCGTCGTCGGACGCGAGCGAGCCGCACACGAGCACGTCGATGTCGCGCACCGCCCGATCCTCGTGCGACCGGACGAGCGATCCCGCGTCACAGAGCGCGCCGCGCGGAACGCCGTGCCAGAGGCGCGCGTGCGTCATCCCGGGCCACCGCAGCTGCAGCAAGTGCACGTCGTCGTCGGCGACCGTCAGCAGCCTGTAGTTGGGCAGGCGCGCGAGCTCGCCCACGGCGCGCTGATCGAGCATGAACGGGTGATCGACGATCCACTGCACCACGGCGGTGGACGCCGCGCGCGGGCCGATCCAGCGCGCGAGCGTGTCGGAGCCGGCGAGGTTGAAGAAAGCAAAGATCGCCGGCTCGTTCGGGTTGCGGGGCGGGTTCACGCGCAGGCCGCGGGCGCGGCAGGCGTCGCCGAACTGCGAGCAGAAGGCCGTCAGGAGCGAGAACCGGGACTCGTACTTTTCCGGCAGGTAGATCGATGGGAGCACGCCGGGTTATCGGCTCGCGGGCGGCGCGGGGTTGAGCGCCGCGAAGGGGCTTCACACCCCCGCGAACATGGCCTCGAGCGCCGCCCGGTACACCCGGCGCGCCAGCGCCGGCCCGTCGGGGAGTGCCCGCGTCAGGAACTCCATCATCACGCCCGCGTTGATCTCCAGGATCATCGGGCCCGCGCCGTCCGCGCTCTCCACCACGTCAACGCTCCCGAAGCGCAGGTTGATCGCCCGTGCCGCGGCGACGGCCGCGCCGTGGGCGGCGGCGCATCCGGACGACCCCGGATCGAGCACGCGCACGCCCGCGCCCTGCCCAAGGTTGTGGCGCCAGTTGAGGAGGCGCGTTTGCCCCGCGGGCGGGATGTCCAGCAGGCCCGCCCGGGCCGCCGGGTCCATCTCCTCAAGGAGCCCGGCCGCCGCCGAACGAGCGCCCGGGGCGCCCATGAGCGCGTGCGCGAGCAGCTCGAGGACGGTGCTCGCGCCGTCGCCGGTGACGGTGAGGCGGGTCTTTTCGTACGCGAGCAGGCATCGGCCGTCGAGCATCACAAAGCGTGTTTCGCGGGCGATATCGTGGTACGGGCAGACCGCGATCGCGTTGCTGCGCTCGAAGTGCGCGTACACCGCCTGCTCGAGTTCGACAATGGTGCGGCACCGCAGCACGTCACGCCCCCCGGTGCCCGCGTTCTCCTTCACAACGACGTCGCCGCTCCACGACCCCCACGCGTTCAGCAACTGCCGCCACGTGCCGTCGTGAGCGACGAACTTCGCCATCCGCGGGTGCAGGAAGAGACGGTGCTCGACGCGGGGCACCCCCTGCTGCGCGAGCACCTCGCTCGTGGCGGCCTTGTCGCAGGCGATCGCGTGCGTGCCCGCGGGGTTGAGGTCGAACCCGTAGCCGTAGATGTGCCTGGCGATCGCGGGCCGTCCGCCGGACGCCGGCCGGCTGACGCGCACGATCCACCCGTCTCCCAGCGTCTCGACGGCCAGCCCGAGCTCCGGCGCCACCTCGCGGAGCGTGCGCACGAGCGTCCGCTCGTGGTTGGCGGGGGCGGCTCGGTGGGCGGCGGCGTGCGTCACGGCTGATTGTTATGCGGCCTTCACTGGCGGCACAGAAACCGGCGCGGCCGATCGCCGAAGAATGGGTTGATGGCCACGGAAGGGTCCAAGCGGCTTGACCCGGTCGCGCGCGCGGCGGCGATCCGGCGCGTCTACGGCCTTGCGCGCTTCCTCGACAACGCGATCCAGATCCCCGGCACGAACCAGCGCGTGGGCTTTGACGCGCTCATCGGCCTGATCCCCGCCGCCGGCGACGTCATCTCGACGGGCCTCGCTCTCTACATCGTCGTTGAGGCGCACCGCCTCGGGGCCTCCGGCTCGGTGGTGGCGAGGATGATCGCGAACATCGCTCTCGACCTCCTTGTCGGCGCCATTCCAGGGATCGGCGACGTCGCGGACGTTTTCATCAAGGCCAACCAGCGCAACGTGGCGCTGCTCGCGAAGACGCTCGGCGAAGAGGAAATGAAGACCGCCGGCGTCGAGTGGCCGGTCGGAGCTGCACCGTCCGCGGAGCGCGCGGACGGACCGGGCCGCAAGCGAGTGCCCAACGCCGCGGTGCAGTGACCGTCAGCATCGCGTCGCGCGTCCGAGGCGGTCGAGCACCGCCCTCCAGACAGGCGAATCACCCGGCGGACGCACGACAAGAATCGCGCCGGGTCGCTGCTCGTCCACGCTGCGGAGAGCGGCGTACAGACCCGCCGCGTACCCGCGGGCGTCCGCCGGCATCGGCTCCAGGCGGTGGGGCGGCGGCACGGCGATCGGTGTGTGCGAGATCACGACGCACGCGGCGGTCATATCGCCGAGCGCCGCGAGCAAATCGCCGGCGTCGACCATGTACGCCGGCGTCACCGGCGCGTAGTGCCGGTCGAGGAGGCCGGGGCTCTCGAGCGAGCCGACGGGCGCCGCGCCGGCGACGGCATCGACGATCGGCGTTCGGAGCACGCTCGCGACTTCCTCCGCGGAAATGATGCCCGGCCGCAGCACGCGCGGCGGGTGCTCGCAGAGCGTGAGCACGGTTGACTCGATCCCGGCGCGGCACGGGCCGCCGTCGAGCACAAGCACGTCCTCCGCCGAGAATTCACGCCGCACGTGCTCGGCGGTCGTGGGGGAGACGCGGCCGGAGGTGTTGGCGCTCGGACCGACGAGCGGGCATCCGCAGGCCCGGAGGAGCGCGAGCGCGACCGGGTGGTCCGGGCAGCGAACGGCGACGTTGGGCCCGCCGCCCGACACCAGCGCGCTCACACCCGGGCGCCGTGCCAGGACAATCGATAGCGGCCCGGGCCAGAAGCACTCGGCCAGCCGGTGCGCCGCCTCCGGCCACTGCGTGACGACGGACTGAGCCGACGCTTCGTCCGCGACGTGGACGATGAGCGGGTTGCGGGCCGGCCGACCTTTGATCTCGAACACCCGCGCCACCGCCGCGTCGTTCATCGCGTCGGCGCCAAGGCCGTAGACGGTCTCGGTCGGAAACGCGACGAGGCCGCCGGCGCGGATCCGATCGGCCGCGGCGGAGATTGCTGCGGGAATAGGCACGAGCGATTGTTGGGTCGCTTCGATCCGCGCCACGGTGCCGGGCCTGTGGACAAAGAAAAGCCCCGGGCTCTCGCCCGGGGCCTTTGTACTAGCTTTTGATGCCCGGTGCCTTCTTAGAGGCAGGGGCCGCCGCCGAAGACGCTGAAGAAGGCTTCGAGGTCGAGGTTGTCCGGGAAGAGCCCGTCGTTGTTGAAGTCAAGGTCCCCGCACGTGCCGGTGGAGCACGCGCCCCCGCCGAAGACGTCC
>DASPKL010000021.1:0-132363 GCA_035628115.1 Phycisphaerales bacterium | reverse complement strand
CCAACCGTCTTCTTGCGGCGGCAGGACGTACGGGATCCAGTCGGTCGGCGGCCTGTCGTACGCGGCGTTGTAGAACTCGACCCAGTTAGCCGTGGAGACCTCGAACTTGCCGATGCGGTACTCGTAGCCGACGGAGCCGCGACCGTCGGCGAGGTCCCACGGTTGGCCGTTGCCCTGCCAGGGGGCGTTGCCGGCGGCTCCGATGGTCACCATGTCGATGCCGGACACGGGATCGATGTCGGCGAAGGCGGGCGCGCCGAAGAACGATCCAGCGCAGAGCATGAGGATGGATTGGTGCGCACGCATCACTGCGTCGAGAGACGCCGTGTGGAACATACCTCACACCGGGTGGAAGTCCCAAAAAGCGCCTCGACCCGGCCGAGGGCGCCGGGTCGAGCAAGGAGTCGAAGATCTATACGCGGGCCTACGAGACGAGGTTTGTCGCGGCCTCGATGGCCTGCACGACCTGCCGCACCTGGAAGGGCTTCTTGAGGAACTGGTCGAACCCCTGGCTCTTGAGGCTCAGGGCCTGGCCGTCGGTGAGGCGGCCGCTCATGGCGACGATCTTTGTGAAACCGAGGTTCTCGTTGCGGCGGATGTTGTCGGAGAAGACCTTGGCGTCGATGTCGCCCACGTGCAGGTCGAGCAGCACGACGTGCGGCTTGAAGCGCTCGCACTCCATGCCCGCCTGGAAGGCGCTCGTGCACGAGCGGACCTCGTAGGTCGTCTGTTCGGAGAGAACCTTCTCGAGGGCGTCAACGACCTCGCGCTCGCGGTCCACGATCAGGACGCGGCAGCGGCCGCTGGTCATCCCTTCCATGGGAATGCCGTGGGCGCGCATGAAGCGCATGAGTTCGTTGGCGGGGATTCGGCGGTCGCGGGAGCCCGGGATGCGGTACCCCTTCAGCGTGCCGGAATCGAACCACTTCGACACGGTGCGCGGCGCGACGTTGCAGATCTTCGCGACCTCGCCGGTCGTCAGGACTTCCTTGTCGAGTTGCATGGCTTCCTCGCCTCTCGCTGTTCCCCCGTCGGTCCGGACCCGGGAACCACCCCCGGTGTCCGCGCGGTTGCTGCGGGCCTTGCCCAAGAGGGTCATCGGGCGGAAGAAGACGGGGATTCAGTCCACGCGGGGTGTGCCGGAGAGATTGGCGTTATCAAGGCCGCGGGCTCTGCACCCGGGTTCGCGGACCATCGGGGTGGGAGGGGAGGGGACCGCTGCCTACCCTGACCCCCAACGCATCGTCCCAGGCCCAGCCGTGGGCCGTGGTGACGGGCTTTTCATGCCGCCTCCGCCGTCCACTTGAGGAGTTTTCCGCGTGAAGACCGCCCGATCGACCGTCTCGCTCGTCGCCCTGCTCGTCCTCTTCAGCGGCGCGGCCGCGTCGCCGAGCGCGTTCGCCCGAGCGCAGAACGGCGCAGCGACGGCGGAGCCCGTGGACAACGCGAAGCTCCTCGAGGACTGGATCCACTACGTGCAGACGGCGAACTACCCGATGGCGGAGTCGGTCGCCGCGGAGTTGATGGCGCAGGGCCTGTCGAACAAGGACTTTTCGTCGCTCGTCGAGGCCGGCGACATCCGCCGCTTCGAGTCCGCGACCCAGCGGGCGCTGCGCATCGGAGGGAACGAGGGGCTGCAGCGCACGGCGGCGCAGCTCCTGAGCTCGTACGAGAAGGGCCGCCTCGAGCGCGCCCGCGACCCGGAGCAGATCGCGCGGAACATCCGGAACCTGACGGGCAATCTGCGTGCGCGTCTGCTGGCGCGCGAGGGGCTTGTGCAGGCGGGCGAGTACGCCATGCCGCAGCTCCTCGAGGCGTACCTCCAGCCGGCGGACCCGGCCCTGTCGGTGCAGGCCCAGACGGTGATCATCGACCTCGGCCGCCACGCGATCGTCCCGCTGATGACCGGGCTGCCGCGGATGCAGCCCGCCGCGCAGGAGAAGGTGGCCCGCGTGCTCGGCCTCATCCCGTACAAGATGAGCCTGCCGGTGCTGACGGACGTGATGGCGACCGCGCAGACGCAGGGCGTGCGCAGCGCGTGCGAGGCGGCGATCAACCAGCTCGGCGGCAACGCCGGCCCGGCGCACGACCTGTACCGCTTCCTCGCCGAGTCGTACTTCAACGAGAAGAGCGAGGTCACGAACTTCCCGGGCGAGGAGTATCAGCTCCTCTGGGCCTACGACCCGGCGAGCGGTCTGGCGATGAACGCGATCCGCACCGAGGTCTTCCACGAGGCGATGGCGATGCGCCACACGGAGCGCGCCATGCAGCTCGAGCTCGACAACAGCGGTTCGATCAACACCGAGTCGCTCGCGCTCTGGACGAGCGCGAACTACTCGCGCGAGTTCGATACCCCCGAGGGGTACGTGAACCCGGCCTACCCGACCGCGGCGCTGCACGAGGAAGGGCAGACGCCCAGGCGCGGCGCCGAGTACTTCGGCATCGCGGGCGGCCCCACGGTGGCGCAGCGCGTGCTGCAGCGGGCGCTGAACGACCGCGACATCAGCCTCGCCCGCAGGGCGATCGGCGCGATCGAGGCGACGGCCGGCGGCAAGGCCGTGCTCGAGTCCGTCGGCGGGCGCTCGGCGCTCGGCCAGGCCCTCGTCTTCCCCAATCGGCGCGTGCAGCTCGACGCGGCCCTCGCCGTCGCCGCGGCGCGGCCGCAGAGCGCGTTCCCCGGCTCGGAGCGCGTCGTCGCGACGCTCGCGTCCGCCGTCCGCGGGAGCGGCGCGCAGTACGCGACGGTGCTGACCCCGGACACGGAACGCTATCAGGCCATCCGCGCGTCGCTCGAGAAGAGCGGGTTCACGGTGCTGCCGCAGGGATCGAGCCTCACGGCGATCGAGGGCCCGCTCGGCGAGGCCCCGGCCGTCGACCTCGTCGTGATCTCGGGCTTCTCGGGGGAGCGCACGTCGGCGAACCTCGACGAGGTCAAGGGGTTCCCCAAGACGACCGCGAGCCCGGTGCTGATGATCGTCTCGCCGGAGACCTACGCCGAGTCGCAGCGGCGCTTCGAGGCGGACCGCTCTGTCGCGGTGCGTCCCGCGGGTCTGGGCGAGAGCCAGCTGCAGGCCAGCGTCGGGGACCTCGTGAACCGAACGACCGGCGGCCCGATCAAGGACGACGAGGCGGAGATTTACACCGCCCGCTCGCTCGGGGCGCTCCGCGACCTCGCGGTGTCGGGCAACCAGGTGATGAACGTCGGCGACGCCGCGGGGGTGCTCATCGGCGCCCTCCAGGACGACGCGTTCGCGCACAAGGGGGCGGTGGCGGCGGTGCTGGCGATGATCGGCCAGGACCGCGCGCAGCGGGCGCTCATGGACGCGGCGGCCGCCGCCGAGGGGCCCGAGCGGGCGGTGATGCTCGCGCAGGTGGCCGACTCGGCCAAGCGGTTCGGCAACATGCTCGAGGCGCGCCAGCTCGAGCAGCTCGCGGAGATCGCCGCGAGCGAGGACGAGGCGACGGCCACGGCCGGCGCCGCGGCGCTGGGCGCGCTGAACGTGCCGAACCGGAACTTGCTGCCGATGATCCTCGGGAGCAAGTAAGCGAACAGCGGCCCCGGCACGCCGTGATCGGTGAACGGTGATCGGTGCGTGGCGGGCACGGACGTCCCGGCGACAACGGCGCTTCCATTCTCCGACCACGGATCACCGATCACAGGACGATGACGCAATGACAGACCCCGACACGATTCTCCTCGAGACCGAAGCCGCGCTGGAGAAGGCGCTCGATTATCTCAAGGCCGAGATGAAGGGCGTGCGCACCGGGCGCGCGAGCACCGCGATGGTCGAGTTCATCAAGGTGGACGCGTACGGCTCGGCGACGGACCTCAAGAACCTCGCCGCGATCGGCACGCCCGAGGCCACGCAGATCCTCATCAAGCCCTTCGACGCGTCGCTCGTGAGCGCGATCAAGACCGCGATCGAGAAGAGCGGGTTGGGCGTGAACCCGATGGTGGAGGGGAAGCAGCTGCGCATCAACCTCCCGCCGATGAGCCAGGACAGGCGCGTGAAAGAGGCGGCGCGCGTGAAAAAGATGGCCGAAGAAGCGAAGGTCGTCATGCGGAACGCGCGACGCGACGGGAACAAGCACGCCGACGGGCTCAAGAATCTCCCGGGCGGGAAGCACTATCCCGAGGACGAGATCAAGACGCTGAAGGAAGAGATCCAGTCGCTCCTTGAGAAGTACGAGTCGGACGCCGACAAGCGGGTCGAGGAGAAGACCAAGGAAATCATGACGATCTGAGGAAGAACGACCGCCGGCGACGGGGCCGATACGCCGCCGCCCGCGCCATTCGATCTCTGTTCGCCCGATCACCGCCCGAAACGGGCCGGTTTTCCTTATCCGGCGGTCGCGTACGGGACGACAACACCACGATGACGGGGCCGGTCTTCAACCCCATCCAGGCCGGGCTGGCGGGCATCCTCGCGCAGCAGGCCGGCGCCGCGGCCAAGCGAGAGACGGCCAAGCCCAAGAGCCTCCGCCGGGCCGGCGACGCCGCGGACAAGGACGACGTGATCATGGGCGCCGAAGCGGTGGAGAAAGCGCAGGCGCTGCGCGCCGCGAGCAGCGGTGACGAGAACTCGCGCGAGGACCGGCAGGCGGGGGATTCGAACTCGCGCCGGAAGACGCCGCCCGCGCCGCGGCTCGACACGGCCGGCTGACGGCAACCACGCGCGGCCGTTCGCGTATCGTGCGCCGTGCCGGACTCGCCGCGCATCACGCCCGCCAGGAAGGCCCGCGCCGCGAGGCTGCTCGCCGCGTTCGAGGAGCACTACCCCGACGCCGCGTGCGCGCTGCGGTATTCGTCGCCCCACGAGCTGCTCGTGGCCACCATCCTCTCCGCGCAGGCGACCGACGTGTCCGTGAACAAGGCGACGCCCGCGCTCTTCGAGGCGTTCCCGACGCCGGCCCACTTCGCGAGAGCGACGCCCGCGCAGATCGAGCCCTACATCCGCTCGATCGGGCTCTACCGGGCCAAGGCGCGCGCGGTGCACGAGTCCATGAAAGTCGTCGCCGAGGCCTTCGGCGGGCGTGTGCCGCGGACGATGCGGGAGCTGCTCACGCTCCGCGGCGTCGCCCGCAAGACGGCCAATGTCGTGCTCGGCAACGCGTTCGGGATCAACGAGGGCTTCGTCGTCGACACGCACATCGAGCGGCTCTCGCGCAGGCTGTGCCTCGCGCCGGCGGACGCGAACGTCGCGGCCGTCGAGCGTTGGCTCATGGCCCAGTTCCCGCCCGAGTCGTGGTGCAAGCTCTCGCACATGATCATCTGGCACGGGCGCGCGGCGTGCCGGGCGCGGCGCGGGGGGTGCTCGGATCACCCGATCTGCCGCGAGTTCGGTCGGTGCTGCGAGCTCCGGGAGCCGGGGGGGAAGAGGGGGGCATAACCTCGCCCATGCCGTCGTCCGCCGCGGACTTTGCCCAGCGAACCGTCGCGCTCAAGAACGAGCTGCTCGCGCAGGGCGGGCGCGTGCAGGCGCTGCTCGAGGCGGCGTTCACCGCGCTCTTCGCGCGCGACCCGGCGGGCGCTGCGAACGCCATCAGGCTCGACGACGCGATCGACGGCGCCGACGTTGCGCTGGAACAGGCGTGCGTGGCGCTGCTGACGGACGCGACGCGGGGGGGCGCGGAGCTCGACCCGCGCGCGCTCCGGGACGTGCTCACGATCGTCAAGGCCAACAACGAGCTGGAGCGCATCGCGGACGTGGGCGTCGATATCGCCGAGCTGGTCCAGCCCCTCCAGAAGCACCCCGGGCAGTTCCCCGATACCTTCCGCGTCCTCGCCAACAGCGTCGTCGGCATCCTGCGCGACGTGAACGCGAGCATGGGCCGCAACGATCCGGCGCTCGCGAACATCGTCCTCCAGAGCCAGCACGCGGTGTGGGCGTTCAAGGGGGCGCTCGTGCGCGAGGCCGAGGCGCAGATCGCGCACGGGCGGCTGGCGACGGACTTCGCTTTTCACCTGCACGAGATCGCGGGGTACTGCGAGATGATCGCGGACCACTGCACCAACATCGCCGAACAGGTGATCTACGTCAACACCGGCGCGATCGTCCGGCACATGGACACGCGCTGGGTCGAGGTTCCGCGCCCCTGAGCGCGGCGGGGCGTGGCCGGTTCAACTACCCTCACGCGTGTCGCTCGTGACCGACGAGGCTGTGTGCGTCCGCGCGTGGGACTGGTCCGAGACCAGCCAGACGCTGCGCGTCTTCACGCGCTCCGTGGGCATGGTGCGCTGCGTCGCGAAGGGCGCGAAGCGCGCGGAGGCGCGGTTCTCCGGCGGCGTCGAGCTGATGACCCGGGCCGAGATCGTGGTCAGCACCCGCGCGCTCGAGCGCGGCGGCGAGTCGCTCGCGACGCTGGCTTCCTGGGACCTGCTCGAGACGTTCTACGGCGCGCGGTCGTCGCTCCACTCGTTCCACGCGGGCATGGCGATGCTGGACCTGACGCAGCACGCGATCCACGACGCGCTGGCGCACCCGGGGGCGTACGACGCGCTCGTCGCGGGGCTGCGGATGCTGGGCGACGCCGCCGGCGACCGCGCGGGGCTGCTGCTCGTGGCGTGGGCGATGCTCGCGGACACGGGCCACCAGCCGCACACGGGCGACGAGAACGGGGCGGCGATGCCCCGCGCCGACGTCTACGGCTTCAGCCCGCGCCTGGGCGTCTTCGTCCCCGAGGCGGCCCACCCCGCGAAGACCGAGTTCAGGACGCATCCGCTGTGGCGCGTCAGGGCCGAGACGGTCGACCTGCTGCGCGAGGTGGACCGGCGCTGGGCGTCCCGCGGCGAGCACGATGATCCGCGCGCGGTCGTCACGCAGCTGCCGCCGGCGGGCGTCGAGCGGGCGATGCGGATGCTGTTGTCGTACTTCCGCGAGGTCTTCGGCGTTGACCCCTCTGCGCTGCGGATGTTCCTCGCGATGAACGGGGCCAACGGCGACGCTACGCCGGGATAAGCCTCCCGAGCGTCGACGGCGTCGGCGGGAAGGCTTCGCACACCGCGCGCACGTCGTCGAGCGTCACGCGCGAAAGGCGTTCGAGCTCCTCCTCGAGCGTCGAGTGCCGGCGCAGGTACGTGAACTGCCGGCCCAGGCGGTGCATCCGGTCGCTCGGAAGCTCCCCGGCGACGGTCGCGCCGGTCACGGCCTTGGGCAAGAGGCGGTCCAGATCCTCCTGCGCCAGGCTCGCGCGCAGGCCGTCCAGCTGCGTGCGCACCGCCTGCCAGATCGCGTCGAGACGCGAGGGTTCGCCGCTGGCGTACACGAGGAACTGCCCGACGCCGTCGTGCGGGTCGTAGCTCGCCTGCGCCTCCTCCGCGATGCCCGGCTCGATCAGCGCCCAGTGCAGACGGCTGTTGTCGGGGGCCCCGAGGACCTGGCCCAGGAGCGACGCGGCGTACCGGCGATCGTCGCCGTACGGCGGGCCGGACCACACGCCCAGCAGGTAGCCCCTGTTCACCCGCTCGCTGCGCATGGTGAACTCTCCCGCGCCGGAGCGGGGGATCGACGGGTCCCGCGTCGCGCCCGTCCGCGGCCACCACGCGCACAGCCTCTCGACCTGCGCGCAGACCCCGTCGAAGTCCACCCTGCCCGCGAGCGCCAGGACGGTGTTGTCGGCGGAGTAACGGTCCTCGAAGTACGCGCGCATCTGGTCGGCGCGCAGCGCGCCGATGGAGTCCTTCGTCCCGAGCACGCGGTGCGAGAGCGGGTGCGGCGCGTAGTGGCGGTCGATGACCTCCTCGTAGAGCTGCCAGAAGGGGTTGTCCATGTACATCGCGATCTCCTCTAGGATCACGCCCTTCTCGGTGTCGAAGTCCTTCTCCCGCAGCGCCGGCCGCAGCATGCGCCCGAGGAGCTCGACCGCCTCCGGGAGCCGCTCCGCGAGCACGTGCGCGTAAAAGCACGTCATCTCGTTGCTCGTGTACGCGTTGTTGCGCGCGCCCAGCGTGTCGAACCGGCGGTTGAGCTCCTCCGCCGTCAGGTCCTCGGTCCCCTTGAACATCATGTGCTCGAGGAAGTGCGAGACGCCCATGATCGGCGTCGCCTCGTCGCGTGCCCCGGTGCGCACGAAAAAGCCGGCGGCGGCGCTGAGCGCCTGATCGTCACGCTCGCAGACAATTGTGAGGCCGTTCGCGAAGGTGTGGTGTTGGAATGTCACCGGCAAGCCCGTTCCTCCGTGAAGCCCGGCGCGCCGGCCGGGGGCGGACAATCGTTGAGGGCCCGGAGGATCGCCGCGACCGCGGCGCCGGGGTCCGGCGCCGAGCAGACTGCCCTGGAGACCGCCACGCCCCGGCACCCCGCCCGCGCAAGCTCCCCCGCCCGCCCCGGCGTGACGCCCCCGATGGCGAAGTGCGGCACGCACCCTGTTCGGGGGCACGCGAGGTACTCGCGGAGATACGCGACGCCCGCGACGACGGGCTTCTGCTTGGTGGTGGTGTGGTACATCGACCCGACGCCGCAGAGATCCGCCCCGGCCTCCGCCGCGGCGATCGCCTCCGGGAGCGAGCCGGTCGAGACCCCGATCAGGAGCGATGCCCCGCAGAGGCGGCGGACGTCCGCGATCGGGAGGTCGGCCTGACCGACGTGGACGCCGTCCGCGCCGGCGAGCAGGGCGATGTCCGGACGGTCGTTGACGAAGACGGCCGCGCGGCCGCGGCACATCCGGACGAGCGTGCGGGCGCGTGCGAGGAACTCGCGGTCCGGCAGCGTTTTCTCCCGCAGTTGCAGGCAGTCGGTGCCGGCGTCGAGCGCGAGCTCCGCGACGCGTTCCCACGCGTGGTGCGTGCAGAGCTCGGCCGTCAGAAGCACACAGACGCGGAACTGCCGCCGTGCGGGCGAGCCCAGCGCGAGGACAAGCGCCCTATGCGCGTCGTACGCACGGTACCGCAGCGCGTCGAACGCCCCGGGCGGTGCGCCCTCACCGAGCAGCGCCGCGCACTCCTCGCAGACGCGCAGCGCTTCGCCCGCGCGCGCCCCGTTGGCGTCGGCGACGTCGCGCAGGTTTGCCCGAGTCGCCCCGGCGGCCGCCGCGCCGACATCGCCCGGGGTGTCGCGGTTCGCCGCCATCAACAGGGCGTCCGGAACCACGGCGCGGACCGCAGCGTCGAGGTCATGGCGCAGCGCCCTCAGCGCCGCGCTCAGGCGCTGGTGATCGAGGGCGAACCGAGCCACGTCCTCGAGCACGCGCACGGCCTCACGGGCGCGGTTCGCGTTCGCGTCGAGCATCCTGACAATGTGCGGGGAAGGGGCGTTGCGTGCCAAGCGCGAGAGCGTAGTGCGTTGCCCGTGCAAACCCCCAACAATCCCCCGTGGACGATGCGCAGCCCATCGAGTTGGTCGGCCCGCCAGTGCCGGCCCGGCCCGCCCTCCCCGGCGCGGTGGTCATGCGCCCGGACAGCGACACCGCGATCGACGCGCTGCTCGCCGACCTCTACCTGCACGCCAGGAACTGCACGCGGAGCTTCGGCGACTTCCACCTCGCGATGGCCCTCTGGCCCCAGGTGAACCCGGCCGTGCTGCGGCTCCTCACCGACCCGCGCTTCCGCGACTTCCCATGGTCGCGCACACGCGTGTGGCTTGTCGACGAGGCGGACGTGCCGGAGGACCACCCGGAGCGGCGCAGCGCGACGCTCCACGGCATGATCGTCGAGGGCTCCGGCATGCCGCCCGAGCAGGCGCACACGATCAACGCTTCCGACCCCGCCGGCGCCGCGGCGTACGAGGCGCTGCTCCGCGAGCACCTGGGCTGGCGCGAGAAGGGGCACGACCGGCTCGACTTCGTGCTCGTGCCGCTCCTGCCCGACGGGGCGTGGGGCGGCGTCGCGATGGGGCACGAGCGCGGCCTGATGACGCGCGCGGAGGATGACGGGCCGGCGCGGGTGATGATGACGCAGCGCCTGGTGCGGGCGGCGCGGTGCATCGGCGTGCTCGCCGTCGGCGACGGGCTGGCGCACGCCGTGAGCACGTGGGCCGGGGGCGACCGCACCGTGCCCGCGGACGTGCCGGCGTGCGCGGAACTCCGCTGGTACCTCGACCACGCGAGCCTCGCGCGCCCCGCGGGGAGGGCGGCGACGTGACGGCACGCCTCTCCGTGGAGCCCAACGACCGCATCACCTTCGGTGTCGCGTACGAGGACGAGCACGTCGTCGTCGCCGCCAAACCGCCGGGGATCGTGACGACGCCGGGCCTCGGCCACGAGAGCGATTCACTCCTCAACGCGCTCTTCGCGCGGCACGGCGGCCGCCTGCAGCAGCTGGGCGCCGCCCGCGACTTCGGGCTCCTCCACCGGCTCGACCGGCAGACCAGCGGGCTTGTCCTCTGCGCGCTGACGCGTCAGTCGTACGACGCGCTGCGCGCCCAGTTCGAGAGCCGCGAGGTTGCGAAGTTCTACTGGGCGGTCGTGAAGGGCGCGCCCAAGCGAGAGAAGGGCGTCGTGCGCCTCTCCATCGCCGAGTTCCGCGGCAAGACCGCCGGTGACGACGCGACCAAGAAGCTCGCGAAGGTTGCGCGCGCCGGTGCGCCGGCGATGACCGCGTACCGCATCCTCGCGCCGGGCACGGGGTGCTCGCTGCTCGAGTGCCGGGCGTTCACCGGCCGGCTGCACCAGGTCCGCGTGCACCTGGAGGCGATCGGCTGCCCGATCTTCGGCGACGACTTTTATGCGCCGGCCGAGGTGCGTTCCGCCGCCCCGCGGCTCATGCTGCACGCGCACCGCGTCGTGTTCAACCACCCCGCGACGGGCGGCCCCGTGGACTGCCGGAGCAAGATGCCCGCGGATATGCGCGGCGTGATGAAGCGTGTCGGGATCGCGTGGGCGGGCGAGGAGACCCGGCACGACGGCGCCGAAGGCGCACGGAAGAAGACAGGTTAATCGAGCGCGTCGGCGAGCGCCGCGACAACGCGGTTGGTCAGCAGGAAGCCGTCGTCGGTGAGTGTCCAGCGACCGCCCGCGTCGCGGAGCAAGCCCAGCCGCGCCTGTTCCGTCGCGGCGGTCGAGAGCCGTTCGTCGCGCGGCGGGGACAACCGCGACGCGGCGTCGAGCACCGACGCGGAATCGACACCCTCCCGGAGCCTCAGGCCCATCATCAGCCGCTCGACGACGGCGCGTCGCGGATCGGGCCTTTCGTGATCAACAATCGGCGCGAACCCCTCGTCGTCGTGCGCGAGGTAATCGTCGAGGCGCGGCGCGTTCTTCCAGCGGGCGCCCCGGAGGTGCCCGCTCGCGCTCGGCCCCGCCGCGAGCCAGTCCTCGTTGCGCCAGTACGCGAGGTTGTGGCGGGATTCCGCGCCAGGCCGCGCGAAGTTGGAGACCTCGTACCGATCGAGCCCGGCGGCGCGCATTGTCCCGAGCACCCGCTCGAACATCATCGCCTCGAGGTCCTCGTCGGCGCCGGGAAAGTCCCCACGATCACGCCGCGCCGTCATCGCCGTCGCGGGTTCGTAGGTGAGCGCGTAGGCGGAGACGTGCTCCGTGCCCGCCGAGAGCGCGAGGAAGAGGTCGCGGTCCAGGTCCTCCATCGTCTGGCCGGGGATCCCGTAGATGATGTCGAGCGACTGGCGTCCGATACCCGCGGCGCGAGCGAGAGCGATCGCGCGGAAGACGTTGTCCGGGTTGTGCCAGCGCTCCAGCGTTTTCAGGTGCCTCGGATCGAAGGTTTGTGCGCCGACGCTGAGGCGGTCGACGCCGCCCGCGCGCAGCACGTCGAACAACGCCGGCGTCGCCGTCTCCGGGTTGCACTCCACCGTGAACTCGCCGCGCCCCGCGAGGATCTCCGTCAGGTCGTACCGCTCCGCGAGACAGCGCAGCACCCGTTCCCACAGCGGCGCGGCCAGGAGCGTCGGCGTCCCGCCGCCGACGAAGATCGTCCGCAGAGGTGCGCCCGCCGCGTGCGGAGCCAGCGCCGCCAGCTCGCGGACCAGCCGGTCGGCGAACGCCCCCTGCCGGTCACGCGTATCGACGATGCTGTAGAAGTCGCAGTAATGGCACTTGTGGAAGCAGAACGGCACATGGACATAGAGGGAGCGTGCCGGCGCCCCCGGCGAGCGCTCCCCCAGGACCTCCCGTGCGCTCGACCGGGCGGCGGCCACCCGGAGCGAAATCGCCCGCGAATGGGGTTGCGTGCCGGCGGGTTGGGCGGTATCGTGGCCGATGGGCCATCGTACGGGAACGGCGCGTGCCCCCGTACCATTCGCCGCGGATGCCCGGGGCAGGCCGCCGGAGGACGCCGATGAACGTCGCGCTCGTGCTCGTGCAGGAAGACGGCCGGCAGGTCGAGGTGCCGCTCAAGAAGGCGGTGCAGGTGATCGGCCGCCAGACCGATGTGGCGGTCCGCATCCCGAGCGCCGCGGTCTCGCGTCATCACTGCGAGATCGCGGTCACCGACACGGGCATCACCGTCAAGGATCTGGGCTCGTCCAACGGCACATTCGTCAACCGCAAGCCGACAACGCAGGCCAACCTCAAGGCCGGCGACCTGTTGTGCGTGGGCGACAAGGTCTTCGTCGTTCGCGTTGACGGCCAGCCGGTGGAGATCGACGCCGAAGAGGCGTTCGACGACGGCTTC
This sequence comes from Phycisphaerales bacterium, assembly GCA_035628115.1. Classification (GTDB taxonomy): domain Bacteria; phylum Planctomycetota; class Phycisphaerae; order Phycisphaerales; family UBA1924; genus BJHL01. The sequence continues at coordinate 119,798 of DASPKL010000021.1, read as the reverse complement.
GTGCCCCCGACCGGCGCGGGCGGAACAGCGCCCGCGGCCTCCGCGTCGAAGCCCGCCACATCGAAGCCGGCGGCGCCCGCCGCCCAGGGCGGGGTCAAGCCCGCGGCCCAGAAGCCCCTGGTGAGCGCCGACCCCGGGGACAGCAGCTTTGCGGACTTCGACTTCCTCGACGAAGACGACGATATGAAGAAGCAGCCGAAGCTCTGAGCGTCGCCCGCAGCCAGTCAAAACGAGAACGGCCCGCGTCCGACGCGGGCCGTGTCGTTTCTATGTTGTTCCAGGTCAGTGCAGCACGAGGAGCCCGCGGTAGGTCGGGAAAGGCCAGAGGTCGTCGGGCGTGCACGTCTCGAGCGCGTCGACGGCCTTGCGCAGGTCCGCCATCGCCGGGCGCACCTTGTCGCGGACGTGCCGCGCGTGGGCCGACGCGTCATGGCCGCTGAAGTCGCTCGCCCTCTCGAGCTTCGTGATCGCGCGGCGCACGGCGTTGGTGAGCCCGGCGTACTCCTCGAGCTGCGCCCGCGCCTCGCCCGGCTCGACGCCCGCGGTCTCGGTCGCCGCGACGCTCTCCGCGAGCTCGGCCTGGTGGCGCACGACCGCCGGCAGCACCTGCGTGCGGGCCATCTGCGCCATCGTGTCCGCCTCGATCATCACCTGTTTTACGTACTTCTCAAGGTGGATGTGCTGGCGTGACTCGACCTCCACGCGGCTCAGCACGCCGAACTTCTTGAAGACGTCGATGTTCTTCTTCTGCGTCAGCTGCTCGAGGGCCGAGACGGACTCGCGGAAGTTCGGGAGCCCGCGCTTCTTCGCCTCCTCGTGCCACTCCTTGGTGTAGCCGTCGCCGTCGAAGAGCACGCGCTTGTGCTGCTTGATGATCGACTGCAGGAGCTTGCGGACGGCCTTCTGCAGCTTCTCCGGGTCGGCGCTCTTGCCCGCGTCCTTCTCGAGCTGCGTCGCGACGTAGTCGAGGCTGTCGGCAACGATCGTGTTGAGGACGGTCGCCGGCCACGCGACGTTGCCGCTGCTGCCGACGGCGCGGAACTCGAACTTGTTGCCCGTGAAGGCGAAGGGGCTGGTGCGGTTGCGGTCGCCGCTGTGCCGGGGGATCTGCGGGAGCGTCTTGGCGCCCAGGTCGAGCCGGCCCCCCTTCATGGTGCTCTTGGGGTTTCCGCTCTCGAGCTGGCTCACGATGTCGGTGAGCATGTCCCCCAGGAAGACGCTCATGATCGCCGGCGGGGCCTCGTTCGCACCGAGGCGGTGGTCGTTCGCCGCGCTCGCGACAGACAGGCGGAGCAGGTCGGGGTGCACGTCCACCGCGCGGATGACCGCGCACAGGAAGACGAGGAACTGCATGTTGCTGTGCGTATCGTCGCGCGGGTCGAGCAGATTGACGCCCGTGTTGGTGGAGATCGCCCAGTTGAGGTGCTTGCCGCTCCCGTTGATCCCGGAGAACGGCTTCTCGTGCAGGATGCAATGGAGGTTGTGCCGCCCGGCGACGCGCTTGAGCGTCTCCATCGTCACCATCTGGTGGTCCGCCGCGATGTTCGCCGTCTCGTAGAGCGGCGCGATCTCGAACTGGCCGGGCGCGACCTCGTTGTGGCGCGTCTTGACGGGGACGCCGAGGCGGAAGAGCTCGCGCTCCACGTCGCCCATGAACGCCAGCGCACGCGTCGGGATGCTGCCGAAGTAGTGGTCCTCGAGCTGCTGCCCCTTGGGCGGCCGGGCCCCGAAGAGCGTCCGGTCGCACGCCACCAGGTCGTGGCGCTCGAAGTACGCGTCGCGATCGACGAGGAAGTACTCCTGCTCGACGCCCGCGGTCGCGATGACCCGCGTCACGCTCTCGCCCGCGCCGAAGACGCGGAGCACGCGCATCGCCTGCTCGCTCAGCGCCTCCATCGAGCGGAGCAGCGGCGTCTTGTGGTCCAGCGCCTCGCCGGTCCAGCTCACGAACGCGGTGGGGATGCACAGCGTCGCGGTCCCGCCGTCCCGGTTGATGAAGACAGGGCTCGTGCAGTCCCACGCCGTGTAGCCCCGCGCCTCGAACGTCGCCCGGATCCCGCCGCTGGGGAAGCTGCTCGCGTCCGGCTCGCCCTGCACCAGCGCGCCGCCCGTGAACTCGCTGATCGCGCCGCCGGCCCCGTCGGGCGTGAAGAAGGCGTCGTGCTTCTCCGCCGTCAGCCCCGTCAGCGGCTGGAACCAGTGCGTGTAGTGCGTCGCGCCGCGCTCGAGCGCCCAGTCCTTCATCGCCGCGGCGACGACGTCCGCGAGCGCGTGGTCGAGACGATCCCCGTGCTTGATCGTCCGCTGGAGGCGCTTGAAGACTTCCTTCGGGAGACGCTGCTGCATCACGCGCTCGGTGAAGACGTCCGCCGCGAACAGTTGCTCGACGCGGTCGTGCCCGGCGTGCGAGCCGTGATCGAGGCGGTTGTGGTGGGTCATGAGCGCCTTCCCGTTCGTGACGATCGACATGCTGCCTCCCTGGCGCCGGCCGCTCCGGGCCGGCGCGGTCCGTCGCCGCGGCGCGCTTCGGCGCCGCGAAAAAACGACAAGCCTGACCACGCGCTTCCACGCGGTGTGGCCAGAACGGATGGTTCGGGGCCTCCGAACCGGTCCCGATCGGTCGATTGAAGCGGCCGGCCGCCCTTCCAAGAGTTCGAAAAGGGCCTGGAGCGGGCCGGCTCCTCCCGGGACCGAATATTGTCCCACCCTGCACCCCGGAAGCAAGCCCGTTCAGGGCCTGCCGCGGGCCGCGCCGGCCCCGGAGAGGCCTTCCGACAGATCTTGCACAAGGCCGCCGACCGCGTGCGCGATGTCCCGGCCGGCCGCCTGGGCGTCCGCCATCCGACGGACCACCACGCCGCCGACGACCGCCGCGTCGGCGTGCGTGACCGCGCCTCGCACGAGCGACGCGGTCGAGAGGCCGCCCCCGCACGCGATGGGCGAGCGCGTCGCCTCGCGGACCGCCGCGACGCGCTGCCCGAGGTCCGCCGCGACCGCGGCCTCGCCCGCGGCGCCCGCGCGGACCGTGAGCGAGACAAAGCCGGTGCAAGCGCGGGCGATCTCGGCGGCCCGTTGCGGCGTCGTTGTCGGCGCGACAAGAAGGCTCATCGAGAGATCCGCCCGCGCCGCCGCCTCGCGCACCGGGCCGGACTCCTCGAGCGTGACGTCCGGCACGACAAGCCCGTCGAAGCCCGAGTCCGCTGCGCGCCGACAAAAGCCCGCGGGCCCGCCGAGGCGGTGCACGATCGAGTAGCTCGCCACCGCGACCAGCCCGAGGCCCGTCGAGGCGCGCAGGGCGCGCACCTCGTCCATCAAGCCCGTCGGCGCCGCGCCCGAGGCGAGAGCCTTGTGCATGGCCTGGAGGATCACCGGCCCGTCCGTGATCGAGTCGGCGAACGGGAATCCGATCTGGACGATCGACGCGCCCGCGCCCTCGACCGCCTTCAGGAGCGGCGCGAGCGCACCGGGCCTGGGATAGCCGCCGACGATGTACGGCATCAGCGCCCTGAACTCGAACTGCCGGAGCTGCGCAAAGATGTCGTCGATGCGGGGCATGGTTCACCAGTCTTGCGGCGGCCGTCGGAGCTACCGCGTGACAATATCCGGCGTCCGCTCCAGCCCCTCCGTCAGCACCCGCGGGCCCCGCTCGGTGATCAGCACGTCGTGCTCGTAATGCACGCTGAGCGATCCGTCCGCGACGATCTCCGGCCACTTCTCGAGCGGGCTGACGCCCGCGCGTTTGCGCTCGCGGTCGGAGGGCCCCGCGAGTTCGCCCGTGCCCACCGCGATCATCGGCTCGACCGCGACGAGGTCGCCCGGCCGGCACGGCGTGTCCGCGTCGGCCCAGTCGCTCCCGGCCTCCGGCAGCCGGTTCGAGATGTACGGCGGCCCGTGCAGCGCCGGGCGGCCGCCGGCGTCGAGCAGGCCGTGCCCGCCCATGCCCTGGATCAAGTGGAACCCGTAGTCGCGCTCCACAATCCGCTGCACCACGCGCGCCCAGGCGCGGTACGTATTCCCCGGCCGCAGCTCCTTCACGCCGGCCTCGAGCGATTCCTTCCCCGCACGCGTCAGCTTCGCGACGGTCGGCGTCGGTTCTCCGAAGACGTACGTCCACGCCGCGTCGCCGATCCAGCCGTTCTTCCGCGCCCCGATATCCACTTTCAGCACGTCGCCGCGCTTCAGCGGCTCGGCCCGGTACGTCGCCGTGCCGTGCACGACGCATTCGTTCACCGACAGGCATGCGTGCGACATGAACGCCGGCTTGCGGCCCGTCTTGTACCCGTAGAAGCACGACGCCGCGCCCTGCTCCGCGAGCTGCGCCGCGACGAACTTGTCGATCTCCGCCAGCGTCTGCCCGTGCCGCAGGAACCCGCTCAGACGCCGGTGCGTCTCGACGACGACCTGCGCCGCCGTGTACGCGGCGTCGGTCTCGGCGGGCGTGAGCGGGCGGCGGGTGGCCATAAGGGGCAAGGGTAGGAAAAGGCGGGCGTCGGAGGCCTAAAGCGGAAAAAAGGAAAAGCGGCAAAGAGGAAAATAGAAGAGCCGCGCTCGGACGCCTCCTTCATTTTCCTCCTTTCCGCTTTCCCACTTCCCCGCTCTTCTCAGCCCCTGACGATCTCCCCCTTCACCATCACCATCGCCACCGGGTCGTCGCCGAAGCTGTGCGCCAGCTCGCGTTCGTCCGTGTGCTTGAGCATGACGAGGTCGGCGCGCATCCCCGGCTCGACCGACCCCCGATCCATCCGGCCAAGCACCGCCGCGGCGTTGCCCGTGCACGCGCTGATCGCCTCCTGCGGCGTCAGGCCGTTGAGCCGCACCGCGAACGCGACCGCCAACGGCATCGAGTAGCACGGCGCCGAGCCCGGGTTGAAGTTCGTCGCCAGGGCCACCGCGCCGCCCGCGTCCACCAGCACCCGCGCGGACGCGTGCTTGCCTCCCAGGTGGAACGTGCTCACCGGCAGCACGACGCCGATCGCCGACGACCGCGCCAGCACCTGCAGCTCCGCCGGGCTGGTCGCCTCGATGTGGTCGACGCTCACGAACCCGCGCTGCGCCGCGATGCTCGTCATGCCCATGGACGTGAACTGGTCCGCGTGCACGCGGCAAGGATGCCCCCGCTCGCTCGCCGCGTCGAAGAGCGCGAGGCACTCCAACTGGTCCCACGCGCTCTTCTCGCAGAAGGCGTCGACGGCGATCCCGGGGAACTCGAGCGAGATCGCCGGGAGCGTTTCCTCGATCACCGACTTCACGAACGACGCGCGGTCGATCGCCGGGTCCAGGGCGTGGCCTAGGAGCGCCGTCGGGACGACGGTGCCCTTGAACTTCGCCGCCGCGTCGTGGATCGCCCGCAGCATCTTCATCTCGTCGTGCGTCGAGAGGCCGTAGCCGGACTTGACCTCGACGGTCGTCGTGCCCAGCTCGAGCATCCGGTTGAGACGCTCGAGGAGACCCGCCGCGAGTTCTTCCTGCGACGCCTTGCGCACGGCGCGCACGGTCGCCATGATGCCGCCGCCGCGCCGGAGGATTTCGAGGTACTCCAGGCCGCCGCGGCGCTGGTCCCACTCGTCCAGGCGCGACCCCGCGAAGCACGCGTGCGTGTGGCAGTCGACGAAGCCGGGCATCAGCACCCGCTTCGCGCCGTCGATGAAGCGCACGCCGGGCTTGGTCGCGTGGCGCAGCGGCGACGGCGACGGGAGCACCGCCATGATCTCGCCCCGGTCGATCAGCACGTCGTAGAGGCCGGCCTCGCCCAGGTCCGACATCGCCAGCCCCCGCTTGGGGCCGACGCCGACCTTCAGCACGCGCGCGTCCGTGATGATGACGGGCGCGCTCGTGCCGGTCGAGGCGGGGGTTGCCGGGGCGGGGGTCGTCACGCCCGCCGCCCTCGGGTCGCGGGCCGGGGCCGGGCGGGTGTCGTCCGCGAGGGGAATGGGGTCGCCGAGGTCATGGATGGTGTACATCGCTCGCGCCGGGCGCAGCCCGCCCGGCGACTCCTCCCGCGGCGCTGGTCCCACGCGTCTGAAAACCCCGCAGGGCCTCCAGGAACAGGTGCGCCGCCGCGCGCGCCGTCCGGGCCTGTTCATCGTGCGGAGGGCTGAGTTCCATGAAGTCCAGGCAACACAGGTTGGGTTGGCGGCATATGCCGCGGAGGGCGGCGCCGACCGCGCCGACGGCGAGGCCGTCGGGGTTGAGGGCGGAAACGCCCGGCGCGGCGGAAGCGTCTATGACGTCCAGGTCGACGGAGCAGAAGAAGGGCGTGTTATCGGGGATGCCCAGGTCGCGCCCCGTCGCCGGCCCGCCCCGCTGGACCATGGCGTGCAGCGCGTCGCGCCCGACGATCGCGCCGCCCCTGGCCCTGAAGTACTGGCAATGCTCTCGCGCGTTCGCGAACGGGTTGAGCCCGACGACGTTGAGCGGGCCCGCGCCGCACTCCTCGATCAGCCCGCGGAAAGGCATCCCGCTGCCGACCGTCTCCCGCACGTCGAGATGCGCATCAAAGTAAAACCCGGCGAGCGACGAGCCGCGTCCGAACGCTCGCAATCCTTCCCAGACGCCTCGGACGAACGCGAACGTCAGGTCGTGACCGCCGCCGACGGCGATCGGGAAGAGCCCGAGCTCGACAAGCGCCCTCGCGGCCTCGCTCACGCGCCGGTGCGTTTCGTGGAGCGCTTCCTCGCCATCGCCGCGCGCGGGACGCACGTCCCCCGCGTCAAAGACGCGCGGCCAGTCCCAGCCGTCGGGCGCCGCGACGCCGTACTTCGCGAGCGCCGCGCGGAAGGACGCCGGCCCCTCACGCGCGCCCGGGCGGCCGTTGTTGAGGCGCACGCCCAGGTCGTCGGGCAACCCCAGAAGCGCCACGCGGCACTCCGTCACGAGCGCCCGGTGGATGTGCGCGGCGAACCGATCCTGCGGGATACTTGCCGGCCACTCACCAGGTTCGCAGTGGGGGATCTTGACCGCCGCGTCGCTCACGCAGTACTCCTCGCGAACGCGTCAACCCTGCATCGGGATCCACACGTCCCGCTCGCGCCCGCAGGCGACCGCCTCCTCGTACCCCGCGTCCGCGTGCCGGAAGATACCCATCATCGGGTCGTTCGTGAGGACGCGCCCGAGCCGCTTCGCGGCGGCGTCGGTTCCGTCTGCGACGATCACCTGCCCCGCGTGCTGCGAGTAACCGATGCCGACGCCGCCGCCGTGGTGGAACGAAACCCACGACGCGCCCGACGCGGTGTTCACCAGCGCGTTGAGCAGCGCCCAGTCGCTCACCGCGTCCGTGCCGTCCTTCATCGCTTCCGTCTCGCGGTTCGGGCTCGCGACGCTGCCGCAGTCGAGGTGGTCGCGCCCGATGACGATCGGCGCGCCGACGCGCCCCGTCCGGACGAGTTCGTTGAACAAAAGCCCGGCCCTGTCGCGCTCGCCCAGGCCGAACCAGCAGATGCGGGCCGGGAGACCCTGGAACTGGAACCGCGGCTCGCACTTCTCGAAGTCGCCCGCGAGCAGCGCTTCCGGGTTCTTGTGACACCCGAGGATCCACCTGTGGAGACGGGCATTGAAGTTCGCGGGATTCCCCTGATGCCTGATGCCCGATGCCTGATGCCTCTCCTCCGGAAACATCTTGAGCAGCTCATGATCCGTCACGTAGATGTCCCGCGGATCGCCGCTGAGCGCCACCCAGCGGAACGGCCCCCGCCCGACGCAGAACTGCGGCCGGATGAACGCGGGGACGAAGCCCGGGAAGCCGAAGGCGTTCGGCACGCCGTTGTCCTTGGCCCGCTGGCGGATGTTGTTGCCATAGTCGAACGTCACCGCCCCGCGCTTCTGTAACTCGAGCATCGCGCGGACGTGCCTCGCCATGCTCGAGAGGCTGAGCTTGGTGAACGTTGCCGGGTCGCGCTCGCGGGCGACCTTCGCTTCATTATGGTTGTACTCGACGGGGACGTACCCGTGCAGCGGGTCGTGAGCACTTGTCTGGTCCGTGAGCACATCGACCTTGATGTTGCGGGCGATGAGCCGCTCGAGCAACTCCACCGCGTTGCAGTGCACGCCGATCGAGATCGCCTTCTTCGCCCGTGCGCACTCGACGGCGCGATCGATCGCCCTGTCGATCAGTCTCACAGCGTCGTCCGCCCCCGTCCGCTCGTCCGCTCGTCCGCTCGTTCCCTCCGAGACGACTTCGTCGAGGTACGCATCGTCATGTCGCCGCTTGAGCCTCGTCAAGTCCGTGTCCGCGATGAGGCACGTCCCGCCCGCCATCGTCACCGCGAGGGGCTGCGCGCCGCCCATGCCGCCGCACCCGGCCGTGACGCAGAGCCGGCCGGAGAGGTCGCTCCCGAAGTGCGCCCGCCCGCACTCGGCGAAGGTCTCGTACGTCCCCTGCAGGATGCCCTGCGTCCCGATGTAGATCCAGCTCCCCGCGGTCATCTGGCCGTACATCATCAGGCCGCGCCGCTCGAGGTCGTCGAACACCTGTTGCGTCGCCCACGCCGGCACGAGGTTGCTGTTGGCGAGCAGCACGCGCGGCGCGTCCTCGTGCGTGCGGACGACGCCCACCGGCTTGCCGCTCTGCACCAGCAGCGTCTGGTCCGGCTCCATCGACTTGAGCGTCTCCACGATCGCGTCGAAGCTCGCCCAGTCCCGCGCCGCCTTCCCGCGTCCGCCGTACACGACGAGATCGCCGGGCCGTTCCGCGACGGCGGGGTCGAGGTTGTTCATCAGCATCCGCATCGCGGCCTCGATCTGCCACGAGGCGCACGCACGCTCCTTGCCGCGCGGGGCTCGAACGGTCCTGGGCGCTGTTTTCGCGGCGGTGGGCATGGGGGGATGGTACAGAAGACAAAGCGGAAAAGAGGAAAAGAGACAACGCGGAAAATGCGGATCGGGTCGGCTCCCGCCTCTGATTTTCCGCTTTGTCGCTTTTCCTATTTTTCGCTGTTCGGCAATGGGCCCGGCTGGATTCGAACCAGCGACCGCGTCCATTATGAGTGGAGAGCTCTAACCGCTGAGCTACGGGCCCCGATCGCGCAGGGTAGGTGGCGGGCGATCAACGCCCGCTCCGCGCCGCGTCCCACGCCCACGCGAGCGACGGGTCCAGCGGCGTGATCCCCTGTGTCGCGAGCAGCCGCCGTGCGGTCTCGTCCATCCGCACCCGCTCCAGCCGGCGGCGCAGTCGCTCGGCGACTCTGGTCCGGTTCGCCGGCGTGTCCGGCATCAGCGCCGGCGCGTCACCCTCCAGGAGGACGACCGCGAACCCCTGCTCCAGCGCGATCACGCCTGACACGTCACCCGGCGAGAGCGACGCGACCGCGCCCCGCACCGCCGCGGGCACGCCCGGATCGTGCGGGCTCATGCTCGGCACCAGGCCGCCCGCCGCGCCGCTCGCGTCCGCCGACCGCTCGACCGCGATCGCCGCGAAGCGGGCGACGCGGGCGTCGCCGACAGGCTGCGCCAACGCCGCGTGTCGGGCGTCCGCCGCCGCGGCGGCGCCGGGCGTGACGATGACCCGCACCCGTTTCCGCGCTTCGAACGCGAGCCGGTGTTCCTGCTCCAGCTGCGCCGCGTCCGGTTCCGCCGTTCCACCCACCAGCGCCCGCAGCCGGGCGTTCCGCAGGAGCAGCGCCGCGTACCGCGCGGGGCCGAGTCCCCGCGATGCGCGGACACGGTCCAGCAGTTCCGCCGCGGCGTCCGCGCCGGTCTCGTCCGCGATGCCGGAGATCAGCAGGGCTTCCTCGCGGCGCGCCGCGTCGCCCGGCAGAGTGACCCCCGACTGCGCGATCTCCCGCTCGAGCGCGCGGTCCAGCGCCGCTTCCTCGAGCGCGATCGCGCCCGCAAGCTCCAGGAGCGCGGGCGCCAACGACTCCGCCGCCAGGGGTTCTCGCCCGACGAGCGCCGCGGGCCTGCCCGGGTCCCCGCCCGCGCGCGCCGACGTCGCCGCGGCCGGACCGTCGCTCGGCGCACCGCTGCCGCCCGAAGAGCAGCCGCACAGCCCGCGCAAACCGCACGTCAGAACCACGAGGGACGCGGCGAAACGCCGTGGGCCGGGCTTCATCATCCGCGACGGTAGAGACCCTCACCCGACCGTCGGTGAGAGCGGCGGGCCGACGAACTCCAGCCCGTGCTCCGCGAAGATCGCCGCGATCTGCGCCGGCGAGGCGTCCGGCGTGGTCCTGAAGAGTTCCGCGTTCGCGCGGAACGGCGCCTCCAGGCCGCACGGCGTTACCATCACCAGCATCCGGAGCGGTCTCTCGCCCGCGTTGACGAACGTGTGCTTGCTCCCGCGCGGCGCCGCGACGAACGCCCCGTTCGTGCACGTCACCGTCCTGCCGTCCACCGAGAACTTCGCCGTGCCGTCGATCACGTAGAAGTACTCGTCCTCGCGCGTATGGACGTGCAGCGGCGGGCCGTTGCCGATGCCCGTCGTTGTCTCGAAGATCGCGCACGCGCCGGCGGAGGCACTCCCGTCCGCGAGGATGCGAACGCGATCGCCGACGATACTCAGGAACTCTCCCTCGGACGCCGAGAGACACGCCGCCTTGGCGCACGGGGATGCCGACGGAGCCGCGGGAGTAGTCATGCTCCCTTTGGTATCCGCGGCGGCGGGCCGGATCAAGTCGCCCCGCCGCGCCGCGTCAGCCACCGACCCGTGCCGCGGCGTTCTCCCGTCGCCTCGTCAGCACGCGGTCGAGCATCAGCACGATGTCCTCGTGCAGCGCCTTGGCTTCATGGTGCTGCTTTTCATAGCCTCCCAGCGGCAGGTCGTTGACCAGCACGCTGTAGACCAGCCGGTCGCCCGTCTCCGGGTCGCTCACGTACCCCGAGAGGCAGCGGACACCCTTGATGTACCCGCTCTTGCCGCGGACTTCACTCCCCAGCTTCACGCCGCGGAACCGCTTGTCGAGCGTCCCCTCGCCCGGCGCCGCCAGACTGTCGACAAAGGCGTCGCCGAAGGGCCTTGACGCGATCCGGTCCAGCCACCGCGCCATCGTCGCGGGCGTCACCCGATTCTCACGGGCAAGGCCGGACCCGTCCGCCACGACCGTCTCCGCCGCGGCGTCCGGGCCAAGCTCCTCGCCGATGCTCATCCGGAGCACCGCGGCGCCTTCGCGCCAGCTCCCCGGAGCGCCGGTGACCTTATGGGCGATGCGCTTGAGCAGCGCCTCGGCGTAGAGATTCGCCGAGTCGGTGTTGCAACGATGAAGAACTTCATCGATCGGCGTCGTGACGACCGCGATCACCCGGCCCTTGATCTCGCGCTCAGCGGGTTCGATCAGGCGCGTGCGTCCGTTCACCGCGACACCGCTCGACGAAAGGCTGGACACAAGCAAATCGCCGAACCACACGGGCGGCGCGGTGATCGTTACCTCGATGGGCGACGTCGAGGCCGTGCGGACGTCGCCACGCATGGTGAACTGGTTCCCCGCGCCCTCGCGGATCAGCCACGCGCTGTTGTTGCCCTTCCCGACCGTCCTGGCCTTGCCCGAATCGACGTGCGCCGCCCACGCTTTGGGCTGCGTATCGAAGAGCGGCGGGCCACCCCCCTGCGCGGGGCGGGGAAACACCGCCAGCACGTTCGCGTGGAAGTTGATGCCGCCGATCTGGGCGCCGTACGAATGCGTCGCGTGGTCGATGTTCCAGTTCGGGTGGTAGTACTCGCGGTCGAACACGCGGTCGTCGATCACGATCTCCGAGAGCTGCCTGACGCCGGCCTTGCTCACGGCGCCGGCGAGCGACGCGAGCACCTCGTCCACCGTCAGCTTCGAGTCGGACCGGGAGAGCACCTCGGGGTCCCCGAGCGCCGGGTCGCCGCTCCCCTTCACGACAAGGCGGTCGCCGTCCAGCACCAGCTCGGTCCGGAACGAGAAGTCATCCCCGAGCACGAGCATCGCCGCGCCGCTGGTGAGCAGCTTCATGTTCGACGCGGGGATAAACGCTTCGTCCGCGTGATGACTCGCGAGCACCTCGTGCGTGCGCGCGTCCATCAGGCAGACGCCGACGCGAGCCTCGCCCAGTTTGCGCGACGCGATGAGCGTGCGCAGCTCTCCCTGGAGGCCGCTCGCCCACGCGCCCGCGGCCATGAAAACGGAGGCGAAAAGGACCAACGACCGTGCCGGCCGGGGCGTGCGGTTGGACAAGCTGCTCCTCCCTGATTCCTTCGTGCGCCGCGCCCGGCGCCGTGCGGCCATTGCATCGTCAGAACGCCGCCCGCTACTCCAGCGGTCAACCCGTCTTCCTCTTGATTGTTGTTCAGACAGGGAAAGCGGGTGTGTTACGCGTCACTATGCGCGGAGGCCGCTCGCTCGACAAGCGCCGCGACCGTCCCCGCCGCGTCGCGCGACGTGAGATCGAGCGTCACCCAACGCACGCCGTCCACCGCCGGCGCGTGCGCGAGCCGCTCGCGGCACTGCCGCCCGAAACGAGTCTTTGCAAGGGCGGGGAGCGCCGATTCCGGCACAGGCACACAGGCCCGGGGCTTAGCGGGCTCGGGCACGACATACGCCACGGGCGAAGAGGACCCCGGCGCCCGGTAGACGAACGTCCACTTCAGGACGCCCTGCCACGCCACCGATTCCTCGAACCCACCCAAACCCAGGAGCAGGTGCCGCGCGTGCTTCACCGGCCCGCGGCGCGTCGCCGGAATGGAATTCAGCAGCGACTCGCCGAGAGGTTTGGCGAAGCGGTTCTCCCACGGTGCTTGGCTGACGCGGCGTGGTTGCACGTCATAAGTCCTGTGATGCAAGGGTAATAGGGTAGGCATCCCCGTCGATGGTGGCTGCGGCAACGAGGGGACCGGGATGGAGGCGCCGGCGACCCGGTTTTCCCTATACTGCCCGAGACATGACGCGAGCGGAACCCACCCCCCCGGCGGCCCCCGAAGACCTCTCCACGTGCGAGGTGTTGGTGGTGGACGATAACCAACAGAACCTTGAACTGCTGGTGGCGTCGTTGGAAGCTCTCGGTTGCCGCCTCCGCACCGCGATGGATGGCCCCGAAGCCCTCGAAGAGGTCGCCAAGAAAGCCCCAGACCTGATCCTTTTGGACATCATGATGCCCCGGATGTCGGGCTACCAGGTCTGCAAGAAGGTCAAGGCCGACCCCGCGCTCAAGGGCATTCCCATCGTGATGGTGACGGCGCTGAACGAGGTGTCGGACGTCGAGCACGCCGTGGAAGTGGGGGCTGATGACTTCATTTCCAAGCCGATCAACCGGCTGGAACTCCTCACCCGTGTCCGCGCGATGCTCCGCCTGAGCCTGCTCCAGAAGCAGGTCCAGAAGACGGTGGGGGACATCCGCAAAGCGGCCGACGGCTGAGGATGCCGAACAGGTGCGACGAAGGGGCGCGGCGGGCCGAACAAGAGAAAGCTGAGAACGGGGAAGAACGTCCGGTTCTCTTCCCCCGGTTCTCCGCTCTCCTTCGTCGGCTCTAGTTCTGCATCTCGCGCAGCTTGGCCAGGGCCCGCTTCAGGGGTGACATCCCTAGCGTCGTCTGCTGGTCCGGCGACTCACCGATGCCCAGCGGCGCCGTCACGACCGGCGCCACCACCGACGCGCCCGCCCGGCGATCCTCCGCGCTCGGCTCGATGATCGGCGCCGGTTGAGGCAGGATGATCACCGGCGGTTCCGTGACGACAGCGACACCGCCCCCCGATCCGTCGCTCCCGGCCGCCTCCGCCAGCGCCGGCTCGGGGCGGCGCGGCTTCGCCGCCTTGCGCTGCCGCGGCGCGTCCGCCGCTGGATCGGCCTCCACGGTCGGCGCCGCCGGCCTTTCCTCGGCGTGGGCCTTCGGGGCGGTGATCTTCCCGTCCTTGCCGACCTCCTCGAAGCGCACGCTCACGCGCGTCGAGACGCCGCGCTCCTGCATGGTGACGCCGTAGAGGTGGTCGGCGTTCTGCATCGTCCGCTTGTTGTGCGTGATAACGATGAACGCCGAGCGGTCCGTGAAGTCGCGGATGACGCTGTTGAACCGGCCGACGTTCCCCTCGTCGAGCGCGGCGTCCACCTCGTCCAGCACGCAGAAGCAGCTGGGCTTGCTGCGGAAGATCGACATGAGCAGCGCGACCGCGGTCAGCGTCTTCTCGCCGCCCGAGAGCTGGCTGATGGCGCGGGGCTCCTTGCCCGGCGGCTTTGCGACGACCTCGATGCCCGATTCGAGCAGGTCGATCTCGTCCGTCTCGACCTTCGCGACGGAGCCGTCGGGCTGCTCCACCTCCTTCACCAGCGGCATGAGGCGCACCTCGGCCTTGCCGCCGCCGAAGAGCCGGCGGAACATGCCCGACTCGCCGCCGAACTGCTCCTGGATCGTGCGGAAGACGTCGCCGAAGCGCTCCTTGCTCACGACGTTCAGCCGGTCGATAAGGGTCGCGAGCTGCACCCGCGCCGCCTCGATGTCCTGCACCTGGCGGACGAGCGCCTCGTTCTGTCCCTCGAGGTTCTTCTCCTCCTCGAGCGCGTCGAGGTTGACGCTGCCGAGGCGTGCGATCTCGCGCTTGTGCTCGTCGATCGCCCGCTGCGCGACTGCGTGATCGGGCCGCGACACCCCGCCGGACGCGATCAGCTCGCGGTACTCCGCGCCGTGCGTCCGGAGATCGGTGCCGAGATCCTCCAGCGTGCGCTGCTCGACGGTCTCGCGCTTGACCTCCAGCTCGCGCCGGGAGGCCTCGAGCGAATGCCAGTCGCGCTCGACGATCGACACACGCTGCCGCGCCGCGCTCAGACGCTCGCCCGCCTCGGCCCATCCCGCCTCGACCACGGCGAGGGACTCGGACGCGCCCTCGAGCTCGCCCGCGAGGGACGCGATCGCGCCCGTTGCGCTCTCGATGGTCGCGATCGCCTCGTTGGCGCCGACGGCCTGCTCCTCGAGCCTGCCCGCGTGGGACGCCAGGCGCGACTCGATGTCGCGCACGCGCCGCGACTGCTCGTCGCGCATCGTCTCGAGGCGCGACACCTCGCGGCGCGCGCCCGACAGCTCCTGGTTCAGCCTCCCCGCCTCGACGCGCGCCGCGGCCACCTGCTCCGCGGCCGCGTCCGCCCGCGCCTGGTGCGCCCCCAGCTCCGCGACGAGGGCCGCCGCCGCGGCCATTTCCTCCTCGGCGAGGCGGCCGAGCGCCGCGGCCTTCTCCCGCTGCGACGAGGCGTCGCTCTCGAACCTCGCCAGCCGCTCCCTGAGCTGCGCCGCCTCGGCCTCCCGCCGCGCGGACTCGCGCTCGAGACGCTCGACCTCGTGGCCGAAGCGCTCGGCCCGGCCGCCCTCGACGGCGGCGCTGCGCTGCGCCTCGCCCAGCGCGGCGCGCAGCCGGCCGACCTTCGCCGAGAGGGCGCTCGCCTCCTCGTCCACCGCGGACAGACTCTGCTGCGCAACGCCGAGTCTCGCGGCGACCTCCGCGGCGGTCGCCCGCAGGGCCGCGAGCTCGTTGTGGCGCTCGAGCAGGCCGATCCCCTGGGACGCGCCCGCGTCGCGCGGCCCGGACTCGATGCGCCCCTGCGGGTCGATCACCTGGCCGGCGAGCGTGACGAAGCGGCACCCCGGCAGCGGCCCCGCGCCCAAGAGCACCGCGGCGTCGAGGTCGGGCACGAGGTACGCGCGGCCGAGCAGCGAGTCGAGGAGTGCGTCGAGGGCCGCCGCGTGCTCGCCCTCCGACGCGGGCTCGACGAGCGGGCGCAGCGCGACGATGCCCGGGACGTCGGCGGATTCGGCGGCCGGCGCCCCCGAACGGCCGGCGAGCGGGAGGAAGGCGACGCGCCCGCCGACGGCCCCGAGGTCCTCGTCGCCGGGAACGTCCGCGAGCGAGCCCACCACCAGCGCCTGCAGGTCGCGCCCGAGCGCGAGTTCGACCGCGCCGCCGGTTCGCGCGTCCGTCTTCGTGCGGATCAGGTCCGCGAGCGGCGCGATCACGCCCCGCAGGCCCCGCCCCTCGTCGCGCAGCGACATCGCCCGCCGCACGGCCTCCGCGAAGCCGACGCGCTCCCGGGTCATCTCCGTGAGCGCCGCGAGCCGGGTCTCGACGCGCGCCAGCTCTTGCTGGAGCGACCCGGCTTCGCCCGCGCGGGCCATGCGGTCCTCGCCCAGCTGCGCGAGCTGCGCCTCCGCCTCGGAGAGCTCGGCGCCCGTGGCGTTCGCGCCGTCTCGAGCGCGCTCCATCGCGTCGGCCGCCGCGGCCCGCTGCGTCCGCAGCGCCTCGCACTCCTGCTCGGCGCGCGCGCCGTCCGCTCCCAGCTTGTCGATCTGCTCGCGCAGGCCGGCCGCCATCCTCGCGGCGCTCTCGACCTGCGCCACCAGCTGCACGCGCTCGCGGTCGATGCGCGCCGCCGCGGCGCCGCGCATCTGGCCCTGGCGCTGCGCGTCGCCCAGCGCCTCGGCCACCGCGGCCCGCGCCATCGCGGATTCCTGCAGCGAGCGCTCCGCCTCGCCGAGCTTCTCGGCCAGGGCCGCGATCTCCTCGCGCTGCGCGACGATGGACGTCTCGGCCTCGGAAAGACGCGCCCGGCCGTCGGAAAGCGCCGCCCGGTCCGCGTTCGCGTCCGCCTCGATCTGGTCCACGAGGCGAGAGATCATCTGCCGGCGCTGCTGCGCCTGCGCCAGCGCGTGCTCGGCGGAGAGCTTGCGCTGCTCGATCGACCGCACCGCGGCGAGCGCGGCGTGCCGCTCCTGCTCGAGCTCCTGCCGGCGCTGCTCCAGCTCCGCGACCACGGTGTGCGCCGCGTCGCGCTCGCCCGCGAGCCGGCCCTGCCGGCTCGTGAGCCCGTCGATGCGCGCGCACAGGTCCTCGTGCTGGTCGAAGGCCAGCGCCATCCGCCACGCCCGCAGCTCGGCGTCAAGCTCCTGGAACTTGCGGGCCTTGGCCGCCTGCCCGCGGATCATCCGCAGCCGCCGCTCCGTCGCGTCCAGCTCGTCCTTCGTGATCTTCAGGTTCGTCTCGGTCCGTTCCAGCTTGCGCTGGGCCTCGACGCGCCGCTGCTTGTACTTCGCGATCCCCGCGGCTTCCTCGAAGATCGTCCGCCGCTCCTGCGGGCTCGCCAGGAGCATCGCGTCGACCTTCCCCTGCTCGATGATCGAGTACGCGTCCGCGCCCACGCCGGTGTCCAGGAACATCTCGCGGATGTCCTTGAGGCGCGCCTGCCGGCCGTTGATCAGGTACTCGCTCGTCCCGTCGCGGTACAGACGCCGCTCGATCTCGACCTCGTCGGCGTCGAAGGGCAGACGACGTGCGTGGTGCGTGGTGCGTGGTGCGCCAGGGACCGCCGCGGTGTCGTTGTCGGCGGCGTCGGTATCAACGCCCGCGCCGTCTCCTTCCGCCCTCGCTCGCTCGCTCGCTCGTTCGCTTGCTCGTTCGCTTGCTCGCTCGTCAACAACCGGGTTCTCGAACGTCAGCTTCACGCTCGCCATGCCGCCGGGCTTGCGCCCCGCCGAGCCGGCGAAGATCACGTCCAGCATCTCCGTGCCGCGGAGGCTCTTGCTGCTCCGTTCGCCCAGCACCCACTTGATCGCGTCGACGACGTTGCTCTTGCCGCACCCGTTGGGCCCGACAACGCCCGTGATCGGGTGTTCGAAGGCGAACTCGGTTGTGTCGGCGAAGCTCTTGAACCCGTTGACGGTCAGCTTGGTCAGGCGCATCCACCAACCTCCGTGTCGGCTCCCCGCGAGAACGCGGGATCGCTCGGGCATCCTGCCCGTGGCACCACTATAACTCGGAACAAACACTCTTGCGCGCACGAAAAAGGCCCGCCGGTGCGGCGGGCCTTTGCGGGACAAGCTGTCGCAACCGCTCAGCGGCGGCGGCGGGCGACCAGAAGACCGCCCAAGCCGGCAAGCGCGATCGCGCCGGGGGCCGGGACGACCGTGCCGCGAATTGTCAGGAACGAGTTGGCCAGGTAGGCCGCGTCGATCTGATCGTTGCTGTCGTCGAACGTCTCGTTGAGCTCGATGCGCAGCCAGCCGTTGGGCAGCACGAGGTCGGGGATGCCGTTGTCCGACAGGTCAACCACCGGGTTCGTGAAGCGCTGGTGGCCGCCGAAGTCGGAGCCGAAGCCGGGCCGGACGCCGACATGGTTGAAGACGGCGGTCGAGCCGTACGTGAAGCGCGCCTCGCTCAGCCAGCTGCCGCCGAAGGGGCCGTTGAGCGTCGTCTCGATGTCCACGTCCCAGCCCAAGCCCTCGATCGTCACGGCGTCGCCGGTGCTGCCACCCAGCAGAGCCGCGGCATTCACCATGAGCACTTGATTGCTCGTGTCACCGAAGCCGTCCCACGAGAAGAGACCGCTGACGTCGATCGAAACGTCCGCGCCGCGGGGCCCGAACCCGGGCGAAGGAAGCGGGGCCGCCACGGTGGGCGTGCGAGCCGCGTAACTCGGAGACCCGGGCGTCAGGACCGAGGCCATCGTCGATCCGGCAGCGCAGCAGAGCGCCGCCACAGTGAAAATTGAGCGCATCATCTCTCTCCTCAATGCCAAGCTTTCGCCCGGCGATGAGGGGAGTATCCCGGATTCCGGACCGATTGTCAATCTGCTATTGGGCCTTCCGCGCAGTTCTGACGCTGCGGGTGGGCGATAAAATCCTACCGGGCCTTCGGCAGCGGCTCGATCGGGATGATCTTGGGCGGCTCGGGCGCCTGCCTCGCGCGCTCGGGCAGCGACCCCGGCCGGATCACCACGTCCTCCGGCTTGTCGTCGGGGTTCTCCGGGCGCTCAAGCACGTTCCGGGCGCTCGCCGCGGCGAGCAACTCGCCCTGCAGCTTGTCCGTCTCCGTCGCGAACGACGCCGCTGTGGCTTTCTGCTCCTGCACCTCGGACAGGACCGCGACGACTTCCGAGTACCCGAGACCCAAGCCCGGCCGGGGGTCAACGTCGCTCGACTCGCGCGCGAGCGTGAGCGCCAGGTCCGTCAACCCCGCGCGGCATTCGCGCACGACCCGCGGCCGCCCGGCGGGCGAGTGCTGCACCTTGATGATCCCGGGCTTGTCCGACGCGGCGATCATCAGCCGGCCGTTCCACACGGAGACGACTTTGTCCGTCAGGACCGCATCGTCGGTCCCGAAGACGGCGACGCGCGGCACGCCCTGCTGCGTGACGTAGATCATCGGGCTGCCGCCCGGCACGCGGTCGAGCAGGAACTTGCCGGCGACCGGGACACGCGACACGCTCTGCAGGGTCCCCGACGGCAGGCTCTCGCGCGCGACCACCTCGAGTTCCGCGGGCGACAACCGCTGGCGGCGCAGGTCCGGGCTCTGCTCTTGCAGGCGGAGCAGGTGCAGGAACTGCGCCTTCTCCGCGCGCTGCGCCAGCGCCTCGTAGGCCTCGACGCGCACGAGCAGGTCCTCCTCGCCGAGCAGCTCCCGCAGCGTGAGGTCCACGGTCGGCCCCGCGTCCACGAGGCCCAGCAGGGAGATCGCGCGCGTGCGGATCGTGCCGCGCCCGCTCTTTGCCAAGTCCTTCAGCGGCGCCGCCACCCGCGCGTCGTTCAAGCGTGCGCCTGCCTTGAGACCGGCCATCCGAGGCGCGAGCTCGGGGTGGTCGTACAGCTCGCGCGTCACGGGCAGGGCCATCGGGCCCAGCCCCTCGAGCGCCCACGACATGGCTTCCGCGTACTGCGGCTCGTTCTTGATCGCCTCGACGTACCGCCTCGCGTACGCCGCGGGCGCGCTCTGATCGATCTGCAGGTTCCGGATGAGGGAGAGGAACTCCGCCGCCTCGTGCCGGTACCGGAGCGGCACGGCGACGTCGATCTGCGAGTCCGAGCGTCCGATCGCCGTCGGCCTCGGGTCGCCCGCCCCCGACGGGAAGCGGCTGTTGATCGCCGAGACGATCGCCCGCGCGCGCGCGTGGCTCGGCGAGCGCATCACCATCGTCACGTTCATCGACTGGCTCACGACGCCGCCGCCCAGCACGCGCCCGACGGTATTCGCCGCGCCCGCCTCGCCCGCGTCGGTGAACGCGTTGATGTACACGGCGCCGCGGGCCTTGGCGATCTTGCGAGCCTGCACCTGCTGGAACGTCACCGGCGGGCCCAGCCGCAGGTCCGTCGTCCACAGCCGCCCCCCCTCGAGGCTCGTCGCGTTCGTCGCCTCGACGAGCACGTCGAAGGTTGTTCCCTCGGGCGCACCGGGCGATACCGCCCCGCGCACCGCGACGACCGCCACGTTCGGATCACGCAGCACCTCGCCCGGCGTCTTGCCCTCCAGCGCCGTGCCCTTCAGGAAGTCGCTGTTGCCGGATACCCCCATCAGGCCCAGCTCACGCTCCATCGACGCCGCGATCGCGTCGTTGAGCGGCAGCCCGCCCGTGCCTTTGAGCCCGACGACGAGCCCGTAGCCGGAGACCAGCACCGGCGCGACGTTCTTGAACTCCACCTCGCTGCCGATCAGGCCGCGCAGCGGCGCCGGCACCTCGGGCAGGTCGGGCCGCACCGCGATCGGCTGCCGCGGCTTGTCGGAGCCGCCGCACCCGCCCGTCGATGCAATCACGGCCGCCGCGCCGACCAGCAAACACCGTCGCAGGCCCCCGCCGAGCACGGCCTTCCGCTGACGCATCATCATCCCCTTACTCCGCGTGCCGCCGGGCGCGGTGGCGTCCATCGGCGTTCCCGACGCGGGTTTTGCCACTGTAGTGCGAGCGCTGACCGGTGGCGGCCGCGGAAACACGGTGGATTCCACCTGGAACCGGCTGTGACCAGGTGGGGAGAGACCCGAACAACCTGTCGCTGGGCGATACGCCGCTGTCGCGCAGTCTTCATGTTGCCGTGCGCTCAAGCGTCCGCCACACGGTGCCTTAGGGTCATTTCACAGGCTTTGCACAAATGACCTACGATATTTTGGGCTTCATCCCGGTTGATGACACGATGGGTAGTGGTATGCTGTGCTCTCTCGGCCGGGTGTGAGGGACGATTCACCCCGGCTCGATCTGGAGTGGTGGTTTCAGCGAGCACAGAGTTGGTGCGTCTCCCCGGTGGTGCGGGGAGACGGGAATGTTCGTCGTCTGGCCGGTTTCTGACAGGGTGCAAGGAGGGCGGTGGTGGTGGGAGTCCTGTGCGACAGGCAGATCCGTGAGCGCGTCAAGATCGCGCCCTTCGAGGAGTCGCACAAGCGGCCCGGGAAGATTTCCTTCGGCGTCAGCAGCTACGGCTACGACGTGCGCGTGGGGCCCCGTTTCAAGATCTTCACGCCCACGCCCCGCACCGGGCAGATCACCGTCGTCGACCCGAAGCACTTCACCGACGACCTCATGGTCGAGGTCGATTGCGACAAGCTGGGGCTCGACCACGTCATCATCCCGCCCAACTCCTTCGCGCTCTGCGAGACCGTCGAGTACCTCGAGGTCCCGCGCGACGTGCTGGTGATCTGCGTGGGCAAGAGCACCTACGCGCGCTGCGGCCTCATCGTGAACGTGACGCCCCTCGAGCCCGAGTGGCGCGGCAAGGTGACGCTGGAGATCTCCAACACCACGCCGCTGCCGGCGAAGGTCTACGCGGGCGAGGGGATCGCGCAGTTCATCTTCCTGCGGGCCGACGAGGTGTGCGAGAAGAGCTACGCGGACAAGGGCGGGAAGTATCAGGATCAGGGTGGGCTGACGCTGCCGAAGGTGGATTGATCGGAGTGCACGACATGATGCCCGCAGACGATCGATTCTTCTCGTTCTCCTACATCCCGCACCGGGACCACGAGGAGTTCCTCTTCGCCCAGCGCGAGCAGCGAAAGCTGATGTTGTCCTTCTTCAGCAAGGGCGGGCGCGACCACGAGCTGCGCCTCTGCGCCCCGATCGCCTTCGAGCCCCTCCGCCGCTCGCGCGATCAGTCCTTCCGCTATCACTTCTTCGACTTCACCGGCGAGCCCAACCCGCACCCGATGGCCCTCTCGCCCGACCAGATTTTCCGGATGAAAGCGACCAGCGACCACTTCAACCCGATGCAGTTCGCACGCTACTACCCCGACCGCGCCGAGACGGCGCCCGACGAGTTCGACCCGCGTCATTGAGTCTGATCCCGCGCGTCGCGCCGAGAGCCCGGACGGCCGCGGCGCCGATGCAGCACCGACATTCAACGCCTTTGCCCAGGACGGAGACCGCATGAAGATCACCCGCAAGTTCACGACCGCCGGCAGCGACCCGTTCGCGTCCGTCAAGTGGGTCACGCGCTCGAGCAGGATCACCAACCCCGACGGCTCCGTCGTCTTCGAGATGAAGGACGCGGAGGTGCCGGACACGTGGTCGCAGCTCGCCGTGGACATCATGGTGAGCAAGTACTTCCGCAAGGCCGGCGTGCCGCAGTGGGTGGACGCGCAGGGCAACGCCGCCGCGCCGATCATGACCGGCGGCGAGGCCCTCGACGCGGGCGTGCTGCCGCTGATGAAGGACGGGAAGCGGGTGACGGGCCCGGAGCGCAGCGCGCGCCAGGTGATCCACCGTCTCGCCGGCTGCTGGCGTCACTGGGGCGAGGAGCACGGGTACTTCGACTCGGCCGAGGACGCGCAGGCGTTCGAGGACGAGCTCAAGCACATGATGACCCACCAGATGTGCGCGCCCAACAGCCCGCAGTGGTTCAACACCGGGCTCAACTGGGCGTACGCCATCAGCGGCCCGGCGCAGGGCCACTACATCGCCGACCCGGCGACGGGCGAGGTGACGCTCGCGCCCGACGCCTACACGCACCCGCAGCCGCACGCCTGCTTCATCCAGAGCGTGGACGACGACCTCGTGAACCCGGGCGGCATCATGGACCTCTGGGTGCGCGAGGCCCGCCTCTTCAAGTACGGCAGCGGCACCGGCACCAACTTCAGCACGCTCCGGGGCGACGGCGAGAAGCTCTCCGGCGGCGGGCGCTCCAGCGGCCTCATGAGCTGGCTCCGCATCGGCGACCGCGCCGCGAGCGCCATCAAGAGCGGCGGCACGACCCGCCGCGCCGCGAAGATGGTCTGCCTCGACATGGACCACCCCGACATCGAGACCTTCATCAACTGGAAGGTCCGCGAGGAGATCAAGGTCCAGGCGATGGTGGAGGGGCTCAGGCTCCTCAAGAAGCACAACCCCGACGTCGCGAAGCAGTGCGAGGACCTGGACCTCGAGCTCGACTACGACTTCAACGGCGAGGCCTACCAGACCGTCAGCGGGCAGAACAGCAACAACTCCGTGCGCGTCCCCGACGAGTTCTTCGACGCCCTCGACGCCGACGGCGGGTGGAACACCACGTGGCGCACCAACGGCAAGATCGCCCGCACCTTCCGCGCCCGCGCGCTCTGGGACCAGATCGGCTTCGCCGCGTGGCGGTGCGCCGATCCCGGCGTGCAGTTCGACACCACGATCAACGCGTGGCACACGTGCCCGGGCGCGGGGCGCATCAACGCGAGCAACCCGTGCAGCGAGTACATGTTCCTCGACAACACCGCGTGCAACCTGGCGTCCCTCAACGTCCTCAAGTTCTACGACGCCGACGCCCGCGTCTTCGACCACGCCTCCTTCGAGCACGCGGTCGATCTCTGGACGGTCGTCCTCGAGGTCAGCGTCCTGATGGCCGCCTTCCCGAGCAAGGAGATCGCGCACCTCTCGTGGAAGTACCGCACGCTGGGCCTGGGCTACGCCAACCTGGGCGCGATGCTCATGCAGGCGGGCATCCCGTACGACAGCGACGAGGGTCGCGCGGTCTGCGCCTGCCTCACCGCGATCCTCACCGGCCGCAGCTACCGCCAGAGCGCGCTGATGGCCCGCGAGCTCGGGCCCTTCCCCGGCTTCGCCTCCGACCGCGCCGGCATGCTCCGCGTGATGCGCAACCACCGCCTGGCGGCGTGGGGCGTCGCCCGCGACAGCGCGAACTACGAGAACCTCCGCATCAGGCCCGTGCCCATCGACCACGGCATCATCAGGAACGGGGCCGTGCCGATCGCCAACATGCCCGAGATCCTCGAGCGCAGCGTCGAGGCCTGGGACCAGGCCGTCAAGTTCGGCGAGCAGTGGGGGTACCGCAACGCGCAGGCGACGGTCATCGCGCCCACCGGCACGATCGGCCTGCTCATGGACTGCGACACGACCGGCGTCGAGCCCGACTTCGCCCTCGTGAAGTTCAAGAAGCTCGCCGGCGGCGGCTACTTCAAGATCGCCAATGAGTCCGTGCGCCCCGCGCTGGTCGCGATGGGGTACACCGAGCAGCAGGTGCGCGAGATCATGACCTACCTGCTCGGCGCGCTCCACCTCGACGTGCCGGTGCCGGGCATGAACGGGCAGACGCTCCGCGCGTTCCTCCGGGGCAAGGGCCTGCCCGAGCGGAAGATCAAGGAGATCGAGGACGGTCTGCCGGGCGTCTTCGACCTCTCCTTCGCCTTCGCGGCCTGGTCCGTCGGCCCCGACGGCCTCCGCGCCTGCGGCATCGATCCCGACAAGGCGGGCGCCGACGCGTCGTTCAATCTCCTCCGCGCTCTGGGTCTGACGGACGCGCAGCTCGACAAGCTCAACGTCGCCGTGTGCGGCACGAGCACCGTCGAGGGCGCGCCGCACCTCAAGGCCGAGCACGTCCCCGTCTTCGACTGCGCCAACAAGTGCGGCAGGCTCGGCAAGCGCTTCATCGCCCCCGAGGGGCACATCCGCATGATGGCCGCGGCGCAGCCTTTCATCAGCGGCGCGATCAGCAAGACGATCAACCTCCCCAACGAGGCGACGGTGGAGGACATCAAGTCCTGCTACCGGCTGAGCTGGGAGCTGGGCCTCAAGGCCAACGCCCTCTACCGCGACGGGTGCAAGCTCAGCCAGCCCCTGTCGGCGACGGCCGACGAGGCGAGGAAGGAAGCCGGGGGAGCGCCCGCGGCGAGCGCCGAGGGAAACGCATCATCGACCCCGGCGGCCGGGCCTGCGGCCCAACCGGCTGCTCCCGCCCCGGCTGCGGCGATTGAGGTGAAGGACGATGCGCCGCGGCCCAAGCGCCGCCGCCTGTCGGACACGCGCCTCAGCCTCACGCACAAGTTCAACGTCGCGGGGCACGAGGGGTACCTCACGGTCGGCCTCTACGAGGACAACAAGCCCGGCGAGCTCTTTATCACGATGAGCAAGGAGGGTTCCACGATCGGCGGCCTGATGGACAGCCTCGGCACGGCGACGAGCGTGGCGCTCCAGTACGGCGTGCCGATCGAGAGCCTCGTCACCAAGTTCAGCCACCAGCGCTTCGAGCCGGCCGGGATGACGGAGAACCCGGACATCCCGTTCGCCAAGAGCCTTGTGGACTACATCTTCCGATGGATGGGGATGCAGTTCGTGCCCGGTTACCGCGAGGCGCACGCGCCGCAGCGGTCGAGCCGGCCGGCGCCGGCGGACGCCAGCCCGCTGGCGGGCACGTCCCGCCTCCTCGGCGCGGTGGGAGGAACGGTCGGCGCGGCGCAGCGCGCCGAGCCGGCGGAAGACGCGGACGGTGCACGGGCCGCGCCGCACGCGGTCCGGCGGAGTGCGCTCGACGAGTCGCTGTCGGAGAAGCAGAGCGACGCTCCGGCGTGCGACGTGTGCGGGAACGTGACCATCCGCAACGGGCACTGCTATAAGTGCCTGAACTGCGGGAACAGCATGGGGTGCAGTTGACGGTCGTCTGAGCAAGGACCCGTCGGGACGCTCGTGGCGCCCGGCGGCCTGGCGCGGGGCCGTGCAGCAACAGGATGTGCGCCGGGGCGGGGACGACAGGATCGAAACCGCCCAACGCCTGACCTTGCAGCCCCGCCATTCGGTGAGGAACCGTCAGCCGGCCACCCCGGCGGGCGGAGGAGACGGAAGGATCGAAAACCCAGACCGATGGTGCGCATCGGTCCAGGGACGCCAAGGAGGAGGGGCGCAACGTCTGCGCCAAACGCTTGTCGGGTGGACACCTCCCGACGGGTTTCTTGCTCAGGACCGACAACCCACCCTGCACGGGGCCGTTTGGCCGTCCCACCCCGGCCGAGTCCGTCTGACTCCGGTCCCGTGCCTCGAGCCCCCGAGTCCCACCGCTCGGGGGCTTCTTTTTTCCGAACGAATTGAGGATATAGGGCACAACTAAAGGGGAATTTATGCGCAGAATCGAGGGTTGAACACCTTGCGTCGCTGCCCTGTTCCGTGTACCATGATGACCAGAGAGAGTGCCGCGCAACCGCGTCGCACAGAGACAAGACGCCCTTTTCCGCCAGGGCATGGAGGAGAGTCGATGAAGCTTTCAAACGTTTTGGGTATTGCAGCGCTCACTGCGTGCGCCGGTATGGCGAACGCGCAGATCGAGCTTGCGTCGTTTTCGTACGACAGTCTCGCCGGCTCCTATTCGCCGACGAGCGCGACGACCGGCAACTTCAGCGCGGTCGCGGTGAACACCGCCACCCTGAAGACGGTCGGCGACTTCAACCGCGTGGTCCCCACGATCGGCAATGCCGACTTCCCCGCGGGTTTCGTCAGCGACCTCAACGCCGCCGACATCAACATCAGCATGGGCCTCACCGGGATCACGGCGAGCGGCGCGAACGGCGCCGGCTCCATCACGATCACCGACGTTGACGGCGACACGATGACGGCGGTCGTCGCGGGCTCGTGGGCGTTGATCGCCCCCGGCTTCTCCGCCTTCACCGGCTCCCTTACGAACATCGTCTTCGCGAGCGATGACGGGATGTTCAACGGTTACACGGGTAGCTGGAGCGTGAGCCTCCCGGGCAACCCGCTCGAGGGCGCGATCGTCAACCTGATGGTGGGCGGCGGCAGCAGCTTCTTCGGCGGCGGGTTCGCGAACCGCGCCGTGGGCGTCTCCGGCCAGATCGTCCCGACCCCCGGCGCTTTGGCGCTGCTGGGCGTCGGCGCACTCGCCGCGGCCCGGCGTCGCCGCTGATTGAACATGCCCTGCGGAGGGCCCCTGCGGAACCTTGATCGACTCTCCAGGACTCTCCCGGGAAACCGGGAGAGTCTTTGTTTTTGGGCTGCTCGTTGGTGAAGAGAAGCCTGTGCGAGCGGCCGGAATGAAGAGACGAAGCGAAGAGCCTCGCCGGTCGCTGCGCGGGCGCCTTTCCGGGCGCGGCGGCGGACGGCGGTGAGTTAAACGCTTCGCGCTGGCGCACGAGGATTCGCTGGGCGACCGGCGATCGGTGGAACAGCGATGAGGGAATGGTGGCGTTGGAGTACTCGGACCACGTCGGCGCAATCGGGGCTGGCGCCGCCACCGTTCACCAATCACCGATCGTCCGGCTTGTGCGCGCTGCCCGGCGAGGCACCGGCTCCCGACAGAGAAGAACACAACCCTCGCGGCGGCGCGAGGGTTGTGGCGGGCGACGGGTTGATGGCGCTGCGCGGCAACGCTCAGCGCTGCGCGATCGGCGTGTACCGCGCGTCGTGCGGGCCCTTGTAGTCGACGTCCGGTCGGAAGAGGCGGTTGTCCGCGAGCTGCTCGAGGACGTGCGCGCTCCAGCCGCCGATGCGGCCGACGACGAACATCGGCGTGAAGAGGTCGAGGGGCAGGCCGATGCAGTGGTACGTGGTGGCGCTGTAGAAGTCCACGTTGGGGTAGATGCCCTTCGCGGCGACCGCGTTGGCCATCGTCTGCTCGATCGCGTTGCTCTTCTCGAAGAGCTGGGTGTTGCCCGTGTCCTGCGCGAGCTGCTTCGCCAGGACCTTGAGGTGCTTGGCGCGCGGGTCGTAGCTCTTGTACACCCGGTGGCCGAAGCCCATGATCTTGTCCTTCTTCGCGAGCTTGTCGAGGACGTACTTCTCCGCGTCCGCGACGGAGGGGATCTCGTTGAGCATGACCATCACGCCCTCGTTGGCGCCGCCGTGCAGGGGGCCCCGGAGGCTGCCGATCGCCGCGGTCATCGCCGAGTAGATGTCGCTGAGCGTGCTGATGACGACGCGGGCGGAGAAGGTGCTGTTGTTGAGGCCGTGGTCGGTGTGGAGCACCAGGCACACGTCGAGGGCCTTGGCCATCGTCGGCGTCGGCTTCGCGCCGTTGATCATGTACAGCACGTTCTCGGCGATCGACAGGGCGCGGTCGGGCTCGATCATCGCCTGCCCCTTGCGGTGCCGGTGGAACGCGCCGAGCATCGTCGGGACCGTCGCGAGGAGCGTGAGCGCCTTGTCGCGGACGGCGGGCACGTCGGTGGCGTTCGGCTTGGGGTCGACCAGGCCCATCGCGCTCACGAGCGTGCGGATGACGTGCATCGGCTGCGCGTCCCTGGGCATGCCGGAGATCAGCTGCTTGATGTACGCGGGCAGCTCGTAGCGCGAGCGGATGGTCGCCTCGAAGTCCTTCAGCTCCGCCGCCTTCGGCAGCCGGCCGTTCCAGAGGAGGAAGACCGTCTCCTCGAACGTGCTGTTGCCGGCGAGCTCGCCGATCGGGATGCCGACGAACTCGAGGACGCCCTTCTCGCCGTCGATGAAGGAGATCTTCGTCTCCGTCGCGATCACGCCCTCGAGACCTTTGGAGTACGTCGCCATTCGTTTCCCTTTTGATCTGCGGCCTGCCGCCGGTGCGCTCCGCGCGCTGCCTCCTGCCGGGGAGGCCACTATAGAAATCCCGGTCGCGCCCGGCTACACCGCAGCGGTATTGGGCCCGATCCGCCGCTCGGAAAGGGGTCGTTAGGCCCTATATCACGGGCGGGAGCACGGTTGCCGTTGCACCGTCCGCCGCTTGCGCGTATATTGCACACCCCACGCGTCACAAAGCGTCGGGGGAGGAGAGAGAATGTTGTTCCGCTTCGCCGCCGTGCTCGCCGCCGGGTTGTCCACGCCCGCGCTCGCGAACCTGCTCACGTACGACCCGAGCCTCGGCACGCTGCCGCACGCTCAGGGCTGGACATTCGACGGGACGTTCAACGCGCCGATGAGCGTATCGGGGGGCCAGTTGACGTACGGCCCGACCACCACGGGCGGCACGACACACTGGGCGCACAACCCGACCGATGCGCTCGATTTTTCGACGCAGACCGCGTTCATTCAGACCGAGGTGCGTCTGACCGGTGCGCAGTTCGGGAACTTCAGCGGGTTCCGCCGGGGCGGATTCTCGATGTTCCTGGAGGATGACTTCGGCCGGTGGATCATCGCGGACTTCGGCGACAACGCGATCTCGCTCGGGAACGACAACACCCGGCTCGGCGACCCCTCCGCCGCTTTCGATCTGACAACGGGCTTTCACGTCCTGCGCCTCGAAGCGGGTCCGACCGGCGGACGGCTGCTCGTCGACGGGGTAGAGATGTTGACGCTCGCACTCGGCTCCGGCCAGTCGGGCGGTGCGCGGGGGACGTGGGGCGAGCAGACAACGCTGGCACGCGCGACAATGACGGAAGTCCGCGGCGCGATGTTCATCCCGGCGCCGGGCGGCGCGGTGGTGGCCCTCGCCGGCGTGCTCGCGGTTGGACGCCGTCGTCGGTGAGGGCGGGCGGGCCGTACGCTCCGCCATGCCACGGACGCGCATCAAGATTTGCGGCGTGACGGACGCCGCGACGGTCCACGCCGCGGCGACCGCCGGGGCGGACGCCGTCGGCCTCGTGTTCATCGAAGGCTCGCCGTGCTTCATCGAGCCCGACGACGCCTTCCACGTGATGGGCGCGCTGCCCGCGTTCGTGGCGGCGGTGGGGGTTTTCAAGGACGCGGACGTCGAGGTCTTCAGCGACGTCGAGGAAGTCTGCCCGACGCAGTTCGCGCAGCTCCACGGCGGCGAGGACGCCCGGACCGTGCGCGCGTGCGGGCCGGACGTGATCAAGACCGTGCGGTTCGACGCGTCCACCATCGAGGCGGAACTCGAGAAGTGGAGCCTTATCGACGAGGTCTGCGCGGTGCTGATCGATGCCGGGGCGCCGGGCGAGGACGGGTTTGATTGGTCGCGCCTCGCGGGGAGGCTCGACCGCTGCACGAAGCCGATCGTGCTCTCGGGCGGGCTGACGCCCGGGAACGTGGCGGAGGCGGTCCGGCGCGTGCGGCCGTACGCGGTGAGCGTGTCGAGCGGCGTCGAACGCGGTCGGGGCGTGAAAGACCCCACGCTCATCGAGGCGTTCTGCGCCGCGGTGCGCCGGGCCGACGCGGACCTCGACGGCCCGCGCGACCGTAAAGCGTGAGCGGTGAGCGGCGTTTCATACTGCGGTGGAGTTCTCGTCGCGCGGGGGGCGGACTTCCTGACGCACCGGGCGCATGCACACCCTCAACCGCACTCTCCGGCTTCCCGCCCTTCTGTTCTACGGCGTCGGCGTCATCATCGGCGCGGGCGTGTACAGCGTCATCGGCGCCGCGGCCGGCGCGGCCGGGAAAGCGGTGTGGGTCAGTATCCTCGTCGCGTCGGTGCCGGCGGTGCTGGCGGGCCTTTGCTACGCGGAGATGTCGTCGCGCGTGCCGCAGGCCGGCGGGGCGTACGCCTACGCCCGCCTCGCGTGGTCGCGGCGGCGGCTGCCCGCGTTCCTGATCGGCTTCGCCGCGGCGCTCACGACGGCGGCGACGGCGGGCACGGTGAGCGCCGCGTTCGGCGCGTACGTGGAAGACATCTCGGGGCTGCCCGTGTGGATCAGCGCGCTCCTGCTGCTCTGCGCGTGCACGGCGGTCAACATCGCTGGCATCCGCGAGTCCGCGTGGGTCACGGCGGCGTGCACGGTCATCGAGGTGATCGGCCTCGTCGTCATCGTGTGGGCGGGCGCAACACGTGACGGCTTCGCGCGGGGCCTGCTCGACGTGGACGTCGGCGCCGTCTTCGCCGGCGCGGCCCTCGTCTTCTTCGTGTTCACCGGCTTCGAAGGCCTGGCGAACCTCGCCGGCGAGGCGAAACGCCCCGGCCGCAACATCCCCATCGCGATCCTCGTGAGCCTCGCCGTCACGACGCTCCTCTATGTCGCCGTCGCGATCGCGGCGGTCGCGCTGCTCGAACCGCGGGACCTCGCCTCGGGCGACGACGCCCTCGCGCGAGCGGCGGCCGCGAGCGATCCGCGCCTGGGCATGGTCGTGCGGTGGATCGCGCTCTTCTCGACCGCGAACACCGCGCTCATCTCGCTCGTCGTCGGCAGCCGGCTCGTCTACGCGATGGCGGAGGGCGGCGACCTGCCGAGGGCGCTCGGCCGCACGTCGCCGAAGCGCAGGACGCCCTGGGTCGCGGCGATCGCCCTCGGCGCCGCGGCCGCGCTGCTGCTCCCCCTCGGCAGCGTGGGCCTGATGGGGTCCGTCACGTCGCTCCTGACGCTGCTGGTGTTCGGGGGGGTGGCGGCGTCGCTGATCGTGGTGCGCCGGCGCGCGGCGGCCCACGCCGGCGAGCGGGCGCCCGCGGCGGAGCGCGGAGCGCCGGGCCCGCCGTTCCGCGTGCCCGGAAAGATCGGCGGGGTGCCGGTGATCGCGATCCTGACGCTCGCGTCCCTCGCGGTGCTCGCATCGCGGTTCGCCGCGGCGGCGTACCCGGTCGCCGGCGGCGTCATGATCGCGGGGCTCGTCGTCTTCATGGTCATGTCGGCCCGCACGCGGGCGGCCGCGGTCGGGCGGGGAGAGCAACGGGCGGTACAAGGGGCCAACACATGACGATCGCTGTCGCTGTGGCCAAGCAGGGAAGGATCGTGATCGCCGCGGACTCGCTGGTGAACTTCGGCGGCCAGCGCTTCGACCCGGCCAATTGCCAGTTCCACAAGATCCACCGCGTGGGCGAGAGCCTCATGGTGTGGGCGGGGTGGTCGCTCTACGCCGAGATCCTCACGGCGCACCTCGCGAGCCATTCCCCGCCGGCGCTCTTCACCGAGCGCGAGGTTTTCTCGTTCTTCGTGCGCTTCTGGCGCTCGATGCGCGACGAGTACACGTGGATGCACCGCGGCGGGTCGCACCACGAACACCCGTTCGCCGACCTCGACTCGACGTTCCTGCTCGTCAACCGCGGCGGGATCTTCCGCGTGGCGAGCGACATGGACGTGACGCAGTTCCGCCAGTTCACCGCGATCGGGTCCGGCTCCAAGTACGCGCTCGGGGCGCTGTGCGTGCTCTACGACCAGCTCAACGACCCGATGCAGATCGCGGTGCGTGCGGTGCAGGTGGGGATCGACTCGGACGTTTATTGCGGCGGTTCCATCGACGCCGAGGAGGTGAACATGGAAGGGCTGCCGATTTAAAGGCCCGACGCGCGAACGCGGAGAAAGGCCGGTCGGGCCGCGGCCCGGGCGGCGGGTTCCGGAGTTTTCACCTCCGCTCCGAGCGGGTTCTCACGCTCGGCGGCCAACCTATGGCATGGGTAAGGCACTCCGAGGGCTCGTCGCTGGCGTCGCCGCGTGGAAACTCGGCGGCGGGATCATCGGCACAATTCTGATTTTCCTGCTCATCTACTGGCTGCTCGGCGTCGTGTTCTGAGCATCGGGTAGAAGGGTTCAGCACAGAGGCACAGAGAAGATGAGGTCGATGAGAAGAGATGAATCGGTATAAGGAGGCGGACGCCCACTGCGGCCTGATCCGCGCCTTCAAATCAATTCTGCTCTTCTCTTCCTGCTCACCTTGTCTGTGTCTCTGGGCTGAAACCCGACCGCCCGCGGCGTCATTCCCACTCGATGGTCGCCGGGGGTTTGCTCGAAATGTCGTAGCACACCCGGTTGACGCCGCGGACCTCGTTGATGATGCGGTTGCTGATGCGCGCCAGCACGTCGTACGGGATGCGCGCCCAGTCGGCGGTCATGAAGTCCTGCGTCTCGACGGCGCGGATCGCGACCGTCGATTCGTACGTGCGTCCATCGCCCATCACGCCCACGCTCTTGACGGGCAGCAGGACCGCGAAGACCTGGCTCGTCTTGCGGTAGAGCTCCGCGGCGACGATCTCCTCGAGCAGGATCTCGTCCGCTTCCCGCAGCACCTCCAGCTTGTCCGGCGTGACATCGCCGAGCACGCGGACGGCAAGACCGGGCCCGGGGAACGGGTGCCGCCAGACGATCTGCTCCGGCAGCCCCAGAACCTTGCCCAGCTCGCGGACCTCGTCCTTGAAGAGTTCCCGCAGCGGCTCGACAAGCTCGAAGCCAAGCTCGGCCGGCAGCCCGCCGACGTTGTGGTGGAGCTTGATCCCGGCCGCGGTCCCCGCGTGCCCCTGGCCGCTCTCGATCACGTCCGGATAGAGCGTCCCCTGCGCGAGGAAGCGGGCGCCCGGGATCGACTTCGCGGCGTCCCTAAAGATATCGATGAACCGATGCCCGATACGGCGGCGCTTTTCCTGCGGGTCGGTGACGCCCGCGAGGTCCGCGAGGAACTTCTCCCGTCCGTCCGCGACGCGCAGGTCCATGCGGAAGTGGCCCCGGAACGTCGTCTCGACCAGCTCGCGCTCGCCGTTGCGCAGCAGGCCGGTGTCCACGAACACGCAGTGGAGCTGCTTGCCGATCGCCTTGTGCAGCAATGCGGCGACCACGGCGCTGTCCACGCCGCCCGAAAGCCCGCACACGACCTGGCCGTCCCCCACACGCTCCCGCACACGCTCCGCGGCGACCGCCGCGAAGTTCGTCATGCGCCACGTCGCCTTGCTCCCGCAGATATCGATCACGAAGTTTCGGAGCACGTCCGTTCCGTGCGGCGTGTGCGTCACCTCGGGGTGGAACTGGACGCCGAAGAACCGGCGCGACGGGTCGGCGCTCACCACGGCCGCGAGCGGGCATGTCGGCGTGCTCGCGAGCACGCCGAAGACGCTGCCGTCTTCGTCGCTCACCTGGTCGCCGTGGCTCATCCACACCGTCGTGCGGTCGGGCACCCCGTGCAGGATCGTGTCCCGCCTGGAGATCGAGAGGTGGGCGCGTCCGAACTCGCGGTGGTCCGCCGGCGCGACCTTCGCGCCCAGGAAGTGCGCCGCGAGCTGGAGGCCGTAGCAGATGCCCAGCACGGGAACGCCGAGGTCGAGGATTCTCCGGTCGCAGGCGGGCGCGCCGGGCTCGTACACGCTCGCCGGCCCGCCCGAGAGGATGACGCCGCGCGGATTCATCGCGCGCAGTTCCTCGGGGGTGATCGTCGGCGCGACGAGCACGGAGTAGACGCCAAGCTCGCGCACGCGCCGCGCGATGAGCTGGGCCGTCTGGCCGCCGAAGTCGAGGATCGGGATCACCTCGTCGTGCGGGATGGAAATGGGCCGGTGGGCCATAGGGAAGCCTCGGAGGGGAAGGGGAAGGCTAGGAACAACGCCGGTCTCGGGCAATCCGGCGCCGCGGTACACTGCCACCCGTGACGACGCGGCGACCCCGCCAAGCGTGCGACGGACCGGCTCGCGGCTCCGCCGCGGCCCTCTGCGCGTCCCTCCTCGCGGCGTGCGGCCCGACCGTCGACCCGTCCTTCGACTCCCCCGAGCCCGCGGCGCGGAACGC
Organism: Phycisphaerales bacterium; assembly: GCA_035628115.1. GTDB lineage: Bacteria > Planctomycetota > Phycisphaerae > Phycisphaerales > UBA1924 > BJHL01. The sequence continues at coordinate 85,569 of DASPKL010000021.1, read as the reverse complement.
CGCGATCGTGGAGGCCGTGCGGAGTGGGGACCGCGCCGCGATCCCGGACCTTGTGCGCATGCTCGAGAGCGACGACCCGGCGACGCGGGTGCTCGCCATCCGTGCGCTCGAACGATTGACCGGGCGGACGCTGGATTATGAGGCCACCGCCGACGAACTGGCGAGGGCGGGGGCGGTGCGCCGATGGAGGGAGCACGCGGGGATGGAGACGCCGCCGCGGACGCCATGACCAACGGCCAGCCCCAAGCCGGACCGACGAACGACCGCTGTTGCGAGGCGCGGATCGAGCTGACGAGCAACACGGCGTACCTGTGCAGCGTGCGCGACGTCGTGCGTCGGGTCGCGCGGCGGATGGGGTTCGGCGACGACCAGGCGGCTCAGATCGTGCTCGCGGTCGATGAGGGTCTCGCGAACGTGATGAAGCACGGCTACGACGGCCGGCCCGACGGCCCGATCGCGGTGGAACTCTGCGGATGCTGCGACTGCGCCAGGGGGCCGGGCATCCGAATCGTGGTGGAGGACCGGGCGCGCCAGGTGGACCCCGCGACGATCAAGAGCCGAGACCTCGACGACATCCGCCCGGGCGGGCTGGGGGTCCACATCATGCGGGAGGTGATGGACACGGTGCACTACGAGCCGCGCGAGGGAGGGGGGATGCGCCTCACGCTCGTGAAGTTCCTATCGTCGCCGGCCGTGGCGGGCGGGAGAGGGGGGTGCCAGCATGCGTGACGAAACCAAGGTCAGAGTGGACGTGACGACCGAGGGGACGACCGCGATCGTCGCGGCGCACGGCGAGATCGGCACGCACGAGGCGACGCAGCTGGGCGCGGGCGTCACGAAGGCGTTCGACGCCCGGCCGAGGAGGATCATCGTTGACCTCGCCGGCGTGCCGTACATGGCCACGTCGGGGATCGCGACGCTCGTCGCGGCGCTGCAGCGGGCCAAGAAGAGCGAGGTCGGGCTGATCATCTGCGGCGTGCAGGAGCGCGTGCAGGCGGTCTTCGACATCTCGCGCCTCACCAACTTCTTCACGATCGTGAAGACGGTGGACGATGCCAAGGCCCGGGCCTGAACGATGGCCGAGAGCGCGCCGATCAGAAAGCTGCTGATCCCCGTCGATCTGACGGGGCGTGTGGCGCTGTCGATCCTCACGCAGATCGGCATGGCCTTCTTTCTCTTCATCGAGACCGCCGTGTGCGCGCTGCAGGGTGCGTTCGTTCCCGGGGTGCGGCTCGGGCGGGCGGCGGTCGTGACCCAGATCGTGCGCGTGGGCGTGCGCAGCGTGCCGATCGTCTCGCTGGTGTCGGGGTGCGTGGGGCTGATCCTCGCTTTTCAATTGGCCCCGCCGCTCGACGAGTTCGGACGGCGCGACATGGTCGCGAACGTCGTGTCCGTCGCGGTCCTGCGCGAGCTGGGCCCGCTCATCGGCGCGATCGTCCTCACCGGCTTCGCCGGCGCGTCCATCGCCGCGGAGATCGGCACGATGGTCGTCAGCGAGGAGGTCGAGGCCCTGGAGGCGCACGCGCTCGATCCGGTGCGGTTCCTCGTCGTGCCGCGCCTGGTCGCGTCGGTGCTCAGCATGACCGGCCTGGCGGTGATCGCGAGCGTCGTCGCGATCGCGAGCGCCCTGCTGGTCTCGATGCTCATCCTCGGCATCCCGTACTCCACCTTCATGAGCAACATGCTCCAGCAGACCAAGGTCGTGGACTTCACGACCGGCGTCGGGAAAGGGACGGTCTTCGGCGCGCTCATCGGCACGATCGCGTGCACGAACGGCCTGCGCGTCACCGGCGGGGCCGCGGGCGTCGGACGGGCGACCACCGGGACGGTCGTGCAGTGCGTCGTCGCGATCGTCGTCGCAGACCTCGCGTTCACCGCCATCTTCTTCGCGCTGGGGCTGGTGTAGAAGCGCGGGGAACGGAGAACGGGGAAGAGGGCTCGAGGAGAACCTGACCGCCGGCTTCCTGGGTGAACGGATCGGTCGGTGCGGCGTGCGCGGCGCTCCCGCCAACCGCTCCCTGTTCTCCGGGCCCACGGCGCTACGCTTGCCGCCCCATGCCCGCCAGAGCGCGCAAACCCGCGAAGAGCCGCCGCGTCGCCGTCGTCGTCAGCCGCTACAACGCGGCCGTGACCGACGCGCTGCTGGAAGGCGCGCTCGACGAGGCCCGCGCGCGGGGCGTCGCGCGGGAGGACGTCGTCGTCGTCCCGGCCCCGGGCGCGTTCGAGGTCCCGGCGCTCTGCCTCGCCGCGGCGAAGCGGGGCGACATCGGCGGCGTCGTGGCGCTGGGCTGCATCATCAAGGGCGAAACGATCCACGACCGCGTGCTCGCGGACGCGGTGACGCGGGCGCTCCTCAGCGTGGCGTGCGAGACGATGGTGCCCGTGTCGTTGGGCGTGCTGACCGTGAACAACGCCGCGCAGGCGCGGGCCCGCGCCGGCGGCAAGCTCGGGAACAAGGGCGCGGAGGCGATGGGGGCGCTCCTCGACACGATGGGCGTTCTCGACGCGCTGCGCGGCGACGGCCTGAGCATCGCGCGCGCGCCCGCGCGGCCGGACAAGACAAAGGGGCGGGCATGAGCACGCACCACAACGACGCCGTGCGCGTGCTCGCCTACCACAGCGCGTACCGGCTGCCGCAGACCGACGAGGCGCCCAGCACCGAAGTGGCCGCGGTGCTCCGCAACGCGGAGGCCCTCGAGGCCGCCCTCACGCCCGAGGAGCGCCAGCGGGTGGCCAACATCGCGGCGAGGCGCCTGGCGTTCCAGATCCTGTACGAGCTCGACGTCTCGCAGCCGAAGGACCCGCGCGCGGCCGTCGAGGCGATGCTCGCTCACGTTGACGGGCTCGGGCCGATCATGGGGGAGCGGGTCCGCGACTTCGCGCTGGGCGCCTGGGAGAACCGCAAGGCGGCGGACGCGGTCTTCGCGATGCTCGCGCCCGAATGGCCGACGCACCGGCTCGCGGGCGTGGACCGCGCCATCCTGCGCCTCGCGCACCGCGAGATCGCGAGCAGGGCGAACCCCGCGAGCATCGCCATCAACGAGGCAGTGGAGCTCGCCCGCGCCTTCGGCACCGAGAAGTCGCCGGCGTTCATCAACGCCCTCGTCCACAAGGCCGCGCAGAGTCTCGGTGCGCCCGACGCGCCCCCGGACGGGGCGCCCTGACGCGTGGCCTTCTTCGGCTCCATCGTCGGCAAGCTCAAGCAGGGCCTCGAGAAAACCCGCGAGGCCGTCGTCACCGGCACACGCGGCCTCCGGTCGATCCTCACCGGCCGCAAGCTCGACGACGAGCTGATCTCGGAGATCGAGCGCCGCCTGCTCGAGGCCGACGCGGGGCTCGCGACGACCACCGCGCTCATCGAGGATCTCCGCCGCGACTTCAGGGCTGGCGAGGTGAGCAGCGGCGAGGACGCGATCGCGCACCTCAAGGGCTCGATCGCGGCCCTGTGGCCGCCGGAGGACCGGGCCCTCAGGATCGAGGGCGTCGAGAAGCCGGCGGTCGTGCTCGTGACGGGCGTCAACGGCGCGGGCAAGACGACCAGCATCGCCAAGCTCGCGTGGCTCCTCCGCGCACAGGGCAAGAGCGTCATGCTCGGGGCGTGCGACACCTTCCGGGCGGGCGCCGTCGCGCAGCTCGAAACCTGGGCCCAGCGCCTCGGCGTCGAGATCGTCAAGGGCCGGCAGGGAGGGGACCCCGCGGCGGTCGCGTTCGACGCCTGCGCCGCGGCGAAAAGCCGTGGCGTGGACGTGCTCATCCTCGACACCGCCGGGCGGCTGCAGACCCAGGACCCGCTGATGCGTCAGCTCACCAAGCTCGTCTCCGTGGTCGGGAAGCAGGTCCCCGGGGCGCCGCACGAAACGCTCCTCGTTCTCGACGCGACGGCGGGCCAGAATGCGCTCCGCCAGGCCCAGGAGTTCTCGAAGGCCGCGGGCGTAACGGGGATCTTCCTCGCCAAGCTCGACGGCACGGCCAAGGGGGGCGTCGTGATCGCCGTACGGGGCGCGACCGACATCCCGGTCAAGTTCGTGGGCGTGGGGGAAACGCCGCAGGACGTCCAGGCCTTCGACCCGGTCGCCTTCGCCGAGGCGCTCCTGGGCGAGTGAGGAACCGAATGGCCCCGTCGCCCCGGTTTTTTCATGTCGCGGCGCTATATTCCCGCCGCGGATGAGCGAGAGCGAGTCCATCCAGCTCAACTTCGGGAAGCCGATGCCCCTCTTCCCACTCGATCAGGTCGCGCTGCTCCCGCAGCAGGTGCTGCCGCTGCACATCTTCGAGCCCAGGTACCGGCAGCTCGTGGACGACGCGCTCAACGGCCCGGGCCTGCTCGCGATGGCCACGTTCCAAGGCGAGGACTGGAAGAAGCAATACCACGGACGTCCCCCGCTCAAGACGGCGGTCTGCGTCGGGTACGTCGCGCACCACGAGAAGACCGAGGACGAGCGCTACTACATCCTCGTGCAGGGGGTCTGCCGGGCCAGGATCGTGCGTGAACTCCCGGCCGACGGCCAGAAACTCTACCGCAGCGCCATCCTCGAGCCGCTGGAGGCCGACCCCACCGCTCCGCTGCCGCTCGAGGCCGAGGACCACACGCTCGACGAAGCCAGGGCGAGCATCACCGCGATGCTCACGGACGGCCCGCTCTCGCGCTGGCGGAGCGCCGAGGCGCTCCTGCGCCTTCTCCGCGACGACGATGTGCCGACGCACGTCGTGCTCGACGTCGTCGGCCCCGCGTTCGCGCCGGCCGACCCGAGCCTGCGCTACGCGCTCCTCAGCGAGCCCGATCCGCGGCAGCGCGCGCGGCTGGTCGTGCGGGAACTCACCACGCTCCAGCGGCTGGTGCGCCTCGCCGAGCACCAGCACCCCGAGCTCTGGCCCAAGGGCATGAGCTGGAACTAGGAACGGGCCCCTTCTTCGGTCTCCGCGGTTCGCCCCGACCTACGCCGCGCGCTTGCGCCGGCGCGTCGCGGGCTTCGTCCCCGCGTCCCGCTCCTGCGGCGATCCCGCGGCCGCGCTCGGCCCGCGTTTCTGAGGCGGCCTCGCCGCGGCGGGTTTGGCCCGGCGCTTCGGCGCGGCCGGCACGCGCTCACCGCCCTCGCGGACGAGCGCCCACTTTCGGAGCGCACGGGCGTCGAGCATGACCTCGCGCGGCGCGACGCCGTGCACGCGCTCGACGATGCGCGAAGCTTCCATCAGCACCGCGAGGTCCTGCTCCTTCTCGAGGAGCGCGCCCGTGGCGCGCACTTCGTCGAAGAAGTCGTCCCGGAAGTACGGGTAGCTCCCCGGCGGGCACGTCGCGCCGAGCAGCACGACGCCGGCCGCGACGCGGCCGATCGCCGCGGGCTCGCTCGCCTGGGCCGCGAGCTCGCTCTGGAGGAACATCCATTGGTCGGCCGGCGCGTCGATCCGCTTGCCGCGCAGGACGCCGGCCGCACGCTCGAGTGTCCCGAACCCCGGCCCGTCGTCGGTCGCGCCGATGCGCACCGCGGCGGCGCGGAGGAGCGTCTCCGGCTCGTCGCCGAGCACGGGGAGCACGGCGGCCATGACGTTGGCGCGGGTCTCGTCCGCGAGCGCCGGCGCCCCGACGGCCCAGGCGCTGAGCACACGGGCGGCCGTCCGGACGGCTGGGATCCTCGTCTCCGCCGGGTCGAAGCCGGCGACGGTCTCGGCGAGCGCCGTCATGCAGCGGGCGGAGTCGCCCACGCCCAGCATCGGCGCACGCCCCGCGAGCCGGTCGCGCAGCGAAAGACGCGTCGCGTGCCGTCCCGCGGCGCAGGCGCATTCGATCACGCGCCGGGCGAGCTCCGGGTGGAAGCGATCGCCGACCACGGAGAAGTCGAGCGTGACGCGCGACGGGTCGATGCGGGCCGGGAAGACCGAGGGGTACGACAAAGGCCGCTCGTTGGCCCAGTCGTACCACGCCGCGTCGCGGCCGCGCCGCTCGCTCACCAGCACTTCGATCGTCCACGGCGTCGGGCTCGCGACGACCGCGTCGAGGTGGTCGGCGAGCGACGCGGGCAGCCGCCCGTGCTCCGGCAGCGAGTGCCACTCCACGTCGAGCACGCCGCCGGCGGCGAAGAGCGGGCCGGCCCAGTGGCCGGGGTTCACGATCCCCACCTGCAGCGGACGCCGCGGCCAACGGACGCCCTCCAGCCACGCCTTTGTCCGCTCCTCGTCGTCGTGGTTGTCCACGCCGATCCCGGCCTCGACGCCGAGTTCCCGCAAGGCGCTCGCGGCGGCGAGCGTGCCCCGCACGAAGGATCCGGTCACGCGGAGGGCTGTCTCACCCAGCGCGCTCGCGGGCCAGCGGCGCGCACGGGAAGAGTCGAAGGCGGGTCGTTCCATGCGGTGGATGGATCGGGCGATTCACCGGCGCCCGTCAGGCGCACGGAACGACGAGTTTCGCGGTGGTGGGGGTGTGCGGGCGAGCGTCGCCGGGAAGGTCCGGAAACGCTCACGACAGGACGAGGGCGGCCGCGCGCGCCAGCGCGGCCCCGAGGATCGCGGCGAGCAGGCAGACCGACCGCCTCGTGAGGTCGTCCCGCACGCCGATGAACGCGACGACCGCTTGCACCAGCAACCCGAGCGCGCCGAACAAGCGGAATATTGCGGCGAACTGCTCGTCGGTCGTTACAGCGGACGCGCTCCAGAGCGCCGCCGCCGCGACCGCGGGCGCGATCAGCCGCGCACCGCGACCGACCGACTGCGCGTCCATCACGACCAGCCCGCAGGCGACGGCGAGGAAAGACCCCGTCACCATCAACGCGCACTCCCACGCCCACGCCTCGCGGACGCCCAGCGCGAACAAACCCAGAGACAGCGCGCCGGCGAACAGCGGGACCAGAACCGCGGCGACTTCGGGCAGGTCGTGCAGCTGGCGGCCGACGCGCGACGGGGACCGCGGGGCCCGACGCCCGCCGGAGAGCCGCCAGCGAGTGCGCTTGATCGGCGCGAAAAAGCCCTCGGTATCTCCGTACCCGCACGCCCTGCAGCCGACCTTCGCGAGCGGCATGAATCGCCCGCACGAAGGGCACGCGTGCGCCGCCGCGGCGAGCGCTTCGTCCGTCTGGATGTTCATCACAAGGCTGTTGTCGCTCTCAGCGGCCGCGACTTCCTTCTCGCGCTTTGCCTCGAATTCGCGCCGGGCCTTCGCCGCCGCGCGGGCCGTGAGGACGCGACGCGCCTGCTCCACGCACTCGTGGCAGACGGCCCGGCCGCGGGGATCGACGACGGCCTGCGTGGATACGTTGCCACAGACGGAGCAGATCCGTTCCTGCGACGGCGCGTTGGTTGCCCCCTCAACCATGCGTCACTTGCGCCGCCCCCGCACGGACGGCGGCGTCGGTCACGACGACGACTTCGGAGCCTGCTGGATCATGCGCTCCTGGATCTCGCGCTGCTTCTTGTACTGCTCGACCTTCACCGGGTCGTTGTTCAACTGCTCCTCGACCGTCGGCGGCGCGGGCGGCTGAGCTGCCCCGCCGAAGAGATTGAGCTGCCACGCGTAGAGCGCGATCGCCGCGACGACGATGACCGCCAGGGCGATCATCATCATCTTCTTGCGGTTGTCGGTCTCGCCGCCGCCGGAAGCCTTCGCCTTTTTCTCTTTGGCGCCCTTCGCCGGGGCCGCGACCGCGCCGCCGCCGGCCGAACCGATATCGATGCGTGTGCGAGTTGCCATACGAACAGGCTCCGTTGCGTGACCGGGAAAGTGTACGCGCCGGCGTGAAAGCCGGTTGCGTCAGCCCACGTCACGTCTTTGAAACATGATGACGCCCAGCGACAGGCACGCCACGATCAGGACGATCGCGTATACCACCGAGAGCAGCGAGTATTCCAGCGGCACCGGGTGATTCTGGGATACGGCGTCCAGCAGCCAGAAGTGCTGCAGGTTCGGGAGTGAGCCCCAGACGGCAAGGAGCGGGTAATTGACGCGTGTCGGACGCGTGAAGACGTAATCACCACGCTCCGGCGGCCGCTGCACCGCGACCGGGCGCGGGCCGACGTTGCGCAGCACGATCGTCTGGTCGGCGCCCGATACCGCGACGATCGCGGGCCCCTTCGCGGCCGGCCCCATCACGTCGTTGATGTTCTCCAGACTCCCGTCGAACGGCCGGTAGTCTTCCTCGTTCATGAGCGGGAAGCCGTTCGGGCTCGGGCTGTAGTAGACCGGCGTGCCGGCCGGCAGCGAGCGCGGCAGCGGCGACCGCAGCTTGAGCTCCACCGGCGATTGCTCGACGAATGTTCTGTCCGGGTCGACCCGGCTCACGCTGTCCACACGCCCCAGGATCTCGTTGCGGAAGACCCAGCGGCCCACGAAGTAGTTCGACAGGAGCGCGCCCAGGAAGACGCCGACGCACACCACGATCGTGAGCACCTGGTTGAGCCGCGTGCTCGCCGCGGTCGCGACGGAGCTGAGCACAAGGATCGCCAGCACGAGGCTGAAGCACGCGGTAAGGACCTGCGGCTTGACGTCGTGCAGCAACCCCTGCACTTCCCACTTCTCGTTGAAGATCAGCGTCCCGACCCACCCCGCGAGCATCAGCGGCAGCATCAGGAGCAGCGACGTCTGCGGGAAGCTCCACCCGTAGTAGTAATTGCACCACGCCCCCACCAGCAGCGAGACGCCGACGCCGCCGAGCCCGAAGACAATGACGGGCATGTCCACCTCGTCGGCCGCCGTGGACATCACGCCGTGGCGCAGCGCCATCATCAGGAAAACCATCATGATCACGCAGGAGATGAGCGTCACGCCGGCGACGCCCAGGTACTTGCCGATGATGAGACTCACCCGGCTGACGGGCTTGGAGACGATCGTCAGGACCGTCTTGTTCTCGATCTCACGGCTGATCACGGCCGTCGCCGCCAGGCCGGCCAGAATCGTGCCCACGACGAAGATTGTTGAGAGACCAATATCAAAGAGGAGCTTGTCGTCGGCCGTGACCTCGCTCGTCTCCATCGTCGAGTATCCGAGGCTGTAGCCCGTGTTCCAGGTGTTGAGAATCTGGAGAATCCCCGACAGGAGCACCAGCGCGAGGACGACCGGCTGTCGCACCGCTTCGGTGAACGTGGTTCGGGCGATGGCGAGGGTTGCGGCGTTGAACATGCGGCGTGGTCGCGGGCGCGTCGGACGTACGGCCTGGACGGGGCACGGTTCATGAACAATAGCGGCGACCGGATGAACCGGCGCTCACCGGCTGCGTAGGAAAGGTCCCGTCAGCCCCCGCGCGGGGAGTGCGCACTTTCTGCGGGGCAAACGGTGTGCCGGTGTTGACGGAAGTTCGCGCTTCCGGTCGACCCGGGACGTACGATCGTGCCCTCCGGCGGGGGCCGGTCGCCCTTCGATGGCCGGAATTGCAGACGATTCATCTATGCGAGCAGACGCATTCACGTTCCGTAGGGCCGCCGGCGTGTGCCTGATGGGGATGGTCGTCCAGACCGTCTTCGCCCTCGCGCTGGTCATTTTCGCGGTACTTTCCAAGCGAGACGGGTTCGACCACTCGGCCCTCGGGGTCGGCGTCTTCGCCGGGCTCGGGGCGCTGATCTGGCTCGCGCTCGCGATCGTCTTCGACCAGCACCGGCGTGAGCGCATCGAGTCCATCGAGGCCGCGACGCTGGCGGAGGCGGGCGGCGTTTCGACCAGCGTCTTCCAGACCTCGGAGGAGCTGCGCCCCGCGGCCCGGCGCCTCGCGGGCCTGCACAAGTACTTCGTTCCGATCGTGAGCCTCGTCGTCGCGGGCGTCTTGGGCGGCCTGGGCGCGTACCTGATCTGGCACTTCCGCGACCTCATGAAGGGCACGGCGACCGGGTTCGCCGCGCCGGCCGAGTGGGTCTCGTACGCCGGGCTCATCATGGGCGCGGTGATCGCCGCGCTCGGGTTTGTGCTCGCCCGCTACACCGCGGGCATGGCCAAGCAGCCCGCGTGGGAGAACCTGCGCGGCGGCTCGGCCTTCGCCGCCGGCACCGCGGTCCTGGCGCTGCTCCTCGCCGTCGGCCACGGCACGCAGCTGTGGCGGTCGGACATCGTTCTGCGCTACCTGCCGTACGTCGTGGGCGGCTTCCTGCTGCTGATCGGCGCCGAGGTCCTGCTCAACTTCGTGATGGGCGCGTACCGCCCTCGCCGGCCCGGCGAGATCCCGCGCGCCGCGTTCGACTCGCGCCTGCTGTCGTTCGTCGCGGCCCCCGACCGCATCGCGCAGTCGATCAGCGACGCGATCAACTACCAGCTGGGCTTCGACGTCACCGGCGGGTGGTTCTACAAGCTGCTGAGCAAGATGGTCGCGCCGCTCGCGCTCGCGGGCGTCGCGATCGTGTGGCTCCTGTCCTGCATCGCCGTGGTGGGGCCGCACGAGCGCGCGATGGTCCTGCGCTTCGGCAGGCCCGTGGGCGGCGAGCTCGGGCCCGGCCACCACTTCAAGATGCCGTGGCCGATCGACACCGTCTACGTCCCGGAGTACTTCGAGAAGGACTCGCAGGGGCGCGACCTCGTCGCCGGCCGCACCGTCACCGGCCTGCGCATGACCGAGCTGGGCACGCGCGCGACGGCGAGCAACGAGCCCATCCTCTGGACCAACGACCACCCGGGCGAGGAAGTGAACCAGTACGTCCGCGCCCGCGCGGAGGAGATCGCCCCCGCGCCGGCTGAAGGGGCCGCCCGGCCCGGCTCCGAGCCGGCCGCGCTCCGCAAGGACGAGCTCGTCGACCTCGCGATCGTCTCCCTCGAGCTGCCGCTCCACTACGTCGTGAGCGACGTGTCCAGGTTCGACCGCCTCGCGGCCCCGCCGCAGCGCGAGCCGCTGCTGCGCGCCGTCGCGAAGCGGGAGATCACGCGCTATCTGCGGTCCGTCAACCTCGACCAGGTGCTGGGCAAGGGCAGGCGCGAGGTCGGCGAGGCGCTGCGCCAGCGCGTCCAGACCGCCTTCGACACGCTCAACGGCGAGGGCGCCGGCGTGCGCGTCGTCTACCTCGGCATCGCCGGCGCGCACCCGCCCAAGGACACCGCCAAGAGCTTCGAGATCGTCGTGCAGGCCGACCAGCGCAAGCAGGCGAACCTGCAGGCCGCGGAGGCCGACAAGATCGTCTCGCTCACGCAGTCGGTCGGGGACGTCCGGCTGGCGGACGAGATCGTCCGGGAGCTCGACGAGCTCGAGGCCGTGCGCACGCGGGGCGCCGACGACGCGCAGATCGCGGCGCAGGAGTTCGCGGTGCAGGGGCTGATCGAGCGGGCCGGCGGCACGTCGGCGGACACGCTCGCGAGGGCGCGGGCCGAGCGCTGGGCGACGCACATGAGCGTGCGGGGCCGCGCCGCGCGCTACCTGGGGCAGCTGGCCCTCTACGAGGCGGCGCCGACCGTCTTCCTCACCAACCAGTACTTCGACGCGATGCGGCACCTCACGACCGACGCGCGTCTCATCATCGTCGGCGACCGCGGCTCGACGCGGTACGACGTGGACCTGACGGACAAGGAATTGAACAGCAACGTGTTCGGCACCGAGCGCGACGACCCCGAGGCGAGGTAAGACCGCCGCGCCCGCGCGGCCACTGGAGACCCTGAACGTGCAGAAGATGATCCGGTTCATCCTGGCGGCCATCGTGGTCGCCCTCCTGCTCGCGTACATGGCGACGTACACCGTGCGCTTCACCGAGGCCGCGGTGCTCACGACCTTCGGCCGCGCCGGCGACGGGAGCGTCAAGCGCGACGCGGGCCTCTACTTCAAGATGCCCTACCCGATCCAGAGCGTGACGACGTACGACACGCGCACGCGCCTGCTCGAGCTCAAGATCGAGACGCAGCAGACGGCCGACAACCGCCAGGTCGCCGTCGAGGCCTTCTGCATGTGGCGCGTGAGCGACCCGCTCAAGTTCTTCCAGACCTTCGTGAGCGCGGGCGAGCAGAGCGAGGCGCAGTACCGCCGGGCCGAGGACGCCCTCCGGGCAAACCTCCGCTCCGCGGCCGGCGTCGTCAGCAACTACACGATGAACGACCTGCTCACGACCAGCGCGGGCCAGTCGCGCCTCCCGGAGCTCGAGCAGCGCATGCTCCAGGCCTTCCGCGCCGGCTCCGACCAGGAGGGCACCCGCCTCGACGACTACGGCATCACCGCCGTCGAGGTCGGCATCACCCGCGTGCTGCTCCCCGAGGAAGTGACCAAGGCCGTCTTCGACCGCATGAAGTCCGGGCGCGAGCGCCTCGCCAAGGAGATCGAGAGCCAGGGCATGAGCCAGGCGCAGGCCATCCGGGAGAAGGCCAAGGCCGACGCCAAGCGCATCAACGCTTTCGCCGAGCGGCTCGCGCAGGAGATCCGCCAGCGCGGCGACCTCGAGGCCGCGCCGTACCTCAAGACGATGGACCAGAACCCGCAGCTCGCGTCCTACCTGATCGCGCTGGACTTCATCCGCGAGATGGACCCGCGCTCCACGACGCTCGTGCTGCCCAGCTCGCTCCCGGGCCTGGACCTCCTGATGCCCGACGCGCTCGCGAACCTCAAGCCGGGCGAGATCCCGCAGATCACCCCCGGTGCGCTCCTCGAGCGTGTCGCGCAGCCGCAGGCGGCGCCCGCCTCGCGCCCGGCGCCCGGGGGCCGGCCCCGCGGTGACGCCGGCATGATCGGCCCGGACCGCGCCGCCGCCGCGGCGGAGGGAACGAAGTGACCAAGGCCCCGCTCCGAGCCCCCGACGGGCACGACCACGCGCACGCCGAGTTCACGCCGCGGGGCGAGAGCACGGGCGCCGCGCAGGCCGGCGCGATGCTCGACCCCGCGAACCAGTCGCTCGCGGACGCGCTCAACATCCTGCTGAAGATCCTCTACGCGGGCGTCGCGCTCCTCGCGATCGCGTACGTCTTCAGCGGCATGACGCGCGTGAACGAGGGCGAGCGCGGCATCCGCCTGCTGTTCGGGCGCAAGGTCCAGACCGACCTCGAGCCCGGGCTGCGATGGGGGCCGCCCTACCCCTTCGGCGAGGTGCTCCGCGTGCCGACGCAGGGGGTCGAGACGCTCGAGCTCGACCGCGAGTTCTGGGTCAGGACGCCCCCGACGGAGCCGGGCAAGCCCGCCCCGACGCTCGACCAGATGCAGGCAGGCGCGTCCAACTCCCTCAAGCCCGAGCACGAGTCCGGCTCGATCGTGACCGGCGACGGCAACCTCGTCCACGCGAAGTGGTCGGTGCAGTTCCGCCGCTCCGACATCGCCAACTACGCCCAGAACACCCGGCGCGAGCAGGAGGGCCTGATGGTCCGCATGGCCGCGCGGAGGGGGGTCGTCCGCGCGTGCTCCGAGGCGCCGATCGAGGCCCTCCTCCGCCAGAGCCCCGGCCAGACCAACTCGGTCGCGGTCCGCGCCCGCGACGTCGCGCAGCAGACGCTCGACGCCGCGAACGCCGGAATCGAGATCACGCAGCTCACCATGACCGAGGTCACGCCGCCCCTGTGGGTCCGCAAGGACTTCGACAAGGTGCAGACCTCGACCACGCAGTCGCAGAAGGCGCTCGAGACCGCGCAGACGGACCGGACGACGACCCTCAACGGCGCCGCGGGGGACCTGGCGGGCTGGCTCATCGAGCGCATCGACGAGTACGAGCTCGCGCTCGCGCAGAACGACCAGCCGCGGGCGGACGCGGTCCTCGCGTCGATCAACCGGGGCCTGCTCGGCGAGCCGGTGGACACCGGTGGCGTGCCGCGCCGCGTCTCCGGGGACGTGACCCGGGTCGTGAGCGAGGCGCAGGCGTACCGCAGCGAGTCCGTCTCCCGCGCCAAGCGCGAGGCGTCCCGCTTCGCGGCGAAGCTGGAGCAGTTCAGCAGCAACCCGCTCGTGATGGTGACGCAGGAGTGGTCCACCCACGTGGGGCCGTTCGTCAACCAGCCCACGGTCCAGAAGATGATGCTGCCCCCGACCGCGTCCGGGGACGCCCTGGTCCTCGCCCTCAACCGCGACCCCTTCTCGCTCCGCGAGATGGAGCGCGCGATGAAGGAGCGCCAGGCGCGCAGGGCCATGATCGAGCAGGCGCGCCGCCAGCAGGAACGCAGGTACGAGTCGACGACGCCGACCGAGTACAACGCCGACCCGTGACGCCGGCGGGGCGGGCGCCCCCGACGCACCCGATGGAGAACGGAATGTCCCAGGCGACCGCACAGCCCGCCAGCACCGCCCGCGGCGCCGACCGCGACAGCGTCGTGGTCTGCCAGGCGCTCACCAAGACCTTCAAGGACTTCTGGATGCGCGACTACGCCCGCGCGGTCCAGAACCTCACCTTCGAGATCCACAAGCACGAGATCTTCGGCCTGCTCGGCCCCAACGGCAGCGGCAAGAGCACGACGATCAAGATGATCCTCGGCCTGCTCCGGCAGACCAGCGGGCGCATCAGCGTCTTCGGCAAGCTCCCCGCCGACGTCTCGATCAAGAAGCGCATCGGCTACCTGCCCGAGGAGAGCTACCTCTACGGGTTCCTCAACGCGCACGAGACGCTCGACTACTACGGCAAGCTCTTCGAGCTCGATCACAAGGTCCGCCGGCGGCGCATCGACGAGCTCCTCGACATGCTCGGCCTCGTCGGCGCGCAGCACCGGCCCGTGCGCGAGTACAGCAAGGGCATGCAGCGCCGCATCGGCATCGCCCAGGCCCTCATCAACGACCCGGACTTCCTGATCCTCGACGAGCCGACCACGGGCCTCGACCCGCTCGGCACACGCCAGATCAAGGACCTCATCCTCGAGCTCGGCCGCCGCGGCAAGACCATCCTGCTCTCCAGCCACCTCCTCGCCGACGTCGAGGACTGCGTCGACCGTCTGATCATCCTCTACGGCGGCCAGAAGCGCGCCGAGGGCACGTGCGACGAGCTCCTCGAGACGCAGGACCGCACGACCATCGAGACCGACGCGCTGGACGAAGCCACGATCGCCGAGATCGACCGCGTCGTGCGCGCCCGCTCCGGCGGCGAGCGCAGCGTGCGCCGCGTGGCCAAGCCGCGCCAGTCGCTCGAGGCGCTCTTCCTCGACATCGTGGACAGGGCGCGCGCGGAGAACATCGCCACCAGCGGCGCACAGCCGGCGGGGCAGACCGCCTCATTCCTCCGCGCTCAGGAAGGAGAGGATCTCATCGCGAGCCTCACACGCGAGGACGAGGCGCCCGGGCAGGCGCCCGCCGCGCCCCAGACGCCCGCCCCCGCCGACAACGAGGTCATCTCCACGCTCCTGCAGGATGCCGCGCCGCCGCCGGGGCCGGCCCGCGCCGACGAGCCCGCGCGCGGCGCGCACCCCGCCCCCCGCCAGGAGCAGGTCGACGCGTCGGTGATCGATTCGCTCCTCGGCGGCGACAAGCAGGGGGGCAAGGGCGCGTGATCTCGCGGTGGTGGTCCAAGCTCTCCGTGTGGCAGACGCTCCCGGCGTTCAAGATCGGAGCGACGATCGCCGTCGCGCTCGCCGCGGCGTTCTTCCTGCTGACGTACAGCGTCGCGAACGCGAAGGCGCGCTCGCAGGCTCTCTCCGCGCTCGGCCCGGCGGAAGCCGCGCCGGCGCAGCCCGCGGAAGGCGCCGACGCTAAGGCCGATCAGCCGCGTCCGGTCGAGGTGATCGACGCCAGTCGGCGCGTCTTCGAGAACCTCGTGCGGTCCCAGTACAGCATCGCGGGCGTCGCGATCGGCACGCTCGTGGTCTCGTCGTTCGCGGTCGGCGCGATCTGGCTGAACGTCGGGCTGGGCGCCGTGACGCTCGGCCTCTGCTGCGCGCTGGCGCTCGGGCTCGTGAAGCTCGTCGACGTTTCGTTCGGCACGCACTGGTTCAGGACGGCGGCGCCCATCTTCATCGGCCTCGCGGCCCTCACCGCCTCCTTCGTCGCCGTGCTGCGGTTGCTCCACATGGTGCTGTCGGCCGGCAACCCCGTCACCGGCATCGCCCGCAACGTGCTCACCGAGGCGGTGCGGATGCGCGTCTGGCTCATCTTCATCCTCTTCCTCATCTTCGGTCTGGCCGCCCTGCCCCTCACGCTCGAGGACGACCAGCCCCTCCGCTACCGCGTCCAGAGCTTCCTCCAGTTCGCGACCGGCGGGGCCTTCTGGGTCATCGCCCTCCTCGTCGTCGTCTTCAGCGTCGCGACGGTCGCATTCGAGCAGCGCAGCAAGGTGATCTGGCAGACCGCGACCAAGCCCGTCGCGGCGTGGCAGTACGTGCTGGGGAAGTGGCTGGGCCTCGCCGCGCTGTCGTTCGCGCTCCTGAGCGTGACCGCGAGCGGCATCTTTCTGTTCACCGAGTACCTCCGCCGCCAGCCCGCGATCGGCGAGAAGGCCGCGTTCACCGTGGAGGGCGCCGCGGAGGAGCTGATCACCGAAGACCGCTTCCTCCTCGAGACGAGGGTGCTCACCGCCCGCGAGACGAAGCTCCCCGACCTGCCGCAGATCAACCCGGAGGGGCTCGAGGGGGAGATCCGCCAGCGCGTCGAGGCGGAGTTCCAGCGCGTCAAGACGTTCGGCACGACGCCGGAAGAGGAGCGCGACCTCCGCCTGAAGCTCGAGACCGACGTCCGCAGGGGCCTCCTCAAGAGCGTGCTCGATTCCTACCGCGTGATCGGGCCCGGCGAAGCGCGCGAGTTCGTCTTCTCCGGCCTCCAGAAGGCGCGCGACGGCGACCACCCGCTCATCCTCGAGTACAGCTTCGAGGCCGGGTCGAGCATGCCCGACCAGACCCACGGCGTCACGGTGTTCTTCCCCAATACCCGGGCGGTCAAGGCCGACCGCGTGCCCCTCAAGCAGACGCTCACGCTCCAGCTCCTGCCGGACGCGATCGACGGCAACGGCGACCTGCGCGTGCAGTTCGCCAACCTCGACATGCGCAACCAGCAGACGGACGGCCTGCCCCTCGTCATCCCATCCGAGAACGGCCTCCGGCTCTCGTACTCCACGAGTTCGTTCACCGCCAACTTCTTCCGGCTGATGTTCGTGCTCTGGATCAAGCTGCTGTTCCTCGCCATGGTCGGCGTCGTCTGCGCCACGTTCCTCAGCTTCTCCGTCGCCCTCCTCGTCGCGATGACCGTCTTCTGGGCCGCCGAGTCGGCCCGATTCCTCCTGAAGGCGGTCGAGAACTTCGAGACCCAGAGCATCGAGGGGAAGACCCTCTGGTTCAACGTCGCCATCGCCAACGTGGGGAACATCGTGGGGCGGATCTTCTCCACCTACGCGGACCTCAAGCCGACTACGCGCCTCGTCGAGGGGCAGATCCTCGCGTGGGGCTCGCTCGTCAACGGCGTTTTCGTGCTGACGCTCTGGACGCTCGTCCTCTTCGGCGTCGGCGTGCTGATTTTCAGGCGGCGCGAACTCGCCACCTACTCCGGCCACTAGGACCCTTATGACGCGGGACAGCAAGGTCCAACTCGTGGCCGGTGCGGTGCTGGTGCTGTGCCTCGCCGCGGCGACGGCGCTCTCGGTGCAGCTCAGCTCCATCGCCGGGAGGGCGCGCCTCTCCTACGCCGACCGCGCCGAGGACGGGGACCGGTGGGAGGTGTCGCTGGGCATCGCGCTGGGCGCGTTCCGCGGCGTCTTCGTCAACACGCTCTGGATGCGCGCCAACGACAAGAAGGAGGAGGGCAAGTTCTACGAGTCCGTCGAGCTCGCGAAGGCGATCACGCGCCTCCAGCCCCGCTTCCCGCGCGTCTGGGTCTTCCACGCCTGGAACCTCGCGTACAACATCTCCGTCGAGACCCACACCCGCGAGGAGCGCTGGAACTGGGTGAACCAGGGCATCGCGCTGCTGCGCGACCAGGCGATCCCCGCCAATCCCGACGACCTCCTGATCCACAAGGAGCTCGCGTGGATCTTCGCCCACAAGATCCAGGGCTACACCGACGACGCCAACCCGTACTACAAGCGCATGCTCGCCCGCGAGTGGACGATCGTGCTCGGCGCCCCGCCCGCCCGCTCGCCCGAGGACCGCGACCGCGACAAGGCCATCGAGAAGTACGCCGTGTGGCTCCAGGGATTCGCCGACGCGCCCGCGACCCTCGACGAGGCGGAGGCCGCGCAGCCCGGCGTCAAGGCGCTCCTCGCCCGAATCCGCGCGGACGTGGACGACTTCGACCTCGACTCGCGTGACGGGCGCTTCGAGCTCCTCCGGCGCATCACGATCGTCGACGAGTTCGTGAAGTCCTCTCGCCGGTTCTACTTCGACAAGGTCTCCGGCCCCAAGACCAAGGCGCTGACCGCGCTGCGGACCGACCCGGCCAACGCCGCGGCGTGGGACGCCCTCGTCCGCCACCTGCGGCGGCGCGTCCTCGTCGAGGACTACCACATGGAGCCGGACCGGATGATCCGGTACACGCGCAAGTACGGCCCCATCGACTGGCGGCACGGCGCGGCGCACAGCCTGTACTGGGCCGCGCGGGGCGTCGAGCGCTCCCTCACCACCGTCACACGCCGCACCGAGGGCGATTACGACTTCATCAACACCGACCGCGTCGTCGCCCAGTCCGTGCAGCAGCTCTTCCGCACCGGCGAGCTCTACTTCGACTTCCGCGCGATGGAGTCGGGCCTCTACACGCTCTGGCAGGGCGTCAACAACCCGCACTTCGTGCAGGCCTACGGCGACATCCTCGACGAGCTCCGCAAGCGAGGCGGCGTCTACGACGCCCAGACCCGCGAACGCGGCTTCAGCCCCCTCTCCGACGCCTACCAGAACTTCCTCATCGACGTCACGCTCTTCTTCTACCGGCGGGGACAGATCGACGAGGCGGAGAAGTGGCTCGAGAAGCTCCGCACCTTCGACGACATGAACCTCACCGACCCCACCCGCTACAAGCGCTTCGCGGACGTGCGGGACTTCGTCGCGGAGGAGGGCGCGACCCGCGCCACCGTGCCGGACTTCATGATCAACCAGGTCTCCGCGAGCCTGATGGGCGCCTACGTCTCGGGGCTGCTGGGCCAGGACCCCGACCTCTTCCTCAGCCAGTTCAACTACGCCCGCCAGTTCCACGCCTACTACTTCCAGAAGCAGAACCGGCAGACGGCCGTGAACACCGAGATGGGCCGCATGGCACAGCTCGACCCGGACTTCGAGTTCGTCGCCGGTATGCTCTACACGACGTTCATGCAGGGGCTGGGCCTCGAGGACCTCGAGACGGCCTACACGCGCTCGCCCAGCGGGCTGCGCGTCTGGGTCTACGACGACCTCGTGACCGCCTACAAGGAAGTGCTCGACAAGGAAGCCGCCGAGGGCGGCCGACCCTTCGACATCGTGTTCCCCAAGCCCGACGGCCTCGAGCAGCACCGGGCGTATCTGGAAGAGAAGTTCCGCGACCTGTCGAAGGGCCCGTCGGAACTGCAGCGCAAGTGAGGGACCGAAGACGCACCGCTGAGACGCAGAGAACGCAGAGAAGAGGAACGACAAGATTGAAGCCGTGCGCCCGTGCGCGGTCTTCGGATCATGCAGTCTTTTTCTCATCTTTCTCTGCGCCGCCGTGAAGAATCTCTTCTTCAGTCGTGCCGCAGCGCCACGATCGGGTCCTGCGCCGCGGCACGCCGCGCCGGGTAAATCCCGAAGACCAGGCCCGTCAGCACCGCGACGCAGAAGCTCAGGAGGACCGAGCCCAGCGTGACGTGCGTGGGCAGCTCCGAGTCGGCGTTGAAGAGGTGACCGATGTACGGCAGGCGGGGCAGCTTGTCGACGCCCCAGTCCACCAGCACCGAGAGGCCCACGCCCAGCAGCACGCCGATGATCCCGCCGCTCGTGGAGAGCACGCTCGTCTCGACGAGGAACTGGTGCAGGATGTTCCGTCGCGTCGCGCCCAGCGCCCGCCGGATCCCGATCTCGCGCGTGCGTTCCGTCACGCTCGCGAGCATGATGTTCATGATGCCGATGCCGCCCACCAGCAGCGCGATGCCCGCGATCGATCCGAAGACCAGCTTGTACATGAGCGCCTGACGCCTGGCGTTCTCGAGCAGCTCGTACGGCACGTACATGCTGACGTCGGTCATGCCCGCGCGACGCACCTCCAGCACGCGCCGCAGGCGGTCGGCGGTGAGGAGCACGTCGTCGCGCGTCCGGCAGGAGAGATAGACCTCGGAGATCTGCACCTCCTGGTTCTCGAAGGACCCGCTGGTGCGCCGCCGCACCTGGTCGCCGAACGTCTCGCTCGCCGTGGACATCGGCACGTGCACATCCAGATTCAGGTCACGCCCCACGAGCGCCGCGCCCGCGCCCCCCGCGAAGCCCACCGGCCGCAGCACGCCGATCACCGTGAAGACCTTGCGGTCGATGCGCAGCGTCTGGCCCACCGGGTCCTCGAGCGGGAAGAAGTTCTCGGAGACCCGCGCCCCGATCACGCACACGAGGGCCTTCTGGTCCATGTCCGGCTGCGTCAGGTACCGGCCGCGCTCGACCTTCAGGTTCGCGACGCTGAGGAGCTCCGGCGTCGTGCCGAAGGCCTGGCTCGTCGTGCGGCGCTCGTTGCGCAGCACGTCGCTGCCGATCGCCTTCACCGGCACGATGTGCTCGGCGTCGGGGAACTGCGCGCGGATGTTCTCGAAGTCCAGGCGCGTGATCCCGAACCGGCTGATCCACTGCCGCTGGTTGCCCTGCGCGTTCCCCGGTCCCTGGTCCTCGGGCGGCTTCTGCGAGCGCACGATGATGTTGCGCGCGCCCAGGGCCTCGATCGCCGCGAGCGCGGCGCGCTTGCTCCCCTCGCCGAGGCTGCTCATGACGATCACCGAGGCGACGCCGAGGATGATGCCCAGCGCCGTCAGGGCGGAGCGGAGGAAGTGCAGGCGGAGGTTCGTGAGCCCCAGCCGGATCGTTTCGAGAAGAAATCGCATAGGTCGTGTGGCCGGCTTGCCCGGCGTTCTCGCGCCGGCTTCACTTCCGCGTCGAAATGGTACGGATGATCGGCGTGGGGGCTACACACTCCCCCTCGGTCTGTCGATAACACGGTGCAACATGGACGGCGGACACCAGCCCGGCACAACGCGCTACCCGAAGGTCGAGGTGCGCGCCGAGCACGAGGAAGAGCACGGCTGGCGCTACGAGATCGCGGTGGACGGCGGCCGCACCGGGGTGGCCGTCGTCACGATGACGCTCGGCTGGCGCGACCACGACTACTGGAGCGGCGGATCGACACCCCCCTCCCGCGTCGCGCAGGCGCTCGTTGAGTACGTCCTGATGCACCGCGCCGTCGGGCTGATCCCATCGGTCTTCGACGCCGGCCGCGTCCGCCGCTGGTACCCCCGCGTGGATGCCGATCTGCGCTCCACGCTCTGACGGTCGCCCGCCCCACCGGGTGGATTGTCGGCGAGCCTGCCACTTCGGCAGAGCCCGCCCGTGCGTGTGACACCGAACCCGAGCGCCGCGCGACGCGACCCGGCGGGATCACGCCCGCCCCCCGCCCCGCACCCCCGGCGGCCGACCCGTCATCTGGCACTCCGCTTGCCACACCCTCTCCACGGCGCGGTCTTGACGCGCCGCGAACCCGCATAAACACCAAACTTTGAGAGTGGAGCGAAGACCATGGCGAAGGAACTCGTGTTCGACGTTGACGCCCGTCAGTCCCTGTTGGCCGGTGTTGAGAAGCTGGCCCGGGCCGTGAAAGCCACCCTCGGCCCCCGCGGCCGGATGGCGGTGCTCGACAAGTCGTGGGGCGGCCCCACGGTCACCAAGGATGGTGTCAGCGTCGCCGAGGAAGTCGAGCTCTCCAACAAGGCGGAGAACATGGGCGCCAAGCTCGTGAAGGAAGCCGCCAGCAAGACCAGCGACGAAGCCGGCGACGGCACCACGACCGCGACCGTCTTGGCCGAGGCGCTCTTCCGCGAGGGCCTCCGACACATCGCCTCGGGCGTCGACGCGAACGCGCTCATCCGCGGCATGAAGATGGCCGTCGAGACCGCGGCGAAAGAGATCGACAGGCTCTCGACCCCCGTCAAGGGCAAGGCCGACATCCAGAACGTCGCGACGATCAGCGCCAACAACGACGCCGAGGTCGGCAAAATCATGTCCGACGCCTTCGAGAAGGTCGGCAAGGACGGGGTCATCACCGTCGAGGAAGGCAAGAACATCGACACGGTCGTCGACGTGGTCGAGGGCATGCAGTTCGACCGCGGCTTCCTCTCGCCGAACTTCGTGACCGACGTGGACAACATGAAGGTGGTGCTCGACAAGTGCCTCGTGCTCGTCCACGAGGACAAGATCGAGAGCATCGGCAAGCTCGTGCCGCTCCTCGAGAAGGTGATGGCCAGCAAGAAGCCGCTCCTCATCATCGCCGAGGACGTCTCGGGCGAAGCGCTCGCGACGCTCGTCATCAACAAGCTGCGCGGCACGCTCAACGTCTGCGCCGTGAAGGCCCCCGGCTACGGGGACCGCCGCAAGGCGATGCTCGAGGACATCGCCGTGCTCACCGGCGCGACCGCGATCATGAAGGACCTGGGCATCGACCTCGAGCAGGTCGAGATCGGCCAGCTCGGCATGGCCAAGAAGATCGAGGTCGATCAGGAGAACACCACGATCATCGAGGGCGCGGGCGAGAACAAGGCGATCCAGGAGCGCATCAAGCAGATCCGCGCCGAGATCGAGCACGCCACCAGCGACTACGACCGCGAGAAGCTCCAGGAGCGCCTCGCCAAGCTCGCCGGCGGCGTCGCCGTCGTCAAGGTCGGCGCCGCGAGCGAGGCCGAGCTCAAGGAGAAGAAGGCACGCATCGAGGACGCGCTGCACGCCACGCGCGCCGCGGTCGCCGAGGGCATCGTCCCCGGCGGCGGCGTCTCGTTCATCCGCGCCCGCAGGGCGCTCGAGGCGATGAAGGAGTACAAGGCCGTCTTCGGCAAGGGCGAGGACAAGACCAGCGAGGACGTCGGCCGCGCCGCGTTCGACGTCGCCGCGGGCGTGCGCACGGTGCACACGGCCCTCGCCGTGCCGCTCGCGACGATCGCGGACAACGCCGGCGCCAAGGGCACCGTCGTGGTGAGCAAGGTCGCGGAGGGCAAGGGCAACTTCGGCTACAACGCCCTCAGCGAGGAGTACGGCGACCTCGTCTCGATGGGCGTCATCACGCCCGCGAAGGTCGACCGCCTCGCGCTGCAGAACGCGGCGAGCGTCGCGACGGTCCTCCTCGCGGCGGACTGCATCATCACCACGAAGCCCGAGCCCAAGGAGCCCGCCGGCAAGGGCGGCGGCATGGGCGGGATGGGCGGCATGGGCGGGGGCATGGGCGGGATGGGCGGGATGGGGTTCTAACACACCGACCCGTGGTGTCAGGAAGGAGCCGAGTTATGCCAAAGGGATCAGACCTCCGCAACAAGATGGGCCTCGGGAGCGCGGGGGGAGCAAACCCGTTCGCGCCGCCGCCGTCCATCAGCCTCACGCCGCCGGCGAAGGCCGACGTGCCCGAGGATCAGGGGCACTCGCAGAAACCCGGCGGCCCGGACCGCGGGCACAACCTCGCGAACAAGGCCGCGAAGGCCAAGGGCGGCGCCGGCGGCTCCGCCGGGCGGCCGAAGGTGTAATGACAGAAGCACGACGACCGCGATGTCACCGAACGCCGCCATCTCCGAAGCCGTCAAGCGCATCGTCGAGGGCTTCAATCCCCAGCGAGTGATCTTGTTCGGTTCGCGTGCGCGGGGCGATGCGCGTGAGCGCAGCGACATCGACCTGCTCGTGCTCGTTGACGACGGTGTCGACGTGTGGAGCGTGACGACCGCGATCTACGGGAAAACCCGCGGCATCAACACACCCATCGACGTGGTTGTCATGAACATCGGCTACTTCGAGGACTACAAGGACTTGATCGGCACGGTCGCTCGCCCCGCGAGCCGCGAAGGGAGGGTGCTGTATCAGCGGGCGGCCTGACAAGCTCATCGCGTTGGTGCGGGCGTGGCTTGTCCGCGCCGAGGGCGACTTGGCCCTCGCGCGTCATGCGCGCGCGATCCGCGCGACGATCGTTGCCGAGGGAGGGCCGCGCGTTCCATGATCGAGCGAGCGCTGGACATCCTCCGCAACCTCGACACCTACCTCGCGAGCTTCACGAGCGAGCACGGGGTGTGGGTCTACGCGCTCCTCTTCGCCATCATCTTCGCGGAGACCGGCCTTGTCGTCCTGCCCTTCCTCCCCGGAGACTCGCTCCTCTTCACCGTGGGCGCGCTCGCGGCGAGGGAGGACACGGGCATCAACGTCTGGACGGCGAGCGCCCTGCTCACCGTCGCGGCGATCCTCGGCGACTTCGTGAACTATCACGCGGGGAAGGTCATCGGCCCGCGCGTCTTCTGCAAGGGCGTCGACTGCCCGACGGACAAGCCGACCCTGTTGGAGCGAATGCTCAACAGAAAGCACCTGGACCGCACGCACACCTTCTTCGAGAAGTACGGCGGCAAGGCGGTGGTGCTCGGGCGCTTCGTCCCGATCGTTCGGACGTTCGTGCCCTTCGTGGCGGGAGCGGGCGCGATGTCCTACGGCAGGTTCGTCTGGTACAACGCCTTCGGCGCGGTGCTGTGGATCGGCATCTGCGTCGCGGCGGGGTACTTCTTCGGGAACATCCCCGCCGTCAAGAAGAACTTCGAGGCGGTGGTCGTGGGGATCATCGTCGTGTCGGTCCTGCCGATCGGGATCGAATTCGTGTTGGCGAAGCGCCGGGCCAAGCGGGCGGTCCCGGCGCCGAGCGGTGTGTGAGGTCCGCCCTGCGACGAAGTGTTCACCCGCCCCGTGGGGCGGCGTTTGAAGGAGTGAGCTATGGCCGTCAAACCCCTTGAGGATCGCGTGCTCGTCAAGCCCATGGACCCCGAGACCAAGACCGCATCGGGCCTCTACCTGCCCGAGTCGAGCAAGGAGAAGCCGGTGAAGGGCGAGGTGGTCGCGGTCGGCCCCGGCAAGCGCCTCGAGAACGGCAAGCGCGCGGAGATGGGCGTGCGCATCGGCGACACGGTCGTCTACGGCAAGTACGCCGGCACCGAGGTCGAGATCAAGAACGTCAAGCACCTCATCATGCGCGAGAGCGAGCTTCTCGGCGTCATCCAGAACTAAGAGAATCGCGGAGGCCGCGGAGAGGCCGCGGAGAAACGCGGAGAGAAGCCGGAGGAGAGAGGCATCGACTCCGCGCTTCTCCGGCCCCTCGGCGGCCTCCGCGGTCACGAACGAAGAAGGGACAACGCATGTCGAACAAACAAATCATGTTCTCCGACGCCGCGCTCGTTGAGATGAAGCGCGGCGTCGACCGTCTGGCCGACGCCGTCAAGTGCACGATGGGCCCCTCGGGCCGCCACGTCGTGATCGAGAAGTCGTACGGCGGGCCGCACGTCACCAAGGACGGCGTCAGTGTCAGCAAGGAAGTCTCGCTCCCTGAGCCCTTCCAGGCCATGGGCGCGAAAATGGTCAATGAGGTCGCGAAGAAGACCGCCGACAAGGCCGGCGACGGCACCACCGCCGCGACCGTCCTTGCGCAGGCGATCTTCAGCGAAGGCCTCCGCCACGTCACCGCCGGCGCCAACCCGGTGCTGCTGCAGCGCGGCATCAACGCCGCCGCCGCGGCCGCCAGCGACGCGATCGACGCGATGGCGACCAAGTGCAAGGGCAAGGACGACTACAAGAAGGTCGCGACCGTTTCGGCGAACCACGACGCGCAGGTCGGCGAGCTGATCGCCGAGGCGATCGACCGGGTCGGCGCCAACGGCGTCGTCGAGATCGAGGACGGCAAGGGCGCGACGACGACGCTCGAGTACGTCGAGGGGATGCAGTTCGACAAGGGCTACCTCAGCCCGTACTTCATGACCGACCCCAAGACAGGGGAATGTGTGCTTGAGGATTGCCTGATCCTCTTGTACGAGAAGAAGATCAGCAACCTCGTGGACCTGCTGCCGCTGCTGAACAAGGTGGCGGCGGGCGGGAAGCCGCTGCTCATCGTGGCGGAGGAGGTCGAGAACGAGGCGCTGGCGACGCTGGTGGTCAATCGGCTGCGCGGCGCGTTGCGGATCTGCGCGGTCAAGGCGCCGGGCTTCGGCGACCGCCGCAAGGCCATGATGGGCGACATCGCGGTGCTCACGGGCGGCACGTTCATCAGCGAGGACCTCGGGCGCACGCTCGAGAGCGTCGAGCTCAACGAGCTGGGCCGCGCGAAGAAGATCGTCGTGACGAAGGACGACACGACGATCATCGAAGGCGCGGGGAACAAGAAGGACATCAAGAGCCGCGCGGAGCAGATCAAGGCCCAGCACGACAAGAGCACGAGCGACTACGACCGCGAGAAGCTCATGGAGCGCCTGGCCAAGCTCACGAGCGGCGTCGCGATGGTGCAGGTCGGCGGCGCGACCGAGATCGCGATGAAGGCGACCAAGGATCTCGTGGACGACGCGCTCAAGAGCACGCGGGCCGCGGCGAAGGAGGGGTACGTCCCCGGCGGGGGCGTGGCGCTCCTGCGGACGCAGGAGGCGATCATCGCGGCGCGGAAGAAGGCCAGGGGCGACGACGAGAAGCTCGGCTTCGACATCGTGGCCCGCGCGGTCGAGGCGCCCTGCCGCCAGATCGCGGAGAACGCGGGCTACGACGGGGACGTCGTGGTCGAGAAGGTGAAGGAGCTGAAGGGCAACAACGGCTTCAACGCGGCGACGGGCGACTACGTCGACCTCGTCAAGGCCGGGATCATCGACGCGGCGCTGGTGGCCAAGACGGCGCTGGTGAACGCGGCGAGCGTCGCGGGGCTGATGCTCACGACGGACGTGCTGATCACGGACCTGAAGGACGAGAAGAAGGCGGAGGCGGGAGCCGTGGCTTGAGCCGGGATTCGTGATTCGGCAGTCGCGCGCATAGCAGCGAGGCCGATCGGAATGTAAACCACCAAGCCCTCGGGCGAGAGCCCGGGGGCTTGATTATGACGAGAGGACCAGCCATCCCTTGTCCGGCGTGCGGTGGCGAGACAAAGCGAGCGCCTGCGTGCGAGGCGTGCGGCTGGGTGGAGTACGGTGTCTACGCGTCGGAATCAGAGCCGCGTGATGAATGCCGCGGTCTGAGTCTCACCGAAGCGAGAGCATTGATCGCCCGTTCGTCGCCGAGCACACTTGCGGAGTACTTGTGCGCAAGTGCACCGAAGGCTCGGCGAATGGAAAGGCGGCACGGTGTCTAGTCGGCGCGGTATGAACGATGATGCGGTCCAACCTCTAAGAGACGATGACAAGCCGGTCGCGTACCCGGTGAAGTTGGGACGCGACCGCGCGATCCGTCCGTTCCGCGTCGAGCCCGTGACGGGCAAGACGTACTACCAGTGCGTGTGCTGCGGCGCGTTCACGCTCGATACCGTCGATGAATGCGACATCTGCCCTGAGTGCGGCTGGGGAGACTGGTACGAGTGCCTCGACTCGCCGAATGACGAAGTCCGTCCCAACTACATCAGTCTCGCCGCGGCGCAATCGCTCTGCATGCGATTCGGGGCGGGCGCATGCTCAGAGGCCAACTCCCCGCGACAGGGCGCGGAGCGAATACGGGACATCGAAGCGATGCGGCCGCACCTTCGCGCGGGGCTTCCGACGCGGCGGCAACGCGGTGAGTCGGGCGGCGTTCGTGCTCCGGGCACGCTCGCGGAGGGATGGCCGCGATCTGAACCGTACCTTGGTGAGTGCCTTGTGTGGGTCTTCCACTCGAGCGATGCCAAGACGGTGCATCCATGCGGGGTATGGTCATCCAAAGAAAAGGCGGAGTCGTGGATCCGCGAGGTTGGCGCGAACGGCATTCTCTCCGCGTACGTCCTGGATGAGTCTGCCTATGACTCGTGCGTGCGGCTCGGCACGCTGCGTCTGAGCAAGCCGGAGCGCGCTACGGCAGAATTTCAGCGAGTGTTTACCAGCGCGGTCGATCACGAGCACTACGAGTCCGATGGTCCGCCCAGCGCCGAGTCCCCAGTCCCCAGCACCTGAACCATGCCCACGACCCGCGACTATTACGAGATCCTCGGCATCGACCGCAAGGCGGACGCGGAGGAGATCAAGCGCGCGTACCGCCGTCTGGCGATGAAGCACCACCCGGACCGCAACCAGGGCGACGCCGAGGCGGAGAAGGCGTTTAAGGAGGCCGCGGAGGCGTACGAGGTCCTCTCCGACGAGCAGAAGCGCCAGATCTACGACCAGTACGGGCACGAGGGGCTGCGCGGGCGTGGCGGCCCGGCGGGGCACGACTTCTCGCGGATGGACGTCACGGACATCTTCTCGATGTTCAACGACATCTTCGGCGGCGCGGGCGGCCAGCAGCGGGGGCGGCGGGGCCCGCCCCGCGGCTACGACCTGGAGACAGAGGTCGAGATCGGGCTCGAGGACGTCGCCCGCGGCACCGAGCGCGACGTGG
Source organism: Phycisphaerales bacterium (assembly GCA_035628115.1). GTDB lineage: Bacteria > Planctomycetota > Phycisphaerae > Phycisphaerales > UBA1924 > BJHL01. Next base: position 57,293 of record DASPKL010000021.1, on the reverse strand, counting down.
ACTTCACGCGCCTGGACGTGTGCATGAAGTGCACGGGCACGGGCGCCAAGCCCGGGAGCAAGCCGCAGAAGTGCTCGGCGTGCGGCGGCCAGGGGCGCGTGCAGCAGCAGGGGCTGGGCGGGATGTTCCGCATGGTGACGACGTGCCCGGCGTGCGCCGGGCGCGGGACCATCGTGCGGGACTTCTGCGAGGGCTGCCGCGGGAAGGGGCGCGTGCCGGGCCGGCGCGTCCTGTCGGTCAAGGTGCCGCCGGGGATCAGCGACGGGCAGGCGATTCGGGTCGCGGGCGAGGGAGAGCCGCCGCCGCCGGAGGTGAGCGCGAGCGGCGAGGGGACGCGCGGCGATCTGCACGTCGTGGTGCGTGTTCGGGAGCACGAGGTCTTCCGGCGCGAGGGGGACCACCTCGTCCTGGAGATGCCGATCAGCTTCACGCAGGCGGCCCTGGGGGCGTCGGTCGAAGTGCCGACCTTCGACGGGGTGTCGAAGCTCGAGATCCCGCGCGCAACGCAGCACGGCGCGGTTTTCCGCGTCCCGGGGAAGGGGCTGCCGAACCTCCGGACGGGGCGCAAGGGGGACCTGGGCGTGGTCGTCAAAATCGAGGTGCCCAAGAAGCTGACGAAGAAGCAGGAGGAGTTGCTGCGCGAGTTCGCGGGCACCGAGGACAAGTCGGTGATGCCCGAGAGCCAGGGCTTCTGGAAGAAGGTCGCGGACTTCCTGAGCGGGGAATAACCCGCGGGCGCGGCCGGCGCTCGCGTGCGCACGGAATGTGGAGGCGGCGATGACGGAAGGAATGAACAACGAAGGGTGCGGCGAGTGCGGGCACGAGGGCGGTGAACCGGGAGCGCGCATCGCGGAGCTGGAAGCGGCGCTGGAGCAGGAGAAGAGCCGCAATCTGCGGCTGATGGCCGACTTCCAGAACTACCAACGCCGCGCGCTGGCGAACGAGGACGTCGCGAAGCAGCAGGGGGCGTCGGGCGTCGTGCAGAGCATCGTCGGGGTGATCGACCACTTCGACCTGGCGCTGGGGCAGGACACCAGCAAGGCGAGCGCGGAGCAGATCGTCGAGGGCGTGCGCGTGATCCGCGAGGAGCTGCTCCGGGCGCTGGCGCGGCACGGCGTGTCGCCCATGTCGCCGGGGCCCAACGACGAGTTCGTGCCGGGCCGGCACGAGGCGATCATGCAACAGGAGGCTCCGGGCGTCGGGAAGGGGCGCGTCGCGGCGACGCTGCAGGCCGGGTACGTGGTGCGCGACGCGTCCGGCGAGCGGGTGATCCGGCCGGCGAAGGTCAGCGTCGCGTCGTGAGCCCGGCGCGCTGAGGGGGACGAACCATGCCGACATATGAGTACCGCTGCAAGTCGTGCGGGCACGAGTTCGAGCAGTTCCAGTCGATGAAGGACGCGGCGCTCAGGAAGTGCCCGTCGTGCAAGAAGCTCGCGCTCGAGCGTTTGATCGGCGCGGGCGCTGCGATCCTCTTCAGGGGCTCGGGGTTCTACCAGACCGACTACCGGAGCGAGTCGTACAAGCAGGCGGCAAAGTCCGACGCGCCGGCGGCGAAGACCGAGAGCGGCGGCGGCGAAAAGCCCGCGAAGGCGGAGACGGCGAAGCCCGCGGCGGAAAAGCCCGTGGGCGAGAAGAAGAAGCCGGCGAAGGCGAAGGCCGTGCCTGCGACGGACTGACGGTCCTCCTGTCGGGGCCGGACAAAATCCCTTGCGTGGCGGCTGAATCCGCGGTACGTTTTGGCCTTCCGCGCCCGCCGCGGAGAGGAGCCCGCCCATGCGCACCGCAGCACGCATCGTCGTTCTTACCGCCGCTCTTCTCACCACCCCGTCGCTCGCCCAGTCGATGACGTACCAGGGCCGGCTCGACAGCGCGGGCGCGCCGGCGAGCGGGCCGCACGACTTCGAGCTGCGGCTCTTCGACGCGGCCGTGGGCGGGGCGCAACTCGGTTCGACGTCCACGATGTCGGGCGTTCAGGTGGAGAACGGGCTGTTCACGCTCACGCCGAGCGTCGGGCCCGGTCTCTTCACGGGCGCGGACCGGTATCTGGAGATCAGTGTGCGCCCCGCCGGGGGCGGCGCGTACACCACGCTCTCGCCGCGGCAGCTTGTCACGCCCGCGCCGCTGGCGTTCCGGTCGCTCAACGAGCGGTGGACGCCGACGGGCTCGACGCTGTCGACGGACCCGGGCGTCACGAACGTCCGCATCAACACGCCGTCGTCGGTCTTCTTCGACAGCGTGCTCACGGTGGGGCGGGCGACCCCGCCGGGCGCGCTCGCGGGGATGTACGTGAACGCGTCGGATGCGGGCTCGATCGCGTACTACGGATGGGCGACCGACAACACGAGCCGGGCCGAGGCGCGCGTCCACGGGGCCGACGGGCGCTTCGAGCTGCGCCTCGGCAGCAACATCCCCGTGCACATCAACGGCGCCGGGCTTGTCGGGCTGGGCGCGGCGCCGGCCGGGACGGCGAGGCTGCAGGTCGCGGGCGCGGCGAGCGCAACGGACTTTCAGTACGCGGCCCCGGTGGTCCGCCGGCTCGTCATACCCGCCGCGGCGTTCGTCCCGTCGAACGGCTCGCTGGCATCGGGTGTCACGTACCTGAACGACCGCGTCGCGATGTCCCTCGCGACCACGGTCGCGGCCCTGACGGCGCCGGTCACGCTGCCCGACGATGCGACGATCACAGGGATCACGGCGTGGGCGTACGACAACTCGGCGCTCGACTTTTCCTTCTCGCTCTTCCGCGCGAACTTCGCGGCCAACGGGGCGACACTGCTCGCTTCCTGGAGCAGCGCGGGCGCGTCGGCGTCCCCGCGTGAGTTCGCGTTCGCCGGGTCCTTGTCCGACGTCGTCAACACGGCGACGTCGCAATACAACGTCTTCGTGACGCATACGGACTGGGAAGGAACGAGCAACACGGCGCTGAAGGCGGTCGTGATCACGTACACCGCGTCGAAGCCGGACTGATCGGCCGTGCGACGGTAAGGGCGGGCCGGGTGTCGTGAACACCGCGGTGGAACCGGGCGCGGGCGGCGTCACCATCTCGCTTTGGTGTATGAGACCTTGATGCCACGGCCGAACCAGTCGGGGAGTTCGTCGGGGCGGAGGAAGTTCACCTCTGACGTACTGTGCATCCCGACATGCATCGGCACAGCGTGGCCTCGAACGACGTGAGGCTCCGCACTCACACAAACAATTCCCGTCGTTTCCCACGTCTGCGCGTCGGGAGCAAACAGCATGCAGCCGGGTCCTTCGCCGGCCTTGTACTCGGGCGATTGAGAGAGCTCGGCCGCGATCGCGGCGCTCACGCTCGGGGATGCTTCAACATTCTTGCAAAGACGGTTGCTGATGCGGATCACGAGGATCGTCGCTTCGTTGGCCCAGATGCCCGCCGCGTGGATGCGATCCAGTCGCCGTTGGCTCACATAGACGCACGTGGGAACGCCGAACGCGAAGCTCGACAGGACAAAGAAAACTGTCCAGAACGCGGTTGATCGGTTCTTGAGCATGATCGTGACGGCATTGTTGCGGGCGCCGAACGGTTCGAGGCGGGCGCGGGACACCGCAAGAATGCCGCATGCGCATCCTCGGGCTGGGCATCGACATCGTCGAGATCGAACGCATCGAGTCGCTCCTCGCGCGGCACGGGGAGCGGTTCCTGGCGCGCGTCTTCACCACCGGCGAGGTCGCGCACAGCGCGGGAGCGCGGGCGCGGGCGCAGCACCTGGCGGCGCGGTTCGCGTGCAAGGAAGCGGTCTTCAAGGCGCTGGGGACGGGCCTCGCGGGGGGCGTGACGTGGCAGGACGTGGAGGTCTCATCGCTGCCGTCGGGCAAGCCGCGGATCGAGCTCTACGGCGGCGCGCGGGAGCTGGCGATCGTGCGGGGTGTGGGGGCGTGGGAGGTGTCGCTGACGCACTCGCGCTCGAACGCGGTGGCGGTCGCGATCGCGGTGGGGGCGTGACGGCGTGCTTGCGAGCTACTTCGACCTGTCGGCCCACCCGAAGGAGACGGGGCTGACGAAGCCGTCCGCGTCGTAGGCGCGGACGCCGAAGTAGAAGTTGTCCTTGCTCATGGGGAGCGTGAGGGTGGTCGCGTCGCCCGCGTCGCGCGCGTGCGTCCAGTCGGGTGACGTCGTCTCGCGCCAGACGACCTCGTAGCCCGCCGCGCCGGGGCTCGGATCCCACGCGAGCGTCGCGTCGGTCGTCAGCTCCTTGGCGAGCATGCGGGCGTTGGCCGGGGGCGCGGGGGCGTTGGCGAGGTGGACGAGCGTCGCGAGGTTGAGCTGCGTGACGCCCTTCAAGTACTCGGCGCTGACGAACTCGGGGACGTCGCCGTAGGGCCTGCCGTCGCGCTCGGTCACGTTCTGGTGCTGGCGCGAGTAATCCTCGGAGCCGACGGTGAAGCGCACCGCGGCGAAACCGGCCTCGTTGAAGGCCGCGTGGTCGCCGCCCCGCAGGAAGCGGTCTTGGCGGAAGACGAGCATCGGGCGCACGGGCGTCGCCTCGCGCCGGGCGATGAAGGCGGCGAAGCGCGCGAGCTGGCGGCTGGGGGAGTCCGATTCCGCCCCTTCGAGGCGGATCTTCGCGAGTTCCTCGGCGCTCGCTTTGCGCGGCATGCCTTCGGAGAAAACGCGGATGACCGACGCGGCGTCCCCGCGTGGCTCGCCGTCGGCGCCGATAAACGGCGGCGAGGGGTCGCCGACGATGTCGTTGTTGAGCACGTGGACGACGCGGTACTTCCCCTCCGCGGCGAGGGTCTTGGCGTGGAAGTGCGCACCGACGAGGCCCTGCTCTTCGCCCGCGGTGCAGAGGAAGACGACGGTGGACTCGAGCGGGTTCGCGGCGACGAGGCGGGCGCACTCGAGGACGACCGCGACGCCCGAGGCGTCGTCGTTCGCGCCGGGCGAGGCGCCGACCGCGTCCATCGCATCGCCGTTGCGGCTGTCGTAGTGGCCGACGACGTAGGAGACGCGGTCCGAGGCGGCGGGGTCGGTGCCCGGCACGACGCCGACGACGTTCAGGATCTTTGCGCCATCGGGGAGGCGGACCGATGGGGGCGCGTCAAACTCCTCGATGGAGGACCGCACGCCGTACGAGGCGAGTTCGGCCTTGAGCCACGCCGCGGCGGGCCCGAGGCCGCGCTGCGCGTCGGGGTTGAGGTCGGAGAGCGTGTGGCGAGTCTCGAACGACGCGAGGCGCTCGACGGTGTTGAAGGTCCGTGCGCCGTCGACTTGTGTCCAGTACGGCGTCGCGAGCGGGCTTTCGCGCGTCGGGGGTTGCGCGATGACGACGGCGGCGGCGAGCGCGGCGGTGAGCATGAGGGAGGGTAGTGGGTGGTGCGTCGTGCGTGGGGAAGAGAAGAGACGAAGGGACCGGGTGAAGACCCAGCGCCGGCGGCTCCGTCGCTCCTTCTCCGTGCAGCATGGGGTTCGTCCGGATTGCCGCGCGGCCCGGGTTGTCACACGTCGCCGCACTCGGGGCAGGGGCCGGGCGGGCAGGCGCTGAGGTTGTAGTGACACGCACGGCAGAAGGCGCGGACCGCACGCTCGCGCGGCAGGTCGTGCGTGAGCCACGAGCCGCGGCAGATCGAGCACTCGACGAACTCGGCGCGCGAGGCCGGGAGGGCTTCAAGGCAGCAGGGGCAGCGGCCGTGGGCGAGGATCACGGCGCGGCGTTGACGCCAAGGCGCGTCGCAGTAGCGGCCGAGGCCGAAGATCCCGCAACCGAGCAGCGGGAGCATGCCGGCGGTTGTTCTGACAAGTTCGGGATCGGACTGGGCGGGGACGAAGGCGATGGCCAGGAGGCCGGCGCCCGCGACGAAGCCGGCTGTCGTGCGCATACGGCGCACATGGCGCGACGCGGCGTGCGAGAGTTCGGCCGCGACCACGTCCGCCGCGGACCAGAGGTGCTGCCTGCGGGCGTCGCTCAGGTGCGAGAGGCGGCGATCGATGACGAGGGTGGGCGCGCCCCGGTCGTCGTGCTCGCGGCGGAAGAGAAAGCGGGCGATGCGCAGCGGCGGGTTTGCGTGGGCGAAGTAAATGTCGTCCGCGCGCCGCAGGGGGGCGGGGATGACGGGCGAGGGGGATGGGACGGGCACGCAATCCATCGCCTGCACCTGCGCTCGGCCGCGCAGCGACGACACCATGCAGCAGGAAACCGGTCGTGCCCTTTGAACGGGATGAAAACGGCGCGGATTCCGGTACTCGGACGTTGCAACGCCTCGTGACGGCTCGAGAAGGCCCGCGTTAGCCGCGGATCGCGCCGAGGAGTTCGCGCGGCCGCAGGCGCGCGAGGGCGAGGGCGGTGGGCCCCGCGGCGCCGAGGCAGACGGCGAACTCGAAGAGCCAGCCGAGGGCGATGGGCCCCAGCGGCGGGAGGATATTGAAGTCGATCCCCCAGATGACGCGGTTGAGCTGGAGGCCGCCGAAGACGCCCTGCACGCCCATAAGCGTGCCGAGCGTGCACGCGGCGAGGGCGATGACGCCGGCCTCGGCGAGGACGAGGCGGGGGAGGAGACCGGCCGGAGCGCCGACGGCGCGGAGGACGCCGAACTCGAAGCGCCGGGCGTGGACGCCGGCGATGACGAGGTTGGCGACGCCGAAGGCGGCGACGACCATGGCGAAGACGGCGACGGAACTGGAGATGACAAGAGCGGTGCGGGCGAAGCCGGTGATCTGCTCGCGGAGTTCGCGCCCGCTGCCGGCGTTGAGGATGCCGTAGGGTGCGAGCGTCTCGCGGATCTTGGGGATCGCTTCGCTGTCGGGGACGTCCGGCGAGAGCGACGCCTGGATGAGGCCGATGGTCTCGACACCGAAGCGGTCGCGGAGGTCGGCGCGGGAGCCGAAGACCGCGTGCACCCGCTGCTCGGTGAAGTCCTTGCCCACGTCGAAGAACTCGTTGGCGATCTCGAGCCCGGGGCTGGAGACGATGCCCACGATCTCGAAGTCGTGCCGGTTGCCGGCGTCGTCCCAGCAGGTGAATGTGCCGCCGACGCCCATGCCGCGGGCGACGCGGAACTCGCGGGCGACGATGACGGCGCCGCCCCGCTCGAGCCGCGCGATCGCTTCGTCCTCGTCGCCCTCGATCCACTCGACGTTGGACATGCGGAAGAAGGGCGCGGGCTCGAAGGCGACGAAGAAGGTCTTGACGCGGGTAACTTTCTGGAGTCCGAAGGCGCGGGTCTCCACGGGGTGGAGGGAGACGGCGCTGGTGTCGGTGACGAACGGCAGCTCCGCGAGCTTCTGCAGCGCTTCGGGGGGCATGTTGAGGCCGACGACAAAGGCGTCCGGGAAGGTGAAGCGCTGGAGCCAGTCGCGGAGGATGCCGGTGCCCTGCGTCCAGATTGCGACCATGAGGGCCAGGCCCGCCATCATCGCCCCGGCGGTGAAGCCGAAGCGGTAGGGCGTGGCACGGATGGAGCGCTGCAGGAGGGCGGCCGGGATGCCCATCAGGCGGGAGGCGATCGGGCCGGCGATACGCGCGACGAGGAGGACGGCGGGCACGCCGAGGAGGAAGTAGCCGAGCATAAGGGACGGGAGCCCGGCGCCGAGGTAGGAGTACATCAGGCGGTCGGGGTCTTTGATCGTCAGGAAGACGGTGAGGTGGACGGCGACGAGCGCGAGGCCGCAGGCGGTGATGAGGGCGATGGCGCGGGGGCGGGCGGGCCGGGCGCGGGCGGCGAGCGCGGCGAGGGGCGTCACGCGCGATGCCTGGAACGCGGGGATGAGGGCGCCGAGGACGCCGGCGAGGACCGCGCCCGCGAAGGCGACGGCGATGCGGTCGAGGGAGAGGAAGACGGGCGCCTGGAGCTTGTCCTGGTAGTGCGTCAGCAAGGACCACGCGGCCAGGACGCCCAGGGGCACGCCGACGAGCGCGCCGAGGCCGCCGACGACCGCGCCGCCCATGATCTGCGAGAGCGCGAGCTGAGCGCGGGTCGCGCCGATGCACCGGAGCATGGCCATCTCGCGCTGACGCTCCGTGAGCGCGGTGGACATGCCGGTCATGATGATGAAGCCGGCGCTGATGGAGGCCATGAGCGTGGCGATCGTGAAGGCGAGCTGGTTGATGCGGAGCGTGTCCTCGAGGCGCTCGCGGACGCCCTCCGTGGACTCGAAGGCGACGCCTTTGGGGAGCTTCGCCGCCGCGGCGGAGGCGAGGGCCTGGGCGTCGTCTTCGTCGTCCAAGATCAGGTCGATGCGCGACAGGCGGCCTTGCTGATCGACGGCGCTCGCGAGCGTGCCGATGGTGGTGTACGCCCAGGGCTGCGCGCCGAGGGGCGGGGGCTTGGCGATGCCGACGATCGTGAGGCGGAGCGGGGGCTTGCCGAAGCGCACGGCCTCGACCCGGTCGCCGACCGCGGGGCGGGAGGCCGTGTTCAGCGCTTGGGCCTCGGCCTCCGAGGCGACGCTCGCCGGGCCGGGGTCCGCCTTCGAGGATTCGCGCGAGCCCTGCGCGAAAAGGGACATCGTGAACTGGCCGAGAAGCGAGGGCGGGGCGTCGCCGGCGAGCTGATCCGCGAGCGTCTTGTCGATCACGACTTCGTTGTCGGCCGCCGGCATGCGTCCGGCCAAGAGTTCGATCGGGTGGACGCGCGCGTCCAGGTCTGGGACGAGGCCGGTGCAGTTGGCGGTGATCTGCGACGTTTTCACGGTGCGCTCGAAGGGGCCGATGCCGGCGGCCGCTCGCGTCCACGCGGGGCGGCCGAAGCGCAGGCTGACGGTGGCTTCGAGGCGCGGCGAGGCGAGCGTGACGCCGGGCCACGACCGTGCCTCGTCGAGCAGCGAGGCCGGGATCGTCTGGCCGCGGGCGACGGCCTTCACGCTCGCGTCGGCGTTCCCGACGAGCGTCACCACGCGCGTGCGTATCGCCTCGCGCAGCGAGCCCATGGCCGTGCCGACGGCGCTCACGAGCATCGCCGCGAGGGCGACGACGCCGATGAGCAGGGCCGTGCGGCTACGTCGCTGCCAAGCACTGCTGATAGCCAGCCGCCACGGCGCTCGCATCCAGACCCTCCGTTTCAAGGACGCCCTTGCACCGGCCGTCGCTCAGGACGAAGGCGCGCGAGCAGTGTGAAGCCGCGGCGGGCTCGTGGGTCACCATGAGCACGAGGATCCCGCGCTCGCGCGCGAGGTCCGCGAGAAGCCGCCAGATTTTCTCGCTGTTCGCCGAGTCGAGGTTGCCCGTGGGCTCGTCGGCGAGGAGGACGGGCGGGGCGAAGAGCAGCGCGCGGGCGATGGCGACGCGCTGCTGCTCGCCGCCGGAGAGCGCGTCGGGCCGGTGGCCGGCGCGGTCGCGGAGCCCGAGGCGCTCGAGCAGCTCGGCGGACCGCCTCGCGAGGTCTCCTGAATCATCTCCGCCGAGCAAGCCGGGCAGCTCGACGTTCTCCTTCGCGGTAAGGGTCGGGATGAGGTTGAACTGCTGGAAAACGATGCCCAGCCCGGTGCGACGCAGCACCGTTGCGTCGCGGTCGGAGAGGGTGTGCAGGAGCTTTCCGGCGAGCGTGATCTCGCCCTGGTCGGGGCGGTCGAGCGCGGCGATCAGGTGGAGCAGCGTGCTCTTGCCGCTGCCGGACTGGCCCATGATCGCGTAGAACCCCGGGGATTCGACGTCGAGGTCGACGCCGCGGAGGGCCTCGACGCGCCGGTCCGAGAGCGTGTACGACTTGCGGACGTTGCGGCAGGAAAGAAGCGTCACGGGTGCTGGCGGTCGTACGACGCGCCGTCGATGCAGTTCGTGAGGTTCCCCTGCCCGGTGATCTTCACCTTGACCAGCCACCCTCTGCCGTACGGATCGGAGTTGAGGAGCGACGGGTCGTCGGCGACGGCCTTGTTCACCTCGGTGACCTCGCCGTCGGCGGCGCAGTAGACGTCGCTCGTGGTCTTCACCGATTCGACGAGGCCGACGGCCTCGCCGGCCTTGAAGGCCGTGCCGGGCTTCTTCATCTCGACGTACGTGACGTCCGTCAGCTGATCGACGGCGAACTTGGTGAGGCCCAGGGTGAGGGTCTGCCCCTCCACCTTGTGCCACTCGTGCGTCTGGGAATACACGCGGTCGGTCGGGCTGGCCATGCCTGGCGAACTCCTTTGAAGCGCCGCCGGGAGCGGGTTTGATGCTAGCGCGACGACGGCGTTCCGGCGCGAGTACAGTCACGCCCTTCGCATGATCCTCACGCTATCGGCACGAAGCCTGCGCTCGATGTTGCTCCCGCCGGGCCGGGGCAAGAAGCCTCAACTCGACCTCCTGGACCTCCCGCGGTATACCCGCGAGGTCCTGGGGCTCTCCGGCGTCAACCTGACGACGGACCTGCTCGCCGGCGCGGACCGCGCGCGGCTGGAGGGCGTGCGGGAGCGGGCCGACCGGGCGGGGTGCGCGTGCCTCCTGCTGTTCGAGCCCGAGGTGCAGAACTTCGGCTCGTCGAACCAGACCACGCTCGCGAACGCGGCCAACCGCACGCGCAAGGTCGTCGAGGCGGCGCAGATCCTCGGGTGCTCGGCCGCGGCGGTGAAGGTGCAGGCGCCCGACAGCGACGACACGCTCAAGTCCGTCGCCGACGCGCTCAAGCCGATCGTCGCCCGCGCGGAGAAGCTCGACATCAACCTGCTCATCTCGCCGGTGGAGGGGGCCGCGGGCAAGCCCGACCGCGTGACCGAGCTGCTCAAGAAAGTCGGCGGCTTCCGGATCGGGACGTACCCGGACTTCGAGACGGCGAGCAAGTCGGCGGACGCGGTGCAGTACCTGCACCGCCTCACGCCGTACGCGACGGCGGTGTGCGCGGCGACGATCGCGCTCACGGGCCCGGACGAGGACCCCAAGCCGCCGCCCCGCGCGAAGAAGTCGAAGGCGGCGCGCTCGCCCGTCGTGGACGAGGTGGAGCTCGAGACGCCCGGCGCGAAGAAGGTCAAGAAGGGCAAGGGCGCGAAGGAAGCGTCGGGGGCGGCGCCCGCGCCGGAGCCTGCCCCGGCCAAGGGCGGCAAGAAGGGCAAGGCCGCGGTGCCCGCGACGGAGCCCGAGCCGGTGCTGGACGACGAGGCGGACCTGACGGACGAGGAATCCGACGAGCTCGAGGCGCTGATCGAGGAGGCGCTCTCGGAGGACGTCAAGCCCGCGTTCGTCGCGTACAGGCACGAGCCGTACGACCTGCGCGTGATGGTGGACGCCGTCGCGGCGGTCGGGTACGACGGGCCGCTCGTGCTCGATTACCGCGGGACGTCGGACCCCGTTTCGAGCCTCATCCAGACCAGGGACACGCTCCTGGCGATCATCGAAGCGATCCGCGCGGGCGAGTGACCGCCCCCGGCGTTACAATGGCTTGTTCGAGGAGCGACGCATGATTCGTCCGTCGTCTTCCAACAAGGCGTCGCGGGAGCGGGCGAGCGCCTCGGCGCCCCGGGGCCCCGTGGAGGTCACCGTGTTCTCCCTCGAGCGGCCGCTGATCATCACCATCGACGGCCCCGCGGGGACGGGCAAAACCACGGTCGCCGAGAATCTCTCGCGCCGGCTCGGGGTCGAGATGCTCGACACGGGGGCGATGTACCGGGCCGCCGCGGCGATCGCGCTGGAGCAGGCGATCCCGTCGAGCGAGCAGGAGCGGCTGTGCCGGGCGGTCCGCGCCGCGCAAGTCCACTTCGACTGGCGGGCCAAGCCGCCGCGGATCGAGGCGAACGGGCGGGACTACTCCGACCGCATCCGCGAGGAGGACGTGACGCGCGTCGTCTCCGAGTACGCGGGTGTGCGGGCGCTGCGCGAGATTATGGTGGAAATGCAGCGGAAGCTCGCGTCGGAGCACCCGCGCCTGGTGACGGAGGGGCGCGACCAGGGCTCGGTCGTCTTCCCCGAGGCGAAAGTCAAGTTTTACCTGACCGCCACGGCGGCGGAGCGGGCGCGCAGGCGCGCGGCGCAGCTGGCGAAGCGCGGCGTGCGCGTGGACGTCGAGGCGCTGCGGCGCGACATCGAGGCCCGGGACGCGAGCGACCGTGGCCGGCCGTACGGCGCGCTCGTGTGCCCTGACGACGCGGTCGTCGTGGACAGCACCGGCCTGGACGAGGACCAAACGGTGGACGCGCTCTACCGCATCGTGATGGAAAAGTCGCGAGCGTGATGGAGAGCGCCGCACCCGCCCAACCCGAGCCGGCCGGCGGGCGGTCGCCGCTGCGCGCCCGCCAGCCCGGCGCATCGCCGGGCTCGATCCTGTTCTACATCCTCTGCCGCAAGATCAGCCGCGCGGTCGTCTGGGCGTTCTTCGGCCTCCGCGCGGACGGCGTCGAGAACGTGCCGCCGGAGGGCGCGCTCCTGCTGGTCGCGAACCACCAGAGCTACCTCGACCCGCCGGCGATCGGGAGCGTGATCACGAAGCGCAACCTCGATTACATCGCGAAGGCGGAGCTGTTCCGGGTGCCGCTGCTGGGGCCGCTCATCCGCACGCTCAACTCGATCCCGGTGCACGGCGGCGCGCAGGATATCGGATCGATCAAGGAGGTGCTCGCCCACCTCGCGATCGGCCGCGGCACGCTGATCTTCCCCGAGGGCGGGCGGTCCGAGGACGGGGAAATGAAGCCGTTCAAGCGCGGCGCGGCGCTGCTCGTGAAGCGGGCGCGGTGCCGGGTGGTGCCGGTCGCCATCGACGGCGCGTACAAGGCGTGGCCGCCCGGCCGGGCGTTCCCGCTGCCGTGGTCCTCGCGGGTGCGCGTGCGGTTCGGCGGGGCGATCGAGCACGAAGAGCTCATGAAGGACGGCCCGGACGCGGCCGTGGAGCGGCTGGAGCGCGAGGTCGCGGCGCTGCTGCGGACGCTGCGGGGAGAGGATCCCAGCGCAGGGACACAGAGAAGATGAGCAAGAAGAGAAGAGGAATGCTGGATTGAGAATGTGGACGCCGGCGCCTTGGGCGTCCGCCTCTTCAAACCGGTTTATCTCTTCGCATCGATCTCGTCTTCTCTGTGGCACTGTGCTGAATCATCTCAGAATCGTTCCTCGAGCCTGCGCGGGCAGACGCTGGCCACGAGCCGCACGGTCGGCGTCTCGAGCTGCGTGGAGAACGACGCGTCCTGGTAGTCGTTGGGCTTGACCGTGAGATCGATCGTCGCCCGCCTGAGGCGCGGGCCCACGTCGTACTCCAGGGTGAACGTGAGGTCCTTGATGTCCGTCAGGAGCGGGCGCTCCTCGATGAGCGTGACGACGCCCGCGAGCACCTCGTTCTCGACGTACCAGAGCTCGTACGGGGCCTGGCTCCCCGCGGCGACGGTCCGCCGCTCCAGCCGGATGATGCGCGTCGCGCCGTTGCCGGGGTTGAGGCCGGCGTTGAACTCCATGTAGGTGTACGTCGCCGGGTTCTGCGCCGAATCGAGCACGTCCGCCGGGTAGGGCCCGAACTCCACGCCGCCCCGGATCATCGCGCTGACGCGGTGCACGACCATGCGCGCGACGACGTTGGTGGAGGCGCTCTCCGTCGTCGACTTGTAGGCCTTGAACGACGTATCGAGCGCCGTGATCGTCGCGGCCATCAGCGTGCCGAGGATCACCAGCGAGACCAGCACCTCGACGAGCGAGAAGCCGCGGCTGCTTCGGGGCGGGCGGTTCATGAAGGCTTTCCTTCCGCGTAGGTGTTCGGCAGGGCGTCGAACTGCATGGGCAGCATGATGCCGTTGGGGAGCTTCATGTTCGGGTCCCACTTCACGCGGATGCTGCCGAAGCCGTTGAAGGGCACGGCGGTGGAGCCGCCGGGCTGGGGCTGGCTCGAGGGCACGTCCGAGATCCCGTCGCCGTTCGTGTCCCAGCCGACGATGCGCTGGCCGTTGACGAGCGGGAGGGTGAGCGGGTCGACCGACTCCTCGTCGCCGTCGCCGGGGCCGAAGTAGCCGAGCGTGGTGTTGAACGTCGCGGGGTTGCCGGCGGGGTTGCCCAGCGCGTCCTGAAGCGGGCCCTGGCCCCGCACGGGCGCGTAGGTGAGCATGAGCGCACCGTTGATGTCCGCGTTGCCGCGGACGTCGAGCACGCCGGCGATGATCGCGCCGTTGAGCTGGAGGCTCTGGGACTGCGGGCTGTTGAATGAGCCGAGGTCCACCGAGTAGTTGGGGAGCATGAGCGAGGACTTCTGCACCTCGGGGAGGTCGCTGCTCGCGATGTTGTAGCTGGGCGTGGCGGGGGCCTCGGGGTTGACGGTGGCGAAGCGCGTGGCGCCGGTGAACTGGATCTTGTTGCGCGCCTGGGCGAAGCCGTTGGGCGAGTCGCTCACGATCGAGCCCACGAAGAGGCAGTTGTGGAAGCGGAGGTTGTTGGAGTAGGCCTTGGTGTCGGTCACGCGCAGGCCGCCGATCAGGAGGGGGTCGGGGAGGTTGTTGTACCCTTGCACGAAGCCCACCTGGTTCGCCGGGATGTCGGCCTTGTCCATGGGCGGGTTGGCCATCAGGATCATCTGGTTCGGCGGGCGCGCGCTGGCCGGGAGCATCGTCGGGTACGAGGTCTCGCCGGCGCCGTCGCCGTAGATCGAGCGCACCGCCGCGGGCATCGGGCGCGTGTCGCTCGCGTCCATCTTGAGCTTGCCGTACTCGCCCCAGAGGCGGTTGGTGTTGTCGGTGTGGCAGCGCACCCACGTGACGCCGATGAACCAGCAGTTCTCGAAGAGGGCGTTGGTGCCCACCGGGATCTCGACGTTGGTGAAGACGATGTTGCGGTAGACCGGGCGGTAGTAGTAGTCGGAGAAGGTCGGCGAGTTGAAGGGCATCTTCTCCCAGTACGCCGTCGCGTAGTTGTCCGGGAGGCCGTCGAGGTTCGCGTCCGCCGTCAGCGTCTGCACCACGGGCGCCGACGCGCCGGGGACCTGGACGGGCGCCGCCGTCTGCGTCGCGAGCGTCCCGCCGTCGGCGAGCGACTGCAGGCTGTTGCGCGTGCTGGCGAAGCTCGCGGCGTTGATGTTCGGCAGCACCGTGTCGCCGGCGCCGTAGACCTGCGGCGGGTCGCCCTCGTTGGGCCTGATCGCTCCCTGGATCCTGTCGTCGATGGGGCCCCGGGCGCTCTCCCAGTCGTTCGCCGCGACCTTGAAGGTGAGGTTCCCCTGCACCTTCACGTAGCGGTCGCGCTTGTCGAGGTACCCGTCCATGTAGCCCAGCACGTGGTCGTTGGCGACGCCGCCGGGGCCCAGGTCGAGGAAGCCCTCGCCGGAGTCGTACCGGCCGTTGCTGTTGGCGTCGACGAAGCCGTACACGCCGTTGCGGTTGCGGTCCGGGTCCGAGGAGTCGATCAGCATGAAGAGGCCGGCGTCGATGAGCTGCCCGCCCGCCGTGAACTCCGCGGCGGAGACGCGCTTGTCGTTGTCGGCGTCGAAGTGGTTGATGAAGACGTCGAACTCGTCCACGTACCCGTCGCCGGTCGCGTCGGCGTAGACGTCGGTGTCGGAACCGCCGTCGTCCTCGTACTCGGTCTGCGCCTCGCCGATCTCCCCGGCCTCGCCCGTGTGCGTGGTGCGCAGGCGGTTGTCGTTGTCGACGTCAGCGTTCGCGACGGCGTCCTGGAAGAACCCGAGCTTGTCGTCGAGCTCGGCGTCGAGGTTCGTGAAGTCGGAGCGCGTGACCAGCGGGTCGCCGTTGTTGTACGACACGTCGGTGAAGCGGCAGCCCAGGCTGCCGTGCACCTGCACGTTCTTGCCGATCATGATGCGCGTGGGGCTGATGATGGCGTGCTCGACGCGCTTGGTCAGCCGGAAGTCCTGCATGATCGTGCGCGTGATCGGGCGGGCGGCGCCGCCCTGCTTGCGCGTGTACGAGTAGTCGTACCCGGTGACGATGACGCGCACGTCCGTGCCGTTGGCGAGCGGGGCGTACGTGATCTGGTAGCAGAGCGGGGGCACGGTGACGCCCGCGGCGGTGGGCTCGATCGCGACGGCGGGCGTGTACACCCAGTTCGACGCCCTGTACGCGGAGGCGGACACGCTCGCCGGGCGGTTGGCGATGGTCACGGTCGAGATGCCCACGTCGGTCACGATGTTCTGGTCGAGGCCGTGCGCCTCGGCGACCGCAGCGGCGAGGCCCGCGGGCGCGGCGAGGTCCTGGCGGCCCGTCGCGCCGGGGATGACCTGGTACGTCGAGAACCCGCCCATGCTGCCGCGCCAGAGGTCCCAGCCCATCGTGCCGTTGACGTCGCTGTCGGACATCAGGAAGCGCTGCGCGGATTCACGGAGGCGGGCGCGGGCGATCGCCAGCCCCGTCTCGGCGGCGCTCTGCGCCCGCGTGACGTGCAGGTGCGTCGCGGCGGTGGTGATGTTGCCCCGGCTCGCGATCGCCATGGCGGCGGAGAGGGAGCCGAACATGATGAGGAACATCATGGCGAGGATCGCGGCGACGCCGCGGCGCTCGCCCGGGCTGCCGGCGCGGCGCGCGAGCCTCGCGGCGGGCGTCTCGCGTAGGCGTATCGGGGGATGGGGGCCGGGGTTCATGCGTGCTCCTGCCTGTTCCAAAGCGCGTTCCACGGCTCGCGGCTACCGCGGGACGACCCACGACACCCGCGTGACCTCCGTCGCGGTCGAGTCGGACAAGCCCTGGTGGCTGACGATGACCGTCACACGCAGCGGGAAGCTGTCCACGGGGATAAAGGGGAGCGAGGCGGAGGCGGCCTGTTGGTAGTTGTCGGCGCGGGCGGTGACGAAGTTGTACGGATCGACCTTGTCGACGAGCACGCGCTGCGACCAGCCGACGAGGGGCACGGTCTGACCGCCGCTGATCGATTCGTCGCCGTTGATCTCGACCTCGGGGATCACCTCGCCGAAGGCGTTGATCGGCCCTGGGAAGGTGCCGCCGGAGCCGAAGGTGACCCCGTCGAGGTCGTCGAGGTCGTCGATGTCCGCGGTGGCGTTCGCTGTCTCGCCCGTGTCACGCCCCCAGCCGGTGAGCGTCGCGCCGTTGAGCGTGAGGCCGGTGACGGGGTCGTGGCGGGGGAGGTGGCGGGTGAACTCCCGCAGCTCGTTGGCGAGGAGCATGCCGGTGGCGGCCCTGCTCGACCAGCCGTTGGAGCGGTGGAAGGACGATTGCGCGTCCACGAACGCGAGCACGCCGACCCCGACGACGATGAGCGCCATGAGCGACTCGAGGAGCGTGAACGCGCGCCGGCCGCGGGCCTCGCGGACTCGGACTGGTTGTCGTGCGGCGTGCATGGGACACCCTCGTTCGGCGTGCGCGTCCCGCGCCCGCCGCTTGCTTTACTTTACAATTTGGCTCATCTTGAAGATGGGCAGGATGATCGCCATGGCGATGAAGCCGACGACCGTGCCCATGATGAGGATCATGATGGGCTCGATCATGCTGGTAACCGCCTTGATCTGGTCCTTTAACTGCTTGTGGTAGAAGCCCGAGATCTCGTCGAGCACCTCGCCGAGCTTTCCGGACTCTTCGCCGGCGGAGATCATCTGCACGACGGACTTGGGCAGCGTGTTGTCCTTGCCCAGCGTGTGCGTGATCTTCCGGCCCTGCTTGACGGAGGCGTGCACGCGCTTCCACAGGCCCTTGTAGATCTGGTTGCCGGAGATGTCGGCGGTGATGGCGAGGGTGTCGAGCATCGGCACGCCGGCGTTGATGAGCTGGCCCATCGTCTGGAGGCTGCGGCTGATGTACAGCGACCGGAACATCCCCTTGACGACCGGGATCGTGAGCTTCGCGCGGTCGGCCCAGAAGGAGCCGACCTCGGTGCGGAGGAAGGCCCACGAGCAGCCGACGACGCCGACAAGCGCGGCGATCACGATGTACCAGTTGTTCACCATGAACTTCGAGAGGGCCATGAGGAACTTGGTGGCCCAGGGGAGGATGTCCTCCTTCCCCTCGAAGACGGCGGCGAAGCGCGGGAGCACGAACGTGAGGAGGAAGATCGTGACGGCGACCGCGAGGGTGCCGATGATGCCGGGGTAGATCGCGGCGCCGACGACCATCTTGCGGGTCTCGATCTGCTGGGCGATATAGCCGGCGATGCGGTCGAGCATCTTGCTGAAGGAGCCGGACATCTCCGAGGCCTTCACCATGTTCACGTAGAGGCTGTTGAAGAGCTTGGGGTGCTTGGCGATCGCCTCGGAGAAGGACTTGCCGGCCTCGACGTCCTGCCGCACCTGCGTCAGCACCATGCGGAAGCCCGCGTGCGTGGACTGCTCGGAGATGCCGTCGAGCGCCTGGCGGAGGTTGATGCCGGCGCGGATCATGACCGCCAGCTGCGTCGTGAAGTCGAGGACGTTCTTCTGCGTCGGCTTGCCCGCGTTCATCCGGCGGAGCGTCGCCATGAGCCCCTGCGCGCTGTCCGCGGCGCTGATCGCCGTGAGGGACATCACGTGCGCGCCCTGGTTGCGGAGGACGGTGGCGGCGGTGCCGGCGTTGTCCGCCGCGAGCACGCCGGTCTGCACCTGTCCGCCGCTGGTCTTGACCTGGTATCGATAGTTGGGCATGGGTGCGAGGCACTGGGCATCGGGCGTCGGGCGCTCGCGGGGAGCGCCGTCCGCGATCATGATTCCAGTCCTGTGTCCTCCTGCGGGCGTGCGTGCTCGATCGACCCTCGGGCTTTCCGCGTTCCGGCACTGACGCCCGACGCCCAGTGCCTCGTTCCGCTAGGCCGCGAGCTGGCGCTCGAGCTTGTCGGGGAATGCGGCCTGCGCGATGGCGTCCTCGCGGCTGATGTAGCCGTTGAAGTAGAGTTCCGCGATGCTGCTGTCGAGGCTGCACATGCCGATCGCGCGGCTGGTCTCGATGACGTTGGGGATTTCGAAGGTGCGGTTCTCGCGGATCAGGTTGCGGACGGCGGGCGTGCAGAGCAGCGTCTCGACGGCGGGGATCATGCCCGGCCGGTCGGTGCGGCTGAAGAGCGTCTGGCTGATGACGGCCTGGAGCGTGTTCGAGAGCATCGAGCGGATCTGATTCTGCTGGCCGCCGGGGTACATGTCGATGATGCGCTCGACCGTCTGGCTGGCGTTCACGGTGTGCAGCGTGGAGAGGACCAGGTGGCCCGTCTCGGCGGCGCTGATCGCGAGGGCGGTCGTCTCGAGATCGCGCATTTCGCCCACCAAGATGATGTCCGGGTCCTGACGCAGGGCGTGCTTGAGGCCGCTCGCGAAGCTGGGCATGTCCTGGCCGAGCTCGCGCTGCTCGATGATGCACTGCTTGCTCTCGAAGGCGTACTCGACCGGGTCCTCGAGGGTGATGATGTGCTTGCGGTAGCGCTGGTTCATCGCCTCGATCATCGCGGCGAGCGTGGTGGACTTGCCCGAGCCCGTGTCGCCCGTGACGAGCACGAGGCCGCGGGGGAGGTACGTGAGGCGAGCGATGACCTCGGGGAGATTCAGGTTCGCCAGCGGCGGCACCTTGGTCTTGATGGCGCGCATCGCGAGGCCGACGGCGCTGCGCTGCAAGTGGGCGTTCACTCGGTAGCGGGCGAGGCCTTCGACGGAGTACGAGAAGTCGGCGTCCTTCTGCCGCTCGAACGTCGCCTTGACCTCCGGCGAGCTCATCTGGTCGAAGAAGCCGCGGGCGTCGTCCTTGGAGATGACCGGCTGCTTCTCCATGGGCGTCATCACCTGGTTGACGCGCATCACCGGCGGGTTGCCGGCGATGAGGTGGACGTCGCTGGCGCCGGCGTCGTACGCGGACTTCAGGATCGAGTGCAGGTCCAAGGTGGGGCCCTCCGGGAGGTACGGATCCGGTATCGGTCCTCGCCCCGGCCCGGTTGACCGCGCCGCCCGGCGAAGCGTGGAAAGACGTGCGGCCTGCGACGCCCGGGTTTGCCGGACCGTCACAGGCCGCACATACGGAACGTCTCCGGGACGCTGCTCGGGTTCGCTACCGCTTGAGGTCCGAGAGCGCCGCCCCGAAGTTGACGTGGTACGGCGCGCCGTCGATCACCAGCGCCGGCACCGAGCGCACGCCGGCCCGCTCGGCCTCGGCGATCCGGTCTTCGGCGCTCCCTAGGTGGACGACCTCCACGTCGTACCGCTGCGGGTCGATGGCGAGCGCCACCTTCCGCTCCGCTTCCACGCACACCGGGCACCCCGCGTGATAAAAGACAGCCTTCGACTTCATGACGCACCTCCGAAACCCCGCGGCACCATCGCCGCGGCGTGCGGAATCGATGCCGCAGAGCGGGCCGCGTCGGACGGGCACTTTTCGGTGGGGTACCCACAAGGCGGTCGGGATTCGGCGGCGTGCGAGCGAAAAAATCAATGCCGTCTTGTGCGTTTCTCCGGCCTCGCGGCCCGCGGCGCGTCCGAACAATCACGCGTGGCCGACGTCACGGATAAGCCGACGGTCGCCGCGATGGTCGAGTCGATCATCGGGTGCAAGTGGTCGCTGCACGTGCTGGCGTGCGTGCGCCGCGGCGTGAACCGGCCGGGCGCGATCGAGCGCGCGGCCCCGGGGCTGACCGCGAAGGTGCTCAGCGAGCGCCTCGACAAGATGATCCGATTCGGCATTCTCTCGAAGACGGCGTTCCCGGAAGTCCCGCCGCGCGTGGAGTACAGCTTCACGCCCTTCGGCGAGCGTTTCCTCGCGATCGTGGACGAGGTCGAGAAGCTGCAACGCGACCGGACGCCCGGGCGATGACGGGCGGGCTTACTTGGCCTCGGGGCGCGCCTCGGGCTGGGCGCGGATGGTCATGTCGATGCGGCGGGCCGAGGCGGGCGGCACCTGCTGGATGTTCGCCTTGCCCAGGCTCTTGTCGCCCCAGGGCCGCACGGCCCAGCGCAGCGTGTCGTAGCCGCGTTCTTCCGTGCGCTTGCGGGTGCTGTCGAACTGCATGTTGAGCTGATGGCCGACGGGCACCTCGACGGCGAGGAGCACGTCCTGGTTCGTGGTGTCGATCAGCGTGATCGTCTTGGGCGAGTGCGGCTCGGACTTGTAGTAGTAACGCTCCTGACCCTCGCACGCGCCGAGAAGGGCGGCGGCGAGGAGGGCGGGGACGATCATCGAGCGGCTGCGCATCCGGTGCTCCCTTGCGAAGCCGGGCCGTGGAGAGCCCGGGGTGGTGACCGGCGAACAGTATCGGCGCCCGGCGTCGGCCGCCCGCACAGACGCCTCTAGACTGCTCCATGCCCGCACGACCCGCGCCGCGACGCCACGCCGCCCGCAAGACGCCAGCCGGGCCGCCGTTCCGCGTCGGCCACGGGTACGACCTCCACCGGCTCGAGCCGGTCCCGCCCGCGGGCGATGGCCGAGCCCTCGCCGTCGGCGGCGTCCACCTCGAACACGACCGGGGCCCGATCGCCCACTCCGACGGCGACGCCCTCATGCACGCCGTCACCGACGCCATCCTCGGCGCCCTGGGGCTGCCGGACATCGGCGAGCTGTTCCCGGATACGGACCCCCGCTGGTCCGGCCAGGCGTCGCACGCGTTCCTCGAGCACGCCGCGGGCCTGGCCCGGCAGGCCGGGTACGCGATCACCAACATCGACGCGACGGTGATCCTCGAACGCCCCAAGGTCGCGCCGCACAAGGCGGCGATGCGGGCGAACATCGCGAAAGCGCTCGGCATCGACCCGTCGCGCGTGAACGTCAAGGGCAAGACGCACGAGCGCGTGGACGCGGTGGGGGAGGGGCGGGCCGTCGAGGCGCACGCCGTCGCGCTGCTGCGGTTCGTCAGCGCCCGGCGCGCATCTGCCGCCGCAGCGCCGCGTCCGCGAGCGAAGGGAAGGCGACGCCCAGGGCCATGAGCAGGCGCGTCGGCGTGCTCGTCCAGACCTCGCCCCGGGGGCGCTTCAGGCACCGCACAACGGCCCGCGCGACGACGTCCGCGTCCTGCATCAGCATCCGTCCCATCGGCGGCGGCTCGTGCCCGGCGTGGTCGTGGAACTCGGTGCGCGTGCCGATGGGGTACACGCCCGAGACGTGGATGCCCGAGCCCGCGAACTCTGCGCGCATCGCGCGCGCGAGGTGGTCCTGCGCCGCCTTGGAGACCGTGTACGGCGCCATGCGGGGCAGCCCGCTCTTGGCGAGGCAGCTGGAGCACACGAGCACGTGCCCGGAGCCCTCCCGCCGCATCGACGCGATCGCCGGGCGGATGGTATTGAGCGTGCCGAAGAAGTTGACTTCGAGGGTCGCGCGGTACTCCTCGTCCGGCGCCTCGATCGCGCCGATCTCGTGCGCCGCACCGGCGTTCGCGAAGACCGCGTACACCGGCCCGAGGTCGCGCTCGCACGCTTCGACGAGCGCCGCACAATCCGCGGCGCTGGTGACGTCGCACGCGCGGACGGCGCAGCGCCCGCCCATCGCGCGGACCTCCGCGGCGAGTTCCTCCAGCCGCGCCACGCGCCGCGCCCCGGCGCACACGGGCATCCCGGCGCGGGCGCAGGCGACCGCCGTGGCACGACCGATGCCGCTGCTCGCGCCGGTGATCACGATGGGGCGAGCGCGCAGGTCGATGGCCATCGTTCGCTACCTGCTGAGGGCTTCCTCGGTCTTCTCGCCCGCGTAGTGGATGTCCTTGCCCAGGCCCTTGACGGTGTTGCAGGCGCTCAGCAGGGCCGCCGCGGCGACCAGGACGACGGTGCGGACGACTCGATCCTTCGAGATACGCATCGGGCTCCTCTTCTCTCCAAGTACCGGGTGGCGGAGTATACCGGGTGGCGGCGGGACGCTCCCCGTGGTTCCCCGATCGGCAAAGCGGGCGAAACAACCGCGTTTTTCCTTCAAAGCCGCTGGCAAAGGGCGGGATCCGTGGCATGTTGTACGCATGGTCCGCGCGTCCCTGGCCGTGGCGACCGCGTTCGCCGGCCTCCTGCCGGCGGGCGCGGCGCGCGCGCACATCATTTACGCGACGGACTTCGAGCCCGGGGCCTACGTCGCGGGACCGATCGAGGGGCAGGACCTGTGGACGGACACGCCCGGGAACCCCTTCCGGGTCTCGCCCGCGTCGCCGATCGCCGACGCGTACAGCCTGCGGCTGAACGCGGCCGACATCGCGCTCGGCGGCGGGTCGGTCCTGACGCGCGAGACGATGCAGATCGGCGTCGAGCCAGTCCCGGGCATGATGATCCTCAATCTCAGCACGTTGCTGCGCATCGAGAACGCGGACGCGGGGAGCAACCCGGCCATCACGATCGAGTACGGCTGGACGGCGGGGCTGGCGACGTTCCGCGTGACGCCCTTCTCGATCACGCTGCGCAGCGCGTTCACGGGCGAGGTCTTCGCCACGACGACGCCGGCCGGCACGCTCGACCTGCTCGCGGAGATCGACCTGCTCACGGGCGTCTTCACCGGCTACGTCAACGGGCAGGCCTTCGGCACGACGACGCTGCCGACGGACCAGCTGCAGAACCAGGAAGACATGTCCGGCGTGCGCGTCACCGGGTCCGTCTCCGGGCCGGCGTCGTACCCGCAGGTCTTCGTGCTCGACTCGATGATGCTGCGCCACATCGTGCCCGCGCCCGGCGCCGCGTCGCTCGCGGCCGCGGGGTGCGTCGCGGCCCTGCGCCGTCGGCGCTTCAGGTGAACAGGTCGCCGTCGTTCTCGCGCTGCGCCAGCGCCGCCGGCAGGCCCAGGTGCTCGCACGCGCGGGGCGTCAGGCTGCGGCCGCGCCGGGTGCGGGCGAGGAACCCGATCTGCAGCAGGTACGGCTCCACGAGGTCCTCGAGCGTGCCCGCGTCCTCGTTCATCGTCGCCGCGAGCGTCTCGAGCCCCACCGGCCCGCCCCTGTACGTCGTCGCGAGCGTGCGGAGCATCGAGCGGTCGAGCTCGTCCAGCCCCTGCGCGTCCACGCCCTCGAGCGCGAGGGCATCGGCGACGCTCTGGCGCGTCAGCGTGCCGCCCGCGCGCACCTGCGCGAAGTCGCGGGCGCGGCGGAGGAGGCGGTTGGCGATGCGGGGCGTGCCGCGGCTGCGGGCCGCGATGTCGGCGAGGGCCTCCGCCGGGGCGGCCTCCATGCCCAGCAGGCGAGACGAGCGCTGGAGGATGTAGAGCAGCTCGTCGGCGGAGTAGTACCTCAGGTGGTGGGTGATGCCGAAGCGGCTGCGCAGCGGCGCGGAGAGGAGGCCGGCGCGGGTCGTCGCGCCGATCAGCGTGAAGGGGCGGCACTTGACCTGCACGGTCCGGGCCTGGAGCCCCGTGTCGAGGGTCACGTCGATGCGGAAGTCCTCCATCGCGGGATAGATGAACTCCTCGACGGCGATGGGCAGGCGGTGGATCTCGTCGATGAAGAGGATGTCGCGCTCGCCCAGGCGAGTGAGCGACGCCACGAGATCGGTGCCCCGGGCGAGCGCGGGGCCCGACGTGATGTGGATGCCCCCGCCCATCTCCGCCGCCAAGACGTGCGCGAGGCTCGTCTTGCCCAGGCCAGGCGGCCCGTGCAGGAGCAGGTGCTCGAGCGGCTCGCTGCGCTGGCGCGCCGCCTCGATGGCGATGCGGATGCGCTCGATCAACTCGGCCTGGCCGATGTACTCGTCGAGGCGCGTGGGACGCAGCGCCCAGTTGAGGTGTTCTTCTTGCGGCAGGGCCGCGCCGGAGATGAGGCGTTCGGTAGGCATGGAGAGGCACCGGGGCGTCGGGCACCGGGCATCGGCGCCCGACGGGCGGAGTCGTGTGGATTCGTTTCGCCTCGCGGTGCGCTTGAGCGAGCCCCACGTTTCCGGACCGAGCACGAGTGCCTGATGCCCAATGCCCCGCGCCTAGTCCAGCGGCAACCCCTTCTTCTTCCACAAGTCACTAAGTTTCTCGAGCGTCGTCGGTTCGCCGATCACGCCCTGCGGCATGCTCGAGCGGATCAATTCACCCTCGGCCGAGTAGACCGCGCTGGTCGCCGGCTGGTCCTCGCTCACGCGCGTCACGATCCGCCACTGCCCGGCCTCGGCGCGCTCCATCGCGTCCGACCGGAACTGGATGAGCTGCGACTGCGAGTTGAACGCGTACCAACCGTACGCCGCGGGCATGCTCTTGCGCGCCAGCAGCTGCGGGAGCAGGAACGCCTCCACGCGGCAGATGTAGCCGTCGCCCGCGATCGTGGGGCGCGTCGTTTGCGGCGCTGCGCCGGGGGAATCCACCTGCACGGTCATCACCCCGCCGGACCGGGCGCCGGTCTCCGTGTGCGAGGTCTTCCCGGTTGCTTCCTTGATGCCCATCGCGATCGACCAGACCTCCTCCTCGCGGTCGGGGGACATGAAGAACGTGGACTGCGTATCGATGATCCGCGCTCCGTCGAGCAGCCGCGCGTCGATGCGGAGGATGTACCCGTCGGTCGACGCGGAGGCGTGCCCCTTCATGTTGCGGGCGGTCACCTTGCTCCGCGGCCCGCGCTCCAGGCGGATGCGGCGGTAGCCGACCTCCTCGTCGTCGATCGACTTGCCCGTCTTGCCCGGCTTGTAGAGACGCTCCCAGCGGACGGGCTGGGCCGCGATGATGGCTTCCCAGTCGGCGGGGGAGACCTGCTCGAGGAGCTTGAGGCCCGCCTGCACCATCGCGCCGCGATGGATGCTCGCGTTCGTCGAGTCCTCGAACGACGCGCTGGCGATGGTCGCCTCGAAGACCGCCCTCGCCGCGCCGAAGTTCGGCTGCGACGTCGAGAGTTCGAAGACGCAGAAGTTGCCCGGCGCGATCTTCACGACGCAGACGCCGGTGACGATCGGCGCGGGCGCGACGTGCGACGGCGGCAACTGCACATAGCACCGCGCGATCGGGAGCTGCCGGTCCTGCATCTGGATGAAGATGCCGGGCCTGCCCTGCTCGGGCTCGCGGTCGAGCACCTGCGCCGACGTGACGCGCTCGCGGCGGCTGCGGTTGTCCTTGTCGGTGACGTTCGCCGCGGCGGACTCGAGGAGCTGCTGGATGCTCGCGTCGATGATCTTCTCGACCGTCAGTTCCTTGTCCGACGAGGTGCGGCGGCGGATGTTGATGGACCACGTCGGGGCGCCGGTGGGCGCGATGATCCCGGTCTCGGCGCCGCCGGAGGCGTAGGTGGTGGCCCGGGCGCCGTCGGGGACGTAGATCGTGAGGCCGAGGGAGGGCATCCGCAGAGGCTCGGTGCCGAACGTGAGCGGCGCCGCCCCGCCGTGGCGGGCGGTGCCGCCTTTCGGGGCTTCGGCGCCTTTCTCCGGTTCGTCGGGCAGGACGTCGATCACCGTCTGCGGCTTGGGTGCGGACGCCGGACTTGGCGAGGTTTGGGCCAGGGCCGCGGGGGCCAGCAGAGCGAGGATGATGAGGTGCGTGTGCATGGGTGTGCCCGCGGGGTGGGGGGTGACGGGGGTGGTTGTCCGCAGGGGAAGGATCGGCGCGCACACCGCGCAAGGATGAGCGGTTCAAGGCGTTCCGGCAGGATTCGGTTCGGGTGACAAACGCGGCCGGATGCGGCCGGTCGGGAGCTTCTGTTATTTGACAACAGCGGGCGTTCGCCTATTGTTTTGGCCCTGCACTTCGCGGGGACGGCACGCGCGAGCGGGCCGGAACGGCACCACGATCGACGGAGTCTGCATGACCGGCGGCAAGATTCGCATCCGGATGGAAGCTTACGACCACATGGCCCTCGACGCCTCCGCGAAGGAGATCGTCGATCACGCCAAGCGCACCAACGCCAAGGTGGCCGGTCCGGTGCCGCTGCCCACGCGCGTGGAGCGCTACACGGTCCTCCGCTCGCCGCACATCGACAAGAAGAGCCGCGAGCAGTTCGAGATCCGCACGCACAAGCGCATCATCGACATCATCGAGCCCAACGCCCGCACCGTCGAGGCCCTCAACCGCCTCGTCGTCCCCGCCGGCGTCTTCGTGAAAATCAAGGCCTGACGAGCAAGCACACGCACCCCGCCGGAGTCCCGGCGGGGTGTTTTCTTGAGTGACGGACGATCAGGGCGGCCCGCCGCGCCGGATTCCGCGAAAGGAACGAGCGATGTCTTTCCTGATGATGGGCAAGAAACTCGGCATGACCCGCGTCTACACGGACAAGGGCGCGGCCGTGCCGGTGACGGTGATCCAGGTCGACGGCAACGTCGTCACCCAGATCCGCTCCAGGGACAAGGACGGCTACGACGCCGTGCAGGTCGGGTACGGCGACGTGCACGCGCGCAACAGCACGATCCCGATGATCGGGCACGACGCCAAGGCCGGCGCGAGCCCGAAGCGGCACCACCGCGAGTTCCGCGTGGACGCGAATGATGCGGCCGGCTTCCAGCTCGGTCAGGCGCTCGACGTCGATCTTTTCGGCAAGGTGGCGTACGTGGACGTCGCCGGCCGCAGCAAGGGCAAGGGCTTCGCGGGCGTCATGAAGCGCTGGCACTTCAAGGGCATGTTCGCCAGCCACGGCACCGAGCGCAAGCACCGCTCGCCGGGTTCGATCGGCTCGCTCTGCAGCAACCGCGGCTACGGCGGCGGCCTGGCCAAGGGCAAGAAGATGGCGGGCCACATGGGCGACGAGCGGGTGACCGTCCGCAGCCTCGACGTCGTCCGCGTCGATCCGGAGCGCAAGCTCCTGCTGGTCAAGGGGCCCGTCCCCGGCGCGACCAACGGCACGCTCGAGATCCGCCCGGCGGTCCGGCTGTACAAGACCAAGGCGAAGAAGCAGAAGGAAGTGGCGGGCTGAAGAGAGCTTGCCTAGCATCTCGACCCGGCTTTCACCGGGGCAGATGAAGAGAACAACCGGAGGGCTCCGCGAGGAGCCCCGAGGGCCCGGGAGGTCGGGAGACCGAAACCGCCGGGCGACGACAAGGGATGACCGCCGCGACCGCCAAGTCTGATGAGGTCGCGACGGGAAGAAGGACGGCCGAGTCGAATCCGATCCGCCCCGCGCGTGTGTGACGCGTGCCCGCGAATTCCGGCGGGAGTGGAGGCGAGACGGATAGGCGGAGCAGGGGGTTTCGCCGCCGCGAGGCGAGCGCGACCCGCGAAAGGCGTCAGGACGAGGTAAGACTGATGGAAGTCCCCGTCTACAACATCCAGGGCCAGCAGGTGGCCTCGATTTCGATCGACGAGAAGAGCCTCGGCGGCGACGTGAACCCCGCGCTCGTGAAGCAGGCGTACGTCCGCTACCACACGCACACGCGTCAGGGCTCCTCCAAGACCAAGAACCGCCACGAGGTGGAGGGCTCGACCCGGAAGCTGTACAAGCAGAAGGGCACGGGCAACGCGCGTCACGGCGACCGCAAGGCCAACCTCTTCAAGGGCGGCGGCCACGGGCACAGCAAGAAGCGCGTCCGCGAGGACTGGCGCCTCGACATGCCCAAGAAGATGCGCCGCAAGGCCAACCGCAACGCGCTGCTCGCCAAGCTGGTGGACAGCGAGGTGCGCGTGATCGACGGCTGGGCGGGGATCAAGGAGCCGCGCACCGCGGCGTTCCGCGACTTCCTCGGCGCGCTCAAGGTGGACAACACGGCGCTCGTCGCCCTGCCGATGGACTTCGAGAAGGCGCGCGTCGCGATGCTCAGCGCCCGCAATATCGACGAGGTCGAGCTGGCGCGCGTCGACCAGATGAACGCCTTCAACCTCCTGAACAACCGCTACCTCGTGATCGCCCGCGAGGACCTCGAGGCGTGGCTCAAGGGCCCGACGTCGCAGACGGGCAAGGAAGCCAAGGTGAACCCGCTCGGGCGCGTGAGCGGCGAGAAGAGCGAGGCCCCCGTGCGCGGCCCGGGCTCCAAGAGCAAGCTCGCCAAGAAGAAGGCGGAGGTGAAGTGACATGCCGGCCAACGTCGCACCGACCTACGTCATCCGCCGCCCCCTGCTCTCCGAGAAGAGCACCTGGGCGATGAACGAGCAGAAGCGGTACGCTTTCATCGTCGACGTCCGCGCGAGCAAGGACGAGATCAAGGCGGCCGTCGAGCAGCTCTACAAGGTCAACGTCGTCAGCATCAACACCCAGGTGAAGAAGCACGCCGCGCGCCGCCTGCGCTACGGCGTCACCACCCCCGCCGACACCAAGAAGGCGATCGTGCGGCTGCAGGAAGGGCAGACGATCGAGTTGTTCTAAGAAAGCGAGCAGGAACGAGCCATGCCCATCCGCGTGTACAAGAAGACCAGCGCAGGACGCCGCAACGCGAGCGTCAACATGCACGCCGAGGTGACCAAGTTCACCCCGGAGAGCGCGCTCCTCCGCCCCAAGCCCAAGAGCGGCGGCCGCAACAACAGCGGCAAGTGCGTCTCCCGCGGCATCGGCGGCGGCGTGAAGCAGATGCTCCGCGTGATCGACTTCTCGCGGCGCGACCGGCACGGCGTCGAGGGCAAGGTGGTCGGCGTCGAGTACGACCCCAACCGCTCCTGCCACATCGCCCTCATCGAGTACGCCGACGGCGTCCGCCGCTACATCCCCGCGCCCGCCGGCCTGACCGACGGCATGACGGTGGTGTCGAGCAACGACGGCCCGGTGGAGCCGGCGGTCGGCAACAGCATGAAGCTCCGCTACGTGCCCACCGGCCTCGACGTCCACTGCGTGGAGCTGATCCCCGGGCGCGGCGCCCAGATGTGCCGCAGCGCCGGCACCTACGCCCGCCTCTCCAACCGGGAGGACGACTACGCGACGCTCGTGCTGCCCAGCGGCGAGGTCCGCCGCGTGCCGCTCGAGTGCCGCGCCACGATCGGGCAGGTCGGCAACCCCGACCACCGCCTGCGCAAGCTCGGCAAGGCGGGCCTGTCGCGCCTGATGGGCCGGCGCCCGATCACGCGCGGCATCGCCAAGAGCCACCACGCCCACCCGCTGGGCGGCGGCTCGGGCCGCAGCAAGGGCAACCGCCCGCCGGTGGGCCCCACGGGCGTGGGCGCCAAGGGCGGCAACACCCGCAACCCGCGCAAGGCGAGCGCGAAGCTCATCGTCCGCAGGCGCGTGAGCACGCGGTACGGGCAGAAGAAGTAGGGCATCGGGCGCTCGGCGCCAGGGAAAGACGGAAGGCCAGGAAGTACGAACGGGGTCGGGGCAATCCGGAGCATCGGACGCGGGCGCTGACGCCCGATGCCTCACCCCTCTCGGAGCACCGCATGGGACGCAGCCTCAAGAAAGGTCCGTACGTCGATGAGAAGCTCTACAACAAGGTAGAGAAGCTCAACTCGATGCGGAAGAAGGAAGCCATCAAGACCTGGGCGCGCCGCTGCACGATCGTGCCCGAGTTCGTCGGGCACACCTTCAAGGTGCACAACGGCAAGGTCTTCAACGACGTCTTCGTGACCGAGGACATGGTGGGGCACAAGCTGGGCGAGTTCAGCATCAGCCGCACCTTCCGCGGGCACACCAACAAGAAGGAAGGCGTCGAGGCCGCGGGCGGCGCGGCGGCGCCGGCCAAGGGCTAACGCAGGGTTCGCAGCACGAGGATGACACCGTGAGGATTCAAGCAGAAAAACTGCGGGCGGTGATGGAGCGGCAGAACGCCGCGCCCGGGCAGCTCGCGCAGGCCCTGGCGTCCGATGCCTTCCCCGAGAAGGAGGCGCTGCGGGCCGTCAACAACTGGATGGTCGGCAGGGACCACCCGCGCTGCAAGGCGCCCATGGCCCGCAAGATGGCGGACACGCTCGGCGTGCCCGTCGCCGAGATCTGCAAGTTCACCAGCATGGTGCGCAACCACCGGGGCAGCCCCCGCAAGGCCAAGCTGCTGGTGGACCTGATCCGCGGCAAGAGCGTGGAGGAGGCGGAGAACCTGCTGACCTTCACGACCAAGCGCGCGGCGGTGAACCTCAAGCGCTGCCTCATGGCGGCGCGGACGGACGCCGAGGCCGCCCAGGCAAGCTACGACCGCCTCTTCGTTTCCGAGGCCCGCGTGGACGGCGGCGCCATCATGAAGCGCTTCCAGCCCAAGGACCGCGGCCGGGCGCACTCGATCCACAAGCCTTTCAGCCACCTGCTGGTGAGCGTCGAGGAGCGGCCCGCGGGCGCCGGCCGCCGGAGGAAACGGTAAACGCCTGACCGCGCCGCGTCGCCGGCGCCGGAGTTGAACACGCATGGGACAGAAGACGCATCCATTCGGCCTGCGGCTGGGCATCACCGAGGCCCACAAGAGCCGCTGGTACGCGCCCAAGGCGCTGTACGGCGAGCTGCTCGTCGAGGACGAGAAGATCCGCAGGTGGCTCGACAAGCGCCTCAACCGCCGGCCCCCCAACGCCGCGGTGAGCGACGTGCACATCGAGCGCACGCGCGAGGAGCTCAAGGTCATCATCAAGACCGCGCGCCCGGGCCTCGTCATCGGCCCCAAGGGCGCCGAGGTCGAGCGCATGACCGAGGAGCTGCAGTACATGACCGGCCGCAAGGTCGCGATCTCGATCATCGAGGTCAAGAACGCCGACCTGGACGCCAAGCTCGTCGCCGAGAGCGTCGCCGAGCAGCTCGTCAAGCGCGCCAGCTTCCGCCGCGTCGTCAAGATGAAGGCCGAGGCGGCGATGGCCGCGGGGGCCAAGGGCGTGAAGGTCCGCATCGGCGGCCGCCTGGGCGGCGCCGAGATCGCCCGCGTGCTGGAGGTCAAGCTCGGCTCGCTCCCGCTCTCCACGCTGCAGGCCAACATCGATTACAACACGGCCGAGGCGATCACGACGTACGGCGTGATCGGCGTCAAGGTCTGGATCTTCAAGGGCATGTTCGACTCCGCCGTGGACGAGAACACCTCGACGGCGGCGGGCGGGCGCGCGAGGGCCCGCGGCCGCAAGTAAGCAGTCTTCCGGGCCCGGCGCCCGTGTTCGGAGTTTGACCCATGGCGTTGATGCCGAAAAGAGTGAAGTACCGCAAGGAGATGCGGCGCGTCCGCCCCCGCAAGGCGACGAAGGGCAACTACGTCGCCTTCGGCGACTACGGCCTGCAGTCCCTCGAGGGGGGCTGGGTCAAGGCGACGCAGCTCGAGGCGGGCCGTGTCGCGGCGATGCACTTCGTCAAGCGTCAGGGCAAGCTCTTCACCCGGGTCTTCCCGGACAAGCCCATCAGCAAGAAGCCCCTCGAGACGCGGATGGGCACCGGCAAGGCGGACGTGGACTACTGGGCGGCGCGCGTGAAGCCGGGCACGGTGCTCTTCGAGATGGCGGGCCTGCCGGAGCAGACCGCGAAGGTTGCGCTCCTGCGCATCGCGATGAAGATGCCCGTCAAGTGCCGCTTCGTCGGCCGCCGCATCAGCGTGTAAGAGAAGAGGAAAGGACCAGCGATGACCGGCCGTGAACTCAGGGCGATGAAGGAAGACGAGCTCAAGATCACGCTCGCCAAGACGCGCGGCGAGCTCTTCGACCTCAAGACCAAGCGTGTGAGCGAGAACGTGGAGGACACCTCGCGCTTCGGCAAGCTCCGCAAGGACGTCGCGCGGATGCTCACCGAGCAACGCTCGCGTTCCGTCGCGGCGGCGGGCAAGAGCGGACGCGGGGCCAAGTAACGCAACAGAAGGCACAGGAACTTATGGCGACCACGGCACCGACCAAGACCGTCAAGATCAAGAAGAAGCCCGCCCGGAAGGAGACCCCCGCCGACCAGGTCGTGGGCACGCGCACGGGCGTCGTCGAGTCCGACCGGCGCGCCAAGACGCGCACCGTCGTCGTCGCCTACCAGGCCAAGCACCCCAAGTACGGCAAGTACATCCGCCAGCGCACGGTGATCCAGGCCCACGACGAGGGCAACGTGAGCCGCGCCGGCGACATCGTCGAGGTCGCCCCCTGCCGGCCCATCAGCGCGAGCAAGAGCTGGCGCCTGGTCCGCGTGGTGGAGCGTCGCAGCGAGCTGACGGCGGCGCTGCAGAGCGCCAAGGTTCTGGCGGACGCCGAGAAGAAGGACTGAGGACCAATGCTGCAACAGGAAACACGGTGCGAGGTCGCGGACAACAGCGGGGCGAAGATCGCCTACGTGATCCGCGTGTACGGCGGCTCCACGGGGAGCGGCAAGTTCACGCGCCGCACGGCGGGCGTGGGCGACCGCGTCTTCGTCTCGATCAAGAAAGCGCTCCCGGGCGCGGACGTCAAGCCCGGCGACAAGAGCAAGGCCGTGGTCGTCCGCACGACCAAGCCCACGCGCCGCGCGGACGGCAGCTACGTCAAGTTCGACAGCAACGCCGTGGTGCTGATCCAGGACGACGGCAACCCCAAGGGCACCCGCATCTTCGGGCCCGTCGCCCGCGAGCTGCGCGACAAGAACTACATGAAGATCGTGTCGCTGGCGTCGGAAGTGGTGTGAGGCCGAGGGGCACGGGGACAGAGGCACGAAGGGACGGAGTGAACGAAGCATGCCACGCCACGTACGAAAAGGCGATCAGGTGATGGTGACCAGCGGCTCGTACAAGGGCCAGGTCGGCGAGATCATCCGCGTGATCACGAAGGGGGAGAGCCCCGACGAGACGCGCGTGGTCCTCAAGGGCCTCAACCTGCGGACCAAGCACGTCAAGCCCGGCCGGCTCAACCCGCAGGGCTCGGTGATCACCAAGGAGGCCTCGCTGCACATCAGCAAGGTCTCGCCGGTGGTGGACGGCAAGCCCGTCCGCGTCGGCTTCCGCACCGAGAAGGACGGCAGCAAGGTGCGCGTGGCGCGCCACGGCGGCAAGGAACTGAAGGTGCTCAACACCCTCTTCGACGCGAGCAAGAAGCGCGGCTGAGCGGGCGGACCGGATAGCGAGGCAGGACAAAGACCATGGCCAAGGACACCGACAATCAGAACAGGCCCGCGGGCAAAGAGGGCAAGGGCCCGCAGCGCGGCGGCAAGGGCGGCTCTTCCAAGGGCGGCCACGGCGGCAGGAAGATCGACGCGGCGGTCGAGGCCGAGGCCGCGACGGCCGCGAAGGCCCCGCCGCGCCTCCGCGTCTCCTACGAGGAGAAGGTCCGCCCGCGGGTGGCCGAGAAGTTCGGCCTCGCGAACCGCTTCGCGCAGCCCAAGCTCGAGAAGATCGTGGTGAACATCAACATGGGCCGCCACCTCGAGGGCACCAAGATCCCCGCGGACAAGAAGCAGACGGTCCTCGACACGATCACCCGCATCACGGGCCAGAAGCCCGTCGTGGTCAAGGCCAAGAAGAGCGTGAGCAACTTCAAGCTCCGCGCGGGGTTCGAGAGCAGCGCGATGGTCACGATGCGCCGCGAGCGCATGTGGAACTTCCTCGACCGCCTCATCAACCTCGCCACGCCCCGCATCAAGGACTTCCGCGGCCTGAGCGACAAGGCCTTCGACCGCCAGGGCAACTACTCCATGGGCCTGACCGAGCAGGGCGTCTTCCCCGAGATCAACATGGCCGAGGTCACGTTCACGCACGGCATGCACATCAACTTCGTCTTCCGCAACAGCAACCCCGAGCTCTCGCGGTTCGTCCTCGAGGAGCTGGGCATGCCGTTCAAGAAGCCGGAGACCAAGTAAGGCACGAAGGAAGGAAGCAAGCGATATGGCGACCAAGGCGCAGATGGCCAAGAGCAGGCGGAAGCCCAAGTTCAGCACGCGGAAGGTCTACCGCTGCGAGCTGACCGGGCGCGACCGCGGCGTCTACCGCAAGTTCCGCCTCTCCCGCATCATGCTCCGCAAGCTCGCCCTCGAGGGCAAGATCCCGGGGATGCGGAAGGCGAGCTGGTAGAACGGGGCAGGCAGGCACGAAGGCACGGAGTGACGCGCGTCGGACGCCGACGCGGGAGCCCGAAGAGGTGAATGATGTCGATCGGTGATCCAGTTGCGGACATGCTGACCCGCGTGCGGAACGCGGTGGCGAACAAGAGCAAGACCGTTACCTGCGTGCGCAACAAGGTGTGCGTCGGCATCGCCGGCGTCCTGCGCGACGAGGGTTACATCGAGAGCTTCGATGTGATCGAGGACGGCCGCCAAGGCCTCATCCGCGTGCGCCTCAAGTACGGCCCCGCGGGCGAGAGCGTGCTGAACAAGCTCACGCGCGCCAGCAAGCCCGGCCGCCGCGTCTATTCCGGTGTCGGCGACATCCCGCGCCCGCTGCAGGGCCTGGGCATCGCCATCGTCTCCACCAGCCGCGGCGTCCTGAGCGACCGCAAGGCCCGCGAGGAGCGTGTCGGCGGCGAACTTCTCTGCACGATCGAGTAACGAAGGGAACGACCGCGGAAGCCCGGGCACGACCGGCGAGCCAGACGCGAAGGAGCAAGCGATGTCGAGAATCGGCAAGAAACCCATCCCCGTCCCCGCCGGCGTCAAGGTCGCGATCAACGGCCAGAAGATCGGCGTCGAGGGCCCCAAGGGCAAGCTCGCGTTCGATGTCCGCCCCGAGGTCAAGATCGCCTGGACCGAGAGCGAGAAGGCCATCCGCGTCGAGCAGGCACAGGGCGTCACCGACGACGACCGCGCGGCCCGCGCCCACTGGGGCACGACCCGCGCCCTGATCCGCAACATGGTCGAGGGCGTCACCAAGGGCTACGAAAAGAATCTCCAGGTCGTCGGCACCGGCTGGTCCGCCGCCGTCCAGGGCAAGCAGCTCAAGGTCGTCGCGGGCCTGGCCAACCCGCTCATGTTCCCGATCCCCGACGGCATCACCGTGACGGTGGACAAGGCGCAGGGCGACACCACCCCGGTCAAGATCGTGGGCACGGACCGCCAGGCGGTCGGGCAGTTCGCGGCGATGATCCGCGCCCGCCGCAAGCCCGAGCCGTACAACGGCAAGGGCATCAAGTACGCGGAAGAGGTCATCAAGCGCAAGCAGGGCAAGCAGTTCGGCGCCTAAGCGTCGGTTTGACGAGGTGGATCAATGGACAGGAACGCAGCCAAGGCCGCTCGCCGCTCCCGCAGGCGCATCGGCATCCGCAAGCGGGTCTCGGGCACGACGGAGCGTCCGCGCCTCGCCGTGTACAAGTCCCTCAACCACATCTACGCGCAGGTCATCGACGACCTCTCCGGCCGCACGCTCGTCAGCGCCTCCAGCGCCGAGGGCGACCTCAAGCTCGAGAAGACAGGCAACAGCAAGGCCGCGGCGGCCGTGGGCAAGGCCCTCGGCGAGCGCGCCAAGCAGGCCGGCATCAAGGCGGTCGTGTTCGATCGTGGCGGCTTCAAGTACCACGGCCGCGTCAAGGCCCTGGGCGACGCGGCCCGCGAGGCGGGGCTTTCCTTCTGAGTTGGAACGGGGCGCACCGCCCCGCAAGGTGAGACACAAATGTCCGACGTGATCGAGCAATCCAGTCGTATCGAGTCGACCAACCTCGGCGTGATGCGCACCAGCGCCACCGTCAAGGGCGGCCGCCGCTTCCAGTTCGGCGCGCTCGTGGTGGTCGGCGACCGCCGGGGCAAGGTCGGCCTCGGCTACGCCAAGAGCCCCGAGGTGCCCGGCGCCATCGAGAAGGCCGAGCGCTACGCGCGCCGCAAGCTCCTCGAGCTCCCGCTGCTGGGCTCGACGATCCCGCACGAGGTCGAGGGGAAGTTCTCCTCGTCCAAGGTGCGGCTCGTCCCCGCCGCGCCCGGCACGGGCGTCGTCGCCGGCTCCACCGTCCGCGCGATCCTGGAGATGGCGGGCGTCACCGACTGCATCACCAAGTGCTACGGCACCACCAACAAGCGCAACGTGGTCAAGGCCGTCTTCGCCGGTCTCGAGCAGCTGCGCTCGTCGCAGCGCATCAAGGCCGTGCGCGGCGTCGACCTCGGCCCCAGCGAGATCGAGAACAAAATCGAGCGCGGCAAGCGCTTCCAGCCCGTCGCGGCCCGTCGTGACAAGGCCAAGGGCCCCGTCAACACCGTCGGCGACGAGCGCCGCAAGGGCCGCGGCGGGCCGCGCCGGCGTGGGCCGGGCGGCGGTGGCGGCGGCGGAGGTGGTGGTGGTGGCGGCGGCGGTGGGGGCGACGCGGGCGGGCCGCCGACGGCGGCCGACGGAGCGGGCGGCGCACCGGCCGCGTAAGAGCCGGGCGAGGCACCGAGTGCTACGGGCTTTTCTTCACCACGCACAACGCACGACGCACACGAAGTTCGCAGGGAGTTCCGAGTCATGATGATCCACGACATCACCGCACGCGCCGGCAGGTACAAGGCCCGCAAGCGCGTCGGCCGAGGCGAAGGCGGCGGCCACGGCAAGCAGTCCGGCCGCGGCAACAAGGGCGCGGGCTCGCGCTCGGGCACGAGCGCCAAGAAGGGCTTCGAGGGCGGGCAGATGCGCTACTTCCGGCGCCTCGCCAAGTTCGGTTTCACGAACGCGCCGTTCAAGACGCACTTCTGGACCGTCAACCTCGGCGACATCATCGCCCACCCGCGCTTCGCCAAGGGCGGCGACGTGACCGTCGAGTCGCTCATCGCGGCCGGCCTGGTGCGCGACGACAGCCGGGACCTCAAGATCCTGGGCAACCTCTCCAAGAGCAGCCCGGGCGTCAAGGTCAAGCTCAACGTCACCGCCAACCGCCTGTCGGACACGGCCCGCAAGCTGATCACCGACGCCGGCGGCAGCGTGACCGAGACGGGCACGCGGCGCGACGTCGTCCGCGGCGTGGACCGCAACAGCGAGGACCGCAAGCCCAAGAACCTGACCAAGAAGCTCAAGCGCTCGTCCGGCGCCAAGGCCCCCAAGGCCGACGCCGAGGAGGCCAAGCCCGACGAGAAGGCCAAGAAGTAACGCCGAACCACGCGGGGCGGGCCGTTCGAGCCCGCCCCGTGTTGTTTTCCGGTTTCTACGATTCCCACCCGGCCGCGTCCGCCCCGCGGCCCTCCGTCCGGCATCGAAGAGAGTCCCGCCCGGCGTCCGCCCGGGCGGGCGGAGGATCGAGCAAGCCCCATGTGGCAGACCCTGACCAACGTCTTCAAGGTCCCGGAACTGCGGACCAAGATCCTCTTCACCCTCGGGATGATGATGGTCTTCCGGATCGGGCATTGGATCACGATCCCCGGCATCAACCACGAGGCGCTCGAGCGCCAGATGCGCAACCTGACCGAGCAGGGAGGCTCGGTCGGCACGCTCGCCAGCGCCGTCGCCATGTTCTCCGGCGGTGCGCTCACGCGCGCGACGATCTTCGGCCTGGGCATCATGCCCTACATCACGGCCGGCATTGTCTTCCAGCTCCTCGCCACCGTCTGGCCACGCCTCAAGCAGCTGCAGGAGGAGGGCCCCACCGGCCGCCAGAAGATCATGGAGTACACGCGCTACGCGGCCCTCGCGTTGTGCATCGTGCAGGGCATCGGCTGGCTCTCGTTCCTGCGCAGCGAAAACCTGATCTACGCGGGCTGGACCAACCACCCCATGTGGTGGATCATGGCGCTCGCGTGCCTCACGGCCGGCACCATGTTCCTCATGTGGCTCGCCGAGCAGATCGACAAGCATGGCATCGGCAACGGCGCCTCCATGATCATCATGGCCGGCATCCTCGCGGAAATGCCCAGGGCCATCCAGTGGGTCTTCAACAACTTCGACCCGGGCGAGCAGAACAAGATGGGCTACATGGGCGTCATCTGCCTCGCCGCCGGGTTCGTGATCGTGATCGCGGGCAGCGTGCTCATGACCGTCGCGCAGCGCCGGATCCCGGTGCAGCAGGCCAAGCACGCGCGCGGCCGCAAGGTCTTCGGCGGGCAGCGCAGCTACCTGCCGCTGCGCCTCAACCACGGCGGCGTGATGCCGATCGTCTTCGCCAGCAGCCTGATGCTCTTCCCCGCGGTGCTCTTCGACCAGCTCCGCAACCTCGCGCAGAGCAACCTGGGCGAGACGGCGCTGGGCACGACGGCCGCGCGCTTCCTCGCGTCCAACTTCGCGCCCGGCCAGTTCCTCTACATCCTCGCCTACATCGCGATGGTTTACTTCTTCTCGTACTTCTGGATCACGGTGCAGTTCAACCCCGAGGAAATGAGCAAGCAGATGAAGGAGAGCGGCTCCATCATCCCCGGCCTGCGCCCCGGCCCGCGCACCGCCGAGTACCTCGAGACCGTGATGAACCGCATCACGTACGTCGGCGCGGGGTTCCTCGCCGTGATCGCCGTGCTCCCGCCGCTGCTCACGCAGGCGTTCAACGTCGACTACTCGGTCACGCAGTTCCTGGGCGGCACGGGCCTGCTCATCGTCGTCTCGGTGTGCATGGACTTCCTGCAGCGCGTCGAGGCGAACCTCATGATGCGCAACTACGCCGGCTTCCTCGGCGGCGACGACGGCTCCGGCGGCCCGCGCTTCCGCGCCGCCCGCGGCTGAACGCGCATGGCGATCCCGCTCAAGTCGCCGGCGCAGATCGACGCGATCGCCGCGGCGGGGCGCGTGCTCGACACCGTGCTCCACGACCTCGCGCTGCGCGACCTGCAGCCCGGGGTCACCACGCGCGAGCTGAGCGAGCGCGCCGACCGGTTGATCCGCGCCCGGCGGGCGACGCCCGCGCTCCTCGGGTACCGGCAGGGCGGTGCGCCCGCGTTCTCCGGGGCCGCGTGCGTCTGCGTGAACGAGGAGGTCGTCCACGCCGCGCCCTCGTCGCGCATCGTGCGCGCTGGCGACGTCGTGACGATCGACTGCGCCATCGAGTACAAGGGCTGGCACGCGGACACCGCCTGGACGGTCGCGGTGGACGACCGCTCGGGGCGTGCGTCCCGCCTGCAGGCGCTCGCCGCGGGAACGCTCGCCGACGCCGCCGCGGCGATCGCCCCCGGCGTGCGATGGTCCTCGATCGCGGACGCGGCGCGAGAGCGCGTCGCGCGCGAGGGGTGCTGCCTGCTCGCGGGGTACTGCGGCCACGGCGTGGGGCGTGCGCTGCACGAACCGCCCCGTCTCTCGTTCGTCTCGCGCGACTGGTCCGCGCCGGGCGAGGACGTCGTGCTTCAGGCGGGGATGGTGCTTTGCGTCGAGCCGATCATCTGCGAGGGGACGAGCCCGCCGCCCCTGGCCGTGCTCGACGACGGGTGGACCGTGGTGACCGCCGACCGCCGCTGGACGGCGCACGAGGAGGTCTGCGTGGCGGTGACGCGGACCGGATCGCGGGTTTTAGCGGGCTGTGCGCCGGCGATGGCCTAAACTAGCGACCTTTCACGGCGCCCGGCGCCCACGGAGCACAAACCAAGCGCATGGCAAAGCAGGACGACAAGTTCACGTTCGAAGCGACGGTCATCGAGGCGCTGCCGAACGCCATGTTCAAGGTCCGCCTTCCCAACGAGCAGAAGACGGAAGTGCTCGCCTACGTGTCGGGAAAGATGCGGATGAACTACATCCGCATCCTCCCCGGGGACCGCGTGACGGTCGAGATCAGCCCGTACGACCTGAGCAAGGCCCGGATCACGTTCCGGCACTGACCGAATCTACCCCGAACCCGGGCGGCCGGCGGCCGGACACCGGCGGGCGAGCGTGGCCGACGCGCCGTTCCTCGCCCCGGCGCCGCTCCGGTTTTCTTGCCTCCGTCTCGTCATCTCCCCGTCTCCTCGTCTCTCTCCCCGCCTAGAATCCCTTCCCCTCCGTGCCGGAATCCCGGCTCGGCGCGGCAACACAGGAAGGTGACTCGTGAAGGTCCGTTCGAGCGTCAAAAAGATGTGCGCGTCGTGCCAGGTCGTGCGGCGCAAGGGCAAGGTCCGCGTCATTTGCAAGTCCGACCCCAAGCACAAGCAGGTCCAGGGCTGAGTTGGCGGCTCGCCTTTGGCGCGCCTTAGAGGAATCCACGCACAATGCCACGCGTCGCAGGTATCGATATCCCCGACAAGAAGAAGGTCTACTTCGCGCTGCAGTACATCCACGGCATCGGGCCGAAGTTCGCGCGCGACATCCTCACCGAGGCCGGTGTGGACCTCGAGCAGCGCGCGGGCGAGGTGGACGAGCTCAAGCTCGCCCAGATCAACGCCATCATCGACGCGAACTTCCTCGTCGAGGGCGCCCTCCGCCGCCAGGTGTCGCAGAACATCCAGCGCCTGAAGGACATCCGCAGCTACCGGGGCGAGCGCCACCGCAAGGGCCTCCCCGTCCGCGGCCAGCGCACGCAGTCCAACGCGCGGACCCGCAAGGGCAAGAAGAAGACCGTCGCCGGCAAGAAGTCGGTCAAGGCGAAGTAAGAAGGCGCCTGCACCCGGGTAGGGCCCCGAGCGGGCCTGACGATCCGAAGGAACACGAATGTCGAAGACCAAGAAAGTCCGCAAGAACGTCACGCGCGGCGTCGCGCACATCCACGCCACCGGCAACAACACGATCGTCACCGTCACCGACATGAACGGCGAGACGATCGCGTGGGACAGCGCAGGCACGATGGGCTTCAAGGGCGCCCGCAAGAGCACCCCCTTCGCCGCGACCCGCGCCGCCGAGACCGTCGGCGGCAAGGCCCGCAAGCTCGGCATGAGCGAGGTCGAGATCCGCATCAAGGGCCCGGGCGCCGGGCGCGAGAGCGCGGTCAACGGCCTCACCGCCTCGGGCCTGCGCGTGACGGCGATCGAGGACCGCACGCCGGTCCCGCACAACGGCTGCCGCCCCCGCAAGCGCCGCCGCGTGTAATCAATCGTTTCGCCCCTCGGAAAAGAAGGGCCGTTGGCTCCCCCGGCGAGCCCGCGCCGCCCGTGATCCGAGATCGGCGAGCAGTTCCCACAAGGAATGCCGGGAGTCTGTGAGGGCGTCTATCAATGGCGACTCGTGTCCGTTGGCGCGGGCTTGAACTGCCCACGCGCGTTGCGTTCGATCCCCGTTTCCGCTCCGACACCTACGGCCGCTTCTCCGTCGAGCCGTTCGAGCGCGGCATGGGCACCACCGTGGGCAACAGCCTGCGCCGCGTGCTCCTCTCCTCGCTCGAGGGCGCCGCCGTCACGTCCATCAAGATCAAGGGCGTGCAGCACGAGTTCAGCCCCCTCAAGGGCGCGATGGAGGACGTGACCGACATCGTCCTCAACGTCAAGAACCTCGTCGTGAAGCTCGAGGGCGACGAGCCCAAGACCATGCGCCTGGCCGCCCGCGGCCCCGGCGAGGTCACGGCCGACATGATCCAGGCCGACACCGCCGTCACGATCCTCAACAAGGACCTCGTGATCGTCACGCTCACCGACGCCGTGGACTTCGAGATGGAGCTCGTCGTCGGCAAGGGCCGCGGCTACGTCCCCGCCAGCGAGCAGTACAACAACCAGGAGGAGCAGGAGATCGGCCGCATCGCGGTCGACGCGATCTACTCCCCGGTCCAGCGCGTCCGCTACAAGATCGAGGAGACGCGCGTCGGCCAGCGCACCAACTACGACAAGCTCACCATGGAGATCTGGACCAACGGCACGGTCACGCCCGAGATGGCGACCGTCGAGGCCGCCAAGATCTTCCGCAAGCACCTCAACCCCTTCGTCCAGTACTTCGACATCGGCGAGGAGCGCGTGAGCGAGGCCGCCGCGGCCGCCGCGAGCGTCGACGAAGAGCTCATCCGCAAGCTGAACATGAACATCAGCGAGCTGGAACTCTCCGTCCGCGCGAGCAACTGCCTCGAGAGCGCCCGCATCGAGACCGTCGGACAGCTCGTCACGCTGACCGACGCCGAGCTCCTCAAGCTCCGCTCCTTCGGCCGCACGAGCCTCCGCGAGGTGAAGCGCAAGCTGCAGGACATCGGCCTGGACCTGGGGATGGCGATGCCCGAGGGCTACACCGTCTCCGTGCCGCAGATCCCGGCGCAGGGCTGATCGCAATCGGCCCCCGTCGGGGCTAGAATCTCGACCCACCGCGCCCCGGCGAAACGCCGCGGCGCGGCTTTGACCGGAAAGGTGGGTTTGTCATGCGTCACGGCAGGGCTGGATACCGACTCGGCAGGAAAACCGCGCACCGCACGGCGATGCTGCGCAATCTCGCGGCGGGCCTCTTCGAGCACGGGCAGATCGTCACGACGATCCCCAAGGCCAAGGCCGTGCAGCCGTTCGTCGAGAAGATCGTCACCGACGCCAAGGCCGGCGACCTCGCCGCGCGCCGACGCGTCGTGGCCAAACTCGGCGGCAACCGCCGCGGCTTCGACTGGCTCTACCTCCCCAAGAAGGCCACCGAGGACGAGACGAACGCGGTGAACGAGCTCCGCGACCGCGCCAAGGCCTTCTTCGACGTGCCGGCGAGCAGCGAGGTGGAGCGCAACCGCTACGGCGAGCTCCGCAAGGCCCCGAAGATCGTCAAGCACATCTTCGACCACATCGCCCCGCGCTTCGCCGACCGCGCCGGCGGCTACACGCGCATCGTCAAGCTGGGCAAGCACCGGATCGGTGACGCGGCCGAGCTCTGCGTCCTGCAGTTCGTCGGCGCGGAGGACGGCCCGGAGATCGGCGGCCGCCCCAGCACCCGCCGCCGCCAGGCCGACAAGCGCACCGCCTTCTACGCGAAGGTTCGTGACGCCAAGAAGGCCGGCTGAACCGGCCCGTCCCTTCGGACGTATGAATGATCACAAAGGCCGCGCTCGAAAGGGTGCGGCCTTTTGCCATTTGTGGGTCCCGATGAAGTGTCTAGCGCAGCGCGGACTTGCGCGAAACCCTGCCGTTGGCCAGCAGGTACGCAGTCCCGAGCGTCTCGGCCACGAATCGCTCACACTCGTTCCGCTGCGGCCCGGTGACGCCCTGCGCGTCAAAGTGCGATAGGAGCGAGATCGCGGCCCTGCGCAATCCCTGATCCGAGGCGAGCCCCCTCGCGAGCTTCGCGATCACATCCGTTTCAGAGGAAGGCTTCAGCTCCATGACGGAGAGATCGGCGGTTGCGGCGGGGATGTCAACGGCCGAGCCCGAAATCGGGAGTGTCGCGGCCGATGCGGATGTGAAGCGCGCCATGTGATGTTCCTTTCAGTTCACCAATACACGCTTATCGGAGCCAACCGGATTCAGGGATCAAAGTCGATCCGCATCTCGGCCATGAGGTCGAGGATTGTGGTGGAGATGCCCGTGCCGGACGCAAGCACGACCAACTCCGCGTCTTTTAGACCGCTGTTCGCGTCGTCGCGGTACCACTAAACCACCGCGCCGGGCGCCGGGGACCGGGCCGGGAATGTGCCCCGGTAGCACTTGCAGACCCGCAGCGACACGCTCTCCACGGCGGGGTCCTTGCACGTCTTCTGGTTGTGCACAGCGAGCGGGATGCCTTGGTCGCACCGGTCGCGCAGACCCTGCACTCCGTTCACGTCCTCTTCAGCGTTCCACACCGTCCCCGACGCGCCCGAGAGGCGCGAGCCCCGCATGTAAATGACTCTTCTTGCGATCGCCATTCATCCCCCACGGAGTTGACGCCCGAGTGTAGGTTATCCGAAACCCGTCTCCCCGTCACGACGATGAACAACCGGCGGCCGCGCCGTGCGTACATCCGTGTGGAAGGGGTCCCGCTCCGGTCCGAGCGACGGCATGATCAGCAAAATCGAACAAGACCACCAACGCTTCCGGCAGATCGTCCGCGGCAAGATCCGCCGCGACCTTCGGCGGTTCATGTCGCGCGGCGACATCCTCGCGCGCGAGGGGCGCCGCGTCGTCTCCGTCCCGATCCACGACGTCGAGCTGCCGCGGTTTCAGTACGGCGACAACACCGGCGTGGGCATGGGCGAGGGCAAGGAGGGCCAGGGCGTCGGCCGGGGCGGCGAGCAGGAAGGCCGCCACGTCATGGAGGTGGACGTCTCCCTCGAGGAACTCGCCGACATCCTCGCCGAGGAGCTGCGCCTACCGCGCATCAAGCCGCGGGGGCAGCACCGCATCACGACGACGCGCGACAAGTACTCGGGGATCCGGCCCGTGGGGCCCGCGAGCCTGCGGAGCTTCAAGCGGACGTACCGCGAGGCCCTCAAGCGTCAGCTGGCGCTGGGCACCTACGACCC
Organism: Phycisphaerales bacterium; assembly: GCA_035628115.1. Lineage (GTDB taxonomy): Bacteria > Planctomycetota > Phycisphaerae > Phycisphaerales > UBA1924 > BJHL01. Next base: position 12,787 of record DASPKL010000021.1, on the reverse strand, counting down.
CGACGACCCGGTGATCATCCCGGTCAAGAGCGACCTGCGCTTCCGCACGTGGAACGAGGTGAAGAAGCCGCAGAGCAACGCCGCGATCGTCTACATGATGGACGTCTCGGGCAGCATGGGCGAAGAGCAGAAAGAGCTCGTGCGCCTCGAGGCCTTCTGGATCGACACGTGGCTGCGCCGCAACTACGAGGGGATCGACAGCCGCTACATCGTGCACGACGTCAAGGCCGGCGAGGTGGACAAGCAGACGTTCTTCAGCATCCGCGAGGACGGCGGCACGCGCATCAGCAGCGCCCTGCAGTGCTGCAAGGAGCTCCTGGAGAACCACTACGACCCCAACGAGTGGAACGTCTACCTCTTCCACTTCTCCGACGGCGACAACAGCTCCGACTCCGACAACCGCCTCTGCGTGAAGCTCCTGCGCGACGACCTGCTCCCGCGCTGCAACATGTTCGGCTACTGCCAGGTCGCGAGCGCCTACGGCAGCGGCTCGTTCCTCGGCGTGCTCAACGAGTCCTTCCCCGGCGGCGAACCGGACGAACAGGGCCCGCGTCTTGTGACGAGCAAGGTCGGGGGGCGCGAAGATATCCTCGAGTCCCTCCGCACGTTCTTCAAGGCCGGGCGCTGACCTCCGCAGCCGGTCGGTTGCGCCCGGCGAGCCGATCGATCCGCGCCGCGCGGACCCGCGCAGCGCAAGACCGCCGCGCACCCCCGATACCCTCGCACCGCGTGCTCCTTCTCGCGATCTACGCCATGCTCGTCTGGGCCCTGTGCTTCCGCTTCCGGCGGCGGACGGCGGGGCTTGTCGCCTGGATCGCGGGCGTGGCGGCCGCGGCGACCATCGCCCTCCTCGACCGCAAGGTGCGCGTGTGGATGGGGGACCCGGACGACGCGTTCTCGAGCATGCAGATGGTGCTCTGGGCCGAGGTCGCCATCGTCTCGGTGATGGGTTTGTTCATTTGGGCGATGCCGCGTCGGCCCGCGCCCGAGTTCCCGTGCAAGCGCTGCGGGTACGACCTCGCCGGCCTGGAGACGGACGCGCCCACATGCCCGGAGTGCGGGCGCGCCAACGCGCGCGTGCACGTGCTGCGGTAAGACCCGTCGCCGAGACGCGGTGAGCGCGGTGGAGAGAATGGACGGACTTGAAGAGCCGCGCTCCGGCGCTCGCTCCGGACCGACGCGCCCTCGTCCTGGCGGCTCCCCGCCGGATCCCTCCCCGGTGTGAGTCCTATCTCCGCGCGAGCCGGTAGAGCGCCCCCGCGCCCAGCACCAGCGCCGGCAGCCCGGCGATGAGACCGACGCGGAGCCACCGCAGCCGCGCCGCGTCGATCGGCCGCACCATCGCCACCGCTCGTGCCGCGGGGCCCTGCGCGATCAGCGCGTCCTGCCGCGCGAGCCACAGCACGCTCGCCTCGAAGAGTTCCGTGTTCCCCGGGAACGCGAGCGCCGAGCGGGCGTCCACCGACGCGCGCTGCTGCGTCACCTGATCGAAGAACCAGTCGTTGCTGCCGACGACGACCACACGCCTGCCGCCGCCCTCGACCGCCCCGGCGACGACCCACCCCGCCCCGGGATTTTCCGGCGCTTGCTTGTCGCGGTCCGCGTCGAACCGCGGCGCGTCCGGCAGCGCGGCACGCTGGTCGCGGGGCGTCTGCCGCAGCCGCAGCCATTGCGACTCCGCCCACGTCGCGGTGTCCGCCGGCGCCGTGTAAAGCGGAACGGCGTCCGCCGGCAGCGTCAACGGGATGCACCACGTGAAGTACGTGGGCAGCGACCGCACCGCACCGCAGAGCGGATGCTCGGACTCCGACGGCTGCAGCACCCGGTCCGTCTCGGGGAACGGGCCCCGCGGCGTAGAGACGCGTGTCAACAACGGCGTGCCCGTCATCGCCCCGACGCCCAGCGACTCCAGCGGCTTCGCGACCGGGTCCGCCTCGCCGAGCGCCGGCAGCATCGACGGCGCGAGCGACAGGAGGAGCCCGTCGCCGCGCGAGACGACGTCGCTCACAACCCGCCCCAGCGCCGCGGCCCGCTGCGCACCCGACAGCCCCCCTGGGGCCGCCGCGGCGGAGGAATCGGGGCACATCGCGGCGTACACGCGCGGCCGATCGCCCGCCGGGTCGATCTCGCGCAGATCGGGCTCCTCGCCCGCCGTCACGGCCCACTCGACAAAGTCGACGCCGCGCAGCCCGAGGCGGGCGATCAAGGCGTCGAGCGCCCGCGACTCCCGGACGAACGGCCGCACCTCCGCGTGCGCGAAGATCACGATCGGGCGGCGGGGCTCGAGCACCGTGCCCATCGACGCGGCGATCAGGTCCTCCAGGCGTCGCCGCTCGTCGCGCCGGCTCGCCTCCGCCGCGTCCAGCCACTCCGCGCTCGGGAGCAGTTCGTCCAGGTCGATCGCCGCCATCCCCGTGTCGGCGGGCCCGATCACGATCGCGGCGGCGCCGGCGCGGAGCGCGTCCTCGACGCGGAGGACGTCCGGCGACTTCGCGCCGCGGAGGGTCTCGGCCGTACGCCGCAGCCCGTCCAGTTCCTGCTCCATCGCCGCCGCGAGCGTTCTGGCCCGAGAGGCCGCGGCGCCCGGGGTTTGTGCGCTCTCGGCCAGCCGCCTGCAGTCGCGCACGAGCCCCGAGAGGTCGTCCGCGATCGCCTCGGCCTGCCGGCGCGCGAGGCCGACGGCGAGGTCGGGCCTCGCCGCCCCGCCTCCCCGCCCGGCGGCGGCGTCGTTCGCCCGGGAAGACGCGTTCTTCGCGTCCGTCGCGCGCAGCCGCAGGAGCATGACCGAGGAGTCGGCGAACGACGCGAGCGCCGCCGGCGCCCCGGCAAGATCGGCCTTGAGCGCGGCGAACTCGGGCGCGAACCGCGATTCCATGGCGGTCGCCGCGCTGTCCAGACGCGCGCGCGCGTCCGCCGCGAGGCCCGCCAACGACCGCAGTTCCTCCGCACGCTCATCGTGCAACGCCCGCACCAGAGAGCGAAGGTCTTCCACGCCGCGGGCGGACGCCGCGTCGATCATCGTCACGGTCAGGTTGCGCGAGCGGGCACGCACCTCGTCCAGCACGTCCTCGAGGTTCCGCCGCGCACGCGGATCGGCGGTGCGCAGGTCGGCCGCGACGATGATGCGCCACGGGCCGGCGCCGTCGAGCGCCGCCGCGTGGCCCGCCGCCCGGGGTGAGAGGGCGGTGTCGCCGGCGGCGGTCGCGTCGAACCGCGCCCGCCCGCGCTCCGCGATGATGTTGGCGTTGACCACGACGAGCGCCCACGCGCCCAGCGTGACGCACGCGAGGAGGAGCGGGACGGCCCGGGAACGGCGGCGGGGCCGCGCGGACGGAGTGGCGGGGGCGCTCACCGCCACCTCCGCCACTGCACGATGCCCACGGTGAGCGCGAGGCACCACGCGATCGCGCCGCCGAAGAACACGACGTGCGACGTGTCGATGATCCCCTTGGCGAAGTCGCCGGTGCGCGACGGGATCGACAGGCGGTAGAGCATCGACCTCCACGGGTCGTCGAGCGAACGGCCCAGCCACCCGGCGAGGAGGAACCCGAGGACCACGAAGAGCGTCGTCATGAACGCGAGCGTCGCGTTGCTCGTCCCCGCCGAGGCGGCGATGCCCACGGCGAGGTAGAGGCCCGCGACGAGAGCGAGGCTGAGGTACCCGGTCGCGATCGGCCCCAGGTCCGGCGCGGGGTCGCTGTACACCGTGAGCAGCGCCGGGTAGACGAGCGTCGGCGCGAACATGCACGCGAGGAAGATCGCGCCGCCCGCGTACTTCCCGAGCACGAGCGTGAGGCTCGACGCCGGGCTCGTGGCCAGCGGCTCGATCGTGCCGGTGCGGTACTCCTCCGCGAAGAGACGCATCGCCACCGCGGGGACGACGGGCAGCAGCAGCCACCCGGCGACGTCGAAGAACGGCCGCATCGTCGCCGGGCGCGCGGGGGCCAGCACCATCACCGAGAAAACCGCGCCGCAGAGCAACAGATACAGCGCGACGATGATCCACCCAGCGGGCTGGCGGAAGTACGCGGACAGCTCTCGCCGCGCGACGGCCCACGCGCCGGACCACGCGCGCGATATGGAGTTGCCGGTCTTCACGCAGTCCCCTCCGCCGCGCTCTCTTCGAGCACACGCACGAACACCGCCTCGAGCGTCGCCCGCGTCGGCGCGATCTCCCGGAGCGTAACGCACGCCCCCTGCGCCGCCCGCGCCACCCCCTCGCGGACGTCGACGCCCGCCGCCGCGTGCACCGCGTAGCGCCGCCAGCCGCCCGGCCCGACCGCCCGCTGATCGACCCGCGTGACGCCCGCGATCGCCCCCAGCGCGCCGACGAACCGCCCCGCGGCGTGCTCGTCATGCACGAGCGCTTCCACTTCCAGCCCCCCGGGCGTGAAGCGCGATGCCAGGTCCGCCACCGCCCCGTCGGCCCGCAACTTCCCGCTCGCGACGATCATCACCCTGTCGCAGAGCATCTCCACCTCGGGCAGCACGTGCGAGCTGATCAGCATCGTCCGCTCGGACGCGAGCCCGCGGATCAGGCCGCGCATCTCGCGCACCTGCGTCGGGTCCAGCCCGCTGGTCGGTTCGTCGAGGACCAGCACCGGCGGGTCGTGCAGCAGCGCCGCCGCGAGCCCCACGCGTTGCCTGTACCCTTTGCTCAGCTCCCCGATCCGGCGCTTGCGGACGTCCTTGAGCCAGCACTGCTCGACGACGCGCGACACGCCGCCGCCCCGCGCCGACCACGGCATGCCGAAGAGCCTGCCCCGGAAGTGCAGATAGTCTTCGACGCGCGCCTCGGGGTACAGGGGCGTCGACTCCGGCAGATACCCGATCCTCGCCGCGGCCGACCGCCGATCAGTCTCGACATCAACCCCGTCGATCTCGATCACCCCGTGGTCAGGCGTCAGGAACCCGGCGATCATGCGGATGAGCGTGGACTTGCCGGCGCCGTTGTGCCCCAGCAGCCCGGCGACCTGCGCCTTGGGCAGCTCGAACGACACCCCGCGGACCGCGTGCAGCGATCCGTACCACTTGTGGACATCTTCAACGCGGACAGCGGCGTGCATCGGCATGCGTTCTCGCGCACGGAGAGGGGTGCCCGTTCGGGCGGCGGTCGGTTCATCTCGGGTTATTGCCCGGCCCTTGTGCGCAGGGAGGGGAATTCGGCCCGGAATTGCCGATCCTGTATCGGTCGGCCGTCGGATCGACCGCGCCGGAATCTTTCGCCGCCGGTCCGGTCGGCGTTCGGCGTGGCGGGGCTCTTTCTTCTGACCGGATATTCTTTCGGGCAGACAGACCGAACGAAAGGCCGGAGTCTTGGGGCAGGGATCGACCCAGCGCGCGGGAGAAGTGCAGGCGCAGAATCCGCCGACGGAGTCGCGCCTCGGTCGCATGGAGACAGGGGTTCCAGTTCGCGGCGGGGTGGACGGCGGCGCCGACGGCGATGCCGCGATCAATGCCCCTCTCGCCACGCTCGCCCTGTCTCTCCTCTCCGCCATCGGCGAGGGCGTCGGCCTCGCGACCCGTGAAGGGCAGCTCATCTGGGCGAACGACATGCTCACGCACCTGCCGGGCGCCATGGCCGAACGCATCGGCGTGGCGTGCCGCCAGTTCGAGCTCGACCACCCGCTCGCGCCGCCCAACGTCAAGGTCCCGCCCGGCTGGCTGCCGCCCCGGACCGAAACGACGATGCACGAGGCCGAGCGGTACTTCGAGGTCATCCTCACGCCCGTGAGCCGCGCGACGATCGCCGCGATCGGCGACTCGGTGCGACGCTGGGAGGCGTGCCTCGTCGTGCTCGTGCGCGACATCACGGCGGCCAAGCGCCTCCAGCAGCGCATCGACGCGATCGACCAGGCCGGGAGCGAGCTCGTCCGCTTCGAGCGCGACGTCGTGCACCGGTACAACGCCATGGAGCGGCTGAAGCTGCTCGAGCAGAAGATCGTCCGCTTCGCGCGCGACCTACTCCACTTCGACCACTTCGCCATCCGCCTGCTCGACGAACGCACGGGGCGCCTGGAGCTCGTGCTGGGCTACGGCCTGCCGCCCGAGTACGACTCCTTCGAGATCCGCCCCGCCCTCGAGGGCCACGGCATCACCGGGTACGTCGCCGCCTCCGGCCGCAGCTACGTCTGCCCCGACACCGCCACGGACCCGCTCTACCTCCCGGGAGCGGTGGACGCCAAGAGCTCGCTCACCGTACCGCTGCGCGTGCACGACAAGGTCATCGGCGTGATGAACGTCGAGAGCCAGCGGCCCAGCGCCTTCGGCGAGGAGGACCGGCAGCTGGGCGAGATCTTCGCACGCTACATCGCCGTCGCCATGCACATGCTCGACCTGCTGGTCGTCGAGCGCGCCGCGACGAACCAGACGCTCTCCGGGCGCGTCGAGCTGGAGCTCAAAGAGCCGCTCGAGGACATCGCCCACGAGATCGAGATCCTCGAGCAGCACGAGCACGACCCCGAGCAATTCTCGCACCTCGAGCGCATCAAGGCGGACCTCACGTCGATCCGGGCTCGGCTGCAGCAGTGCATGGCCGGGCCCGCGGGCCTTCTGGGGGTCGAGAAGGCCCTGGCCGTCTCCGACCGCGACCCGGTCATCGCCGGCAAGCGCGTCCTCGTGTGCGACGACGAGCAGCGCATCCGCACGATCATCTCCTGCGTGCTGGAACGCCGCGGCGCCGTCGTCGAGGTCTGCCCGGACGGCGCCCACGCGGGGGCCAAGCTCGCGGAGCCGGGCGTCGAGTACGACCTGATCATCTCCGACATCCGCATGCCCGGCATGAACGGTTACGAGGTCTTCTCCGCGGCGCGAAAGGTGCTGCCGAACGTGCCCGTGATCCTCATGACCGGCTTCGGCTACGACCCGCACCACTCCATCGTCCGTGCATCGCAGGACGGGCTGCAGAGCGTGCTCTTCAAGCCCTTCCAGATCGAGCGGCTGATCGAGGAAGTCCGCAAGGCGCTGGCGGTCAAGAAGTAGAACACGGAGCGAGGCGGAGAGAAGAAGAGCACGACAGAGAAGAACAACGCGGTCTCCGGCCCGGTGTTCTCCTCTCTGCTTTCCTCTGATCTTCTTCGTCTACTTCCGTGTTCGCGCCCCTCGCTGGCCCGACGGCAAGGGCTTGATACGGTTGTCCCGTGCCCACCCCGTCCCTCGCGACGACCATCGCCGGCGTCCGGCTCCGCTCGCCCGTGATCCTCGCCGCGGGGACCGCCGGCACGCTCGACGAGCTCGCGGACGTGCTGGACCTCTCCCGCGTCGGCGCCGTCGTCACCAAGTCGATCACGCCGCTCCCCCGCGAGGGCAACCGCCCGTGGCGCGTCGTGCCGCTCCGCGCCGGGATGCTCAACGCCGTCGGCCTCGCGAACGTCGGTATCGACGCCTTCGTGCGCGACCACGCGCCCCGCATCGCGTCGATCCCCGCGCCCGTCATCGGCAGCGTCGCGGGCTTCAGCGTCGACGACTACGTCCGCGTCGCCGGCGCGATGGACGCGGTCGACGCCCTCGCCGCGATCGAGCTCAACGTCAGCTGCCCCAACGTGCACAGAGGGTGCGAGTTCGCCTCGGACCCGGCGCTGCTGGGCGAGCTGATCCGCGCCGTGCGCGACGCCGTGAGGCGCAAGCCCCTGTTCGTCAAGCTCTCGCCCATCCCGACGGGAAGGACCACGATGACGGACATCGCCCGCGCCGCGGCGGACCCCGGCGGCCCGCAGACCGGCGGCCCCGGCAGCCGCCCGGGCGCGGACGCGGTCTGCATCGCCAACACGACCCCCGCGATGGCGATCGACCCGGAGACGCGCCGCCCGCGCCTCGGCCGCGTCGCCGGCGGGCTCTCGGGCCCCGCCGTGCACGCGATGGCCGTGAAGCTGGTCTTCGACGTCTACCGCAACTTCGCGCGCGACGCGGGGCTGCCGATCGTCGGCGTCGGCGGTGTCCTCACCTGGCAGGACGCCGCGGAGTTCATCCTCGCCGGCGCCGGCGCGGTCCAGGTCGGGACGGCCCTCTTCGCGGACCCGCGGGCGCCGATCAGGATCGCGGGCGGCCTCGCGTCATGGGTGAAGCGCCAACGCGCCCTCTCAATCACCGACCTCATCGGCAAGGTCGACCTCTCACAGAGCCAGGAGCGGTGAGAAAGATGAACAGGTGAGCAGGCGGGGAAGTGAACGGGTGAAGGATCGCATCACACCCTCGCCTGTTGACCTGCTCACCCCTTCAATGTTCACCGCGTCACCCCCTCACCGCGTCGCGCTTGGCCGGCGCCGAGACATCCGAGCGCGATCGGCGCTCACGCCAGCAACGACTTCCCCGTCATCTCTTCCGCCTCCGGCAGGCCGAGCATCGCCAGGGCCGTGGGGAAGATGTCCGCGAGGCGGCCGCGCGACGCGCGTGTCGCGGGCTCGAACCACCCCGCGGCGTCGGTGTCGCCCCGCAGCCTCCGACCCCGCAGCGCGCTCGAGACCACGATGAGAGGCACGTCGTAGATGGTGTGCGCGGTGTGCGGCGCATTGTGCGCCGGGTCCCACATCTGCTCGCAGTTGCCGTGGTCCGCCGTGACGATCAGCTGCCCGCCGCGCGCGAGCGCCGCGTCCACGATCGCGCCCACGCACGCGTCGACGGTCGCCACCGCCGCCACCGCGGCGTCCAGTTTGCCCGTGTGGCCCACCATGTCGCCGTTGGCGAAGTTGACGATCAGCACGTCCTCGCACGCCGGCGACGCGAGCCGCCGGAGCACCGCGTCGCGTACCTCCGGCGCCGCCATCTCCGGCTTGAGGTCGTAGGTCGCCACGCGCGGGCTCTGCGGGTTCTCGCGCACCTCGCCCGGGAAGGGCCCGTCGCGGTAGTCGTTGAAGAAGAACGTCACGTGCGGGTACTTCTCCGTCTCCGCGCAGCGGAACTGCCGCAGGCCGAGCGCCGACAGGTGCTCACCCCCGATGTGCTTCATCTTCGGCGGCCGCGGGAACGCGACCGAAACGAACGGCAGCAGCTCCTCCCAGTACTCCGTCAGGATCACATAATCGGTATCGAGCTTCCGCCCGCGATCGAAGCCCCGCACGCCGCTGTCCGGGCTCGGCTTCACATCCGCCCACTTGTCGTCGGGGAAGACGAACGCCGCGGAGATCTCGCGCGGCCGGTCGCCCCGGAAGTTGTAGAAGATCACGGTGTCCCCATCGGCGATCGGCGCCGGCGCCCCGACACGCCGGGGCGGGATGAACTCGTCGCCCACCTGGCTGTCGGAGAAGGGCCGGTCGTAGTAGTCCCGAATCGCCGCCGCGGCGGTGGGGAAGGCGGGCGCCTCGGACCGACCGGTGAGGACGTCGTACGCGAGCTTCACGCGCTCCCAGCGGTGGTCCCGATCCATGGCGTAGTAACGGCCGTGGACGCTGGCGACGCGCCCGACGCCGATCGCGGCGAGCTGCTCCTCCACGCGGCGCGCGTACTCGAGCCCGGCCATGGGCGGGCTGTCGCGCCCGTCGGTGAAGAGGTGAACGAAGACGCGCTCCGGCGGCACGCCGAGCGCCTTGCACGCGCGGACGAACGCGTAGAGGTGCTCGAGCAGGCCGTGCACGCCCGCGTCGGAGTTGATGCCCATGAGGTGGACGCAGCCGCCGGCGTCGCGCGCGCGGACGACCGAGCGGGCGACCTGCGAGATCGTCTCGAAGCCGCGCGAGACGGCGTCGGTGATCGTCTTGCTCTCCTGCTCCACGACGCGCCCCGCGCCGATGTTCTGGTGGCCCACCTCGCTGTTGCCCATCGTCCCCTCCGGCAGGCCGACATCCGCGCCGCTCGTCTTGACGAGCGTCCACGGATACTCGCGCATCAGCCTGTCGGCCACGGGCGTGAGACCGCGCGATTGCGCGACGCGGACCGCGTCGAACGCGGCGTGGTCCGGGTTGGGGTTAAGGCCCCAGCCGTCGCGGATGATGAGGACGAGCGGTGTGCCTGTGGGCATGGCGGAGCGTACGGCTCGCGGCAATCCGCTCTTCGGTGGTGCTCTCCTCTTGGGTACCACGCCGCTCCGCGGCGGGTCTTCTCTCCTTCCTTCCCTCCTTCTCTGCTTCTCTATCTTCTCTTCGTGGCACGGGCTTCCAGCCCGTGTCTTCTCTTCGTAGGCCCTAGGCCCGGCGTCCCGCCGGGCACTCTTCAGTGTGTGGGGCAGGCGTCCCGCCTGCCACCGACTGCCCATCACCGGCGAGACCCACGCGCAAGCACGGAGCGATGAACCCATCGCACCGTCACGCACCGTGTCTCCCGGCCTCCGTCTTCTCACCTCCCGACCTGTTCACCTCCTCATCGTCGCACGGGGAGAGGTGGCCGGCACGACGCCGGGCCTACAGAATCTGCACCCGCCCGTCTAGACTGGCCCGCCCATGAGCACGTTCCTCGACGACATGCAGTGGCGCGGCCAGATCCAGCAGGCCACGGACCTGGACGGCCTGCGCAGGCACCTGAGCGACGGGCCGGCCGCGGCGCGCAAGGCATACGTCGGATTCGACCCGACCGCGGATTCTCTCACGATCGGCAACCTCGTCGGCATGATGGCCCTCGCGCGCTGGCAGCAAGCGGGCCACACGCCGGTCGCGGTGATGGGCGGCGGGACAGGGCTGATCGGCGACCCCTCCGGCAAGACCGCGGAGCGACAGCTCCGCACGCGCGAGGAGATCGACGCGAACGTCCGCTCCATCGAGCGCATCTTTGCCGGCGGCGAGCTCTACGACGCGGGCGCGAAGAACACGCTGACGGTCCGCAACAACCTCGACTGGCTTTCTTCCCTCTCGTACCTCGACGCGCTCCGCGACGTCGGCAAGCACTTCTCCGTCAACATGATGATGCAGAAGGACTCCGTCAAGGAGCGGCTGCACAACCGCGACCAGGGCATTTCGTACACCGAGTTCTCGTACATGATCCTGCAGGCCTACGACTTCGCGAAGCTGCACGAGACCGAGGGCGTCACGCTCCAGATGGGCGGGAGCGACCAGTTCGGGAACATCGTGGTCGGGATGGACCTGATCGCGAAGCGGCGAGCGAGCGAGCGGGCGAGTGAGCAAGCGAGCGCCGGGGCCTTCGGCCTCGTCTGGCCCCTCGTCACCAAGGCCGACGGCACCAAGTTCGGCAAGACGGAGTCGGGCGCGGTCTGGCTCTCCGCGCACCGCACCAGCCCGTACGCCTACTACCAGTTCTGGCTCAACAGCGCCGACGCGGACGTGATACGTCTGCTCAAGACCTACACGTTCCTCCCGCAGGAGGAGATCGCGGCGCTCGAGCACAGCCTCGCGGCCAACCCCGGCGAACGCGCAGCGCAGCGGGCGCTCGCGCGCGAGGCCACGCGCATCCTCCACGGGCCGACGGAGCTCGCGAACGCCGAGAAGGCCGCCGCGGCGTTGTTCAGCGGTGACATCGCCGGCCTGCCGCTCGCCATACTCGAGGAAGTCCTCTCCGCCGCGCCGAGCACGGACCACGTGAGGATGCAGTTGGAGGGCGAGGGCGTGGCGCTCCTCGACCTCCTCGTCGAGACCAAGCTCGCCGCGAGCAAGCGCGAAGCGAAGGAGTTCCTCGCGGGCGGCAGCGTGAGCGTGAACGGACGCAAGGCGAGCGCCGACGAGCGTCTCCGCACGGGCGACCTGCTGCACGGCCGCATCATCGCCCTCCGCCGCGGCAAGAAGAACTGGCACGTCACGCGGTGGGGGTGAGTCTGCTTCTGTAGGCCCCGAGTCTCGCCGGGCACCGCGTGCAACCAGGGGTGATCGGTGAACGGTCGCACCGTACCGCTCGGATCACATCCGTGGGCTCGAAACGTCCCGCCGCCACCATTCCCCGATCCCTGTTCCCCGATCACATCTGCCTTCATCCCACCGCCGCGCCGAGCGTCCGCTCCAGCCACCCCGGGCTCTCCGGCTGCTGCGTCCGGCAACTGAGCAGCGCCGCCTGCGCGATCGCGAACGCGCGGTCGAGCCGGCGCGAGGTGGCGGCTGTGTCCGACGCGTCGCCGGAGAGAGCCGCGGCGAGCGAGTCGGCCATGAGCCGCGCCGCGTCGGATTCGCGGTGCTCGACGAGCAGCTCGTCGCGCTCGCCCCGGACGAGGATGCGCAGCGACCACGCGCGGGCGCGGTCCGACGCGGCGAGCGTCGCGGCCAGCCCGTTCGGGAATCGCGCAAGCGCGAGAGCGTCCCCCTCCAGGCGCGCGAGCGACTCGCCCGGGAGCGCGTGCAGCCCCGGCGCGCGGCTCGTCGCGGCGAATGACGCGTCGACGGTCTCGGGGATACCGGCGATACCCGCGAGCACGTCCGCCGCGCCGAGGAGCAAGTGCCCGAGCGTGCCGCACGCCGACGGAACGCAGAACTCGACGCTCACGGAGCGGAGTTGACCGACGTCCTCGAGCGAGGCAAGTACACCGAGTTTGCCCGCCGCGGCGTTGGGCCAGCCGACGAAGCGGAGGAGTTCGCACGGCAGGCGCGCGTCACCGCGCGCAGCCGTCCAGCCGCTCTGCAGGAACTCCGCGAGCGATGACGGCGCGGCGTCGCTGAGGACGATGCGCGGCGCGCGGGGCTGCGTGACCAGCGCGGGAGAAAACCCGCTGGCGCGATCCAGCTCGCCCGCGTGACGGGCGATCCAGACGGCGTCGCACTCGCCGGAGGTCAGGACGCGGCGGAGATCGTCGCACGTCGCGCAGCCGACGGGGAGGGCGATGGCGGCCGCGTCGAACCCGCGCGGGCCGCCGACGCCGATCACGCTCGCACCGGCCGCCTCGGCGACACGGATGCAGAAGGGGGCGGACGCCGCGTCGGCC